>JALHNH010000133.1 GCA_022843625.1 Bryobacter sp. | reverse complement strand
CTCCCATCGGCAAAATGCAGTCTGTAAGTATTGGCATCGAACCAGACATAGACTCCCTGCGTTCCACTCCACACATTGCCCGTGTTCACATCCAGCTTGTACTCAGCTCCAGTTGAATCGGTAAAGATGTAGTAACTCAAAGTGGTCGGGTTCGAGTAAACCGGAATGATGCTCCCGGCCAGCAGCTTCCAGCCAAATCCGTAGCCAACATCAGCCCCCACCTTGCTCACAGTCGAGCCTTCTTTGCGCCAGTTCTGCGAGTTGTAATTGAGCCCCAGCCCCAAGCCAACCCCAGCCCGCCCCTGTGCTTTGAGCAACGGCACCGTATAGTTCAAATTCATCGACCGCATATCGATCGATTCCCCCATCGCGCCCCACTGCGCACTCTGCGCATGAATCCCAACCCGCCGCGAATCATCCACCAGCCCGCTCGAGGCCGGCGGCGAAGCCACAGCAATTCCAGTTGCCGGTGCAAAGTTGCGATGGCCGTCATAACTCTTCACGTTCAACGTGAAACTCTCGCCTGGCTGAATCGGCATCGCCCAGGTAGTCAGGTTTGTTGTTCCAAGACTCTGAGTTCCTCTCAAGATCTCATAGCGAACCCATCCGATTCCATTGCTATCGTCGGCACTTGAATTCCAATTTGCGGTAAGAATCCCATTTGAAATGGAACTCGTCAGACCGCTAACCTGGCTGGGTGCGGTTGTCTCAAGAACTCCAACTCGTGCGTCGCTGTAGGATTCATTCCAGTCTGAAAACAAAGACCGGATACCACTCCTCGATCCAACGCTTAGGTTTGTGGCTCGATGATAGATGGCCTGGTTTCCGGCCCGAATATGAATACCCGCACCATCTCCGTTAGGCCCGTCCGACGCCCTGATGCTTGCACTCAGCACAGTACCATGCGCAATACTGCTCATGGTGTACATTGCCAACTGCGTCTCGGCTCCATTCCAGTGCTTTCGAATGATTGTCGCCCTCATCGGATAGTAGGGTGGATTTTCATAAAAGCGAACGAGATAACCAGTCCAACGATCGTAACCAGTGTCGTAATCGTAGTCGTTGTACCAACCAAGCATCAATTCATATGCCCATTGATTGCTACCGTTTGCCGTGCGGATCACAACAGTCCGAACCTCTGCGCCATTTGTGTTGCTTAGATAGCCTGGATAGCCGTAATAAAAATTGCCCAAATATTGCCACGGTGGCTCACTGGGCGGAAACGTCGTAGTCGTTGTGTGCCAGCTATACTGCCCAAACCCCGCCACCGCGCTCAGAGCAATGCAAAGTCCAATTCGGTTCAGCATAAGCCCCCCTTTAGTACCCAGCCGTCCGTAACTGTGCCGGCTCGAAATCCTTCTTCACTTTCCGAAACTCTTCCAGCTCAGCCGCATCGGCCAACTTCCCCTTATCCACCACGCGCACCGTCGCATCCTTCAAAATCTCGGCAAACGCCGCCCGGTCCCGCGCTACAAATTCAACAATCGCCCGCTTCCCGTCATCAGCCATCACATAGCTGTAAGCCCCAATCCGAAGCTTCTCTTCTGCAATCTTTTCGTCATCGCTCTTCTCGCGCAACGGCTCAAGCTTACCCTCCCTGCGCAACTTTTCTCGCAAATCAAACGACATCGCAACAGGAGCATACTTCGGCCGCACCGGATCCTCCACCGTCCCCGTACCCACCATCGGAACCACCACCACAATCCGCTCCCCCAAAGCCTCATCGGGAACCCGTAATATCTGCCCATTCATGCATAAAGTGCAGGCAATAAGACAAATCCATGAATTGGAGATTTTCATATTTAAGCAATCTTTAGTGATATTCGTTCCCCCGGTCAAGACAAAAAGAACCCTATAAATGAATCTATGGGACGAAACGGCGAAGATCGCTTGGCCAAAATGCGTTCCTTCGAAAAGTGCTGCCGATAACAGCATTGGAATCAATGATTTGTCGATGATTGACATTCCGCCAAACCCCATGCGTAAGCGTGGGGATCCCTTGCACCGAGAGGCTGGCATTTTTATCCTGGGTTGTGAGCGAAGGACTTGTACGTGCTCATGGAATGCGTTCACCAAAAAACGATAATTATTTCTCTATTGTTTTCAACAAAAACCCAACCACTCTTACAAATCGCACTCTCAGCCCATGCCATCTTCAAGCCGGAGTACAACCCATGAACAATGAAGAATTATTTGCTAACGATCCATCAACCGTGGCCCCGCACCTAGAACCGCACCCACGCAAGAAAACCATGTCCGAAGCCGCCCTCGCCGCTAACCGCGCCAATGCCAAAAAGTGCACCGGCCCAAGAACCCGCGAAGGCAAATTCAAAACCAGTCTCAATGCCTTCAAACACGGTTTATACAGCAAAAACTTCATCATTAAAACCGAAGATGCTGCCGTCTTTGAAAATTTCTCAAAGTCCTTTATTGACGAGTTCCAGCCCGCCACCCCCTCTGAGCTCGAACTGCTCCAGCAACTCATCTCTGTCGCCTGGCGTCGTCACCGAATCGCCGAACTCATCCAACTGCGCATTGACAAGGCCATCGATGCCACTCTGGCCGCATCAAACGGTCC
>JALHNH010000132.1 GCA_022843625.1 Bryobacter sp. | reverse complement strand
AAAGCGATCGCTTTTGTCTCGGTAAAGCGATCGGTTTGCCATTGGAACGCTGATCGGATTCCCTCGGAATAGGCAATTCAGCGAATTTCTTCCACTCCCTGCGGATCACCACGTCGAAATTCAACGGCTGAGTCATGGATAGCTTGCAGCTCTGCGTCGATGAAATCGATGCGCTCTGCTAGGCCGTCAAGGTAGACTCGGTCGAAAACGCGCACTACAGGTTGCTGATCGGGTCTCTGGAAGATCGAAGAGTAGCTGGGATAAGGGTGCTGTTCAGCCATCCAGCGGCCGCCCAGGAGAAGATCTTGGTTCTCTTGAAGTTCATCGAGCTGGTTCAGTAGGGTCAAAAGGCTGTCGAAGGAATGACGTTTTTCAAAAGCAGGGAACCGCATGCCCATTTCCGCCAAATTCTCATGGAGGCTCTGGATAACTTGAGGTGAAGAGGCATGCCAGACAGTATCCACACACTCTCTATACGACTTGCCGCTAAGGCGCTGCACGGTCAAACGTAGTCTTGATCGAAGAAGGCCAAGTTTACAGACCAGCTCCCCTAGCGCCTCGTGAAAGTCCGCAGCGGTTTGGCATAGAGTTGGCCCCCTCATACGTTCCAGAGGAACCACTGCAATTGAGATGGGCCCCTAACGGAACCTCTTGGCAAATCAGGCAACGCTGATAAACCTCGATCAAGAATAGCGCTTCAACCTCTTCCGGCTTGTGGCTAAGCGCTAGGCAGAGAATGCGGGGACGGAATCTGATTGAGCGTTTTTCGATTATACAACGCCCGGAGAATGGTGCAAGACGGCAACGCGTCGAATCTACATGAAGGCGCCGGCGGCGACAAACCAATCAGTACAGTGGGAGTGAGAACAATTTCGAAGTTCGCGCACAATAACGCATGTGCCAAAGTCGGGTGGTGTGGCTGGGCACTAGATGACGCCCACTCGATTCTGCCGTACTATAACTTGGCGAACGAGATCCGTTCAGATACAATTTAGGGTCGGTCGCGAGTGTAGTTCTCTGAATTGGAGTAATCGATGTCGTTCTGCCCACAACCAGCCTTGCTGCACGTTTCCGAGGAGTTCATCGAGGAGTTGGCTTTGGGTCGCCCCATGTGCGTTGGCTTGACGACGGGTTTAAGGCACATCTCGAGCTGTCCAGTTTGTCTGAAGCGACTTGACGAGGAACGACAGATCATCGATCTGGTTCGAATGGCCCTCACTGCCGAAGCTGGCTCAACGGACGAGCGCCGGCGGGGACTGTTCCTCATCCATCGCAAGGCGTAATGTTGGCTGACGACCGTCAGGAACTCGCCGTATGTTCGGCTCTGTTCGGCTCAGCGTCGAGGGGCTCGACCGGGTCCCCGCGGCAGACCGAAGTACATAGAACGTCGAGTCGAGGGACGAGTCGAAGGATTTGCTGCCGGGTGCAGTCTGGCGATCCCAGTCGGAGATTCCGTTCAGCGGGCAGTCCGCCCAAGATCTCTCCGTGCGGCTTTTTCTGGGAAATCTCCTCCGCTACAACGACGGCCTGCCCGGCTAAGCCGTCACCAACCCGATTCTTCGCTTCGGGAGAGAACCGAAGGGCGGCCTCCAGCGCTTTCCCGCTTCCCATCTTCTGAATATCGTCGACCGTTTTCCCGCTCTTGAGCAGGCCCTGCACGCCGGCATCGATCTCGCGCAGGAATCGCTTTTGGCGGTTTGCGATCTCCATACCTCCGGGGCACCGGTGCCCAGGCAGCAGGTGGCGGACCGGCCGTTTCGCGGCTGCCTAGACCGCGTTTGGCAGTTGGCTTCCCCGTGCGGGGTGATAATGACGGCACGGGCGTCTGGCGCGAGTGGTCCTGCGTGGCGGCGGACGTAGCGCTTGACGCCTTGATAACTGCCGGAGAAGCCATGCGTGTCAACCAGATCCTGCCAGATGGATTTGGCGTTTCGGCCGCACGCGAGCGCCTCGTCGATCACTTCGCTTAAACTGGGACTGGGCCGTTTTGCGGCTTTGGAGTCCGGGGGCACTGCGCCAGTGGAAATGGCGGGTTTAGCCGATTCTTTGCTGGGACGGCCCGGTTTCCTGACGGCGATTCCGGCTTGGCGAAGGTAGCGCGCAACCGTTTTGCGGTAAACCTCCGTCTCCTGCTCGATCCGACGCATCGACCAACCGAAGGGGCCCAATGCGAGTACTTATTGCCTTTGTTCTTCGCTCAGGACATTGCTCATCAGAGCTGAAGGTAGCCCTTCGCCCTGTCGCTGTGCCTTGATTCACCCGAATTCATGGCGGCCATGGGGTGTCCCCCATGGCCCAATGCGTTTTCTTCGTTTGGACATCGCTGATGACTGGGATATGCTCCGCCAGCGGTCAAAGTACGGCGCACAGATGGCGGACCAGCCGAATTGAACCCGCGATTCTGCGGGCTCGAATGCCGCGAAGGTATAGTGGGCTCCGACGAAATGCACGGCTGTCCTGAGGCGGCGGCCGCAGAGCCTTAGGGTAAATCTGATACTGTTCGGAATCCAAAACAAATCCAAGCGTCTTTGCCAGTCAGGTATAGTACTTTCGTTTCAAAAAGCAAATATTTATTGGAGCAATATTGAACGTACTAGGACTGTTGTCGTATTCTCGGAT
>JALHNH010000131.1 GCA_022843625.1 Bryobacter sp. | reverse complement strand
ATCGGGTATGGAGTTTACACTCGCGGTCAAAAGCAGTTCCAGGTCGGGTTTCAGCCAGACGAGACTCGTGGAATTACAGCCGCAACAGATGCCGGCAAGATTGTCGCTGCCCAAGTGCCCAATCGCCCAACTTTGGCTTTGCCTCCTTCCGCAAACGAGAATCTAGTGGTCGAGCCGGAGCAACTCGCCACTTCTAAAGGCCAGCCGCCACCGCAGATCTACTACACGGCCGGTGCCAATTCGGTACCCTCGGACGTCCCACAATATCGGGAGCCCACTCTTGAGGAGAAACGGCTGATTGCCGCGTACGAACGAGAGCAGGAGGCGATCAACTCCTCCACTGTTGGGCGAGACGGATTCAATGGCGCTGGCCAAAGTGGGGCGGTGCGCAGCGGACTACCCACGCCGGCCGGTGATGTTGCTCAGATGACCAATCTCTTGCAAGCGATGCAGGGTCCCGCAGGCCAGGCGAGGTCTGCATCCGGTTTGCCGAAACTATCCATCGAGACAGGCGAGAACTCGGCGGACAGCTACGATTCCCAGAACATGCAGGATCGCAAAGAGGCGTTTCTAGCCGCCGCTCGCAAGGCTGAGAAAGGCAACTACCTTGAATCGACTCGAACCGCTCCTATCAGCCGCTTTGAATTGAAGGCAGGATGGGACATCCCCGCCGTGCTGGAGCAGGCGTTGAATTCGGATCTGCCCGGAGAGATCAAAGCGCTCGTTCGAGAAAACGTCTACGACACGGCGACCGGCCACCACCTGTTGATTCCTCAGGGTTCGCGTTTGGTGGGCTCATATGATTCTCGTGTTTCCTATGGGCAGAACGGTTTGCAGGTTGCCTGGAGCCGCATCATCTACCCCGATGCCTCCTCGATCAATTTGGAAGGGATGTCCGGCCAAGATGCGAAAGGCTACTCGGGACTGCGCTACGACGTGGACAACCACTACAAACGGCTCCTCGGATTTGGCCTGATGACCAGTCTGTTCAGCGCCTCCTTCCAACTTTCTCAAAGTCGGCGCGGCGGACTGCTGGGCTACCCATCAGCCACCGAGGTCACCGGCAGCGCCGTCGGGCGCGAACTCTCTCAACTCGGAGCGGACGTGACGCGGCGAAATCTGAATATTCAGCCGACAATCAAGGTTCCCATCGGGTACCGATTCAATGTGCGAGTGAATCGCGACATCCTCTTTGACGGGCCATACCGGCCTGGTCGCGAGTAGCGGGTTCAATGGACGCAACGACATAGAACGGGTGGGCCTGGAACTGAGAGCGTGAGAGGTGGTACCGTAATGCCTGTACAATCTTTCAAGAGAATCACGCCACGGAAATGCCCGACCCCTCGAAACCCGTCGTCCGCCTAGAGCAGCCCACCGCCATCAAGAAAGCGAAGAAGAAGGCTACGCCTGCGCAAGAGCCCATCATTAAGCTGGCCATACGTTTGAATGAAGGGGTGAATGAGGCGCTCCGCACCCTGATCCGTTATCGGGGGGATCTGTCTGTGATGGCGATCGAAGCGCTTGAATCCGTTGACCTTGCCGCAGTTCCACTTGTCAGCGTTGAAGAGAAGATGGTTCGCGACACGACGATCTCGCTGCCGCGGGCGCTTCACAAGAAGCTGAAGAAGATCGCGGACGATCGGGGATCGTCGATGAACATTTTGGTTAACACCGGACTCGCCTATTGGCTTGCGAAAAAGGGTTCAATCATTCTGCGATAGCTTCGGGGCTTTTCCCTTCGACGCAGCTTGGCCAAGCCGCTCAGCTGCGGCCACAAACGTTGGAATCCCACCTTCGGCCAAGGCTTTGATGACGTTGTACGCGCCCTGAATCTCCGGCGACGGCATCAGCGTCATCTGCCCAAGCTTGTTGCCTTTAAGACTGAACGACTGACCACGGAGCGCGAACCAGCACTGGTCGAAACTGCATTCCTCAAACTCATAGCCGTCCAAAAGAAACCCCATGCGACTAAATTGCCGGTCCGAGACGTTCCAGAGTTCTGTGTCGTTCATTGATGCGAAGCGGAGATTGGGGCGCTCGATGGCGACGCCGATCGCGTTCAACATTGTTGGAAATGGCGCGGGCTGGTCGCCTAGACTTACAGCGCATGTTCCGTATACGCCGTAATTGTCTCCTATCTCGCTCAGTGCGGTCTTCACGCCGTTGGAGGTTATTGAAACGCCAGCATCAGGCAGTTCGAGTTCAATATCGACCAACACTGCGGGGAAGCTCAGCGCCGGAACGTCAGGTGCACCATTCGACATGAGAGAGTTTGCCCAATCTCGCGTTCCCGCCATTCTGGGAAGGTGCGCCACCAGCGCCTCTACGTCATCGACAGTTGCGAATTCAACTTTGATTCGATCTCCATTTGGATAGGTTGCAAACAGCTTTCGACCGAACGGAGGAGCTTCTAGATCAATTGGCGTTCCAACAGAAACCCAGTCATTTTCGAACATCCGTAAACGGGGCATGATCGATGTCGTCAACATATTGATCGAGACCAGAAGCAGGCCAGCGTCATCGCGAGTAAGGGAAACAACCGGGACACCATTGAAGGCGAGCGGAACCGTCGCTTCAAAGGTGAGTGTCTTGCCGATGTGGATTAGCAGTTGTTGACGTCGCCATCGGAAAGATCCCTCGATTCGTTGATTTTTCTTCAGACCCTCTGCTTTGAAATCTCGAAGCTGATCGTCTGTAAAGGCGCCGCCCTCTGCGTCATCGTGGTGTTTTCGACAGAGAGCGACCATCCCAGCTGGTTCGTTGTGCTCTTTCACTCGTCTGGGCGGATCAAAGTGATGGTACGTAAGGTAGGGGCTGCCGCAGCCTTCGACCGGACATCCA
>JALHNH010000130.1 GCA_022843625.1 Bryobacter sp. | reverse complement strand
CGCCTGAATTGATCCCCATTCCGCCGAAGTTGGGCTCATCTTGCGAGCCAGCTCGCGGTCGAGTCCCGTCACATTTAGGGCATTGATTTCCCTGCGTCCGGATTCGATGGCGTCGCCGATGGTGCGGAAGCCAAGCTGCTCCGTGCAAAGGTCCTCCGCGTGATTTCGAATTGAATGTTTGATCACATCCCGAGGAATGCGGAGATTGCCGGCGGCGGTTACACCGCGCAAAGCGACGTGGACATGGGGATGGCCGGTGTTGAAGTGAGCTACCGCTACCCATTCCAATTCGACGTTCAGCTCTCTTCCAAGCCGCGTCATCAGGTCGCGACTATGCCGCTTGAGATCCAGTCTCTCCCCAAATTCTGGAGAGACGATCATCTTGAACATCCTCGGATCACCGGCTTTCTGCCAATCCCCAAGTTCTGCCGCAATGGCAACGTTCTCCTCCTCGGCGGTGAATCCAACGCCTTCGCTATTCGCGCTCTCACGAGCGATGTACCGGCCATGGGCGGCCCACTGGCCGCGTACCTGGTTCGGGGAGTAGGTGACTCGGATCGCACAGCGCTGCTTATGCGCCTTGCGGGGGCGAGCCGCAGTGTTCGCGCCGGATGCGGACTTCCGGCTGCTCGTCATGCGGGCGATCCGCATCAGGCCTTTGAAGGCGCTGGACCAAGACTTGCTCTCGTCTCGGACGAATCTCGGCTTGCGCGGGCGGAGCTTGATTGCTGGTTCTTCAGGCATCCGAAGCTCCCATCAGTACATCGATCAAGGCCACCTTAGAATCTCCCGTCATGTTCTGCGCGACCGAAAGCATGAATCGGTCATACCGAAGCTTTGCGCGGCGCTTGGTGGCATCGAGCGCCTCAGGCGGGGGCTCGGGCGTGCAGGTAAGGAATAGGCGGACTAGGCTGTCGGTTAGCGCGAATAGGGCTTGGTTGGAGTTGTGGAGCCGGCGGACCTCTTTGGACATTCGGTCGAGACTCGCCGCGACGGCCGTCTCCAAACTCTCTTGCTGCTGCGTTCGTCCCGCGTCCTGCTCAAGCAAGGTACGCAAGTATGCCGCGACAGATTCAAAGCCCTTGGCGTGTGCCGCCTTCTTCACGCTGGCAAGCTGGGCTGGATCAAAAAGGATGCTAAAGTTTCGGCTCTTTGACATGCGGATGACCTCCGTAGCGCGCTGTAGCTTGGACAGTATAGCTATTATATTGCCAAGAAAGCAGTTAAGCAAGCAAAATCGCTACCCCATCCGCAGTCCCCTTTATGTTCCACTACCACGTCTTTTGGGCCAGTCTGCTGGGTTAGCCGGTGCTGAATTGGAAGAACTTGGAACTTGTTAGAAATTCTTGGAATTCTTTAGAACTGGTACAAGCTAGCTTGTATTTTGTTGGAACTTCCTGTAATTCTTTAGACAGACCTCTCGCCGATGCCAAGAACTGATGACTTGCCGCAACTGGCCGAATTCGCTGCCGAAGTTCCGAAACGCCGCATTGGACTGATACGCCATCTGTGGCCGTCGATCCGCGCTTGTCTGGATGCCGGGCACTCGGTTCGCGCTGTTCAGGCTCGGCTCAATGCGGACGGGCTGTCGATTCCATATTCGACGCTGTGCTGGGCGATTGCGAGTTTACGAAAATCCGGTCCGGCAAATGAGAGAACCGCACCGCCCAAGCTCGGGGAAATCAGGATGCCGAAATCAGCCGAGAACGATCCTCTGGCCAATCTGCATCGCATTATCCAGAGTCGCCCGGGATTTGAATACAACGGGACGATGTCGGACGAAGAACTGTTCGGAAAGAAATGAGGAGACGAAAGATGGCTTCAACGAAGGCGAATGGCGTTGAACTGGAAGGCGAGATTCACTTCTCGCTTCAGGGCAAGGGAGGAGTCGGCAAGAGCTTGGTTGCGTCGCTCCTTGCCCAATACTTCCGCCACCGGAGGAATGTTCCGGTTCGTTGCATCGACACCGACCCGGTGAATCAGACTTTCTCTCAATATCGGGAGTTGGAGGTGGACCGGCTGGAATTGCTTCGGGATGGTTCCATCGATCAGCGGGCCTTCGACGGACTAATGGAGAATCTGCTGACCCAGTCCGGCACCTTCATCGTCGATAACGGCGCATCGACGTTCATTCCCCTTTGGAACTACATGCTCGAAAACAACGCGATGGGCTTGCTAAAAGACTCGGGGCGAAAACTCTACGTGCACTGTGTGATCACCGGCGGACAGGCCCTTGCGGATACCCTCAGCGGCTTTGCCCGGCTCGCACAGACGTCAGAGGATCAGAATATCGTCCTATGGATCAACGAGTACTTCGGTCGCATCGAGCGTGAGGGGCGCCAACTGCATGAGATGCCGGTGTATCTGGAGAACGCAAGCCGGGTACTAGGCTCCATCGTGATCCCTCGACGAAATCAAGACACCTTTGGGCGGGACGTTGAGGATGTGATCACTCGCAAACTGACCCTTCAGGAAGGAATCGACTCGGCTGGATTCCCGATCATGATGCGCCAGAGGCTCAAAGTGATCCAACGCGAGTTGTTCGACCAGTTGGATGGGCTTTCGTTCCACTAGCGCCATGGATATCAATCGACTGATGGCCGAAGCGATAGCGCGGCACGGCGTCAAGTTGGACGCCGCCGATCCCGCCATGGTGATCGTGACGCTGAACCGGTTGATGCTTGAGGACGCTGTCCACGAAGTAGCCGATGAGATACGTCGGGCAGCTAGTGAATTCGAGGCGGCCGGTGAGAGGCTTCAGAAAGGCGTCGGCACGGCCTTGGCTCGAGAAATTGCTCGGAATGGCAAAGGCAGCACTCCAGGCAAGGACGTGCAGTGGCTGCGTGTTGCCCTGGCCGCCGTAGCTGCCTTCGCACTCGGACTTATCGTTGGGAGGCTTATATGAAGTTTCAAGATTGGATTTGGGTCTATCTGGGCATGGGTGAGACATTCACCCGCTGGGCCATCTTGCTGTTTTACGGTGCATTTTGCGCACTTGGATTCG
>JALHNH010000129.1 GCA_022843625.1 Bryobacter sp. | reverse complement strand
GGTAGTGGCAATGGCGACCGCTCCCTGGGCTTTCGTTATCTGGATAGCCGCGAGTCCGACAGAGGAACTCGCCGCCGTGATGAGGACGAAGTCTCCGGGGCGAACCTTTCCGAGCTCTATTAATGCGCCATAGGCTGTTGTGTACTGCATCCAGACGGCGGCGCAGTCGACATCGGAGAGTTTGGGTGGTAATTCAGCGATCTCGTGTGCTGGCACGATCGCTTTCTCGGCAAGAACTGGATAATCATTCATCGAGAATCCGGGAATGGTGCCCACCCGTCTACCGATGAGCGACGGATTCACATCTTGACCGACCGCAGTGATCTTTCCTACAGCTTCATATCCAAGCCCGGATGGCAGTTTCGGCTGCTCGAGATATTGTCCGTGGAAAAACATGCTTTCAGCGCGATTGAGGCCAACCGCGGCAACGGCGATCGCAACCTCACCCTTCTGGGGTTGACGCACGGCGATTTCCTCGATTTTCAGAACCTCTGGCCCCCCAAGTTTGTGGAACCGTACTGCTTTGGGCATCGAAATCTCCTTGGAACGCTCTTAATCTTTTAGAACAATCGGGTGCTTAGCGCCTTCGAGCGCTTGACGCACGGCCTGGTGGGTTCACCGGGTTCGGATCTTCGGCGTGCACGTATCTTAGTTAACTTCGAAATTCAGGTTAAGCGGGCTACGTGTCTCTGAGGGTGCCCGATTGTCGAATAAAGCCTCGGCTCGATGTGCGAGATGGAACCGCCCGTTCCGTTGTCACTGGCCTTCCGTCAGTTGAGCAATGTAGGAGCCATATCCTTCAACTTCCATCTCGTCGAGAGGGATGAACCGCAAAGAGGCCGAGTTGATGCAATAACGCAATCCACCGCGATCTGCCGGACCGTCCGCGAAAACGTGACCGAGGTGGCTATCTGCTTGCGCTGATCGCACCTCGGCGCGGACCATTCCGTACGATGTATCTTGCAACTCGCTCACATGGTCGGGCTCCAGGGGTTTCGTAAAACTAGGCCAGCCGCAGCCGGAGTCAAACTTGTTGGAGGAAGCAAAAAGCGGTTGTCCAGATACAACATCGACGTAGATGCCAGGATCTTCGTTGTCCAGGTACTCACCACTGCCGGGGGCCTCGGTCCCGCCCTGTTGCGTCACCCGGTATTGCTCCGGCGTGAGTTTCCGGATCTGATCTTGGAAGGCGTCAGACGTTTTCATCTTGATTCACTTTCATTGATGCGGCGTAAGCTTCTCCACAGGTCCAGACGGCCGCGCCGAGGAGCACCACATCTTTAATTAAGAACTGCCCCACAGAGGCAGAGAGGGCGGGGAAACCTCCCAAGGTCGGCTCCCATCCCGGTGCGGAGAACAAAAAGGAGATCGTGGTGAGAAACATCAAAATAGCACCGGCGCTCCCCGCGGCTGAGGCCAAGGGCAACCATGGCCGCAAAGCAATCAGCAAAGCTATCGTGACTTCTACGATACCCAGCCCACGTGAGAAGTCTCTAACGGAAAGGAAGCTGTACATCCAGCCCATTAGTGGGCTAGATGCCACCAGAGGCTGTATGCCGCTTGCTTCGTAGGCTGTAAACTTCATAAGTCCTATCCAGAGGATGACCAAAACTAAACCATATCGAAGGACATGAGTTCCGAGGAGTTGCGGTATCGAAGGGTCTGTCAGACCCAATGGAAGCGCAGATCGAGAAACAGCTCCCATCGCTGGCGGGATTGTACCCTTCTCTCTGTTCGGCTCATTGCCCAATTGGTTTCGACGTTTGCGTTCTGTATTCAGTTGGCTCATTTTGTCTGATGCTTTCGTACCGGCATTTCTTTGGGTGCTCCTGCCTACGAGGCAACCCTCCTCCTAAGAGGCGCACCGTTGCCGGGAAGCAGGCGATCAAGTCGAACAGCTGTTTGGTTATATCGCCGTCTCGAAGCATTGGTTAGAACTGAACCCAGGTCATGTCGGTCGTGGCTAAACGGTCTGGAAAACATTTGTAATCTCCTTTTAACGGGAGCATTTGGTTAGACGCCTCCTGGGCCTGCGTCTTACTCCCGGAATCGATATATTACGTTCTATATTGGAATGCAACACCCTGAGAGTAACTCTTGGCGTCGACTTCAAGAGCTTAGCTTTGGCTATCGGTCTACGGTCGCGACACCTTGTGGACGGGAGCCGTAAAACACTCCGTCTTGGCCGAGGTGCCGCGATTGAGCAACCGATGGTAGGCCTTCGCCGTCTAGCCTCAGGCTGTGCAAAATATTCCCTACTTCGCTCTTGTTTTCGTCTGTTTGGTTGATTCGCTGACAAATCACGTAGAGAAATGTGTCTTCTGGATTCAGACCGCATTGAAACGCGGTGCTCCCAGGCTGTGAAAACATGCGATTGTTTATGAACCACTCGCCAGGATCTGGCAGTTGGAGGCGACTGATCTCAACAGGCTTCACGGCGCGCTCACCGGAGATGTCGTAGGTGCTTATCGTCGCTGCCTTGTCATCTTTGTCGCTACGCGGGAGGTTGTTCACCGTATAGAGGCGAGTTCCTTTTTTGTTGGGCAGAACCCAGCAGATATCTTGGCCGCTGTTTGCCACAGCGCCTAGAAACTTCATCTCCCCTTCCGGGCTGAATCGGTAGACGCCAAGTTCATTGCGGGTAACAAATCCGACGTAGAGTAGCGGCTCGGTCGGATGCGTCCAAATGCCCAAGGGCATCGAAGGGACGCCATCCATTCCCTTGTACTTGTACCCCGCATTCGTCTCGGGCAACTGCACCAGGTTTCGTTCGGTCAGTCGGCTGTCGAGCCCGATCTCAAAGAGATGCAACTGCCCTTGCACGCTCGGCCGTGTTCCGGCTAGGAACGATCTCGTACCGTCGCCATCGAAATCGGCGTCAACCTGAAAGTCATTCCCGAATGCGATGTTGGGGGTCGACGCGGGGATCAACACCTGCGTGGGCTTCTGCGAGTTCTCAACGTCAATCTTTGAGACCATTCGCAGACGCCCGCCGTCCTCGATTCCGAAAGAGACATAGCTTGCCTTTGCGGCGCCACGCAATGCCTCGATTTGGTGATAATCCTCATTACGGTTCGACACGAGCAATGTATTGCGGCTGACCGAGAGACTGTTGGGGGCGATCCCCTCTGATGAAAACGGTGATCCTTTCACATGCCGTAACGAACCGTCGGATTGTATGTCAAACACGGCGATTGTGTTGCTGTGAGTATTGACCGTAAAAAGGCGCGTGCCATCTTGGCCGATCACGAGCGGGGTATCGTTGTCATGGGGGCCGAGCTTCCCATGGGTGTCATTATTTATTCCCGTACCGCCCGTATAGTAGGGATT
>JALHNH010000128.1 GCA_022843625.1 Bryobacter sp. | reverse complement strand
ACTTCTTCCGGCGGCGTCATCACCTCCACCAGTTCTGTCAGCGAGGACTTGCCCGCTCCGCTCTGCGACAGCACCACGCCAGACAATGGTTTTTCCAGCTTGCGCGAGACGCTGATCAGATAACCCAGCAGCTTGCTGTTCTCTTCGCCGATGTAGCCCAGTTCTTCCATGTCATTCAAGATGCGCTGCACCAAGCGCGGCTGTTTCAGGTAGTGCAGGGCTTCTTCTTTCTGCGCCGCGCTCAGCTCTGGCGCCGTCGGCGCCTCGCTGGTTTCTTCTTGTTCTTGCTCCCTCCGGCTGGCCACCCATTTCTCGAGATGTTCCATAAGGGTCAGCAGGTGACGCTCTCCGTCGACGCGAGATAATTCCAGTTGGGCGATCAGTTGGTTCAGGATGCCCTTGCGGGAGCGGCCCACATAAAAATCCACCACATCCATGACCATCCGATGATCCCGGCTGGCCCGCAGCCGGGCGCGTAAGCGCGTAGTAAAAGGCGCCTGCGGCCACAACTGATATCTTGTGTCTCCAAAGGTGGCCGTGAAGCTCTGGTCCCCGTCCTGGAACGTAGGCGGTTCTGCAGGCGTTTCCCCCAAGATTTCCCGCCGGTTCTTCAAGGCCTGAAGGAGTCCGTCGGGCCCGCGTTCTTGGAGCAGGCGATTCGGGTCGGAATCCTCGGGCAGGTCAACGACAAAGCACTCCAGGCCAGCCTCCAAAAACATCGTGGAAAGCCGCTGGGCGGCCTTTTGGCCGGCCCGGTCGCCGTCCATTACCAACGTCACCTGGCGCACGCTGTAGTTTTTTAAGAGGCTCGCAAAGTGCTCAGGGACGCCCTGCACGCCGAAGACGCAGGTCACCGCCCTGTGGCCTGCCCGCCACAGCGAGAGCGCATCCAGGACGCTCTCCGTCACCACCATCGTCGCGCTGGTCTGCAGCGCCTGCCAGTTCAAAACGCCCTGGTGCGGGCCCGGCAAGTATTGATGCTTCACCTGCGCCTGGTCGTTCAGGCGGCGCCCATACAGGCCCACCCAGCCCAGGTCCGGATGGTTCAGGGGCACGATCAGGCAGCCCCGAAACGCCTCCTTGCCCTGCTCGTTCAAGACGCCCAGCTGCTGGAGCGCCTGGCGCACACCGCCCTCCGCCGGCAGTTTTTGGGCCAGCGACCCATCGCAGAAGCCGAACCTGAAAGAATCCCAGAGTTCACGGCTATCCAGCCCACGCTGGTTGCAGTATTGTTTGGCCGCCGGCGTCTTCTTAAAACAATCCTGGTAGTGCTCGATGACGCGCTCCAGCAAGTCGTTGCGCTGATACGCCGGCGTATTTTGCGATGGCAGGCCCGGCTCGGGGGTGGTAGGCGAAGTCCCGGCCAACTCGCGTAGCCGCTGCAGTGCGGGCAAAAACTCGAGACTCTCCTTTCGCTGTAAAAAGGCCAGCGCGTCTCCGCCCGCTTCACACGAAAAACAGTTCCACAAGCGCTTGGCCGGGTCGATGGAGAGCGAGGCTTCCGTGTCCTCGTGGAACGGACACCGGCAAAACCAGTTCTTTCCGCGCTTCTTGGGCTCCAGGCCGGCGGACCGGAATAACTCCAAGAGGTCTACGCGAGCCTTCAGCCCGTCGAGCTCCTGACGCTCCACGGTGGCAGTCACGGTTCGACCTCTCCAGTGAAGATTGCCGGGAACTTAGGACGCGTCCTGGCCCAAGCTACGTGGGTCCAGGTGAAGCAACTTGTTTTTGCACGTTTCACAGGTGTAATTCTACGTTTGATCTGGGCGGCACGTCAAGCGACTTCTTGCCCTCAGAAACACAAAGGACTAAGATAGGTCCTATGATCAGCAAGCTTGAGGGCCTGACACTGGGCGAAAAGATTTCCTACCTTCGGAAACAACGTGACTGGACTCAGCAAGAACTGGCCGACAAGATCTCGGTGCATGGCCGCCACATTACTCGCCTGGAACACGACAAGATGAAGCCATCGCAGGCGACTATCGCCCAACTGAGTGAAGTCTTCCAGATATCACTCGAGGAACTTGCAGGCCCCTCCACCAGGCCTTCCGACAATCCCCAAATCCAGAGCGCCGTGCAAATGGTCTATCAGCTCGACCCCGAGGACCAGTCGATGGTCGTCCGCTTTGTCCAAGCCTTGTTTGCCAAGAAACGAATGGAACAGGCCCTTCTGTTCCGCTAAGAAGGAGTCTCATGTCTGAAGCCCTCGTCAAACTCCACCTGGAAGCGCTCGAAGAAGGCGGCTACGTGGCCACCAGTGAGCAAGTGCCCGGCCTGGTGGCACAAGGCCGCACCATGGCCGAAACCATCGAGATCGCCCAGGATGTGGCTCGCAAGATCTATGAGTCTTGCCTGGAGCACGGCGACCCTATCCCCGCAGCCTTTCAGGCCATGCTGGCCGCCACCACCGAAGTGACCGTGGCTGTCGGCGTTCCTTAATGGGCAGGCTGACCGGCTTTACTTACAGCGACGTCACCCAGAAGCTTCGAAAAATCGGCTTCGCCTATGACCGCCAGGCCAAGGGCAGCCACGAAATCTGGCGCCAGGCCTCGACCGGATTGCGCACCACCATCGGCAACCACGGAGGCCACATCCCCGAAGGCACTCTGCGCGCCATTGTCCGCCAGGCAGGCCTGACCGTAGACGAATTCCTGGCTCTTTAAACCACTGCGGTATGCGGCCCGGCGGCCGGGGTCACTGAATGTCCTGACCTTTACGGCCACCGACCAGGCGGAGCGGACATTCAGCGACTCTCCTGTGAACGCGCAAGTCGCGTCAGAACCCGATCCGCCGTCACGAAACCGCTCTACGGGCGCCGTCCTTTGGCTGGGGCGGAGGTTTGGTGGCCGGGCTTCGCCCGGAACGGAGCGGAGCCCAGGCCAAAGACCATGGCTGCAAGCTGATCATGGCTTGGGCCCTACGCCTTTACCGGTAAAGGTTGCTGCGCAACCGGAGGCGGGGGCCCAAGCCAACAAACATTGGGTGCCAGGCGCGAGCTTTTGGGGGCTGAGTGCTACCCCGAAGGCTGAGAGGCCAGCCGGCCCCGCCGCGTTGCGGTCGAAGGCCGGCTGGGCGGTGGGCGGTTGCTGGGTGGCCGGCCTGCGGCCGGAAAAAAGGAAAGCCTGGGCCAAAGACCCTTGCTATGCCCGCAAGCTACCGGCGAACTCTAGTAATTGATTGACGTGTTTGTCTTGAAGGCCGAATCGGGGGTCGATTTCAAGGACCAAGGTGTGAGGACGTTCAGACGCCCAAGCAATAAGGTCCTCGCCAACTTCGTCATCTACAATCGCTGCAGGCATATTTCTAAGCCAACCTTTAAGACCGGGCAGTTTGTGAGAGACACCCGCCCTCGCCCGTGGAAATTTGCCGAAGTCAATGTAGGGCAAACCTGCTGGCAGTCCCAGGAGAGGGGCAATTTTAGCACTAGCTCGTTTGCCCCACGAACTCGACCATATGATCCGGAAATGAGTTGACAGGAGCTGCAATCGCGCTGGAAGAGCAGTTTCAAAGATAACCGGAATACCGTCAACGCTCCGCTCAATTACCTCCGAGCAAGCAGGGTCCCCCATCAAAGCAAGCGGTCCGTCCACATCGAGGGCGAGTACCGGTAAGGAAC
>JALHNH010000127.1 GCA_022843625.1 Bryobacter sp. | reverse complement strand
GGCTACCATATCAAGAGACACTGCCTTGATCAACGCCAAGATCTCAGCGTTCGGCTGCTACGTACCGCCGGGCGTGCTCACCAACCAAGACCTCGAAAAGATGGTCGATACGAATGACGAGTGGATTCTTTCCCGAACAGGAATTCATACCAGGCACATCGCTGCCCCCGACGTAGCTACCTCCGATCTCGCCTATGAAGCTGCCAAAGTGTGCCTCGCCCAGCGTGGCATGGACCCTGGCGATCTCGATGCGATCCTCGTCTCAACCGTAACACCGGACATGTTTTTTCCCTCGACGGCTTGCCTTGTGCAGAACCGTCTCGGTGCTCATGGGGCTTGGGGTTTCGACATCAGTGCTGCTTGTTCTTCGTTTGTCTACGGGCTTACTGTAGGTGCCAACCTGATCCGCGGCGGCACACACAAACGCGTTCTGGTTATCGGGGCCGACACCATGTCGCGGATCATTGACTACACCGACCGTGCCACCTGTATTCTTTTCGGCGACGGTGCAGGTGCCTTTCTTCTCGAAGAGGGCGACGGCTATGTTGCCTTCCACAATGAAATCGACGGCTCGGGCGGCGAAGCATTGAAGATGCCCGCTGGTGGTAGCCGCCTGCCTTCATCGCACGAAACGGTCGACCATCGCCTGCATTTTGTGAAGCAGGAAGGCCAGGCCGTCTTCAAGTACGCCGTTCGCAAAATGGAAGAAGCCTCGCTTGCCGTCATTCGCAAAGCTGGTCTGCAGCCCTCGGACATCAAGGTGCTGATCCCCCATCAGGCAAACATGCGCATCATCATGGCCACCGCCGAACGTCTCGGCCTGGGCGAAGATCGCGTCATCATTAACATCGACAAATACGGCAACACAACAGCCGGCACCATCCCGCTGGCTACTCGCGATGCCGTAGAGCAAGGCAAATTGAAGAAGGGTGACTACGTGCTTTTTGTTACTGTTGGTGCGGGCTTTACCGTAGGCGCAAACATCTGGCGCTGGTCGATCTAGAATAAAAGTAATGAACTCCGCAGGGCCGCTCGACAACATCGATCAGTGGGACGATCACGTCCGCTCACGCTACCAGGAAGGTCGGAAGCAGGAAGACTTCCGTGTCTTCAACGAGTCTTCGCCACAGGGCGTCAAAGACTTCTATATGCTGAACCACCGGCATCAGACCCACGCCTTTGCCAAAGCCAAGCGCGCTCAATATGAGTCGCTCAACCAAAGCAAGCATGGCATCTGGGAGATGATGGAATTCCTCAACACGCTTGTGGATGATTCAGACCCCGATACCGATCTCACCCAGATCGAGCACAACCTGCAAACAGCAGAAGCGATCCGCGCCGACGGCCATCCCCGGTGGATGCAATTGACCGGCCTGATCCACGATTGCGGCAAGGTGCTTTGCAGCTACGGCGAGCCCCAGTGGGCTGTCGTGGGCGACACCTTCCCAACCGGCTGCGCCTGGGACAAGTCGATTGTCTTCCACGATTACTTTGCCTGGAACCCCGACTCCTCCATCCCTGAATATCAAACCGAGTGCGGTGTTTACGAACCCGGCTGCGGCTTGGACAAAGTGAACCTGAGCTACGGTCACGACGAGTACTTGTATCACGTGATCAAGGACTATCTGCCGGAAGAAGCACACTACATCATTCGCTATCACTCCTGCTACCCGATCCACCGCGAAGGTGCTTATGGTCATCTTCTGAATGACAAGGACCGTTCGATGATGGAGTGGGTCAAGAAGTTCAACCCCTACGATCTCTACTCCAAGGGCCATGCCAAGCCTGACGAGAAGCTGGTGAAGCCGTATTACCAGGAACTCATTGCGGAGTTCTTCCCGGATAAGATTCGCTGGTAGTTATTTCAGATTCGCCAGGTCTTGCTTGCAGACCTCAGCCGTAGCTGCGCAGAGCCTAAAATATCTTTTTGCCATTTCCTGATCTCCACGTCGAAGAGCATATTTTGCCAGCCACATTTGTGCTGCAGGCACTCCAGCCACTGAGGCTTCCCTCATCAACCTGAGCGCCTCATCGGGATTGGCAGGAAGTGCTTTGCCCTCGGCCAACAAGACGGCCATTGCGAAAATTCCGTACGGAACACTTTTCTTGTTTGCCCGCGATATCAGCTCTACTGCCCTAGGATAATCTTGTACAACGAACTCGCCGCTATAGAGCAGGAATCCAAAATATGCTTCGGCAGGAGCATATTTTTTGTCGCTCAACTTTTCGATTTTCTTAACTGCTGCAAGTTCAGCTCTTGCATTCCCTTGGGCCATTTCATTCAAAGCGATGTTGAATCTAGTCCGGTTCTCCTCGTCTGTGTCGACCCAGTGGCCTTCGATGAAGAACCTTACTTCAACCTGCCATGTTGAGGCAACTGGTTTGCTGTCGCGTATGGCAGGTTTGAACTCCCACTGCCGGACGGCCGCGATCGCTGCTTGATCCAGTCCTAAGCCAATTGGACTTACAACACGAATGCTGCATGGCGGACCTTCTACTGGAACAACAATTGACAAGATCAACACGGAAGGCGGAATGCCCGCCTTCCGTGCCTGAACGGTAATAGCCGGTTTAACTGATCGAATCAGTTTGGGCATTGTGACATTGCCATCGTCCATAGAAACGGGATTCCCAATGCCGGACGGGCAGGGAAATGCGAGTTCGGTGGATTGGGCCAACGCCAGCAGCGCCCAAATGATCATGCCGCCAAGTAAACCGCCTTGGCCGCAGCAACTGCACTGGCCTTCGGTTCGAAGCCCTGAGCCTTAAAGGCCTCTTCGAACTTCTCAAGCAGGAACAGCGTGTCCTTCTCGGTAGCCAGAACGCCCATCAAACCGATACGAAACACCTTACCGGCCAGCTCGCCAAAACCACCGGCGATCTCGATCCCGTAGTTGTCCATCAGGTGCTTGCGCACTCCCATGTCGCTGATTCCTGCCGGCACCTTCGGTGTCATCAGGTTCCAGAGACGATGGCCATCAGCTACGTGCATCTCCATCCCCATCGCTTCGATACCGGCAACAAACGCGTTGCGGTTCTTGCGGTGACGGGCGAAGCGGTTCTCGAGGCCTTCATCGGCAATCACACTGAGTCCTTCATGCAGCGCGTAGAACGCCGTGATCGGTGCCGTGTGGTGATAACGCTTGGCACCACCGAAATACTCGCTCAACAGCTTGATGTCGAAGTACCAGGTGGGGATGATGCTCTTGCGGTCTTCGGTCAGCCACTTGAGAGCACGCGGGCTCACCGTGAAAGGAGACAGCCCCGGAGGGCAACCCAATCCCTTCTGGGAACAGCTATAAGCAACGTCGATTCCGGTCTTGTCAAACTCGATTGGCATCGAACCCAGTGCGGTAACGCAATCGGCGATCACCAGGGCGCCAACTTCATGTGCTGCATCGCAGATGGCCTTGCCATCAGTCCAGCAGCCGGTGGAGGTTTCGGCGGCAACGTAAGCTACGGTATTGGGCTTCTCGCGAAGGATTGCTTCACGTACTTCCTCGGGGGTCCAGGTTTCGCCCCAGGGTTTTTCAATGCGGATGACGGTGGCTTCCTGACGCTTACCCATGTCGGTCAAGCGATCGCAGAAGTAGCCGCTGGCGAAGATGAGGAACTTCGAGCCGGGTTCGACGAAGTTTGCAACTGCCGTTTCCATCCCACCCGAACCGGTAGCGGACATTGCCACCGTGAATTCATTTGCAGTCCCAAAGCATGTGTTGAGCCCCGTCTTTACTGCTTGCGTTACCTCGAAGAAGAAAGGGTCGAGG
>JALHNH010000126.1 GCA_022843625.1 Bryobacter sp. | reverse complement strand
ACCGGGAAGAGAGCGAACGCAGTGTCACAATTCCAGAGCCAAGTGCGGTTGAGGCAGACTTTTATGCTTACTTGCCGGGGCTACTCCAGCAGACCTGGGAGCGGCGCGTGCGCTTGCGCGCGCTTTGGCTGCGTGCGGCACGCGCACACGCACCAAGCCCACAGATGAGTCTCTTTGAGGCAAGCCCAGTGCGCCAGAATCGCGAAAAGGAACAGCGCCTGGCCGTAGCCATGGATCAGCTCAAGAAGAGTTTTGGGAACCAGGCTGTGCGGCGTGGCGTGCTACCCGCTAAGCCGTAACCGATAGCTGCTTGGATTTGAAGCTGTAATCCGAGGTCTGCTGATAGGCGAAGCTGTAATTTTGGATACTGCCGAGATTGCCGGTAGAAGCAACTTGCTTTTGCGCCGCCTCAAAGTCGCCGCTGCGGGCGCGGTCAAGACCACTCGACAACTTCGACACCAGATCGGTAATGTCTTTCAGTTCTGCCTCGCTGAGTTCGCCTTCGAGACTGACCGATAATTGTGAAGTTTCTTTGGAACGGGTGCGGGTGGCCTCAAAGCTGCCGTTGGGGCCATAGAGCCGGGCCTGATCGACCTTGGTGCTCTGCTTGTTGCTGAATGAGATGGTCACCTTGTCGCCTTCAGCGGTGGTGAGGGTGAGCGAGCCTTCTTCGCTCTGACGTGTGCGCAGCTTCGTGCGCTCAGCACCACGGGTTCCAGCACTGGCCTGGCCTTCCCTGGCTTTGTCAGGGCGAGATCTCTCGCCACTTTGTTCTACTGCGCGTTCTGCATTACGAGGGCGAACGGGACTAATCCCATCCACCCGGGAAATCGACAAGTTGCCGAGAGCCATGAGTCACATCCTTCAGAAACCGTATCGGCCCAAAATGGAAAACGCGAGAAAAATGTTTCATTTTGGCTATACTGAACGGATCATGAAACGGTACCTTTTCCTTCTGCTCAGTTCCCTGCTCCTGGCTCAACCCGCAGTCGCGCCCTTTGTCCCGGCAGATTTTCAGGTTCCTGAACTCTACACCTCCTTTCAGGGGACCTTCAAGCTAAAGCCCCTTGGGCCAAACTACGCAAACCAGGATTATGCCGCCTACATGAGTTCGATCCAGCACCTGCAGAAGACCTTCACCTTCTCTACGTCGTGGCCGCATGCCGGCCTGACCATGGCCGAAGCCATCAAGGACGTCGAGGGAGAAGCGGCTGGGTTTAAGGCACGCCGCAAGTTTACTTACGCCGTTCTGAATCCGGTTGAGTCACGCGAACTTGGTTGCGTCTACATCAGCCCAAGCAACAAGCAGGGCTACGATGCCAGCGTCCGGATGTGGGTGACAGAGAACCAGTTCGTGATTGGTTTTGAAGACCGTCTCTATTCGGAAGTCAAAGCATGGATCCAGGCCAAATGGCCATTTCAGAAGGTTGCTTTCATTGGCCGTGAGATCTCGCGCGAGGAATTCCGCAAGCTACCGGACAAGCCGAAGCCGTAGCGCTGGCCACTCATCTTCAGTGATCGAATAGAAAACACTGGATCGCTGGTAGCCGTCGGCGTATATGAAATCCTTTCGCAAGACCCCCTCTCGCACTGCGCCCAATTGCTCAATGGCACGCTGCGAGCGCAGGTTGCGCAGATCGGTACGAAACTGCAGCCGGACTACGCGCATTTCTTCAAACGCATAGCGGAGCAGCAGGTACTTGGCGTGGCGATTCATCCCCGTCCCGCGAAACTTAGCACCGAGCCAGGTACCGCCGATCTCGACCGAGCGGTTGGCCGAATCGATCAGCCGAAATCGTGTGGAGCCGGCAATCTCGCCGCTTTGCCGGTGTACTGACACAAAAGGATAGTCAATACCTTTCTCCCGTGCCTCAATCGCCTCTTCGATCCAGGCTTTCATTCGCTCGGGTGAACGAAGACTCCCTGTCCTGAAAAACTGCCACATCTCATCGTCCTGCGCCTGAGCCAGCAAACCTGTCAAGTCGTCTTTTGTGAGTGGCCGGAGAACCACGATTTCATCTTGCAAATGAGTGGGATGGGGGATCAAAACCCAGAATATTACGATTTTGGTAGAAGAAACGACGAAGATCTACCCCTAAGTGTTTCACCTTATGCTTTTTTCTCAGAAAAAAAGATTGACCCTTAGAAGGAACCTGAGCATAATTAAGGTGTCCGCCTTAGTGCGGAAGTTCTATTCGTAGAACTTAGGTTCTAAAGTCTTTTGCTGGAGGCAAATAAAAATGTTCATCATCCCCATCGTTCTTCCTGACGTTGACATCATCCCCATCGTCCTGCCCGACGTTGACTAGGATTCTAGCTGTTCTGTTTTTAGAACGAATTTTTGAGAGCCACCGTATTCCGCTTGGCGATACGCTTAAGATGGAGTGATCGGTGGCTTTTCAACTTTTCTTCATCGAAGTATTGATTGAATGCGGTCCAGTGATTGCACTTTTGGTGCAAGCTCTGGTTTTGTCGCGTTTTTTGAATCCGCGCAATCGCGACTATCCCCTTGCCATTGTTTTTTCTCTAGTCCTCTTTCTCCTTACCTCCGCTGGCTATTTTTTCGAAAGATTCCGCGAATATCTTCCCCGTGACGGCAAAGCTAGCGTAGACCAAACATTCATCCTTGTATACTCGGCGGCTGATTTGTTCATGCACGTGCTTTTGTTGGCACTGATGCTCCAACTGATTCGCAAGACTTTACTCAGCCTCGGACTAAGCCCGCGGATCGTAGTACCGCTTGCCGCCATTTCTTTTCTGGTTGCGATTTCTGCGTACAACTACTTTGGGTCGGCGGATAGCAAGAAAACGCTGCTGCAAACCCGTCAGGTGGTGAGCTTCTGGATGGTTCTGCTGAATCTCTATTGGTGGACACTTTTGTTACGCAAGCGCCAACTGGACCGGCGCGTGCTTTTGCTTAGCGCGGGCATCGGATTGATGATGACAGGTCAGGTGATCGGAGACGGCATAGCGTCTTTCAGTGAACGCAAAGGATGGATGGCATTGGTTGCGAACCTGATTATGTATGGAACACATTTTGCGTGTCTGTACACCTGGTACAGTGCCTTCCAGCCGAGCTATGCGACAGTCTCTGAAACCAAAAAGCTCGACCCTTCTTTGACCTAGACGCCGTCAGCCGATAGACTATGTAACGAGGTTAATCTCCACGTATGTCTATCGACAATCTGAACCGTCGCTACTTTCTGATGAGCGCTGGCGCACTTGGCGCCGTTAAGTCTCTCGCCGCCGCCAAGCCCGCATCGGGCCGCGTTGTTGGCGCCAATGACCGAATCAATGTCGCCGTAATCGGCGCAGGTGGCCGCGGCTTCTATGTCGCCCGCGAATTCGATAAAGCCGGTAAGGGTGAATCGAACGCCCAGATCGTCGCCGCTTGCGACGTTTACCAGAAGCGCGTCACCCGCGCCAAGGAACAGTTCAAGTGCGATGGCACCCTGGATTACCGCGAGATCCTGAACCGCAGCGACGTCGATGCCGTCATCGTTGCAACCCCCGATCACTGGCACGCCACCATCGCTCTTGAGGCGATGGACAAGGGCAAGGACGTCTATCTCGAGAAGCCGATGTGCCACACAGTGGACGAAGCTCGCCGCCTGACAGAGACCGTGCGTGAGACCAAGCGCGTGCTGCAGGTTGGTTCGCAGACCACCTCCGGCGACCAGTGGGCCCAAGCCCGTAAGGTGATCGCCGACGGGATGCTGGGCAAGATTCTGCTTTCACAGGGCAGCTACCATCGCAATTCCATCGAAGGCGAATGGAACTGGCCGATCGACAAGGAAGCTGGCCCCGACGGCAAGGGTGAAAACTTCATTGACTGGAAGATGTGGCTCGGGCCCTCGCAGAAGCGCGATTGGGTGAAGGACATGGGCCAGGATCGTTTCTTCCGCTTCCGCAAGTATTGGGATTATTCCGGCGGTATCGCAACCGACCTTTACTATCACGTTGTAGCGCCGATGAACATCGTCTGGGGCGAGCCACAATTCCCGCACAAGGTGATGGCTGGCGGTGGCATTTATGCATTTGACAAACTGCCTGAGGATCCGACCAAGCCGGACCGCGAAGTACCCGATACGTTTAGCCTGATCGGTGAGTATCCGAAGGGCCACTCGCTGGTGCTTTCGGCTTCGATGGCCAACTCGCAGCATATCCCAGGCCTGATTCGTGGTCATGGTGCCACACTGACGATGGTGGAGCATGGCCGGTTTGAAGGCTATTCGCCTTTCATCACGGTGAAGGCCGAGAAGAGCCGTGGCAAATTTATTGTGCCCGAGCTGGAAGCCAAGTTTGAAGGCAAGGACGAGATCAAGATCCCGGTGAAGGAAAACAACACGATGCAGACGCACGTGGGGAACTTCCTGAGCTGCATGAGAACGCGACAGAAGCCGCAGCTGGATGTCGAGACCGGAGCTCGTGCCCAGGTGCTGATCACTATGGCTGTGAAGAGCTTCCGCGAAGGCAAGACGATGT
>JALHNH010000125.1 GCA_022843625.1 Bryobacter sp. | reverse complement strand
CGCATCGAATTGGCGGGCTACCTCGCCGATAAGCCGCAAGTTCGCTATATGCCTTCGGGCACACCAGTCGCCAACGTCCGCATGGCCGAAGGCTACCGCTACACCGACCGCAATAACCAGGCCCAGGAACATACGAACTGGCACAGCCTCGTTTTCTACGGCGACCTCGCAGATATCGCTGTCACCTATGAGAAGGGCGAGAACATCTTTATTGAGGGCACGCTTCAAACACGAAAATTCACGCCCAAGGATGGTAGCCCCAGAACCGTCTACGAAATCATTGCACGCAGTGTCTATTTGATCGCCAAGCCCCGCACAGCCAAGGAAGCTCCTGCCGACAACGCCCCTCAGCGAGAGGACGCATCGGCAGCATCCGCCAACGGAGTAGAGGAGGTCGAAGCCGATGCTTCTGTCTGGCCATCATAAGGCGCTTCTCCTCATATTCGGCGTACCGCTGTTTACACTCTCGGCGCTCTCGGCCGCCGCAATGGCTCTTGGCATCCGAATCAACACCAGCTACAGCCTACCGTTGGGACTTTATGCGACGACAAGCGACAGCGCGGCTGAACTGATCGAGTTCTGCCCAGCGGAACCGTTCGCCTCCGAATCCGCATCGCGGAGCTACCGAACCCGTGGGTTCGCTTGCCCGGATGGCGCGGTCCCGCTGTTGAAGCCGGTGGTAGCTCGGCCCGGCGACCTGGTCATCGTGAGTGAGGAGGGGATTATCGTCAACGGCCATCTGCTTCCGAAAACCTATCCAATCCCTTTCGACGCGAGCGGCAGGCCGCTAAAGGCTTGGCCGACTGGAATGTACGGTGTCCGCGAAGGCACCGTGTGGGTCGCTTCAACGTACAACGCCGGCAGCTACGACTCGCGCTACATGGGTCCCATCCAGATCAGCCAAATCCGCAGGAGGCTACGACCTTTATGGCTCTTTCGTGGCTAGTCAGTTTGAGTCTCGCGGCACTGATCGGCGCGGTCGCATGGCGTGGTCCAATGCCGATGATTGGGCTTACGGTCTTTGTTCCGTGGATGATCTTTCGCGAATCCACTCGGCCACGGGCGACGGCGCTGGCACTCGCGTACTACCTCGCCGCGTCACTCCCATCGGTCGCGGTTGCGCAGGCGTTCGAGCCAAACAATCCAGCGCAGGGATGGCTCCTTTGGTTAGCGGCGTCAGTGATCCTCGCGCTCCCGTGGGCAGCGTTCTGGAATCCCGACTCCTCTAAAAGCCCTTGGCGATGCCCTGCTGCATTGATCCTTTCGGCTATCCCTCCATTTGCACTAATCGGATGGGCCTCGCCTCTGACTTCCGCCGGGGTCCTTTTTCCCGGCACGGGCTTCCTCGGGCTCCTCGCTACTGCCTTGATCCCGACCGTCTGGACAGCGCGCCCGTTCCTTCTGATCTTCGTTGTGGCCGTCGCCAATCTGATCTATAGTGCGCCTGCCCCACCATCCGATATCCAGGTCGTTAACACGAAAGAGAGTCCAGACCAGTTCCAAAAAGAAGAGGCGGCGCGGGCGGCCGTCCAATTCGCGAAATCGAATCTCGTCATTCTCCCGGAGGGCGCGGTTCGTCGTTGGACTGAGGCCACGGAAGAGTTCTGGTCGCCAACAATCCAAGATCTGCGAGCCTCACGTCGAGCGGCGCTAGTTGGCGCCGGCGTTCCAATAGCCAACTCGCAAGAGTTCCAGAATTCGGCCATCGCAATCGGAGCCATCCAATCGGTCACCTTCAACCAACGCATTCCGATACCAATCGGGATGTGGAAGCCGTTTGGCCCTGCTGACGGCGTCCCACTGAACCTGACCGGGCCGGGCACCTTACAGGTGGGTCCGCATAGATTGGCCATCCTTATCTGTTACGAGCAACTCCTCGTTTGGCCCATCCTTCAATCTGCTTTGGAAAAGTCCAGCCTCATCGTCGGTATTTCGAATGCCGCATGGACTCGGCACACCAACATCCCCACCGCACAGCAGGCCTGTCTCTCTGCCTGGTCCCGTCTGTTCGGCATTCCCTACGTTGCGGCCGTCAACGGCTGACCGCGTAACCACGAAAGGAGATCACTCATGCCCACCAGAACACTTCAATCTCAGGAATTCATCGGAAGCGCGATCCACAACCAAGGTCAACCCTCAGCTATCGCGCCGCGGCTACTAACCGTCGCTGATGCAGCCCGTTATCTCGGTCGAACCGAAAAGTCCATTAGGCATCTCGTCCAGCGGAGGAAGCTCGCTTCGATTCGAGGGGATGGACGCGTCATGTTCGACCGAGTCGACCTCGACGCATGGATCAAGCGCAACCGGGCTTAGAAAGAAGGTAATTGATGGGAAAGCGTGACTATGGCAGCGGCGGACTCTGGCGAAGGGGGCGCATGTGGTGGATGAAATACTACGTGGACCGCTATCCCGTCTTTGAGAGCACCAAGACGCGGAATAAGAAGCGAGCCGAGGAAGTGCTGCGTCAGAAGATGGCCGAGGTCGAACTAAATCAACTCCCGGCGCCCAGTTCGAAACGCCTGAAAGTGGTTGACCTCTTGAATGGGTTGCTTTCGGACTATGAGCTGCGAGGACGCGCCAGCAAGAAGCAGTTGGAGTCCAGAATGCGTCTCCACTTGATCCCCTTGCTTGGCCCGATCAAGGCCCTAGATTTCGGCAGACGTGAGGTTGACGCGTACATCCGTCACCGCCGCCAGCAGGATGCTGCTGACTCGGCCATCAATCGGGAAATGGAGCACCTTCGCGCTGCGTTCAAGCTCGCGGTGGACAACGAGGAACTACCTCGTGTGCCCAAAATCCGGATGCTTGAGGAGGACAACGTTCGCAGTGGATTTCTCGAACACCATCAGTATATTGCTCTCAAAGAGGCTCTTCCCGCCTATCTGTTTCCGCTCTTCGTGACTGGATATCACGTCGGGTGCCGCCTTGGCGAGCTGTTGAAGCTGAAATGGGAACAAGTGGACTTCCCGGCCTCGCAGATCTGGCTGGAGCGACGGCAGACGAAGGGAAAGGTCGCCCGCGTACTTCCGATCTATGGCGAGATGAAGGACGCCCTGGTCGCCGCGTTCACACTTCGGAACGATTCCTATCCAGACTGCGATCTTGTCTTTCACCGAGAGGGATCGAAAATCGTGGACTTTCGTAAGGCATGGGCCACAGCATGCAAAATGGCCGAGGTGAAGGGGCTTCACTTTCATGATCTTCGACGCAGCGCCGTCCGAAATATGGATCGAGCCGGCATCCCGCGAGCCACTATTCGTCGGATTATCGGCCACGAAACCGACGCAATGTTTGACCGCTACCGCATCGTGGATCAACGCGATGTGGACGAGGCAGGTGTGAAGGCAGAGCAGTACTTGAACGAGCAACCGAAGTCAAAACCAGGTCAGAAGCGGCCGCCACAATAGGGAGATTGCACGATGCAAGATGTCACCAGTTCCAAAGAAACTCAGCACTGCCGAGGTGTGTGTAACCAAACCTGTCACCACCTAGGTTAAACACCTGACTGCAGCTCGGCACTCGGCATAGCCTAAACGAGGATTCTATCCATGCCGCAACTCCTCTTGCTAAATGCCTAAACGCGGCAAGTTGCTGGGCAACTAGCTAGGAATAGCTGCCGGACTCTCGAGGCTTCGCTCTTCAGGGCGCTTCAAGTCGGGTCGGTCTCGAAAACTGCTCCCATCGACAAGCTGAGCGTCGTTGTCGTAGTCGTGCTTTCGGTCATTTTCTTGCACGAAACGGTCACGCGGCCAAGTATCATTGGCGTCGTCTAAATTGCTGCCGGCGCTTTCGCTTTAGCAACAGGTTGAATCCTCAGTTCCCGATGTTCCAAATCAGGGCTGGTCCGGTGGGGCTCAAGCCCACTTCCGGGCTCAACCGATCCACCCATGAAACTTTTGCTCCAAGCAAAGCAGAATTGTGGTGGCGGCGGTATGTGTAGCGGCCGATCATGAACCCCATCGATCCTCCGGCGAATACATCCGAAAGCCAGTGTCTCCGCGCGCCCACTCTTGAAACCGCGACCAGACTGGCGAGTGAATAGGCGGTAATCGGCACTGCGATGTGGTCCCGATACTCATACGCGAAAACCGTTGCCACCGCGAAGGCACTCGCGGCATGGCCTGAGGGGAAAGATGTCCCGCCCTCCCAAAAGCCACCACGGCGATCATGATCCAGCGGCCGTTCGCGATTGGTTAGCTGCTTGATGGCAAACGTGGCGACTTGAGTATGCCCCAGCGATTCTAACGCGAGCCAGCCCGTCTCCCTGGCATGGTTGTTTCCCGACAATTGACCAGCAAGAAAAGTAGCGCCCGAAATACCGGCAACCGAATACCATGCGCCGAACTGGGAAACGCGCCCGCTCCAACGAGTCTGGTCCGCACTGTTAGGCAAAGCATCGGAAGTTTTTCGATCAGTCGCAAGCAGCGTAGCGGTGATAACCACGAAGGGAACCAGGTATTTTTTCGTTGCCCGCGGGTCATAGCTACTCCTGCGAAAAGGGCTCGTAAAAATAGAGAGCTCGTCCTTAATGAAGCGCTTTGGCGTGTCGGCAACCCGAAGCTGACTATCGGACACCTGCCCTTGAAGCAAGACACTGGGCAAGAGGATGGCTGCAATCACGGGAATGAGGCGGTTCACACTTTCTCCTTTGAGTGATATTGGGCGAAGCGCATAGCCAGGACGGGAAGGACCGCCAAGCTGAGGAACGTGGAACTAGCCAACCCGCCCAGGATCACGACGGCCATCGGATGTTCGATTTCATGGCCCGGTTCGTTGCCGCCAAGCACGATCGGCAACAACGCGAGCGCTGTCGCCGTGGCGGTCATCAGGATAGGCACCAGACGCTCCTCGGCGCCGCGTAAGATCAACTCCGGCCCAAACGATTGCTTCTCGGTTTCGATCATGTGGCGGTAGTGGCTGATCAACATGACGCCATTACGGGCAGCAATGCC
>JALHNH010000124.1 GCA_022843625.1 Bryobacter sp. | reverse complement strand
CTTTGGAATTACACCAACCAGAGCTATGCCGGGAGCCGGCAGATGCGCGAAGTGCTGAGCCGGGATTTCCGCAAGGCGAGCGGGGCGGCCACCGTCAACTATGCATTTACGCATCCAGGTGGGGATTCGAGTCTCAAATATCACTCGGAGACGACGCTCGCGGACCCGTCGGGTGTGGGGCAGCGGCGGTGGAGTTTCTTTACTACGACGGATTACAGGCAGGGGTTGAGCTCCAAATATGAGGAGCTCGATAGCTGGGTGGTGAAGAGCCGGGTTGAGAATACCTGGACCCAGAATGCAATCTGGCCTTCCACAACAGTGATGCCATATATCTCTGAGGTGATGAATACGATCGATGTGGGCTTGAGTTCTCAGAAGCAATCACGGACGACGCAGACGATTGACGCTTATGGCAATAACTGGGGCACTAACACTTATGCTTACAACAGCCCGACGACACATTTGCGGGGGCAGGGGTGTTTTCCTTTGGCTTACAACAACGCGGGTGTTTTGGCACGCCGGATCTATAGCGTGCCTGCCTATTGCAGTGTCAATGAGAACGGGGTTGGATTTACTATTGGGACCTGGGGTTACGACAACAGCTATCCGGGACTGGCAGCGATGCCTGGAGGGGTGAGGCTTTGGGAAGATCCGCAGACGACAGTGCGGGCTCTGATGACGAGCGCAAACGACGGCTATACGACGCGGTCGATGGCTTACAACATGGCTGGGCAGCCAGTGAATAGTTCCGACGGGCAGGGGCTTTCGCAATCCGTGACCTATGGAGGAGTTGGCGGCAGTATGGTGCCGACTCAGATTACGCCGAATAACAATTCGTCACTGGGAAGTTCGATGAACTGGAACGGCTTTCTTGGGCTGACTAGCGTTTCGAGCGGGAACGGGGCGAGCCAGTTCTTTGGTTATGACGCTTATGCGCGGCCGTCGACCACAAACTCGGCGGATGGGGCGCAGACGGTGTATTCGTATTCAACGAGCCCGGCCTTTTCAACGGCCTCGATCAATTCGCGATGGTCGAAGACTTATTACGATGGCGTGGGACGGCCGGTGAAGGTGGAGACGGGCGATGCGGGTGGAGTGAAGTCGACGGTGGATACCGAGTATGAGCCTTGCGCGTGTTCGCCGATGGGCAAGATGAAGCGGGTGTCGTTGCCTTATGCTCCGGGCGGGACGGTTTACTGGACTGTGTACACCTACGACGGCCTGGGCAGAACTCTCAGTGTGGCGCAGCCGAATGGCTCGGGCACCACGACGTATTTATATGTGGGCAACACGGTGAAGGTGACCTCGCCGAGTGGAAAATGGAAGCAGTACGAGATGGATGCGATTGGGCGGATGACGCTGGTGACTGAGCCCCGGCCTGGAGGCGGGACCTACACTACCAGCTATGGCTATAACGTGGCAGGCAAGCTGGTGAGCGTTTCGATGCCTCGGGATGGGGTGACGCAAACGCGCACGTTTACTTACGACACGACGACGCAGAGCCGGTTGCTGTCGGCCACCAATCCTGAGAATGGGACTGTGAGCTATACCTATAATGCCGATGGCACGACGGCGACGAAGACCGATGCAAAGGGGATCAAGACTGAATTTTCTTACGATGCCTACAAGCGGGTTTTGCAGATGCGGAAGCTGACGCTTGTGTCGAGCGTCTGGACGGAAGATCGTTGCCAGCGGACCGACTACTTTTATGACGAAGGTGGCGGAACGGCCAATGGCAGACTGACACGGGTGAAGTGGAATTGGATGCTGAACGGGTCTAACGTAGAGGTGCCTTGCTCGGTAGCGGGCGGGTTTACCGAATCCTATTCTTACAATTCGGCGGGCCGGATCTTGTCGAAGAATCTGACGCTGACGAAGACTGCGAATGGATTTACTGGATCGGCTTCATTGGTTGCGAGCTGGGCTTATAACAATGAAGGGCAAGTCACGAATGTCACTTATCCGAATCGGTTTGAAGGCTTGTTCCAGAGCCAACGTCAGGTGACGCACGGTTATGATTCGATGGCGCGGCTTAACTCTGTGCAGACGAAGCTGGGCACCGAGAATCAGCAGAATCCCACCTGGCAGAGCGTGATCTCGGGTGTTCAGTTTAATGCTTTTGGAGCCGTGACGAGCTTGAATCACCTGGGGGTGACCGAGTCTCGCACTTACAACATGCTGGGGCAGATGACGCGGATGACCAAGGGTTCGCTGATCGATGTGGAGTATCGGTTTTCAGCGACGGCGAATGATGGTAAGATCCTTTCACAGAAGAACTGGCTTACTGGAGAAGACGTTGTGTACGCCTACGATGAGCTGGAAAGACTGATCTCGGCTTCAACTACGGCTGGGACTAGTTGGGGCTTGAGCTGGGCGTATGACGGCTTCGGCAATCGTTTGTCGCAGACGGTGACGCAGGGTAATGGGCCGTCGAGCGTGACGCTGGTGAACGGGAATACGAACCGGATTTCGAGTGCCGGGTATTCTTATGACCCCAATGGCAACATGACGCAGATGCCAAAGGGCAGTGGCTCGATGATGCTTGATTATGATCTGTCGAACCGGGTTTCGGGGGTGTCGCAACCGGATGGGTCCGAGCAATATCGCTATGCGCCGGATAACCGGCGGGTGTGGCGGAGTGCCGGGCGGACGGCTTGTTATGCGAGTCGAGGGAATGATCAGGAAGGGTATTGGAGCGGGTATGGTGAGGGTGCTACCGAGCAGGTGATCCTCTATTCGCCGGGCGGGCAGAAGATGGGAGCTTATTGTTTGAGCTTCTCTGCGAACCTGCAGCATTTTGCGGTGACGGCTAGTGAGGAGAATGTATTTTATGGTGGCCGGGTGGTTGGGAAGCGGCTGGTTAGTGTTACGAATTCGAACAATGGACTGGTGAGCGACTTTACGGCGGACCGGTTGCAGAGTAAAGGGAATGGGTCGAATTACTATCCGTATGGAGAGAGTAAGACGTCGACGGCCGGGGATGACCGGGAGGGCTTTTCGACTTATACGCGGGATGAGAAGAGTGGGCTGGATTATGCCGATCAGCGGTGGTATGCGAGTGGGGTGGGGCGGTTTAATAGCCCCGATCCTTATCAAGCGAGTGCAGGTCCATCTGACCCGGCGTCATGGAATCGCTTTACATACGTGCGCAGCGAGCCAATTGGTCGCTACGATCCAACGGGCTTGGCGGATTGTGTTCCAACTCAACCTTGCAGCATTACAGTCACAGCCACACCTCTTCCCTATCCAATTCAACCCTTTCCAGGTGGCCAGGGCCACCCGAATACCCCGAGTTTGGAGGCTCCACCTCCGGGCGATTTAGTGCCTGTGTATGCACCACCTTGGCAACATAGCACCACTCCCGAAGCCTGTTCCCTGAATGAGATTATGGTCGGAGAGTGCGAACAGAGTGGGCTCTCTTCTTCAGCGTTTTGGACGAGGCCGTCCCTTGCGGGTGCAATTCTTGGTGCTACGATAATCACCAACAACATCGTGGGGAGAATTGGCGAAACAGCCGTGCGAAGGATTCTCCAATTGTCGTCTCCTGAGCGATTCAACTTCACCGTTGGCGGGCGAGACAGAATCTCTGATTTATCAAACTTAGCGAACAACACACTTATTGAAGTGAAAAACTTCAACTATGTTACTTATACCAAACAGCTACAAGATTACGTTGAGTTCTCGAAAAACAATACAGCAGGGTGGAAATTTGAGCTTTGGGTCCCCTCAACTGCAAAGCTCAGTGAAGCCTTAAGTCAAGCAGTTAAAGATGGCCATTTAGCTGTTAGAAGATTCGACATTATATTTTCAGATTTAGGAATAATACCATGATTTATGGAGAGTTAGAGCTTGAGTATTTGCAAAGAATTCAGCAGCATTGTCCCGGTCAAGCTACGCGGATCCAGAGTTTGCCAATCCAAGAGAATTTTGCATCTTGCGTGTTGGAATATGTAGTTCAGTTGATTGAAGAAGAGCAAGACCTTCCGAGCAACATTTTGTTGACTTTTGTGGGCCTTTTGGGAAGGAGTGAAGGTGATAAATATATTTCAATACTTTTGAGAGCGCAAAAAGGCGAATTTGGTGGACTTGATACAGACTTTGTTACGCAAGCTATATCAAGGGCCATTACCATTTCAAATACAGAGGTTGTTTGGCAATATTTTGCAACCCTAAGTCCATCAGTGTACCTTGCATGGTTGTTGGCGAAAATGGCCTTGCTGAATCCCAATCTAACTGAACCTTCCTATCAACTATTTGTGGCGGCGCGTTCATCTGATCCTCAACTGGAAATGCTTGTTCCACAGTGGACAAAACGTTGTCTAGACAAAGAAGTAAGACGTGGATTTGTGCTCTTCAACAAAATACAAAAGACGGAATCATGAGTTTGAGTTTTCACAGTCTTTTGTCGAACCGTAACGAGCTTGAATCAACTGGGGGGTGATCGAGCCGCAGATTGACCCGTTGGGATGACCCGCAAACCACAGTTCGAGGCTTGATGATTAGTGCGAATGATGGCTTTACGACGCGGATGATGGGCCATAACCCGGCAGGGCAGCCCCTGAATAGTTCGGATGGGGCAGGGGTAGGGGTAGGGGACAGTCTGGGGTAGGGGACAGTCTGAATTGCACCTTTCGCGAAATGGAGAGAAAAAAGTTTTGCTGCATCCACTCTACAAGAGTATGCCTCGAACAGCCCGGCGCGTTTTGCCCGGATTTCCCCACCACATCACCCAACGCGGAACCGATCGACAGATTGTTTTTCATACGCAGCGAGACCGCCGTGTCTATTTGGATTTGCTGAAGGAGTACAGCCATCAAGCCGGCGTCAGTATTCTCGCTTACTGCTTGATGCGCAATCACATACACCTGATTGCGGTGCCTGAAGAGGAGAACTCCCTGGCCGTGTGTTTGCGCCGAACGCATGGTAGATATTCGCAATATTCGAACGCACGGCGAATCCGAAGCGGCCATTTGTGGCAGAACCGATTCTTCTCATGCGCGATGGAAGAGAGCCACTTGTGGAGTGCGATCCGCTATGTCGAGATGAATCCCGTGAGGGCTGGATTGGTGCCCTCAGCGGAGGAGTTTCGCTGGTCCAGCGCGAATGCTCATTTGAGTGGAAAAGACACTTCGCA
>JALHNH010000123.1 GCA_022843625.1 Bryobacter sp. | reverse complement strand
AGACTTCGTCCTCATCACGGCGGCGAGTTCCTCTGTCGGACTCGCGGCTATCCAGATAACGAAAGCCCAGGGAGCGGTCGCCATTGCCACTACCCGAACTTCCAGCAAGAAGCAGCTGTTACTCGATTTAGGTGCAGATTACGTAATCGCGACTGAGGAGGAAGATCTGCCAGCCTGTGTCACCGAGATCACCAAAGGCAAGCTGGCTCGTATCGTGTTTGATCCTGTCGGCGGTGATTATGTGGATCTGCTCGCGCAGGCCACCGCCTTCGAGGGAACCATCTTCCTCTACGGAATGCTGTCCGGCAAGCCGACGTCATACCCCATGTCCGGTATAGGTAAGGGAGTTGCGCTGACCTTCTATCTTCTGACGCAAACCAAGACGCCGGAACGGCTTGAAAGGATGAAGCGCTATATCTACGATCGCCTCGCCGACGGTACGTTCAAGCCGAAAGTAGATCGGGTATTTCGGTTTGAAGAGGTGGTTGAGGCCTACACGCACCTCGAAAGCAATCAGCAGGTCGGCAAGATCGTGATCACGCTGGGGTAGGGACATCCTCGCAATCCGGCAAAAAAGTAAGGACAATCGCGGTCGTGCCCGGGATCAACCTGGGGACGGGCTGACGTTGGTCCACATAAGTAGCAAGAGCCTGGTCTGCGTTCGCCACCGTGGGAGACGATAATCTCTTGGCCGCTGTTCGGAGAGCCTGCAAGAACCAAGATATCCCTGCGATTTTTTCGAACGTATCTTGGAGGCCTGGAAATGGAATGCCGGACACGGCACCGAAGAAACGCTAGTCCGAACTGCTAGAAGCGATCACCGATGGAGGCCATTTGGAACGATACCGTAATCGCGGAAAGCGACCACACGACCGAGGTCAAGGGCTATTTGTATTTCCCCTTAGCCACTCCGGATCGGGGCTATGCGGACAATAGCGATTCGCAAACCGTTTGTCCTCGGAAAGACTGCGCCAGCCATTTCCGTCTAAAGGTAGATGAAAAGGTCAACAAGGACGCTGCTTGATATGATCCCGCGCCGAATACCGGGGCTGAATCGGGCCCCAATCGGGTTGCGTTCTGGCGTGGTGTGCTCGGCCAGCCTTGATTTTCGAGTGGTGCGCCTGCTTTTGTTGAGGTCTGGCGGGTATGTTTTTTGTTTTGATAGCTTTGAACTCTTGGAGAACTGATGACACTGATCGACAAAGACGCGTTGCGTGCTGAATTGCTGACGATGGAATCCATATCCATTGACGAAGCGCAGAGCCTGTACGAAGAATTCCTAAAGGGAGCCCGCCTAGACCGCAGCGGATCTATCGACGATGGCGACCGCTCGCAGTCGGCACAGAGCAGCAATTCCGCAAGCCGCTTCGAGGAACAAGTGCACCTGCATGAATCGCATCGCAAGGCAATCGAGGCAATTGATTTCGGCGCCAAACAGGAAGTCGTGCCAGGAGCGGTAGTCAAGGTAATCGGCCGCTACTTCGCCATCGCGGTTCCGACATCCGTCATGCAACTGAGCGGGGTCGAGGTACTCGGAATATCTACTGATGCGCCTCTCTTCAAGGCGATGACGGGGCTGCGCGCCGGCGAAAGCTTCGATTTCAACGGTAAAGAGGTGGCCGTTGAGGAGGTTCAGTAGCAGCAATTGGGCCGCCTCTTGAAGGTCGCTGAAGACTTCGGATCACTTCTCGAGTCGAGAGGCTTGAACCGCTTACTTTTGGTCGCTCTGCACTTGTTCTTCCAATGGTTAAGTGCAGAACAGGCTTTCGCGGTAGGGCGCAGAGTTTCCCGTTGGCCGGATAAGAGGGGCCGTCGTAAGGTTTGTCGACGAATCGCTTCGACCAATTCCCCCTGTGCGCCCTGGCATTGGAGCGAGAACGGTACGCGTGGAACGCATCGACGGTTGATCAGGTGCAGATAATATGCCGCTCCGGAGAAAGATTGATACCCACAACGGCGTCCAGCCCAATACGGGAGCTCCCGTCAGCGGAGCCCCTTCCGCTTTGAGAATAAACGCGGGTCGCTTTCCATCTTCAGGTGTTTACAATCTGGCCGGAATTGCTGCCTACGAGCTGAAATAGCTTCTTCCATAGGGCTGGCCCGCGCGTTGCGGGCCAGCTCCTTCTTGATTCCTATGCCTTCTTTAATGAGACCGCATTGATGCAGTATCGCAAGCCAGTCGGCTGCGGTCCATCCGGGAAGACGTGGCCTAAGTGGGCGTCGCAAACGTTGCACGTTGTTTCAACCCGTTGCATGCCGTGGGTTGTATCCAAGTGGTAGGCGACTACGCCCGGCGTTACAGGATCTGTGAAACTTGGCCAACCCGACCGGCTGTCAAACTTGCTGCCCGCGTCGAACAGCGGCGTGTCACAGCACAAGCAGTGATAGCGCCCGGGCTCGAATAATCCACACATTTCGGAACTGAAGGCCCGCTCAGTGCCCTTGGTACGCGCGACGCGATACTGCTCCTTGGTAAGTAAGGATCTCCATTCGTTTTCGGTTCTCTCATCGCGCCTTGGGGGAGCCGGGTTGCCGTGCTTCGCCCAAGTCACCACTTGTTTCCAGTTCAGAGGAAGCGCACTTCCGGCAGCCCGGCCCGCCTGCTCAGCGTTGCCGGCAAGAGCAATAACGGCCTCCGCGTCGACTCGAAAATCCGAGTGGATGATCCGGCCGGACGGGTCAATCACAATGAACCATGGCGTCCCACCAGTGCGATAGTCGCTCATTATCGACGGTTGTTCGCCCACACCACCATCGTGCCCGAATGGAATCTCCAAGCCATATCGCGTTTGTGTCTCGTGCAGGCGCTCAACCGTATTTTCTTCCGCGCCTTCGAACACAGTCTGAACAACCGCGAACCCGACTCCCTTTCCATCTAAGGCCTCTATCATGCGTTTCAGCGTTGGGAATCCTGAGGCATGGCAGCCAGGGCACCAATGTTGAAAGCAGTAGATTACCTTGTGGCCCGGACCGAGGTCCGCCAATTTCAGCGGCGCGCGCGGGTTGCCCTCCCCATCAATCCAATGACTAACGCGCAACTCCGGTGCTTGTCGATGTTCGCTTGACTTCACAAAAGACCTCTCATTTGCCAATATCAATCAGAAAGGATGCCGTGAGGCAGTTCGGCGCGGGTTAGTTAAGCTACATTCGTCCGCCGTGGCAACGTCCAATTCGGCCGGGGAAAATGACAGGTATAGCCGTTTGGAATGCGCTCTAAGTAGTCCTGATGTTCGGGCTCGGCTTGCCAAAACTCACCGGCCGGCTTGACTTCGGTCACTACCTCGCCAGGCCATAACCCAGACTCGTTGACATCTTTGATCGTGGCGAGCGCGACGTCCCGCTGCTCTTCGGTCGTGTAGTAGATCCCTGAGCGGTAAGATGCCCCACGATCATTGCCCTGGCGGTTGGCTGTGGTTGGATCATGGATTTGGAAGAAGAATTCCAGCAGCTTGCGGAACTTGATTCGGCTCGGGTCGAAGATCACCTCGATGGCCTCCGCATGCGTTCCATGATTCCTGTAAGTGGCCTTCGGCACGTCGCCGCCGCTGTATCCCACTCGAGTGGAAGTGACGCCGGGAAGCTTGCGGATCAGGTCCTGCATGCCCCAGAAGCAACCACCCGCAAGTATCGCTGTTTCAAAATTGCTCATGATGTTCTCCTATGTCCCACAAAAAGTCTTACACTGCCAATCACCGGGCCGGGGCGGCTCCCGATATGCCGCATACTCCGCCTGGTCGTCAAAAGGGTTTGCCAACACTTGGTGGAGTTCGACGGCCTTGGAGAAGTCTCCCTCGTCCACGGCAGCGTCAATAGCACGCTCCACGCGATGATTTCTCAATATGAATGCTGGGTTGACTCGTTGCATTCCGCTGCCGATGTCCGCTTGCCGCCGACCTTCCCAGCCAAGCCGCTCCCGCCAACGGGCAAGCCAAGGCGCGACGCCTCGAGGTTCTCTGAAGAGTTCGCTGAAGGCCACGTCCGATTGCCCATCGACTGTCATAGCAAGGTTCCGGTAGGTGAGCGTGAAGTCCGCTGCGCCTTTATGCATCAGTTCCAGTAGTTCCTCAACCAGACCCGGGTCCTCGGGCCGATCTGCGTTCAGCCCAATCTTGGCCTTCATTCCACGCAGCCAATGCAACTGATAGATTGGCGCAAACCCGCGTACGGCCTCTTCGGCCCAAGCGACCGCCTTCTCTGCGTCCGGGTCGATAAGATCAAGCAAGGTCTCCGCCAGACGCGCCAAATTCCATGTCGCAATAGAGGGTTGGTTCGCATAGGCGTATCGGCCACGCTCGTCAATTGCGCTGTAGACTGTCGCGGGATCGTAGGCATCCATAAAAGCGCACGGACCGTAGTCTATTGTGTCCCCCAGGATCGACATATTGTCGGTGTTCATGACTCCGTGGATGAAGCCAACCTGCATCCAGCGGGCAACCAGTTCCGCCTGCGCATCGCGGGCCGCCAACAAAAGCCCCCGGTACGGGTGTTCGGCGGACACCAGATCGGGGAAGAAGCGTCCGATCACGTGGTCCGCCAGCGTCCGCACACCCGCGATATCTCCGCGTGAGGCAAAATATTGGAAAGTACCGACACGGATGTGGCTTCTTGCCACGCGGGTGAATACCGCGCCGGGTAGTGCCCGCTCACGGTAAACCGCTTCTCCAGTCAGCGTCGCCGCGAGCGCACGCGTGGTCGGAATACCAAGCGCATGCATGGCTTCGCTCGCGAGGTATTCGCGGATGACCGGACCGAGACTGGAGCGGCCATCGCCATTTCGTGAAAATGGTGTCCGTCCTGCTCCTTTAAGTTGAATCTCGTAGCGCATGCCCTGACGGCTCATCGCCTCCCCTAAGAGGATGGCTCTTCCATCCCCCAACTGAGGCACGAAGTGGCCAAATTGGTGGCCTGCGTATGCCGTCGCCAAGGGTTTTGAACCCGGTAGCGTATCGTTCCCAGACAGCAAGGCGGCCAGCCCACTGGGGTCTCCGTTGAGGCCCAGTTCCTCAGCGAGTGCGGGATTCCATAGCACCATGGCGGGACGACCCACCGGTGTAGGTTTCGCCGGGCGGAAAAATCGCTCCGGAAGCTGTGAATACGCACTTTCAAGCAAAGAAAACTGTGATATTGAGTTCATTTTTGAAACTACCCGGCGACGCATCGCGCGCCGACAGACTAGAACAATCTTCTTTTCCTCGAGGCTAGAATCGATAGGGCCAAGAACACCAAACAGGCCGCGGACAAGATCCAGAACGAAGCATCATTGCTGCTTCCTGGGAGGCCGCCCAAGTTCACTCCAAACAGGCCCGTAATGAAGGACAGAGGGAGGAAAATCGTGGCCGCCAGCGAAAATTTATA
>JALHNH010000122.1 GCA_022843625.1 Bryobacter sp. | reverse complement strand
GTTACGACTTCATCGATTGTTGTGGCCTTTGGGGTGTCTGTGGGCATCGGGCTTGTATTTGGAATTTATCCGGCCATGCAGGCCGCAAAACTGGATCCGATTGAGGCGATTCGATACGAATAATATGCTGCGTACTTTTAGTATTTTCCTTCTGCTCGGCATCTCGATGTCCGCGCAAACTGTGAATCCGATCACTGCTCCTAACATCTACAAAGATTCGGAGCTGGTGAACTATCCGAAGTTCGGAACCAAAGACTACATCCGGACAATCTTTCGCCGGGAAACCCCTAAGTTTGAGATGCAAGGGCCGGTCAAGCTTCAGGACTATGTCTCGGGTTCAAAGCTCGACCTTTCGCTCAAGGCTTATCTGGAACTGGTGCTGAACAACAGCACCGATATCCAGATCCAGCGGATGGTGCTCGAGATCCCAAAGAATGCGATCACTCGCTCATACTCTATTTTTGACCCGCAGTTTGTGGGCCGATTCAACTCCACTCGTACCAAGACTGTCACCACCGATGCGCTGGCTGGTGCGTCTACCCTTTCGTCGCTTTCGCAGCCGCTGACGCTGAACTGGCAGCAGACGGCTCCTACCGGAACTCAGTACTCGATCAACTATGGCGCCTCAAAAAACAGCACCAACAACTCGTTCGCTACTCTGAATCCCGCATATGGCTCGAACCTCAATTTGAGCTTTAATCAGCCTCTGATACGTGGCCGTGACTTGCAGGTGCTGCGGGCTCCCATCCTTCTTGCGAAGTCGCGCCTGCGTGGCAGCGAGTTTGCCTTTCAGGATCAGATCCAGCAGTTGCTCACCAATGCCGAGAACGCTTACTGGGATGTGATTGGTGCACGTGAAAATTTAAAGGTACAAGAGCAGGCCTTGGCCCTCGCCGATACCAGCTTGAAGCGCGCACAACGCGAACTTGAGTTGGGAGCGTTACCAGCCCTCGAAATCTATCAGCCCCAGGCAGTCTATGCACGAGCCGAAATTCTTGTTACCCAGGCCCGCTACCGTTTGGCGCAGACCGAAGATGCGCTGCGGCGCCAGATGGGTATCGATCTCGACCCTGAGCTTCGCAAACTGCCAATCACATTGAGTGAATCGGTGCTGCCTCCTACCGACAACAAGCCATTCGATAAAGAAGCACTTGTGTCGGATGCCATCCGAGTCCGTCCCGATTTGCTGAATCAGCGCCAGCAACTGGACATCGACGATATCAACCTGCATGTCGCCTCTGACGGTATGCGGCCTGACTTTTCCCTCTTCGGAAACTACTCCTCTCAAGGCCGTGGCGGCCCAACCCTGCGGCGGCAGACCATCTTCAATCCTGATGGCACCTCCTCGCCTATCACCTCGGTGTTGCCCGGCGGCTTTCCGGATGCCTTCGACCAGATGTTTGGTTTTGGCTTCCCGATCATTGGAGGCGGCATCCAGTTGCGTCTGCCAATCAAAGATCGTAACTCTTCAGCAAACTACGCAGATGCCGTTGTAACAAAGCGTCTCGATCAACTGCGCATTCGTGCTCTCGAGCAGAACGTTCGTCTCGATGTGCTCAATGCTGTCAATCAGGTAGAGAACAGCCGGGCGAGTGTGGATCTGGCCAAGATTGCGGCAGACCTTGCCCAAAAGCGCGTTGAGGCCGACCAGAAGCGCTATGAGCTTGGCACCATCACTTTGTTCTTCCTGCTCGACTCACAGAATGCTTTGACCCAGGCCCAGAGCGACCTGGTCACGCAAAGCGTTCAGTACCGCCGCAACCTGCTCAATCTCTACCGTCGTACGGGCACGCTCCTGACCGAGCGTGGTATTACTACGAACTGAGTGGGAAAAATCAAAGTACTCTCCGATGCCGTCGCAAATCAGATTGCGGCCGGAGAGGTTGTCGAGCGTCCGGCGTCTGTGGTCAAAGAACTTCTCGAGAATTCTTTGGACGCAGGCTCAACCGATATCCGTGTAGAAGTCGATGCCGGCGGGCGTCGCCTCATTCGCATTACCGATAACGGCTGCGGGATGATGCGGGATGATGCCCTGCTCGCCTTCGAGCGTCACGCCACATCGAAGTTGCAAACCATGCACGACCTCGATCAGATCGGGACGCTCGGCTTTCGCGGGGAAGCACTTCCTTCCATCGCTTCTGTTTCGCGATTAACCCTCGAAACTCATTCCCGCGACGAATCCACCGGCACTCGCGTATCGATCAATGGTGGCAAGCTCGTCATGTGCGAAGAGGCTGGTCTTGCCGCAGGCACCGTCATTACCATTCGCGATCTTTTCTACAACGTGCCTGCCCGTAAGAAATTTTTGCGCAGCGAACAAACGGAACTGGCTCATATCGCCTCGCTCGTAACCCACTACAGCCTGGCCCATCCAGACAAGGCCTTCGAGCTTCATCATGGCCCCAGCGAATTGCTCCGCGTCACCCCAGTTGCCACGCCGCAGGAGCGCGTGTTTCAAGTCTTCGGTAGCCGCACCCTCGAAGACCTTGTGGAATTTGGGCCTGAGCTGAAGTCGCTTTCCACCGCTGAAGGAGAGCACAAGCGCTTTGAGCTTTCGGGCTTCGTGTCCAAGCCTCACGTGCAGAAGCTGAACCGGAACTCGATTTATCTCTTTGTAAATGGGCGCTTGATTCGCGACAAACTCTTGCTTCACGCTCTCACCAGTGCTTATCACAACCTGATTCCTCCGGCCTGCTATCCCTTTGCGCTTATCTTCCTCGATTGCGACTTTGGTGAGGTGGATGTGAACGTCCATCCTTCCAAGACCGAAGTGCGATTCCGGCATAGCTCTTTTGTGCACGATTTCGTCCGGGACGCCATACGCGGGAAGTTGATGGAATCAAAGCCCGTGTCCAGCTTGCCGCTGCCGGCTCCGTCGCCAATTCAGCCCGCAGCGGGTTTGCCCTTTAGCGAATTCACCCAGAGGATCGAGAACGCAGCACCAGACGTCTATGATCCGGTAATTCCTGTTGACCGCGAGGCCCGTCCGCATGAGCTGCCAACAATGCGGCTCGAGATGACTCAGGCTCCGCCGCAGCGATTTGATTTCAGCGACGCTCCGCCAGCGCGCATGCGCATCCCGGACACACACGGCCCGCTGCCGCCCGGTGTCGCACCCATGAACGAGTACGAGAGCATGGGCGCGCTCGGCGACTTGCGCCCCCTGGGTCAGATCCACAACAGCTTCATCATCGCCGCAGGCCGTGATGGGCTGTGGATTATCGATCAGCACGTAGCACATGAGCGCATCCTCTTTGAACAAGTCCTGCGGCGCTTCGCCAAACGCGAGGCACAGCAACAGCGCCTCTTGATGCCGATGGTGATGGAACTAACCGTAGGCCAGCAACTGGAATATGCGCGGATCGCCGACGAGCTCAGCCGGGCCGGCTTTGAGACCGAGCCCTTCGGCAATCGCACAATCGCTATTCAGGCCGCACCTGCAGGCCTCGGGCCGTCGGATATCGAGAAGGTAATCTTCGAGATTCTGGATATCTCCGAAACCGAGCTCCGAAAGTCTTCTGTAGAGGACCTGCGACGAAACATTGCAGCCAGTATTTCCTGTCAGGCCGCGATCAAGATCAACACCCCCCTCGATCAGCAAAAAATGGAATACTTACTCACCGAACTGGCCAAGTGTGAGTATCCGATGGCCTGCCCGCACGGTAGGCCCATTGCTCTAAGGTATTCGACACGCGACATTCTTCGCGGCTTTCACCGCATTTAAGCTTGCAAGTTAACGAACCAGGCCCGTGAGAGGGCTGCTGGCCGAGGCGTAAAGCCGGCGTGGCATCCGTCCCCCCAGGAAGGCAAGGCGTCCAGCGATGACAGCGTGCTTCATTGCTTCAGCCATCTTCACGCTGTCGGCGGCTTCAGCCACAGCCGTATTCAGCAGAACTCCGTCATAGCCCAGCTCCATCGCAATGGCCGCGTCGCTGGCAGTACCCACGCCAGCGTCTACAATCAACGGTACTTCAGTGATCATTTCACGCAGAATGCGCAGGTTGGCAATGTTCTGGATGCCGAGGCCAGAGCCAATCGGTGCCCCCATCGGCATCACTGCGGCTGCACCCGCATCGATCAGCTTGCGCGCCACGATCAGGTCGTCATTCGTGTAAGGAAGCACTGTAAAGCCTTCCTTCACCAGAACCTTCGTCGCTTCGATGAGCCCGATGACGTCCGGGTACAGCGTCTTCTGGTCTCCGATTACTTCGAGCTTGACCCATTCTGAGAGGCCCACTTCACGCCCCAGGCGTGCGGTGCGGATGGCCTCTTCCGCCGTGTAGCAGGCCGCCGTATTCGGGAGCAGAAAGTAATGCTGCGGGTCGATGTAGTTGAGCAAGCTTTCCTGCGAGCGGTCCAGCTCGACTCGGCGCACTGCCACAGTCACTACTTCAGCACCCGAGGCGGTGTGGCATTGCTGCATTTCAGGGAAGCTGCGGTACTTCCCGGTGCCAATCAAAAGGCGGGAACGAAATTCACGATTCGCGATGATCAGGGAGTCGGACATGGCTTAAATCACTATGATAGCGAGCCGCTGGCGTGAAGTAGTGTCGCTGTGCTATTTTGGTTAATGGTTTAGCATGGCGAATACAGTTACATCTATCAAACGCGTCCGTATCACCGAGCGGCGCACAGCGGCGAATCGCGCACGACGCAGCCGCATCAAGGGCGCAATCAAAGTGATGCGCAAGCTCCTGGCCGACAAGAATCACGGGGAAGCTTCCAAGCAACTCGTTGCCGTCTTCTCGATCGTGGATCGTGGCGCAAAATGGGGCGTCATCAAGAAGAACACCGCAGCACGCTACAAGAGCCGTCTCTCACGCCGTCTCAAAGCAATTGCTGCCTAGTTAGCCCTCCTTCGAAGTCACCTTCCTAACAAAGTCCTCCCTCACCGTCCTGCCATCAGGACGGGTGTCCCTGAGCGCCTGATCGGCTGCATCCACATGCAGCATCCTGCGCCTCAGGTGTGTTGGGTGCGACGGTTTAGTTCCCCCCTCCCTACATTTCCGGCCAAATAGCGGCATAGTCGCCAAGGCGTTTGTGTCTTGCCCTGCCCCACGTCTCACCAATGCCGGATCCAATCGTTTGAACGTATCGCACCGGCAACTCGTTGTTGAGAAAACGACAGCCATGATCTCAATTGACGGGAGGCTGAAGCTTTTGCCAAGGCAGAACACTAATCCACTTTGGTGCCACGCAGGGCAACCCACTCGCGCCGTAGAAACTCTGCGAGATGAACCCGTATTGCCTTTTTGCTGAGATAATTCAAGCGTATGCTTGCGTTATCTGAGGTTCCTGCAGAAAAACGCCAGGTCTTGGACTCGACCGTAGAAGCCCTCAAAGGTATGTCGAATGTGGCCGCGATCGTGCTCGGTGGGTCCTACGCACGAGGTCTGGCGAATGAAGCTTCCGATCTCGACATCGGTGTTTACTACGAGGAGTCTCAGCCATTGGAAGTCCATGAGGTCCGAGCCGTTGCCGATTCTATCTGCACTGTGGGATCGCATCCTGTTGTGACGGAATTGTATGGCTGGGGTCCATGGGTTAACGGGGGAGCATGGATCCAGACTCCCGCAACGAAGGTGGATCTCATTTACAGAAATCTGGGCCAAGTGCGATCCGTTATCGAAGAGGGGCAGCGTGGAGTGTGCCGGCATGACTTCGACCAGCAGCCTCCATTTGGTTTTCGGAGCGTCGTCTATTTCGGTGAGACGAAATACTGCATTCCTCTTCACGATC
>JALHNH010000121.1 GCA_022843625.1 Bryobacter sp. | reverse complement strand
CCGTAACCTTGATGGGCGTGAATAACGTTGCAACCCCGAGCACCTCTCGAGGGGCGGTATACAATCCGCTCGAGGAGATCGTTCCAATTGGAGGGCTCACCGCCCAAGTGACCGATTTATCACTCAACGAGCTGGTCACTACCGCCGAAAACTGCACCGTGCTCCCGATCGGCACATTCCCGACAGTGGGGCTCAAGATGATCTGTGTTCCCAAAGGAGCTCCTGGGAGAGCGCTACGGAATCGGTCTTTCCCGCCATCCTCGATTCCATCGTGGAGACCAACCGGAATCCGCTCGCCCTGGTGTGGCGCTTCGCTCTGCCCAAAACACGTCGACATAATCAACGCGGCGGCCAGTAGAAAACGAATGGTGCTCTTCAAAGGGGATACAGTACTGAGGAAAGCTAAACGGTACATAGAAAGGCAGTCCTGCTCTGCTATCAACAAAGTTGTGCGTTTCCTAAGCTATCGGCGGGTCGAACCACATAAAGAATGGGGCCTTTCGCCTAGCGAGGGTGGTGTTGTTGCTTAGTCCGGCCAGATAGTTTGGAGAGAACCGACTCCGACTGGAGGGGCATACCCCACTGGAAAACAAGCGTTCAGCTATGTCGAGAGGGATCTAAACCCATTGCCCAGCTCGTCGCACCAAGCACTTGGGCGACCGTCCGACTACGATTCACGGCAAATCAAAAAGTGTCGGAGTGATGTGAGGGAGACTCCCCATAGACTAGCTTTGGGGGGATAGAGGGCCGAAATCACTGGCTGAAGCCGACTCCGGAAACTTCCGCCGATGCTACACCACGTGCAAGCATCAAGAAACAAAGCAATCAGGCCAATGGTGGACCTCATGTCCAAGTATGGTTGCATAGCCGCCTTTTATTCACTGATCTACGTATCGAGATAGAATTCGACACGGCTGGAAAGACTGGCTCACTACAGGATCATCGCTGGAGTAAACCGGGTCCGAATGTAGATGGGAATCTCACCATCACAAAACTATTGGATTTCGTCTGCAGAGATTTGTTCGACATCGAAATAGAACGATCGATCCGCATCTCTCAGCGAAACTGGCGGTGCGGTCTCGTGCCTACATGCCCTCATTGATAAACTCTCTCTCGTTCAAAAGCCTAGCTGGATTTCCCGAGTGAATCTCATAGGCAGGATTCGTTTTCAAGGCCACCCCGCCAGCTGCCGCAATTGCGCCCTCTTGGATAGTAACTCCCGGCCCTGTCAGGGTATCCGCCCCAACCCAGGCGCCTCGTTCGACTGAGATTGTCTTGACCACTAAACCGAAAGCAGGGTCCAACCAATTGTGAATAAATAAGGGCCCTCTGACAGACAGGCATGCGCGGCAACCGATACCTCCGCCAGATTGTCGGTCCATACATCCTCGCCAATCCAAGCATGATCACCAATCCGTAATCGCCACGGATATTTCACCCGCACACCCAGTTTGATCACCACTCCAAAGCCGCCTTGTAGAGAGCGGCATCAATGAACTCCATAGTACCGGAAAACCTAAACAGTACCATAAACCCTGTACCCAGGTAGGCCTACCCGCTGTGAACCACCAATTTTCAAAGAGATCGAGCCGAACCGGAAGTTTTTCCGACAAATCCATGTTGACTTCCAGAATTTACAATTCTCCCAGATTTCGCCTATCGAAATCCTCCACGGCCGAAATGTAGAGAATGGTTGCTTCAGGCCTTAGCCCAGTATTGGCAGTTGCGGGAACGGTATTTTTGATTCTTTGCGTTCGCCGAGACCGACGACCGGTGTTTCAGTGACCGTTACCGCAGAGATCGCTGCTGGCTGATGGAATTCACTGGATAGAAGCCGTGGAAGCATCGCTGTTGTCAGAAGTAAGGATCAATGGCGTGCAGACATCGGGTGAGGCTTCTCGATGCCAATCGGACCCTTGCGAGGCGTTGGGAAAAAATAGCCAATTAGGGCGAGTAGTACCCACCTTGTCGAAAGCCTCAACGATGAGGTACATTGATCAAAGGTCAAAAAGAGTTCGCAAGGAAGAAGCTGTCAAATACAAAGATGTTGTGGGAAGCTAGGTCCTGATCCGGAAGTTCCAATCCCTAGTAATACTGAGGTATCCAAGCATGAATGTCAGCGCCCGCATCTCGGCCGCCAACGTCTCGCGGGATAGCAGATTGTCGGAAAGCAGATGCTCGCCGCGCTCGACGATCTCATCGGTCACCGGGTCGCGGCCCTCGGTCAGATAGCGGGTGAGGGTACGAAAGCTCGATTTGCCGTCGCGGCGCCTTCCGGCGATTGGGGCCAGCATTCGTTCACATGGCCGCGAAAGAGGTTAGTTCATTTAGCGTTGGAAACTCGCCGCCTCTGCGGCTTGTCCTGGCTGACGGGAATAGGAACGTCAAAGGACTGGTAGTAGCCAACGATGGCCGCCATGTCGCCGCCAAATCGATCCGAAACAGCGGCACGCTGCGCATGGATTTCTTCGATGATGTCGTCATACATCATCTCCGCCCAGGTCGATGCCTTCAAGCTCTTCGGGAGAACAGAGGGTGGGAGATTCGTAGCCATACTCTCGAATGATCCTTTCCGCGCGGCGTTTAATGCGGGCATTGTTGAGATGCTTGAAGTTCCACGTCAGAACGAACTCGCATCCGTAGTGAGCGGCCACCGCCCAATGCACCGCATCGGTTTCTGCTTTCGGGGGCAGCGGCCCCTTTGGGTCAACCAGCAACGTTGCCAATTCTATTATCTCCCCTACCAGGGGAAGTAGTTCGGCGTGCTCAAGCAGGCTCCGCCGAACGGCATATTCCTCCACGCTGATTTTCCCCAGAGCGATATCGCAAAACTCCACGTAAACGGGGGCTGCCACGCGGAGGTCGTATTTGATTCGGGATTCCTGCCACCAGTCGCGCGTGATCCTCTGCCGGTCGGCTTTCCTCGCATCGGTGCTGGGTGTGGCAATCAGGTAACGGAAGAAGCTGGTCTCCAGGTAGACCTTTGGTTGACTCATGGCGCGGGAACCTCCTCTTGCTCCTCACGGTCGAGCCGTTGAATGGCCGCCGTGATCTCGCCGAGCACCTGGTCAATGGCGTCCCGCTTGTGCTGAAACTTCGTCGCCAGGTGCTTCTGCAAACCGCCCAACCGCCGCAGTTCGTTGATGGCCTTTTCGCTCACTCGGCTCTTGACGGGCCGGTCGAGCGCCCGTCGCCGGATGTACTCGCTGACGGTCAAGCCGGCCTTGCCCGCCTCACCGGCAATGGCCGCTTTTTCCTCCGGCAGGATGCGCAGAATGATGGTCGCCTCGCGCTTCTTTTTCACTGTGCCGAAGGCCATGGTGCGCCTCCTTTCCCCAGCCCCAAGGGGGCGGCGCGGTGTTCCAGAAAGCCGCAGGCGTGGAGCCACGATAATTGTCCAGCAGGCTGCTGGACCAGGGGTCTCGGGGCAAAGCCCTGAGCAAGGTCGTAGACGGAAGAGGACGAGGAGCCGCAGGCGGATTGGACTCGAACGGGTGGATAGACGGAAACGAGCATAGCGATGTTTCGTATATACACTACGCGACTTGTCCTGTAATTGTGAGCTGCGCATTACCGAACTCTGGATCGGATGGCGTTGGCACCTCTGGCGCGTTCGGGCGGCTTTCCTTGGGTGTAATGGAAAAACTGGAACTGTCCTGAAGAATTTCCCCCGCCTTCTTGAATCCACTCTGTTTGCGGATCATGGACGGGGCGCTCCGATACATGAGCGTTCTTGTGCAATTGGGGATGTGGACTTCATGGCGGGCCACAGTGCGACCGGGTCATTTCCGTGCGTGTTCGTGCCGGGAATCCCGAGGAGCTCCGAAAGGCCACGCCCCCATGATCTGTTGATGGATTACATAACCTCAACCTTCGCGCTGTGCGTAAAACCCCTGCCCTGCTCAATCATGGTCAATTGCTGAAAATGTGAGGCTAGAGCTTGGCACCTGCTTTTTCAAGACTCAGTTCTCGTTGAAGTGCGGCGATTGCTTTTTCCATGGTTTCGCCGAGCACCCATCCATTACGATCAGATATTTCATAGAAGGTATCACGGCAAGCGCTGGTGACCTTCGTATTGAATTGAACATTCCGGCCTGTTCTGCGCCGCCGTTGTTTGGATTTCGCCGCCGTTTTTGCGGGTTCACGGCTTTGGAAATTCGCGCTCTCGGCAACCGTGCGAATCGCCTCCGTTGCCGGCTGAGGGCTCTTGGCTGGTTTTTTGGACACGAAACTGGACACATCAAAATCATCGGTGCCCTCCTCGAACAATCCTGCGCGCTCAGCCATTGAACGCCACCTCTCTGTGAGCATCCTCGGCTTGCGCGGGACGAAGCATTGCGACGGTTTCCCTGGCGAATTCCCGCGCATTCGCAATCGCCTTGTCCAGATTGCCTACTTGTGTTGAGTCGAGAGTCTCCAGCGTTCCGCCAAAGGAAAATAGCGCCCGGTACGCTTCGCGCTCGTGAACCTGGGTACTGAAGGCCGGAATGTTGTGCTTCTGGAGCTCGGCCTGGATATGCACCAGAGTTCGCGGTTTCAGAGCCGCGTTGGTGCGCGTGAAGAGAATAGCGAACGGGATCGTTTTGTGAAAAGCCTTTTCCTGCTGCCTGATGAGCTTGATTGCTTTCGTGCCTTCCGCAGCATCGAGCTGCGACCCCTGGATAGGAATGATGACCAAGTCGGCCCGGCTGATGGCGTAGGCCACCATCATCGAGGCGGTGCCTTCAAGATCGACGACTACGAACGGCGTGTTTTGCGCAGCCGCGTCGATTTCGTCAATAATCGTCGATTCCGAAATATCGGCAACCACGTTGATGTTCTGGGGCACCCTGCCCCGCTTTCCCCAGTGCGAAATTGGCTTATTGGGGTCAGCGTCAAGGATTGTCACCCTCGCCCCTTTGTGAGCAAGTTGGGTAGCGAGGATAACGGCGGCGGTGGACTTCCCTACCCCGCCTTTCGGATTCGCAAAGACTATGGTCGGCATATGGCTTCCTTCTAAGGAACTTCGAAACGCATTAAGGATATCCGATAGCTATCGGATAGTCAACAGATACCACAGTGTATCGGATACCTTCACGATACTAAGTAGCTACTAGATATCTCTCTAGTAGCTTGCCTGCTTGATTATCTCGCCAGCAGAGCAGGGGATTATCGCTCCAAGACCCGACAGGTATCCTACAGGGGCGAGAGGACGTTTGGGGACGTTTGGCCGCTGATCCTTGACTATTCACCCCCTACAGTTTCGGCCCCGCGTGATCGGGCTCGATCTCGGGGCTATCCAAGTCGCGGCTCATGCCCTTCATGAATGCGGCGCGGGCATCGTCATTGGCCACCTCGGGCGGTTTGAGCGGAATCGAGTCATTTTCGGGGGGATTGGGACGGGATTTCCTTGTACGTGCCAGGAACTCGGCCGTCCGGGCCGCGTAAACGGGTCTGGGGTGCATTTTGGGAGTCGGGCTCCGGGTAAGCCCTTGGGCTCCTGCACGGCCCTCTCAGGAGCTGGTGGGCGCTCCAAGAAGGGTTTCCGTAATCATTTGAGCCGGTTAGCCCGTTCGGAAACTTGATCGGACGCAGGAGAATCCGGCGGGGCAGGGAACTCGCGTTCGGGTTTAGCCTCGCGCAGGACATTTTCAAAGAACGCCGCTGTACGGGCAGCGTAATCGGGCTTGGGCCGTTACTCGTTGACAGAGAGACTCTTAAAGAACGGGGGCGACACGATAAAGGAACCGGATGCAGATCAAGCAGTTGCAAGAGCGCAACCGGATTCAGAACCGGATCGAGATGGTTCTCGAAGGTGCGAACCTAAAGCTGGGGATGGTGGTCAGTGATGTGCTGGGCTTGCCGGGCATAGGTCTGTGCTTTCGGACAGCTCGGCTTTGAAGTGAGGCCGAGACGATGTTGCCCATGGTGGAAAAGAAACCGAGAGACGAACTCAAGTAACCCGTAAAAGCCAAGGAGGCTGGCGATGAATAGGGGATACAGATCTGGAGAATTCACTTTGTCCTCCAATTCTCGAAGGCGGACTGGACAAGGGTCTTGATGTTGTTTTGAACAAAGTCAATGCTCGGAGTGTGTACCTCGAGCGCAGGGAGATCGGGTCAGAAGAAAATAGACATGGAAC
>JALHNH010000120.1 GCA_022843625.1 Bryobacter sp. | reverse complement strand
AAACTGTGGCCCCAGCGCTCCTCACCATCGATCCGGAGATTTTCAGGAGTGGAGCGGTCACGTCCTCTGGCGCAGGAGATGTTTTCCTTGCGAGGCGTTATCCAGTCGATCCGGCGACTACTGCGATTTATGATTTCCTCCCCGACGGTCTGTTGCCGAGGGTTGAAAATCGAGGCGACTTCTGGAAACTGATTCCGATCGATTTGTGGTTCGGCAACTTGCGAGCCAGCAAAGGGTTGTTCTACCGAAAGGTTCCTCGATTGCAATCGTACCGCAGTACCATCGTATTTCGGACGACCCCTGATCGAGAACTGCCCGGGCAGCCGCGCCCAGACGCCAAGGGGCTTCCTCTCCTCGCGCTCCGCCACTATTGTGGGGGTGGCGGATACGAAAGCGCTGAGCGAACGGCCGCTCAGCTGTTTGCCATGACTGTGGCGGATCTAGAAGGACTGTTGGACGATATACCAAGCAATCCGATTAACCGTAGCGCAGCAACGGCGTCTTCGGTCGCAAAGGATTTGGTGGCTGCTCGCGACGCGCGATTCAGGGACTTCTCCGCGAGGTTGCAGGAATTGCAACATCGGGTCAGCGCTGCTGAAAACGAGCGGAAAGGTCCGAGCACCGCGGTCCCTAGGGCGCTTGATCAGACGCTGGGCGCAATCGCCTAGCAGTTGGACCCGCCGGGACTTTGCCGCTTTGGCTCCTACACGATGATGGCCAGGCCTAGATTCCGTCTCGACGCATTCTAACCGTTCCGATTTCGCAAACAAATGTCTGAGATTTTCCGAGGGCGCTCAACACCAGTAGTTCTGGATAGGAGATAACCCAATGAACGATCGACTCAAACGGAGTAGGATTGTGAATTTCCGTGTCAGCGAAGAGGAATTTGCCCAGATTACTGAAGCCACTCAAGCAAACGGCTCACGGAGCGTGTCCATGTTTGCCCGCGATGCGGTTCTGCCCCCCTAGAGGTGCGACGAGCACGGACAGTTCCGATATCGAGAATCACTTCGCGCACATCAACCAAAAGCTGGAAGCAATAATCACATTCCTTGCGCCGCTCACTAACGCCAGCAATAATCGTGACCAGATGAAGGCGTTTACGGCGTCAGTCGGCGGGACACAGTCCATCCCGTTTTGATCACAAACTGGCGTATTGCTATCAAACGGGGGCGATGCTTTCCTCGATTCGGCACTTGAGCGAATCGAATCGCAGCCTGAGCCGTTTGACTGACCCGCGGAACCGGTTCATGCAGCCGCCTGTTCGGGCCTCGTGCGAGGCTCCCCCGTGGGGTCCTCACGGCTGCGGTCGCCTCAATGCATCGAGCCAATTGAGTTGTTGTCTGCGCAGATATGCACGATTGCGATCTCAAAGAAACAGACTCCGGACAATGAGGCGCGGTTGTGCTTGATTGGGCCAGAGCCACCGGGAAAAAAGGTGTTGCGGGATGAGAAGGCTAAGAAGGAGGCGCACCGAACTGACGCCATCGCCTCAGCGCTGGCGGGGCTCTCTGGAAGCGCCCACGTCATCACCTTCATTGAGCGGTTCCTGAATCCCGACGAAGGGGAGATTTCCGGCAAACCACTGCTCCTTCGACTCTCAGAAGCAAATCATTTGGGGGCTATACGATCCGAAGGACGAAGCGGGCCGTCCTTGCGTTCCTCCCGAGGAGGGCGTCTTGGAAACTGCAGTCGGCCTCGACGGCGCTGTGGTGCGAGGTAGCGGATTGCTATCCGGCCCTGCTTGGCGATGGCCGTGGCAAGCAAAGCCATGTTGGCGGCGCTTTCGGGATCGGCGGCGAGGGCGGCCTGGAGGGTGACTTCGGCCGACTCCCAGTGACTGGAATCGAGATCGGCCTCGCCGAGGTAGTAGTCGGGGGAGCTGCTTAGGCTGCCGGGCTTGGGCCTTTTCGAGCAGGACGAGAGCGCCGGCGGGGAATTCGGAGCGGAGGAGGTCGACGCCGAGGTTGATTTAGGCCTCGAACAGTTTGGCCTAGCGAGCACCTGTTCGTAGGCGACGATGGCTTCGGGGTCGCGGTTTGACCATGCTGAGGGCGAGACTGTAGTGGAAGTTGGCGCTGCGGTCTTCGGGGGTGGCCTCGAGGGCGGCGGCGAAGTGGGCGACGGCCAGATCAACTTTTTGGCCTTCGATGTCCTTCATACCGAGGGCGGCGGGTTCGGGTTGCCAAAACAGAAACAACAGCAACGCGCTGGGCATGCCTTCAGTCTACCCGCGTGCGGGTTGGACTCACGATAAGCCAGACGCAATAAATGAGGATGGCGTTACGAACATTAAGGGCGACGATGGGCCAGGCGACTTGCTTGACGAGGAGTTCAAAGCCGATCGGGTAGACGGCGGTGGTGAGGATGCAGGCGACGAGGAAGGGCACACGGAGGCGAGGGAGGAAAGCAACAAAGGGGGCGGTCCAGATGAGGTATTGGGGCGAGAGGACTTTGCCGGTGAGGATGTAGAGAAAGAAGAGCAGGGAGAGATCGCGGGCGTCATTGCGTTGCCGTTGGAGAAAGATCCAGATGGCGGCGAGAGACAGGGCAAGGGCTTGGAGGGGCAGGGCGGCGGCGGCCAGTGAGGTAGCCCAGGCGTGGTCGACCTCGACACAGATGCAGGGATTGGTGGTGATCAAGCGAGCCGATTGCGGGAAGAACTGGCCGAGGAGGAGAAGGACTCCGGCGGAGAGCGATCCGAATTCGAGGCCGCGCTGGGAATGGATCCGGAAGGAGGTGTATAGAGATGGTCCGGCGTAGGCGAACCATGCGGTACACACGATTGCGATAGTGAGGAGGAAGATGAAAACGGACCGCAGGGCGGGGCGGGCTTCCCGGCGGAAACGGAGCAAGGGGACAGCCAGTACGAGCGCCGGGACGAGCTTGACGAGCGCCCCAAGGGCGGCGACGCCGCCGGCGGCCCCGGGTCGGGCACGGGCGAGCAAGAGCAGGGCGCCGATAGTGGTGACGGCGACGAGGATATCGAAGCGCCACAGGACCAGCCCGGACAGGGGGACAAGGAAGGCAGTGAGCCAACCGAGCGTTCGTTTCACGTCCTTATGGAGGAGTCGGGCGTAAGATTCCGTCAGAGCAAACAGGACTGCGGCGGCGGTGAACATGAGCAGGCTGTAGGCGATCAGGTAAGCGCTGTAGCTGCGGGCGAGGACGCCAGGTAGCATGGTTACCAGAAGAGCGACCGGCGGGTAAGGGACAGGAAAGTCAATATAGGGCGAGCGCCCCGCGACGATTGCGGTGACCCACTCGAAGTAGAGGACCACGTCGGCGTCTACCGTTCGAGGGTCGTTCCAGCCCCAGCGAAGGAGATGGGCACCCTTGAATAGAAGCCATTCGAACAAGAGGGCACCGGCCGCGAGCCCGCCGAAACACAGCGTGGCCACGGGCCAGAGCGCTCCCCGGAAACCGTTAGTCATGACTCTAGTGTAAGTAAAAACGGAAGAGTTGGTCGCCGGCGACAACTAGTAAATATTGGTGTTTATCGACAATCACTAGTGTTGCATTAATGCCGATCGGTGAAAGCTCCCGGGTTTTACTTTTCTGGCATGCAGGCCCTCAGCCGAAAAGTCCTTAAGGAGTTTCAGACTAGGACTGGCGAGTTGTCTGATATCCAACGGTCGCGAGTGTGGTGCCTCGTTCATCGCAACCCGTATGTATCCGGTGCCTCTACAGTTGAGGTGCTGGACCGTTGTGCGCCGCTTTGCCAGCAGCAGCAGCGGAAGTGGTACCAGGGGTGGCTGTAGTTTCCGCGTCTGCTGATCGACGAAGCGACTCCACAGATCACCAGACCCATTTGATCGCCGACAACTACGCCACGCACAAACACACCAAGGTGCAATGCTGGCTACACCTGCATTCGCGCTTCCATGACCACTTCACGCCGACCGGCGCCTCATGGCTGAACATGGTCGAACGGTTCTTCCGGGTCTGACGGAAAGCAGACTGAAGAGAAGCGTTTTCCGTAGCGTACTGGAACACTTTGAGCATCTCGACGGATATGTCAACCACCCCGACGCCGAGCCTTAGCCCTTTGTCAGGACGGCGAAAACTCAGGGGTCATGCGGGCACGGGTACGCTTCTCCATAAACGACAGACGGTGTGAAGCAGACCACAGCGGCAACCACATTGCGGGCTTCTACAGGCGAAAGCCGTCGCTTCAGGAACAGCACCGCGCAGGGTGAGTTGCGCGAAAGTGGTTGGTTTCGCCTCGGCGTGGACCTCCTCACCGTGATTCAGGGCAGGTACTGGTACCAAGTGTCTCCATTTGCCTGCGGTATCCTTGGTCGTCATGACGGCAACTTCTCTTGGTTTAGTGTTCTTGGAGCTCCGCCTCCCGAATCGCCCACTCACGATCGGGGGGATAATTCTCCATGATGCCCTCAACCAATCGGCCGTTATAAAAATGCGCAATCACTGGGAGGGTATTGCGGAGCCCGAAGATCAAGAAGTGCTTTCGGAGTACGAACACGGGCTCCGCCAACTGGCCAGTGAACTCGGGACTGCAGCATTTATGGAACATCTCGGTGCTAACTTCGCAAACACGGTCAGCGTATCTCCGGAGTATCGGGTCAATCGGCCACGGGGCGACTTGGAGCAATTCGCGGCGCTCCTCCTTGAGACGCTTCGATTCGATCTGTAGCCCGAGCCCGTCAAAGTAGGTTCCGGATCTACGCAACCTTTTCTTTCCCCTTTACCAGATTTGTGAGAGTTGTCCTGATCGGTTTCCACTACTCCTACGCAGTCGGCGTCAAGTTCCGGTTTGTGTGTCTCGTGGGCAGACGGGCGATCCTGATTCCCTCGCCCGTCATCGCACTACCGACTGTAGATGAACGCCGGAATATTGTTCGACTTGCCTGCCGATTGCTGTTCGGCTTCGTCGGAATCGCCTGTGACAACCTGGGTCCGAGTCAGGCATACTGATTTGCAGGCTCTTGTACATGCCTAGGAGGACTGCGGAAAATGGCGATCTCGGAGGCCATTCGAGAGCTTCGGCGGCGGATGAATCTAACTCACAATCGGCTCGCGATTCTGATCGGAGTGTCCCGCGACTCCATCTATCGGTACGAGTCGCTCGGGCGACTACCAAACGGCTGTGTTCTGTTGCTCCTTTGTGGGATTGCATCAAACCGGGGCTATGACGATTTGGTCCGCATCTTCGTCCTGGGTATCCGGGCTACTCCAGCAATGAGACTTGATACAACTCCCCCAAAAACAGAAGGCTCGCTAGAGTCGTCAGTCGAGACCATATGGTTGTTCCGCACTGCCCAGTTAGCTGAAGGAAGCCCTGTAGATCCACCGTCCGGCAGCCACGCTAGCGTTTCGAGAGAGGAGGCCTCCGCTTAGAGACGGAGGCCGTTTGTTGGGCTGGCTGGTTGGTGAGCTACTCGGCGGGGAACTGATGGGTTAGTGACGGGCGTTTCCCTTTTAGCTTACACCACTCCGCCCATTACACTTGCAAGAGATCCTTGTCGAGACCGTTTATTGACTCCATGGTTACTCGTGTCCAAATCAGCTTGAGGCCGTAAAAGGCGGCGTCCTGGTAGGGTCGGGAGATGTTTCCTGCACGATCCGACTTCCGCCCACGAGGACCCCAGCCTTGCCTCAAGTATCCAGCATTTTCAGCCAGCTTCTCCATCTGGTCATCCAACCACTGATTGAAGAGGCCGTCCGCCGCCAAGGCGACAGCCACGCGCACGGTCTCGGCTGCTGGCACCGCCCCTGTGAGATCGATCACGCGCTCCTCCTCGCCCCGCTGAACGATCTCCGCACCAAACTCCCCACCCACGCCGAACCCCCGCTGCTGGCCTCGGGCAAGCTCTACCGTTTGGACAGCACCGTCATCGACCTGTGTGCCAAAGTCTTCGACTGGGCCAAATACCGCACCAGCAAAGGCACCGTCAAAATCCACCTCCTGCTCGACCACGACGGACTACTCCCCACCGTCATCACAGCAGGTAATGAAATGCGGCTGGATGCCTACCCTTAATTCCGAAACGAGCAGACAAGCAGTCGCCGCGTGGTGCAGTTGTCCGTGACCTGCTCCCCGAAAACTGATCCACCGTAAACTACGACAGAGGATCAAAGGAGAGGAGCGATGCGGCAGAGCCGATTTAGTGAAGAGCAGATCCGGAAGGCGATCCAGCAGTTGGA
>JALHNH010000119.1 GCA_022843625.1 Bryobacter sp. | reverse complement strand
GAAGCCAGAGATCATGAGCCCGGCGGGGCATTGGCCGCAACTCAAAGCCGCCATCGAAGCAGGTGCCGACAGTGTCTACTTCGGCCTCACCCACTTCTCGGCCCGTGCCAAAGTCGGCTTCACCCTCGAAGAACTCCCCGAGGCCCTCGCCACCCTCCACAAGCGAGGAGTCAAAGGCTACGTCACATTCAATACGCTGGTCTTCGATAAAGAACTCAGAGCCGCAGCAAAGACAATCGAAGCCATCGCCCAAGCCGGTGCCGATGCCATCATCGTTCAGGATCTAGGAGTCTGCTCGCTAGCCCGTCAAATCGCACCAGATCTTGAAATCCACGGCAGCACCCAGATGAGCATCACCAACTCAGACGGCGTCCGCCTGGCCCAGCGCCTCGGCGCAACAAGAGTCAACCTCGCCCGCGAACTCTCGCTAGAAGAGATCGCAAAAATCCGCAGCGAGACCGATTGTGAGCTAGAGATCTTCGTCCACGGCGCCTTATGCGTAGCCTACTCCGGCCAATGCTTCAGCTCAGAAGCCTGGGGCGGCCGCAGTGCCAACCGGGGCCAATGCGCCCAAGCCTGCCGTCTGCCCTATGAACTCGTCGTAGACGAACTAATCGAACCCCTCAAAGACGCAAGATACCTCCTGAGCCCTGGCGATCTCTACACGCTCGAATGGATCCCCAAACTAATCCCCCTCGGCATCTCCTCGCTCAAGATCGAAGGCCGCTACAAAGACGCTGAATACGTAGCGCTCACTACCTCCGCCTATCGCAAAGCCGTCGACGGAGCCTACGCCGTCACAGCTCAGGAGCGTGTCCACCTCGAACAGGTCTACTCCCGCGGCCTCGGGCCCTTCTTCTTAAGCGGTACCAACCATCAAAAGGCAGTCATCGGCCGCGGCCCAAGGCACCGTGGAGTCTGGATGGGCCGCGTCACAGAAATCCGCCCCGAAGCCATCCGCGTTGAAGTCGGCCCCAACCACGCAGTCTCACCGCTCAAGCCCGGCGACGGCGTAGTCTTCGACGCCGCAGACTGGCGCAGCCCGCAAGAGAAAGAAGAAGGCGGCCGTCTCTACACCGTCAGAGAAGTCACCAAGAAGCTGGTAGAGCTAGGCTTCGCCAACCAGGCCCTCGATACCAAACGCATCCGCGTCGGCGACCTCCTATGGCGCTCCAGCGACCCCGAGACCGACAAGCTAGCCAGGAAATTCACCGAAGCAACCCAACCTGTTTATCGCCGTTCCGTCTCAGTGAAAGTAACCGCGAGCATCGGCCAACCCCTAAAAATGGAATGGACCCGAGGCAAGACCATCGTAGTCGTCGAGTCCTCAAGCCAACTCGGCCCCGCCCAACAGCAAGGTCTCACGGAAGAGACACTCCGAGCCCAACTCAGCCGTCTGGGCAATACAGCCTACCACTTACAAACGCTGGAAGCAAGCATCGAAGGCAACCCCTTCGTCCCGGTCTCGCTTCTGAATCAGCTCCGCCGCGAAGCCGTTGAAAAACTGGACGCCCTCGCTGCCACCAGCCGCTCCAAGCCAACAACCACGTGGCAACGCGAAGCCCAGAGCATAGCCAAAGTCGAAGCCACAGAGCCACAACTCCATGTCTTGGTAAGAGCCGCAAGACAACTCGATGCCGCCATCGCCGCAAGGCCCGCCAGCATCACCCTCGACTATCTCGACCTCTACGGCCTCTGGCCCTCGCTAGAGAAACTAAAAGCCAGCGGCATCCCCGCAAGAGTAGCCAGCCCCCGAGTACTCAAACCCGGCGAAGACAAAATCGCCGACTTCCTGTCGAAGTTAAACTGCGGCCTCCTGATCCGCTCTGCCGGTCTCCTCGATCGCCTCAAAGGTCTACCTAACCTGACGGGAGACTTCAGCCTCAATGCCGCGAACGTCGTAACCGCAAAGATCCTCCTCGAGATGGGCCTCGAACGACTCACCCCAACCCACGACCTGAACGCCCGTCAAATCGAAGCGCTGGCAATCGAAAGCGGAGCAGACAAAATGGAAGTAGTAGCCTTCCAGCACCTCCCCGTCTTCCACACCGAGCACTGCGTCTTCTGCCGCTTCATGTCCAAAGGGACGTCCTACCTCGACTGCGGCCGCCCCTGCGAAAAGCACGAGATCTCGCTACAAGACGAACAAGGCCGCCGCCACCCTGTAGTAGCCGACGTGGGCTGCCGCAACACAGTCTTCGGAGCCGAAGCCCAGCACTCAGTTACGCATCTCGAATCCTGGCTCAAGGCCGGTATCCGCCATTTTAGAATCGAATTCGTCCACGAAACCGCCGAGCAAGTAGAAGAAATCTGTACCATCTTCTCGGAGGTCTTGAATGCAAAGAAAAGACCCTCCGAGATCCAGCGGCTCTTAAGCCACTGTGTCCCGGAGGGTCTTACTGAAGGCAGCCTTTACGTCCCGAAGGCCGAACCGCTTTTCAAGATCCTTTAGTCGACCGTAAATGAAAACAGCGCATGCCCGCAAGCAATGGCAATATGCTGCTTGCCATCGGCCGCCACATAACTAATCGGATTCGCAAACGCCTTGCCACCCATCGGATAGCGCCACAGCAGCTTGCCCGTCGTGTCATCCAGCGCAATCATGTCGCCATCAGCAGTAGCGGCAAACACAAGCCCGCCAGCCGTCGACAACACACCAGACCACGAAGGCGCACTCAGCGCAAACTCCCACTTCGACTTGCCCGTCTTCGGTTCAATCGCCTTGATCGCGCCAGTCGCTTCTTCGCCCGGCTTCGACACAAAGCGTCCCGCCAGATACCAGCTACCTTCCTTGTACGTATCGTCGCCGGAATAAAACACACCACCCTCGTCACGAGTCATCACGTAGTGCAGCTTTGACAGCGGGCTGTAAGAAGGAGCCTGGAAGTTCGTCGCCCCTGGGGAATTCGGATACACCGTATTTCCATTGGCGGTCGGGAAGGTATTCGGCAAACGAATCGGCCGGCCCTTGGCATCGAGCTCCGGCTTCGCCCAGGTCTGTCGCACATACTGTTTACCCAGCAAGTACTCACCGGTTGTCCGGTCCAGCACATAGTAGAAAGCATTGCGATTGGCAAAGAGCACCAGCTTGCGCATCTTGCCATTCCACATCTCGTCTACCAGCACCGGCACCTGTGTCGCATCCCAGTCATGAACGTCATGCGGGGTGAACTGGAAGTACCACTTCATCTTGCCGGTATCGGCATCAATGGCCAGCAACGAATCGGAATAGAGATTGTCTCCAGCACGCTTGTCGCCCTTCCAGTCTGGCCCCGGGTTGCCCGTGCCCCAATAAATCGTATTGAGGTCAGGGTCATAGCTGCCCGTTACCCAGGTCGTAGCTGACCCGTACTTGTAACTATCGCCAAGCCAGGTCTCAGTCGCCTTGTCGCCTTCTGAAGGCAGGGTCCAAAGCCGCCAGGCTTCCTTACCCGTCTTGGCTTCGTAAGCGGCAATATAGCCCTTCACTCCAAATTCGCCACCAGCGCTGCCGATGATCACCTTGTCCTTCACGATCAATGGCGCAACTGTGCTGGAATAACCCTTCTTGTAATCCGCCACCTTGACATCCCAAACCACGTTGCCCGTTGACGCATCCAGCGCAACCAGATGCGCATCGAGCGTACCGATAAAAATCAGATCCCCGAGGATTGCAACACCACGATTTACCTTGCCGCAGCAAAACGGCACGTTATCCGGCAGCACGCGCTTATAGCGCCACAACACCTTGCCACTGCGGCTCTCAACAGCCGTCACATCGCTAGGTGGCTCTGAGACAAACAGAATGCCATCGCGTGCAATCGGGCTCGCCTCAAACTTGTCGGTCTTGTCGAGCTGCATCGTCCATGCTGGCTTCAGCTTGGCGATATTCGTCTTGTTGATCTGCTTGAGCGCCGAATATCGGTGCCCCTGCTGGTTGCCCTGAAAATGGAGCCAGTCACCGGGAGCCTGCGCAAACACAAGGCTGGTCGTCAAAAGGAGAAGATACTTCACATGGCACCTCGGAGTGAGAACAAATAAGCAATCAGGTCGGTCATTTCGTCGGAGGTGAAAACCTTTTCGTAGTTGGGCATGGATGATTTTGTAATGTCGCGATCAATCTTGGTTGCATCGGCTTTAGCCACCGTCTGCATTTTGCCCTTGCCGTCGCGCAGGCTGATATAGAAGTTGTCTTCGTTGAGACGGATGCCATGTACCTTCGTGCCAGACTTCAGGGTCACGTGTACCATCGTCCAACCGCCCACCATCGACGCGCTCGGGTCGACAATCGAAGTACGCAAATTCGAAGGGCTGCGCATCGCCCCAATTTGTGTCAGGTCGGGGCCCATCCGGCCACCTGATCCCTGCACCATGTGGCAACCGGCACAGCCACCCTTGCCCATGTATAGAGCCTTGCCCTTGCTAGCGTTGCCAGCGATGCTCGTCGGCGCGGTGCGCCCAAGCGTGCGGACATAACCAGCCACTTGCAGCATCTCCGCATCGCTCATACCAAGCGCAGGAGGCATGTCAGAACCAGGAATCCCGTTCCGGATGATGTTGACGAGGGAAGAGTCGGTCGGGGCATGGACGAGGTTTGGCGTCACCAGATTGGCCGCCATGCCGTCGTCGCCTTTGCCGTGACAAAAAGCACAATGAAACTGGTAGAGTTTCTGACCTTCGCTGGAGGCCTGATCCTGGGCAGACAAGGCCACAGCGAACCATAAACCGAGAATGGTTAATCGCATGTTTTGAAATCCTATCGTATGTTGGTTGAGTCTCGCCACTGGCGATACCACTTCGGGTGATGAAAGCGGGCCCATTCTGGTACAACCCAGCCCCGCAACATCGCCCTCATGGAATGCGGCACTGCTGCCGTCCCCATGTAAATGTGCACAATGATGCCGCTAATCGAGCCAATAGCCGCTAGCGGATGCATCGCAATCGCAATTAGCCGCAAACTCCTCGGCATCCATTCCGGAAACCACATCACAATGCCGCTGGCAAAGAGCAGCAGCGCCGTTACCACCTGGCTCCAGAACAACATCTTTTGCCCTGCATTGAAGCGGCCAGACTCTGGCAACGCCCCATGCTGATGCGTGATGTACTTGTCCATCTTTGTCAGCCAGACCTTGTCATCGCTATCGAGACCCATTGTCTTGGCCCAGCGAGCAAACATCCAACCAATCACTGCTGAGAAAATCACGCCAGACCACGGATGAGTCCCACGAATCACAAAGCCGCCGCCAAACACGCCAGCCAGCCAGTAAAGCTTCGGCGACCAGACCGCCAGGCCCGTCAGCGTCGCATAGAGAAAGCTCAGCGCCGCCATCCAGTGCATCACTCGCTCGTAGGCGTCAAAGCGCGGAATCCGAATCTCACTCTTCATCATGGCCATGTACCTCCGGGTCCTGTGGTCCGTAAATCACGAAGTGGAAGAAGGCTCCCAGAATAGCCCCGACAAAGGCCAGCGTCCCAAGCACCTTCATCGGACCCTTCCATAATTGCACCGTCCATGGAATCACCGGATCCTTGGGTAAACCATAGCTCTCCGGCTGCTTCACGTCGTTCAGCACGTAGATGACGTTGGTGCCGCCGACGCCCTGCGGGTTGTAGACCCCGGCATCCTGAAATCCGTCCGCCTTCAACTCGCGAGTCCGGATATCAGCCACGCGGATCATCTCGTCCCGCTCGCCAAAGGTGAGGCAATTGGTTGGGCAAGTCTTGATGCAAGCGGGCTCAAGACCCACAGCCGTGCGGTCTGAACACAACGTGCACTTATAGACCTTCTTCGTAGTCGGGCTCAGCTTCGGCACATCAAAGGGGCAACCGGTAATGCAGTAGCCACAGCCGATGCAATTGTCATGCGCAAAATCTACAGTGCCATTGGCAAGCTGCACAATCGCCCCAGGCGCAGGGCAGGCTGCAATGCAGCCGGCATCGGCGCAATGCATGCACTGATATTTCGACATCAGCCACGAAGTCCCGCCGTTCTTCTCAACCTCATTGAACTTGATGAGGTTCCAGAAGTTGGGCGCAAGATCCGGCATCGTCTGGTAGCTACCGTCAAAGGTGCCCAGCGTGTATTCCTGATCGTTCCATTCCTGGCAGGCCACCTCGCATGCCTTGCAGCCAATGCATAGAGTGGTATCGATGAGTTTGGCTACGATCATCAGATCTTCTCCAGATTCACAAGAAAGCCCTTGTAT
>JALHNH010000118.1 GCA_022843625.1 Bryobacter sp. | reverse complement strand
CTCAGCTATTGCCCGTTCTGACAACGCGCGCTGGAGATTAATCAGATTCGCGGATGCGACACCTGCTTCATTACGTTTCGCCGACGCGTCCATTGTTTTGATACCCTGTGGCGCGGTTTCCTCGAGACTGGACTTCAAGCCGTCGATCCAGAGCATGCCCTCTTCCAAGAGAGAGATGCTTGGTCGACTTCGTTGGAATCCATGTCGCAGGTTCTGCCGAACACTGAACGCCAAGATCACGAAGCCTACAAGACCGCACAACCAAAATATCACCATCGACGCCTCATCGGGGATTATCGGCTGTGTTCAGAAGAACTTTAGCCAAAATTGCGACCTTAGATTTGGTCTTCCTGAGCGCGCTAATCCGGATTTACCGTTTAGCCGAAAAGGCTTTGCTGCGACTGGCTCTTGCGCCAAGCCTCAAAAGTTGGCAGGGATACCTCTTCCAACAGGGCCGTCTGTAGTCGGCTCATGGCCACCTCCCGCTGGGTTGCCGCAGGAATTCGCGAAAACCATTCGGGCTGTTCCCGTTTAATCACTTTCATGTGGTCTCGGAGTGCGCTCTCCAACCGCTCCGTGGAGTACTCCGCAACCCGAAGCTTTACCTGATCCCGACAATACTGCTGGTACGCTTCTTCTAGGCGTAGTGCTCTCCATTGCATCTCCGACTGTTCCGTCTCGGCTGCTTGCCGGCAACGCCGCCTTTCGCTGGTCTCAAAATCTTCAGGAACCACCAGATTTTGCTCAATCGTCCAGAGGATGAATCCGACTGGGTTTGATATTTTTGAGCGCCCCTTGCGGTCCTGTGCAATGAGGTGCTCGGCATACTCGATCTGGTCCAGCACGGGCTGATGCTCCGGAATGTCGAGCGCCATTTGGCGAGCTTTCCTCTCAGCTACACCACGTGTAAGCAGATCGTTGACCCATGATGGCAGCGTAGCGTCAAGGGCCGCTCGAGCCTCGGGATTGACGAAATTGCTGAACGTGGGCAGCGTTAATAGGCGCCTTCCCGGGGTCAGTACCAGCTTAAACTCGGCTCCGCGGGCTACTCGGGTTAGCTCCCAATCGGACAGGTATCCGATTTCGACGAGTTCGTCCAAAGAGGGCCCCAAAACGGAACTCGCTTTTGAAAGATGGGGATAAGCCCTGATGTTCATCAGTTGGCAGAGATCTTGGTACCGTTTTTCGATAGTTTGACCGCGGCTGGCGTAGAACCAGACGCTTAAATGGCCAAACAGCGCCTTGCTGATGTCCCGCCGAAGTCGAAGATAAGCATTGAAGTCAAGCGGTAAAAGATACCCTTGGTTCAAGTTCGTCAATTGCCAGTGCGACAGATAGACCTGGTAATGTTCCGATCGCGTCCCATCCGACAGTTCTTCACCCACCAGAACGACTCGATCGAAAACGTGGAACGTGTCGCTCAGAAACTGCCGGCGATCGGCGATGAAAATCGATGACTCCGACATAATTGTTGTCGCAACCATCCGCTTGCACCAATCATTGATCTCATCGTAGTGGAAGCCACCCTTGCGCAGCCGAAGAAGCTTGATCATATCCGACCCTGTGAAATGGATCGGATTCTCGATCTTGCCCATTGCTTCCCGTTGGTCAAGTGCGATCTTCATGAACGCCATATACTTGTCACGATCCGCTGTTGTGGGCAGACCCAAACTTGGAATGCCTTCGATGACCGCTTTGGCTTGAATCTTTTGTCCATCAGGACGTCTGAAGATTTGCGTGACGGTTCTAGAGGCTTGTTTATTGGTCGTTGAGGCGAAAAACCCGAGGGAATGAAGGCTCTTCTCTACCCGTACCAGATCGATTGGGGTCTCCTCAACAACAACAGGCGCCATTTCATCGCTCAACGAATACTGATTGCCCATGAACCTCTCTCTGTTGATGCTGTAGAATACTATGAACAGAACTATAAAAACCTATAGCGTTACATAAACGGTGAAGAATCAATAGCTTAGGCCTGCTTTTTTTCCACGCACCTACACTCAATCATCCACCAATCTACACTTCTATTCCACGTACCTACACCGAAACTTCCACGGATCTACACTTTGTTTCCACGAACCTACCCCGCATTTCCACGAAGCTACACTTTTCTTCCACGGATCTACACCAAATCCCCTCGAGGCAGCGACTACTCTTTTTGAGGTATGTGCCATGTTGGGCCGAAAGGCGGTCACGAAGTCGTGATGGTGAACGCAGGCGTGGACCAGGATGTGACAATCGCGGGGTTCGGGACATTCTTAAGGCCTCATTCGTGTCATGGGCAAATGGAAATCGCTATAGAACCCCATCAGTCACCGAAATTCTGGTCCGCATCTTTCCACGGAACTACACTCAGTTTTCCACGGAACTACACTTCCATCGAGTATGGCTCCTCTCGGATGTCCCCTGTAGCGGGTTTCGTTTGCCGAAAAGTACGGAAGGATTGACCGATAAAGCAACCAGGAACCGCCTTGTGCAGAACCCGCAGATGATTGCGGATGTTGCCTGAGTTGGCAATTCCACGCGCCTTCACCTCCGTAAAGTACAACAATTCGCTCTCTCTGGCGGGCTCCCCGGTTGTAATCGTTGCATTCTCGTGACATTGCCTCACCATCGAATTCAGAACAGCCTCGTCCGCCGATACGCTCAGGAGCTCTTGAATGATCGCAGCGAGTGACAGCAGGAGTGTGCCCGATGACGGATACGCTGAGTCAACACCCGCGGGTTTTAGACCAGTGGGTGTTGACTCAGATCCTAGGGGTCTTGCTTGGATTGATATGGCAATGGGGTGAACATAAAATACGCCTTTGCCGGTCTTGGCGACGTACAGGCGATCGCGCTGTTGTTGATCCTCTCTTACGCTGTGATCGCTCCAAACGCGATAAAGAGTAGGGATATTGCGGCGCACATCGGCTGGATGTTCGATTTCCAAGAAGCCTTTGTCAATCAGCCTGGGAATCAGCTCACGCACCGTCTTTATATTAATGTCGCTGTCGACGGCAATGCGCTGTAGGCTATAGTGAATCAATCGGTACCGCTCAGCCTGGACGGCCGGCGCGCCCCAGAGCATTTCATACACCTGCTCCTCCACTTTGGAAAGGGCATCCCGGGCGCTCTGGATTCGCCGGACGCGGGACTGCTCAAATACGGTACCGATACCCTCGGCCTGCCAAAGTGGTTGGCGCTGAACTAGATCACCGCGGACGGCTGAATCAACACCAGTGGGTCTTGGCGTAGGACCAGTCGGTTTTACTTCTTGGCCAGGCGTTTCGCCTGGCTCGGTGATATGGTTCCAAGGAAGAGAGTGACCAAACGAGTCGTTTGGAGCAAACCCCGGGGGTTTTGAGCCAGAACCCACTGGTTCTGGATGCGGCTGATCTGGTCTATTCGGCCGGAGGAAGCTAAGGTTTGCCCGGGTGATTGGACTGTTTATAATGTCCGCAACGGCCGCTTCCAAATCTTCTTCAGCTCGCTTTGGTCGTTTCTTGCTCTGGGACATCTGCGGATTCCCCTCTGGCGGCAACGCCATAGATTTCAAGAATCTCCTGAGAGAGGACTTTGTAGTCCTCCAGCGCCTTCGCTCTGGGATCGACGTCCACAATGAACTGGCGCTGCCGGATGGCTTTGGCCACTACAGCATCGGTGCGAATAGCCGGAAGGGTCCGCACTTTGTAGTTCTCGCTGACCAACCGAATCATCTTCACGACCATCTCGGTATTCTGGTACCGTTGATCGACGATCGTAGGGAGAATGCCGATACACCGACATTCTTTTTTAATCTGAATCTGAAGCTGCTGTGCGGTATTGAAGAACGCCGTTGCCCCTGTGACGCTTAGGGCATCCATTGAAATAGGGATCAGGTAGTCCGTCGTGTACACCATAGCGCAAATTTGCATGAGACTGAGAGATGGACCGATATCGATGAGGATGGCGTCATATTCCTCTTCAATGGGCTGAAAGATGTTTTCGAAGATCCGTTCACGACCAATGGTCCCCGTAGCTCGTTGCTCCGCCTCGAGGGTATCCCGATTGCTGCAAAGGACATCCAGGTTTGGAACCGGCTGTACGACGCAGTCCGCCAAGCGCCTTTTATTCCAGAGGAAGTCGTTCAGGTAGAGCTCTGGACGGATCTTTAGAATGCTGCCGATAGAACCTTGGGGGTCGGCATCGACGAGCAGGGTCTTGTATCCACGATCGGCCCAAAGGCGGCCCAGAGTCACCGCAGTGGTGGTCTTTCCAACACCGCCCCGTTGGTTTCCGATGGTTATCTTTATCACTTTCTGATGTCCTGACGGATCGCTTCAATGTGTTGGGAGGACCAGATCCGGTAATTGTTGTCGGGATTTCTTGCTGGTTCTGTGATGCGGCCGTCTTGTAGCATTCTGTAAAGCGTCTTGGTTGCAATGCCCAAAACCCGGGCTACCTGTGTCGTGGTCAGGTGGATTGCTGTTCGCTTGGTCCGCATATTTGGAATGCTTTCATTCTAGGGTGACTTGTAGTTGTTCGTCAAATTGAACAGCTGGCCGAGCAAAAGTCTGGACAAGGAATTCATAGTTGGGAAGAAGTTGGCGCGCTCGCGTAGCGACCACTAGTCCGCTTGGAGCAACACCCATGGGTGTTGATATGGCTGGTCGAGTGACCGCTCTGGCGGGGGCAAATGGTAGTGGGTTAAGGGCGTTCACCCATGGGTGGTAGAACAGAACCCACTCCAGGACGCTCCTATGTTGTCGGCTCTAATAGTTGCTTGGCCTCAAAGCGAAGAACCAAACGACTTCTTTAGGGCGAAGCCAACTCTGCGTGTCAGGGAATGCCCCTTCGGCCTCGTCTTGAATAAGGACAGATAGTCGACCACGACGCCTTGGGCTATAAGGAGGGGGTCTTGGCGCAAGACCCAGAGGTGTAGGCTGGCGATGGGCGCATTGGAAGCTGTACTTGGCTGCAGCGTCTTTGAAAGACGGTCCGGGGGCCATGGGCCAAAAGGAGTGGGTGTTGGCTCAAGGACATAGGGTGTGCCGGCTGGCTTTCCTCGTCGGAAAGTAGGGGGTGTTGCGGCAAATCCCATGTGGATTCGGCGAGGACGGGCGAATGGGATGCTGTACCCCGCGGCAGCTTACTTCAAGAAAGTCTCGAAATCTGAAAGACAACAGGGGGCGGTGTTGGCTCAAGACCCATCGGTGTTGAGCGAGTGAATAGCCTTACCTGAATGGTCATGTTCTTGATAGGGAGGCGGTGGACACCGCAACAAGCAGAGAGTTCCGTCACGTTGCTCGAGGCAAATGATCTCGAAACGGGCAAGCTCGAGGAGAGCGAGAAAGAGGGATATTTTGCTCGGTAGGAAGTCCAGTTCCTCGAACCACGCATCGATCTCGATCCATTGCGATACTTGCAGGTGCTGTAGTTTGTCGCGGGTCCATGACGCCATTACTTCGACCGAAGCTCCGTCTTCAGTGGGTTCGTAGGGGACATCTTTACTGGCGCTTCGTGCGCGGAAAACGTCGCGAAGGAACTGGGCTTTTTTCCGCAAAGTCCAAAGTGACGCCGGAATAGCGTCGAAGCCAGATTCGTCAGGGGTCGTGGCCGGACTATCAGAGTGGGCATGGCTTCTTTCGGTACTCGAACCCCTGCCGGACAAAAATTCTTTAGCTTGGGCGAGTTGATGATCGTTCAGTTCCCTTAGCTCGCGACTCAGTTCTTGGGCCAAGGCTCCCGAGGGATCAGGCAGCGCTGGGTCACCAGGGAGCAGGGAAGCCGACTTCCAAAGGATAAGCCTTGCGGCCATCTCGACCCACTCCATGCTGAGGTTGACGTCGAGAGCGGTTACCCGATCGATGTAGGCCAGATATTGAGCCGTGATTGGCGCCAGCGGGAGATTTGCTATCGAAAGATCGTTCTTCCGGACAATACTTAACAGCAGATCGAGCGGCCCTTCGTACTCCGGAGTTTCGACGACGAAATCGTTCATCTGGTATCCCTGTTGGTAGTCGCTTCCTCAAACGCCCCGGGATCCTGTGCCGCAAGGTCGGCCAGCGCGTCGATGAGAGCCCAGAACTCGTCTGGGGATCGAAATTCGCAGACAATGCGTCCCACTTCAAGGCGGACTCCCGCGGGAAGCTCCTTCAGGGTCTTGCCTACTTGGAACTCGGCGGAGCCAGCAATCTGCCTATGACGGGCGATTGTCTCCGCCTGTGCGACGGCAAGGGTGCGGGCCACCTGGTGGCGCTTCCGCAAGAAGGTGGCGTACGTCGCGCTAGTCCGAATGGTTTCCATCTGTGAGAGAAGGGAACTGCGGGGCAGGGAGAGGGCGTCTGCGGTGCGGGTTCCACCAAATCTATGGAGAAGTCGGATGCTATCCCGGTCGCTACAAGCGAAGAGGGCGGCAACTTCGCGACGCCCCAGGACCTCGAGTGGCGTCTGGCCGATGACGTCGATGATAGCGTCGAGACGGGAAAACCAGTCGGGGAAACGAGCCATAAGGCAGTATCTACCATTCAATACGATGTGGCAAGGTTCTGTCACAACTCAAGGTTCCGAATTGAAAGAACACTGGATAAAGGACGTTATCCAGTGTTATAATTCCAGCCATGGCCCAGCTACCCGAAACTCTCCGAAAACCGGCCGATTTCCACCTCTAGGAGTCGAAAGTGTCTCAGTCTCATACAGA
>JALHNH010000117.1 GCA_022843625.1 Bryobacter sp. | reverse complement strand
GACTATCTTGACTTGCCATGCAGAGGATGAACTTCAATTCAGGGAGTTGGAGAACTTCGACTTTTCGACAAGCCCGGCGTTTCCAGAATCAGCCGGACTCCTACTCCCATCTGGAGTGTATCTCTTAGAAAACCGACACTTTGCGAGAGTGCCGACTCGTTCAAGCCCGCAACAGGGGACTGCGTCCTTGTTATCTGTACTGTTGCATTGGCTGGCTCCCGAGTTTTCGATCGAGATTGCAGCTGGGACTTTTGACCCTTTGCCGACTCTTCGCCTGTTAACTCGTCAAGCTCTGCTTCCGCAGCGCCCAGAACTTCGCGCTAGTACTGTTTCACATCAAATTGGTACTCGCACGCCTTGATCGATCACCCCACTGCAGGTAATGTTAAAGAACAACAACAGAAACCCACTCGGATCGGATCATTGTGGCGGAGCTGTGTTTTCTCTCGGAGGTCATTTTCATGAATCTACGCCTTGGCGCACTTTGGGCAATCGTCGGCTTAACCGCAGCCTACGGCAATGCCCCGCTTCCCGGCTCGTCGACATACCTGGGCATTGTTAAACCGATCGCCGTCAACAGCTGGAATGGAACCTCGCCGGGTGGTGGTGGTGGAGCATTTAACGGCACCGTTGGCGCTGGCGCAAGTCGGGTTGCGACCACGTTCTGGTGCGTAGACGACCAACTCTATTTCCAACTGGGCATGAGCGGAAATGCAAACATCATTCGGTTGGATCAGATTGTCGCGGACGATTCCAGGGTTCGCTATGGCAACGTACACAATGGCTCCACTTTCAACTCCACGACCGCCAACACGTGGACGAACATCCAATCCCCATCCCCCAACAACGGAGCACTCCCAGACACAGCCCAAGAACGATATCAGATGGCGGCCTACCTCATCAGCCAGTACACGGCCATCTCCGGCAACTTGCAGAATGGATTAGCCAATCAGAATAGCTTACCGCTTAATCAGCGAACGAATTGGGAGATTCAGCGGACGATTTGGGCATTGACCAGCAACAATACTACAACATCTCAGAACACCCCTGGCCAAACGACCTTTGTCGGTGATTGGATCAACAAGGCTCGTTCCAACTATAAATCCATCGACCTCACCAAATGGGCAGTGGTGTCCTGGACCGTTAACCCAAGCGGAGCTCTGGGTACCCTTGGTTACGGAAATTCAGCAGGTGCCCGCCAGACGTTCCTTGTCCAAGTGGTGCCAGAGCCCGGATTTTATGGCTTGCTTGCTCTCGGTTTGGCCGGTCTGGGAGTAATTGCGCAGCGGCGGCGTAGACCCGAACAAGTCTAGGATCTCTCGCCAGACGCTCGCTCGTAACACGGGGCGGCCCGATCTCTATCGAGACCGGCCGCCCCTTTTTCGTTCGCCGATCCAGTGCCATTGAACCAGGCAGTTTCCTCAGCGAATCTCAGGCGAAACAGGGGCGATCTCTAAGGCCTGCCGTTGTCATGGCAGTGGCATACTGGAGTCAGTCTGCGTCCGGCCATACCCCCTAGGTATCGATGATGTCTTCCTACCTCCTGAACTTGAGCAAATTATTTTGGGCTAGTCTGGTCCTTGTCAATGTCGGCTGTGGCCTTTTGGCAACCTCCAAGGAAGCCCACCTCGAACGGGGCAACAAATTGGCCAAAGAAGGGAAATTCATCGATGCTTCGCTGGAGTACAGAAAAGCGTTGCAGAAAGACCCGCGATACGGAGAAGCGTTCCTTCGTTTGGGCGAGCTTTTTGGCAAGCAGGAGAAGCATCAAGAGGCGTTTAGCGCTCTCTCCCAAGCTGCCGAGATCATGCCCGAGTCGGAAGAGGCACAGATAGCCTTGGGCAAGATCGCCTTCGCGGCATTCATTACTTCGCCCGAACGGCCGTTAGTCTACTACCAGGCCGTCGAAAAGGTTTCCAAACGCATCTTGACGTCATCGCCGACCTCTTTCGAGGGGTTGCGCTTGCGCGGTCTTTTGTTAATGACGGATTCCAAATCCAACGAGGCGATCGAGATCTTCCGCAAAGCCCTCCAGGCGAAGCCAAACGATCCCGAGGTCGTCTCGATCCTCATCCAGAACCTTTTGATTGACAAGAAAGATGATGAGGCTGAGAAGCTGGGCCGGGAATCGCTCCCCTATATGAAACAGTACGGCCCACTCTACGATTCGCTCTATGGGATCTACATGAAGTCCGGTCGTCTGGCAGAAGCCGAAGAGATCCTGAAGACAAAGGTCTCCAATAACCCTGCTCAAGAGCTATTCATGGTCCAACTCGCCGAGCACTATCAGGGGCAAAAGAGAGAGCAGGATGTCAGGACGGTTCTGGAGAAGCTGACCGCCGACTCCAAGCTGTATCCGGACGGCCGCCTATCGGCTGGTGATTTCTATCGGCGCACCGGCAGGTTGGACGAAGCGGTTCTTCAGTTCGGAAAAGGTCTTGCCCCCGGAGGCGCAAGCCGGAAGGTTTACTTAGAGCGGCTGGCTGGTGTCCGGATGGAGCAGGGCCAAACCCAGGAAGCCATCAATTTTCTTGACACGATTCTGAAAGAGTTCCCCGACGATTCAGCGGCTCAGTCTGCCCGCGCCTCGTTGCGGATGGCTGCAGGATCGCCTGAAGAAATGAGTCGAGGACTAGAGACTTTTAAGTCGCTGGCCACGAAGAGTCCAGATGATGAAGAGGTTCGCTTGCTTCTTGCACGCGCCTACCGCGCCGTTGGGCAAACCGAACAGGCACGAAACACCCTGCTCGGTCTTCTGAAAAAGAACCCCCGCCACCGGGAGGCTGTCCGCGAGATGGCCGACGTGGCCATCCGCGCCGCCCGTGCCGACGAGGCGCTGCAATACGCCGACCGGCTCGTGGAGTCGCAGCCCAAAGATGTGAGTTCCCGCTTGGTCCGCACCGCAGCATGGGCCCTGCAACGCCGGTTTGGCGAAGTCCGGACCGAACTGCGGCAAATTGCTCAGGAGTATCCCAATTTACCGGAAGTGCAACTGCAACTGGCGACGCTCGCCATGGAAGAAAGGAACTTCGTCGAAGCGGAGCGCATCCTGGTGCGCCTGCACCGATCCGACCAAAGTTCGATGCCCGCGCTCCGGCGCCTCGTCACTCTCTACGCGATGCAGGGTCAGCCGCAAAAGGCTGTCGCTGTGGCGCTGGAGGAGATGAAGCGTTCGGGAAATCCCGAGTCCCGCGCCCTCCTCGCCCGAGCGGCCGCTCAGGCCGGAGATCTGGATCTGGCGCTGGCCACCACGGAGAAACTTAGTGCGGATTTCCCGAAAAACCCCGATCACTGGGGATCTTCGGGTGAACTCTACGCCCGCAAAGGATTGCACGATAACGCGATTGCCAGCTTCAAGAAAGCCCAGCAAGCAGAGCCAGAGAATCCAATTTGGCCGGCCCGGCTCGGTAGCGCTCTGGGTATGACTGGCCGGTATCCAGAGGCCGCCGCGGCATATCGGGAAAGTCTCAAGCTCAAGCCCGAGGATCCGTTATTTATGAACAATCTGGCCTGGCATTTGGCGATGGCGGGAACGAATCTGGACGAAGCCCTCACTCTCTCACAGAGTGCGCGGCAAAGGGCGCCGGAGAATATGGCTTATGCCGATACCCTTGGCTTGGTTTATCTGAAATTGAAACAATTGGACAGCGCACGTCAAGCAGTACAAAGTGTGGTCGCTAAGGAACCTTCGAACCCTGAGTGGCGCACCAGCTTGGCCTCCGTCTTGATTGCACAGGGAGAAACCCAACCAGCCAAAGCCGAGCTGCAAAAAGCGCTCCAACTGCGTCCCTCACCCGAGCTAGAGAAGGAGATTCGTGCGAAGTTGAGTTCCTTACGGTAGCGCCTCGCAGCCGTTGGCCAAGCAGTTCTTCCTCTCGGCCAGAAAAGTGGCGCGGCAGCCTATGGACCGTGCCAACTCGTTATTGGCTGCCAAGCGTACTCCTCGTTCAATAGACATTAACGCCAATGTCGGATGCCTGGATACATTGCTCCTCCGTCATGACGCTCCTACGGTAGTGCGGCACTACGGGATTCCGTCGTCCCGGCGTTACGGTTCAGGGGGGAAATGCTCTTCCAGAATGCGCCGCAGCTCGACCGTCATCCGCTTGATGCCCTTGCGGGCGCAGGAGATCTTGATTCGCTGGTGTAGATCCTGGGAAATATCGAAGGTCAGGCGCACCAGCGACACGTTCACCGGCGGCGCTTCGGCAGGCATAGCGTCCGGTCTGCCGATCCACTGATCGGGGGTGCGGGCAGGCTAGAGTGCTGCGGTTTCGGGGGCACGCTGATGGTTTTGGGTGGCATGGTTCATGACTTGTTTGATTTCTGAGGCGAGCGAGAAGATTTGTTTGGCGGCACTTCCTTTCCGGTCCATCTCGACAACAGTGTTCCCGGTAGTGAGCGCCTCGGCAAAGACGACATACTGGCCGATCTCGGTCTGAAGCACCGGACCGGGAAGTCAGGGTAATCCGTCTCGATGCCCTGACGGAACGTCTTGCCGATGGCCGTGCCGGCGCTCTTGCGGTTGACCACCATCACGGCATGGGCGTTCGGCTTGTAAAACCGCGCCTCCGTGATCAGCGTCAGAATATTCTCCATGCTCCACTTGTCCGTGCCGCTCGGCTGCAAGGGAATCACGATCAGATCGCTGGCCAGAATCGCCGACTTCGCCACTTCGCCCGCCAGCGGCGGGCAGTCGATACAGGTCCAGCGATAGCTGGCCCCCGGCGTGGGCAACTGGGTATGCAGCGTGTTGCGCGGGATGCTGACGACGTTAAAGAGTGGGGCCTGCGGACGGAGGGTGAACCAGTTGAGCGCCGTCGATTGCGAATCGGCATCGATATACAGCACCGAATCGCCTTCGAGCGCGAAGGCCGCAGCCAGATTCAGCGCCAGAGTGGTCTTTCCGCCGCCGCCTTTTTGGTTCAGGAGGCAGATGACAGACATTCGCCGTAACTCCGTAATAGCGTTCTTACGGACCAACGATACTACGGCGTTACGGTTTTGCCAACCCCTCCGTGTCCGAGGCAAAAAGCGCCGCCACAGTCTTCATGGGCAAAAACAGCCGCCGGGGATTCTCCGGGAAGGACAGAAAGTGATAGTGCAGATAGAACTGCCGCGCCGACTCGTCCTTCGCATCGACAATGACGCCGAGCGACGCCACCTGCTGGCTGCCGATCCATGCCCGCCTGAGCGCGTGCAACAGCAGGAACTCTCCCAGCCGCTGGCCCCGGAATCCGGAATCAACCGCCAGCCGTCCGAGCATCGTCGCCGGCAACTCCGGATAGCGGGGAAGTCGCAGCTTTTTCACCAGTTCCGGCGGCAGGTCGTCGCCTTTGAGCGCTGTTGCCGAAAGCGTGTAATACCCGGCGATCCGTTGATCGGCCGCCACCAGCACGAAGGGAACCGCGACGTTGCGCCGCGCATCCTGACCGGCCTGTTGTTTGAGATAGCGGTCCAGCGGCTCGACGCCACAGGAAAAGGCCGAGCGGTCATGGTCGCCCAGCACCTCGACCCTGAACCCTGACGAGGCGTCCGGCACTATCGCTCAAGCATCTGGCGGTGTCTCGCGGCCGCCTGTGTCAATCGTTCGCCAGGGGGCAGGGGACTCAGCACCGCTTCCACAAAGGCCAGACGGTCGCTCAGACTCAGTTCGACATACTGATGATCGCGAATCACCCGCTGCGCCGCTTCCACCGTCGATTGCACAACGAAATCCGTGACGCTCCGGCCCTGAATGGCCGCCGCCCGCTCCAACAGGGCTTTCGTCTCCGTCGTGACGCGCGCCGCGACCCGCTCTTCTTTCCCGGCGCGATGCTCAGTGACTGCTGCCATAACTGTGCGACTCCTACGTTCTCTGTCTAATGTACGCCTATTGTACAAACATTTCAAGCAGGTTCTGCCCAATGCTCCGTCCTGACAGCACGCCGCTCGTTCGCGCAGCAGCCAAAAGATCCCGTCAGCGCAGGGAAGGGGCCTATTTCTTTTAGCTGCCAGCACTTAGCACGAACGCCGTCATCACGGCGATGCAACGTCGTTTCGTTCTCTCGGCCCTGCCGCGCCACAGCTGCCCGGTTTGGGGCGACGAATGGCGACAGCTGCGGTAGTTGCTCCAAAGCCGCGTCTTCCGGGCAGTCCAGCCGGGACGTTTCGCGGATTTCTGGCGCCGTGCCAGCCGCCCGGTTTGGGGAGACCGCTATCGCCCGGTTTGGAGCGACGATTTAACGCGCTTCATCCCCTATAAGCTGTCATGTTTCAACTCTTTACAAGGAAATTGATTTTCGCTACACAACAACAACATATTGTTGTTGTAATGTTTCGATTCAGAGAGGAACACCGTCATGGTTCATGAGCCTGAACCCATCCTGAAAGAAGATACCGGGCCTGTGAACCGGATACGCGTCGAAACGTCGTTTTCGCGCTATCCCATCCACCAGCTCGCTAAAACCGGCACCATCTCCATCAACCTTCAGGGCAAGGACACCACCACCGAAGCCCCGGAGTTTTTCTGGCGCATCTCCTCCAACAAGGAATACGGCCATCCCGGTCCGCTCACCCTCTAGATCGATAAACTCATCATCGACCGCCGTTGACCTGCCCCTCAAAACCGTCCATTTAGAAATATGAAATCAGCTTACTCCGTTACCAATAGCACGCGCTCCGGATG
>JALHNH010000116.1 GCA_022843625.1 Bryobacter sp. | reverse complement strand
ACGGTGAGAGAGTACCTGACGAAGATCTGCATGTTCCTGTTTCTGGCCGCGGCCTTTTCGGGCCGCACCAATGAGCTTGGCGTCGTTACGGGAGCGTTCACGGGCACCATCCTGTTCTGGCCCCTGTATCGAAAGCTCGTTCCGGCTCCCAAGCGCAGACGAGTCGTCGTCTTGGACGAAGAGTCCGAGACCACGGAGCCAGCCGAGCACGTCATGGAGTAAGGCGAGAAGGAGGACGGCAATGACCCTTGGGACCAAAAGCGTTCTCTACGGGGCGCACTGCGTGCTACTGCATCCATTGCTGGTTGCCTGGGGGTGGACTCGGCTCTTCGGCTTTCCATGGGACCCACGGCTTTGGTTTGCCTTCGCCCTTCACGACATCGGCTATTTGGGCCGGAAGGACATGGACGGTGCCGATGGCGAGCAGCATGTCGTCCTTGGCGCACGCATCATGGGTGCGCTGTTTGGGGCAGCGTGGGCGGACGAATGCCTTCGGCACTCCCGATATTGGAGCCGTCGAATCGGACGGCCCATCAGTCGCCTATGTCTAGCTGACAAGCTGGCCTTCGCGCTCGCGCCGGCATGGCTCTATTTACCGATGGCCCGTTGGACAGGCGAGCTAGACGAATACATGGCTCGCTCGCGCGAACGCCAAGCGGGTGACAACGGGTTCACGGGAGAAGAACTGAGGTTGATTCGATCCGCAAGCGGCAAGGAATGGTTACGAGGACTCCAAAGCTACACACTGCGCTGGGTGGATCGAAACCGGGATCAATGGACCGCGTTCCAACCTGGAATGGGAGGCGACCATGTACGTACAGATGAGGCTCAGGCGTTACGATTGCGCTGACTGCGGCAATCCGTGCAAGAGCACGTCACCGAACGCCGAGCGTTGCCGCGCCTGCGCCAAGCTGCGGCTCAATCAGCAGAGCCGTGACTATCAGCAGAAGGCTTTGGCCCGCAAACGAGCCGCCCGCCAGAACGCGGCGATCCAAAACCTGACGGCCAGCGCATAGCCGCTGATCGTAAATCACATTCAGATTCATCGGACCACCTTGGGCGCTCGTCGCTTCGGGGTGCGTCCGCATTTCAGCACGGACAAGGAGACACACAAAATGTTGGGATACACGAAGATTCAGATCATGGGCAACTTGGGTGGCATGCCCGAGATGAAATTCCTGCCGAGCGGCGACCCCGTCGTCAATTTCTCGGTGGCGGTCAATCGCCGATACAAGGACCGCGAAGGCAACCAGAAGGAAGCGACCGACTGGTTCCGCGTTTGCGCATTCAATGGAGTGGGAGAAGCCTGCGCCAAGCATTTACAGCGGGGCGACGGAGTATTCGTAGAGGGCCGCTTGCAGGTCCGCCAGTACGACTCGAAGCAAACCGGCAAGGAGGTATCCGTCGAGATCATTCCGAGCACGGTCCGCTTCTTGGGCTCTGGCCGAAGCGAGCACACTGGCCGGCCAGCGACTGGCGCGACGCCTCACGGGGACGCATCACAGGACGGCGCTGACGGCGTGGACCAAGACGTTCCGTTCTAGCCCTGAAGGAGCCACCAATGGGAAACAAGTGCGACTTCTGCTCCGCGCCGGATCCAACTTGGAGATATCCGGCGCGGAGCTTTATCGGCTATGTGGCTTGCGGAATCGCCGGCGAGAGTGTTGGCGATTGGGCCGCCTGCGGAGAGTGTCATCGGCTGATTGAATCCGGTGACCGGACACTCTTGACGGCGAGATCGGTTGACGCATTCGTCACGGCACAACCGGAACTGGGTGAGATCAGCGCTGAACTGACGTTCGAACTCGGCTCCCTGCACTCGCTCTTCTTCGAGAACCGCCTTGGTCCCGCAGCGGTGATCGTATGAGGTTGGAAGGACGGATGCGGCTGGGATACTACCCACTCGATCAAACCGAGGCTCAGCGCATGCGACGATTTCTGGCATTCACTCCAGACCCGACGAGTGCGGTTGACCCCTGCGCGGGCACGGGCGCGGCGTTGCTCAACTTGACGACAAACAGCTCTTCCAGGCGGTATGGCGTCGAGCTCGACGCGCACCGGGCAAGCGAAGCGAGCCTGGTATTGGATGAAGTGATCCAGGGCAACGCTTTCGACGTGAAAGCGCCAGTCGAGTCTTGCTCTCTGCTGTACTTGAATCCGCCCTATGATTTTGAGATCGGCGAGGGCAAGAACCAACGAATGGAGAAGCTGTTTCTCGACGAGTTCTTCCGCTGGCTGAAACCAGGCGGCGTTCTGGTGCTCGTGATTCCATTCGATCGAATCTACGAATGCCGGAACGTTCTGAGTCCGCACTTCAAGGACAAGGCGGTCTACCGGCTGACCGAGTCGGATTCCGTACGGTACAAACAGGCGGTGGTGTTTGGCGTTCGCAGATCCGCGGTCGAACGGAATCGGCTCGGCGATCATGCAGTGAATCAGGCGAACTGGAAACTCCAGGAACTCACGCGAAGGTATGACTCGATCCCGGCTCTGCCGGACGAACCCGATCGCACCTACGCCGTCCCCGCGAGTGGCTCGGTTCGGATGGATTATCGAGGGCTTCCGCTCGATATCGTTGAGGACCTGCTGGCGAAGTCACCTGCCTGGGTGCAAGCGCAGCGGGTGACCCACGCCCAGCGAAGACAGTTTTTCGGCCGTCCACTGACTCCGCTCCACGCCGGCCACGTCGGCCTGTGCGCCGTGAGCGGCTTGCTCAATGGCGTCTTCGGCACTGGCTCGGATCGCCATGTTGCGCATTGGGAGGCGATCAAGGTGGTCGACAAGACCGAGGAGGAAGGCGATGGCGGGGAGACCGTCATCCGTGAGAAGGAGCGGTTCAGCCAACGCTTAACTCTACTGTTCGCCGATGGCCGTATCGAACTCCTATCCGAGAAGCCACGCGGCGATGCCAAGGAGGCCGAGCATGCAGAATGCCCACCTGCGGATGGGGAAACTGAAGTTTGTGCGGCAGACGCGCGACACGATCACTGAAGTGGCCCTGCACATGGATCGCCTGGTCGCGGAGAAACCGACCGATCCGCGATCCGCGACACAACTTCACCTGATCTCCGTCTTCGGCGGCGACCAGGAAGTCGGGGCGGTCGCCGCGGCCATCGCGGATGAGCAGCGGTTTCAGATCAGCCTGCCAGACGGGGCAGAGTTCTTTGGATACCTCGGCGAGAAGCCCGTTGTCTACCGCGCCTCGCTTCAAATTCCCGGCCGAAAACGGCCTATGAGGCATCTGGCCGCCGTTTCGCAGACGTTCTTCGGGACCACGCTTGGTGCCGATGGGCAGGCTCGACGAAGCGTCCTCTTTGACGGCGCGGCAGAATTTGTCCTGCATCGATTAGCGGTTCGCTTCGGCCTCCCAGTGCTTTCCGAATGGGCCGAATGGTTCCTTTCGGATCTTGAAAGGCGCGGGTTGGTGGAGGAATTGGTGGGGCTCAACTGCTCGCCCGCAGCGATCAAGGGGACCAAGCTCCGTATGTTGCGCATCCTGAGTTCGGGCATTAGGCGCAGATCCATCGCCATTCCCACATAACGAGCAGCGTTAGGCAAGCCCCAGTCCGTGAATTCGGCCGTCCGCCACCGCCTTCAAAATCGCTCTGTCGAGCATCTCAAATACCAGCGCCATGGCAGCTTTAAACTGAACGAAATCCAGCCAGAACTCTTCGTTGCGAAGCGCCCTCACGGCATCGTCATCCGCGTAGCGAAACGCTGTCCCGGTTGGATCGATTTTGTCCAATTCGACGATCCACTCCCGCGCAGGCGATGGGATTCGCACGCCGTGCCTTCTTTCAACTGAAAGCACGCATTCGCTCAGGGAGTGAGTGTGATCGCTGATCTCACCGATAATCTTCAGGTACAACTCAAGAGTATGGCGAAACCCGAATAGGACGGGGAATCCCCAGTCCCGCGGCTCGCCGCTCTTGAGTGCAGTTTCCAGAAGCAAGTTTGCACTTTCCCGATAGTTGCGAGCAAGGGCAAGGGGGCCGTCTACACCAGCACCGGCCAGGAGAATACCGTGTCGCCAAGTTTCGTCCAGGTCTTCCGGGGGGGCTTGAAGGATTGGAGTGTTCGCGTAGAGCAGATCGCGATAGCGGTCGTTGTCGTAGTGATCCTCGCGATCAAGGCCGGCGCGGATTTCGTCCTCTGGCTCGCCGTCTTCGCTCCTGTCATAGATGTACATCAGCGCCAAGACATCCGAGTCTGTGAACGTGCGAGCGCGCCCTTTGCCAGGATTCGATTGTTCACACAGGTAGTCCCGGTAAGTCCAGGCCAGAGCTTTGACTTGCTGTCCGTCCACGCCTAGAATCCGTGCGGTTTGAGAAACGCTCCGATTCATTTCAGGTTTTCCCTGTAAACAGTATCGCGGAGGCGCGCCTATCGTTGTACCCACTGCGGGCCGGGACTGATCTTCTGAAAAAGGCTGAGGGTATCCATATGAGCGGCTTGACATGCATAAATGACTATCTGCAGACCCACGGGTCCGCGCTCGGGCAGCGCGTGGTTGACCAGTTTCCGCCGCTCCACCGACCTGCAGACGCCTCTTGGCCAGCGCTTCTCGAATTGAAACGAGCACCATTCCCTGCCCAAACGCTGGCGATCATGGGGATCGTGAAGCGCTGGGAAGCGGCTCGTTGCGCGGCAGCCGTCGCTGAGTGCGGCACGGGTAAGACCCTCATTTCTCTCGGGAGCATCTTCACGCATGCTCGCGGGAAGACCTTCACGGCGTTAACGATGGTTCCGCCGCAATTGGTCGAGAAATGGGCTCGCGAGTGCTTCCTGACGCTGCCTGGCGTTCGAGTCTTCTTCATTGATGGCGTGCGCAACGGCGTGTCTTCGAGCGGCTACACGGGCGTGAACGAGGTCAGGCTCCGCAGCGGACGGATCGTTCGGGAGGGGCTGAAGACGACGCTCAGTGAACTGCGCCTTGCCAAGCGACACCGGTCGGCGCGGGCGCGATGGAATGCGAACGTCGGTGCGCCATCGATCTTTATCATCTCTCGCGAACGAGCCAAGCTGGGCTATTTCTGGCGTCACGCCTACGGGACACCTCAGTCCGGGCCGTTGCTCGGAAGTGTAGTGAATCCGGATACGGGCAGACCGATACTCACTTCGGACGACCAGCTACGGCGTGCGGACTTCCGGAAGGTGAAGCACTCGGAAATGGTCTTGCCCGAGTCGGCCAAATCGCGCGTGCCGTTCTTTAGCCCGCTTTGGCAGGCGGACAACTCGAAGCTTGCGCGTATGGCGCCAATGGAATTTGTCGGCCGCTATTTGAACGGATTCTTCGACTACGGAATCGCAGATGAGGTCCATGAGCTGAAAGGCGAGACGGCGCAGGGCAACGCACTTGGTACGTTGGCGTCGGCATGCGAGCGGACCGTGATCTTGACTGGAACCTTGCTGGGCGGCTACGCCGATGATGTTTTCAACATCCTCTACCGCGTGGAGCCCAAGCGGATGCGCGAGGAAGGGTTCGATCACGGCGAGGCTGGCGTGCGTCAGTTTGCCAGCGTTTATGGTGTGCTCGAAAAGGTGACCACGATAGAGGCCGCCGACAACGCCTGCTCCAAGGCCAAGGTCACGACCACGGTGAAACGCCGCCCGGGAGCTTCGCCGCTGCTGTTCGGCAGCTTCCTAATGAATCTGGCCGCCTTCGTCTCGCTTGAAGACATTTCGGACGAGCTGCCACCCTACGAGGAAGAAGTGATCTCGGTTGAGATGGATTCTGCGCTGAAGCAGGCGTACACGAAACTGGAAGACGACGTGCGCGACGCGCTGCGCGAGCATCACCGGAATGCGTCCGTAGTCAGCACGGCAATGAACGCACTGCTGCTCTATCCGGATCGGCCCTTCGGACTGGGCACGCTCTATGGATTCGACCGCAATCCCGAGACGGGAGAGCGCGAACGCTTCGTGATCTCCGAGCCTGCCGACTTGGATGAGGGCGTGAGCTATGCCAAGGAGCGTCGTCTGATTGATGAGATCAAACGCGAACTGGCCGTGGGCCGGAAGGTTCACGTCTTTGCGGTTTACACGCGCAAACGCGACGTCACAAAAAGGCTCCGGGACCTTCTCCTCAAGGAAGGAGTCCGGGTCGAGATTCTGACGGCGGAGGTCCCGCCTGCAGAACGGGAGGCCTGGTACGAGCGTCACCTTCGAAACGGCATGCAGGTGTGCATCGCGCATCCTAAGCTCTGCAGCGTGGGGCTCGATCTTCTGGACTTCCCGGTTTTGCTGTTCTATGAAACTGGGTACTCGACCTACACGCTCCGCCAGGCGAGCCGCCGAAGCTGGCGAATTGGGCAGAAACATCCCATTCGTGTCGGATTTCTGACGTACGCCGAGACGGCACAAGAGTCGTGCCTGCGCCTGATGGGAAAGAAGCTGTTGGCCTCGTTGCCGATGGAAGGCAAGCTGCATGCCGACGGGCTTCAGTCGATGGATGCGGACGACGACTTGTTGACCGCGATGGCCCGTGATCTGGTAACACGCCAAGGCGTGGGCCAGGGTGCCGCAGAAGTCTGGCGGGGACTCCTTCAGAGGTCAGGCAAGGCCGAGACTTCATTGGCGGCGGTCGAATCGACGCCCACAATTCCGGAGCCTGAAGAGGCAACCGCTTGGGTTCGACCATTCGATCCACCTGCCGGCCCCATGGTCCAACTTTCACTGTTTTGAGTGTTGCGCGGAGGTGAGCTATGTCAGCACTTGCGGTCTTGCCCGCGCCAGCCGAAACCACGGCTGGCCTCTCCCGACGGTTGGCGGAACTGTTGGAACAGGGCGCCGATGGATCTCCGCTTCCTGATTCGGCGCGGGAGCATGCGACGGTGCTTGTTGAAGCTCTGCGGCGGCGGATCACGCGCAGGCCGGAACGCGACCATCGCTC
>JALHNH010000115.1 GCA_022843625.1 Bryobacter sp. | reverse complement strand
ACAGCTTATCAGCGGTTTGCTTATTCTTGTTTCCATCTCGAATGAGTTTCAGGACCTCAAGCTCGCGAGGTGTGAGATCTTCCTGGCCTAAATATTCGGCGACGGCCCCCGCAACGTTGGATGGAATATATTTACGGCCTCCCGCTACGGCGCGAATGCTCTTCAAAAGTTCATCTTTTTGCGCACTCTTTAGCATGTAGGCAACTGCTCCGGCACGCAAAGCGCGCTGAATTTCGATGTCCCCTTGTGACGTAGTAAGCATCATGATGCGGGCATCGGAGTATTGAGCCCGGATCGCGATAAGGGCTTCAGTTCCGCTAGCGCCCGGAAGCCTCTGGTCCATCAGAACGACGTCCGGTCTCAGACGACGGTATTCGCTTAATGCCTCATCGGCGTTCGTGGCCTGGGCCACGAGAAGCATGTCCGGCTGAGCGGAAATGATCATCTCAAGACCGCCCCTGAAGACGGGATGATCTTCGACAGTCATGATGCGAATCTGTTTCTCTGGCAGCATCGATTCGTCCCATTATAAAACGTGTTCTGACAAACCTCTGACGCAATTGGTTCAAGTTCCCGAACTTGCAATGTCCCATCTAGCAGCCCGTTGTCGAAACGCCTCCGCCGGCAAGCTCGCGGACATCTGGCGGTGCCTGATTCGGGAGACCCTCCAGTAAGCCGCTAACTCCGCGTTTGCCGGACCTCCCTCACCGGAAGTACCCACAGAGTGCGAAACACGCGCAGAAGATCGCCAATGAGCCTGCGGCGGAGGTCTGCCAGACCTCTTGGCGTTCCAGCTCCCCCGAATGTCCTCAGAATCAGGGCCAGACTGCACGCGGCGGCTTGCAGCAACAGACGCTTTGCCACGTTGTCCCGGCCTCGAACGTGCAACCGCCGCATCGCTCCGGTCTCGCACTGATGCGCGAAGGACGCTCCAGATACTCGCCCCGCCGCCGTAGCAACTGTTTGCAGCGCTCACCTTCCACACGCCGTCAATTGCCCAGAACAACCTTCTTCTCCCGCTGCTTGCCGTCCCAGTTGCGAGCCTTCTGCCGTGGTGCAGAGATGTAGGTCCGCACCTTCCACTCCGCAATCTTCAGCAGCACGGCGCCGCTGTGATAACCCTTGTCTGTCACCCCTTCCTCAAGACGCTGCCCGTTGACACGGCACCTCCCATCGCATGCTGAACGCACCATTGATAACTATAGGTATAAACCTGAGAAAAGCACGTGGTGGCCGCGGGGCCGCCTGCCCTATGCTTGTGATTTACGGATTGAGGTGATGCGGATATTGATCCGGTCTATCTTGGTCGCTTTGAGGTCGTGAACTCGATGATCCTCGGAAAGCTGGGTTCGTGGAGCCATTTTGGATCATTTTGTTGTTTCTGCTTTTAGTCGGAACGAATCAGGTGGCTTAAATTATGTCCCGTGATCACCTTCTGCGCACGGATGAACAATGGATTGCCGAAATTTCTTGTTCAGGCCAAGTCAGGGAAAAGGCGCTGGCCGAATTGCGCGCGACTCTCGTCGCTGGCCTCGACCGCGCTTTTCGCCAATCGGAAGTCGGTTCAACGCTGATCGAAGATGCAACGCAAGAAGCTCTCTTGCGTATTGTGGACCGCATCCAATCTTTTCGAGGCGATAGCCGCTTTGTCACTTGGACTATGGCCGTCGCCACTCGAGTCATGCTTAGCCACTTGCGGCGGGCTCATTGGAAAAACGTCTCTTTGGATGAAATGGCCGCAGCGGGTTTGATCCCGCCTTTAGCGACTGTCGTTTCAAACGACGAGAATCTGGACCGATTGCGACTTCTGGAAGTAGTTCGGACTTCGATCGAAAACGATCTCACGGAACGGCAACGCCAAACGATACAGGCTGAATTGGCAGGCGCGCCTCCCGAGGTAATTGCGGAGAGAATGGGCTCCAACCGAAATGCGGTCTATAAACTTATTCACGATGCAAGAATCCGGCTGAGACGTGCCATTCTCGATGCAGGATGGAACGAATCCTCTGTTAAGTCGGTTCTGAATGGTTTTGCCACACATGGCTGAGCGGAATTCCCAAGGAGCAACCAACCCGCAAGTATCGCTGTTTCAGACTTGCTCAGTTTAGGTGTGATGACGCCGCGATGATTGAAGATCGCCTAGTCTTCGGGAAGGCTACATTGAATCCGCCCTCTGGCAGGACGAAGCCCTCGATTCCCTGTTCCTCGAGAAACCTCCTCGAGAAACGGCTTGATGAGTACTGCCAAGAAAGCTACACTCCCGTTGGTAGAGTGATGCGTCATCCTTGCCCTCACTGGCGTCGGTGAAACCCCGAGCACTGGCCACGTGGCGTTCCTGCCAAAGATGACGGCCTGCAAGTCTTCTTCCTCCCGATTGCCAGTGATCATAAAAGACGTGTTCTTGCCGGAAGCGACCGGCCCAAACAGCCTCTCCTCATAAATACGACACTGCTCAGGGGAGCGCGTCTAAGCACAGGCATCGCGGGGGTTTAAAGCTGGTCGCGGAATACCAAGTTGAAAAGGCCATAAAAGGAATCGGCGCCGGCCTTTTTGATGATTTCGATGCGACCACGGCCGGGTCGTGAGAAATCCGCAGTGAAGGGGTTCTGGTTAATCTTGATTTCCTGAATTGCTGGGGCCCCGACGCTCGCAGTCGCCTCCACGCCGTCAACGACGAGCGTCACTCCCTCGGTACCCACCGAACCTGGATCTAGAAAGCGAGGGAGGGTGCCAATGTAGTCCTGCCCATAGCTGGGCAGGCTATCGAGCGCGGCACGATCGACTTGAATTGCCTTCAAATTCTCGGCGACGTTCGTCGAGACCTGCCCGGACTCTGCGGCGATAGTCGCAGCGGCTCAAACATCGGCTAGCTCTTGGGTGAGCGTTACCGGCGTCAGGGTTTGGGTTCCCACCACAGCTCTCGCTGTAGATGGCTTGAATCTACGGGCTTGCACCTTTAGGTCATACCGGCCCGGCGCAACCCTAGGTACGCGAGACGCCTTCAGCGTCGGACTGAGCCTGGCGAATTGTTTTGCTTTGCTCGCTGGCGCGGGCACGGGAGCCCGAGACGGGTCCTTCACCACGCGCGAGAAAGAGAGTTGCACGACCAGGCACTTGTGGGTTTAGTGTAGCCGCCGAATCTTTGGATTACCTGAGACGGCCTCGGCTCACGCGCTTGACAACTGGGGCAGCTGGGGGCATACTCTTGACATGCTAGCTTGTACATGCTAGATATGAACATGGAAAACATCCCGAACCAACTACCCGTCACCCATCACGATACCCCAGCAGAAGAGGACAAGGATCTCGACTCCGTCCTCGGCTCGGGCTTCGAGGAAGAGCAACCCGAAACAGACTTCGACGAAAGGATCTGACGCATGGCCAACGAATCCAATTCCACCGAAGCTCCGGTCAAGAGAGACTTTCGCAAAGAAGTAACTGACCAAATCATCGAAATGCTGGAGAAGGGCACCGCGCCATGGCAGAAGCCCTGGGAGCCAGGATCGCTTCAACTCCCCTTCAATCCCACCACCGAAAAGAACTACCGGGGCGGCAATGCCCTTCATTTGATGGCCGTTGGGACCCGCAAAGGCTTCGATGACCCGCGCTGGCTCACCTATAAACAGGCCGCCGCGAACGGGTGGCAGGTTCGGGCGGGTGAAAAGGGCACGCAGATTGAGTTCTGGCAGTTTGGCGAAGACGGCAAGAAAGGCTCACCGACACAAGCAGACGTCGAGCGCGACACCCGCAACGGCGATTACCGAGGACCGCTCCGTCGAGTCTTCACGGTTTTCAACGCCAAGCAGATCGACGGCGTTTCTCCCTACGTACCAAAGGAGCGAGCAGAGTGGGAGATCGCCGAGACCGGCGAAGCGATCCTTCAGAACTCTGGGGCAAAGATCGTCCACGATCAGAATGACCGTGCCTTTTACAGCCGATCCGCCGACAGAATTCACCTCCCGCCGGACGCTGCCTTCAAGACTGCTGCCGACTATTACGGCACAGCGCTTCACGAGTTAGCCCATTGGAGCGGCCATCCAGACCGCCTAAACCGGCCAACTCTCAACGAAAGCTACCGCTTCGGCGATCCGAACTACGCCAAGGAAGAACTGAGGGCCGAGCTCACTAGCGTCTTTCTAGCGGCGGAACGGGGCATTCCACACAATCCGGAACAGCACGCGGCGTATGTCCAGTCTTGGATCATGGCGCTCAGCGAAGACAAGAACGAAATCTTTCGCGCGGCCAAGGACGCCCATCGAGCAGCCGACTACCTATTGGACTTGGAACGGGGGAAGCAACTCCGAACTGAGACATCCGAGCACGTCGCCGCCTTCGAGCGGGGCGCGGGAGCGGTAGCCATCACCGAAAAGGAGACGGCGACAGAACATCGGGACCCGGTTGCCTCCAGAGGCGTCGCCGAGATCGAGGCCGAGAAAATCCTGGACGGGGAGGTGGATGGTCGTCGTCCGCCCAGCGAACAGGCCCTCAAGGAATCGTTTGCTGCGGCCGAGCTTGCGGCACGAGAACTGATGGGAGAGAAGGTGAAGACGTACTCTGCCGACACAGACTCCGGCAAGTACCGCGGCGAAGTGCTCGGCGAAACCGACCACCATCTCATCCAGAAGGTGAGTGCCAAGAGCGTCGTCGCGCACGAAAAGCACCTCCTACCCGGCACCGCCGGGGTGGCTGAAAATGTCCTGATCTCCTATTCCAATCAGGCAGCGCAACTCAAGCCGAACCAGGAGCGCCAACGTTCCCACGCATTGGCACGCTAAGCCATACCAAGATGCCGCGCGAACCAAAGGTCTATCGAACACCCCCCGACCCCGGCTTCGTCGGCGGCTATAACTGGCCAGCGATGCTGACCGGCCTGGGTTTGCTCCTAGTTGTGAACATAGCGGCCACCCAGTACGTGGCCTACAAGTTTCGCTATCAGGCAGCGCTCGGAGCGCCGCTCTTCGTTTACTCGGGCCACGCCATCTATCAGCCAACAGCTTGGGCCTTTTGGCTCCTTCAACACAGCAACACCGCCAGCCTTCAAGTGAAACAGCCGCTTCTCGCGGGAGCCCTTGTGGTCGTCATTGGATCGGCCATCACGGTCATGATCGTCTACGGACTCAATCTGAGACGCGCCCGCCGTCTCTCGGCAAATACGGAAGACTTGCATGGTTCCGCCCGGTGGGCCAGTGCCTCCGATATTCAGGCAACTGGGCTGCTCGAATCCAACCAGGGTGTTTACGTCGGTGGGTGGCTAGATCCCTCTACGCGGCATCTCCACTATCTTCGCCATAACGGCCCCGAGCACGTGCTCGCGTTCGCCCCTACGCGAAGCGGCAAAGGCATAGGATTGGTCATTCCCACGCTTCTCGCCTGGTCGGAATCTGCCGTTGTCTACGACATCAAAGGCGAGAACTGGGCGCGCACTGCCGGTTTCCGGGTAAAGGCTGGTCATCTTTGTTTCAAGTTCTCACCGGTGGAAGTGGCTAACGGTTCCCGCTTCAATCCGCTTGCCGAAGTGCGAATCGGCACACCCCGCGACGTCTCCGACGCCCAGAACGTCGCCGACATGATCGTCCGCACCGGAGAAGACAGCCCGATGGAGCGCTACTGGCAAGATGCCGCAGCCTCAATCACCACGGGCATGATTCTGCATGTGTGCTACGCGGCAGCCGCAGCCGGCAAGGAAGCAAGTCTCGGAGACCTCGCCGCTACTTTCACTAGACCGGGCCAAAGCTTCCGCGACACCTTGAACGAACTCGAGAACTTTCCCCACGACCCACAGCGCAACCACCAATGGATGACCCCGGACGGCGAACGAACCACAACTCACCCAGTCGTTCGAGAGAAGGTTCGCGAGATGCTGGACAAGGAGGACAAGGACTTCTCCGGGGTCCTATCCACCGCTAAGACCGCCCTCACTCTCTACAGCGATCCCCTCGTCGCGAAGAACACCGCCGCCAGCGACTTTACGATCGACGATCTGGTCAACCACGCGCGGCCCGTCTCGCTTTATCTGGTCGTGCCGCCCTCGGATAAGATCCGGCTTCGCCCACTGATCCGCCTCATCTTCACGATGATCGTGAACCGGCTGACAGAACGGATGGACTTCCAAGGCGCGGCTCAGAAGCGCAATCGCCACCGGCTCTTGTTCATGGTTGATGAGTTCCCATCGCTGAAGCGGATGGAGATCTTCGCCGACGCGCTCTCATACATGGCTGGCTACGGCCTGAAGGCGTACCTCATCACGCAGGACATCCGGCAGATTGTCGATGAGTACGGGCCGAATGAAAGCATCGTCTCCAACTGCCACGTCCGGGTTGCCTATGCGCCGAACCAATTCGACACTGCGGAACTGCTCTCGAAAATGACCGGGACGAAGACGATCCAGAAGGCCACATTCAATTTCTCAGGCTCCCGTTTGGCGCCTATCGCGAATCACATGAGCGCGACAGTGGATCAAGTCGAGCGTCCTCTCGTGACTCCGGACGAAGTGATGCGCCTGAAGCCACCGAAGAAGACCGGCGAAGGGTCCAATGAACGCATCATCGCGCCCGGCGACATGCTGATCTTCGTCAGCGGTCACCATCCAATCTACGGGACCCAGATTCTCTATTTCACGGACCCCGTCCTGAAGCACCGTGCCGAGATTCCTCCGCCGACCACATTCTTGGCCATCGGCGAGGCCGGCCTTGAACCGCAGTTGCCACCGAATCGAACCCGCAACGTCATCAGCCGCGCGGAATTCGTCCCACAATCCCCAATGGAAGCTGCCTTTTTAGCCGAGCTGAATGGCGCAGTGCCAACAAAGCCCGGCTTCATTGAGCAGCTCGACTTGGATCTTCACGAAGAAAGGAAGGACTGACATGCAAAAGAACCGCATCGAATTGGCGGGCTACCTCGCCGATAAGCCGCAAGTTCGCTATATGCCTTCGGGCACACCAGTCGCCAACGTCCGCATGGCCGAAGGCTACCGCTACACCGACCGCAATAACCA
>JALHNH010000114.1 GCA_022843625.1 Bryobacter sp. | reverse complement strand
GTCGCCGGCCCCAGCCGCTTCTACTTTTGCCACGATGGCGCTCGAAGGTTCCTTCGCGCAGCCAACCAGAATAAGAACGATTGCAAGAGTCCATATCCGCATTCCTCCATCATTGGACAGCTTGAAAGCCGCGTCCATCCCCCGTGCGCCGGTTGAAGCGGAAGAAGCGCTCGGTGGCAGCTTCGCTGGATGCTTCGCGCTGAATTTGCGCTGCCTGGAATGCCTGCTTACTCTGTAAATCGGCCAGGATCAACTGGCGCAGTTTCATGAGCTGCTGCACTTGTTGCTCGGCAATTTGATTCGCCACTTGAATCGCCTTCATTCGACCGTCAGACGAGTTGGCCATTCCCCGTAGCTGCCGAAGGACCGCTTCCTCGTTTTGCATCTGTTGGCCTTGCAAACCAGCAGCGCGAAGAGTTCCGAGAGTCGTATCCAAGCTGGTTTGTGACCAATTCTTGTAGTCGGTGAACCAGGCCCGGGCGTTGTAGCCCCACCCGCGGAATCGGTTGCGAAACTCCGCGTCGAGGTTCGCCATGGAATAAGCCAGCGAACGGCCGCTTTGAACGATTCCGGCCAACTGCCCAATCTCCGCCATGATTGGACCAAAGACCTGGAAGGGCAGTTCGGCGGTGTTCTTGGCCATGTCGATCACCATGAGAATCTTTTGCCGCAACTCTTCGCCTTGGCGAATGTAGGTGGTGATCAATTGAAGATTGTTTGCCAGTTGGGTCCATTCAGTTGCAATGCCCGCCAACACTCCTGCCCGCGCCTGTCGCGCTCCAGGCAGGAAAAACGCCGCCGCCGTCAGCATCGCTGCACGACGTGAAACTTTCGAAGTCATGCCAGTACCCTCCTTTTCGGTTCATTCTGTTGATCCAGGTATTCAGCCCAATCGACTAAGCCCCGCATCCGGAGCCACTCCGCAGCCCAGTCGTTGCCGAACTCCTGCATTGACTGCTCCGCAAGTTGGCGCTCTTCCCTACTGCTGATACCAACGAACGAGAGTCCAACACCGCCCAGCCCCAACGAGATCAGACGTCGCCCGGCGGGCGAGACGACGTAGTAGTGCCGTTTGGGAATCGACTTCTGAATAATGTCCACTTCACGTTCATTCATCCCGATGGACTCGTAGAATTCGCGAGACGCCGGGTTTGCGGCCTCCGCGTTGGGCAGCAGCACCTTGGTGGGGCAGGATTCCAGAACCACATCGCGGATTGGCGAGTTGAAGATGTCCGAAAGGTTCTGAGTCGAGAGCAGAACGACGCCGTTGAATTTGCGGAGCGTCTTCAGCCATTCGCGGACCCGCTCCCGGAACAGCGGATGCCTCAAGTAGACCCAGGCCTCATCGAGTGGCACCAGAGTTGGCGAACCGTCCAGCCGCTTTTCGATGCGCCTGAACAAATAGAGCAGCACTGCGACCACGGCCTTCTCGCCGAGGTTCATCAGATGCTCGGTCTCGAACGTGAGGAATCGACCCTCACCAAGCATGTCTTCCTCGGCATCGAGCAGGTGGCCCATCGCGCCGCCCAGCGTGTAGTAGTGAAGCGCCTCGCGGATGTCGGTATCTTGCACGTTGGCACAAAGCTCCGTCAGCGTCCGCGTCGGGGAGTTCTGGAGCAGCAGCACCGCCTCCGTTAGTGCCTTTCGCTCTCGTGGACCGATCTTGAAGTCTTGCAGCGTGCAGAGACTTTCGAGCCAATCTACCGCCCAGGCGACATCGGAAGGCGTGTCTATTTCCTTCAACGGGCAGAAGGCCCAATGTGTCTTTTCCCCGCCGATGTCGTAGAACTCGCCCCCCGCGGCCTTGGTCAGCACCAAGAGTGAATAGCCTTTATCGAACGCGAACACCTGGGCGCGCGGATAGCGGAACCATTGCGCCGTCGTTAGACCCAAAAAGGTCGACTTGCCTGCTCCTGGCGGTCCGATCATGAGCGTGTGGCCTAGGTCGCCGACATGCAAATTGAAGCGGAATGGCGTCGCGCCGCTAGTTGCGGCATAAAGCAACGAGGGAGCATCAATGGGCATCAGCGGCGACGGATTCTTCTTCTCACCGGCCCATACGGCCGTGATCGGCATCATGTCCGCGAGATTGAGAGTGTGAAGGACGACCCGCCGAACATTCCGGTACCCGTCACCCGGCAGGCTTCCGCGCCAAGCTTCAACAGCGTTGACGCTCTCCACGCGGCAGGAGAAGCCCAGGTTCTGAACTGTCTTCACGACCAGCGCCGCCGCTTCTTCTACCGAGTCTTCTCGCTCGTGGAAGCACAGAATGACCGTGTTGTAGACGCAGAATTGGACATCCCCGCTGCTCGCCACGCCCATAGCCTCTTCGGCGTCCACGGCCATTTCCTGCGCGAACAGATTCACTGGGCCGTTCTCCGTTCTGAGCAGTTGGTCCTTCCAGCCTCGAATCTTCGCCCGCCACTTCCGTCGTGTCTTGTCGAGCAAACCGCGGGCTTCCTCTGGCTCAAGCAGAATGGCTCGGGTATGCCAACGGTATTCAATTGCGAGAGTATCGAGTGCTCCCAAGATGCCGGGAAAGCTCAGCCGGGGAAACCCATCGATCGCAATTGCGCGAACGTGCTTGCGCCCGACTCGCGGATTCATCCCGCCTACAAAATCGCGTGAGGCGAGTACATCGTTCAGATAGCTCGGAATCTGCGGTAATTGAATCGGGTGATCGGCTGCCGAGACACAACGATGCACGTATTGGAGCAACTCGTCACCGCGCGAGGCCCCAGACAGACGCTTCGCCTGAAACAGCGAAGCGAAGATGTCCTCAAATGCACTCACGCGTCCCTTGAAGTAATCGAGAGCCCTCAAAGCGCTCGACTTCCATTCCCGTCGGCCTTCAAACATCCAGCCCTTTACACGCTCCTCACTTTCCTCCGGTGGCAGGTAGGTGAGGGCGATGTAGTAATCGCTTTCGTAGTGCGACCCTTCCGACGTGAACTGTTGCCGCCGCTCGTCGTCAATCAGCTTGGTAACCGCATCAGGGAATGCGCCGGCCTGGGGATAGTCAGGGGCCATCGAACGGATGGCGTCGCATTGGATCATCCACCCGCTCCCAAGCCGCAGAACTGAGTTCAGTCGCGCACTCAGCGCCCCCATCTCGGAGTGCGTCGCGGAGGCCATATCCGGGCCGCGGAACGACCAGGCCGCGAGCATCGCCCCGTCCTGAAGCAACAAGACGCCGTCATCCACCATGGAGTCATATAGCAGCAGATCCGCAAGGCCTTGGATGCGGGAGCGATTCTCAGCAAGTTTCATCGTTACCTCCAACGCCTTGGGATTGAAGCTGTCTCTCGCCCGATCGACCCTTTGGCTGGGTAGAAGGGCCGATACTGGACATGCCGCAGGTAGACTTGCCGCATCATCGGGTCCGACCGGCCCATCCGCGAAAGCACCGCGACGGCCGCGATCCACAGAGAGATACCGGCCACCACACCCCACCAAGTCACAAGCGCGAAGATCAACATCGCCGATAGCAAGGCCGCGAACAAGACCAACTCGCGGTCACCGCCGAGCAACAAGTGTGGGCGGTTCGCGGATTGGTGGATGACGATCTCGCGTGGCGTTTCCATAGGAACTCTAAAGAACGACCGCCCCGCCCACGCCGAACAACGTCGTCATGAAGCCAGCGCCCAGCACCAGAAAGGCGATCGCCAGGACGGCTACGCAGGAGCGGCGTGCGAACTCACTCAGTTCACCACCAAATACGAGCGTTCCGCCGGCAACCATCAGCGCAATGAGGGAAATGGAAAGCGCTACGGGGCCAGTCATCGACTGCGCTACGCGGTTAAGCGGCGTCTCCCAAGGAAGCCCACCGCCACCTGCGCCACCCGCAAAGAGCGCTTGAGCCCCAATCAGAAGCAAGACCGGCAGCATCCACGTCAGACCAAGAACACGATTTGAAAACCTCATCAGATTCGTCCTTCCTTAATTTGGGTTAGAGATATTCGACCGAGTACCGACCGTTTTCGTACCCGTTGACCAACAGCAGTTGACGAACCTTGCGGCCAGCCGCCAGATCCGCTTCCTCGTCAATGAAAACCACCAGGTCCACCGCTTCCGCAATCAGCGATTGCATCGGCGCGGAGGTAGCTTCCGCAACAAGACTTTCGAGACGCACCAAACCACTGAGAGCGTCATTGGCATGGACTGTGGCCGCGCCCCCAGGGTGCCCCGTGTTCCAGGCCTTAAGCATTACGTGAGCCTCAGCCCCGCGAACCTCGCCTACGACGATTCGCGTAGGCTTGAGGCGCATGCAGGCTCGGAGGCAATCCAGCATGGTGACATTGCCAACCGCGCGCAGGTCAACGTAGTTCTCGACGGGACATTGCAGCTCAATCGTGTCTTCAATCGAGATCACGCGGTCGTGTGGCGCTAGTTTGATCAAGGCCTCAAGGATTGCGTTCACCAGCGTCGTCTTCCCGGAACCCGTGGACCCGACGATGAGAATGTTCTTTTTCTCTGCAATGGCGGCGCGGATCACTTCGGCGTGCGAGAGGCTGCGGACCGCATTCTGGAAGTCGTTGCGCCACCGGCGTCGATTCATCGGGTCTTGTGAATCGCTCAGAATACCGGCTTGCTCGTAGTCCTCTAGCGTGAAGATTCGTCGCGGGCGCTGGCGAATCGCGAATGTGGGGCGGCTAACGACAGGCGGCATTAATCCTTCAAAGCGGCTCCCGTCAATCGGTAGTTCGGTTTCGAGGATGGGCCGGTCATGATTGATCACGGTCCCCTTCTGGGCCGCGATTGTACCCATCGCGGTTTGAGCCTGTGCGGGCGGCATCTCACCGATGCACTGGAACCCCTCTCCTTGCCGCTTCACCCAAAGGCGAGAGTCGGGGTTGAGAACCAAGTCTTCCGTCCGACCATCCGCGAGAGCCCGCAGGATGGTTTCCCCGAGTTCACGCCGGAGTTTCGCATCGAGCCGGGCCGACTGGCCGCGGTCGTTTAGCGAAACAGGGATTGCGGTCTGAGCAAGCATTCCAGAACTCCAGGCTTGACTAATTCCTAGCCAGCATGTACAAGCTAGCTATGAAGCTGATTATTCCTGAACTTCCAACGAACGTCAAGGGGCAAAGATGAAAAGTCGTACGCTGCTTGCTGTCGAACAACAGATCAACGCGATGGGCTGCGAGGTCTACGAGATCGGCCTGTTTAAGCCACACGTTCCAGGCTCGGGCTCCAAGGAGCCTGAAATGCTCCCGCGTACTTGGGACAGCGGGACGCTCCTCAAATCAGTTCCGTGGCTCCGCTTCCAGAACTCCCAGGGCCGGAACATCTATATACGCCCAAGTGGCGAACATCGGCTGAGCATGGTGGACGACCTGACCGCCGACGCCGTTAAACGAATGCGCGCCGAAGGGTTTGGTCCCACCCTGGTCGTGGAGACTTCACCGGGCAACTTTCAGGCATGGCTCAACCATGGACAGATGCTTCCTCAGCGCTTCTCAACAATCGCCGCCCGGACTCTCGCCACGAAGTTCGGAGGAGACAAAGGCGCGGCGGATTGGCGGCACTTTGGACGTCTCGCCGGCTTCACGAATCGGAAGGCTAAATATCAGTCGCGAGACGGAACCTATCCGTTCGTGCGGATCATTGACGCAACGCAGGCCCATGTCTATGCGGCTGCTGACGATTTCGTCGCAAACGTTCGAGGGGTCGCCTCTTCGCTTGAAAGTCCCACCCGTGCCGCGGCAAGCGCTCACAGTGATGGGCGACTGCTCTCAATTGATGATTTCCGGTCCAATCCCAGCTATGACGGCGACGGCAATCGAATCGACCTGGCGTATTCGGTCTATGCACTAGCGCACGGTGTCAGCGAGACTGCAATCGCCGAGGCGATCAATTCCAGGGACCTATCGAAGAAGGGCGCACCGAGTCGCCAATCGGCCTACACAAGCCGGACTATTGCGAAAGCGGCACAGCGTATCCATGGTCTAGGCGGTCGATAGGACGTCCATCCCGGACTCTGAACTTTTCGCATCGCGGCGATTCGCCCAGGGATTTCGTCTGCCGATCGTATGACCGCCCGAGAGAGTTTGGCCGACGCCCCTAGCCCGAAGCGACGGCAGCACGGTGCGGGTCAGGAAGGCGTCACCTCAATCGTGAACTTCGAGCGCGGGAGTCAGCATGGTGGGATCGAAGAGTTCGCGAGCGAGAGTAGGGCGGAGCCTGATGACCAGCGCCCGCTGTTCAAATTCTCCCCTAGCCTTCCGTCCATGATCGGGCACCGCTTCGCTTGACGGCTATCGCCTGGCCGCGCCCGGCGCTCGGCTACGTTCTGCTTTGTCGGCTCCCCCAGCCGGATTGCGCCCTGCGGGTTCGTTCGCTATCGCTCTCCGCAATCCGCCCGGTCCCCCCAACAATGCACTTCGCCTCACCGCTTCGCTCTTGGGAGCGGCCCCGCTCGCTTTTGGGTGCCCCGATCAAGAGACGGCGGCAGAAGGAGAAAGCAAATGAACAACGTGATTCTGATTGGTTACCTCGGCAACGACGCCGAAACCCGTAAAACTCGCAACGACTCGACTCTCACCACCCTCTCGCTGGCCACGCAGCGCACCTGGAAGGACCGCGAATCCGGCGAACGGCAATCGCAGACCACCTGGCACCGCCTCGTCATCTTCGGCCGCCTGGCTGAATACGCCGCCACTCTCACCAAGGGCGCTCATCTCCAAATCACGGGCGAACTCAGCACCCGCGAATACATCGCCAAAGACGGCGTCAAGAAGTCCATCACCGAGATCCGGGTCCAGCGCATCAACCGCCTGGACCGTTCGACGAAGCAGGAGGTGGCCGCGTAAGCGGCCAATCCGGCTATGAATAACCGAGACCAGATCATCCTCGATCACCTTCCCCAAGTGGAATTGCTCGCCCGCAGACTTCATCGGCGTTGCCCGCAGGTCGAACTCGACGACCTCATCTCCGCCGGTACGGTTGGCTTGATCCAGGCCGTGGATCGCTTCGATTCCTCCAGAAACCTCAAGCTGAAGACTCTCGCCGAGCACCGCATCAACGGAGCGCTACTAGATTACCTCCGCAAAGTGGACCCACTGCCTCGTACCGTCCGCCACTTTCAGAAACGTCGTGATTCAATCTTGGCTGGCTACGCCGAAGCGGATCGTCCGGCTCAAAGCCAGATCGCGGAGATGCTCGGCCTTACGGAGCGGAAGTTTGTGCAACTGAGCCGTGCGGTAACCGCCTCGGAAGTCATCCGGCTCGACGACATGCCGGATTATGTGCGGCGGAGAGTCGCCTGAGGCCCTTCCCTGGGGCGGGGCACACGCTCCGCCTCATCTTCGAAGTTATCGGTGAAGCGCCATAGCGACCGCAAGCACCGAAGCCAAAGCAACGACGACGAATCCAAGTGCGCAAAATGCACCGTAAAACAGCAAGATGGCCCAGCGGGTGAATGTCTCACCCATGCCCAGATAGACCCAAATCCAATCTTGAAACTTCATATAAGCCTCCCAACGA
>JALHNH010000113.1 GCA_022843625.1 Bryobacter sp. | reverse complement strand
ATGAAGCGAACCGCCCTTCGATATTGCGTCAGGCGCTGGGCGCGGTCGAGGTTCGCGAGGCTCTCGGCACAGCGGCCAGCCCAGAAATGGTAATCGACGGTTCTGGGAGCGTGGAGAGCTCGGGAGAGTTGCTGGGTCCGCAGTAGCGCCGGGTCAGATTGCTGCTCAAGTTGGTCGGCCTCCTCGCGCAGATGCCGCAGACTTAGATCTTCGAGTATCTGACGGTTCTCGATGTTGCGCTCGGACTGAAGCGTGACTTCCAGCTGTCGGCTTTTGTTGCGGATGATTCCTCCGAGGTATGGTCCTGGGAGGGCGTTGGCGGGCAGGGTCCCCATTTCGAGTTTCGCCTGGTAGGTGGCCAGTCCGTCGACGATGGCATCGCGCCCATAGAAGCTCAAGTCGATGGCCAGCTTATCTTCGGGGTCCTCGATGCCCAGTCCGGCCAGTGCCTGCTTCAGAAACTCGACTTTTACGCGGTCCGCCCTTTGCTGGCGGGTCCTTCTCTGCTTCTCCTGGCGGCGAGCAAGTTCTCGAATCCAACGCTTGACTTCATCGATCTCGGCTGGGGTCGGTTGATGCGAGCGATAGTAGTCGGCCGGCGATTTCTGGTTCAAGCTCTTTCGAGGCCGACCGTTGCGACCCCGGGCCCAGGCCAGGACGACCAAAAGCAGCATCGAGCGGGCTTGCTCGCGCAGGTCATCTCCTCGCACAACCAACTCGGGCAGGTCCTGATTCAAGAGCCCAAAGGCGCCTTCCAACGGAGCTTTTGACTGGCCCCGTCCCAGTGTGGTGGCCAGGAGCTCCGTTCCAGCCTCCGCCGTCGCCTTGGCGACCTTCTCGGTATGATTGCTGAAACGATTGTCCAGGCTCAGCGCGTAAGGAGCTGCTCCCGTGTTGTCGATTGCGTCCGCGAAGGCATCGAGAAGCACCGTTTCGTCCTCGAAGTCGGAGACGGCCATGCCGACCACAGCCCCGCTGGCCACATCCAAGATCATCTCCAGGTTAAAAGCAAAGACTTTTTCTCCCCACTGCATGGATATGTTTTGAATCTTCAAGGTGCTACCATCTCCAAGCCACTGGGCGCCGGGAAATAGCTTTCGATAAGTATCGTGACTCCAGACGGCCTGCCGGTCTCTTTTCTTGCGGGTTCGCACCCCGGTCATCTCGAGCAAGTTCCCGATATAGGTTGGGCCGTAGTTGAGGCGGTGTTCCTCCTGAACCGAACGGCAAAAACCCAGGAAGTCTCCCTCCCAGGTCTCATAAAGACTGAGAATTTCGTGCTGGTGCTGTTGGGTTAGCTCGTTCTGACGAGGCGGAGCCGGCGTACGGAGTTCGCTGCGGAGCCAGTCTTTGAGAGTGCCCCGGGGAACGTTGCAAGCCTGCGATAGCTCCTCCACGGTGAAGCCCTCGGCCAGTTGGCCCGGATCCATCAGACCCACCACGAAGCATCGAAAACCGTCGCTGTAGTGGCAACGCTCGTTGTGGGTCGAGCAGGCTCCCGGGTGTCGCATCAGATAGTCCAGGGTGGCGCGGGCCACCGGCATCAGCTTGTCTTCCGGGGGAGCTGGCTCTGGAGGGCGACCCGGCTTACCGCAGAGGCCGGCCAGGAGCTCACGCAAACGAGAAGCCATCTGATAGGCCTGCGTTCTCCCCGCCTCGAGCCTGGCCAGCAGTGCATCGGTGGTGGGCCAGTCCAGGTCAGGAAAGACTTCCCGGGCGATCAACAAGACCGCGGCGGAAACTGAGGTGTGGAGAGCGTTTTTCTCGGGCAAGATCAAAAAGTCCAGTCTGGGTTGTTCTAAGCAAACTAACCAAACTGGACTTTTTGATTTTAGTTTCGTTCAGCGAGCCAGGGGCAGCGGGATGCGGTGGCCGAGCAGGTGCAGTTCCACCTGGCCGCGGTGACTGCTGATCCGAAAAAGATCGAGTTGTCTTTCTGACAGGCAGGCCGGCTCACCAATACCCCCGATGGGCTTGCCTGTCTCGATACAGGCCAGCACCTCTTCGGCTCGGCCAAAGTAACGGTCGGCCGGAACCAGCACACCTCCCAGAGCGTGGTGAGTGCGGCGGAAGTTGTAGAAATCAACCCAGGCCAGAAAGCGATGCTGGGTCTCGCCCAGGTCGAAGAACTTCTCATGATTGAACAATTCCTTTTGGATATTGGCGTTGAGCACTTCGAGCTTCCCGTTCGTTTGGGGATTTTGGGCGACAATCTGGTCGATTTCCAACTCCGTCAGAAGCTCGGTGAAAGCGCCTAGGCCGCGCCACGAGTGAAAGGCGCTGCCACCGTCGCTCAGCACTTTCTCGGGCTTGCCGTGGCGAGCGACGGCTGACGAGAACGTCTCCTGAACGGCGGCAACGCGCTCACCATCCCAGATGGCCCCGCCTACGATGAAACGGGAAAAGTCATCCAGAATCAGCAGCACGTAGACCTTCTGCTTGTTGATGTGACGATGCAAGAAGTCCAGGTGCCACATCTGGTTCGGTCTTACCGCCTCAAACCGTTGGTTGTGTTCGTTATTCCGACGCACCTTGGGCGGAACATATCCATGTTCTTCCATTACGCAGCGAACCGTGTGCAGGCTGACCTTGAACCCCTGGCGTCGCAGTTGATTGCGCACCTGGCTAGGACCCAGCCCCGCCGAGGCTTTCCATTCCCCCAGAATCCGTTCATCCCGTTTTGCGGCCAGATCCTCGTCGCTGCCACTGACGGGACTGGACTCGGTCTTGCCCTCGGCGTGCAGGGCAAGCTGGCGTTTCCAGTTGTAAATCGAGAAGCGGGTTACTCCAAACTTGGCGGCGGCAGCGGTCACTCCATGGTCGGCCACAAACTCCAAAACCTGGGCACGAAGTGATGGCTTATAAGCTTTGGCAACAACCTTCTTGGGCGGCTCTGTCTTGGTCTCAGTTTCCGGCATGGGAAAGGCGGGTGAAACTGGTGACGTAGGGGTAGCGGACTTCTTGGCCATGTAGCGCCACATCGTTACCGTGCCCTCTGGAATTCCCAGCTTCCGGGCTGCTTCTGCAGGGCCTATCTTTTCGGCAAGCGCCAATGCTTTAGCCTTTTCCTTGGCCGCATACCGTCGCTTTTGTTGTCCTGTGCTCATGGTAACCATCCTCCGATGGGCGTTCTCCGAGTGTCCGGAGATTTAGCCCGTATTTTGGATGGTCAGCGTAAGATAATCGCATCTAGAGTCGCTCAACAAGATCCTCCACAGAGAAGAGCTAGAAGCTTATTTCCCAACGTCGCAGGCAGAAGGTTATTGCAGAGTTAGGAGTCGTACCGGCGGATCCGGCGGTCCTTTACCGCGTCCTCCTCGTCCACTTTCGGCGGAAGAGCTTGAACAACGGAAGAAGGTCGAGGCTTTTCTAGACAAGGCTTCCGAGGACGAGTTTACAGAGGGACTGTTAGTTCCGCTGTTTCAACGCCTCGGCTTCCACCGAGTGACTGCTGCCGGCCACACCGAGAAAACCCTCGAGTATGGCAAAGACTTGTGGATGAAGTATCAGTTGCCCACGTCGCACTGGATCTTCTTCGGCGCCCAGGTCAAAAAGGACAAGCTCGACATGAGAGGGGACAGCCCGAGCAACAACCTGACCACGATTTTGAATCAGGTGAGGATGGCCCTGGAACACCCCGTATTTGATCCTGACACTGGACGTAGTTACCTCCTAGACCACATGTTTGTGATTTCAGCAGGCGATATCACCCGATCGGCGCAGAACTGGCTGGCCCAGACCCTCGACAGGTCACAACGCAGACAACTGATTTTTATGGGAAGAGCCGAGTTTCTTGATCACTCCGCGCGCATCTTGGCCGACCTGGAGATTACTTAACTAACGTAGGAATAAACTGTTTGACGGCTGACGCCCAGATCTCGTGACTCGCGCCATCTTCTCACCGCCGGCCAACCTTTGCCGAGCTGGTCGTCCGTCAACGCCCAACATCGACAGCATCAGCTTTGCCATGGGATTGTGCCCGCGGCTCAAAGTTCAGATTCTCGCGCACGAAGCGCACCTCGATGCCCCGCTCGTTCAACCCCTACACCAGCCAGACTGGATCCGGAAAGTACAAATCCCTCGCTGGTAAGGCAGGACACATGCTCCTGATGAGCAGAAAAAAACCGAGCAGGAATCTGGCCAAGAATTCCTGCTCGGGTCCGCCGTCTCGGCTACGTTACTTCAGCAGTAACTTCGCGAAGAGACTGATTCCGAGAACGGCAAGCGTAAATGTGAGAAAAGGATCCATTCGTACGTACCTCCTTTCGGGTTAGCGTATGAGCAATGAGTGCCTGGCGGCTGGTACCCGTCAGGTTCTTTTGTTTCACCGACAGTTGTGGCCATTGGTCGTTTGGTAGTCGAGCTGTATACCGCTTAATTGGCTTGGGAAAAAGCCGGCCCTCCGCGAGGTTTCAACAATCTTTTTGGCTGGCCGCGTCATAGCTGGATTGTAACTCCGCCCGCGTCGCTGGTGGAGCGTAATAAGCTTTTCAACAGACTCTCATGTCTGGAGTTTTTAGGTGGCTTTAAAGCCCTACCTGTAGATCGGGCAAAAAATCGGACACCCTCAAAGCAGCAATTTCCAGAGCCTCCGCATTAGGAGTCTGGCGGTCGTGGTCGAAGCTATCAGGATGGAAGCGAAGATCGTCTGCAACCCGGAAATTCTCAGAGGCAAACCAACCGTGGCCGGCACCAGAATTTCCGTAGAGTTGATCCTGGAGAAGCTCGCCTCGGGCTACTCGATTGAAGATTTGCTGGAATCGTATCCCAATCTCAGTCGGGAAGGCATCCAGGCGGCATTACAGTTCTCGCTAGAAGTCCTGCGCAACGAAGTCGTCTACCCGCTGGCCGGCTGACCGTCATTCCCTGACCGGCAGAGGCCGGACCCGCACCTGCCTGGAGGTCACCACCAGAAAGTTGCCGTCCAATTCCTGGAGGTGGACCTCCACCCCGGCCACCGCTCGCTCCACCATCGCACCCAGCGGCATGCCCTGAAGCCGAAGCAGCACCACACCGCGCACTTCCTCCAGCCCGATGTAGACCAGATCCCCAAAATCTTTGTCAGCGGTGAGCAAAATCGCATCCTGCTGCCGCGCCAGAGCCAGGACCTCCCGATCGCTGACACCCGACGCGTGCGTGCAAACGTCCAGCACCTCGTGACCCAGCTGCTCCAACGCCCGATAGACGGGACGCTCCACACTCTCATCAGCAACGAATTTCATCAGAATCCCACATCGGGTTCATCTTTAGCAGCCGCTGCTTTCTCTTTGGCCGCTTTGTCCTTGACTGCCAGTTGTACGGGTTTGGGGAGCAACGGAACAGAAAACTGATATAAGGGCCTCCTCAGAGGAGCGTCGGTTACGGCGGCAGGCGAACCACCCTTCGATTTCATGGGATTTCTTTCAAGCCGGACCGGCACGAGTGAACGGAAGACGGCGGAACAGAAAATACGCTTAAGCGCCCGGCCTGCGCAACGGTCGGAGTTCACCGCGGGTTACTGCCTCGGGAACGGCAAAGTTGTATCGACCCAAGAGATTGATGTGGCCGTGAGCGAACGGGGACAGCCGGGCGACATCCTCATCCAAGACAGGCATCGTCCCTTCCCGCCGAATTTCGGCCAGCGCCGCGTCCATATAGATGGTGTTCCACAGGACAATCGTGTTAACCACCAGGCCGAGGGCTCCGAGCTGGTCTTCTTGGCCCTCACGGTAGCGCTGGCGGAGTTCCCCGCGTTTGCCATGGAAGACATCGCGGGCCAGGCTGTGCCGGCTCTCGGTGCGATTGAGCTGTTGCAGGGTGGCTCGGCGACGATTCTCATCGTCGATGTAGTTCAGCACGTGGATTGTTTTGTCGATTCGTCCGAGGTCGGCCAGGGCGAGCGCCAACTGGGTCGGTTGGTCGCCGACTTGCAAGGTTCTCATGATGCCCGTCGCTGGAACCCGTCCAAGTTTGAGCGAGCCCGCCAATCGCAGAAGGTCGTCCCAGTTGGTTTCCAGTCGTTGCAGCGATACTCGATGCCGCGAGACCCAATTCAGGGGGCCATAGTCTGCCTGCGGGTCCACGCGCCAGAATCTTGCTCCTCCAATGTCTGCCAGGCGAGGACTGAATCGGTACCCCAACACACGGAACAATCCGAAGACCACGTCACTGTATGCGCCGGTGTCGGTCATAATCTGGCTGGGCCGCAGTTCCGTCTCTTGTTCCAAAACCAGGGCGAGCAGAACCAGGCTGTCGCGAAGGGTGCCCGGCACGGTAATGCCGTTGAGTCCGGAGCATTGGTCGGAAAGGAGGTTGTACCAGGTCACCCCCCGCCCGAATCCAAAGTATTTGGGGTTGGTGCCAGCGTGAACGGTGCGAACGGGAACAGTAAATCGCAGGCCATCGGCGGAAGCGACCTCGCCGCCGCCCCAGACCTTGGCCAGCTGGGTTTGGCTTTGTGCCGCCACCAGAATATTGTTGGCGGCAGTGTGCGTCTCGTCTCGCAAGTAGTTCTGGTCGACCCAGGCCAACCGGTCTCTGGTCAGAGCCGGGATGTCCTCTCGAATCAGTGGTCCGGGACCGGTATTGCAGGCTTCCGCCAACAGAACAGCACAGAGACTGGTTGTCAGGTCCTTGGCTCGAGCCCGGCCTTCGGTCAGGTGAGTGTAGGCCTCGGTGAAGCCGGTGCGCGACGAAATTTCTAGCAAAAGCTCCGGTAGGTCTACCTCTGGGAGCCGAGAGAGGACCTCTTTGCGCAAAGCGATGAGGGTTTCTGGCTCGTCCAGTCGGTCTAAAGGGCTCAGAATCAGTTCTGGCTTTCCTTCTTCGGTCGCTTCAAATCGAACCGATGGATTCTTCTCTACCCGCTCGAGAAACCGGCGATAGGTCTCGTCCAACTCGGCGGAGAGCGTGGCCAGCGCGGGCCCGGCCTGGACGGATAGCCCCAGTCCGCGGCAAATGACCGGTCGGGCGGTCTCCCATTCGCTGCCAGTGAGCAAACCGGCTCGGGGGTCCGAATAGCGCCAGCTGGGGCTGACGAAGACATCGCGGCGCCTCAAAGCTTTTTGAAGGGCGTCGAGCAGACAGAAGGTGTAGGCGCGGCGCTGAACGCCGCCTTCTTGATCCAGAACATGACGTTGCCAAGCCTTTGTGAGAATTCCCTGAGGTGGTTGTTCCGTTTCGTCACTCCTCATCCACTCGAGAGCCGCGGTCACCGCCTCGCCGCCGAGACTCGACTTGAAGTGGATGTGCTTCAGCAGGGCTGGCAGAAAAATCCTGACCGCGCGGTATCGAGCATCAAGCTCCTGAAAGTAGATGTCATCTGGTGGCCGGACCAGGGATTCCACATTAGCGACCGCCTCGAACAATTGGGCTCGAGAGATCTGCCCGAAAATTGCTTCTGCCAGGTCGATCTCCGCCTGGTCTGCATTGAGCAACGTTTTGCAGGCTTTCGCCAGGGTGGTGGCCGCCTGGTCGAGATCTTTAAGGCTGCGTAACCGCGCCTTCCTATCAGCCTTGGCGGCATTATTAAAGATCTCTTGGAGCAGCGCATCGAGAATTTCGATCACATCGTCTT
>JALHNH010000112.1 GCA_022843625.1 Bryobacter sp. | reverse complement strand
CAAGAAATCATCGGAGTTGTTCGCCAAGTGGTCGTTGCTTCGCTTCTCGAAGACCTTGGGGAGCAATTAAAGGTGGTGCACAAAATCGACTTCATTGTTTTCAGCGGAGACGTAGCTTACCGAGGATGGGAGAGCGAGTACGATGATGCTTGGAAGACCTTACTTGAACACCTAATCAAGAAGATTGGGATTACACCTGCACAAATATTAGCAGTCCCCGGGAATCACGACACTGATCGGGATGTGGTTGAGCGGCTAAGGGGAGAGAACTTCCACAACCTCACTTCTGAGCAACTCCAGGGGGCGCTTGCCGACGCGAGCAAGAGCTCCTTGATGAAATCACCGTTGGCGAGCTACATAAACTTCTGCGCGAAATACGGAATAACCGATCTGCGTTCTCCCATTTTTTTTGGGGAGGACAGAGAGGTCGCGTTTATAGGCTTAGATTCGTCCCTTCTTTGCGGCTACCAAGTCGGCAGCGACTATGGCAATCTCTGGGTCGGTGAGCATATACTATTCAAACATTTAAATGAGGCAGCGGCTGCTCGGGTCAAAATTTGCGTTATGCACCATCCCCTGAACTGGCTAACCCATCATCCAGGGAAGAAGCCTGAGCGAGGGCGCATCGGAGAGTTGATCAGAAAGAACTTTCAATTCTTTCTGCACGGACACGAGCATGTCTCAGGGGTCACTCTACAGAGCTACCTGTCAAGTCAATGTGTATATGTGGCCTCGGGCGCGCTTTACGATAGAAGAGACTACCCCAATGGCTATAATATTTGCACCCTCGATACGATTTCAGGAAACTTCACGATTCTCCTCCGGAGATATGACGGTGACAAGAACCAATGGGGTCCTGACTTTGGTGGGGCCGGGAAAGACAGTGGCGTCCTTACGGGTGACGTTAGCATCAAGCAGAAGCAGGTCAAAGAGACACCCGGAGGCCGGAAATCAATCGACATATTTTCCCCAAGCCAGGCGATATCTATGCCCTCGGATATTTTAGGGGTATCATCAGGATATCTGTGTTGCTGGGTTGAAGTTGGTCAGCACTTGCTCAACTTGACTAACAACCGATACGTTTTTGCTTATGGTGACCCATTTCCGCCTTATAAAAATGTATTCTCCCTTTCGTACGGACCTTGCGAATACAACCCACCCAAAGAACCACGCTGGAAGGTTTGGCTCCAGAATTCGGTCGGCTCATCGATAGTGAACATTGACAAAAGTCTTTCGGACGGGTGGCACCACTTTGCTTTATGCTGGACTGATGTAGAACTGCGGCTCCTTATCGACGGCGATTCCTCAGAGGACTGGAGAATTGCCACACCTCGAGTCCATTGGCCGACGGTCGCCTTTTCTGAGTCTCTACTAGTTGGCTGTTGGCCATCATTGGAGGAAAAACACGTGTTATGCGCAAATGTCGCTGTCTTGAGGCATTCTCCAAGCTCTTCCCCTCGACTTCTGGTAGAACAAATCTATGATACTGAAAAGCGCGATTGGGCTAACAATGATCTGTGACCTTAGCTTTACGGAGGAAGTGATAGCTACTTTCTCCACCTAGGCTGCCATGAAAGGTTCATTTTCACTGTGTAATGTCTATTGATTGGGGAGAAAGAAAGTGAGTAGAGTCCACGTCAGGCTTTTGGACGAAAGAGAACTTAGAGGGGCCTTCAAGAAGGCGAATCTGCCCGTCCGCTGTCTCTTCGTCGAAGACGAAAAGCGCTCCAGTGAGGAGCGTTGGACCTCGGTGTCGTACGGACCACCAGATGACACCAGAGTGAAGTTCATCAGGATCATCTGGAGCTCAGAACCCTCTTCCAAGAACCTTGCGAATTTGGAGAGGCTATTGAGAGAGAGGGTCGGTCCGAAAGCACAGCTGAATATCGAACAAATGCCTGGTAACTTTCTGACATTCAATAAGGTAGACGCCCCCGGGCCCCAAGAATTTCAGAATCAAATTAACTATGGGCTGTTATACCCGCTGCTCAAAGCGCCTTCTGATTTGGAGATAGACCTTTACGGCGAGTGCGATAGTGTCGCATTGCCGCTAGTAAGTAAACTGGTCGAAGAACTGTCGAAACAGCCTGCAGTTAGCGAACTTGAAAACAGGCTCATCTTTGCCAACTCCATCTCTTGCCCTCAACTAACATTTGAGAAAATTGCCCGTACTTTACTCAATGAGAGCGCGAAGAAGGGCCAGAAGTCAGCTGTGCTGCATTTGCGTAAACTGATCGAGAAGAACGAAGTCTCCTGCCTAGAAGTGTTATATCTGAGCGGAATCAAAGTCGCAGATAGAGTATCGTTCGGGGATGGTGTTTCGTTGCTGCCGGTCGCACAAGAAGACGATGAAACTAGAAACCGCAAACTGTGGGGTCATCGCTCTAATTTCCCATACTCGGAAATTTCCGCTGCTCTCACCGCCACCGTTAATCTGCCAAAATTCGCTAGTCCCACCCATCCGGAATTGCCGGCAGAAGTGCTCGAAACCCATTCACTACTCAAGGAAATTGCAAGTGTTTTGGTCCTTGCTGGTTCTGGACCAGCAGTGGCAGACCATCTGCTTTCCATCGGACCTGAATGGGTGATCGGGCCGCAATCGGGAATAGTGCCCTTGGGGGTAGATCCTCTAGGCTCCGTGAGGCACGAGCAGTTTTTACCCGCGCATCCTTCAGAAATCCGGTCGATAGTCTCAAAGTTTGTGGGCTGTCCAGCAGACTTTCGCAAACGCTTGAGGGTCTCTCTGAGTAGACTTAACATGGCTTATAGGCGACGCAACCCTGTTGATACAGCGTTGGACCTCGGCATTGCTCTCGAATCAATCCTTGCTAGCGACCGAGAGAATAGGAGCGATCCGATCGGTCATCTGGTTAGAGTAAGGGGAGCTTTGTTTCTCGGGAAGAACCTAGAGGAGAAGAATGCGATCTCGGACCTCCTCAGGTGCCTCTACGACCTTAGAAGTCGGGCTGCACACGACGGTACGCTGGATGACGAGACCAAATTTTCTGGGGCGAAAATTTTCACGAGCTACCTTCTGCAAGATGGGCTGTCCCTCTGTTCTCGACTACTGGCTAAACTGATAGAAAACGGTCGCTTCCCCGAGTGGAAGAGGCTTGAGCTCGGCGGAAAGCCGTTCCAATAGCCCGGAAAGTGCTAGATTGGCCTTACGCTCCAGAGTAGGGAATTTGGCATCGGCTCAGGTCGGACTAGTTTCTGGCGTTTGCTCCGGCTCATTCATCCGCTTGGCCGAAGTAGAAGCGACATTGGACGGAGTCGATGCCGAACCGTATTCGTTGAAGGAATCCCATATAGCCCAGGACGACGCAGTCTTCGTCGGGCCAATCGCAATAGAACGCAGTGGCATCTACCTTCAGCGAATGTCCCTCCTCTGCGGGGAGCTCTAACTCGATGCGGCCCCATTCCCCGTCGATAGGCCCGTGGCGAGTAAGAAGCCTTTTTCTGACGCCAGTGGTGCGTACCTTGTCTCCCAAAGCTGCAACGAGGTTTTTGGCAAGAACCACATACGGGGCACCTGTATCGAGCAACGCTGTATAGCGTTCATTGAGGTCGGGGAGGATGATGGGGATGTATATTTTTTGAGAGTCATCGCGACGGTAGGCCGCGGGCATAGACTCGGTTGCGTCCTCTTGATAGGTCAACCAACTGGTGGTAAAACAATCGCCCGCAGGTGTCTGCAGCATCAGTGCATGCGCTGGATCAGTGGGGCGGCCTCAGTCATTTTGTCGCGTAAATGAGCGCGCAACTCCACCAAGGTGTATCCAACCGCAAGTAATTCCCCGTCAACCAGGGCAACCCATCGACCCTGGTATTCCGCTGCGTTGGCGGCGCACCACTGGCGGTTGCTTTTGATGTCGGCAGCTGCCAGCTTCCGCCCAGACCGGGAGACTTTAGGCGGTGAAAACACCTCAATCATGTTGGACAGCTGTTTGGAGTCTAAGTCCCTGCCCTTCAAACCACCAACCATTCGTTGCAACAGTCCATGTAGCCGTGAACATTATTTGCCAGCGTCCGTGAAGTTTATTTGGCGTCCAGTTCCCCGTTCCCAGTATGGGATGGACACGGGGTTCTGGCTCAGAAAGGACACTCCCACTGGTGGTGCTGGGGGCAGCCTCCGCCGTCACCAAGGGCAAACCTCAAGCAGCCCAGTTCGCGTTCAAAGTCTTTGAGGATTTCGGTCAGCTGATGGGTTTGGTTGGCGAGACTGTTGACCACCCTGTTGCTGTGCAGTCGATACGATGAAAGGAAGGCCAGGGTGTAGGCCAACTTGTAGGCTTGAGGCAGTTCCCAGAAGGTCAGCTTTTCATTGAGGTTCAGAGCGTGGGCCGCCCAGCCTGGACTTTGGTAACGATGTACCGGTATGTTCTGGGTGTAGAGCCAACTACTCGCCCCGTGCGGGTCGTTGGCGCCGGCCGCATGCAGGGCGAGATGGTGCATCTGATTCCAAATTTCGGGGCGTTGCAGATAGCGCTGCAGGCCTTCGAGAGAGCGAAAGCAATGGCGTTCCAGGATGACCGGTTCCGGCCCGCTATCGGCCTCGGCGACGACCAGGCGCAGACTCTCGTTGATGTCCAGGCCAATGATCAGTTTTGTTGGTTCCGTCAGCAATTCGTCGGACCAAGATGACAAAGTAGCGTTCATAAGGTTCCTCTATTCTGCCTGTGCAATGATGCGCACAAAGGCGGCGTCAATTGGGGTCGTCTTGCGTTGGGCGCTTCTTTTGAGGCACATCAAAGCCAGCGCGTTAAGCCTGCGTGGAATCCCCTGCGACAATTCGAACAGGGCCTGTCGTGCATCGGTCGTAAACAGGGCCGGCTTGCCGCCGGCGTGCTCCAGGTGGCAGTTGATGTAGTCCGAGGCTTCCTTGGCCGACAGGCCCTCCAACGTGTATAGGAGGCGAACACGGTCCATCAGGGCCTGGTGGACCGGCCGTTGGAGGCGCTTTCGCAGGGCAGGGTGGCCGAGAATCATCAAAATTAACGGGTCCCTGGTGTCCATCTCAAAGTTGGTGAGTAGCCGTAGGTCTTCCAGCAGGCCATCTTCGAGCAAATGGCCGTCGTCCAGTACGAGTAGCGTTTTTCTTCGCTGCTCTTGGTAAAGCCGATCGACCCGGTTGCTGATTTGGCGTAGAAGTCCGGCCCTGCTTCTGGTCGGAGAGAGACCCAGGGACTCCACGATACCCTCCAAGATCGCGTTGGGGTGGCGATTGGCTCCCTGGTAACAGAGCAGGCAAGCGCGGTCGCCCAGCGTTTCGAAGTAGTGGCGCAGAGCGGTAGTTTTTCCCATTCCCATCTCTCCGGAAAGAATGCCTACTCCTCCGTCCTCGATCAGGTCGTCGAGCTCTTCGCAAAGCTCCTTGATTTGGGGATAGACGAGCAAACGGGTGGTCGCGATGCTTTTCCCGAATGGGGCGGCGCTGAGGCCATGATATTTTCGATACCCAGCCATTAAGAGGTCCTCTCATCCAGGCGAGTGGCCTTCACCGCCTCGAGATAATAGCGAATGTGCAGCGACGAACTCTTGGATGCAATCGCCTTCTGCATCGCGGACTTCACCTGGTTTTCCGAAAGCGGAGCATTGCGCAGAAAGAAGTCCCCGGAGGAACTGCTCTCCGCGGGCGTAAGCGGACGCAATAGCAAGTCTCCAAGTAAGGCGCGAAATTCAGCCAGAGTCAGACACGAGCCGCGCGGCCCGCGAACTTGTTTTTGGACGGCCTGGACCCCATCACAAAAGTCGTCGGCGAGCTTCTTGCGGTATTCAGTCGAACTGGATAGTGGAGCCTTTTTCTCTGGTTTCCTCGGAGTGGCTTTGCGCAAGGTGCGGTTGACCAGCGTCTGGGGTTCCAGCGTCTCCGTAAAACGGCCACCTTCGTAGAGGCGAACTCGGGATAGATCAAATGGATCATATCGAATAGTCACCTCTTGACCCACGAGGTGCTCGGCCACCGAGTAGAGATTGCCAGAAAGCTTGATACATCCCGACTTATCCACTTGGCGTGTGGTCTCCCAGAGAAACAGGTCGACCAACTGGGCCGGGTCGGGGTAGCGGACCTGTCCGGCGCCGGCATCCCAACGGGCCTTGGGTGTTTCTTTCGTCGAGGAATGTTCCCGCGCGTGGTAGACGTCTTTGATCCAGGCCCACAAGAACTGGTTCAACTCCTCCAGAGTTTGGATTCCCGCGCGTTCCGCCTCAGGGTAGAACGATTTTTTGACCGTGCCGAACCATCGCTCAATCTTCCCCTTTCCCTCGGGCGCATACGGCGTTGCGAACACGAGCTGGGTAGACAGTCGGGCTGCGACCAGTTGGAGCGACCGCGAGTGGTAGACCTTTCCGTTGTCCACATAGAGAATCGAGCAAACGCCCCCATGCAGAATGGATTTGCGAAAGCAATCTTCGAGGTACGGCAGATTCTGGCGAAAGTAGAATTCGGCGTGAACTACGTAACGGCTGTGGTCATCCAGAACGGCATGCAGGTGGCAGAGCCGAGTCTTACTGGGATTCTGGGGGTCAGGCAGACGAATGCCCTGGGACCAGTCTGCCTGCCAGGAAGCGTTGCGTCGTTCGTGCTCATAACGAGGGTAGACGCGGCCTTCCTTTTGCAGGTCTTTCTTGGTCGCCCGGCGCTGGCGCAGATTGTAGGCCAGGGTTGCCTCGCAAATGCTCAGCTCAGCCTGGCCTGCGGCGCGAGCCGTAGTCTTCAGTAGTTCGATGATGGCCGATGTCGTGCGCGATGGTTCCTCACGGCGCAACTCCACGGCTCGGTCGACCAGGCCGACCTCAATCGCCCTCGGCTTGCCTTTGTCGTTGCGGGCTATCGGCCGCAAGGCCAGAATGCCTGGCTCGCTGACCACTTCGCCATCGGTGTTCAGGTGGCCGTATTTGTAATAATTGAACCAGCGTTCCAAACAGCGACACGAGATTCGCTGGCTGTGCCCGCCGGGAAATTGGTGAACGGACCTGAGTATCTCCGCACGGACTAGAGTTCGCTCCGCGCCCCCCAGGACCCGGTTGACTAACGGGGCGATGACGGCATAGCGAGCCAGCGCCACATCGTCGCGGTGGCGCTCCCAATCGGATTCGTTCATTGTAATGCCTCCTTATGGATGCCCTGAGCTTGGAAACTCGAGGCTTTGACCATAATGAGGTGGCGGTCGGCCGGGCGCCTGTAAAATCTTGTGTGACCCAGTATTGGCGCCACAAAGCAGCCACAGGGTATCACCCAAACAAGAACGGACTGGCCGGTCTTGAAGTAACCCGACCAGACCAACTGAAAGAAGCAGAGGATAAAGCTCTGGTGGACATTTGCGGAAGCCCTCGAGGCTTTCCCCCAAGCGGACTCGGAGGTCACACCCGCTCAAGATGCAGGCTGCCAACAGATAGTGGAGCCAAACTTGAGCGCGCGCTGCAAATTTGCGGCGCCAGTGGAGAAAGAGTTGATGCGACGGATTGACCGGCTCCATCTCAAGCTGGTCCGACCAGGAAAACTCCTCAGCAGCCCGCTCTTCTGCCTTTGTCTTGGCGACGGCGCCATGCTGCTCGTAGAAATCCCGTGAACGAAGCGGATGACTGTCCGCGCAAGCCATAAGCCGGGCATCTATCAAGCCCATTCCGTAACTATGCGAGGGAAGCACATCTTCAGGCAGCAATGTAAAGGACTGCTGGCAGGCCTCGCACCATTTCCTGCAGATCCGAGCCGATTGCGGCCCGTCGCAGCCCAGGTCCAGCAACCGGGGGAACCCACCATTCTTGGTCAGTCAACCCGAACACCGGACACAGCCCGGGCTCCAAGCCCAGATATGTGGATAAAGATCGACATAGGCCTTGCTAGATAGGCCTAAAATACGTAGGATCATGGCTCAAAGGTTCGTTTTCTGTGGTTTAGACGCTAACAGTTTACCGAACCTTTGTTCTTTTTATGGGGCCGCCATGTAATCTTTACGAAAGACCCCCCTTGGACACCAGATACCGTTCACGGTTACAATGAAGCGAACCGCCCTTCGATATTGCGTCAGGCGCTGGGCGCGGTCGAGGTTCGCGAGGCTCTCGGCACAGCGGCCAGCCCAGAAATGGTAATCGACGGTTCTGGGAGCGTGGAGAGC
>JALHNH010000111.1 GCA_022843625.1 Bryobacter sp. | reverse complement strand
GAGAAGCCTGCGATGCCTATGGGTGGGACTCTTGGGGTGGAGGAGGTTGAGGCGGTTCGGAAGTGGATCGCTGAAGGCGCGGTTTGGGGTGCTACCAAGGTTGAGGTTTGGTGGGCTTTTCAGAAGCCGCTGCAGCCGGTTGTGCCTGTGGGGGTGAATGCGGTTGATTATCTGGTGGGGAAGAGGCGAGGTTCGGTTGCGTTTGCCAGTGAAGCTTCGCGGAATACGCTGGTGCGGCGGGCTTATCTTGATCTGATTGGGTTGCCTCCTACGCCTGCGCAGGTGGCTGAGTTTGTGGAGGACCGTTCACCTGATGCGTGGTCGAAGCTGGTGGAGCGGTTGCTTGCTTCGCCGCATTATGGGGAGCGGTGGGGACGACATTGGCTGGATCTTGCGCGCTATGCGGATTCGAATGGTTATGAGCATGACTATGATCGACCGAATGCGTGGCGGTATCGGGATTATGTGATTTCAGCCTTTAATGCTGACAAGCCCTTTGATCGTTTTCTGGTGGAGCAGTTGGCCGGGGATGAGGTGGAGCGGCCGACGCCTGAGACTCTGACGGCTACCGGATTCTTGCGGAGCCATGCGAAGGTGGGGTACCGCGAGAAAGATAATCCGGAGTTTCGTTATGAATATCTCGATGACATGATCGCGACGATTGGACGCGGGGTGATGGGGTTGACCGTACAATGTGCGCGGTGCCATGACCATAAGTTTGATCCGATTTCGCAGAAGGATTATTACCGGCTGCAGGCTTCGCTGTTTGGTTATGTGGAGGTGGATCATCCGCTGGTACCAGTGGCCGAACATAAGCGGTTGAGTGAAGCTGTGGATGCGCGGATTCGACCGCTGCGCGCGGCGATTCGGGAACTTGAGTTGCCTTACCGGGAGAGGATTTTGCCTGGGAAGTATGCGCGGTATCCGGAGAATGTTCAGGAGGCGATTCGGACTCCTGAAGCGCAGCGGACACCGGGGCAGGTGTTGCTGGCAAATCAAGTGATTCGCACTACGGGTGTGTCTAGTGCGGAGATTGACCGGGTGGCTAGTGCAGAGGATCTGGCAAGGAAGCGTGCGTTGCTTGCGCAGATTGCCGAGATTGAGAAGACGCGGCCGGCGCCGCTGCCTGTTGCGATGGGGATTACGGATGGAGATTACCGGTCTACGCCGGATGGGCCTGGAGATGAGCCTGCACCGGGTAAGGGAAATGCTAAAGATCCTGAGGCCGGGCCGTTCTTGCATGAAGGGCCGGGGCGGTATCAGGTGCCTCCGAGTTATTTTCTGATTCGAGGGGATGTGCAGAGTAAGGGCGAGCCGATGGAGCCGGGTTTTCCTGCGGTGCTGGTGAAAGGGGAGGTGCAGACTGCGGTCGAGGTTGCTAGTGGCAAGACTTCCGGGCGGAGGCTCGCGCTGGCGCAGTGGTTGGGTTCTGCTGAGAATCCAGTGACGGCGCGGGTGATGGTGAACCGGATCTGGCATCATCATTTTGGGACAGGGATCGTAAAGAGTATCGATAACTTCGGAAAGATAGGGGACTTGCCGAGTAATCCGGAGTTACTGGATTGGCTGGCAACGGAGTTTTTGCGAGTGAGATGGAGTGTGAAGCAGATGCACCGGGTGATTCTGAACTCTGCTACTTACAGGATGGATTCCCGGTTTGATGATGCCGGGAGCATGAAGGCGGACCCGCGGAATGAGAAGTTGTGGCGATTCCCTGTGCACCGGCTTGAGGCTGAGAGTGTTCGGGATTCGATTCTTGCGGTGGCTGGGACGCTGAATGCGAAGGTGGGCGGGCCGGCCGTTTTCCCGGTGTTGCAGCCAGAGGTGTTGAGTGCGATGACGCACGGCATCTGGAATCAGGACAAGGATGGGCCAGAGGTTTGGCGGCGGAGTGTCTATGTTTACCGGAAGCGGGGCTTGCCGTTTCCTATGTTTGAGGTATTTGATTTGCCGGACCAGAATGTGTCTTGCGGGGCGCGGAATACTACGACTGTTCCTACGCAGGCGTTGACGTTGCTGAATAATGATTTTGTGTTGTCGCAGTCGAAGCATTTTGGGCGGTATCTGGAGGAGGCACGGCCCGGGGATCGGGCGGGGCAGGTGGAGCTGGCTTATTTGCGGGTGCTGGCGCGGCGGCCGAATGCGCGGGAGCTGGAGTTGGGTGTGAAGTTTTTGGCAGGGCAGCCGGTGGATGCGTTTGCTCACGTGCTTTTGAATTTGAATGAGTTTGTGTATATCCAATGAGCAGGACGTTCCAGTCGCGGCGTGAGATGTTGTTTTCGGCCCTTGGGGGATATGGGGGCGTTGCGCTTTCTTCGATGCTGGCGGAGGGGGCAGCTGTGGGTGCTCGTGCCACTAGTGTGATCTCGTTGTTTATGAGTGGCGGGGTGAGCCATATCGATACTTTTGACCCGAAGCCGGCGCTGAAGAAGTATGCGGGGCAGCCGTTGACTGGACTTGGGGAGGTGGTGGTGCGGCAGGGGCATCCGGGGCCATTGATGCCGTCGCCGTTTGAGTTTCGCAGGCATGGGCAGAGCGGGCTTGAGGTGTCGGAGTTGTTTCCGAAGATGGGTTCTCATGCGGATGAGTTTGCGTTGTTGCGGTCTGTGTATTCAAAATCGAATGACCATGTGCAGGCGCACTTTGCGATCTCGACGGGGATGATCCGGATGGGTTTTCCGAGTTTGGGTTCGTGGGTGAGTTATGGGTTGGGGACCGAGAACAAGAATCTGCCGGCTTTTGTGGTTTTATATGACGCGCATGGAGCTCCGTTTGGCGGGCCAGCGAACTGGAGTGCGGGGTTTATGCCGGCGACGTATCAGGGAACGGTGTTTAAGGCGAGTGGGACGCCGATTGTGGATTTGAAGCCGGCTTCGGCGGGGCAGAGGGAGCGGCTGGATTTATTGCGGGAGTTGAATGAGATGGATGCGGCGGCGCATCCGGGGAATTCGGAGCTTTCGGCTCGGATTGAGTCTTATGAGTTGGCTTACCGGATGCAGGGGGTGGCACCGGAGGCGGTGGATGTGTCGCTGGAGAGTGAGGCTACTCGTAAGTTGTATGGAACTGATAATCCTGTTACGGAGCCTTTTGCGCGGCAGTGCATTATGGCGCGACGGCTGATTGAGCGCGGAGTGCGGATGGTGCAGCTTTATCACGGTGGACTGGGGAATCAGAATACCGATACGTGGGATGCGCATGAGGATGTGCGGTCGAACCATACGAAACATGCGGCTGAGGTGGATCAGCCGATTCATGCGTTGCTCACGGATTTGAAGGCCCGGGGGTTGCTGGATACGACGCTGGTGACGTGGCAAGGGGAGTTTGGGCGGATGCCGATATCGCAGCGGGGGATGGGGCGGGATCATAATCCGGGGGCTATGTCGATGTGGATGGCTGGGGCGAAGATCAAGGGCGGGCAGGTGATCGGGTCGAGCGATGAGTTTGGGTATAAGGCGGCAGAGCAGCCAATTTCGATTCATGATCTGCATGCGACCATGTTGCATTTGTTGGGCCTCGATCATACTAAGTTGACTTATCGATTCAATGGACGGGATATGCGGTTGACGGATGTTTACGGGGAACGAATTCCACAAATTTAAGGATGAATACTATGAAACCACTTGCACTACTTTTGTTGAGCTTCGGCGTTGTTGGCGCTCAGGATGCGCCTCCTGACAAGCCTGGCCGGATTTTCAATACCGTGAAGTTGAAGCTTGCTGCGGGGAAGCAGGTGGTTGGCGGGACGGTAAGTATTCCGAATATCGATACTTATTGTGCGATGGCGAATTCGGGGTTTGATTTTACCTGGATTGAGATGCAGCATAGCCCGATGACCTATCAGGAAGTTGCGAATATGATTCTGGCTTGCAAGGGGTCGTCGGCGATGCCGTTTGTGCGAGTGCCGGATGCTACCGAAGGAGACATCCAGAAGGCTGTGGACATGGGCGCGGCGGGGATTATTATCCCGATGGTGGAGGACTTACAGAAGGTTCGGAATGCGATCAAGTTTGCGAAGTATCCGCCGGTTGGGAAGCGGAGCCAGGGCGGGGGGAATTACGGGAAGATCTGGGGGCCGGATTACCGGAAGATTGCCAATGAGAACATCATGATTGTGGCGATGATTGAGTCGCCGGCTGGAGTAAAGCTGGCGGCGGAGATGGCCGCGATTCCGGGTGTGGATGTGGTGTTTGTGGCGAGCACGGATTTGAGTTCGTTTACGGGGTTGCCGCAGGGGAATCCGCAGTATGAGGCGCTGGTTACGAAGGTTAAGGAAGAAGTGTTGAAGGCTGGGAAGAAGGTGGCGGGGCCGGTGGCTTGGAAGGGGACTCGTGAGGGTTATAGTTTCTTTCAGGCGCCGGGTGAAACTACGCTGCTGGTTGAGGGGATCAAGTTGAGTTTGGGTGGAGCTGTTGGTGGTGAGAAGAAGGGTGTGGCGCCGACGGAGGGGGCTGAGAAGCACTAATTCCAAAAACTGCCTCCTCGGCCACTTTACAATTTCTTACGATTGCAATTTGTTGGTTTCGTTACGATTTGATTAACGTATGAGACTGATAGCTGCTTTGACCCTGATCGCCATTTGTAGTGTGGCTGCCGAGAAGAAGACTCCGAAGAATCCGGCGGCGCTGTTTGATGCTTCCAAGATCTGGACGGTGGATCTGAAGTTTAGTGCCGAGGAGTGGGCGGCGATGGAGCCCAAGGGTGCTCCGCAGATGGGCGGGCCTGGGGGCATGCGGGGGCCTGGTGGACCGGGTATGAGACCTGGGGGGCCTGGCGGGTTTGGTCCTTCGATGATGGTGATGCCGGCTTTTCTTAAAGGGGATCAGGATGGTGATGGGAAGCTGTCTCAAGTGGAGTTTCGTTCGCTTGGGGAGAAGTGGTTTGCGGGTTGGGATCAGGACAAGGCCGGGAAGTTGAACGAGGCACAGGTTCGCAAGGGACTGGGTGGGTTGATGCCGATGCCTGCCGGGATGCCTGGTGGAATGCCGGGTCGTGGTCCTGGTGGGCCCGGTGGACCTGGGGGAATGCTTGGGCCTGAGGGTGGGCGCAATGGGGCTTCGGCTATGGCTGGGATTGACTTCAAGTACGTTCACGCGTCGATTGACTTTAACGGTAAGGCTTTTCAGGATGTGGCAGTTCGGTATAAGGGCAACAGTACGTTTATGATGTCGCGGGGGTCGTTGAAGCGGTCGCTGAAGGTGGATCTGAATAAGTATGTGAAGGGGCAGAAGATCGCTGGGGTGACTACGCTCAACCTGCACTCCAATGTGAATGATGCGAGCTGGATGAATGAGCCGCTTTCCTATCGACTGTTTCGGGATGGGGCTGTGCCGGGACCGCGGACCTCTTATGCTCGTGTCTATTTGACCGTGGCTGGGAAGTACGAGAAGCAGTATCTGGGGCTTTATTCGGTGGTGGAAGATGTCACTGAGGAGGAGGTGGGCGATGCAATTTTCAAGCCTTCGACACGGAATCTGTTTGGCTATCTGGGTGATGACTGGAAGAAGTACAAGCAGATGTATGACCCTAAGACGGAGTTGACGGCGGCACACAAACAGCGGGTGATTGATTTCGCAAAGCTAGTGACGAGTGGGAGTGATTCTGAGTTTGAAGCGCAGGTGGGTTCCTATCTCGAATTGGATGAGGTGGCGCGGTATCTGGCGATCAATGTGTGGCTGGCGAATATGGATAGCATTCTTGCTATGGGGCAGAATTTCTACCTGTCTCTGAGTGCGAAGACGAATCGATTTCGAATTCTTCCGTGGGATCTCGATCTGTCTTTTGGCGGGATGGGTGGGGGAACGGAGTTGAGTATCGAGCATCCGTGGCGAGGGGAGAACCGTTTTCTCGAACGGCTGTTTGCGGTGGCGGCTTTCAAGAAGGCGTATTTAGCCCGGATGGGTGAGTTTCAGAAGACGATCTTTGAGCCGGGAAGGATTGCGAAGCAGGTGGATGAGACTGCGGTGGTGATTCGTGCGGCGGTGAAGGAGGAGTCTGAGGAGAAGGCTGGGCGGTTTGAGAAGAGTGTGGCCGGGGAGGCTGCTGGCCGTGGCGGGATGGGGCCTGGCGGGTTGCCTGTTAAGGCTTTTGTTGGGAAACGAAGTGAGTCTGTGGCGGCGCAGTTGCGTGGGGAATCGAAGGGACAGGTTGGTGGTGGTGGAATGGGTGGGCCGCCTGGAATGGGCGGGCCTCCGGGGGGATTTGGGCCGGCGAATTTTGTCGCTCCGGCTTTTGTGCGAGCGATGGATGAGGATAAGGATGGCAGTGTGAGCAAGGCTGAGTTTGAGAAGTGTTTTGAGAAATGGTTTGCTGGCTGGAGTGGTGGGGCGGCAGTATTGAGTGAAGCTCAACTGCGGGCAGGGATTGATCAGGTGATTGGGCCGCCGCCGGGAATGATGCCATTCTAATGCCTGAATTTCTAACTCATGTTGTGGCTGGGGGGCCGGCTGTGGCTCCGCTGGATGTGCTGTTTCGCTTGCTGGTGGCGTTTGCATATGGGCTGGTGATCGCCTTTGTTTATCGATGGACGCGGGGGGCTCATGCTCCGGCGACAACGTTCCCGATGACGCTGCTGTTGCTTTGTGTGTTGATCGCAATGGTGACGCAGGTGATTGGGGATAACATTGCGCGGGCGTTTAGTTTGGTGGGGGCGTTGAGTATTGTGCGGTTTCGGACGGTGGTTCGGGATACGCAGGATACGGCTTATGTGATTCTGGCGGTGATTGTGGGGATGGCGGTGGGGGCCTGGAGTTTGTGGGTGGCGACGATCGGGATTGCAGTGGTAACGCTGGCTAAGGTTGTGTTTTTGTATGGGGGTGTGAGGTCTAAGCCGATTGCGGTGGAGTTGCAGATGAAGGTAAGGGTGGCGGCGGGGCTTGAGGTGGATTCGATTGTGGGTGCGGCACTGGGTGGAATGCTTGAGAAGCGGGAGATGCAATCGATTGCGATGGTGAAGCAGGGCGAGAGTATTGAGGGCAGTTACTTGATTGAGCCCAAGGGTGGGGTGTTGATGCCGGACTTAGTGCGTGCTTTGTCTGCAGTTGAGGGGGTGCAGAATGTGCAGGTGGAGCGAGTTGTTAGTCTTTGAACGGGATGCTACCTCCCTGCTCAAATGGAGAGCTGGAGCCTTTCTCGATTGGCCCAGTCTCTCAGGAGCCTTAGCGGTTTACCGCTCGGCATGCGGTTGGCAAAGGCCCTAGCTTGAATGATTGTGCGTTTGTGTGGATCCACCTCGATGGTCATCGTGTGGTGAATCTTTTCATCGCGCAAATAGCGAAGAGACCAGATGCGGGAGGTTCCGCGGCGGCACCGATCCGCATAGCTCGCGACACAATGATGGAGTGCTGCACCTTCAGCTCGAAGCTGCGCAGAGTTGGTTAGCTCGATCAAACGCCACTGTGCTGGCGGGGTTGATGCATCTTCGTTTGACTCTTCTAGCAGCAGCGTTTGCACTGCAGAGGGTGCCCATGCAAATCCCGATCCACCCAAAGCGAGACTACGATGCCAGTCGCGCATTAAGCGAAGTATGGATGCTACCGTTCTACCCTTGATGGAGAATCGAGGCTGGGGTGGACCTAATTCCACGACTCCATCTGGTGTCTCAGTTGTTGTGCGGTCATGTCGAATTGCCTGGATGAAGTCGAGGATAGGAGCAATTTCCGCTGGGGCAATGTTGGCTTCATTCACCATCAGAAAGTGCCAGACGGAACGCCAAAAGTCGCCATTTCTGAGGTCTGTTGCGAATCGCGTGTTTAGGATCGCGTTTATGAATTTGGGAGGCATACCCAGCGCGAGCAGTTCTGCCCGGCGGAGAGCATAGTCGATTCCAAAATGATCGTGGGAGGCAAGAAAGATATCTTCCATTTTTCGAGTCATCTCGATTGGTAGATTGAGAGATCGAAAGCGCAGTCCGCGGGCGTGGGAAATAAACCAATTCCTTTTTTCATCAAGGTCAGTATCTTCATTTGAATACCAGGCCGCCGTTAGGAAGAGGGGAAGTGGATAGTTGCAAACGAGGTGGTTTATAAGGGACGACACGGCCTTGCGCCAAGTGGACGAGGTGCCGGACCAAGAGGCTAGGGGGCGGATATGAGCGCTTGCGCAGCGTGCAAGATTGACAAGCGCATCGACGCCTGGATGATGTCCGTTGCAGATGGGTGCATCCAAGAAGTGTGGCGCACGATTTCGAACATAAAAACGTAGCTCGTCAAATTTTGTGAGAGCGGGTGTATCTATAGCTAGCCGAGTGTAGGCGTGATGAATCGCGCAGTCGGTTTGGTGCTTGTGATACTGAACGGAACGTTCAGAACAAGACATAAAAATTCTCCTGTTATGGATAGAGCTGAAACTGATGAGTGCGTGGTGCTTAAATGCGCCGCGGACTTCAAATGCAAAGCAATGGGTCCCCAAACGGGCGGTTGGGGCCTTGCTTGCAATTCAGTTCAGGACTAGATAACAGAGAAGAACATTACATGTACAGGTTAAGGGGTTGACGATGAATTCGTCAACAGGGGGCCGAGTTACCTAGACTACGCGGGCCAAGACGTAGGGGCCTTCGGGGATTACTGCGATTTCGGAGCCTTTGTCGAGACCTTCGATGAGGCTGGCCATGGCGGGGTTGAAGTCGCTGAAGACGGGGCCCCACATGTTGGGATGGTATTCCGAGGGGACGCCGGGTGCGAGGAAGACTACTTGCTTTGATTCGAGGACCAGGGCCAGTTTTTCAAGCTGCCATTGGTCTACCGTTACTGGCGCGTCTTTGACGGCGTCGAGGAAGCCTTTGGGGGAGTTGAAGCGCTTGATCATCTCGCGGAATTCTGGGGCTCCGGCACCTTCTGTGCACTCGGCGCAGATGAGGATCTTGCCACCTTCGCGGACGATGTGGGAGGCGGCGGTGACGCCCTTTACGGCTTGATAAAGAGTGAGGTCTAGCGGGTAGCCGGCGCAGGTGGTGACTACGGCGTCTACGGGCTGGTCGAGCTTTTCCAGCATGACGCGGCTGACGAATTCGACTCCGGCGGCGTGGGCTTGCTCTGGGTGGCCGGCGAAGACTCCGGCGATTTCGCGCTTGCGGGTGAGAGCTACGTCGAGCATGAAGGTGTGGCCAGCCATGCGGGCGATTTCCTGCAGCTCTTTATGGAGGGGGTTGTCGTTGATCGAACCTTCGATCGAGCGCACGTCACGCATAAAGCGGGGGCTGTGGATGACCTTGATGGTTTCCTGAGCTGCAAGGCCGGGGGCGATCAGTTTGCGGCCGCCGGAATAGCCGAGCATCAGGTGGGGCTCGATGAAGCCGAGGGTGATGCGGAGGTCGGCTGAGACGAAGGCTTCAGCGACGTGGACGGGGATGCCAGATTTGGCTTCGCCTAGGTAACG
>JALHNH010000110.1 GCA_022843625.1 Bryobacter sp. | reverse complement strand
GACCCCTCCGTTCCCCAACCGCAACTCATTGATTCTATTGAAGCCCGAGTCGGCGGAAATCGGGCGATTTGGGCCTGCAGAGCATTTTTCAGCAAGTTCCTAGAGCGAGATCAGATTTAACACGGGCTTACCGCTGGTGGCGATCCGCTCGGCATCTGACGGGGAAGGTTTCTGGGCAATGATCAGGTGGTCGGACCACTCGAGCAGAATGTCCAGATTCTCCTCCATTAGCCGTCCGATATGGGGAATAGCCGAGAGCAGGAACTTCTGATTGGCACCATAAATCTGTGTCAGATCAATATTTGGGTCGTGAACTCTCAGGGTGCGGCCCTTGCCGATCAGGAATTCCAACAACGCGACCACGGGACTCTCTCGCAGATCGTCGGTGTTTTCTTTGAACGCCAGACCGAAAACGCCAATCCTTTCGCCGGGAACTTCCAGGGCAAAATTCTGCGCACGCGCCAGATGGCTCATGTTGCTCGGCAGGATGTTGTTCAACATGGGCAGGTCCAGCCCCAGCCGGTTGGCGCGAAAAACTAGCGCCCGCATATCCTTTGGAAGACAGGAGCCGCCAAAGGCGAAACCCGGCTTGAGATAGACCGGAGAAATATTCAGCCGCGTATCCTGGCAGAGCACGTCCATCACTTCCGTAGCGGAAATGGACAGTGCCTGGCAGACCGAGCCCAGTTCATTGGCAAAGGAGATCTTGACCGCGTGGAAGGCGTTGCAGCCGTACTTGATCATCTCCGCCGTCTTCAGCGCGACGCGACGGAGTTGGCCCTTCATTCCGTAATAGAGTCCGGCCACCATATCGACCGCTGCCGGATCGTCACCGCCGACGACGATCAGCGAAGGTTCTTCAAAGTCCCGCATTGCCGTTCCTTCGCGGAGAAACTCCGGGTTGGAGACGACCCGAACGTTCGGATGGGCGTCCAGCGAATTGCGGTAGAGATCCTCACACACACCGGGGAAGGCGGTGCTGCGGATGGCCACCACGAGCGGAAAGGTGCGGGCATCGAGCGTGGAACGAATTTCCCGGCAGGCGCGGTGAAGCTGGTCGACACTGATATTGCCGCTCTTGTCCGAGGGGGTCCCAACGCACACCATAGCAACATCGGCGTTGGCCACGGCCTCCGTCAGGTCGGTGAATGCAGTTAGCCGGCCGGCCGCAACGCCACTTTGGATGGTTTCCTCCAGGCCCGGTTCGTAGAAGGGAGCTTTGCCAGAGAGGATGCATTCGACTTTATAGGCATCACGGTCGATACCGGCTACGTAGTGTCCAGCCTGCGCCAGGCAAGCCGCTGTGACACTACCGACATAGCCCAATCCGAGTACGGCTACCCGGCGGGGAGGGGGGGGGGATTGAAGAGAGACCATGTGAAAAGTGAGATCGTGAAGACGCTGTTTAAGAGAGCGGTTGACAGGACAACTATAGCGAACAGAACCCGGAACGAGCTATTTTCACCGGTGGCCGTGCCGGCTTGCGGAGTGCGCTGACCTTATTCTTCGGCTGAACCGGGATTGTTCCCTCCCTCCCTCCGTTCTGCCCCATCCCTTCTTTCATCGGCCCTGTCCGGCCAACAGTTTAGCCGCTTGATGCCTATCCATTCAATTGCTCATAAAGAGCTAACATCTGCCCAAAGTGTTTCAGGGGTAGGAACTGCCGGTTGCAGGGGAAGACATCGGCGGCTTGTTGGGCACCGTAGCCGTAGACGATGTCGGTGCCACAGAGAGAGGACGAAGCGTTTCTGTTGGGGAGGGGTGAGGTCCTGGCTTCCAATCAGCATGTTCCGATGCTGTCCGGAAACCCAAACGGCTCTATGATGGACCGGCTGACCGCTTGTTGGACATTAATACTTAATAAGGATAGAAGGCGAGCGATATTGGCCCTTTCGATCCTGTCCATGTTGTCATTGTGAACCGGAACGCGTAGGTAAAAGGCCGGTTGAACACGTCCGCTGACTGGGGCCAGAACCTGATTTGATCTCTCTTTTCATTCCTGCACATCCAGGAACATAGTATTCTGGAGTGATTCGTCTGAGCCAGTCCTTTTCAGCATGAAAACAGCATGTGTGACTAGCGACCGTAGCATCAAATTTGCGACACCTCCTTTCCCGTCATCAGTTGGAACAGGTTGAAGTTGTGGAGACCACATGGCATTTGTTCGGGGACTCTTTCTATTCTTAGTGTTGGCGGTGGTGCCAGTGGCTGCCGACATCATGGCTTCCCCGGCCGATATCACGCTGCGAAGCCGTCGGGGGCTTGCTTATCCCTGGTACTCGACGACACCGCCGCCCGACACGCCGATCACCATTACCGGATCGGGAGATTGGAGCATCACCCTGGGCGGGGAGTTGAGCACGGCGTGTGGCAATGCTTACGGCTACTGCTTTAATGTCGTAAAACAGCTGCGTTCGATTGCCAACGGGACTCCGGTATCCGGCAGCGGCCCGGACACCGTATACCTCACCTGGAAGGGTCTTGGTGCGCAGGAACTGCCGGTCGGCCGGCACACCGGCACGGTCACCATCGGGACCACAACGATAAACGTCACCTTGGATGTAGTGGAACGGAACGCTTATGATGCGTTCGTCTATCAGCCAGGGTTCCCGTCCGGTTGCGTGAATTCAAACCCGGGATTTCCCCACGCCGATACCTGTACCATCACCGATGAGCGTCCAGCCAGCACCGCACTTCCGATTCCGGCCGTTGGCGGCAGCTATACGGATCCCCAATTTGGTTACAAGGTAACCCGGATTACGCCCAGCGGGTTTATGAACCAGTACAGCGCAGCGACGGCCTTCAGCGCGACGGGAAAGTACGTGTTGACCGCTACTCTCAGCGGGAACGTGAGCGCCATTGATCGGAGGACCGCCTCCATCGCTTATGCGAATATCTCCGGAGTAAACATCAACTTTGCGGGTTGGGATCCCATCGACGATGAGAAGTTGTGGTTTTACTCGGGTGCAAAGGTACTCTACCGGACGCTCAATAACGGCATGACGACCGTAGCGGCGGACTTCTCCAGCCCAAGCGGAAATCGCCCTGGTTTTAACACTCTCACCATGGGCGGGACACTGGATATAACCGACGATGGCTGGTGGGCCTTCATGGAAGGCGAAAAAGTCTGTGCGCTCAACCTGAACGGTTTATGGCCTGACACGCAGGAATCCAAAACATTTTGTACCACCGTCGGAAGCTTTGGGCTGACCAACATTGATTTTCCCCAGGTAACCCAGGTCGATAGCGAATCCGGCAAACGCTATGTGGTGTTGATCGCCGCGCCGCGCGGTCTGGTCTTCAGCGTGGGCGAGTCCGGCTTGAACTATGAGTATCCACTGCTTCTTCCCGGAGCCCAGCCGCACTCCGATGTGGGGCAGGATCAGGCGGGAAGACAGATATTCTTTTGGAGTTTCTCCGAAATTTACGGCAACCGTACCTATTTGGCAACCATGCTCCTAAACAAGGGTGCGGATATGCTGCAACCTGTGGAGGCGGGAGGAGGGCTACATTTTCTTTATCCCAGCGACCCGGGCGACTTCAGCACCGACGGCCATTACGGTTGTACGTGGGGCGGGGTATGCGTCTTTACGCCCTACGGCGAATCCGGCGGAATCGACGCAAAGAAGATCACTGCCGTCACCCCTGGCGCCTCATGCGGCATTACATCGGAAGGCCACGGCTACAGCACCGGTGCTTCGATCCTGATTGGCGGCTCCAAAGGGATCACCAGCATCAACGGTGTCTTTTCGATCACTGTCACCGGGCCGAACACCTACCGGCTGGACGGCCAGTCCTGCTCCGGCGTCTACGAAGCAGGCTCCGCCAACTCGGTAAGGAACGTTGTGACGACATCCAACAAGCCCAATCGGCAGGAGATTGTCATGGTCCGGCCTGGGCAGGAGGTCCGACGACTGGCCATTCATCGCGCCAAGACCTACAAAAATGGCTCCGATATGCTGAGCTACTTTCAGTCCCCACGGAGCTCTCTGAGCCGGGATGGCCGCTTTGTGGCTTTCGCCTCAAACCTCGGCATTCCAGAGCCGCCGAGCGTTTACATTGTTGATGCCGGCGCTCCCATGGTGGCCACCCAAATCAACGTAGTCGGAGCCGACGTCACCGACACTGCCGTGGTCTTGAACTACAGCGTACCCGCAGGTGAAGGACCGGCTACAATCACGATCAGCGCCAGCCCAGAATTGACAAATCCTGTAGTAGAAGCAACCGATCCGGTCCAATCTGAAGTCAAGCAATTTATCGCATCCGGACTGCAGGAAAACAGCGAATACTTCTATCGCATTCACAGTGGGCGCTACTCCATAACGGGACGTTTCCGCACAGCGCCGGCTGCCGCCATAGCGGGGGAGACCAGTTGGAGTTTCGACAGCAAGGTCGGGGAGCCGATTCAACAGAGAACAGCCACCACGGGTAGTGGACCGCAAAAAGCGAAAAGCGGAATCCATTAGGTGAAATCCGGTTACCGCATAGAAGCGCTATTGTCCGGTAGATTATCTGGATGCCAACCAGTGTCCAGGGGGCCATCTGCAGGGTAAGGGCGGTGCGATCGACGGTCACGTAGACTGGCGACGACAATGATAAGAACCAGCCCGCAGAACCTCTGGGTGGCGACGGTGGGCCATGCCTGGAGCCGGGAGAGCGCAAAGAGGTAGTACTTCCGTCCATCTGCTGCGATCTCCCTACCATCGGCACCCCATCATCTCCTCGGTGGATTGGCGATGTCGCCTCGCAAAATGCAGGCCACGCCGTACGTTTCCCGCGTCGAGCCTGCCCCAAAGATATGGCCGCGAGTACTCACTCACCGACAGGTTGGCCAGGCGTTGAGCATTAGTTTGCCCGGGGCGAAGACCTGTTTAGTTTAGTGCAGGCGTAACCAACTGCGGCGCCCCTGCTGTCGATATTGAACACACCTTCCTGTTCGAAAGGAAAGAAGCTGTCATCCTCGCTTAATTCAGTCTCGACTTTCGCGAAAGCCCGAAAGATTCACCACCATAGTCTCTTCTCTCCTCACCGATCAACTCCGCTGCTCCACAGCACCGCCCTCAGCTACTGCCGGCTAGTTCGGTGTGTCGACGACACGTTGCCGCTGGTGATCAAGACGCCTAGCCTCGACTATACGGCCGCTGGTGCAATAATGCCGTCTGCGCGAGAATGTCTGCGCAGCAAGCCGCCCGCTGGTTCGTAACGATCTCAACCTCCGGGAAAAGTTTAAGCAGTTGAGGGAGATGTTTGACCGGCACTAGGGCGTCAGCTGATAGATCTCGTAGTCGCCGCTGCTATGAATCTTCCGGCCGCGGTCCAGCAAGGCCCGACTGTGGCGATATACGTCGGGTTCTGTTTGGGAAAATTTTTTCAGCCAAGCCCGGTAACGGGTATCCATCACAATGTAGGCAGGCGCTTTTTGCGTGTAGTAGCCCAGGCGCAGGTCATCCACCAGGTTGTCAAAGCCTAGATACAAGCCCAATTCCGGAGACCCGTATATTGTCTGGCCCGGACCACCTCTACCGGCCAATGCCTGCTGAACCGGTTGCATGGTTTGCGGGAAGTTATTTTTCCAAATGAGCCCCATGGACGATCCAGCGCTCAATCCTACCAGAACGAACAGGTAGCCCGCTAGTGCCCATCGGGGTGCAAGTTTGTGTCGCCACAATGTATCCCAAACCATGACGAGCGTAATCGTCAGCCACGGAATCAGGTGGATCAAATAGATATGTAATTTCATTCCATCGAACAGCGTTTGGAATAACCACATAAACAGTGTGAGGCCAGAAAGCAGCTTCATGTGTGGCTGCCGTCGGAGGACAGGTATCAAGCATGCGGCACCAAGAACCGCTAGGTAGGTTAAGGGCAGCAAAACCAAAGGCAGACGGGCGGGGTGCGATTGGGGGTCGTAGCCGTAAAAGGTCCACCGCCGGTTGATTTCCCAATCCAATGCACGTAGTGGATCTGAATAAACAGCGAGGCGGCCTGCTGAGTTAGCGTTCAATTGTGCAAAAAATAAGTCCGGTCGCTGGGAACCATACCAAGCCCATCCTATGGCCAGCGGGATCAATGGGAGCGCAGCCAGGAGAACCAATTGCCAAGTAATTCGTTTACGATCCAAATACAGGGTGATCGTGAGCAGGGCCACGACCCCGAGAATTACTTGATGATGCGTAAAACAGGCTAATGCTGCGCAACCATATCCAGCTAGTACCGCTTGCGGGAGCTTCGTTTCTCTCCAGCGCAAATACAGCGCTATGCTAATCCACGACAATGCCGCCGCCATCATATCCATTCGTCCAAGCGTTGCTACATTTATGTAGATTGCGTCGACAGCTAAGAGGCAAACTGTCAACCGGGCTAAGTCTCGCCTTTGCAACAACGCTTCGATCGTGCGGTAAAACCCCCATAAACCGGCGAGCCCCCAGGCCACGCCGGTGAGCCGCATGAGGAATGGGCTAAAGCCAAGCACTTTGTACCATGCTGCCTGGAGCAGAAGATAGAGGGGCAGAACCCAGTAGGTATATTGTTCGATGCCCAGTGGGGGATTCGGCAAGTGCGTTCCGGTTGGCTCGATCACTGCTGTTCCCAGATAACCTTTTTCCACCAGAGTTAGCGATGAACTAGCAAACCAGCCTTCGTCGTTCCACGGCCCACGTCGTTGGGCGAACGCTAAGGACAAAACCAAGAAAAGCAGTAGTGCCGCCCAAAGTACGAACCTGGGGACGGGTATCGAATCCGATTCCGAGAAGAGCATCCCAAGATAATAACACTGGGATTCTGGCCCTCTCTCTTGGTAGACAAGCAATACGGGGACCAAGACAGTAAAGTGTCTTTGGCCTTCGGGCGAGAGAGGACATCCGTCGCGATAAAGTTCTTTGGGGCTTTCAACCGGCGCGGTCAGCCAGAAGATATTTCAGGCCGATGGGTCTTTGGACTTCCGTGAATCGTCTTCAAGTAGTGGGAAAGATGCGTAGCGCAACGAGAGCGATGGTTGGGCTGGTGTTCTGAGAACACAGATAAACACTTTCAGAGGCAACGATTTAAGCCCAGGATTTGCAGGGTCAGGCCGCATGTCGATCGAGACCAGCCTCTGCTGATGCAATCCTAGCGCAATGTCGTTGTCCTGCCCTCTATAATTGCGATAATGCTTGCCCTTAGAACGTGTACCGGATTGGCTTTAGTAGTCTTGCTCGGCCTTGCCGTTCGACTTCCGCGACTCGACTACCCGCTGTGGTTGGATGAGGCGTGGGTAGCCAATATCGTGTTGGCGGAATCGTGGAGCAGCACTCTCTATTCTTCTCATTGGCTCCCTCTAAACCCTCCGCTGTTCCTTGTATGGGCCCGCTTGGTGACTTCGCTCCTCGGGGCGAGCAGCGTGTCTCTGCATATTAGCAGCGTGCTGCTAGGCGTCGCCGCAATCGGGTGCATGGCGGTGTTGGCCGGTCGGCTATGGGGTCCGGTCCAGGCGACCTTCGCGGTGGTGATACTGGCCTTCTCGCCGATGTTTATATTGATGAGCCAGCAGCTAAAACACTACTCCGCTGACTGCGCCGCGGCGGCCGCCGTGCTGCTAGCGGCAAAGGCTTATTGTGATCGGCCTACTGGCCGTCGGCTGCTGATGCTGGTGTTCGTCAGCACGGGTGCCGCGTGCTTCTCGTACACGACCGCGATGCTTCTGCCCGCAGTAGTCTCGCTGATTGTTATACCAGGGATTATCCACCTCAGGGATCGGAGGACCGCGCTCCTCCATGCGATCGTTTTCACTACGGTTCTTGGCTTAGCAGAGATCATTATCTATGCTATCTTTCTTCGCCGTGCTGGCGATGCTACCTTAAATCAATATTGGATCCAAGGTTTCGCGACATTTACGACACCGCTTGAGGTAGTTTGGTTTTTGGCTGACCGGGTCCCTAAAGTACTTATCCACGTTCCGATTCCTGGAGAATTACAGGCAGTCTGGCCAACACTCGGCATTGTGCTGGCCGTCGCGGGGACGTGGTCAGCACGTAAAGACTTAATGGCGCATGGGCAACGCGGCTTTTATGTTGCTGTTGTGTTCTGGACAACTCTAGTGACGACCATTATAGTAAGTCTCTTGAGTATGTATCCATTGCCGGGAACCTTTGCGGATAGTCGGTTGACTTTGTATTTCGCCCCTCAAACAGCTTTGATGACAGTCTGGGCATTAGACAATCTGATCCCCGGATGGGTTGTTGGCTGGTCCAAGAGGACGATCGCGCGCGCGCCGCGGACCATTTCTGGGATGATCGCGGTCGGGTTGGTTGTATTTTCCATTCTGGTGGCCCAGAAGGTCGCTGCCAAAGACTACTGGGCCTACGAGGACCTTCCTTCCGCGATAGGATACGTGCGGTCCAAGATCGCACTGGGTGAAAGAATGTATGTGCACGCTTCTGTTGGAGAGCAGGCGAGGCTAGAATTAAGACTGTCAGGGTGGCTAAGTCCACCAGTGGCATTTGGCGATACTGGGCATCCGTGTTGTCCACAACGAAAGCAGCTTGGCATGACGAACAAGAATCGCGATTACATCCGAGCAGATCTCGCCAATCTGTTTTCGAATAACCCCCCGGATGGAATCTGGGCATTGTTCGCCTCCAAGGACCTTCTGGCAAGGGATGAAAAGCGATTCAATGAGGCTGGAGAAGTCATTATTGCCTTGAAGGAATTAGGCTACCAAGTGAGAGCCGAGGCAGCTTTTGAAAGTGTACTGGTCATGTCGCTTGCCCGCGTCAATACCAGCAATCGGGGTCGACGCCCTGCCACGAGTCACTAAGGTTTGTTGAACGTGGAATTCTGGCGGAGGCCGTTTACCGCCCCTGAGGGTTTTGCCTTCGGGCGGACTGATGGTGCCTGGGCGGTAATGCCTCCTGGCTGGCAAGTCCATTCTCTGGTTTTGCGAGGGTCGCGTACCTCCGGGCTCCCGTCGAGTGCGATTCGGGACTGGCCCCAAAGAGTCCGGCTTCAGGCGAGAGCGCTTTTCGGCTTCGTAGCAGAATCTTGTTTGGCTTGGACAATCCCCAGATGGCCGAAAGCTCGCCTCTTGAAAGCCCCGCCCGTCAGCATCCAGCTAGAGTCGGCCCAAAGTATTCTAAAAGTATTGACTGCTTCTATCAATGCGCTCAATTCAATGTACTCATTCCTCAACCCCAAACGTTCATTGATCTCGCTTCTGTTTCTAATGTCGCCGGCCGTGAGTGCCCAACCACGCGGCCCTCTACTCCTATTCGAAGCACAGAGCGCAGCATTTGGGGGCAATAGGGAGGCAATCGAGCAGCTACGTCGGCTTGGTACCTCAGGCAATGAACTGGCGCAAGTCACTTTGGGCATGATTTATCAAGAAGGTCGAGTAGTGAGAGAGGATCAGGCTGAGTCGAGTCGCTGGTTTCAGATGGCCTCGAAGAGAGCAATCTACTTTTCCCGAGTGACACTGGGACGGAGTCGTGGAGGAGACAGCGTAGTAAAGAAGGATGAACCTGCTTCTACGGACTTTCCGCAGAAATCGATGGATTGGTGGTCGCCTCGCTCACCGCATGCATACGTCTACGCCGGATCGATGTTTGAGCGCGGCTTGGTCGTTGAGCGGAATCTGTCGCGGGCTGCAGTCTACTATCGTCGTGCGGCCGACCAGGATTTCCCAATTGGCCAATTCCTGCTAGCATCTTTGCTCGAGTCAGGCCGAGGCAT
>JALHNH010000109.1 GCA_022843625.1 Bryobacter sp. | reverse complement strand
TCCGCGGGGCTGATGAGTTCGATCCTGACCGTCGCTTACGGCATACTGCTTGCCTCACTCCTGTTCTCCGCGTATGAGGCGTGGGTCCGGGGTGGCGATGTCCGCGCTCTTGGAGTGTCGGCAGCAAAGTACCTGGCGCTGGGGCTGCTCTTTCTGAATGGGGGCGCCGTCTATGACTCGGTCGTGAGAGCCGTCCTCGGGGCCTTCAATCAGATCGCTCACACGATTGCCGGGGCGGGGCCGAATGATGTTTTCACCAATTGGAAGAACGAGCTTGTGGCTGCCGCATCTTCGGGCACGTTCCTGAACGTGATCACCGGCAGCATCGCGGGGTTGCTGAGCGCAATCCTCCTTTTCGTTGCGATGATTCTCTATCCGGTCGCGTACGCGATCTTCTCCATCCTTTACGCGCTCTACGGAACGATTCTCTACACGACCGGACCCCTGGTGCTGGCTCTATTGCCCACAATGGGGCTCGGCTCGCTGGCTCGCCGCTACGCGATTAACTTCATGATCTTCGGTGCCTGGGGCCTGATCTACGGGGTGTTCTGCCGGCTGGCAATTGCCTTGAACATCCACAGCATGGCGGCAATTACTGGCGCTGGTAACCTCGGTGGACTCCTTTCGGGCGCAGCCTCAGAGGTTCTGCTGGCAGCCGCGAGCATTCTGTTCTCGGTGTGCATTCTTCTGATCCCATTTCTGGCAAAGCGAGTGGTGGAAGGTGACCTCGGGTCGTCAATGCTAACGGTTCTCGGGACCGCGGCAGCGATGGCGCAGGCGGCTGTGGCGACAGCATCTGGAGCCTCCGATGGGTTTAGCCGCACTGCTTCTGCGGGTAGCGCAGGCGAGGGCGGAGGCTCGAGCAGTTCGGTGTCCAGCGGGGCTCCTCCGATGCCACCAAGCCCGACAGCTGCGTCGTCAGCCGGTAGTAGCAGCGTCGGGACGGCTGGATCCGGAGCGCCCTCGGGTCCAACCCGATCTTCTGGAGGAATGGGCCAGCACCGCCCAGTCAATATGCCGCATGCGGTGGGATGGTTGGCTGGCGCAGCGGCCGCACTTGGCGTCCAAGGCGGGCAACGTGTGGTTGAGGCTGGGCGAGGGTTGGCGGCCAGAGCGGTCGCAGCAGCCCGGAATTCGGATCGGTCTTGAAGGAGGTGATGGCGATGTTTGGATTTCAGCGCAGGGATCGAGCAGCTCTACCGGAGAAGCACCAGATCTCCAAGTACTACGAGATGGACGGCGCGTTAAGGGCATACGCCAATCGCATGGCCGCGCTCGGCCTGACGTGCGGAGTGTTGGCAGTTTTGGCGTTGGGTATGTTTGCCTACGTCAGGCTGCAACCGCCCGTGGTGATTCGCGTGGATGGCGCCGGGGAGGCAACAGTCGTCGGCGGCAGCTCGCTGAACGTTCCTCGCGCACTAGTTCAGCCCGTTCAGGCCCAAGGACAAACTCTCGCAGACCGAGCAACGGCCCCAACCGATGTGGAGGGCCGCGCCATCGTGAGGAAATTCCTCAGCGCTTACCTGACCTACACGCCGGCCAACGTGGAACGCCAGTATGCGGACGCGTTGAACCTGATGACGGTCAACCTCCGCACGTTCACGATGAACAAGTTCCGGGAGGACGACACGCTTGGCAAGGTCAAGGCGGAAGTGATCACTTCCAGCATCAAGATTCGCTCCATCGAACCCGTCGCCGGGATGCCTTGGGCCTACCAGGTATTCGCGGCCAAGGAGATTCATCGTGTCACCGCCCAGCGGATCGAGCAGACCGAAAAGATGGTTTGCCGGTATCAAATCCGTCTCGTCTACTCTGGTCGAACCCAGCAGCATCCATCAGGGTTGCTCGTAGGTGAGTTTTGGGAGCAGCAGATGGTGGGAGATCGCGATATCGGGTTGGACCAAAAGACTACGCTGTTGGACCGATAGGTTAACTTAGGCGGACAGTCTGGTTGCTCGGCCGCCACCCAAATTGTTCTTGGCGTCGCCGACGACAGTTACTAAGATATTGAATGCAACGAGAATCAAGGTGCTGATGATAGGTCCTGACCTTTCCCTCCGCACAATAAGGGACTTAAAACTGAGTAGATACTTCCGGGTTCTTCTTAAACCGACTTGATTGACCAACTATACGCTCCTACAACTACAACCTCGAAAAATACGCCGAAAGATCAAGACATGCTCCTCTGATTTGATCCTCGTTGATCCCCGGAACACCACGAAGGACCTCCAACAAGTCTTCTTGGTTCGGGTGGCCAAGCGCGAGCCGATAAAGGAGGACCTGCTCTTGGAGTAGCTTGAACCGGGCCTCCTGCTCGCTTGTCGGAACGCTGAAGATGATGTTTTGCACTTCGGCGCCAGGAAGAATCCACCACGGCTTCAGGCCTGAGCCATCGTTTAAAGACGGTTCCTTGTCGGCGCGAGATGCAAGCTCAGCCCACGGACTTGAAGACGCCTTCTGCGCAGCCAGAACGTCCTGTCCGAGAAGCTTCGCCAGCGCGGTTCGGATGGACAATCCCCCGTAGCGCTGAATCCTACCCTGACGTTGCTCGTGAGCAACAGGATCGGGCGCGAGATCCCAGTGGACCAGAGATTCGCACCAGCAGTGGAAGTCAAGGCCCTCTTGCCCGACCGAAGTGGTGGCCAAAATATGCGGCCAGAACGGCGAATTAAAAGCCTTACGCAACTCGTCTGGGCGCAACGGCTTTTCTTCTTGGGCTTCGCCCGGGCCTTGCACAAGCATTCGCCCTTCGGTAAACGGCAATGCTGCATGACATCGAAGTGTGAATCGCTGACCCTCACCGTTCACTGGATGCAAGAAGAAGACGCTACTCCTGAGGCGCAATGCATCCTTTAGTTCATCAGCAAGCCCGCTGCCAGACAAACTTTGGAGACGGGAAGTGATCCACAAGTGCTCGTCGAGCACCGATTCGAGGTTCCCCTCAAATACCGCCCGCTGCAAACTCTCCGGAAAATGGCGTTCGCCGCCTCCTAACGCTTTCACAAACCATGGCTGGTCCAAATAGGACCTCAGTCCGAGCCACACCGCATCGAGCGTCTTTTTGAAGCCCTCCTCGGATACGGCCCCTGGCCAGTGGCGCTGCAGAGCTCGTGCCATCACAATACCCGGAGCCGACAGCGCGTAGTCTGCCAACCGGTCAAGCTCTAATGGACTAATCTCTGATAGCTGGCTTTGCCGAGCTTCCTCATCCCATCTGGAAACCAATCCGGTCAGAGCGCTCTCGGAGTCCTCAGCCTTGCTCACTTGACCGCCTAGTTCCTGCCAGGCGCGGTGAGCGTATCGCCAGGTTCCGACTCGACGTTCAATCTTTGGGAGAAGGCGCCATAGTGGACGTCGAGTGTCGCCGGCTATCCTGATTCCAGCCTCTAGAAGAGAGGCTCGGATTTGCTGGGCCAACTCACGTTTAATTCCACTATGCGTTCTCACCGTTGCTGCAAGCGGCTCGGTTGTCCTGACCACCCAAGGCGAAGGGTGGAAATACCCCAACAATGCTTCGCGTTTGGGGCGAGCTTGAAGAGCTCTTCGTCGCGAAACTGTTTCGTAATCAGCCCTGCCCTTGTTAAGGTACCTGCACTCGAGGGAATAGCTGAGGAAGGCTGCGATGGTCGGCGGGACGGCGCGGTAGCGGCTAAAAACAAGCAATTTCGATGCGACGACTGGCTTGCCATCAGTCTTCCATTTGCCGGCCAACGTCCACCAAGGAAGTGATGGAGCTACCCACGGCAGCGCAAGTTTCTCTGGTGGTGCCAGGCGTTCAAGAATACGAAGTCTCGGGTGAGGCCATTCGCTGGGTCGGGAAAAACGATTTCGATCATCCTCCGACAATGCCGGAGTCCCATTGCTCTTCGCTGAATTCCGACGCTTCCATGCTTGGTAACTGGGGCCCATCGTTTGGGCCGGAAGTGGAATAGATGACCAATAGGGTACAACCCAGGCACGATCAGCCTCTTGAAACGTCGCTGCCATCTCTTTGTATACCCTTACGTCCTTAACGTGCAGGTCCATGGACTCGGTCCTGATCTTGACGGTGCGCGATCCGTCTGGATGGGCGAACCTTTCAGTCCGTGACATGATCGGCCGGAGTACTCCCTCAATTCTGGCCTTCGCGTTGAGAAACCCTGCAGAATTAATTCTGCCCAAACGCAGCTCCGTTTCCATTGCGCGGAACGATTGTTCACATGCCTTTTTCTTGGCAACTGCACTGCTTCCACCGCCGTAGAGAAAACTCACGAGGTCTAGAAAATCCTTCTTGTGCTCCGAGCCATCCCGTTCCTCCCACCGCCGTGCATAAGGCTTGTAAGGAGTGGCAGATAGGAGGACTAGCCCGGGTGGGTCTTCGATCTGCTCGCCGCGGAGGAGCCTAAGTACGCGGGAATGGGGGAGATCTGATTGTTCCTTCACCAGATCCTGGAACCGCTGAAACTCGTCGAATATAACCAGATCCGGGTTCAGACGGTTCAGGTTTGCAGCGGCTAGCGCACTTCGCATCCTGCCGATGAACTCCAGCCGATCTTTGCCCAGTTTCTCAATAGCCGGCATCAGCCATTGACCTTCGGCTACGTCGAACTCCCGGCGCAACGCCTCATAGAATTCCCGACGGAGGCTTGCATTCTTCTGAACCACGTCCTTGTAGTACCGGACCCACCCAATCCAGGCATGGTCCGCGCGAGCAGGAATGCTCTTTTGCCGGAAATCGTCTTGCCGAAAGACTTTAAGAATATTGGGATAGCGATGCTTCACAAGCGCGAAAATCAGGGCACGTTCTGACTGTTGGCCCTTTCGACTCCGACCTTCGCGCAGTGGAATCGATGTATCCGGTGTGAGCGTATAGAGGTTCAGCGATGGATGAGATGGCCGGTCTCTAGTCCCGACAAGAGTGAGGCGGTCTACCGGGCAAACGGCCGCATCGCGTTCCGCAGAGGGTATCACCTCCAGAAGTTTGCGCCTGTTCTGGGCTGCAATCGCGAGACTGCTACAAACGTAAAAGACCACTAGCGGACCCTTGGAACGACGCAGCTTATCTGCCATTAGTTCTTGGACAACCCCCTGAGCGACCACGGTCTTTCCCAAGCCCACCTCATCAGCAACGAGGAAGCGGCGCGAGCCTTTCGGACTTCGGATTGCATTCAAGACTGCTTTTGTCGTGGCTACTTGGAACGGCTTCGCTTCGGTCATCGTCGAGCGCGTTCCTTGCCGTCATTAATAAGTTCACGACGGATGACTGGCCATACGCTGCGTATCTCTGTCAGGGCCTTGGCCTCTGGACCAGGAGCGCCTGATCCGTGTGCCTGATAGATGGAATCGAGAAAGCGAGTCATCACATCGTCTACTTGCCGTAGTTGGTCCGGATCCCGGAGCCATGCTCTAAGCGCTTGTTCAAGACTGGGAGCCCAAGCTACTGCATTCGGATCAGAGCCGTCTCGCCGTTGAGGATGAGGCGTCCGAGGTTGGCCATCCCAATCTCCTCCTCCTTCACCACAAAGTGATTGATCCAGCAGGCTTCGAATCCACGCAAGAAAGGTCTTTACATCGAGATACTGCGAGAGAAGCTTACGATCGCGTTCAGCGGGCTGAAAGCCTTCCATCCGTGCGAGTTGAACCCATTGGACTTCCTGTGTGTTGATCCGAAGGAAGACGACGACCAGTTCCGTCTCATGAGCGAGGTCGGCGCAATGGAGATGTACGGCGGCAGATTTCTTTGGCCAGTCCACCCACGGGCCACCTAGGGCTGCAACCCTCACCTGAAGATCGTCAGCCAAAACGTGCGGGTCATAGTCTCCGCACAGCCATAACTCGCCGGACCGTCTCTCCTGCTTGAGATTCCAAGTCGCAGAGAGGTGGCATCGAAATGTGTCCATGCGCTCTTGTTCGTGATCTTCAACGTCAACGGTCGCCAGTAGCTCTGAATGCACGATGCCGGTTTCAGCGTTCAGGAATGCATTCAGTCCCTTTTCCACATCAGTATCGGCCGACAAGCAGGCGATCGCCTCTGAGTTTGGTCCAAACCAAGCTCGACCGGTCGCGTTCGCACTTCCCACCCAGAGCGTTCGGCCTCCGCGATGTTCAGCGTAGATCAACTTTGCATGCAGGCCCCGCGACTCGGGCTCTTCGTCTGTTCCTTCTGGACTGTCAGCCGAAGCTGCAGAATCAAAATCTGATTCCGCTTCACACGGGGCATCCAAATATCGGAGTCCGGCTGCAAAGTTGGCGAGTGGTGCCGACTTTTGCAGATAGAGTTTCTTTAACTCGGGAAGTGTGGATACGAGAATCCTCTCGCAATCCCCGTCGCCCCATCGCCCAAGTGAACCAATCACCGTTCCGTCCAGAAATGGGCTAACGATGACTAGTCGCTTCAGGCCGTCAGGCTCGGCCGGAAGAATTCTTCTCTCACCGACATCAAAAAACTGAACCTGCCTCACGCCGATCCCGCTTGGGACGGCCCATCGAACATCTTCAAGCTCGCGGCGGAGCCTGGAGCCATCCCATCCCGCGAGACCAGCCTTTTCTCCAACCACCTCAGCGAGTCGTGCGATTCCAGGAATCGACTGCCCTCCCTTCTCGACGCTAGTTAGCGTCAATCCGAGTTCCCAATCAGTTGACTTCGTCAAGTTTCGGCTCCCTAACCAAAGACGCCAACGAAGTACGCCAGCTTGGTTTCTTAGCCAGACCAGAGTAATCTTCGGGTGCCAGGCAGATTGGCTTTCATTCGCTCCGACTTCTCGGAGGAATCGGTCCATGAGCTTGAGAACTAGTACGCTTCGCACCGGAGCAATTGTCCTCCCACGTTGGCATAAGACCCTGAATTTCCCATGGAGTCGCTCGAACGCATTGGCGAAATCAACTTTGCTCCCTGACCCGCGATCGTCGTCGAGTCCCGCGAGCGCAAGCATGGCTGCCGCGACAACTAAGAGATCGGCCGAATAGGTTGTGACTATCGCCCCCTCAACAGTTTCACCAGGTTCAGGTCGCAGCACCCGCAAGAAGGGAAGGCTGCTCCAATGCGGATCGCTAGTCATGCTCCTCCAGATCTGAGAGCATTCGATAGACCCGCGCCCATCTATAGTGCAACGGTTCTGCCAAGGGATGCTGCTCGTTACTCCATTCGGCACGACGCTGCCGACCTAATGGCGTGGCAACTAAGCGAGCTCGGCTACCTTTTCGCCGGCGTTCGGTTGCCGCATAGATATCGAGTAGCTTCATAGGGTCCTGAGGGTCGCATAGCCAACGCTGTGTGGCCTTCAGGACCTCCAAGAAATACTGTGGGACTCCGGAAACGTCTTGTTCCAAGACTGGTAAGTCGAGTTCGAGGGCTTGTTGTTGATGCCTCTTGAGTGTCGTCTTTAAGTATGCCCGGTGTCGGTCAGAAGTAGACAATCGATCTCGGCTATCGCGAAGCTCTTCGACTAAGTAGGAATAAACGGCGCGACCGACAGCAGAAATCGCAGCTGCTCGACGCGCGCGATTTAACGCGGCCTTGTCTTCTGGATCAGCCGCCGAAACTACCTCCCTGTCCCAGGCGTTCTTTGCGGGCTTCACAATGCTTGGGCTCTCGGCCAAACGAGCGAACAAGGAAGGCTCTGGTGTTCCCTGTCTTCGGGTCGTAAGGATTTGGCGCTTAAGGAACACATGCTCCTCCTCAGTTAGCTTGAACGTAATGGGCGCAGACTGGCTCTGCCATCCCTCGGGCGGCCGCGGAAGAGCTGCAAAAAGGCTGTGCGCTTCATCTATCGGAATGCCTTCCTCGTCACGAGCATTAGATCGGCGACAATCCTTTGCGAGCATACGATGTACCGAACTTCGAGTCGGGAGGGAGTTGTCTTGAAGTCTACGCAATATACCCCATGAACCTAAGGCCGACCAATAGACCATCGTCGCTGGCTGCGAACTCGCGCGCCGCTGGGGCCAAACCCGCTGGCCGATAACGCCGTCGCGCTCACCAGATCCGAGCAGGCGACCGGTTAAACGCACCTCTTCTTCGAGGATGAAATTCTCAACAGGCTGTTTCCTCCGCCGTGATCCTTCAAGCGCACAAAGGCCCTCGTAGATCCACGGAACGAAGAGAGCATACCGCAACCGAGTTTGCTGCACTGATGTGCCCGGAAAGAAACGATCCGCGTAGCCCTGGTGGAGGAACAAAAAGCCGATCTCATCCCGGACACCCGTAGTGGCTTCACGTAGGCTAGCCTCTACCCGCCGAATCGCTTCCGGTGATAGTAGCGTCCATCCAAATGCCGGTTCCATCCGTCCCCCAATAATTCTTAGCGTTGCTAGCTCCGCGCTCGGGCCGCCCAATACTCCTCGTACATCTAAGCAAGAAAATGATTTGCTCTTGCCGCTGCCTTATCGAGCTCAGGAGCCCGCAGCATTTCAAGGCGGATGTTCTTGTTTATCAATCGAATCTCAACTTTGCCTAGGTATGAATCTGCATTCCTGAATGCCGCCTTCAACTCCTGCTCCAGCCGCCTCCGGATCAGGTCCTAGGACGGGTTGCTGCCTAGCGTCGCCCTCCGCCGCAGTGGCTATTTGAGTCTGAGGGCCGGGAGCAGCCTCGCAATTTCCTAGTTACAGTTCCAATTGATCGCTTCATTCAGCTGTTCTTTGGCGGACTCCTGGAATGTCTTGACTTCCTGCCACAATGTGTCGACTTCCTTGTCAAAAGCAGTACGACTGCTCTGCTGAATGAGTCTTCTGTAGTTGCCAATCAATCGAGTTCGTAGCTGCAATAAACTCAATGGAATTTCCAATAGCCAGTCTCCAGACTTCTTAATGTACCTCTTCCGGACGTTGGCAGTCAGGTATCGGCAGGTCATCACGCCAATCAGCCGCTTTCCGAATGCGACGCTTGGATCGAGACGAAACCCTGCAGGCCATCAAAGTGGCTTCGTCGAAGAATCAAGTGGCAGTATCCTTCAGGTCGATGCTGCCGTTATCCAGCGAACCATCGATACCAAACTGGGCTCCATTAGGGCGTCTCCTCGGTCCGCCGATGTGCGCCGAATTCATGTGGATGTTCCAACTTCAAGGCCTGGAGCACTATAAGCACATCGAAACGAGGCGATACCTGCGCCTCGACGCCGAAGGGAAATGCTACGTGCCGGCGGACGTCGGCTGGAAGGAGGTGCCATTTGAAGACGAATGGAAGCGCGTTACCGGACGCACCTGAGGATCGGCCGCAGCCTGTGGAGCCACCCAAAGGCACAACAGCCAAGAAGTCGCCAACGAAAGGGGCGTCGCGTCGACCGGAGCGCCGCCGGCGCGCGGAGGCAGCCGATCAAATCGTGCGCTACTTCGTCGGCCGCCCTGCGGCCGACGACGGCAAACCCACGCTGGAACAAGAGGTTGCGAGCGAGCCCGAGGGGCTCGTGATCGCTTTCAAGAACGATAGCCGCGTGTACTTCGTTCATGAGTACCGCGTGACGCAAAGGATTGAGGGCAATGAGGTCCGGCTGGAGAAGCAGCCGGTGAACTCTGCCAAACGGGTTTCTACTGCCAACGCAAGTTGAGTAGAAGGCGCCCACACCTCATGTGGGAATCCGCTTTTGCAGCCCATCAAAGCCGCAAGAGCAACCTGTCCAGCCGTATCGCGACAGGCAACACAACGGAATAGGGCGGCTTCTTCACGGAGGCCTGACCCGAAACACGAGTGTTTCGGCAGCAGGCCAGCGAAGGACCCCGCCCGGGTACTGCGCACTTGAGGGCTTCCTCAGGAACGGTCTGTTGTCCCATCCCACAACCGTTTCAAGGAGAACTCATGAACAGCCAAGCAACCGTGACAACGAATTCCGGCCTGAAGGTCCTCAGCCTGATGG
>JALHNH010000108.1 GCA_022843625.1 Bryobacter sp. | reverse complement strand
GGAAAGCTACGGTTGCTGGCCCGCGATGATGATTTTTCGGCCACTTACCTGGACCTGCAGCGCTGGGAAATCGCCATCTCGGAACCAGTGGCCACCTCCGTGCAGATGGTGCAAAACGACGGCCTGCGCTGGCGCACCTCGGTGGGCGAGACCCTGCGCAACGGCCGCGTCCTGCCCGCCGGCACGCCCATGGATTCTTCCAACGTGGCCAGCGACTACCCGCACATCGCCGATGGCGGCCAGGTCGCGGACACGGTGGGCTGGTTCGAAGGACGCATGCTGCTTCGCCATCGGATGCCTCTGACCGGCGCCTTCGACGTGCAGATCTCGTTATCGGACTTCGACGTGTTTGGTGCATCCATCGGCCTGGGTGTGACTCGCGACCGGTTCGAGACGGCGGACGGCGCCTCGCGCTTCCCCACCGACTTTGGCGGGGTCATGGACCCGAATGGATGCGACATCGTGGTCGACAAGGACGGGGACTACCTGGCCCGCTTCAACGACGAGGAGCTGGCCGATGTGACCGTCACGAAATTGCGCCTGAAACGCTTTCTGGATGGCAGCGATTGGAAGCTGCAAGCCTACTACCACGACGGTGAAGACTGGGTGACCGACCCGGCCTGGATTGGCGTGGTCGATGACCAGGAACTCTTTCCCTTTTTGCACCTGTCCGGGAAAGTCGGCTACCTGCGGTGGTCTGATTTTCTGGATACCGTGGGTGACCCGTATCCCACTGCGGGCGAGTATGAATCGAGAACCTACGATGCGGGACGGTCTGTGGACTGGACGCGGACCGCCTGGAACGAGGTCTGCCCGGCGGGGACGGATGTGTCTTTCCAGGTGGCCGTGTCTGAGGACGCGGACGGGCCGTGGAGCTACGGCTCTGCCCTGACCACGGCCGCCGGCACGACGATTACCAGCACGACCGGGCGCTACGCCAGGTTCAAGGTCTCGATGACCTCGGACGGCAGCGACACGCCCGTGGTGAACGACGTGCAGCTGACGCACGACGGAACCAGCGGCTCCCGCGTGACCCGCTGGACTTACGACCAGGCCGGGAATATCACGGAGCAGGCCAGGGTAACCGACGCCGGCACGGAGACGGACATCCGGTCCTATAATTCGCTGAACCAAATCGAGACCAGTTCTGGCGGGTGGTCCTACGACTTCGACCTCGACGGAAACCTGACCGGCAAGAACAACGGCACCGCCGAGGACTGCGAAAAATGGGAACTGGCTTGGGATGAGCGAGCCAGACTAACGCAGGTGAAGAAGGGGGTTTATGACGCCACGCCAGCGCTGGTGAATGAGTTCACGGTCGATTACCAGTACGATGAAATGGGACGCGTGCTGCGGCGCGACGACGGCACGTATGTGACCACTTATTGCTGGGACCAGTGGGACTTGTTTAGGGAAATCACTGGAGAATCGGTTACTGACTACCTGGTTCCAGGACTCGGCATTCAGAGCTTTCTGCGTGACGGCAATTTGTATACGCTCCACATCGACGGTCTGGGGTCCGTCAGAGCAGTAACCGACTCTGCCGGGGCCTTGGTGGCGAGCATAGAGTTCGATGCCTGGGGTAAGACGTTAGCGGGCCCAGTAGACTTAGTTCCTGGTGGGTTGCCGACGGGCTTTATAGGTGGCCTTGGTGTACGCAAAGATTCGCTGACGGGTCTGATATGGATGAGACGCCGTTGGTATGACTCCTCACAAGGACGATTCGTGTCCAGGGATCCGATTGGCCTGGACGGTGGGCAAAATTTATACGCTTATGCCAACGATTGTCCCAGTTGCTACAGCGACCCGATGGGTCTGCAGCCAGGATGCGGCATGAATGACGACGAGAAGAGTCTACTTAGGGCCCTGAAAAGCGGAAAGCCCTTCTTCATGTCAGGCGACACTCATTACGACTACATTCCTCAGCAAAACTATGTTCACATCTACAGTCGACAAGAATACGCTGCGGTCGTTGAAAGGCAGAGAGCGCAAGCGGAGCGTGAAAGGATAGTCTTCAGTGGGCTTGCTGGTCAACAGTTGATATTAAATGTTGGGGGAGCCTTCACTCCGGGTCCGGCAACCAACGCTCCGCGGCTGTACAGAGAGGCAGGTTGGGCAACCGGTTTGCCAGTGCTGCTGAAGCCATTCAGTCCATCACAAACTGCTCGATACAAAGAGTTAGGCCGCATAAACGGGATCCCCACAGAGATGGAGCCTTTGCAGTATGTGAACCCAAGAAGTCCGAGAACCTATGGGGCGATGTTCCCTGAAAAGGGCGGGGGGGTTAAAAATGCTCCCAATGGAAGACCTATTGTGGCGCTGACGAAGTTGGGCACTAAATCGGAAAGAACTGCCACTGCTACGATGGCCCATGAATGTGTGCACATCGAGGATGCTCAGGCAGGAAGAGATCCGCGAAGTCCAGCAAGTGAGCGCAGAGCAGGGCTCTGGGACTGGTTTACCTGGTTTACCTTCCGGAGTAAGTAAATGGAGGAAGTTAGATGGATGAGTTTGCTCTAGACAATGTGGTCGTCCAAGCACGAAAGCTGATGGATTATTGCAAAAAAGGCGGTCACAAAATGTTCCCAATTGAGATTCGTATGAATAGTGACGGTGCTTACGAAATCCAGAGCAATCATAGACATCGTGGGGACACGATTACCTTCCATCTGTCTTCCGCTGGGGAGTATATGAACTTTAGCATGGCGGGGAACATCGAAGCTCTTGAGTGACTGAAATGTCGTAAGATCCCACAATTACCTCCCCGGTCAAGATGGCGGGCCGCCAAGCCCGCCATCTTTTGGCTTTGGACGCGAAGCTGACCGCCTGGACCATTGGGACGGCTGGCACCTATTTCGGGAGACGACCGGGGAGTCTGTAACGGAGTATCTAGCAATAGATTCTGTAGTTCAGTCTTTCCTGCTTCCTGCACGGTGCCAATGCCCGGCTGACTCCGGAACAAGCAGTGGCGCAGGCGGGGACCGTACACGACAGAGACAGTCTTGGGGGCGCGCGGTTTTGTCCAAAACCCGGCTTCGCCGCCCTTCGGGGCGCGCCCCCAGGAACAAAGCGGTCCGTACCCCCGGGGGAAGAGAATGGGTGGGGGTGCTGGCTGCGAGTGCCGTGGCCAAGCGCCGCGCCAAAGGATTGGCGCAGCGCTTGGAATCCAGCGGATCCCAGGGTGGGCCTTCGGCCCACGAGAGAAGCCAGGCCGGTATTCCGCCCGGTGGGCGGTTGTCGGCTATTTTGGGCGACGCCCAAAATGGCCAACCAAAAGGGGGCATCATCCGGGTTGAGGGCTGGCCGCGATGGCTGCCAGTGTGGTATCCTAAAAACGGAGAAGGCGGCCAAGTCTCGCGAGGACCTGACCGCCCCGTTAGTCTAGGTTACTTCTTCAGCAAAACGCTGGCGAAGATGGCCAAAACCAACACAATTACTGAAAAAGCCAGTAAAAGCTCCATATGTCTCACCTCCTTTCTAGAGTAGGGTGAGACACCAGAAGGCCCTGTGTTCCAGCACAGGGCCTTCGGCTTTCAGGCGCTCCCGCCTGAAAATTGACCTCCGATGGCTAGCCGGCTTTGCTCATCATCTTGCGGAGCTGGTGGCGCGTGAGCATGCCGGACAGAACCGTCTTCAGCGCATCCACCTCGTTGGGTTCGAGAATGGGAATCTGACTGAGCAGCTCCACCAGTTCCGGGTCCTGGATTCTGGAGACGCCGGCACCGCCGCCTTCGGTGAGAAGATCGTCCACGGTGACTTCCAGCGCGTCGGCGATCTTCTGAATGGTCTTGGCGCGGGGAAACACTTTGCCGTTCTCCCAGCGTGCCACCATCGAGTGGTCCACCTGAATGAAATCGCCCAGATCGCGCTGCGTCCACTGGCGTAGCTTGCGGAAACGAAGAATGTTTTTGCCAAGGTTGGCGTTGATAGCATCATCCATCCCTGGAGTATAAGTCAAAGAATCACCGCCTCTCGGAAGGAGTTGACTTATAATACACCAAAAAGGCAAGATAAGATCACCTTTGACGCACCCCCTGGTGTAACGCCTCAGAAAGGATCTTCTCCGAATGACTCCCTTGCCTTTAGACGGCGACTCTCCCCGCGAAGCCGCTGACCGTCTTTTTGATCTCTGCGACGAGCTGGAGCGCCGCCAGGTGCCCGCCGACCAGGTGGAGGAGCTGCGCGCTCTTTGTGCACGCTTTCAGCATCATATGGCTGGCCAGTACGCGTTCTGGGAGCGGCTGGAAGACTACGCGCGGAGGCAGAAATTGTGTTGGTAGATCTTTCGTTGACGCAGGCCCGTGTGCGACTGCAAGAGCTGCTGACCGACCTGGTGGCCCAGCCTGAAATGGCCGACCTGGCCAAGGAGCTGGAGCAGACCTTTTCTGTCCTGCGTAATTACTCTTACTTCGCGGACTACCAGCACCGAGAACTGGCGCAACTATGCCAGGAAATGGAGCGGCTGTGACGCCCACCCAGGACCGCTTGGAGATCGAGGAACTGAAGGCCAGCGTGGACCTGGCCGCCGTCATCGAGAGCTACGGCATTCCTTTGCGTTCGAGCGGCAAAAGCAAGGTGGGTTGCTGCCCCTTTCATGACGATGACAAGCCGTCGTTGTCCGTGACCGGCGGTTTGTTTCAGTGTTTTGGATGCCAGGCTGCGGGCGATGTGCTGAGCTTTCTTCAGTTGAAAGAAAAAGTGGATTTTCCGGCTGCTGTGCGGTTGCTGAAGACCTGGAGCGGCCAGCCCGACACCAACGAGCGCGAGAACCGCGCGCAACGAGCCGAGGTGATGGAGCGCATGGCCAACCTCTACCACCAGGCCTTTTGGGAGTCCGCCCCGGCCAGGGACTACCTGAGCGCCCGTGGCTTGGACGACCGCGACACCTGGCAAGCTTTTCGGATTGGCTACTGTGATGGCTCCCTCGCGAAAAAATTCGGCGGCGGCCCGACCGGCGAGCTGCTCCAGGAGCTGGGCTTTTTGAACGAAGACGGGAAAGAGCATTTCCGGGGGTGCCTGGTGGTGCCGTTGATGCACCCGGACCGCGGCGTGGTGGGCTTTTATGGGCGTCGCCTGGCCGGCGACGCCGGCCGCCACGTCTACCTGCCCGGCCCGCGCCAGGGCGTCTTGAATTGGAGCTGCTTCAAGACGAGTTCGCGCATCTTTGTGACGGAGGGGCCGCTGGATGCCCTCTCGCTTTGGCAGGCGGGGATTCGGGAAGTGACCTGCCTGCACGGGCTGTCCGGCATCTCTGCCGACTTCAAAGACCTCTTAAAACGCCACAGGACCCAGGAGGTGGTTTTGTGCTTGGACGGGGACAAGGCCGGCCACGAAGCCTCACCGCGGCTTCAGGAAGCTTTCTCGGGACTTGGCCTGGCGGCGACGGCGCGAAGATTGCCCGACGGAAAAGACCCGAACGCCATGCTCCAGGAGCTGGGCGTTTCTAAAATGGCGCAGTGGTTCGCCGACGCAGAAAAACCGGCGGAACCTCACGAAGCCCAGTATGAAACAGACCCGCACGGGTTCACGATGCAGTTCGGTGAGGTCCGTTATGAAGTGCGGATGATACCGCCGTTTTCTTCCCGGCTGCGCATCCGACTCTGCGGGCAGCGTGGCGACCTGGAATACCTCGACAAACTGGACCTCTACGTGCAGCGCGCCCGTCAGCAGGCCGGGCGAGAAATCGCCAGAGCCCTGAAGCTGCAACGGTTCGAAGCCGACGGCCATCTGAAACAGATTCGTGAGCAGGCAGAAAACTGGGTAGGCAGGCGCCACCAGGCCGGACCCGACGACAAGAAAACGGCGCCGCAGATGACCGAGAGCGAGCGCCTGGAGGCCCTGGCTTTTTTGAGAGACCCTGGTCTGGTGCGGATTGTCCTGAAAGATCTGGAAGATCTGGGCTACGTAGGGGAAGAGGACGGCAAGCTGCTGGCCTATTTCATCGGGATCTCTCGTAAGCTGTCCAAGCCTTTGTCCGGAATCATCTTTGCGCAGAGTGGCTGCGGAAAGTCCAGTCTGGCGGATCTGATCGAGTATCTGACGCCGGAAGACGAGGTTCTGCACTTCACGAGACTGACCAGCCAGGCGCTCTATTACTTTCCCACCGCGTTGAGCCATAAGTTTATCCTGGTGGAGGAGCGGGTGGGCGCAGAATCGGCGGACTATTCGATTCGGGCGCTGCAGACGCAGCACAAACTGGTGCAGGCGGTGCCCATCAAAGACCCGATGACCGGCCAGTTTAAGACGCAAATCCTGGAGGTGGAAGGGCCCATCGCCTACCTGGAAACCACGACCAGCACGAAGACCAACCACGAGAACGCCACGCGCTCTTTTGAAATCTATCTGGACGAAAGCGAGGAGCAAACACAAAGAATCCAGGAGGCGCAACGGCGGGCACGCCTGCCCGTGAACTACAACCGCGAGCTGCGGCGCCAGGCCATTCAGCGCCGCCACCACCAGGCGCAAAAGCTGCTGGAGCCAGTCCAGGTTGGAATCCCCTACGCCGAGCTGCTGAGCTTCCCCAACCACAGATTGCGCACCCGGCGCGACCACGAGCGCTTTCTGTGCCTGATTGAGGCGTCTGCGTTCTTGCACCAGCACCAGCGGGAGCGCGGGGTCACCGAAGACGGAACGACTTACGTGCTGGCGTCCGAGGACGACTACGCGCTGGCCTACACTTTAGCGAAGGAAGTGCTGGCCAGTTCGCTGCACGAGCTGAATTACGCGTCGCGCGAGCTGTGGCAGCGGCTGCAGCAGTGGACGGGCGAGATGGCCAGTGACAACAACAACGCAAAAGACTTCAGCTTTTCGCGTCGAGACCTGCGAGACGCCCTGGGGGTGGAGGACCACCGCCTGCGCGACGGTCTGGCCGACCTGGTGGAGATGGAGTATTTGGAGACCGTATCCGGCGGCAACGGCAAGCAATATCGTTACCGCCTGCTGGTTCACAACTCCCGCGGCGTGCGCCTACCGCTGCTGACCCCCGCCGAATTGGCCCAGAAATTAGCCAGCTCCACCGGCTGAAATCCCCATCGCGAAAGAAACCTTGCGGACCTTGCGGGCGGGGGTTGGCAAGGTGCAAACCCTGATGGGCATTGGCGGAAACACGTCTTCCGCTCCGACCTTGCGAGCTTGCGGAAAAAAGGACTGGTGTTTTGTACGCGATCCCGACTCTGGCCTGATGGCACCTGGCCCAAGTAGCCCAAAAACAGCCAACTCTTACTCTGGTCTCATTTTTTCTTCAATCGACCCAAACAACTGAAAAGGACCCTCAACTAAGGAGAGATCTTCTCTTCTTGGGTAGCGGGCGTTACGTGAAAGGGGAACCAAGATGAAACAAGACCTGGATGTGCGCTTCTGGCAGGCGCGCTTTTACGACTACATGAAACTGGTGCGCGGCTGGACCGAGCGAACCATCGAAGGCTATCGCTCTGAACTGAAGCCTTTTCTCGGCTTCCTGGAACGCCAGGGAGTGACCCAGATCGGACGGCTGACAAGAGCCCACCTGGAGGGCTATCGCCTGGAGTTGTCCCAGCTGCAAAGCCGCGGAAAACCGCTGACCGGAGCCACCCAGCAGCGGCGACTTTGCGCCATTAAGCAGTTCGCCAAGTTTCTCTACCGAGAAAACTACCTGCTATTGGATCTGGGCGCGGGTTTTGAGATTCCTTTTGCATCCCAGGCCCTGCCGCGCATCATCCTGAGCGAAGTGGAAGTGGTCCGGTTGCTGGAGTTTCCAGACACCCAGGAGCCGACCGGCCTTCGGGATCGGGCCTTGCTGGAGCTGCTCTACGGCACGGCGATCCGCAACAGCGAGCTTTGCCAGCTGCTGATCTCGCAAGTGGACCTGGGCCAGGGAATGCTGCACATTGAGCGCGGCAAAGGCGGCAAGAGCCGGGTTGTGCCGCTGGGTGAAGAAGCCCAGGCCTGGCTGGAAGAATACCTCCAGAAGGCGCGCCCGTTGTGGCTGGATTCTCCGCATCAAAAGCGGGTCTTTCTGAGCGGCCGCGGCCGTTACCTGACGCGCCAGTGGTTGGCCCTCCGAGTTCGGACCTTGGGGGAGCGGGCAGGATTGGCCAAGGTGGCCACGCCCCACGGGTTGAGACATAGCTGCGCCACCCACATGCTCCGTCGCGGCGCTGGGATTCGTCACCTTCAGACGCTGCTTGGCCACGCCTACTTGAACACGACCCAGATTTACACGCGTGTGGAGGTTTCTGACCTGGCCAAGGTGGTGCGCAAATTTCATCCCCGGGAGGCACCGTGAGTTTCGAAGAGCTGATGCAAGCATTTTGCGACCACCTGCGCAGCCTGCGCCGCTCCCCTAGCACAGTGGCCAACTACAGCGCGACGGCCCGTGACTTCACGCGCCACTGCCGGGAAACCGGCTACCAGACCCCCCACGAAGTTCCCGAGAACAGCCTGGGCACTTACGTGGAAGATCTTGAGCAACGCCAATTTTCCCGGTTAAGCATCTACTCCCGGCACCGAATGATCCGCACATGGTTTTCTTGGGCCCACCTGCGCGGCCATTTGCTGCTGGACCGACTGCGCGAGGTTCATTACAAGCATCCCCCTTGTGGCCCCCGACGGGTTCCGAGTGAGCAACAAGTGGCGGATTTTATCGACATGCCCACGCCGCATATTTGTGCTCGCCGGGATCGCTGCCTGGTGGACTTTCTCTACGGCACCGGACTGCGCATTGGCGAGTGCCTCGGCCTCGACTTGGCCGACCTGGACTTGGAGCGCTGCCAGGTGACCGTGCGAAATAGCAAGACAAAAAAGACCCGCGTCGTCCCGTTTGGAGAAAGTGTCCAGAGATTGATGCTGGATTATCTGGAAAATGTCCGCCCTCGTTTTTGCGCTAAAAGCGGCCACGATCAGGCACTTTGGCTCACCAAGCGGTGCTGTCGGCACACCCCGCTCGGCGCCGAAGAAATGATGAGAAACCGCAGCAAGCAGATGGGATACTCCATAACCCCTCATTCACTTCGACACGCTTATGCGACCCATATGCTGTTGCGCGGCGCCTCTCTGGTCTCCCTCTCGGCTCTTTTGGGACACGTTTATATCGGAAGCACCCAGCGCTATACGCACCTGGTCCCCACCGACTTGAAACAGGAGATGCTGGCCACCCACCCGCGCGGGGTCCGCAAAAAACGGAAGGGCAAAAAAAAGCGCTGATCCTCGGAAATGTGAGATCGCCCCCAACACCTGTCCGGCAAGGTTGGTTACCTGCGCTGGTCTGATTTCTTGGACACCGTGGGCGACCCTTACCCGGTGAGCGCGGTGGGCGAGGCCGTCTATGAATCCAGGGTTTACGATGCTGGCCACTCGGTGGATTGGACGCGAATCGCCTGGAACGAGGTCTGTCCCTCGGGGACTTCGGCTAACTTCCAGCTGGCCGTATCGGACGACGCGGCCGGCCCCTGGACCTACGAAGGCCCCAGCGGCGGCAGCAGCTACTTCACCACGGCCGCTGGCGAGACCATCACCAGCGTGGCCGGCCGCTACGCCAGGTTCAAGCTCTTTCTTGAATCGGACGGCGCGGACACCCCGGTGGTGAACGATGTGCAAATCACGCACAGCGGTACTTCCGGGTCCAGAGTTTCGCGCTGGGAATACGACCAGGCCGGGAACATCACCGAGCAGGCGCGGGTGACCGACGTCGGCACCGAGACGGACGTCCGGACCTACAACAACCTGAACCAGCTGACTACCAGCAGCGGTGGATGGACCTACCAATACGACCTCGACGGCAACATGATTGGCAAGAACAATGGCACCGCCGAGGACTGCGAAAAGTGGGAGTTTATCTGGGACGAAAACTCTCGCCTGGTGCAGGTGAAGAAGGGCGTCTATGACGCCGCGCCTGTGCTGGTGAACGAGTTTTCCGTCGACTACCAATATGATGAGATGGG
>JALHNH010000107.1 GCA_022843625.1 Bryobacter sp. | reverse complement strand
CCGGAGTCACGAGAGGACGCTCGACTTGATCCACTGTCGCGCTCATGTGATTCGCGATAGGCGCCAAACGGGAGCCTGAGAAATTGAATGTGGCCTTCTGGATCGTCTTCGTACCGGTCATCTTCGAGAGCAGTTCCGCGGTGTCGAACTGGTTCGGCGCATACGCGACGCGGACGTGGCAGTTGGAGACGATGCTCTCGTTTGGGCCGTACTCATCGACTATCTGCCGGATGTCCTGCGTGATGAGGTATGCCTTCAAGCCGTAGCCAGCCATGTATGAGAGCGCGTCGGCGAAGATCTCCATCCGCTTCAGCGATGGGAACTCATCAACCATGAACAAGAGCCGGTGGCGATTACGCTTCTGCGCCGCGCCTTGGAAATCCATCCGCTCTGTGAGCCGGTTGACGATCATCGTAAAGATGAGTCGGATCAGCGGGCGGAGCCGGATTTTGTCGGACGGAGGCACGACAAGGTAGAGCGAAACAGGCCGGGTGTGATTGACCAGATCGTCAATGGTGAAGTCGCTCGCGGCGGTGTTCTTGGCAACTAGCGGATCGCTGTAGAGGGTGAGTGCGGTCTTGGCTGTGGACAGGACGCCGGAGAAGTCCTTGTCCTCCTTGTCGAGCATCTCGCGCACTTTTTCTCGAACCACAGGATGAGTGGTGGTTCGCTCCCCATCTGCGGTCATCCACTGATGGCTTCGCTGTGGATCGTGGGGGAAGTTCTCTAGCTCGCTCAAAGTATCGCGGAAACTCTGTCCGGGCCTAGTGAAGGTGGCGGCAAGGTCCCCCAGACTGGCTTCGCGTCCTGCGGCTGCGGCCGCGTAGCAAACATGTAGGATCATGCCCGTGGTGATGGACGCTGCGGCGTCCTGCCAGTAGCGTTCCATCGGGCTGTCTTCGCCAGTGCGGACGATCATATCTGCCACGTTCTGGGCGTCGGATACGTCGCGTGGGGTGCCGATTCTCACCTCCGCGAGTGGATTGAAGCGGGAGCCATTCGCCACCTCGACAGGTGAGAACTTGAAGCAGAGATGGCCGGCTTTTGCCCGGAAACCAGCGGTACGCGCCCAGTTTTCGCCTTTGATGTCGTAGACTACGGCGGATTCTGACCAGGCGAGTAGCGTGGGAATGACCAAGCCGATGCCCTTGCCGCTTCGTGTAGGGGCGAATGCGAGAACGTGTTCGGGACCATTGTGGCGGAGATAGTGGAGGTGTCTCGTGGCAGGATCGAGCCACCCACCCACGTAAACGCCCTGATTGGAATCGACCAAGCCGGTCTCCCGGATATCGGTCGCGCTTGCCCAGCGAGCGGAGCCGTGCAGGTCTTCATTATTTGCGGATAGACGACGAGCGCGACGCAGATTGAGGCCATAAACGACTAGCACCGTGACGGCGGAACCAATCACGACGATCAAGGCTCCAGCGAGCAGCGGCTGCTTCACTTGAAGGCTAGTCGTGTTGCTGTGTTGGAAGAGCCAGAATGCCCAAGCCGTCGGCTGGTAGAGCGCATGGCCGGACTGGACGAGAAGGGGGGAACCAAGCGCTGCTTGATAGCGAAATTGATACGCGACGAATTGGGTTGCGGCCACGTTCACGCCAAGTAGCAAAGCAAGGCCGGTGAGCATTGCTGACCAGTTGTATCCTCCGACGAAGCCGGGGTCTGCGGGCGTTCTATAAACCTTGGGCTCGCGCGGCATTGGGTTTCTCTCAGCGCTCGATCGCTCGGGATCGTTGCCGTTCCTGATTCGGCTTAAGTTGCGCAACCTGATTGGAATAGGCGATCAACACGTTCTGGGCGGGAGTGGCCGCACCGGGAAGTAGATGCTTCTCATGCGCAACTGCGCTCTTCGCGCTCACCTTCTGAAGGACATGATGTTCGGTTTCGGCCAGGACCTCGCCACGATACTTTCCCGAATCGGTGTCAGCTTGATACGTCTTCACTTTCTCACCCATCACCTTGCGGGCAGTCTCCTCGGCGGCAGCGAAGGACTCTTTGATGGCCTGCTCACTTGGTGGACGACGCCCATCGACTTCGCCGTCCAAGATCTTCTCCGCTTCGATCTTTGCGACACCTTTTGACGCTACTGGTTCGCGATGCTCGGTCGCGGTTTCCTTCTCGGTGATCGTCACCGCCCCAGCGCTGCGCTCAAACGCGGCGACGTGCTCAGAAGTTTCGGTTCGCAATTGCTTGCCGCGCTCCAGGTCGAGAAGGTAATCCGCTGCACGATGGGCGTCTTTGGCGGCGCGGAAGATTTCGTTCTTGTCTTCGCTGAGCGCTTTGATCCAAGACTTAACGTAAGCCGCGTGCTGTTCAGGGTTGTGTGGGATGCCGCGCTCGGCTGCAAGGAAAACGCTGGCGAGTTCGGCTCGTAACTCTTCTTTCGCATAGTTGGGATCGCCGAAGCGGTAGCTCTCGTTTAGCGTCTGCCGGTTGAGACGGTCCGGATGGCCGCTCCAATGGGCCAGTTCGTGCAGCGCCGTGCCGTAGTAATCCGCCGCGCTCTTAAATGCAGCATCTGGGGGAAGGTGTATGCGGTCGGCGGACCTGCTATAAAAAGCTCGGTCGTTCTGATCGTGGATGATTTTCGCCCCGGAGTTTTGAAGGATAGATTCGCCAGTTTCCGCGACTTCCCATGCCGCACGCTCTTTGGGGACATAGGGCGCGATCCCGTCAATTTGTTTGGCGTTAAAAACCGAGAAGACTTTTCGAAGCGGTCCACGATAGTCGCCGTTGGCGGCATCAGGCTTCGACTTTTCCTCAGAGCTTTGGCCATTCTTGGCATCCTCACCGAATTGCCAGAACTCGATTTGGGTTCCCTTCTCTCCTGCCCGAACCTGCAACCCATTCGCTGCTGCCTGCTTATAGGTAAGCCATCGAGGGTCATCGAAGCCCTTGCGGGTTCCTACGGCCATCAAGTGAAGGGCGTTGCCACCGCGATAGTTTTTCTCAGTGGTCGGATTGAAAGGAAGCTGCAGCGATCCCGGTTCCCATGGCTTCTGCCAGGGTGCCGTCCCTTTCTCCAGCATTTCGACGATCTGGTCGGTTACTTCTTTACGAAAGTCCCGCTTAGCCGGAACTTCATCGGAGGTGGGTTCGTTGGCCATTCGTCACATCCTTTCGTCGAAGTCGGTTTCTGGTTGCTCTTCTTCAAAGCCAGACTCAGCGAGCGGCTCATTGCCGTTGTCGAGGCCTTGTTCGGGCTCTGGATCGATGACGGTTTGATTTATGTCTTCTTCCATTAGCATATCTAGCCTGTGCAAGCTAGCCTGACAAAAGTATGGCCCTAGCTTCCCCACTTGTCAAGAGCGAAGAGTCGTTGGTTCGCTAGCAAGGATGTTCTGGCTCAGAACAGCTCGGCCGGCAATGTCACGCTGAGAGACATGTTCGCCGGGCCAGGCGGCTCGAACTTGGGCACCCGCGAGAAACAACCGGCTCTCAACCCGGGCAATCGAAAAATGACGTTCGCCGGCGAACACGAAAAGATCATGGACGCGGGCTAGGCTGAATAAGGTCTAGCAGTCGATGTATCGATGCCTGCCGTCGCTAAGTTCTAGCAAAACCATCCGTGGGCACTTCGATAACTAGCGGCGGCTTGGCTTATGCACTTTCTAGTCCGGGCAGCACGGAGTTCCGGCATCCGGTATCTAACGTAGTCGGGCCGCGAGGCGCTCTCGAATAGCCGTAAGAAGTCAACGATTGCGCAGGCAGACGATCCCCTTCAAAGGAGAATTTTGTGAATAGAAGAAACTTGTCCGATTTTGAAATATGGCCGGTAGTAGCGAGCGCATTCCTGCTCTTAGCAGGCACTAGTATGCCCGCCGCAGGTCAGAGTGAACCCACTGGCGCAATGTCTGCGTCTGGGGGCATCACCGGGCATCTCTACATGCAGACCAATGAGACTCAGAACCGAATCATGCACTTCGGTCGTAGAACGGATGGAACGCTCAAGCTGATCGAGAGTGTTCCGACCGGTGGGGCTGGTTCTGGCGTCTTCAAGCCGATAAGCGGTCAGGATAGTGCTCCCAATGCGTTCGAGGGCGCGGGAAGTGTAATTCTTGCGGAGTCAAACACACTATTGTTTGCAGCGAACGGCGGCGATAACAGCGTATCCAGCTTTCGCATCCGCCGTGACGGTATGCTGACCGTGATAGACCGGCAGTCTACAGGCGAGGCGGTGAGCGGGCGTAGCGGAACTGCGAAGTCCCTAGCGTATCGTCCTCAGAGCCGAACACTGTATGTACTTCATGCCTTTGGCCCTAATCACTTGCGTGCTTACACCGTCGGTAAAGATGGCAAGTTGAAGTTGCGCCCAGAACGCTCTACGGTAGATACACCAACAAAAAGCGATCGGGTTTCGACGCAAGCGGTCCTTTCACCCGACGGACGCTTTTTGTTGGTAGATGTGCTCTTCGATAAGCATCCAGCAGCCAATCCGGATGGGACGCCGAATCTCGTCGTCACCAATGCCCCCGATCCTGATGGACTAGTAATCTTCCCAATTCGCGGCGACGGCATGCTGGGCGCACCTTCGTTCGCAGATGCTGGCGGCGGGGGACCATTCTTCATAGCCTTCCTCAACCGAAGTCGCGACACTTTCTTGAACGGTGTAGCCGTCGGCGATGGGGTCCTCGTGACCCGGATCGATGACAAGGGGCGCACTACAAACGGCCCAGTAGTCCCAATTGACACCTCGCTCGGGAAGCCATCAGAACTGTGCTGGCTCCAAGTGACCTCTGACAACTCGCTGGTTCTCGCGACAAATTTCGGGTATGGAACGGTCTCCACCTACCGTCTCACAAATGGTCGGTTGAGCATCCTGCAGGACCCGGCCAACGAGGCGATCCCCGGTGATAGCACATTCCGTGCTGTAAACGGGCTTGTGAGCAGCGGACCGAGCGATAGCTGGTTAACTCCCGACGACCGATATTTCCACCAGATATTTGGGAACGCCTCGGTGCTCGTCAGCTACAGCCTCGATAAGACGAGTGGAAAGCTGAGGGAGATCGGTCGGACTCCGATTCCTTACAACAGTCCTCAGGGCTTGGCGGGATTTTGACAATCTCGCGATCGCACATCGGAAAAGGGAATGACATACGCGGTTCGACGCAAGCTCTTTCAATGAGCTAATGTGACGTTCGCAGGCGAACGTTGAATGGCCTCCAACGCGCGTTAGGATTGAGGAAATTAAGAAATGGCGATGCTCCAAGACAGGTCAGTAACGAATTCGACAGGTAATCCTCAAGCTAAACGGCCTGCACCTCTCGATATCGTTCTCATGAGCCGTTGCCGCGTGTCTAGGAGCGTGGATCGCACGCCTCTGCTGCCCGCAAACCTGTATGATTCTGGTATGAAGCTTCGTCAACATCAGGATTGCGAAACGTTGACGAGCTTGGTTCTTGACTATTTCGCCCGGAACCCGGGCGTGGCTAAGGTCGAAAAGGCAAAGAAGGGAACGCTTCTATGGCATGCCGGCGACGGGAGCCATCCCCTGTTTCTGTTGCAGCGGGGCCAAGTCGCGATCACCCTAAGCGGTGCGAGCGGCAGCGAAGTCATCCTACGTCTGGTGCAGCCCGGGGAAACTTTCGGCGAACTATGTTTCTGCTCCCTTCGGGATCAACCTCGCCCAGACTACGCCGTCGCGACTAGTTCAAGTGAGGCCTTGCGTCTTGACTACGCAGGCTTCATCGAGTTTTTACGACAAGACGTCAAGGCGCTCGAACGTTTTACCTTCGTGCTTTGTGAAAAGCTGGCAGATGCTGAACGCAGAGTTCATGTTCTTGCGCATCGTGATGCGGTCGGCCGACTAGTTCGATTACTTGTTCAGCTAGCCGAGGCGCAGAACCGTGGACGTCGAGTCTCCGAGGCCGATGTCAGGATCCCAGTGGGCCATGAACAGATCGCTCAGATGGCGGCGATGACACGTCCCCACGTCAGCGTGACTATGGCTAAGCTCCGCTCAAAAGGCCTGATTAGTTACGGAAGGAGCCAATTGCTGACGGTCAATTTACCGCGGCTGATCGAGTTCCTCGAAGAGTCGGCGGGGCTGAGCTCTCTCCAGAGTAGTCGCGCAATGACTGGGCAGGGACTGTGAACAAAGCTTAGTTGCCCGGTCTCCGTAGGCTAAGAACTTCGACGGGGGCTTCCCATCCAATCTAAAGAGGAAACTATGAAATCTGCTATTTTCGTCGGAGCGTTACTGCTCTTATCGTTGTGCGCCTGTTCGGTCAAACAAGAACCTGCCGGTCCGCAAAGCCAAAACCGGCAAGATGGCTTCCAGCTTGTGGATAAGTCTGGCAATATCCGAAAGCCTAGCGACTTTCGCGCGAGCTACGAAGCACTGGGCACATTCACGGTGCTCAATCCGCCAAGCGGGAACGAGATGCACGTTACTTACGCATCCCCAGGTACAGCGGAGATCTACCGAAAGACCGGAAAGTTTCCAGACGGTGCAGTCCTCGTCAAGGAAGTCTTTGGGACGCAGCATGCCCAGATGACGACAGGGGACGCGCACTGGGCCGCTGGGATAAAGGTCTGGTTCGTGATGATCAAGGATGACAAAGCGCGCTACTCCGGGAATCCGCTCTGGGGGGACGGATGGGGATGGGCCCTATTCAAGGCTGACGCTCCTGACAAACAAGTTGCGACGAACTACAGGACAGACTGCCTGGGTTGCCACATTCCCGCAAGAAACACGGACTGGATTTACGTTCAAGGTTATCCGGTTCTCACCGCGAAGTAAGACACGCGGGGCAGTTAGGGCTGTTTGTGAATCCCTAAAACCCACAAAGGAGATTTCGAAATGAGAAAAGCTGTATCGATAGTCACACTGGGACTAGCTGCGGTTACTGCGAGTATGCTGATGCTCGCCCAGAGGCCAGCCGCCCCTAAGACAAAGGCCGCATTCGATGCCAAAGGGCAGTTAAAACGCCCCGAGGGCTACAGGCGATGGGTCTTCCTAGGTGCTCCTCTGACGCCCCACGGACTAAATGGCGGCAAAGCGGGTTTTCCCGAGTTCCACCATGTCTATGTCGAGGAGAATAATCTGAATGCGTTCCTGAAGACCGGCTCTTTTCCCGAGGGGACGGTCATCGTCAAGGAACTCACTCGGGTTCTCAACCCAAGCTTTCCGGACGGCTCACGCAACGAGCCGTCCGGCCGAGGATACTTCAACGGCGCATTCAGTGGCATGGACGTCACGGTCAAGGATAGCAAGCGGTTTTCTGGTACAAACAACTGGGGCTTCTTCAACTTCGGACATCACGCGCTCCCTTATTCTGATTGGGCGAAAGAGTCATCCAAAGCCGAATGTGCAGGCTGTCATCAATCCTATGTAGCCAAGACCGACATGACCTGGGTTCAGTTCTACCCGCTGCTTCGAGACGGCGATATAACCAAATAGCTGCTCGACTCGATCGCCTGCTTCCTGCCAACGGTGCACCTCTCAGGCGGAGGTTGCCTCGTAGGCAGGAAGCACCCAAAGAAATGCCGGGCCGAAAGCATCAAGCAAAATGAACCAACTGAATACAGAACGAAAACGTCGAAACCAATCCGGGAATGAGCCGAACAGAGAGAACGGTAAAATCCAGCCCGCGATAGGAGCTGTTTCTCGATCTGTGGTTCCGTTGGGTCTGACAGACCCTTCGATCCCGCAACTCTTCGGTGCTCATATCCTTCGATATGGTTTAGCTTTGGTGATCCTATGGATAGGACTCATGAAGTTTACAGCCTACGAAGCAAGCGGCATACAGCCTCTGGTGGCATCTAGCCCACTAATGGGCTGGATGTACAGCTTCCTTTCCGTTAGGGACTTTTCACACGGTCTGGGTATCGTAGAAGTCACGGTAGCTTTGCTGATTGCTTTTCGGCCATGGTTGCCCTTGGCCTCAGCCGCGGGGAGCGCCGGTGCGATTGTGATGTTTCTTACCACGATCTCCTTTTTGTTCTCCGCACCGGGATGGGAGCCGACCTTGGGAGGTTTCCCCGCCCTTTCTGCCTCCGTGGGGCAGTTCATAATTAAAGATGTAGTGCTTCTAGGCGCGGCCGTCTGGACCTGTGGAGAAGCTTACGTCGCATCAAAGAGAGTGAATCAAGATGAAAACGTCTAATGCCTTCCAAGATCAGATCCCGCAACTCTTCGGTGCTCATATCCTTCGATATGGTTTAGCTTTGGTGATCCTATGGATAGGACTCATGAAGTTTACAGCCTACGAAGCAAGCGGCATACAGCCTCTGGTGGCATCTAGCCCACTAATGGGCTGGATGTACAGCTTCCTTTCCGTTAGGGACTTTTCACACGGTCTGGGTATCGTAGAAGTCACGGTAGCTTTGCTGATTGCTTTTCGGCCATGGTTGCCCTTGGCCTCAGCCGCGGGGAGCGCCGGTGCGATTGTGATGTTTCTTACCACGATCTCCTTTTTGTTCTCCGCACCGGGATGGGAGCCGACCTTGGGAGGTTTCCCCGCCCTTTCTGCCTCCGTGGGGCAGTTCATAATTAAAGATGTAGTGCTTCTAGGCGCGGCCGTCTGGACCTGTGGAGAAGCTTACGTCGCATCAAAGAGAGTGAATCAAGATGAAAACGTCTAATGCCTTCCAAGATCAGATCCGGAAACTCACGCCGGAGCAATACCGGGTGACGCAACAGAGCGGGACCGAGGCCCCCGGCAGTGGCGAGTACCTTGACAACGAAGAACCTGGCATCTACGTCGATGTCGTGTCGGGACAGCCGCTTTTTGCTTCCTCCGACAAGTTTGACTCCAGCTGCGGGTGGCCTAGTTTCACGAAACCTCTGGAACCCGACAACGTGAGCGAGTTGCGAGATACATCGCACGGAGTGGTCCGCACCGAGGTACGATCAGCGCAAGCAAATAGCCACCTCGGTCATGTTTTCGCGGACGGTCCGGAAGATCGTGGTGGATTGCGTTATTGCATCAATTCGGCTTCTTTGCGGTTCATCCCTCTTGACGAGATGGAAGTAGAAGGATATGGCTCCTATATTACTCAAGTGAGGGAAGCTCAATGACAACCGAACGGGCGGTTCTTGCCGGAGGTTGCTTCTGGGGGATGCAAGATCTGTTCCGGCGAAGTGAAGGAGTGATTTCAACGCAGGTCGGATATGCGGGAGGTGACGTTCCCAACGCAACCTACCGCAATCACGGCTCACACGCCGAAGCTATTGAAATTCTCTTTGATCCTGCCCGCGTCAGCTACCGCAAGATCCTCGAGCGCTTTTTTCAAATCCACGATCCGAGCACAAAGAATGGACAGGGGAACGATACTGGAACGAGCTATCGCTCGGCGATCTTCTACACCAACGATATGCAGAAACGGACAGCGGAAGACATGGTCGCCGACGTTGATGCGTCTGGTTTGTGGCCCGCAAAAGTAGTGACCGAGATTGTGGCTGCGGGCGACTTCTGGGAGGCGGAACCTGAACATCAGGGTTACCTCGAACGGAATCCGCACGGATATACCTGCCATTTCGTCCGTCCGCACTGGAAACTGCCTGGCACTGACAGCCAATCCTCGTCACTGCTTCGTGGAATTAGTGGATGAACTTCTAAAGACATACCGAGACCGCAAGTCTCGCGAGTGGCGTTCGCACGTGCAGGCTGACAATTCGAACCCGGCGACCCCACCAGGCCGTGCGTCAAGCGCTCGCAGCCACTAAGCACACGAATGTTTTAAGTAAGTAAGAGCGTTCCAAGGAGACATGCATGCCGAAAGCAGTACGGTTCCACGAGATCGGTGGTCCAGAGGTTTTGAAGATCGAAGAAATCGCTGTGCGTCAACCCCAGAAGGGTGAGATTGCCATCGACGTTGTCGCGGTTGGTCTCAATCGCGCTGAAAGTATGTTTTTCCACGGACACTATATCGAGCAGCCGAAACTGCCATCCGGGCTCGGATATGAAGCTGTAGGAAAGATCACTGCGGTCGGTCAAGATGTGGATCCGTCGCTCATCGGTAGACGGGTGGGCACCATCCCTGGATTCTCGATGAATGATTATCCAGTTTTTGCCGAGAAGGCGATCGTGCCAGCACACGAGATCGCTGAACTACCACCCACACTCTCCGATGTCGACTGCGCCGCCGTCTGGATGCAGTACACAACAGCCTATGGCGCATTGGTAGAGCTCGGAAAGGTTCGCCCCGGAGACTTCGTCCTCATCACGGCGGCGAGTTCCTCTGTCGGACTCGCGGCTATCCAGATAACGAAAGCCCAGGGAGCGGTCGCCATTGCCACTACC
>JALHNH010000106.1 GCA_022843625.1 Bryobacter sp. | reverse complement strand
GTGCCTTACCTGAATTCGAGCGGTATCGCTCTGGTCATCCAGTTACTGATGGCAGCCAGCAAAGTGCCGCAGAAGGTAGTGTGTTTTGGCTTGAGCGCTCACTTTGTGAAGGTCTTCACCATGCTGGGCCTGGCCAAGTACACCACCCTTGAGCCGGATGAAGCTGCAGCTCGCACGGCGGTTGGATAAGTCAGGCGATGTGGGCGCTGCCCGGATTCATTCTCGGAGTAGTGCTGACGTGCGGATTGGCGGCCCAGGAGCTTCCCCATTGGCGTTCACAAGCAGGGGATAACCTCTCCTGGGCCGCACCTGATTTTGACGATTCCGCCTGGCAGACTGGCCGCTGGCCCGAACTGAGCCGTTTGCCTGATCCTTTCCGTATCCGTTGGTATCGTGCCTCGATTGATATCGATCCAAGCCTGGTGGGGCAGGATCTGGCAATCGCACTTGCACCATTCGATGAGGTCTATGAAGTCTATGTCGAGGGCAAGCTGGTGGGCACGCATGGCTCCTGGCTGGATCGAGACCACGCTCCCTTTCCCCGGCAACACGTCTTTCGAGTCCCGTCAGCAAGCAAGCTGAAGATCGCGATACGCAGATGGACCGGTGCGACTGTATTTATGTATCGCGCACTCGCGCAAACAGGGATCTTGGTTCATGAGCATCCTCCAAGAATTGGCTTAGTCTCCCTGCTGAATCTGGAGGAGGAAAAGCACAAAGTCCAGTCACAACTCGATTGGATACTCAATTGGCTTGGATATATTCTCGTCCTGGCTTGCGGGATCTTGAGTTGCGTGGTTTATCTTGCACAGAGATCCCGTCTGGACAATCTGTTACTTGGCCTGACACTGGCGAGCATGCCAGCAGCCATCTTGCTCGGGCTGGCAACCTCATTACTTGGCCCGGTACTTCGATCGGAATGGAGTGCGCTGGCGGTAGGAATTCAATTCAGCTTCCCTGTGCTGGAGTCTCTTTGGCTCAAGAGCATTTGTCCTCGATTTGGGCGTTTGTTCACCTGGGCTTCAGGTTTGCAGGTAATTATTGGAATCGGCCGGATCCTCGGTTTCTACTTTCAATTTCGCTGGTTGGAAGACATGGTGAGCCAGAATGCATACCCGCTAATCCGGATGTTCCTTGTCATCGTGGCTGCTGTTGGATTGCTGGGCGAACGCAAGAGTTGGCATTCCTTGCTCTTGACTGCGGCAGCCTTTATTACGGCATCCGCTCAATACTGGAGAAGCTCAGGAGTGGTTATATCAGGCTACTTCAGGCCCTGGAGCCTGTATCTGGATAGTCGGGTCCTGGCTGAGCTGCTCTTTGCTGGGCTCGCGCTTCTTGGTCTCTACCTCAAGCATCTCGAAGAGCAGAAGAGGAAAGAAATCCTCGATCGGGATCTCGGGGCCGCACGCATGGTGCAAGACTCGCTCCTGGTGGCGGAAGGCTCGCCCGAGTGGTCTGTAGATGCCGTGTACCTGCCGGCGAACGAAGTTGGCGGAGATTTCTATCACACCACGCTAGGGAGAGATGGGGCCTTACTCGTGCTGACCGGTGATGTCAGTGGCAAGGGATTGCCAGCGTCTCTGTTGGTTGCAGCCGTTGTGGGCGCACTGGGGGATCTGGTGTCGCGTGAGCCTGCTGAGGTGCTGGCACATCTGAATCGATCGCTACTGGGCAAGACTCGCGGAGGCTTTGTCACCTGCGCCTGCGCCCTCTTTCATGCCGATGGCCAGGTGGTGTTGGCCAATGCCGGGCACCTCTCGCCGTGGGTGGATGGGCAGGAGTTGGAGCTTGAAGCCGGGCTGCCCTTGGGGGTGGTGGATGGTGTGGCTTATGAAGAGAAGCGAGTGAGCGGGAAGCGCTTCGTGTTCGTGTCCGACGGGGTGGTGGAGGCGGCCAATGCCAATGGAGAGCTTTTCGGCTTTGAGCGCAGCAGGGATTTGAGCACGAAGCTAGCCCATGAGTTTGCCGAGGAGGCGAGAGCCTGGGGCCAGAACGACGACATCACCGTCGTAACGGTGCGGAGGAATGCATGAAACAGCTGGTTCTGTTGCTGATACTGACCGTGACCGGGCTGCTGGCCCAAAAGGATATAGTCAGTGTCGAGCAGTGGCGCGTCCAGAAGGGAGACGACCCACGCTGGGCTGCGCCTGATTTTGATGATTCCACTTGGCAGCCCGGCTCCTGGCCGAGCCTCGGCGCAAAGACGAATGACCCGATTCCTCACTGGTATCGGGCCCGCATCACACTGGACCCCAAGCTGGTGGGTGAAGAAGCGGCTATCGCGCTGCCCCCATTGTTCGAAATCTATGAAGTTTACGTAGATGGAAAACTTATCGGGTCTCATGGCGCCTGGGGAGATCGCCAACACGCACCCTTCCCTGTTGCCCGGGTGTTTCGCATTCCGTCCACGAAAACCATGACCATTGCGATTCGGCGCTGGTTTGGAGAATCCCCAAAAAATTACGCCATCAACCAAACCTCCGAATCCCACCTTCACAGTCATCCACCTATGATCGGGAAGGCAAGTGTTCTGGATCTGGTGGAAGAAAACCACAACGCAAAGCTTCTGATCGCATCTAGTCCGCGGCTACTGGTGCTCGTTCTGCTAGCTGCAGCAGGCCTGCTCAGTGGCGCGATCTATTTTTCTCAGCAGTCTCGAATGGACAATCTGTGGCTTGGCATACTTTTGCTGAGCTACTCCGTACCGCCGATTCTCAATCTGGGGCTTCAGTTTTCGGATGCGCCCCTTCGATCGGAGTGGAGCACAATTCTACTCATTTGGAACTTTGGCTGGATGGTCGCGGAAGTGAATTGGTTTAGAGCCATCTGTCCGCGATTTCAGAGCTTCTTCTGGTGGGCTGCCGTAGCCCAAACCCTCTTTATGCTCAGCAGAGCCGTCAGCTACTACTTCCAGCTTCCCGTGTTCGACGGCTCACTCCAAGTCGTTCCGCTCTTCAGAATGACCCTTGTCCTGGTTGCGACGGTGGGTTTGTTAAGAGAGGGGCGTAGCCGGCACTCGGTGGTCCTGATCTCGGCAAGCTTTGTATCCGCGATCTTTCAATATCTCGTAGCGAATTCGGGCTCATGGGGCGTCAATTTGCTAGCCGGGGGATTGTATCTGGACATTCGGATCGCGGCCATGCTGATCTTCGCGGCGCTGGCCCTGCTGGGTCTCTATCTCAAGCACTTGAAGGAAGCGAAAGATAAAGAAATCCTGGATCAAGATCTGATGGCTGCAAGGCTGGTGCAAGATTCACTACTGGTGGCGGAGGGTTCTGCAGAGTGGGCGGTGGATGCCGTGTACCTGCCAGCCAAAGAAGTTGGCGGAGATTTTTATCACACCACGCTAGCAAAGGATGGATCTTTGCTTGTGGCAACTGGAGATGTCAGTGGAAAGGGATTACCAGCTTCGCTGCTGGTAGCGGCTGTTGTCGGGGCGCTTGGAGATCTCGTCTCCCGCCAGCCTGCCGAGGTGCTGGCGCATCTGAATCGTGCACTCTTGGGCAAGACTCGCGGAGGCTTTGTCACCTGCGCCTGCGCGCTATTTCAAGCCGATGGCCAGGTGGTGCTGGCGAATGCGGGGCACTTGTCGCCGTGGGTAGACGGGCAGGACCTGGAGCTCGAAGCCGGGCTGCCGCTGGGTGTCGTCGATGGCGTTGAATATCAGGAGAAGCAAGCCAGCGGAAAGCGCTTTGTATTTGTCTCCGACGGAGTCGTGGAAGCCGAGAACGCACAGCGCGAACTCTTCGGCTTCGAGCGCACGCGCGAGATCTCGATGAGGCCGGCGCAAGAAGTCGCAGAGGCGGCAAAAGCCTGGGGCCAGAACGACGACATTACGGTGGTGACGGTGCGGAGGAAGAATGCTTAAGATCTGGATCACTCTCATGCTGGCGGCACCGATACTCAATGCGCAAGTGGTCACCGCAGACAACTGCGTTCATCAGGCAGGCGACAACCCCGACTGGGCCCGTCCGGACTTCGATGACAGCCAGTGGAGCAAGCAGTACCCAGCCAAAGGCAGCCCCTACATCTGGACACGTTGCCGGATCGATCTGCGGTCCTTGCCGCGAACTGAACAGGTCTTTATCGAGATAAGGAGCTTCACTGCCTGGGAACTCTTCGTCGAGGGCGAGGCAGCAGGTTCCTTCGGTGACATCCGAACCGGCTTTGCCGGAACGTCGTACCAGAAATGCCCGATCCCGGGATCCGCAGCAACGCGCAACTCTATCAGCGTGGCGGTGCGACAGTTGACGTGCCGCAACAACATTCCCCTATCAGCGCTGATCCCAGTCGCCGGGACTCAGGACGCGCTTCAGTATTGGCAGTCGGATGCCATTCTCACGAAACTCTCGGAGCAAGCGCCCTCTTTACTGGGAGGTGGATTCAGCCTGGCGATCGGAATCCTGCTGCTCCTGCTCTTTGCATTTTCCGCAGACAAGAGTCAGAAGGAATTGCTCTGGTTCGGCATTTACTCTCTTGCACTGGGTTCTTTTCGCTGCGGCGCGTCCTTTCCGCTTATTATTGCGACGGTCTTTTCCGACTGGCTGTTTATCCCCTGTTTGGGGCTGGCGAATGCCGTCATGGCCCTTGTACTGCCAAGGTTCTTCTTTGCCTTGGCTGGCCGTCCGCTGCCGGCCTTCTATTTCTGGTTGCCGATGATAGTAGCGGCCTGGGACCTCTCTTTGATGGCAATGGCGCTCCTGGCCCCAATCGAACAGATTCATCAGTTGCGGGCGATGAATCCCTATTTCATATACCTACGGATGCTCATTGGCACCGCTGCCGCTGCCGCATTTTGGCCACTTTGGCAGGTGCCCCGTCCTCTGCGTCTATCTTGCAGCTTGAGCCTGCTCTTCCTGTTGGGTTATTGGGCAAGGCTTATGCCTCAGCTTGCCGGTTTTGACCTGTCTGTCTGGATGACCCCGGGAGCCAACATACAAGCCGGCTTCAACCTCATTGCGCTCATTGGCCTCTTCGTTGTGATTGCCCAGAGGCACCGGCAGGTGGCTCTCAATCGCGCGGAGTTGCAGGGCGAGATGAAGGCGGCGCAAGAGGTGCAGTGGTTGCTCACCTCGTCAACTCCCGACGTCGCGCCCTGGGCTGCGGTGGATGTCGCATACCTGCCAGCAAGAGAGGTCGGCGGAGACTTTTACTTCAGCCGTCAGACGGAACAGGGACAGTTGATCGTAGTGGGCGACGTAAGCGGTAAAGGTCTGCGCGCCGGCATGCTCGCCTCCGCAGCACTGGGAGCCGTCCGCGCTCTCGAAACCAGTTCTCCCGCGAGTCTTTTGCAGGGGATGAATCGCGTGCTCCACGGTCAGGTGGGAGGAGGCTTCGTCACCTGCTGCGCAGCGCTGATGCGTAAGGACGGGCAACTGGTCGTGGCCAACGCGGGGCACCCGTCGCCTTATGTCGGCGGGCAAGAGTTTCCCGTGGAAGCTGGGCTGCCATTAGGGATCATGCCGGATTCCACTTATCACGAATCCACGGGCCAGGGAGAGAACATAACCCTGGTCTCCGACGGCGTCGTCGAGGCCGAGGATGCCCAGCGCGAACTCTTCGGGTTTGATCGCACGCGCGAGATCTCGACCAAATCCGCGCAGCAGATCGCCGACGCCGCCAAGGCCTGGGGCCAAACCGACGACATCACTGTAGTTACGGTGCGGAGGAATCTATGAACCGTTGGTTATTGTGCAGCCTCCTCCTGACTGCTGTCACCTTGCCTGGGCAGATCATCGAGGCCACTGGCTGCGTTCATAAAGTCGGCGATGACCCTGCTTGGGCTCGCTCCGACTTCGATGATCGTAGCTGGCAAACCGAGCTGCCTCCAGTCGGAACTCGCTATAGTTGGAAGCGTTGTCGTCTCGATCTTGGGCCGCTTTCGACTGCCACATCGAAGCAACTCAACGTATACGGCTTCGGTGCATGGGAACTCTTCATAGACGGGGCTAAAATCGCCACCAACGGTGACATGGCCACCGGCTTCGCCCGGACCAACGTCTTTTATCTGGATCCATTGCCCGTAAACATTACAAATCAGGGTAAAGCCACGATTGCGCTGCGCCGGTGGCAATTGGCATGGCCACTAGGCGCAATAGGCGTTCGTTTTGAAGCTGGCACGAAAGAAGTCATTGAAGGGGCGAATGCCATCAACCTGATCCATGTCACGATCAACCGATTGCCCGCCCTTCTCTTTGGTGCTCTATCGATCTTTGCCTCGCTTGTTCTGTTGATTCTGTTCCAGGCTGACAGGACTCGCAAAGAACTCTTCTGGTTCAGTATGGTTTGTCTGTCCATTGGCGGCTTACGCTCCATCAGCGCCCCGTTCTCAACCTTTACGTTTCCACAGGCCTTGAACCTTTTCTTCGTTCTCAATGCTTTGGCTGTGACCGCCAGTTCACGCTTCTTCTTCGCATTGGCCGGCAAGCCTTTTCCCCGAGTCTTTTATTGGTCCTGGGTTGGTGCTGTTTCAACACTGTGTGCAATTTGGTTGTTCTATAGTTTCGCTTCCGCAGACGCTTATCAAGAGTGGGTACCAGCATTCAGAATCAGCTGGACAATCTTTGGTTGGGCAAACATGTCTGCAGCCGCTGCAGCTTTCTGGCCCTTGTGGCGAATCCGGCCGGAACAACGCTTGGTCTGCGCCCTCAGTCTGCTCTGGATGGCAGGAGCAGCAGCCAATTCGATGAGCCAACAATCCCTCTTTCCCGCCGCCCTGGCTGCTTCCGCTCGAAATTTCCAGGCTTGGGCTGGCAGTGCATCCCTGATCGCGATCTTTGTTGTAATCGCCGCGAGATACCGGCGCGTCGCGCTGGACCGGGCTGACTTGCAACGCGAGATGCTGGCAGCACAAGAGGTACAGCGCCTACTTACTTCTTCAACTTTAGACACAGCAGACTGGGCACAAGTGGATGTTGCCTATCTGCCGGCCAAAGAAGTGGGTGGAGACTTCTACTTCTGCCAGCAATCCACCGACTGGCAGATGGTTGTGGTGGGAGACGTCAGCGGCAAGGGCCTGCGCGCGGCGATGCTGGCGTCGGTGGCCTTGGGAGCACTACGGCATTCAGAGACGGCTTCTCCGGGCAAGTTGCTGCAAGGTTTGAACAAAGCTCTGCAAGGCCAGACTGGTGGAGGCTTTGTTACTTGTTGTGCCGTTCTGCTGCGTGCCGATGGGCAAATCGTTGTGGCCAACGCCGGGCACCCGGCACCCTATGTCGATGGACGTGAATTTGCGGTTGAATCCGGCTTGCCTCTTGGAGTTGTGGACGAAGCGACTTATGAGGAGTCTGTCAACCAAGGGACTCGCATCACTCTGGTATCCGATGGCGTCGTAGAGGCGGAGAATGACGAGCGCGAACTCTTCGGCTTCGACCGCACGCGCGACATCTCGACGAAGTCCGCGCAGGAGATCGCCGAAGTGGCCAAGGCCTGGGGCCAAAACGATGACATCACTGTAGTGACGGTGCAGAGGAAACCATGAAGATCCTGATTCTCGCGCTGCTCCTGGCCGCCCCGGCCGTCGCGCAGAACGCCGTCTGGGTCGACCTGCAAGGGGATTGGCGCGTTTCGGTCGAGGACCGGCCCGAGTTCGCGTCGCCGGAATTCGACGATCGCTCATGGCAAATCGCCCGTGCCCCCTTCGGCGAATACAGCCGCACCGTGGGCCGTCGCCAATGGTTGCGGCAGCGCGTAACGCTTCCGCCTGGTGCGAACCGTCTGACTTTAGCGTTGACGCTCGGCACTTTGCAAGGCGTTCATCAGGTCTTCGTCAATGGACGGAATATCGGCGACTACGGCGTGTCGCAGGATGCGCAGATCGCACGGCCGCGGACGCTCGGGATTCCCGCCGAGGCCGTGCCGGAAAACGGTAGCCTCTTGATTGCGATCCACGCAGTCTTTCGTAAGCAAATCGCACCGCAGTTGCGACTACCGGATCGTGGCCCCTACTTGGTGAGCGCTCAGGCCCATGCGCCGCTCGACGCGGGCCGCGGCGCCCTCGAGCGCCACCGGCTCGAGCATTCGCCCATGTTGGTGATAGCAGTAGTCCATCTCGGCATCGCGCTCATCAGCATTCTGGGATGGTCCGCCGACCGGCGCCGCAGAGAGTTGCTCTGGTTCGCACTCTACTCTGCCATGCAGGCGGCCGCGCAGTTGAGCCTTCTGTCGATTCTGGCCGACCCGCACGCGTATCCTTTCCGTTATTGGGGAGTCAACATCAGCACCTTCTTCGATATGGTCGCTGTAATCGCCCTGCCCGAAGCACTTCTCCACACGCTTGGCTATCGGAGCCCTTGGCTGCGTGTCCCGCTGTGGCTGGGCTGGAGTATCTTCCCCGCCTCATTGGTGTTTATTGGGCACAAGGACAACTCGTATCTCGGCCCCAGCTTTTTGGGGTGCGCGGTATTCTGCGTGGGTATCGTCGGGTGGAACTCGTGGCGCCAGGATCGCGAAGGCCTTCTTCTGCGTCTGGCGCTCTTGTTACCGGCCCTGGAACGAGTGGATTACTGGATTGGGCAGCTCCTGCAACAACCAGCGCTGTTCCCCCGCGCCTTTCTGGCGGGCGGGCATCGATGGCATCCCAACGACATCTTCAGCCTGATCGTGTCGGCGGTGATCTTGACGCTACTCCTCCGGCGCCTGGTGGCCGAACGGCAGGAGCGGCAGCGGTTGTCGGGCGAGCTCGAGTCCGCACGGATTGTGCAGCAGTTTCTGCTGTCGAAACCGACCGCAGCCATCGACGCCGTCTACGAGCCCGCGCAGGAAGTTGGCGGCGACTTCTACCAGAGCTTTGCGCTGGCCGACGGGAGTCTGCTGCTTGCGGTGGGTGACGTCAGTGGCAAGGGCCTGAAGGCGGCGATGGTGGTTTCGATGCTCGCCGGGGCCTTGCGCAATCGCAAGAGCGACGAACCGGCAGCGCTCCTGCGGGAGTTGAACGCCGTGGTGGCCGACGGTCTGGACGGCGGCTTCGTCACCGCGGCGATCGCGCGCTGCCACGCCGATGGCAGCGTGGTTCTCGCCAACGCCGGCAACCCGGCGCCTTACGTGGCAGGCGCTGAGGTCTCGCTCGACTCTGGACTGCCTTTGGGCCTCGACCGTGACGCCGAGTATCCAGAGCACTCCCTGGTGTTGCAGCCGGGCGAACGGCTGACCTTCGTCTCCGACGGCGTGGTCGAGGCGGAGAACGAGCAGCGCGAGCTCTTCGGATTCGAGCGGACTCGTGAGATCAGTGGGCAGTCTGCCCACGAGATCGCTGAAGCAGCCAGGGCCTGGGGCCAGAACGATGACATCACGGTGGTGACAGTAAGGAGATCGACGTCTTGATCCGGTTCATTTTGAGCATAGTTTTGATATTGGTTGCCGGCAAGGCGCAAGATGGAGCGATTGATCTGAATCGCTGGAAGGTCAAGGCCGGTGACAATCCGGCTTGGGCTGCACCAGATTTCGACGACCAGAGCTGGCAGGCAAGCGAAGCGCCGCAGTTGTACGGGACCCGTGCAGGCATCCAGACCAGCGGCATCCATTGGTACCGAACCCGGCTTCGCCTGCCTGCAGTTTTGGCCACGCAATCGCTCGCCATCGCCCTTCCCCCGCTGGACGAAGCCTATGAGGTCTTTGTGGATGGATTGCGCGTCGGCGGAATCGGGTCGATCGACCCTACACCCGTAGGCCGTTTTGATCGTCATGCCGCTTATCCATTGCCAGCTCAAAGATCGGATACGATCACCATCGCCATCCGGCGCTGGGCGGGCAAGAGTAACAGCAACCTGGTTCCACTGACATCCGCAGGCCAGATCGGGGGGACGAAACATCCGCCGCGCGTCGGCCTGGCTGCCCTTCTGCAGGCCCAGGAGGAACTACACCGTTTGGAGGGCGAGCGGTCCAGAAGCCCAAGGCGCGCTGCATCCTGGATTCTATTGCTGTTGGGCTTGGTCGCCGTGGTGCTCTACTTCGAGCAACGGGCTCGCCGCGAGTATCTCTGGCTCGGTTTGGCGATGGGCTCTTTCGGACTCTTCTCTCATCTGGGCATCATTGCGGTGATTCTCGATCTGCCAAGGCGATCCCTCATCGCGTCGCTGATCGTCCTGGGATATATCGCGGCAGCTTCCTGGACTAGCTTGTTCCTCAAAGAACTCGCTCCCCGTGCGCGCTGGTTGATGTTGTTTACCTGGGGGATCAGTATACTTCAGGCAATTTGGTTCTTCACTTACTACTATTTCGATTTCGAACGCACCGAATACATTAGCTTTGAA
>JALHNH010000105.1 GCA_022843625.1 Bryobacter sp. | reverse complement strand
ATTCTCCGTCCCGCAAGAAGCTCTGAACGCTCAGGCTAGGCACCAGATACTCCGTCACCGACTCACCGGTGACCTCCTTCCAGATGTCCCAACCATCGTAGAAATAGTCGGTTACATCAGTGCCGTCGTCTCGCCGGAGCATCCGGCCCATTTCATCGTATTGGTAGTCGACGGTGAACTCGTTCACCAGCGCGGGCGTGGCGTCATAGACACCCTTCTTCACCTGGACCAGGCGGGAGTTTTCGTCCAAATTCGCGGTTAGCTAATTTCGCCCATGTTCTCTTCTGGCCGGCCCTCATAATTTCGCCTTCTGGAGGCCAGTTCGGCCTGGTGCTCCTTCAGGGATTCCCGCAGCGTTCGGGCGCATAGATTGGGGCACTGAAGAACGCGGGCGTAGCGCAGGACGCGCTGTCGAAGACCTTCAGAGGTTTCGTAAGGTTGGCCACAGTCATTGACGAGAAGCTTCCCGTGCTCCCGCATCACCAGGCTGGGGCGGCCGCTGCTGAGGTAGCGCTGGGTCACTGCCTGCAAGGTGGGATCGTCGGGTAATTCGGAATGCAATTCTAGTCGCAGGCAGCGTTTTTGCGTCACGCCTTGATAGAGCAGGTGCAAAAGCAACAGGTCTCTTTGGCCCTTTGGACTGCCCAGGTCTGGGAGATTGAAAAGGTGCTGGACCATCTGCCAGCTCAGGAGGGTTTGGCTCACGTTCGCGGGGCGGGGCAGAATCCAGTCGTGCATTGGGTTTTGTTGCACCAGGGTTTCGGCCTGCGCCCAGCTGTAGAACGCTCGCAGCAGGCGCATCCCCTGGTAGATCGTGTTGGCGGATTTCAGGCCGCCTTTGCGATTGGGCGCCCACTGCTGCTGGCCTTGAAAATCCTGGAGATCGGTCCGCCGGGCCTGGTGCCAGCTCAGCTCCCTGGCGCGCAAAAAGTCTGCGAAAAGTTGGCTCCAGGCAAGGTAGCATTCTCGGGTGACAGCGCCCCATTCCGGATGGGCGCGAAGAAATTGCTCAAAGGCGCTTTGCACGTTTTGGACGCCGGCCTGCGCGCGGGTGGGTGCGCTGATACTCGCGTTGCACATCCTCCACCCCAATCTGCGTGTAGCGCAGCGTGGTTTCTGGGTCCTGGTGCGAAAGAAGTTGCTGAACTTCCGGCAGAGGCGCGCCCTGCTGGAGCATATGGGTGGCGAAGGCTCGGCGCAGAGAATGATGCGACAGCTGGGGCATTCCCAGTGGCCCTGCATAAAGTTTCAGAATCTGGCGGACTGCATGACACTTCAAGCGTCGGCCGCTGCGCCCCAGTAGCAGGGCGTTTTCGTCGGGAGCCGGCCACAGGCCGGGGCGCACTTGCTCAAGGTATTCCAAAAGCAGTTTCTGCAGATTGGAACCCAAAGGCTGGAGCCGGTCCTTGCTCCCTTTGCCCTGTCTCACCCACACGCCGCCCGCCTCGAAGTCCACATCGCCTACGTCCAGAGCCTCGAGTTCGCTGCGCCGTAATCCTGTTCCGTACAAAAGCTCCAGGACCACCCGATCGCGTCGGCCCAGGCGCGACGGTGTGATCGGGGCGGCCAGGAGCTGCTCCACCTGATCGAGGGTGGGAATCCAGGCCGCAGGCCGATACTCGGGCACCAGGCGCATGAACTGGACCGGATTCTTCGGCAGGTGGCCCTGGCAGGCGCTCCAGTGCAAAAAGGCACGGACCGTACGGAGATGCTCGCCCTTCGTGGTGGGCGAAAAGTGTCGGTCTTTCAGGAACTGCAGGTAACGTCCAAAGTGCTCGCCATCGAATTGAACCGCTGGCATTTGCCCATCGAAGGCCTGCAGCAGCACGGTGAAGACGTATCGGTAACAGCGCTGGGTGCTGGCCGCCAGTAACCGGGTCTGGATCACCTGCAGGTAGGCCTGCACCAGTTGTTCCAGAGTCATTGGGAACGCTCGCGCGGATGGTATCGCGACAGGGTTTTACGAAGATCGCTCAGCTCCACCCGCGTATAGGTCTGGGTCGTTCCAATGGATTCGTGGCCAAGCAGCGTCTGCAACTGGCGCAATCCGGCGCCGCGCCTCATCATGTGCGTTGCGCAACTGTGGCGCAAACAGTGGGGCGTCACGTGCTTATCGAGTCCCACTTTGCGAGCCCAGTTGGCCACCAGCACACCCAGCTGAGAGATCCCCAAGGGGCGTCCCGTGCGGGATAAAAAGAGGGTGTCTCCACTATGCGCCCGCGCCAGGGTGGGCCGGCTTCTGCGCAGATACTCTTCGAGCCAGAGTTCAGCCTCCTCACCTAACGGAACCCATCGATCTTTTCCGCCTTTGCCTTGCACGATGCGGATCAGGTGCCGTGCCCAATCCAGGTCGGGAATCTGCAACAGGCGGAGTTCGCTGTTGCGCATCCCGGTGCCGTAGAGAGTTTCTAAGATGGCTCGGTCCCGCATCACAAAGATCCCATCGCCCTCCGCGCCGGTCAGCAGACGCAGGGTTTCCCCTTCACTCAGCACCGCCCGAGGCAAAGTGATCGATTTTTTCGGGAGCTTCAATCCCAGCGACACATCCAGCAAAAGATAATCGTTACGCACCAGGAACTTCACGAAGCTCACCACCGTGCCCAACCGGATGCGCAACGTTCCTGTGCTCAGCGCCTTGCCGCTCTGCGAGCGCGAGTAGTAGACGTGGAGCCAGTACTGCTGCAGGTGTTCGCGGGTCAGACCGGCCATGGTCTCCAGGCCCTGGCTTTGCAGAAAAGCCAAAAACTTCGGAATCTGGCTGCGGTATTGGCTCTGGGTGCTGCTGGAAAAGGCCAGATATTGGGGGTCCTGGCAGAAGCGTTTCAGCCACAGCTCGGGGAACAGAGTGCTCATTGCGGTCCACCAACCGCGAATGGCTTGGCCGGGGTCGGGTGCAGAAAATTTTGCACCCCCTGTTTTTCCCCGCAAGGTCCGCAAGGTTGTCTTCGCACCCCAGCAAAGCCTTTTGTGATAGGGCTCGAACCTTGCGCGCAAGGTGGCCGCAGGGTTCCGCAAGGTTGGCCGCCAACCGCGAATTGTGCTGCCGGGGCCTGGTGCAGAAAATTCGCACCCCCTGCTTTTCCCCGCAAGGTCCGCAAGGTTGCCTTCGCAACCCAGCAAAGCCTTTTGCGATAAGGATCGAACCTTGCCTGCAGGGTGGTCGCAAGGTGTCGCAAGGTTGGCTCCAGGCTCCGAAGACAATAGGAGATCTTCTCAAGAGTGTACTTGCTCACACCCTTAAGTCTCAGAAAGAAGATTCGGTTGAAAGAAAAAGTCATGGTCCTCCTTTGGCTTAAAGTCGACGCTCCAGTTCTTCCGGGGTGAGAAGCGCCACCGGCGCTTCCTGTTCCGTGGCGGCCAGTAGCCGGTAAATCGTAGCCCGGCCGTTGCCGCCCGAGACCACTTCCAGGTATTCCATCTCCACCAGCTCCTGCAGGGCGGCGCGCAGCTGGTGGTCCTCGATTTCGGTAATCCGCCGCAAATCGCGGCGTGAGAACTGAAAGTCTTTGGCGTTCCCGTCGGCCTGGGCCCAGACCCAGGCACGCACCTGCTCCCACAGGTCTTTGGCGCCCCGGCTCAGCTCGTGGAGCGTCACTGAGAGCACGTCGTGGGCCAGTTGGTAGGCCAGGCGGTAGTCGTCAACGTTGGCCAGCACGTAATCGTCGCCGTCCTCCGTCTGGCCACGCTCCCGCTGAAACTGGTGCAAAAACGCCGACACTTCAATCAGCGACAGAAAGCGCTCATGATCCCGTCGGTTTCGTAGCTTCTTGCTGGGAAACGAGAGCTTATCGGCATAGGGGATAAACACCAATAGCGGCTCCAGCAGCCGCTGCGCGTTGTGATGTCTCTTCTGAATCCCCTCAGCCAGCCGATGCAAATTGGTGCGCGAAAAAAGGCGGCGCGAACGCTGCGCCTGGTGGATCCGCTCGGTCTGCTCCTGGCTCTCGTCCAGGGTGATTTCAAAGCAGCGCGTCGCGTTCTCGTGATTGATCTTGGCGTCCGTGGTCGTTTCCAGGTAAGCCACCGGACCTTCCACGGTGATGATCTGGGTGGCGATTTTGCCCGTGGTCGGGTCTTTCTGCGGGACGGCCTGAGTCAGTTTCTGGCGGGACTGCAAAATGCGGATGCTGTATTCGGCGGACTCCGCCCCGGTGCGCTCTTCCACGATGATCAACTTGCCTTTCAGGAGAAATTGGGCCATGTATTGCAGTGCTTGGGCTGTAATCCGCGTGAACATCATCACATCTTCGGGCGGGGTCAGCTGCTCCACGATCTCGGTAAGAGTCGATTTGCCACAGCCAGACTGAGACAAAATGATGCCTGAAAGCGGCTTGGGCAGTTTGCGCGAGAGCCCGATCAAATAGGCCAGCAGTTTCGGCTTTTCTTCTCCGATATAGCCCAGATCTTCCATATCCTGCAGGAGCTGCCGGGTCAAATGCGGGTGCCTCAAAAAACTCAAGGCCCGCTCGCGCTCCTCGGGGGCCATCTCCGGCTTCGTTTCAGGCGTGTCTGCCGGCGTGGGTTTGCGGTGGTCGCGCACCCAATTCTCGGCTTCCTGCAAGAGCTGGCTCACGTGTTGCTCGGCCACGGGCCGCGATAGCTGCAGGCTGCTCAGATGTCGTGCCAGCTTGTCGCGATCGCGCTGCAGATAAAAATCCACCCGGTCTCTCGCCCAGCGGCCATCGGCATGGTAGGCGCCCACGTTGGCCCGGAGCCGGCTGGAGAAGGGCGGGATCAATTCCACCCGATAGGTCAGCTCGCCCGCCACCAGCTCAAAGCCCTTGTCCAGCGGGGAGCGCTCCATCGCCGGCGGAGGCGGCGCTGGAGCCTGATGGCGGTTCGAAAGCAGCTTTTTTAAGCTGGCTTCGCCCTGCTCTTGAAGCACCAGGCAGGGGTCTTTTCCGTCAGGCAATTTTACGGACGAAACCTTCCGATCGACAAAGGCCTCTGCCAGGCGCTGGGTAGCCTCAAAACCGGCTCGGTCGCCGTCCAGGGCCAGGACCACCTCCTGGGTCTTGTAGCGCTGGCAAAGGCCCAAAAGAGGCTCAGGAACCGCCTGGGTGCCAAAGACACAAGAAACCTCTCGGCAACCCGCCTGCCAGGCGGCCATCGCGTCCAGCACCCCTTCGGTCAGAAACACGGTGGGTGATGCCTTTAGAGACTGCCAGTTCAGCACCCCCTGATGAGGACCGGGTAAGTATAAGTGTCGATTGGTGGCGTCAGGCCGAATGCGGCGGCCATAAAGCCCGACCACCCCATGGTCGGGGTGCGTCAACGGCACCACCACGCAGCCACGAAACAGCTCTTTCTTCTCGGCGGTCAGCACTCCGATCGCCTGCATCGCATCCACCAGATCGCCGCTGTCGGGCAGCGCTTTTAAAAGGGTGCCATCGCAAAAACCGACCTGGAATGCTTTCCAAAGCTCGATGGACGACAGGCCGCGGCCGGTCAAATAAGCCTGGGCGTCTTGGGCCTGGGCGAAGCACTTTTGATACATTTCGGCCACCCGGGCCAGCAGCTCGCACCGCTTAAAGTTACCGGGTAAGCCGTTGGAAATGGCCGGCGCGGGCAACTCGCCGGCCAGCTCCTGCATCACCGCCAGTGCTGCGGGAAACTCCAGCTTTTCTTTCAACCGCAAGAAATCGAAGCCATCGCCCGCGGCTTTGCAGCCGAAACACTGCCAGAGCCGGCGTTCGTTGTTGATCGAAAGCGAAGCGTCCTGATCGTCGTGAAACGGGCAGCAGCACAGCCAGCTTTTTCCGCGCTTCTTCGGCTCCAAGCCCCGGCTCCGAAACAGTTCCACCAGATCAACGCGGGCCTTCAGTTCATCCAGTTGCTGACGTTCCAGAGTCGGCGTCACAGTCGGTCCATCTCCTGGCACAGCTCATCAAGCTCGCGTCGCTGATAGTCCACAAAATACGCGTAGTTCCGTAGCACACAGTAGATCTGCTCCAGCTCCAGAGCCAGGCTTCCCGCGACCTCCGGTCGCTTCACGACGTCGCTTAGCAGCTCTTGCAGCCTCACCCTGGCCTGCGTCAACGAAAAATCTACCAGCATGATTTCTGCCTCCGGGCGTAGTCTTCCAGGCGTTCCCAGAACGCGTATTGGCCGGCCATGTGCTGCAGAAAGCGCTGGCTGAGGGCTCGCAGCTCCTTCACCTGGTCGGCGTGCAGCTGGCGGCGCTCCAGCTCATCGCAAAGATCAAAAAGGCGGTCGGCGGCTTCGCGGGGGGTATCGCCGTCCAAAGGGAGTGGTATCATGGCAAACCTTCTTCCTGTCCTCAGAACAGACCCAGAATCGGTCCGTTGGGCAGAGATCGTTTGATTCGGTCATGATTACTTTTTGATTCACCAGGAAAGACCTCCTAATCTATCCCGGTGGACCAGGATCATTAAAAGCGGTATCATTGCTGTATGCGACTTCCCAGTCCCGAGATCTTAGGCCAGAACATCGCCCGCCTGCGCCAGCAACACCGCTGGTCGCAGCGAGAGCTCGCCCAGAAGTTAGACGTGCATCAGACTCTGGTCTTTCGATGGGAGAAAGGCCTGGCCAATCCAAAGGGAGAGACGGTTCTCCGCCTGGCCGAAGTCCTGGAAGCCAGCCTGGACGAGCTCATCACTCCCTACGAGCCGGAGCCCGAAGCTGCCGCCCCTGGCTTTGCAGAAGACCACGAGTTCAAGCGCCTCTTCGGCCTGATCAGCAGCTTTGAAAAGGAAGACCGCCAGGCGCTGAAGGTCTTCATTGAAGCCCTGGCCACCAAAAATCGGGTGAAGTCCGCCCTCCAGCTCACTTAAGGAGTCTCAGATGATTCTCAACATCGAACTTTCCGACAGCCTCGCCACCTCCTCACCCGAGGATTTTTCGCGAGAGATCCGCCTGGCCGCCGCCGCCCAGCTTTACGGCCAGGGACGAATTTCTTCCGGCCGGGCCGCCCAACTAGCCGGAATTGGCCGGGTCGAGTTTCTGGCCAATTTGGAGCGCCTGGGCGTCTCCGCTCTCAACATCGGTCTGGACGATTTCGAGAAAGAAGCTGCGTTTGTCGCCCGTCATCTGTAACACCTCGCCCCTTTACTACCTGCACCAACTCCAATTGCTCCCGCTGCTTCCGGCGCTCTTTGGCTCGATCTGGGTTCCGCAGGCGGTCTGCGATGAACTGGCCCAGGGAGCCAAGACGGGCTGCCAGATCCCGGACCTGGCCCAGAATCCCTGGATTGTCGCCAAGTCTGTCGTGTTGGACCCGGGTATCGCCGGTCTGGACCATCTCGGGGACGGCGAGAAAGCCGTCCTGTCTCTGGGATTGTTGCACCCCAAGAGTCTTCTGATTCTGGACGACCTGGCCGCCCGCCAGACGGCCGAACAACATTCCCTCAACCTCATCGGCACTCTGGGCATTCTGCTGGCGGCCAAAAAGCAGGGCCATCTGAACGAGATAGGTCCGGTCTTGAACGACTTGACCGGGCACGGCTTCCATCTGCGGCTGGACCTGCACAACAGCATTCTGCGACGGGCCGGCGAGCCCGAAATTTAACCGCCCGTAGAGCGATTTTGTCGCTCCCGATCGGGTTCGGACCCAACTTGCGCAGCCAGAGAGCGCCGCGGCCGGACCCCTTACGCGCAAGAGGAGTGGCCGGCTTCGCCGGAATCAACAAAAGCTTGGGCGCAAGAGCGTACACGACAGAGACAGGCCTGGGGGCGCGCGGTTTTGTCCAAAACCCGGCTTCGCCGCCCTTCGGGGCGCGCCCCCAGGAACAAAGATTAGCGTACCCCGAGGGAAGAGATTCTGGTGGCGGTGCCAGCTGAAAGGGCGGTGCCCAAGCGCCGCGCCAAAGGATTGGCGCAGCGCTTGGAATGGCGGAAGCTGGGAGGCCGGGCTTCGCCCGGAACATAGATTGATCCCAGGCGAAAGAACATGGCTGAAAGCTTAGAGATGGCTTGGGCGCCGCCTTAGACCCAAAGGTGAAATGAACGTGGCCCAAGCCAAATCAACACTGGGTGCCGGCTGAAAGCTTTCAATGGGCTGGGTGCTGGCTGCGAGCGGAGTGCCAGCCCGGCCCCGGAACTGACGTTCCGGGGGCCGGGCTGAATCTTGGGAGATAGCGGAGAGGCTGGCGCAAGCGCCAGAACAAAGAAAAAGCGGGCTCGCGGGCCCGCTTGAAGATCGGCTTGGTGGAAAGACTTCCGGTATTTCGACCCGGCGGTCGACTTGTTCGTGTTTGGGGCTCACGCCCCAACCACGAACTCAGGATAAACCCAGGATTCAAAGAATCATTTATAGGTGGTCTGCGTCCAATACGAAGCCAATCCCAGGGCCAACACTCTTGAGCGGAAGATTGGAGCCGAATTGGACAGCGTCTCAACCTCCAAACAAGGAGCGGGGCCTCAACAACGCTGGGGCCAGCAATTACGTGGATGGGCCAAGCGCTAGCCCGAGGGCTAACAGTATGCGATGGACTGGAAACCTCAGAGGCTCGTTGAATCCTCATCAAACCGAGGCGAATTCTCGCCACCCCTAGCCGCCCACCGTGGGAGAATCCACACAAGAAGATAGTGCCAGACGAACATTAGCAGAATCCCCAAGAGCCGACACCAGTATGTTATAGCATCTGGATTCGGCGCTCCTTGACGGAGGAATGGAGCTATCAGTACCGCCCCTGCGCCGCATAAATGCGGCAGAATGCCGAATCCCGAAGCACCACGTCCTTTTTTGATCCTTCGAATCTCAAGCCCGCAGGAAATCAGGTCGAACGGAACTGCCATTCCGCTTACCAACAGGGTTCTCTGAATAATGTCCATCAGAACCGTCCTCTCATTTTCCTAGCATTCTCTGCCCAATAAGGCCTTTAAAGGCCTCCCAGCCTTTGGGATAAGCTAACCTACAACGGTCCACAACACCAGTTGCGAAATTCTTGAAAGGGTAGTCAGGCCTTCCGGTCAGGAACTGATTCAGTCGAGTTGCCCCTCCTAACTGAACCCATCGACCAGGAGTTAAGGCAGCGGTATCACCGGCACCTGCCCAGCTAGTTATTTTCTGCAGTTTTGACGCAAATGGCCTGAGCAGTCCCAGTCCAACTAGTCCCCCGAACACTGCGGACGTAGCAACCAGATCACTATGGACGACCTGCTGTCTACCGGTAGCAACGTTGAAAGATTGCCGCCCGTATTCTCCTATTCCAAATCCTAAGCCTCCTGCTACACTGCCTCCTAAAGCGCCACCGCCAACGATGCTGGCCGCAGCAGGTCCCAATATGGCTAGAGCCCCAGCAGTAGCCGCGCCTGACACCACACCCTGGATAACCCCCTCCTGCAAATTATCCCCTCCGGCAGCTGCAATACCCCCTCCAACGACTCCGCCACCAAGGGCGCCAACCAAAGTTGCTCCGAGCACAAGCTCTGGCGCAACAATAGCGCCGCCGATGTAAAACAAGACCAGTAGAGCTTTATCATCGTTACAATGGTCGCGGGCGTCATTTGCCTCTGCTCTGAAAGCCAACTCGACATCTGACTTTAGCCCCAACGGGTCGACGAATTTTGTCGGCGCGTTGCCCACGTATGCATACAGATTCGTGCCTCCCTGAAGTCGGATTGGATCAGTTGATACGAACCTCATGAGTTGCGGTTCAAACCAACGATGCCGCATGTAATATAAGCCGGTCATTTTGTCCCTGCGCACACCCAAAGCGCCGACGAAGTCCGTAGGCAGCCCGCCAGGCACCAAGTCCAGAGAACCAGACAAAGTCTCGCCCCACGCACCCAGCTCGATCCGGGCTGCAACATCCCCATCCGCATCCGTTACTACCCTGACTGAACTGACACCGTCCGAGTGGAGCGTGAAGAGCTCACCATCACGCAGGAAGCTCTGGATTCCCAGGCCCGGAACCAGATACTCCGTCACAGACTCGCCGGTCACTTCTTTCCAGATGTCCCAACCATCGTAGAAATAGTCGGTTACATCCGTGCCATCGTCGCGACGCAGCATCCGGCCCATCTCATCATATTGGTAGTCGACGGAAAACTCGTTCACCAGCACAGGCGCGGCGTCATAGACGCCCTTCTTCACCTGCACCAGGCGAGAGTTTTCGTTCCAGGTAAATTCCCACTTTTCGCAGTCCTCGGCGGTGCCGCTGTTCTTCTCGGTCAGGTTCCCGTCCAAATCGTAGCTATAGACCCAGCCGCCAGAGCTGGTGGTCAGTTGGTTCAACGAATTATAGGTCCGGACGTCCGTCTCGGTGCCGGCAGCGGTCACCCGCGCCTGCTCGGTGATGTTTCCGGCCTGGTCGTATTGCCAGCGGGTCACTCTGGAGCCGGAAGTCCCATCGTGGCTCAGTTGCACATCGTTCACCACCGGCGTGTCGGCGCCGTCCGAGGTCATCGAGACCTTGAACCGCGCATACCGCCCGGTCGTGCTGGTGACCGTCGTCCCAGCCGCCGTGGTCAGCGCGGAACCATAGCCCCACGGGCCCTGTGCATCCTCAGACACGGCCACCTGGAAACTGACGTCCGTCCCAGTGGGACAAACCTCGTTCCAGGAGATCCGCGTCCAGTCCACAGACCGGCCCGCATCGTAGGTTCTGGACTCGTATTCACCGCTGGTGGGAAACGGGTCGCCCACCGTGTCGAGAAAATCAGACCATCTCAAGTATCCAACCTTGCCGGACAGGTGCAGATACGCGTACAGCTCCTGGTCATCCACAACCCCCACCCAGGCCACATCCGTCACCCAGTCGTCGCCGTCGTGGTAGTAGGCTTGCAGCTTCCAATCGCTGCCATCCAGAAACCGCTTGAGGCGGAGCCGGGTGACGGTCACATCGGCCAGCTGCTCGTCGTTGAAGCGGGCCAGGTAGTCCCCGTCCTTCTCGACCACGAGGTCGCAGCCATTCGGGTCCATGACCCCGCCAAAGTCGGTGGGGAAGCGTGAGCCGCCGTCGGCCGTCTCGAACCGGTCGCGAGTCACACCCAGGCCGATGGATGCACCAAACACGTCGAAGTCCGATAACGAGATCTGCACGTCAAAGGCGCCGGTCAGAGGCATCCGATGGCGCAGCAGCATGCGGCCTTCGAACCAGCCCACCGTGTCCGCGACCTGGCCGCCATCGGCGATGTGCGGGTAGTCGCTGGCCACGTTGGAAGAATCGATGGGCGTGCCGGCGGGCA
>JALHNH010000104.1 GCA_022843625.1 Bryobacter sp. | reverse complement strand
TGCTCTTGGATCGAGCCTGCACGCAAGGTGGCTGGAATGCCGGCAACTCGGAGGTCTTCGGCGTGGCCCTCGATCCGCATCCCGACTTCACCGCCATGGCATTGATCGCGCTGCAAGGGCGGGTGGAGCCGAGCCAGCCCATCATCGCGAGATCTCTCGACTATTTGGCCCTTCGACTCAAGGATTCGCAGTCGCTCTATTCACTCGGCTGGGCGATACTCGCCCTCGGCGTGTGGCGGCATCGTGAATGCGACCGCATGCTGGTTCGGTTAAGTCGGCAACTCGTCTCGACTGACCTCGCATCTGTTCCGGCGCGCAGGCTCGCTATGGCGATCCTTGCTTGCGGTCCGCCACCATTCCTGAAACCAGGAGGCCGACTATGAACCGACGCCGCATCATTGAGGGAGCCGCACTGGGCGCCACCGGCACCGTCTTGGCAAACCGGTTCTGGCACAGGCCAGGGATACCTCGACGAACTCAAAGGTCGTCCGTTGCAATTATTCGCTGCGACAGTTATGAACGCTGCTACAAGGCTGTGGAACATGGCCTCCGCCTGCTAGCTCCTTCGGTCCGCGGCAAGCGCGTGCTGCTCAAGCCTAACCTCGTCGAGTACTCGGCGAAGGCGGCGATCAACACGCATCCGAACGTCATCGCCGCAACTGCTGACTCCCTGTTCCGCCTCGGCGCGTCCGAAGTCATTGTTGGAGACGGCCCCGGGCATGTGCGCGATTCGGAGATGCTGATCGACGAATGTGGCCTCCGGAGCAAGCTCGCCGAAGTGGGCCGAGTCCGCTTTATCGATCTCAACTTCGATGCGGTCCGTAGCGTCACGCCACGGGGCGGCTTCACGTCCTTTCGGGAGCTATGGCTTCCCGAAACCGTTCTCTCAGCAGACGTGATCATCTCGATGCCGAAGATCAAGACTCACCATTGGGCCGGGGTGACTCTCAGCCTGAAGAATCTGTTTGGGTGCGTCCCGGGCAACGTCTACGGTTGGCCCAAGAATGTTCTGCACTGGGAAGGAATCGACAACTCCATCGCCGAACTCGCAGCGACCATCCCTGTCCACTACGTGATAGCCGACGGGATAGTGGCGATGGAAGGCAACGGCCCCCTGCACGGGCCTTCGCGCCATCTCGGCTGCGTGGTTTTCGCCAACGATCCCGTCGCGGCCGACGTCATATGCTGCCAGTTGATGGGTATCGACGCTTCCCATGTTAACCACCTTCAAATAGCTTCCTCCTTTGGCAACTTCACCCCCGATCGCATAACCCACGCAGGCGAGCCTACTGCCTCGCTCAAACAGACCTTTGTCCTCATGCCAGAATTCCTCAACATCTTGGCGCAATAGATCGCGGCCTCGTTAGTGGCTAATGTCACGATGCCCCAAAAGAAGATCCGCGGAGTCGAATAGGCTCGCCGGGGAGGGCTAAGGCTGGTTTTCGCGTCATGGCCTGCCGGGCAGGCATGGGGTTGGACGAGTCCTCCCGAGGCGCGGTTCAAGCGCTGCTTACGCTTTGCTCATTCCTTTGTCTTGGGCCAGATTATGTTTGACAATCGCACAGCCGTGTGCGAAAATCGGACATGGAGGAGGTTCGATGAGTCTTCCAATGAAATCAAACTTTCCGTCGGACTATCCGCGACAGAAGGTGCAGGACGTGATTCGGAATTGGTGGTCGAGGGAGCAGGAAGAGTTGAAAAAGGTCGCTGACTCGCCAGTGGAGATTCCGGCAGGAACGGTGTTTGACGTCGTACCTCTGATTTCTTCCCATCGCGCCGTCGAGGTCATTCTAGATCTTGAGCCAGTGTTGGGAATCGAGGTCCCCGACTCTGTCATCAAGCGTGGGGGCTATCAGAGCTGCGAAGAGATGGTCTCGCACCTGGAGGCAAAATTGGCAGCGCGGTACGCGGAACGGAAGGCGGCGTGAACCCTAAGGGACAAGCTATGTCTAAGTCTGATGTCGAGAGGTTTGAAATGGCTCAGCGCCTCAAAGAGGCGCGGGAGTATCTGGAACTGCAGCAAGACGAGGTGGCGAAGGAACTAGGCGTCCCTCGGACTGCAATTTCCCTCATTGAGTCGGGGCAGCGAAAGGTGGAAGCCTTGGAGTTGCAGAGGCTCGCCCGTCTATATCAACGTCCGGTGGGATACTTCACCGGAGAGGAGTCGGAAGACGTCGGGGTTCCGCCGCAAGTAGCACACCTAGCACGAGCCGCATCAAAGCTCTCCGCGCGCGATCGTGATGAACTTGCGCGATTTGCGGACTACCTAAACGCGCGCTCCAGGTCGGAGAAAGAGTAACGCAAATGAAGCAGCGGCGTGAGGCAATCCTGGAAGGAGCGCGAGCGGCAGCCAAGCTTCATCGCGAGTTGGAAATCCAACGAGTCGTGGAAGCTCAAGCCAGCAATGTGGACGTTTTTGGCGCGATCGTAAGACAGCGGATTCCGTTGGTGTTTCGGCCTTTGGAAGGGCTTTTGGGTGCGTTCCTGCCAACTCCCGGCATAATCGTCACGACGCAACGCCCCCTATCTGTACAACGTTTCACGGGAGCGCACGAACTGGGCCACGCCGCGATGAATCATCAGACGAGTTTGGATGATGAGACGATGTTGACGCGATCCGAATCGTCGAACTGGGATTACGATCCGCTCGAAGCAGCAGCCAATTCCTTCGCGACCTCCTTTATCCTTCCGCAGTGGCTGCTCATTTCGCAAGCTGAACGGCACCACTGGACCCGGAAGGACTTGGCGACACCTCATGTCATCTATCAGCTTTCTTTGCGGGCCGGTGCGAGCTACCAGGCGACTTGTCTCGCGCTTCTGCGGCACAGATTGATTCAACCGGCAACTTTTGAGGCCGTGCGGGATGTGGAGGTGAAATCCCTGAAGCGAGACCTACTGGAAGGGCATCAGTTGGAGAATTGGTATCCCGACGTGTGGCTTCTGACGGAGTCGGACGAGGGCTCTATGATCGAGGGAGATTCGCGCGACGCCTTTGTCGTGCGATTGAAGGAGAACAGTGGGGCTGGCTATCTTTGGGACATCGACGAACTAAGGAGCGCTGGTTTTCTGTTGTTCCGCGACGACCGTCTCATACCGAATGCGGCGGACGATATCGGAGGTGAGGTGGAGCGGATTGTGGGTGCACGCGCCGGTGAGAGCCGGGTGGGGCACATCAGCCTTTCGCAAACCCGCCCCTGGGAGTCGGCAGAAGCGTTGTCGAGATTGTCATTTGCCTTCGATTTGCGGGGAAAGGAAGCAGGTCGACCTCGCGCGGAGCGTCGGCTCGTGGCCGCGTGAATGGGTATCGACGTCTTAGTAGATCTACGCATGAGATTCGGTCCCGCGCGAAACCAGGGAGGAAGGCAGACTTGCATGGCCTTCGCAGGCAGTGACTCCAATTCTTTTGCGCAAGGCCTGATAGCGCCACTGTCGGCGGAGTACGCACACTATAGCGCTGCCAAGAGACGATCCCCTATCGATCCGCATCGTGGAGTTCCAATGCAACTCATGATTGATGGTTTGCGGGAAGATGGTCAGCCGCCTGAGGCGGCGTGGCCATATCTCACCACAGTTCCCGTAACCTTATCGGACTGGGTGCCGCCCTCGGATTGCACCCCGATTTTTCGTCACGCCATGCTGCCGAAGCTTGCGGAGTGCTGTCAGATACGCGAGGCCCTCGATGCTGGCCACGCGGGGCTGTTTACCGCTCGCATCAGCGAGCAGTTTCACCGACCGCCCGCGGACTACATCATTCGTGACAAGCCAGATGACAAGGATACAGGGAACCATGCTTTGATCGCGGTCGGACATGGTGAGGATTCTGGTTGCACACTGTTTCTGGTTCGAAATAGTTGGGGGCCCGGATGGTGTGACCGAGGGTATGCCTGGGTAGAAGAGAGCTACTTGTCCCGGCGTCTCCTCGGTCTGGCCGTCCCCTTTTTGATCAAGCGCGAGGCAACATGATTTATCCCATCTCGACTCGAACTACAACGGAAGCTTGGCTGCGCGCCGTGGAGTTTCTTTTCAAGGCGAGGGATCGATGCGCCTACAACATGATTCTCGACATCGAGGAGCCGATATCGCTTTCGCCTGCCGAAAAACAGGTTTCGGAACTAGTCGATAGGCTTTTGACGTCTCACGATAAGCTGCCGGTGGCCTCCGTCGCTGGCACGATTTTTCCGGCGTCCCACTACCTCCGGTACGGGGCAACGGGCGTGTTCGAACACTATCCCAAGCGGGTATATCCAAAGCTCGAAAAAACCTGGGGAACGTACGCTGGTCGAATGTTGATTCGCCAAGTCGGTAAAGACAAGGTTATCAATCCACTTGAGATCTTGGTTGACAAGCTAAGGCATCAAGCCGCCAACGGCTCCCCCAAACGGGCGGTGTATGAGTTGGGCTTTGTCGATGTCATGGCTGACTTGCCCATCTACGATCCAGCCACCGATGCAAAGAAACCCTGGAACCAGCCTTGTCTGGCCCACCTCTCATTCAAGATGCTTGAGGATCATCGCGGTCTGATGCTGACCGCACTGTATCGAAACCATTACTATGTGGAGCGCGCCCTAGGTAACCTCTTGGGACTCTCTCAGCTTCTCTACTTTGTGGCCCGCGAGTCTGGGTTGGAGCCACGAGGGTTGGTCTGCCACTCTACATTCGCGCGGGTCGATTTCGACGGCGGTTGGAAGGTTGGCGAGGTGTCTAAGTTGATCGAGCAATCAAGAGCCTTGCTTAGTGCGCAGTCAAGCGCCGCGCTATTGCCCGTTCGGAATTGAGGGGGAATATGATCGAAAACAAATGCATGTACATGAACGAATTCCAGCGTCACACTCTCTCAACGGATCAGAACACGTCACAAGGAATGGATGGCCTTCGCTTTCCACTCCTCGGCCTGTACGGTGAAGTTGGCAGTCTGCTTAGCGCGCTCAAGAAAAAGCAGCGCGACCAGGCCTCCTATCTGGGTTATGAAGAAAGTGTGATCGAGGAATTCGGCGACGTGCTCTGGTACTTCTCGAACATCGCGGCCCGCGCCAGTTTGGACTTGAGTGTGCTTGCACAAAGAATGTCCAGAACGCTGGAGGACTGGGATGAGACGGAGCCGCATGAGTTCGGAACATTTGGCGATATTCAACCCCTGTCTTCGACACGTGAACCATTCACTAGCTCCCTTTACGAGCAACGCCTGATCGAATTGGCGGGAAAGACTGGCCGGTTGCTCGATGACGTTGCTGGCAATCGCGTGGAGCACAATCGGGATGTGCTTGCCGGGCACTTGGTGGAAATCTTTCGCGCACTCGTCGCAGCAGCGGATGAAGCGAACGTCTGCCTGGACAGAGTCGCGTTGCGGAACATCGCCAAGACCTCCAGCCGGTGGCCCTCACCAACTGAACGGGTTTATCCGCCTTTGTTCGACGAGGTAGATGACCCAGAGGAGCAATTGCCTCGGCGCATTGAACTCGACATTCGCGAACGCGGAAGCACAGGCCGCAAATATGTGCGGCTACGCTGCAACGGGGTAAACATCGGGGACCGTCTTACCGACAACAAGGCGGACCAAGACGACTATCGCTTTCACGACGTTTTCCACTTGGCTTACTGCGCGATTCTGGGATGGTCGCCGGTGATCCGCGCCCTATTCAAAACGAAGCGAAAGAGCAACGGAAACCTGGACGAAACGCAGGACGGAGCCCGTGCGACGTTGGTCGAGGAGGGCATTTCCACGTGGATCTTCAGCCACGCAGTGAAACTGAACTACTTCGCGTCAATCTCCTCGCTCGACTACCCGTTACTGAAAACAGTTCAAGCGCAAGTACAAGGCTACGAGGTCCAGTCCTGTCCGCTGTGGCTTTGGGAAAAGGCTATCCTCGATGGTTTTGCGGTGTTTCGATGCCTTCGCGAGGCACGCGAGGGCATCGTGGTAGCGGACATGATCGAGCGGTCGATTAGTTTCAAGCCGGCGACATAGCCGGCAGGGCGATTTGCGACGAACGAGACTCGCCTTGCCGCCAAGCTGCGATGCGACCATTCAATTCCCACTTGGGCGGAAGCCAACAATCAATCGGCTCGGTGTTGTGACGGTACTCCTGCTTGATCCGAGTGCGTCCGGACAGTCCCTGGACGGCCGGGTAGCGAACGCGGGAATACTTGTCGATTTCGCAGAACAAGTTCTGGCAATCGATCAACTGAAGCGGTCTTCCCCAGAGCGTTTGGAAGGTCAAGCCTCGGTCTGAGAATTCCTTATCCTGATGATCCGACATCCACCGGATGAGATCGGCCTCTGAGTATGAGCCTCGATCCGGAAAACACTTCTGGATACCGGATCGCGCTCCCGGCCCAGGCACCACAAACTCCATCTCGGAAAAATCGGTGAGCGTGGAGTAGTTGAGATCGGTCACGTATTGGTAGGCCAGAAAATCGCCGATCGTGGGATAAGACCGAAGAAGTGCGAACGCCTCCTCCATCGACTTGCAGTCGGATAGACGTAACGGCACGTCTTCCCGCATCATCCGTTCAAGTAGGCGTAGATGCATCTCGTGTTTTCGCTCGCCTTCCCGGTTTCCAGAAGGCATTATGTACGCCGCTGAGTAGATTCGTTCCCCCCGAGCCATTGCTTGCGAAAGGACCAGATTGTAACGAGCGAAGTCGTAGGAATCGGGGAGTAGTTCGCCGAGCGCCGATTGCAGCAGTTTCCAAGTGTCGATGCGGTTGAATAGCTTAAAAAGAATGGTCCTGAAGAACAACGACTTCGGGTCTTGGGGACTGTTCCCCTGTACCTCATTTACCAGGTACTGGCTCACGCGGTCCGTAACTCGATAGGCATTGGTAAACCGAAACCGTTGGAGTACCGCGTCTGAAGACCAGGGACCGGATTCCCCTCGGACGCGCCGGAAGAAGACTCGCTGCCTTTCGGTGGCAAAGCGCCAATACGCATCGAAGACGGGGGAGATGATGACGGAGGAACGAGGGAAAATGACAATCTTGGACCCGCTTTCGGCTGGCGCTAGCGGCATTTGTAGGGGCATTTGCCCCGATGCACTGGTGTTGGCAGGTCGCGATCTCATACCGTCGTGAGTATCCTTTCTTGAGCTGTTTGGATGCTTTTGTCGTTGACGATTGTAACCACCGGATAGAACTCTGACTCGCGATGCGCCAACTCCTCGTATGCAGTTCGCCATAGGGGCCAGAGATCCGGAGGCTCGTTTCTGAGGGGAGATTCGCGCGAGATGTGAAGCAGCCGATCAGGCCTTAGGGGCTCCCAAACCCTGCGTTCGAGTTCGATCATCCTTTCGAGGACATCTCTCGACACGCCCCCAATGAGGCCGTACACATACGTTGACCACCAGAAGCGATCCAAAACAACAGTCTTGCCCGACGCAAGTAGAGGTTTGATCCGTCGTTCAATCGCGTCAATGTGCGCTGCGACGTGAAGCAGTTGCAGGCTTGCAGAAGCCAAGTCCTCGATCCCGAAACGCGGCGGATTGTGGTGCAGCTCGTACACGTGATGTCCCAACGTGCCCGGTTCGCGCCCAGGGAAGGATAGCAAGACGGAGTCGGTGCCCGTTTCTCGCAATTGGTCGGCGAACCACAAAGCTAGTGTGGACTTCCCCACTCCGTCTGGGCCTTCGAATACGATGAGCCTGCTCAACGCGTCCCTCCCGGAATTGTCGCCCAAACGGGTTGTTTGACTGCGACTGCGACGGCTGCGGCTGCCGACTGAGAATGCGAAAGCGAAACCTGCAACGCTTCAATGCCAAGGGAGATGAGCCGAGACGCCGCATAGCCATGGGTCTCGATGCGCGGGCGACCAGACTCAGAAAGAAGCACTTCGAAATCCTGCCAAGAGAGGCCCTCCTCACCCGCAATGCCCAGGGCTTTCATCGAAGCCTCCTTCGCAGCAAACCGCGCGGCGAACGACTGCAAGGGATGAGGTTGCGACCGACAGTATTGCCGTTCCCGCTCCGTAAAGACCCTCTCAATGAAGGGTTCGCCAGATCGGTCGATTGTCTTCTTAAAATCGACAAGATCGATGATATCCAACCCAACGCCAAAGATCATTTGGAACCCCCTTGAGAACTGGTGCCGCGCAAGAGCCAGCCGTGAATGGCAGTGGCATTGGGTTCGATCTTTCGAAGAACGGCCGTGGCGATTCCTTGAACGATCGCGGGCGATTGAATTTCGAACGGGGGATACTTGGGATTCGCGGAAACTAACCACCATCTGCCTTTTCGGTGGTCGAGGAACTTCAGCGTGGATTCGTCTCCCAACGTTACCACTACAATCGCTCCCCGCTCCGCCGAATTCGCTACCTTTGCGACGACGAGGTCATTGGGAAGTATCCCCGCACCCTCCATGCTGTCACCGCTCACCCGGACGATAAATGCTTGGCCGCTGGGCAGGAACTCGACGGGAACAAGCATTTCCGAGGAACTGTTTTCGCTGCTCAGCACCGGTTTGCCAGCGGCGATCCGGCCGACTAAGGGAATAGTGCGCCCTTGCGCAGGAGGCTTCGTCAAATGGACGCCGCGGGAGCGCTTTGCAGCCGGCGACAGAAGCCCCTTATTCACGAGGGCTCTGATGTGGTCTCGCGCGGTGCCGGTCGAGCGCCACCCGAATTCTTTGCATAGTTCTCTTAGCGTGGGTGGCGCGGTCCCAGCAGCGGCTCGCCGATGGAACGCTTCAACGATTCTTCGTTGGCGATCAGTGGTGGTTGCGGTGCCCTGGCTCATGCGCGTCCCCTTAAGCATACCACTCATCTGAGTGGTGTGCGATCTCATCCTGCTTTTCTCATGGCTCCGCAATGATGCGACAGTTATTCGAGGTTTGTAGATGACGGACTGGGGATTGGTCCAGTTCAATTTGGAGAGCACGCCGCAATGCGAGCTACGTGAGAGGTAGTTTGAAGATCCGGCAATCGGAAGCGAAGCGAGCAGCATAGCGTCGACGCGATTTTGTCAATGTCTTGAATCTACCTTCTAGCGCCAACTCCCTATCAACGGACTCGGGAGGTGCTGGTATGGCAAGTCGTTGTGGACAGTTGAGGAGGCCTGAGCCGTGGCTGACCTTATTTGAGCAAGCCCGCCGCACTCGGCCGCTTCACGTTCATACTGGGATCCTGGTAACCGTTCAGAACGAGCCACTCCTGCTGTGCTCGGCTGAGCCGTCTGTACGGGACCGCGTCAGGGTAATCTCGGAGCAACGACTCAAAAGACGATTCGGCGATCCTGCCTTTGAATCGCCGCAACTTCTTGTCCTCGATTAATCGATAGACGTACATGCGCGATACACCCAAGTCCCGCGCCACATCGGAGATGGTAAGGCCATTCTCGCGGCACTCCTCTGCATCCGGCGGCCGGTGTCTTTGCTCGAACTTTCGGACCGCTTCCGGCGTTCGCTCGACGTTTTGCGTCCATCGCGGCTTCTCTCGCCAAGGCAATTTGCCTGGGCCGAGTTCGCGCCGAAGGAAGTCCTGAATCGACCTCGTCGTCCGGCGGAGAGAATCGGCCAACTGCTCCAGCGGTGTTCGCGCCTGTGGCTCCATCGCCGCCCACGCCTTCACCATACCGGCCTCTTTGGTGGTCCAGATTCGCATCTTGCGTTACCTCCGAATGTTCCATCGAGCAGGCAGCAGAAACGCCGTCCTGCGAAAACTCTAAGGCGAAATCTCCGTCGCCGGCAACCGTCTGTTCGAGTTCCAGAATCGTGGCCCACTAGCCCGGCTGAAGTGCTGTACTCGCGCAAAATCAACCCCTCAGTCGATTGCTCGGGACACCGCTACACTAGACGCATGCGGCCGAAAATTCTCAACGCAATAGCGGCGAAGTCCCCAAAACATCACTTCGCGTGACGATTTCGCGGGATTGCTGCAATTGCCTTGCAACGCCTTGTTGAGCGTTTTATGCTAGAACCTCACCAGTGCAGAGTGTGAGGACCGCTGATGGCGGCTGCGCGCCCATATTTGATAGTTGCTTGAGCCAGGCGGTTCGGCATGAAACGCTAAAAGTATTCCCGGAATGAACGGACCCAGAGAGACGCGTCCAGAATCGGACGCCCCAACCGGCGCCCTTGCTTTACACCGCGACATGCGCAACCAGGCACTGAAAGTGCCGTGGCGCGAGCTTGCCTCTGCGTGCGATCAGTTGGCGCAGTGGCGGTCGTTCAGCCTCTGGGTACGGGCTATCGTCGACGCGGAGCATGCATTGCCGGACTGGTTGGCGGCGGAGATTGAAGGCCGGTGCCCCGCATTCCTGCAGAGCCGGCGCGAAGGGGGGCACTTGCTCTCGCTGTGGCTTGACCTCAACGAGTGGGTCGATTTCCATTTCTTCAGCGAGGCCATTCAAGACGGCTGGATTCAAGCTCTGCACTACTACTACGGGCGCCAGCCTGCGGCGGAACTCATCTGGCAGCATTGGACTCGCATGGATGAAAAGTGGCGGCTGCGAAAACCGGTTGCGTATCCAACATTCGATCATTGGCAGGAGCAGGTGGGCGCGTTACATTCGCCGCCGACGCCGTCGCAGTACGTTGAGTGGGAAGCATTCGCGTTGTGGGCCCGTTCTCTCATTGAGGCGGTTCATGAAATTCCAGCGGTCGTGCGAAGCACAGTCGAGGCGCGCTGCCCAGGCTTCGAGGTCTACGTCAAGACGCTTGGCGACAAGCCCTGCTCCGACCCTGCTTGGCTTTGGGAGCAGCTTCGCGGTTGGATTGAGCGGCACTTCTTCGCCGAGGCGCTTCGAGACGCGTCGATCGAAGGTCTGCGAACCGCGGCGCATCGGACACTACGTTCCGAGCGGATCATCGACTACTGGGCCAGCCAAGGCGTCGCCGCTGGGTCGGAGCTTCCAACGTATGAGCAGTGGTTGTCTGATGCGGATGCCTTTGTCCTTCGCTGACCGCGCGTCAATTCACTTTGCGACCGGCTCCCGGATAGCCAAGCGAGCGAATCCAGTTTTGCGCCTCCACCGACAAGCTCTCGAACGGAATGAGTTCAGAGTGCTCTCGGCAGAATTGGGCGAGCGAGTCATCGGTAATCCGTCGATTCCTACGCCGCAACCAACCCAGCCGAGTCCAAGACTTGATTTGGCTTTCACTGACGTTTAGGTAGCGCACGAGATCCTTGGACTTCTGGCCGCCAAAGAACGTGGCATCGAAGCCCAAGCGCCGGACCCGCGCCAGTATGGCCTTGGGCGATCGCCCCAAGCGCCGCGCGATTGTGTCGAGAGCGCAGTCCGCCATTTCCCGAAGCGCTTCGTCGAGTTTCTGGTCCCAACGCTGAGTGGGTCCCTCGCGCCGGTTCGTAACTCCCAGGGCCTGCGCGCGCCACGCGACAGCGTCGTGGGACCAGTCCGGATGCAGCGCCAGAATCTTTCTGGTCGCCGAGCGCGCACCATCGCGGCCTTTGCCGTACTCAGCGCGCAGTATGTCGTCTTCTACCTGGGTCCATTCGTGAACATCGTAGGGCGGCCTTGTACGCTCCGTCAGGCCGAGATAGACGATCCGTTCCCAGATCACCTGCTTCGAGATTCCGGGATGAAGGCTCCGGATCGTATCGATTGACCGTCTCTCGTGGTCCTTGTGCGTCCGGGCGGACTGGCGGAGAAAGTCGTCCAACTCGTGGGTCCAGCATGCGCATGGCGGCTTGCGGCCGGGAGCGCACTTGTCGAGTCCATTCAAACAGGCCGGTGTAGTAACGGAAGCGTCAACGCATGACTCAAGCGCGGCGCCTTCAACGGACGGGAAGCTCGCGCTCCATGTCGTGTCCGCCGAGACCGCCCCAGCCAACCCGGGGGAGGTGGGATGCTGAGCCCGTGGTAATCGCTTCGGCA
>JALHNH010000103.1 GCA_022843625.1 Bryobacter sp. | reverse complement strand
GGGACTTTCGTTACGTGATCCGTCATGTTGGTCTGGGCCCCATCACCAAGGGCTACGCCCCGTACACAGAAGCCCGGTGCCCGGCTTCGCCGGAAAGAGGGCTGGGATGTCACCGCCGTACACCAACAATTGGGCAACCCGGGAGCGCGCCCTTTGGTCCCAAAGGCTGCTTCGCAGCCCTTCGGGGCGCACTTCCCGGAACAGAGACTTCGCGTACACCAACATAGAGAATGGGTGGCGGTGCCGGCTGAAAGGGCGGTGCCCAAGCGCCGCGCCAAAGGATTGGCGCAGCGCTTGGAATCAAGCTGATCCCAAGGTGGGGCTTCGCCCCACTTCAAAAGGGGGCCGCTTCGCGGCCCCTACCAACCCTATCGGTGTGCCTCGGCTCGTTACACTCGCCTCAAGACCGGCGTCGTGAGCGGTTGGCGGGTCGGCTCGCAAGCTTCGCCGTCCCGCCAACCGCTCAGCCCACCTACCCACCCCCACCACCACCGACGACCGGACCTCGCCGGAGTTCGGGGCAGGGGCTTTAACGGCAGGGCGGCTCGCAGGCTCGCCGCCCTGCCGGCGAAGCCCCTGCCCCTCGGCGGAGCGGACTTCAGGCTTTCCTGCGTTCCTCGAACTTCGCCCAACTCAGCATCGGCTCGGAATAGAACGACAGATAGCTGCGCTTGTCTCGGACCAGTTCTGCGAAATCCACGCCCTCTTCGAGCATCTTGCACAGGCAGAATCCGTCCATCAGGATGATCGACTTGGACGGATTCTGTTTGAGCAGAGCCACGGCGTTTTCGGTAACACCGTTGATCGCCAGGAACAAGCCCATCACACCGCTGCCGGACCGCGCCAGCTTTCCGTTCAGGGAATCCAGACAGTTGTGGTCGCACCGAGGTTTCGTCCACTTGCACTCCACCAAAAAATGCAGGTCATTGGCCAACTGGAAGGCGCCGTCGATCTGTTCGCCGCCCGAGTTGCGGCGGAATGGTTGCTCGGCTCGGATGTCGCACACTTCCAGGACTTGCTGCAGTATTTGCTCCAAACCGTAACCTCGCGCCTGGTAGCGGTCAGGGTCGGTAGCTGCCAGATTGTCGTATCGCTCAAGAATCGGCTGATAAGCTGCTCGCCGAACTTGTGCCGGAGATGCTTGGGGTCTGGTGGCCGCCGGCACTGGCGCGGGTGCGGCGGTGGTCGCCGCAGAGGATGGTGGGTGTGACACCTTAGGCGCCGTCCGTCTCTTCACCACGCCGAACTGGACCTGTCCAGAATCCAGGGAACGCACTCCGAAACCCTCGTAGGCAAGGACCTCGTTAACGTCCTTGAAAGCCTGGGTCCGGTCGGTCGACGCGTCGCGGAAATATCGGGGATGGAGCAGTTCGCGGATGATTTCCTTGATCACGTCGCTGGGAGTGGTGTTGTCCGAACAGGTCTGGTCGCTCAATTCCTCCAGCCAGGCTTCGACTGCGCCCAACCGCGTGCCATTGAGGGAAGCGTTCTGAACCCCGCAGTTCTTAAAAAACTTCCCGATTTCAGCGCCAGTTCGGTAGGGGAAGGCCTCCCAGCGAAACTTGTCGGACTGACCGTGCGCGCCGCAGATCATCTCCGCCAACGTGGTCAAAGTAGCTGGACGTAACTTCATCTCGGTCAGTTTCACACCGGCTCGTCTAAGCCCTCGGAGAGACTGCGCCAAGCCGGAACGCCGCTTTTTTACCTCGGGGACCTTCATCCTCAGGGTAAGGGGGGCTCCCTTCCCCCTCGGCCCCGTCCCGTCGGCATCCCACCTTAGCTGGCTCTCGGGACGGGGTGTCAAGGGTAAAGGCGCTTCGCGCCCTCGCTGACGCTCGCCCTTGACACCCCGCCCTCGGCCAGCTGTGGGTGGGATCGCCGACGGGCCGAGTCCGAGGGGTAAGGGGGCGGGTGCCAGGCGGGGGCTTTTTTAGTTGGCTCAGGCGGGGGTCTGGTCCGTTGAACAAAGCCAATCCGTACGCCAAAAAAAAAAGACAAAAGATCCGGTAACTATCTAAGCAAATCGTACAGGAACCGGCTCAACCTGTCACGAAGACTTAGGTTCACTAAAACAATCGATTTGGGGGCCCGTCACTATGCGTATTCTCACTCCCTCCGCTACTCGCCAGTTGCTGGCTGTCATCCCGCCGCGTTCGCCTTTTGGTGTCCGTGATCACGCGGTCATCCGCCTGTTCGCCCAAACCGGCCTGCGTGTCGGTGAAATGGTCGGTCTCAACGTCGGCCACGTCTTTGGCCAGGTGCCTTTCGATCAGATCGACCTGCCGGCCGCCATCTGCAAGGGCCGTCACTCGCGCTGCATTCCGCTCAATCCGGCTGCTCAGCAGGCCGTCCAAGATCTGGTCGACTTCCTCAAAATGCGAGGCTTCCAGGCCAATCCTGATTCCCCATTACTGCAAGACCGCCGGCACCGCCGGTTGCCGGCGCGTGAAGTGCAGCGCCTGGTGCAGGTCCACCGCGAGGCGGCCGGTTTGCCCGTGCGCGCTACCCCACACACCTTCCGCCACAGTTTTGCTTCCCATTTGGCCACCCGCGTCTCGCTGCGCGTCGTCCAGCAACTGCTCGGCCACCGCTTTCTTGCTTCCACCGAAGTCTATTTGCACACTCAGCCCGCCCAGTTGGCGCAGGCCGTGGCGACTCTCCCCGCCTTTTAGGGTCCCATCGCGCCCGGTTCGGGCGCTGTGGTAAACTGCGACCCGCCGTGTTCAGTCCGAAAGAAGCTCTTCCATGAACCACTTTGCGCAAATACTTCAGCAACTTCACCGGGACACCCGGGCCTGTCTCCAGGCCGTATGTTCGGGCCATCGGGACAGCATTTCGGAAGTTGAGGCCGCCGTTCAGGCCGGTCCCATGCAACCTCATCTCCAGCGCCTGGTCGACCTCGGCCTGGTCGTGCTCCAGGACCTCCGTTGGGAACCCACCTGGTTGGGCCACGGTGTCCACCACTGGAATCAACAGCTCCTTTGGGCGGAATCGACCGGCGACGCGGAATTACCGGAACCGCGCCCTGAGGAGAACGGCGACCTGGTGGTGGTGGGCTGTGAGAAATACCGGCCTCTTTACTGCCGTCCGGGCTACTGCTGGTGCGGCATGATCCGAAGCGATCACGCCAGCGAAGCGCCAGAAACCGCTGCCCATTTTCTGGCTCATACCCGCCAGCGCAATCGTCGCGAGGCCCTCTGGAACCGGACTTCGGGCCGCCCCATCCTGGAGCTTTACGGCAAGCTCTTCGAAGACCAGCTGGTGGCGCTGCGTCAAGTGCATCAGAAACGCGCCGACGGCATCTCCGCCAGCGAATTGGGGAAGGCGTTGCGACCACGACTTGAGGCAGGCGGCCGCGTTCTCAGTTACGTGGACCACCAACTGGGGGAAAAACTGCTTGAGCGCCTGGCCGAGTTGGACTTGGTCCTGGCCGACGAGGGCAGCACCTATTGGTATCCCACCTTCGACGGCACCGGCGTAGCCAACTGGAGCGATCAGCTGCTGGGGCCAGCTCCACGCCCAGAGCCGCGGCTGGGAGAAAATGGTGACTGGATAGCACCTCGGGCATGCGGCCACTATCGCGCCCTCTTTACCGCTCCGGGCTATTGCTGGTGCGGTCATTCCCAATCCAAGCATCGGTCCTAAATTCAAGCTGCGGCCACGGCCTGAACTAAGGGCTCTCCACCTTGACCATCGCGCCGTCCGTGACCGCCTCTTTGCCTTTGCTGATGACGGATTCGCCACCGCTGAGGCCTTCCAGAACTTCGCTGAAGCGGGGACCCTTAAAACCGATTTTGACAGGCTTCTTCTTGGCTTTGCCCTGCTCGACCAGGAAGACGGAGGTCTTGCCCTTTTCATCCAACACGGCCGAGCTGGGCACGGCCAGGGTGTTGGGGTGGGATTCCAGACTGATGAAGCAATGCACGAACATGCCCGGTTGCAGCTTGAAGTCCGCATTGGCAAAGTCGGCCTCAGCCTGCATGGTGCGGTCGCTTTCGCTGCGCAGCGCATGACCCACGCGAGTGATGTGGGCGTTAAACTTTTCTTTGGGCAAGGCCTCGCTGGAGAATTCCAGCGCCCGGCCGGGCTTGACCGAGGGAGCTTCCATTTCGGGGATGCGTAAAACCACCGTGAGAGAACGCTCGTCGACCACCTCCAAGACGGGCTGACTGGCGTTTGCCATGAGGGCGCCGCGGTCCAAATAGCGCTGGCTGACCACACCGGCGAATGGCGCGCGCAGCAAGGTATAGTCGCGCCAATCCTGGGCTTTCAAGACTTCCTGGAGGCGCGCCTGGGCGCTGCTTTGGGAGCCCAGGGCCTGTTGACCCAAAGCGATTTCTTGCTGCTGGGCCGCGGCCTGACGCCGCTCCAGGCCGCGGGCCTGGAGTTGGGCGGCTTTCTCCGTTTCGCGGGCTGCCGCCAGTTGGCCCTGGCTGAGTTTCACCTCTGACCAGGACTGGTCCAGCAGTTGCCGGGCAATCAGCCCGTGGTCCTCATCGTAAACGGCCTTGAGGCGGCGATAGCTATCGGAGCGAAAGCGGTAGCTGGCCTCGGCCTCCTGGCGTTGAGCCTGGCTGGCTCGGGCCTGAGAGCGAGCACGCTCCATTTCGCTGCCGGCAGCGGCGGAAAGCTGGCTTTGAGCTGACTGTTGAGACTGGAGCGAAAGGGTGTCGCTGTGTGCTTTTTCCGCTTCGGCCTGAGCTTTGCTGGCCTCGCGCTCCAGCTCTGGCGCGTCCAGAACGGCCAGGACCTGGCCGGCCTGGACTCGATCGCCGATGTCCACTCGCAGTTCTTTTAGATAGCCGGAGACCTTGCTGTAGATTTTGGCACTGCGGCGCGCTCGCACATCGCCGGGCAATTCCAAAATGCGGCTGACCTCCCGACGATTGGTCACGGCGGTTTGGACCGAGAGGGGGGGCGCGGTGTATTTGGCAGCCGGTGCTGATCGAGACGTGCAGCCGGGCAACAGTAGCCCGGCCAGCAGCAAAGAAAACGGAGCGGGTTTGGTCATGAAGCCTCCACAAAGTCGGGAAACAGATGCCCCGTCACATACAACAGTTCTAACCAGGCCAGCCAGATTTCGGCCCGGTTGCGCAGCAGCAAACTGGCGGAGCGCACCCGAGTCAATTCGGCCTGCTGCACCTCTAAGAGGTTCCCCAGGCCCAAGCGATAGCGGGTGCTGGCCAGTTTGACCGAATCCTGAGCGGCCTTTTCTTGCTGTTCCAAAGCCGGCCGGCGCTCACGTTGACTTACAAAGCGAATGCGCGCTTGTTGCACCTCCAACTGCACCTTCTGCAGGACCTCCTGCTCGGCGGCCAGAGCCGCGGCCAGCTTGGAGTCTTCCTGACGAATCTCCGCCTGCACGCCACCGGCGGTGAAGACGGGCACGGTCAAGGCCAGGCCCACTCCGTAGGTATTGGGCGTGGAGGCGGGACCGTTGAGGTTGGCGATGTAACCGCCGGCAGCATAAAAGTTCAGGCTGGGATTGTAGCCGGACTGAGCCATTCCCAGCGAAGCCTGAGCGGCCTCCACCTGGTGGTGGGTCGCTTTCAATTCGGGCCGGGCCGCCTGGGCGGCGGCCAGATCTTGGTCTAAGGAGGTTGGCCACTCCTCGAGCGGCGCGGGCAGAGTCTCTAACTGAAGGTCCAGCGAGGGAGGATTGGGTTCGCCCATGGCCGCCCAAAGGGTCGCCTGCGCCGATTGCAAACCCCCCTTCAATTCCAGCGTTTCGGATTGAGCCTGAGCCAGGTCGGCCTGGGCCAGTCCATTGTCCACCCGTGAAACCAGGCCCGCTCGGTAGTGGGCCAGCGTCTGGCGAACCAGAGCGCTCCGGGTGGTCTCGGTTTGGAGCGCCAGCGCCAGAAGGTCACGAGTCAGCAGAACTTCGCCGTAGGCACGAACCGCGTTGAGGGAGAGGCGAGCCCTCTGCAACTGGCTCTCTTCCTGAGCGGCCTGGCTCAGATGCTGCTGGGCCAGCAGCCGCTGACTGGTGCGTCCGAAGTCAAAGGTCTGGAGAAAAATCAGATCGCCCCCGGCGCTTTGAGCGAAGCCAGCGTTGGTCAGGCCCGGCAGGCGGAAGTTGGGAGCGCCAGGGGGTCCGGTCTTGCCCACTGCTTCCAGGTTGAGATGTGGATAAAGGTCGCTTTCGATGCGGTCGCGAGCGGCCTCAGCGGCCTGGGCCAGAGCCAGCTGCCGGAGCATGCTGGGATTGCAACGCACGGACCGTTGCATCGCTTCTTTCAGCGTCAGGTGGGTCTGGGCCATTCCTGATGCGGTCAGTGCCAGTGCTAGAAACAATGCTTTTCTCATACGCCTTCAAACACCGTGCTTTCCGGATCATCCGGGTCGAGCGAACTCTTCTGGGTGGGTCGCGGACAGACCAGGGCATAGAGCGAGGGCAGCACAAAGAGGGCGCTGAGAGTGGCCCCCAACAATCCGCCTTCGACCGCCCGCCCCAGGGGAGCCGTCTGCGAACCGCTGGAGCCCAGGCCGATGGCCATCGGCAACATCCCCATGGCCATGGCCAGGGCGGTCATCAGAATGGGGCGGGAACGAGCCTGCAAAGCCTGCTGTCCTGCCTGTTGGGCCGAGACCTGGGAGGTATGCAGGGTGCGCGCCGCGCTCACCAACAGGATGGCATTGGAAACACCCACACCAACCGCCATGATGGTGCCGGTAAAGGACTGCAGGTTCAAACTTGTGCCGCTCAGCCAGAGCACCGCTACGGCTCCGCTGAGAGCGGCCGGAATGGAGCCCATCACCACCAGAGCGGCCGCCAGACTTTGAAAGTTGGCCCAGAGCAGCAAAAGCATGGCTCCCACGGCCACGGCCAGACCGAACCACAGACTGCTTTGCAGTTCCTGGAGGGGCGGCACCTGACCGCGCAGGGCCACCGAAACGCGCGGAGGGCGCTGGCCTTCCAGGCTGGCCAGAGTCTCGCGCAACTGCTGCGCAACCTGGCCCAGACTGGTGCCGGCGTAATTGGCCGAAAGAGTGACGGTACGCTGCATGTTGTAACGGTCGTATTGTCCCACTGTCTGCGTGGCCACCACGCTGGCCAGATTGCGCAGCAGGGTGGTGCCGTGCGGACCCGCGTCGACGGGCACATTGAGCAAGTCAGAGACCGACTTGAGCTGGCTGCGGGGCAATTCTACCTGCACGCTGTAGGCGATACCCGTCTTGGGGTCGGCCCAGTAGCCGGGACTGACGAAGCGACTGGAAGAAGTGGCCGCCACAATGGAGCGGGCAACCTTGGCCACGCTGGCCGACATCTCGGCGGCCCGTTCCCGATCAATGGTCACTTCCAGCGCCGGGAAATCCAGGGCTTCGGCATACTGCACATCCCGCAGGGCGGGTAAGGAAGCTAATTTGCTCTCCACCAGGGCGGCAAAGGCGCGGTTGGCGGCCAGGTCCGGGCCAAAAATGGAGACTTCCAGGGGAGTTGGGGATCCAAAGCTGAGAACACGGTTCAGAATATCGCCGGGCTCAAAGGAAAACTTCAGGTCGGGAAAGGCTTGCCCCAGTTGGACCCGGAGGGTTTCTTTGAAGGCCTCGACGCCCAGGGAACCGGGCTTCAATTGAACCTGCACCACCGCTTCTTGGGGTCCGGAAGTCCACAGGTAAATGTTGTTGATCGGGTAGCTGGAAGGCTGGGTGCCCACCAGAGCCAGACTCAACTGCAGATTTCCCGGGCCGGCCAGGGCCCGGATGGTGTCCAAGACCCGCAAGGTAAGCTGTTCGGTATTTTCCAGCCGGGTGCCGGCCGGCGCTCGCAGGCGCAATTGAAACTGACCCTCGTCCACGGCCGGAAAAATGTCCCGGCCGAGCCGGGGCAATAGCAACAACAACACCAGCACCACCCCCATCAGGTAAAGCGCCAGCGCCAGCGGCCCACCCGTAGCCGGCTGCCAGCGCCAGGAGTTGGGGCGGGGGGGAGCACCCAGCCACCAGCAGCACAACACCGGCACCAGGGTGCGGCTCAGCCCATAAGAGGCCATCATGGCGAATCCTACTGCCAAAGATAGGGGCTTAAATAGCGCGCCGGCCGCTCCCGTCATGAAGAAAGAAGGCACGAAAACGGCCAGGATGCACAACATCGAGACGAGGAGCGGCAGGGCAATTTCTCGACCTGAGTCGACAACCGCTCGATGCAAGGATTTCCCCAGTGCGCGGTGATGGTGAATACTCTCGATGGTCACGGTGGTTTCGTCCACCAGAATGCCGACCGCCAGAGCCAGGCCGCCCAGCGTCATCAAGTTGACGGTCTGGCCGCTCGCAGACAGCCCGACCATGGCCGCGGCCAGAGCCAGAGGGATGTTGAGCACTACGATGAGGGCACTGCGCAGATCTTTGAGGAACAGCAGCACCATCAAGCCGGAAAGCACGGCCCCCAGCAAACCTTCCAGGAGCAGGCCGGTGATGGCCCGGTGGACCGAACCGGACTGGTCGAACTGGTAGCTGACCTTGACGTCGTCAGGCAAGACCGCCTGGAACTTCGGGAGGTTTTGCTTGACCAGTTCCACCACGGCCAGGGTGCTGGCGTTCGACCGTTTGGTCACCGGAATGTAAACCGTGCGTTTGCCGTTCATGAGCGCGTAGGCGGTGGGGATGTCGCTGGCGTCCTCGACCTGGGCCAGGTCGCCCACGTAAAGCCGTGAGCCTTCGCCTGTGCGCAAAGGAATCTTGGCAAAATCGCGCACATCGCTAATCAGGGCGTTGGTGGGCACGATCGGGTTGTTGTCCCCGACATAGGCGCTGCCGGCCGGGCTGATGCTGCTGGCCGAGGCCACCGCCGCTACCACCTCGTCAGGGGAAACTCGGTAGGCCTGGAGGCGGTCCTGGCGCAGGCGAATGACGATGGTGCGGGCATTTCCCCCGAAAGGCGGGGGCGCCGAGACGCCGGGTAGCGTGGCGAAAAGCGGCCGCACGCGATTGAGAGCCATATCCTGGATGGCTCCCACTGATTGGGTCTCGCTTTCGAAAACCAGGTTGCCGACCGGCACACTGCCGGCGTCAAAGCGCATAATGAATGGGGGCAGGGTGCCGGCCGGCATAAACGAGCGGGCCCGGTTCACGTAGGACACGGTCTCCGCCATGGCCTGCGACATCTCGGTGCCGGGATGAAACTGCAGTTTGATTAGGGCCGTGCCCTGGATGGACTTGGATTCCACGTGCTCGATGCCCGTGATATAGAGGAAATGATACTCGTAGTAGTAGGTGAGAAACCCCTCCATTTGCGCCGGGGACATCCCGCCGTAGGGTTGGGCCACGAAGATGACGGGCACCCCCATTTGCGGCAGAATGTCCCGGGGCGTGCGCAGCACCGCTCCCCAGGCCAACACCAGCACCGTCAGTGCCAGCACCAGCACGGTGACCGGCCGGCGCAAAGCGAAAGAGACGATATTCAAGAAGTGAGCGCCTGATACAAGCCGTCCATAATCACACTGCCTCGCTCCAGTGCCTGTTCGTCACTGTCGCAGGCCAGACGCAGGGCGCGAAAAACCAGATTGATTCCCGGACTCTCCAAAGTCTCATCGGCGTCGGCCAGGATGTCGGCACCGTGAATGATGCGAGCGATTTGTTCCAAAACGGGATCGTCGAGTTGATGAAGAGCCAGCACCGTCTCGAAGGTGCAGCGGTTCTGGTGGTGCCCCCATTCCACGCCGTGCATGTCAAAAGGAATAGCACTTGGCGGAGGTTCCTGACCATCTAAGAACACAAACTGGGCCTCGGGGTCGAGAAAGCGGCGAATAAGCCAGGCGGTGGCCACCCGGTCGACGTGGATGTGAGCGCGAGTACAGTAAATCAAGGGGTCCCCCAGTTCTTGTAAAGCTCGTCGAGCGAGTTCTTGAGACGATGCAGCCGGGCATCCACCTCGGGATGCTGGCGGCTGCCAAAATAAGCCAGCGAACGCACTCTCAGATAAGCGATACGCTCCCGCTTGAGGTCTTCTTCGGCTCTCTCCAAAACCGCCTGGTCGACCGGACCTTGTAAACGGAGCTGAAGTTCATCCAGGCGCTCCAGAATTTCCACCATTCGCTCATCCGCCAGGTTCTGGAAATCTTGAATGAGACGAGCATCCCCACCCGGCAGGCTGGATTTTCCCTGGAACAGGTGACAGGTTCCGCCCATTTCCTCGATGCTGGTCGCCAGATACTGCATATTCTCGTCCAGGTCCGCGCGGGCCGGCAAAAGGCAGGCCGCGTCCTGTAAGTAGACGGCTCCCATGCGCTGCAACTTACGCCAGATCTGCAGACGCAAGCGACTGGGTTGCGAGGGAATTTTGTAGACCAGGAGGTTCCACTCTTGAGAGTCTCTGCTCGGCAACTTGCTGTTTCTTTCTTTCTTGTAACTATTGTTACAGGGAAGGCGCATCATAGTCTATGCGCCTGTCTCTCGTCAATCGGTGGTCCGGCGATTTAGATCACCTCGAAGGGACCACTGACCTGAGACCGAACGCGAACCGGGATGTGGTCCTGGGCGCGGAAGCTCTGATTTGCACCGGCATTCCTTTTGCCGTGGTCGGCGGAGTGGCCAGACTCTGGCTGCGCGCTTTGCCGGTCTCGATCTCGGCCTTGATCGGCTTTGTGGCCCTGGCCGGCGTGGCCACGCCGGCTCGCAGAACTTCAAAGAGAGCATTCGCTCGAGTGCGCCTATCAGATCGCGGATAGCCGCCAAGTGCGCAGTTGGGTTCTGGAGCGTAGCGTGCTATTCGGCCTGGTCGGGGAATTGACAGACGCCGACCTGCGAGGTCTGGAATCCAGAGAAGTCGGCCGCGACTCCTTGCAGCTCATGGCGCCGAGAAGCCACCCGCTGCTGACCCGCAACAAGCTTAGCCCCTCGGATTTCCGCCAGCAAACCCTCCTGATGCGTCCTCCCGGCTCCAGTATCAGGACCCGCGCCGAATCCATGCTGGCCTCAATCCTGGGCCACTTCCACCACGTAGTCGAACTCAACAGCGGCGAAGCCATCAAAGAAGCGGTGCTGGCCGGTCTCGGCCTGGCCGTCCTGTCCACCTGGAGCGTCCGGCGCGAACTTCAAGAAGGCCTCATCGTTCCGCTGGATTCGCAGCGCTGGAACCAGCTTCGCCCGATTTACCTGATCCGCAGAGCCGGCCGCCCACTCAGAGGTCAGGTCGCCTTCCTCTGGGATTTCCTGGCGAGTGACATAGGCGCGGCCCAAAGTTTCACCCCCTAAGCTGCTCTGAAAGGATCTGGTAAGCCATCCTCTCGGCGTCCGTGGAGCTGTAGGTCCATTCCTTTACCTGTGCCAGGTCTCGTCCTTACGATAGAGATTTCCCACAATCTATCTCCAATTTCATCGAGCGCAGTTCAAATAGGAATAGACTGTTTGCCGGCTGACGCCCAGTTCTCGAGCCACACGCGCCATCTTCTCACCGGCATCGAGACGTTCTCGAGCCGTTTCGACCTGATCGTCCGTTAAGGCTCGTTTTCTACCCGCGTACGCCCCACGCTGCCTGGCCAAAGCAATCCCCTCGCGCTGTCGCTCCAAGATCAAAGACCGCTCGAACTCGGCCACGGCTCCCAGCATCGACAGCATCAGTTTAGCCATCGGGTTGGAGCCAGCGCCAGGCTCGAAGCTGAGATTCTCGCGCACGAAGCGGACTTCCACGCCCTTTTCATTCAGAGTCTGCACGGTGCCCAGCAGATCTCCTAAGTTACGCGCCAGTCGGTCCATGGAGTGTACGAATAACACATCGCCGCGGCGCAGAAAGCGGGCGGCCGCCTCCCACTGCTGCCGCTTCAAATCCTTGCCGCTGGCGTGGTCCTCAAACACCTCGTCCAGCTCCACGCCCTCCAACTGCCGGTCCGTGCGCTGCTCCCAGCTGCTCACCCGCCTGTAACCGACTCTCGCCATCTCGTCCTCCAAAGTGTCCAACCAGTTCTAAGACTTAGTACGACACCTGTCCAAAAACTCATGCAAGGACTTCAGATGGACAGAAAAAGCCTCCGTGCGAGGTGTCAAACTAAGGTGTAATC
>JALHNH010000102.1 GCA_022843625.1 Bryobacter sp. | reverse complement strand
CCAGGCCCGTCTCTTGCTTGAGAATCTCCAGAAAGCGGAGTCGCTCTTCCTCCCCTACCCCGTCGGGAAAGCGAATCTTCAGGGCGGCGCTGCCGTCTGGAAAGAAAGAAGGCGCCTTGGCCAGCCGGGCGCCGATCGGCAGATGCTTACGAGCCAGCTCCCCCAGCTCTCCCGGCGTATTCTTGCCCAGCACCACCACCGTGGCACGGAGTCGCTGCGAGAGTTCACTCAAGAAGGTCGCGCGGCGTTGCTCAAACGCCTTCGGGAAAGCCACATAAAGCAGCAGTTCCTGGGTTTCAGGCCGCCAGCCCACGTTGCGAACTTCTTGGATCAGCGCCACCGCCTTGCGCGCCTGGTGCAAGATATTGTGCCCCCTCTTTTCCTGGCGGGGCTCTCGCCTGGCCATCGGCAGCTCAATCGGAACCGCCCGCTGCGGACGAGCGGTCGCGCTGCGCAGCGACGACGCAAAAGTAAACTCGGCCACCTCCCCATTTCTGGGCAGCAGCGTTTTGGTGGTCGCCCCCACCATCGGCGCCAGCGCTTCCCGAGCCGCCTCATCCCCGTGCACCAGATAACAGAGACGCGGCCCCAGCTGAGCCACCAGCGTGGAAATCTGCACCGCGTCCGCGTGAGCCGACAGGTTGTACTTGGCGATTTTGCAGTTAAAGCGCACCACCCGGTCCATCAAGCGCAAAGTAGGCTCTTCTGCGTCCGCCAATGCCAACACCTTACCGCCCGGACTCTCCTCATCCTGATAGCCCGTGATGAAAATGGCGTTCTTGGGGTCGCCGGCCAGCTCGGCCGCGTAAAACTGCGAAGGCCCGCCCGTCAGCATTCCCGAGGAGCTCACGATGCAACACGGCTCACCCAGCGGCACCGACTCCCGCTCCGTCTGGGTCACCGCCCGCGCCGCCGAACCCTCAAAAAAGAACGGATTGCCCTCGCGCTCCACCTGTTTTCTGAGACGCTCCCCCAGAAACTCCGGGAACAGCGCATAAATCTGGCAGACGTTGCGCACCATCCCGTCCACAAAAATCGGAAAACGCGGAATCCGCCCGGCCTGCTGCTCGCGCAGCAAAATCAGCAGCACTTCCTGAGCCCGCCCCAGCGCGAAAGCCGGAATCAGCACCTTACCCCCCGCGCCCACCACCTTGGCGACGGCCTCCGCCAGGCGCGTCTCCTCAGCCTTGCGATTGGCGTGCAACCGGTTGCCATAGGTCGCTTCCGTGATCACCACATGCGGCAGCATCTGAGGCACCGTGATCGGGTCCACCGTGCGCTGCGCATCCACCGAGTAGTCCCCCGTAAAAAACACCCGCCCCTCGGCCGTATCCAGCGTCAGCGAACAAGCCCCCAGCACGTGCCCCGACAACAAAAACGTCGCCTGCAACTCCCCCTCACACAGATCAAAAACATCGCCCGGCCGAACCACCTCGGTTTTGGCCAACATCGAAGTCACGGCGTGCTCCGGATACAACGGAATCTCCGCCTCCTGCAGCCAGCGCATCTGCATGATTTTTAAAGAATCGGCCAACATGATGCGCATCAAGGCCAGCGTCGCTTCCGTGGTGTAAAGCGGCACCTTGGGAAAAGCCAGATGGATCAAAGGCAGGGCGCCGATGTGGTCTGCGTGAGCGTGGGTCACCAAAATGGCATCCAACCCACCCAGCTCCTGAACCCGCTGCAAATCTGGCAACCGATCCACCTCGGCCCCACCGCCCATGCGCTGGCCGCAGTCCACCAGAATCCGCCGCGCCCCCACCTCGACCACCGAGCAAGATCCGCCCACTTCCTGAGCCCCGCCGATGAAATGAATCTTCATGGGCCCACTCTACTCTCTCTGTTTGACCGCTGCCTCCAACGCGCTGACCAGCTCCGATAACAAGCCGCGGTAAGCGGGGTGAGCCGGGCCCCAGCCCGGCAATCTTACAAATCCGTCCTGTTGAGCTTGAATCTCAACCTCTACCCGCAGCTTCTGTTGCTGCTCCGGAGCCAGGGACTCAAAAAATTCAAGCCTTTGGACAACGCGCTGGCTCGAACGCTCTCGTGCCATCTCGTCTTCCTCGCGTTGCGAAACGCGCAACCGGTGTATATTCTCGCGCTCTTGCTTTTGCACCTGAGCCTTGTCCACCACCGCCTGGCCGTAGCCGCCCCGCAAAATTTCCGAAACCAGATAGCCAGCCGGATTCTCCACCTGCACATGCTTCAGTCGATCCACCGCTTTCGCGATCATCTCGGGAGCATGCGACTTGACCAGCTTATGAGCCATGAACTCACTGACACCTGCGGATATGAGCGTTCGCGTAAGACCCAAACGGGTTGAATCAGAACTTAAAGGAACATCATCACCCTTCGAACTGAGTTCCACCGGAGGTGGAGCTGGATGATGATATATTTTTTCTTTGCTTTCTTTCCATGGCTCCGGCCGGCCGGAGGGGTCGGCCTCCGACCCACCGGAGGCCTTACGCGCAAACTTAGCAACGGCGCCTCTTTCCGCTTCCGGACGCAACGCTTGCAGACCCTCACAGATCCGGTACTCACAACGCCCGCTCACCATGTGTTGGATCTGGATGTAGCCCTGGCGACACAGGGACCGCTTGGCCTCATACAGAGTGGAAGACGACAGACCGGTCAGCTGCAGCAGCAACGTCTCCCCGATGCAGGTCCAAGAACGCAGATAGCCGGTCGTAAACCGATAGAGAGCCAGAAGAACACTGAGCTCGGAGTGCTTCAACTTCTTCAAGATGCCACTCTCCCAGATCACGTTGGGAATGGCCGTAAACCCAGGCTTAAGAACCCCCTCAATGGGAGGCTCGGAGACCGCAAGTTGCATAATTTCCTTCCACGAAGAAGCAGGACCCTGAGAGTTCGTGTGAAAATCACTCACTCAAAGAATCATAAGTTTCTCCGTATGAAAGACACTGCGCCGATCTCGACAATCTCTTGCAGTGTCTTTCTACTTTTGTAGGGAGTAGTTAACCCCGTTTTTGGTCTCGCCATGTTCCCACGTACTTGAACAGTACCCTTCAGTCGCTTGAATTTTTTCCCGAATTTTGACACAAGGTCCGACTTTTCGCGTCAGACCTGATGTCAGGCCAGATCGTAGCAGCTTTTCTCTTTTACTGAAGGTTATTCAAGACGATGACAGCAATTGTCAGACACCATGTCGAACCCACAACCACGTGAAACCGAAGAGCTTTTGACGATCGCCCAGTTTGCGGCGGCTATTGGAAAAACGGAACGTCAGGTGTATCGCTACATCAAACAAGCACGCATATGTACCGTTGACGCCGGTCAGACGGGGATGTCAGGAGTGCGCATTCCAGCCTCTGAAGTGGACCGCTTCCAAAAGCCCATCGTGATTACCAGGGTGTTACAGATCCAGCCGCAACCCCAAGGCCCAGAGGATGACTCCACGTCCGACATTGCCCTGTCAAAGCCTCAGACAGTCCCCTTAGAGCGACACGAGGCTGCCATCATGAGGCTCGGATTCTTGGAGCGCGAACTGGAGCAAAGTCGTAAAATCCTCACCGACGGCGGCCAGGAGCTCTCGAATCTCCGCCAGCAACTTCAGGAAGTTCAAGAAGCCAGTCTGACCAGCAGGGTCAAGGTGGAGCTAGAGCAGCAGCAACGCGAAAAGGCCGAAAAGCGGGTCGAGGAACTTATCGTTCAACTCGCCCTAACCGAAGAGAAACTACGCCGCCCCTGGTGGAAGTTCTGGTGACCTGAAGTCTGACATTTCGAAAAAAACGACGTCAGAGAGGCACTATCACGGGGACGTAAGTCTGGCCACTTCAACAGTCACTATCGACTCCTGATGTAAGAGCTCAAGTGGACGAATGCTGAACTGGAGTCTGACATTTCGAAAAAATCGACGTCAAAGCGTTGTCCACGTGACCTGAACACCCCCCTTGGCCCTTGAATCGGCCCGTCAGGCCTGGAAAGTTCACGCCGGGCGTAAGGACAGAGCCGACCGCGCGGACCTGCAAATGGAGCCTCTCAGTGGCTAGCTAGCACTATCGACTCCTGATGTAAGTCGGCCCCTTTCGACTTGCGAAACAGCCCGTAACGTTGCCAAAAGCGTTACACCCCCTGGTGGAAGTCGGGTGACCTGAAGTCTGACATTTCGAAAAAATCGACGTCAGAGTGTTCCTGCCACGAAGTCCGACAGGCCACTATCGACTGCTGACGTAAGGGGCTTGGCTGGCGCAATACTCCAAACGGCCGTCTTGTAAATCAGCATCTCGGCCCCCGAGCCAGGTTCTGTGGTCAGAAGGAAGCTGTAATCGTCTTCCCACTGAAGATATCCAGACCAGCCCACGCCGTGGAGAAGTAATACCTCCACTCGCTGGCCCCGGTGCTGCTCAAAATCTTTTTGCGGGAAAACCCGCCTTTTGACGGGTTGCTCAGGCACTCGCAGCCTGGCTTGCTGCAACTCTAAATTCAAGCTCATGGCTGGGCGCCAGAAGTCCCGGTCCACCAACCGAAGGACACATCCTACTTGCAGCTTCTTGCAGACCTTCACATCACCGTTCTTGCGACGGATATGCAGCTCGTAGACCCTCTCCTCTTCAAGTTCCCCGTAGGCAGTGGAGTATCCGAGCCGACACAATGTCAGACATTGACCGGACAACTGTGCCAGCCACTGTCGGGCCAGGTCTGACGGGGAAGCATTTTCAGGTAGACGGCGCGCGCCCCGCGCTTCCAACTTTTTGCGCCGTCCATCCACCCAGTCTTGCAAGCTGTAGAGGCCCTGCGTAATTTGCAGAGCCGCTCCCAAAGAGAGGCGGGGATTTGCCTGAACCAGCGACTCTGCTTCCTTCAAGCGCTCCTGAAACCGCAGTTGTCGGGTTTGCTTCTTACCTTGACGAGATGTCTGACTCACGAGCGTCAACTTAGAGTGTCTCGGCTCTCCACCTTCTCGCACCCAGTCCCGCGCTGGGTTCGGTCACTATCGACTAATGAAGTAAGTCGCCCATTTTGACCAGCGACTCTGCTCCCTCAAGCAGCTCCTGCGGTTGTCGCGCTTGCTTCTTGCTACGACGAAATGTCTGACACACGAGCGTCAATTGAAAGCGCCTCGGCGCTTGGTTGCGGGCGACGAATGGCCCCGGCTTACCACCTTCTCTCAGACCGATGTAACCCGGACGCAAGATGTTCATAAAAATCACCTTTGGTAGTACTTTGGTAGAAATCGGCACCCTATCTTCTGCTTACGGACCTACCGGGTCTCAACCAGAAGAAGCGAGGAACATACAATGCCAAACCCTTTCAGCACCGACTTCACCGTAAAGCCCCAGTGGGACACCGTAGGGCTCAAGAAGTTAAAGGCGATGGAAGCCGCCAAGCATGCCCAAGAGACGAATGGAAAGTTTGAGTCGACCCACTACAAAGAGCGGGAGTTTGATGTCAAACAGGCCGAGCGCACCATCCAGCAGTCAACCCACAAGGAGATTAAGGACTGGATGGCTACGCCCGAGAGTTACAGCCGGGGAATCGTTCTTTAGCGCCGGCTTACACAAAGGGTCACTATCGACTAATGAGGTAAGCCGCTCCCTCACAACCGCTCCACGCTGGCCCGATAGACAGCCTGGTGCCGCTCAAAGTGCTGAAAGATGTAGTCGTTAGTGGTGGCCAGCGACGAATGGCCCAGCAGCTTCTGAATGTCCGCCAGCCCCATGCCGGCCTCGTAGCAGTGGGTCGCAAACGCGTGCCGGAAACAGTGCGGCGAAACACTTCGGCCCAGCGGTTCGGCGATGGCTTGCAGCCCGGAGCGCACTCCCATATCCGAAATCAGCCGATTCATCTGCCGTGTGCTCAAATGGTCGAACACGCTGACGCTGACCGGCTCCCGGTCCTGATACATCCGCAACATCTCGGCCGTCCCCTGGTCGATCAGCGCATACAGATCGACATCGCCTTTGGCGGACCGCAGAAACACCCGCCGCTCATCATAAAAGATGTCCAGATAGCAGAGCTCGGACGCCGACCCCACCCGCATGGCCGACGCATAAAACAGACGACTCAGCAGCCGCTCGCGGTCGTCCTTGGCGGCCGCCAGAAGAACAACCATGTCCTGACGACTCAAATCGGCCGGCTTGGCCTTGCCCACTTTCTCCTCACCAGGTGCTCGCAAGCGCACATCTCGCTTGGGCTTGATGGGCGTGGCCGGCACTTTCGCCAGGGGATGAAAGCGCTCATAGCTCTCCCGGCAAGCTCCCACCGCCATCTCGGCCACCCGAAAGGTCGTGTAAATCGACGAGTGCCCCAGCAGCACGTGCAAGGCAAAAATGTCCATGCCGTTCTCGACCAGGTGCACCCCGCAGGCGTGCCGGAACATCGACGGCATCAGCTTGCGGTCGATCCCATCGTAGCGCTTGATCAGCCCCGTCTGGCGAGCCCGCGCCCGCAGCCTCTTGCGCAGCTCCGCCGTCTCCCACCCAAAAAGGCCCTCTGGCAGCTGGTGCAACCCCCGCAAGGTCTCCTCGCCAATCAGCACCCGGCGCCCGGCCACCTCCAGAAATCCGTCTTTCAGCTGCTGTCGGCTCAACTGCAGAAACTCCACCTCGCGCAAACCCGTCTCGTAGAGGGTCTGGAAAGCCAGCCGCTCCAAGGGGTCACAGACGGCGAAAACGGCGGCAATTTCCACCCGGTCGGGGAGGAGCGGCATGCGGTCGGCGCTGGGAGTTACCACCTCGTCGGTCAGCTCAACCGGCCACTCCTCAGCGAACGGAATTTGCTCTTTTTGAGGCTCTTCTACGTCTCCACCCATACGTTAACCACCGTAGCCCGGGACCCATTGCACCGAAACGGTCCCCTTTTGAGACATGTGCCGGATCTTACGCATGCATGGCCGATCTCGTACACACGCAACCCCAGTTTTCATGCGACATTGCGGAGACGACTTTGCGAAAAACTGGAAGTTCACGCTGAGGAGGGGCGGGGCCGCGGCTTCGGCCAGGGCGGCTTCTTAAAGCTGGACTCTGGTGGAATGCCCAACAGTTCATTCTCACCGCTTTGGTCGGCCCGGTGGTAAAGCACCAGCACCGACGACCTGGTGCGCTCGTAACTATGGTGCAGCTCCCACAAGTATTCCTGGATCTGGCGGATTTCTTCCGCGCCGCTGGCTGGGCTGAGTGGGGTAGGGGAGGCCGGTTCTTCTGGAGCCTCCTCCGGAAGTGCGAAGTATGCTCTTAACGCCTCGCTCACCACGTGGCTGACGGGCACCTTGTCAGTCTCTGCCCGGTCCTCGAGTAGCTGCTTCAGCTCATCTGGAATCGAAATGGAAAGCTTTGCCAAAGGGTGGGACCGCCTTTCATACCGTGTCCTACCACCTTCTCACTGGCCCCCGGGCTGTTCCTACCTGGCGCCAAGGGTTCAGAAAACGGAGTCGGAAGAGCGGGCGATGCTACTCCATGTCGACCCTACTCACTGGCTGGACGAAGAGGGAACCTACCCCGACGCCGCCCCACAGCTTTGGAAAAAGCTTGACCGCATCGGACTCCTCGTTAGCTCTGGCTGCGATCTCAAGCCACTTCACGGACGACCCACGGTGGCCAAGTGCAAGACCCGTGGATGTGGTTGCTCCATGTTCGTGGCCCGCACCGGAGACGACCGACTGCTTGTCTACTGCCCGATGTGCGGCAAAGAAGAAATGCTCATCTCCAACTGGCGCTCGACCTTCTGGGGGCGGAGGACAGGTTGGGCTCAGAAGTCGTCCTCAAGTAACGCATTCCTACCCTTCCTACCATCCCACTACCGGAGATGACCGAGCACATCGCCGTTTCCTAACGTGAGAAAAATTTTTTTTGCCTGAATTAATCCGCTATACGAAATCGGCCTTACAATGTAAGAGCATGCTCAAGTATCTGGCAGACGAGAACTTTCATAACCACGTGATCCGAGCTCTGCGTCGTCAATTTCCTGACATCGACCTGGCTCGCGCCGTGGAGGTTGGCCTGGAAAGCGCCGACGATCCCAGTGTCCTGGATTGGGCCGCGCGAAACGAACGGGTGCTGCTTACGCACGATGTTCGGACGATTCGCAGGTTTGCTCAAGAACGCATCGCCAAGGGCATGCATATGACAGGCGTGATCTTCGTGCCGCAGCCCTTCTCCCGTGCCCAGATCATCGAAGAGCTTGCTCTCCTCGCTGAATGTTACGCGCCAGAAGACATCGCCTTATCCTGGTTGCATTTGCCTTTACGCTGAACGGCGCTGTGCTCGCCTTTGAAGAAGCCGAGCCTTTAAGCCCTCTGACGAAAATCTCTCTTCATCCTGGTGCCGCACCTGGGCGTTTTGCTGCTGTTGCTCGCGAAGGTAGACTTCGAGATCCTGAGGATGTCTCAGGCAATATCCTAGAACCAGGTAGACATCCGGGAGACTGAGGCTTGGAAAGGCTTCCTGGATCGACTCGGCCGATTCACCATCCTGAAAAGCATAGGCCACGCTTTCAAGCGTGACGCGAGTCGAAGCAACTCGGATCGTTCCGCTTTCATCTCTTTCCAGGGGAATCTGCTCGCTACCCAAATGCAAAGTCATATCCCACAGTATAACGCCGCACGCGACGTTATAACAACCAACGTTTCACATGGAACGCTGTGGACCAGGCAAGGGTGTTCAATGAACTAGTGCCTGTTCCAGGCACTGAAATCCGGAAGAGACGGAGTCAGTGCCTCGCAGCGTCGCACTTCTGAGCTCAGCTGGACACGATCCCTGGTGCGCTGACTCTGCTGCTGTTGTTCGCGGTGTTGCTGCGAATGAGGGGTCATTCCATAGGCAGTGCCCGCTGCCGTTTTAACAGCCTGACGAGCCGTCAGGCGACGCACCAAAAAGCTGATAAGCGGTCGAGCAATCAATCCTAGCATTGTTTCTTACCTCCTCGTTTCTGCTGAAGTTAGCTTAGACTTGGGCTGCCGATAGAATGTCGATCGCCATCTGGTTTTGTATCCGTCCTGTGAAAGTTGAGGATTTTCTTGCACTGTCCGCCCGGTGACAACTCACGTAGCCGCCATCCCTGGATCTGTGCTCGTCTGTGCCCGCCCGTGATCTTTTTCAGCGCTGTCGGTCTGATTGTCACGGGGCCGGGGGCCTCCAGCGCGATCATTCAAAGCCCCCGGCCCCACAACAAGGCGGGATGTCGCCGTGGCTTATCTACGCTATCGGTAGGCGTAGCCACGGCGCCATCCCTGACCGGGGTTCGTCTGGACCCGTCTGGGGGTGGGCAGGTGGCGGCAGTGTTCGTCGCTCGCAGAGCTCGCGCCTCACCCCGGCCGCGCCCAGCCCACCCCCGTAACTTCAAGCAGCGCAATCTCCTGATCGGCACGGGGCCGGGGCTGCAGCGCGATCATTCAAAGCCCCCGGCCCCACAACAAGGCGCGCTGGCGCCGTGGCTTTTCTGCGTAGCGGTCTGCGCTGCCACGGCGCCAGCGCTGAGCGGGGTTCGTCTGGAACCGTCTGGGGAGCGGGCAGGTGGCGGCAGTGTTCGTCGCTCGCAAGCTCGCTCCTCACCGCTGCCGCTCCCTGCCCACCCCCGTAACTTCAAGCAGCGCAATCTCCTGATCGGCACGGGGCCGGGGCCTGCAGCGCGATCATCCAGGGGCCCTGGCCCCACAACAAGGCGGTTGGCACCGTGGCTTACCTTCGCAATCAAGCAGCGCAGCCACGATGCCAACCTGGGAGCCGTACGCCGACACCAGCAACCCGGGAGCGCGCCCTTTGGTCCCAAAGGCTGCTTCGCAGCCCTTCGGGGCGCGCTCCCGGGAACGAAGACGTCGCGTACTCCAAAATAGAATGGGTGGGGGAGGTGGCTGAAAGTGCCGTGCCCAAGCGCCGCGCCAAAGGATTGGCGCAACGCTTGGAATCAAGCTGATCCCGTGGTGGGGCTTCGCCCCACTTCAAGACCGGTGCCGCTTCGCGGCACCTCACGCATCGGTGTGCCTCGGCTCGCTACACTCGCCAATAGCCACGTCGCGTGGCCACCACCCCACCTACGACGGCCGACAAAGCAGAGGGCGGCTTGTGATGTACGGCTAAATGCCGTACACTGTTGGAATGGGCGCAAAGAAACAACTGGACGGCAAAAGCGAGCGACTCGAGGCTCGTGTAACGCCTGAATTCAAAGATCAGCTAATGCTGGCTTGCAACCTCTCGGGCAAGTCGGTCACTGACTTCATCGTGGAGCATCTTGGCCCGGCCGCTCAGGAAGTCATCTCCGAGCACTCCCAGTGGCGACTGGCGCAACAGGACTCAGAAGCCTTTGTGGAAGCTCTTTTGGACCCCAAGCCCGCTGGGAACCGGCTGGTTCAGGCCGCTCAACACTATCGTAAAACCATGGGTCTCTAAGCAACCCCTGCGACGCGAAAGATGCTAACCTGATCGGATGGAAAAAAAATCAACCTCCCCCGTTCGCATCGAGATACTCCAGAAGCACCATGACCGAACCCGCTTCGACTGCGGGACCGAATCGCTCAATCAGTATCTCAAGCAACTGGCCAAGCAAGAGCAACAGCGCCGCACAGCGGCAGTGTTTGTGCTGGTTCGGGAAGACGCCCCTCAAGTTCTAGGCTACTACACTCTATCGCAGAGCTCGGTGCTCCTCAGCGAACTGCCTGCCAGCCGCCACAAAAAACTGCCTCGCTACCCTCAGGTCCCGACCACTCTGCTTGGCCGCCTGGCCGTAGACCAGAGCTGCCGAGGCATGCGATACGGCGAACTGCTTTTGATGAACGCCCTGGAACGAGCCTGGACCGCCTCCCAGCAAGTGGCCTCCTTTGCCATGATTGTCGACGTGCTGGAGGTCGAGCCGGACCCTATGCTCTTTTACTTGCGCTATGACTTCGAAGCGTTGCCAACCCAGCCTCGGCGGCAAAGAAAATGGCCGAACACGTGCCCGCTCCCTATGACTGGATGTACGAAGAAGAAAGGCCGTTTACTCTCAGCGGGGACGACTTTAACGACGGCTACCTGTCCGGATTTGTGCCCGATTTCCGCCGGCTACTGCTGGCCCAGTTTCCTCCCGAGACCCATAAACCGGCTCCCAAGGAAAAGACCTGGAAAGAAACGCGCTGGGGAATTGATCCTGATGACCCGCTGGCTGCTGAGGCTTTTCAGAAAGGCGTCCAACTGGCCAACGAGCAAACCAGCTGGCTCCAAGACCTTCCCGCAGACCGATTGATTTACGAGGTCTTCGAGACGGAATACCTCAACAAGGGCGTGCGGATGGATCCCGTTCCCTTTCAATTCGGCTTCAAAAGCCAGATGGAGAAGCGGTTTCCCTACCGCTACTAATGTGGGCTTGATGGTGACAGACTGCTTCTTCGCCGTTCCCCGACGGACGTTGGCGCCGATTTAGAGAGGAAAACGGTGGTTAAAAAAACAACCTCTTTGCTGCATGTGGAAAGCGTTGAACCCAGCTTGGAATTGGGGTTTGGGGAGCAACGGAACAGAAAACTGATTTAAGAGCTCTTCGACCGCCTCAAGATTCGGGAGATGGTGGCCGGGTGAACGTTGAACAGCCTGGCCGCATCGGCAGCGGTCTTCTTGCCTGACTGAACCAGTTGGAGAATCTCTTCTTGTTGATGAGCCATCAGCTTTGGGCGGCGGCCGCCGATGCGCCCCTGTTTGCGGGCGGCATCCAGACCCCGAAGGGTTCGCTCTTTTAGCATAGCGCGCTCAAACTCCGCGAAGGTTCCGACCATCTGCATCATCATGCGGCCGGCAGGCGTGGTCGTATCGATGGCTTCGGTCAAGCTCCGGAAGCCGGCTTTGGCCCGGTTGATCATCTCCATCAGGTTGAGCACGTCAATCAGGGAGCGGGAAAGGCGGTCCAGTTTCCAGACGATGACGACGTCGCCTTTCCTCAATTGCTTCAACATCCGATGCAATTCGGGGCGGTCCCACCGGCCACCCGAGATCCTCTCTTGGAAAATCAGCTCGCATCCGGCCTTCTCCAGCGCTTCCACCTGAGCACGGGCATCCTGGTCCTGGGTCGAAACGCGAGCATATCCAATGAGCATCGTTGCGCAAACCTCTTGCAAATAGACTACCTAATGCGATACGTTTTTGCAACGAGAGGCGTTTCTCAAGGTCTGAGGGTTCCGTGGCTTAACGGCGCCGTTCTGACTTCAAAAGCGGAGTGTCTTTGGCCACAGAGCGTTTTTTGTTGCAAAAACGTTCGTTTGTGCAATCTTCTCGGGGGAGAGCTTGAATGCCTGTCCAGTTTCTAACGCCCGCGCAACGGGCGGCCTACGGTGCCTACGCGAGTGAAATTAGCGCCGAAGATCTCTCGCGCTACTTTCATTTGGACGATGAGGACTGGGCTGCGCTGGAAGACAAGCGGGGGGACCACAACCGCCTGGGATATGCGCTGCAACTGACAACCGCGCGATTCTTGGGAACCTTTCTTCCGAATCCTATCGAAGTGCCCCCTGCGGTGTTGCGGTCTCTTGGCCGGCAGTTGCAGATTCTCGACTTTGACCGACTCTCAGACTACCGAGATGGCCGCCAGCGTTGGTTGCACACGATGGAGATTCGAGCAAGGTATGGTTTCCGCGAATGGACCGAGCCCAGCATCGGCTTTCGCCTGAGTCGTTGGCTCTA
>JALHNH010000101.1 GCA_022843625.1 Bryobacter sp. | reverse complement strand
CTTTGGAATTACACCAACCAGAGCTATGCCGGGAGCCGGCAGATGCGCGAAGTGCTGAGCCGGGATTTCCGCAAGGCGAGCGGGGCGGCCACCGTCAACTATGCATTTACGCATCCAGGCGGGGATTCGAGTCTGAAATATCACTCGGAGACGACGCTGGCGGACCCGTCGGGTGTGGGGCAGCGGCGGTGGAGTTTCTTTACTACGACGGATTACAGGCAGGGGTTGAGTTCCAAGTATGAGGAGCTCGATAGCTGGGTAGTGAAGAGCCGGGTTGAAAATACCTGGACCCAGAATGCAATCTGGCCTTCCACAACAGTGATGCCTTATATCTCTGAGGTGATGAACACGATCGATGTGGGCTTGAGTTCTCAGAAGCAATCACGGACGACGCAGACGATTGACGCTTATGGCAATAACTGGGGTACTAACACTTATGCCTACAACAGCCCGACGACACATTTGCGGGGGCAGGGTTGTTTTCCTTTGGCTTACAACAACGCGGGTGTTTTGGCTCGCCGGATCTATAGCGTGCCTGCCTATTGCAGTGTCAATGAGAACGGGGTTGGATTTACTATTGGGACCTGGGGTTACGACAACAGCTATCCGGGACTGGCAGCGATGCCAGGAGGGGTGAGGCTTTGGGAAGATCCGCAGACGACAGTGCGGGCTCTGATGACGAGCGCAAACGATGGCTATACGACGCGGTCGATGGCTTACAACATGGCGGGGCAGCCTGTGAATAGTTCCGATGGGCAGGGGCTTTCGCAATCCGTGACTTATGGAGGAGTTGGCGGCAGCATGGTGCCGACTCAGATTACGCCGAATAGCAATTCGTCACTGGGGAGCACGATGAACTGGAGCGGCTTTCTTGGGCTGACTAGCGTTTCGAGCGGGAATGGGGCGAGCCAGTATTTTGGCTATGACGCTTATGCGCGGCCGTCGACAACGAACTCGGCGGATGGGGCGCAGACGGTGTATTCGTATTCAACGAGCCCGGCCTTTTCAACGGCCTCGATCAATTCGCGGTGGTCGAAGACTTATTACGATGGCGTGGGACGGCCGGTGAAGGTGGAGAGCGGGGATGCAGGAGGGGTGAAGTCGACCGTGCTGACGGAGTACGAGCCTTGTGCGTGTTCGCCGATGGGGAAGATGAAGCGGGTATCGTTGCCCTATGCTCCAGGTGGAACGGTTTACTGGACTGTCTACACCTACGACGGCCTGGGCAGAACTCTCAGTGTGGCGCAGCCGAATGGATCGGGCACCACGACGTATTTGTATGTGGGGAATACGGTGAAGGTGACCTCGCCGAGTGGCAAGTGGAAGCAGTACGAGATGGATGCGATTGGGCGGATGACGCTGGTGACGGAGCCGCGGCCTGGAGGCGGAACCTACACTACCAGCTATGGCTACAACATGATTGGCAAGCTGGTGAGCGTTTCGATGCTTCGGGATGGGGTGACGCAGACGCGCACTTTCACGTATGACACGACTACGCAGAGCCGGTTGCTTTCGGCCACCAATCCCGAGAACGGGACGGTGAGCTATACCTATAGTGCCGATGGCACGACGGCGACGAAGACCGATGCAAAGGGGATCAAGACTGAATTTTCTTACGATGCCTACAAGCGGGTTTTGCAGATGCGGAAGCTGACGCTTGTGTCGAGCGTGTGGACGGAGGATCGTTGCCAGCGGACGGATTATTTCTACGATGAAGGTGGCGGAACGAACAACGGGCGGCTGACTCGGGTGAGGTGGAATTGGATGCTGAACGGGTCTAATTTTGAGGTGCCTTGTTCGGTGGCTGGAGGGTTTACCGAATCCTATTCGTACAATTCGGCGGGGCGGATATTGTCGAAGAATCTGTCGCTGACGAAGACCTTCAACGGAAATACCGGGTCGGCTGCACTGGTTGCGAATTGGACCTACAACAATGAAGGCCAGGTTGCAAGTGTGACCTATCCCCAGCGCTTTGAAGGAAATTATCAAACGCGCCGTGAGGTCAATCACGGGTTTGACTCAATGGCGCGGCTGAACTCTGTGCAGACAAAACTTGGGACCGAGTGGGATCCGAGTCCGGGCTGGCAGAGCGTAATCTCTGGTGTGCAGTTTAATGCGTTTGGGGCAGTGACGAGTTTGAATCATCTTGGGGTGACCGAGTCGCGCAGCTATAACGTGCTGGGGCAGATGACGCGGATGACGAAGGGGTCTCTCATCGATGTGGAGTACCGGTTTTCTGCGACAGCGAATGATGGTAAGATCCTTTCACAGAAGAACTGGCTCACTGGAGAAGATGTTGTGTACGCGTACGATGAGCTTGAAAGATTAATCTCGGCGTCGACTACGGCTGGAGCTAGCTGGGGTTTGAGTTGGAGCTTTGATGGGTTCGGCAATCGTTTGTCGCAGACGGTGACGCAGGGTACGGGGCCGTCTAGCGTGACGTTGATGAACGGGAATACGAACCGGATCTCTAGTGCCGGGTACGCTTATGACCCCAATGGTAATATGACGCAGATGCCGAAGGGCAGTGGGTCGATGACGCTCGATTATGATTTGTCGAACCGGGTTTCGGGCTTGTCTCATCCGGACGGGACCGAGCAATACCGTTATGCGCCGGATAACCGGCGGGTGTGGCGAAGTGCTGGTAAGGGTGCATGTTTCGCGGGCCGTGGGAACGATCAGGAATTTTATTGGGGCGGGTTTAACGGTTATGGCAATACGGGAGAGGGACAGACAGAGCAGGTGATTCTGTACTCACCGGGCGGGCAGAAGATGGGGGCTTATTGTTTGAGCTTCTCGCCGAACTTGAAGTACTTTGCGGTGACGGCTAGCGAAGAGAATGTGTATTATGGCGGGCGGTTGGTGGGTAAGAGAATGGCGGCGCTGTCGGTTGCGAACTCGGGAGTGGTGAGTGCGTTTACGGCGGACCGGTTGCAGAGTAAGGGGAATGGGTCGAATTACTATCCGTATGGGGAGAGTAAGACTTCGACTTCGGGCGATGACCGGGAGGGCTTTGCTACTTATACGCGGGATGAGAAGAGTGGGCTGGATTATGCCGATCAGCGGTGGTATGCGAGTGGGGTGGGGCGGTTTGGGTCGCCGGATCCCTACAAGAGCAATTCTGGCGGGTCGGGGGATTCAAATGACAGTATGTCGTGGAATAAATACTCATATGTTTTGTCAGATCCGATCAGTTTCTACGATCCCGAAGGTTTGTGGGCCCAGAAACCGCCTCCCGCTCCGCCGCCGCCGGACATACCAAGTGGGCCGACCGGCAAAGATGCGCCGAGTTTAGAGGCTCCACCTCCCGGGGACCCGACTCCCGTGTTTTCGGATCCGTGTGATGGAATGAGGTCCAAATTGGATGACCTTATTAATGCGGTTAGACCAGAGGATTCACCCTCAGCGCCCAAGGGATTGGCCCAAAGGTATAGACAGATGTCAAAAATGTCCGGGCAACCATTGCTTGGGTACATTGAACAGTTCAAGAATAGACAGCGTCAGTTGTCAAATTTGTTTGAGCAATTCAACAAGGGTGTCGACGGAAAGCCATGTGACGACCCGCCACCAAACGTTGAGGACTGGATTGAGATGCCAATTCAATTAGATGTGCAACGAAAGGTATATCTATATCAAGTAGAGTTGTTTGGCAGGGCAGCATTTACTTCTTCAGCAGCACTTTTGGGTTCGTACGGCGTTTACCGCGGCGTGAGGCTCTTGCCTTCGCTACTTCCGCCACTCTGGTGGACGCTTCCTGGTAATCTGGTCGCACCGTAGATTGGGCTATACCTTAAATTGAGCACTTTACCCAAATCTATGCTGCTAGTCGGAAATGTCGATGGCCCGACAAATTATCCTTTTTCGGTCGAAGAGACTATGCGCCTGTTGCGATTGATGGGCAATCGCTACGAGCAAGATTTGACTGATCGTGAGTTGGCTATTACTTGGATTATCGATTCTATAAATGGAAAACAAGTTCAATGTAATGAATATGAACCTGGGGTTGAAATTCTTCAAATGCAGTCGCGCATCTGCAGTGGGGCAGACGATTTGCCATTTGTTGACATTGCCGATCTTTCTCAGGACGATATTTTCATTAGTTATTTCTCGAGTTACCTCCTATTCTTTATATTCAATAAGCTTCCTGTTGTGCTTTCGGATGCTGAGGAATTCTATATTGAGTCTTCAGTAGCGAACGTGCTTGCCTTGCTGCGAAGTTCACTCAACCTAAATAGACATTCAGTGCAGGGCTGTCATGAATTACTATTGTCTTTTCTTGCCAAAAGGACGGCGACCCTATCCATCAAGCCCTATGTGGCCTTGGCGTCAGTATTGTCGGGGCTTTGGATTGGTCATGTCCCGTTGGCTGGCACAAGCGGTGATGAAGAACTTGCTTGGCTCGGAGATCAGATCAGTAAGGTGAAAAGTGCGAACGGAATCCAGTCTATTGGTGGTGGGCTCTTAGACTTATCAACCTACAATATGACTACAAGGGGGTGGAGAAGAAGCAGCAATAGCATTTGTCAACAATGTGTTGAACGATCACCTGGCTTGGCAGGGTTTACTGCGAATCTCATCGGATTGTTGTAGAAGGTTCAATGCGTTTGGGGCGGTGACGAGCTTGAATCACCTTGGGGTGACCGAGTCTCGCACGTACAACATTCTGGGCCAGATGACGCGGATGACGAAGGGTTCTCTGATTGATGTGGAGTACCGGTTTTCTGCGACAGCGAATGATGGTAAGATCCTTTCACAGAAGAACTGGCTTACTGGAGAAGATGTTGTGTACGCCTACGATGAGCTGGAAAGACTGATCTCGGCTTCAACTACGGCTGGGACTAGCTGGGGTTTGAGTTGGAGCTATGACGGCTTCGGCAATCGTTTGTCGCAGACGGTGACGCAGGGTACTGGGCCGTCGAGCGTGACGCTGGTGAACGGGAATACGAACCGGATTTCTAGTGCCGGGTATTCTTATGACTCCAATGGCAACATGACGCAGATGCCTAAGGGGTCCGGGTCGATGACGCTTGATTATGATTTGTCGAACCGGGTGTCTGGGGTGTCGCATCCGGATGGGACGGAGCAGTACCGGTATGCGCCGGATAACCGGCGGGTGTGGCGGAGTGCGGGGCGGACGGCTTGTTATGCGAGCCGCGACAATACTGGTTTAGGGTATTGGAGCGGGTCTGGTGAGGGTGCTACCGAGCAAGTGATTTTGTACTCGCCGGGCGGGCAGAAGATGGGGGCTTATTGTTTGAGCTTCTCCGCGAACCTGCAGTATTTTGCGGTGACGGCTAGTGAAGAGAATGTGTTTTATGGTGGCCGGGTGGTTGGGAAGCGGCTGGTTAGTGTTACGAATTCCAACAACGGACTGGTGAGCGACTTTACGGCAGACCGGTTGCAGAGTAAGGGGAATGGGTCGACTTACTATCCGTATGGGGAGAGTAAGACGTCGACTTCGGGCGATGACCGGGAGGGCTTTGCTACTTATACGCGGGATGAGAAGAGTGGGCTGGATTATGCCGATCAGCGGTGGTATGCGAGTGGGGTGGGGCGGTTTGGGTCGGTGGACCCAGCCATATCGAGTGCAATCACTCGTCAACCCAACAGCTGGAACAGATATTCCTATGTAGAATTGGATCCCATCAGCCGCACAGACGCAAATGGACTGGGAGATGAGAAATCATTTTGTGATTTATATCCAGATCACCCTGCTTGTAGCGGGCCATCAAGACCAGGCGGTGCACCGCCGATTGAGCCAATTCTACCTGATACGGATCCCAGTGATTTGACTCGTCTCGAGAAAGTGAGAGGCATTGTACGAAAAGCGTTGGAGAGCGAAAGCTGCTCGGGGTTATTTCCTGGAGGGCTGCTCGTTCCAGATCGGTTACTCGGTGGAGGCGATATAAACTTGATGGATAATATTTTCTCGGGAAGCATCTATGGCCGTATTAACTTTGCTGATCTCGGTGGGGTCCAAAACGGTGGCGTAACGGCAGCCGTCACAATTCCGGTCCTCTTGGGTGATCCAACACGGCCTAGTACTTTCGTAGGCGCTAATATTACCATTAATTCTAACCTTTCCTCTCCTTGGCTTTCCGGAAACTACCCAGATGTTTATGGTATCACCGCCAATCCTTCACAACTATACGCTAAGTTCGGGGTTACCGATCATCAAGACATCTATCGAGCCATAACGCTCTTGCATGAACTCGGCCACGCCTATGATTTGTTTGGAGCTAATCAAACTAGATCACTGATTCAAAACGATCAGGATAGGCCAGATATCAGCAGAGCAAACAGTAAATTGGTCTACGAAAGGTGCTTCAAGTGATAACCAGAGAAACACGAATTTCATTTATCATAGTGTGCGCACTTTTCGCTTCGATCACCAATGGTAGCGCTCAGAGCAATAAAGGCGATTCCGCGAAGACGTTCGATGTATGCGAGGTTCTCGCTTCGATTGAATCGTTGACGGGCAAGACAGTAAGGATTCGAGGAGAATGGAAATCAGGTGATCATGGAAGCTGGATTTCGGCCATCCGGAAGTGTGATCGACCTTTGTCGACCGAAGATTACCTGTGGTCCAGTTCCATTCATTTAGAATCTAACAAATCTTCGATGTTAGATTTTGATGCATTGGCAAGGTTTGAATTGGCTCTTGACCAGAATCGAGGTAAGAGATCTAAAGAGCAGGTATTCTTTGAAGATCGGATTCTGGTTGATGTTGTTGGAGTCCTGCGATCAAACTTACCGTTGGTAGTCGTTCGTATTCCTGGGAAAACTATGCCGGGCAATGGGTATGGCCACATGAATTTTCACCCTGTACAGCTCTCGTTCAATTCGATTCAATTGAATCGAATTGAACGCAGAAGCAAGTCGGAGCAAAAGTGATTTTGAACACTCGGGCACGTGGGTAACAAACGTTTCTAACCACATGGGTTACACATTTGTGGATTTGTTGCCTATAACGCACGGGTCTCTCATTGATGTGGAGTACCGGTTTTCAGCGACGGCGAATGATGGTAAGATCCTTTCACAGAAGAATTGGCTTACTGGAGAAGATGTTGTGTACGCCTACGATGAGCTGGAAAGATTGATCTCGGCTTCGACTACGGCTGGGACTAGCTGGGGCTTGAGCTGGGCCTATGATGGGTTCGGCAATCGTTTGTCGCAGACGGTGACGCAGGGGACCGGGCCTTCGAGCGTTACGCTGGTGAACGGGAATACGAACCGGATTTCTAGTGCCGGGTACGCTTATGACTCCAATGGCAACATGACGCAGATGCCCAAGGGCAGCGGGTCGATGACTCTTGATTATGATTTGTCGAACCGGGTTTCGGGGGTGTCGCAACCGGATGGGTCCGAGCAATATCGCTATGCGCCGGATAACCGGCGGGTGTGGCGGAGTGCCGGGCGGACGGCTTGTTATGCGAGTCGAGGGAATGATCAGGAAGGGTATTGGAGCGGGTATGGTGAGGGTGCTACCGAGCAGGTGATCCTCTATTCGCCGGGCGGGCAGAAGATGGGAGCTTATTGTTTGAGCTTCTCTGCGAACCTGCAGCATTTTGCGGTGACGGCTAGTGAGGAGAATGTATTTTATGGTGGCCGGGTGGTTGGGAAGCGGCTGGTTAGTGTTACGAATTCCAACAACGGGCTGGTGAGCGACTTTACGGCGGACCGGTTGCAGAGTAAGGGGAATGGGTCGAATTACTATCCGTATGGGGAAAGTAAGACGTCCACGGCCGGGGATGACCGGGAGGGCTTTGCTACTTATACGCGGGATGAGAAGAGCGGGCTGGATTATGCCGATCAGCGGTGGTATGCGAGTGGGGTGGGGCGGTTTAGCAGCCCGGATCCTTACATGGCGGAACGGGGAGGCGGGCATTCATTGTTGCGCCCTTCTTCTTTTGGCCGATATGCCTATGTAGAAGGGAATCCGATTTCATACTTTGACCCGCTTGGCCTCATGATTGCGAAGCCGCCAGAGAGTCAACCGTCAAGTCCACCAGGCAACGGCAACCGAAATGTTTTGGGCGATGGGACGATAGAGCCTATTGCCGAGAACCCCGAAGGATCGCCATCTGGTGTGGCGGTAGCAGCGCCAAGCACCGACCCTTCACCGATCCCCAATCCCTCAAGGAGTTGGTCCGAGGCAAGATCGAATCTAAACTCAGCAAAAATTGCAATCATTGCTCAGAGCTATTCGTCGGCAAGCGATGACTGCAAGAAGACATTGGATTCTTTAGGCCAAAACGTTCCTTCAGGAAGCAGACGCACCGGACAAGAAATGTACTCTACTATTCGATATGCTGCAGCGAATGCGGTTTTTCACGATATCAGCTCCAGCCAAGATTATTATTCATCTCTGTACGCCAATACAGCCGCACACGGAGCAGTTGTTGCAATGTACGGAAGCATGACAATTCAAACACATTATGCAAGTTATCCCGGATCTCACGTGTTAGCGCAAATGAATGGCAACAATATTTATTTTGCAAACGATGCGGTCAGTGCTTCATCGTTATCTAGGAATCTGGGTCTTTTGATGCACGAGCTGTTGCATAACATTGGATTTGACGATGATGGCCTCAAGACTGTACTCGGCATAACATCTAATCAGAACAGCTCATGGATATCTTACAAACTATTTCAGCGATGTTTTTAAAAAAGACTGCAAGCATGAAACTATTATTGCTATTATTGAGTGTTATACATTTCGGTTTTTTAATGCATTTGCAGGCAAGTGAAGTTAATATTGTGCTGATGGACTGGTATGGTAATTCGATCAAGCTTGACCCTGACCAAATTAAGCTTGCTGTAAATAGAGAGATTGAAGTACCGTTTGAGGCGGTGCAATCTCAATTAAAGGTTCAAGTTCAAAATCCAGAAAATGCAACCATTGTGCTACGGGTATTGGGTTTCAAGCAGAAATCGATCATGCCCAAATGTGGCGCAGCTGTATCCTCCTGTACCGTTGGTGTTTTCCTTGAGGTAGCCAACACAGTTGATATGGAGCGTTCTGGAAAACTAAAAGCAATCTTTTTCCCTCAGAGCTGGAAAGGCAAGGGTCGCATATTCGTTTCAATGGTTTTTCTAGGAAGCAGTCACAGGATAGACTTTGTGCTTAAAAACACAAATAGTGTGAATCTTCCGCTAGAGGAGTATGGCCTTGCTTCAATAACTATAATATTCGAGGACGGGACAAAAACATCCATGCTCTATTCATTCAATGCGTATGATGAGCGAGTCGAGATTAACAAATAAGTCTTTGGATTCGTAGGCCTGGAGGCGGGACCTACACTACCAGCTATGGCTATAACGTGGCGGGCAAGCTGGTGAGCGTTTCGATGCCTCGGGATGGGGCGACGCAGACGCGAACGTTTACCTACGATACGACGACGCAGAGCCGTTTGCTGTCGGCAACGAATCCTGAGAACGGGACTGTGAGCTATACCTATAATGCGGATGGCACGACGGCGACCAAGACCGATGCGAAGGGGATCAAGACTGAATTCTCTTATGATGCCTACAAGCGGGTTCTGCAGATGCGGAAGCTGACGCAGGTGTCGAGCGTTTGGACGGAGGATCGTTGCCAGCGGACTGACTATTTTTACGATGAAGGCGGTGGCACGAACAATGGCCGGCTGACGCGGGTGAAGTGGAATTGGATGCTGAATGAGTCGAATGTCGAGGTCCCCTGTGCAGTTGCTGGTGGCTTTACTGAGCAATATTCTTACAATTCAGCAGGGCGGATTTTATCGAAGAATCTAACGCTGACAAAATCTTCGAACGGGAATACAGGCTCGGCTTCACTGGCCGCCTCCTGGACCTACAACAATGAAGGCCAGGTTACGAATGTCATGTATCCGAATCGTTTTGAGGGCCTGTTTCAGAGCCAGCGGCTTGTGACGCATGGGTATGATTCGATGGCGCGGTTGAATTCCGTGCAGACGAAGCTGGCGACGGAGAATCAGCAGAACCCCGCCTGGCAAAGCGTGATCTCGGGGGTGCAGTTTAATGCCTTCGGAGCGGTGACGAGCTTGAATCACCTGGGGGTGACCGAGTCGCGGACGTACAACATTCTGGGCCAGATGACGCGGATGACGAAGGGTTCGCTGATTGATGTGGAGTACCGGTTCTCAGCGACGGCGAATGATGGTAAGATCCTTTCACAGAAGAACTGGCTTAGCGGTGAAGATGTGACCTATCAGTATGACGAGCTTGAAAGATTGATCTCGGCTTCGACTACGGCTGGGACTAGCTGGGGCTTGAGTTGGGCGTATGATGGCTTCGGCAATCGTTTGTTGCAGACGGTGACGCAGGGTACAGGGCCGGCTAGCGTGACGCTGGTGAACGGGAATACGAACCGGATCTCGAGTGCCGGGTACGCTTACGACTCCAATGGCAACATGACGCAGATGCCCAAGGGCTCTGGGTCGATGACGCTTGATTATGATCTGTCGAACCGCGTGTCTGGGGTGTCGCATCCCGATGGGGCGGAGCAGTACCGGTATGCACCGGATAACCGGCGGGTGTGGCGGAGCGCGGGGCGGACGGCTTGTTATGCGAGCCGCGGGAATGATCAGGAAGGGTATTGGAGCGGGTCTGGTGAGGGTGCTACCGAGCAGGTGATTTTGTACTCACCGGGCGGGCAGAAGATGGGGGCGTATTGTTTGAGCTTCTCGGCGAACCTGCAGTATTTTGCGGTGACGGCTAGTGAGGAGAACGTCTATTATGGAGGCCGGTTGGTTGGCAAGCGGCTGGTTAGTGTTACGAATTCGAATAACGGGCTGGTGAGCGACTTTACGGCGGACCGGTTGCAGAGTAAGGGGAATGGGTCGAATTACTATCCTTATGGGGAGAGTAATACGTCGAATTCGGGCGATGACCGGGAGGGCTTTGCTACTTATACGCGGGATGAGAAGAGTGGGCTGGATTATGCCGATCAGCGGTGGTATGCGAGTGGGGTGGGGCGGTTTAGTAGTCCGGATCCATATCAAGCGAGTGCCGGGCCATCCGATCCTGCGTCTTGGAATCGCTTTACCTACGTGCGCGGGGAACCAGTTGGTCGCTACGATCCAGTTGGCTTGGCCGATTGTGTCCCAACTCAACCTTGCAATATAACGGTAACGGCTCCAGCGCCCCCAGATATACCAAGTGGACCCGGCGGGGTTAACTCGCCGACCCTAGAAGCTCAACCTCCTCAGGATCAGATTCCCCACAAATTGCCGTCGGGTTTCGAATCCAGAGATGCCGTGACAAAAAGTTTTAGATCAATTGCCGCTTCCGCAGTGAACAATCTTGCAGCAGATTGCAAGTCGCTATTCCAATCAATAACCGCAAATCCTGCCGCTATTGGTCCCCAATGGAGCCTTTTACAAGCGCTGGAAGCGGCTGCATCCAATACGTATTTTTACAATCTAGACGGAACTGAATCGTCTCTTACATTTCACAATATCACTGGGTTGGGGGACAAGTCGGCATCTCCCATGATTTCCACTCTCTTTGTTGCCGGAGCTGCTGGCACAACTCTTACAGCCCGCTACGACGGTCGACCAGACCAGGCGATCGGGCACGTAATATTTGGACCAAGCTTCTATGGCCAAAACAGTTCTGGACGAGACGCCATCATGATCCACGAACTTCTCCATGTCACTCTCCCTACTGACAGCCATGAACAAATGTTCACGCGATTCGGATTATCTAGTGCTGTCGTGGCCGCACTGAGCGTAGGAACGGACGGTAAACCTGCAGATCCTCTAACTTCCTTTTTGCAACGAGGGTGCAAACGATGAGACTCGCCATTTTCTCAATCATCCTCGCTCTACTACTGCCAGCACAGGAAGGTTTCGACCAAAACAAAATCAGTAGACTGACGTGCTGCGAAAAGCAAACATTTTCTTATCGCTCGGTAATGAAAGAAGTGCGGGCGTACCGGCAGAAGCACAAGTCATATTCCTACTATTTATCCCTATGGCCCAAGAGTTCGCAGTCCCGCTCGCCATTCCCCTCGTCTAGGAATCCGAGTGCCAAGCTGTGCATAGAACTTCAGAAATGGGCTAGGAGTAGTAATCAAGCCATTTATCTGGAAACGAGTGCTGGATCAGGCCTCTATATGTGGAATGGAAAAAAGCTCAAGGGCGAATGGCACATTTCAGGCAAGGGAAATCCGTTTATGTCACCTTCTAGGCGCTTGCTTCTTGCCAATATTGACAGCCTTCTCGGCAAAGGCTATGTTTTTTCGATGCTCAGGAGCCCAGAATTAGACATTTCTCAAACAAAGAAGGAGGCATTGGAGTATGTAAAGACATTTTCAAACGCCAAGTCAATAGTATATATTCGTACGGACCCATGGCATTGGCTTGATGGATGTGGGGATGTCGGGCCGCAAGTATGGGAACGAGCACAAGATATTTCTGCAGCCGAGGTGAGTGATGTGCAGTGGCGCTGTGTTGTCGAGGCTGGATCAGAATCGATCGATTGCAGTGAAATGAAGGGGCTTATCCGCTAGCATTGAGCACAATCACACTGGATTATGGCCTGTCGAACCGGGTATCGGGGGTCTCGTACCCCGATGGTGCAGAGCAATACCGGGAATAGGGACAGGAATAGGGACAGCCTTGTGAAGTGAACCCTTCAGGTGAGACAGTTTTAGATCGGGACAATCCGATTGTATTGGTATTTGGAATAGGGACAGTCTGAATAGCACCTTCTGCAAAATGGAGAGAAAAAAGTTTTGCTGCATCCACTCTACAAGCGTATGCCTCGAACAGCCCGGCGCGTTTTGCCCGGATTTCCCCACCACATCACCCAACGCGGAACGCACCTGCTCGACATGCAGTTTTGGAGCGCTTCAGGTGGGGCCAGGCACTGGGCAGAATTACTGGCAAGCCCGGGAGATGAGGGTCAACTCAAGCGTTTGAAGTTGGCGACATACTCAGGCAAACCATTGGGATCTAAAGACTTCGTGGAGAAAGTGTTGAGTGAGTTCTCGGCACGGCATTCTTTAGAAATAGACAGGAAAGAGCCAGGAACGGAACTCGGCT
>JALHNH010000100.1 GCA_022843625.1 Bryobacter sp. | reverse complement strand
AGAAATCCCATGAAATCGAAGGGTGGTTCGCCTGCCGCCGTAACCGACGCTCCTCTGAGGAGGCCCTTATATCAGTTTTCTGTTCCGTTGCTCCCCAAACCCGATTTCCGGCGGTCAGGGCTTCCGCGCAAATCCGTTCTAGAACGTCGATCGGGGGCACGATGATTTTCTGCTGGCGAAGTGCAGTCACCAAAGCGACCGCCAGCAGCATGCCGCGTTCGGTCTGCTGCGCCAGGTCGGCCAGATGCTTAACGTAATGCCGAGAGTGTTCAGCACCAAACGAACCAAGGCCCAACCAGGCCTGCAGCTCCAAAAGATGTTCGCGACGGGTCTCCGCTCGTTGCGCATATTGCGGCCACAAATCGGGGTTCAGCCGCAACTGACGTGATACAAAGGAAAGTAGGAGTTCAGGAGGCTGAGCATCAGCTGGCAGAACGGAACCGGGATAGCGCAGACTGCACAATTGGACGGCAAACCCGAGCCGATTCTGGCCACCACGGTGCTGCCGAATCACAGCCAGGTCCGAATCGCTGAAAGTATAGTGCAGAGCCAGGTCTTCTCGTGCCTCTGGGAACGCCAAGAGAGACTGCCGTTCCGCCAGAGTCAGTAAACTACGTCGAGGCACGCTTCTTGCCGAGTAACTTTTGCCCGTCGGCCCGGAGGGAGCCGTCGGGAGCGACATGGCGGTAGAGAGTCTGGCGAGATACTCCCAGCTCTTTGCAGAGCTTACCAACCTCAGTTTCAGGCTTGCCCATTGCGGCCATGGCCAACCGGAGCTTGGCCGCCGTCATCTTGAAGGGGGCTCCGCCGATTCGTCCCCTGGCCCTGGCCGAAGTGAGACCGGCCTTGGTGCGTTCTGAGATAAGCTCGCGCTCAAATTCGGCCAGGGCGGCAAAGATGCCGAAGGCCAATTTGCCGTTGGGAGTGGTCGTGTCGATCGAAGCGCCTTGGCCAGTCAGTATGCGAATCCCCACGCCTCTGAGGTTCAGGTCGTGGACCGTGTTCACCAAGTGGCGCAGATCCCGGCCCAAGCGGTCGAGTTTCCAGAGGACGAGCACATCCTTTTTGCGCAGGGCCTTGAGACAGGCCTCCAGGCCTGGGCGCTCGGACAGCCGCCCGGATGCGTGGTCTTCATAAAGATGCTCAGGCGCGACGCCACTGCTAAGAAGAGCGTCTCGCTGGAGGTCCAGGGTTTGAGAGCCATCTGCTTTCGAGACACGAGCGTAACCAATGAGCATCCGGGTTGTCTCCTAAACGAGCGTTTGCGTGACATCCCAGCCTTGCCCATTTCTGGCCGCTTTCCTGTCACTTAACCCGTCTCGGAAACTATGCTCTGCAAACGGTGCGGTTTTGCTTCCAAATCCTTAGCGTACGATTTTTTCCGTTTCGTGAGGTGACCCCATATTGATAGAGAGTTTCGCGGCTCAGCCCCAAATCGCGCGCGACCTTCGCCTTGGTCTCGCCAGCTGCGATCCGGTTCTTCACCGTGGCCACGTCCTGCGGAGATAACGTCTTCTTCCGACCCTTGTAGGCGCCGCGCTGCTTGGCCAGCGCCACTCCCTCGCGCTGCCTCTCCCGGATGAGGGCTCGCTCGAACTCGGCGAACGCGCCCATCACCGACAACAGCAGGTTGGACATCGGGGAATCCTCGCCGGTGAAGGTCAGCGACTCTTTGACGAACTGGATTTTGACTCCGCGCTTGGTAAGGTCCGCGACCAGGCGCCGGAGGTCGTCCAGGTTGCGGGCCAAGCGGTCCATGCTGTGCACCACCACCGTGTCGCCCTCGCGCACAAACTTGAGCAGCTGCTCCAGCTCCGGCCGCTGGGTGTCCTTACCGGAGGCTTTGTCGGTGAAGGTCCGAGCCAGCTCTAACCCCTCCAACTGCCGATCCGTATTCTGCTCGACCGACGAGACCCTGACGTAACCGATGCGTTGTCCTACCATGACCTTGAGATCCTCCGTTGCTTGAGAAAGTGTCAAGTTAGAGTCTAAGGCTGTCACCGTTGGGTGTCAAGAAATTCAATTTCCGGGTCTACTCTGACGCCAAAACCCCACGCCGGCTGACGTGGGGTTGGGGTGTAATCTAACCGGACGGTTCTTTACTCAAGCGCAAACGATGCTACCCGGTCCAACTCAAAGTCTATAATCAGCCTGCGTGAGCCGAACAAGTAAAGCAGCGAGTTCGGTCCCGAATCTTTTGCTTTTCCCAATGCTTTGACGAGTTGAGACTTGGGAACACCTCTTCCGAAAATGCGCCCTTTAGTGTCGGTAAAGTGATAGCCCTCTACGGAGGAAACACGGCCGAACGTGAACATTATTTCGATGGCATTATCTCCAGAACCATAAATTAAGCCAAAGTCCTGACCTGCAATTGCCGATTTTCCAATGGTGTCAACGAACTTATATTTTTTGCCTAAGTGCTGAACGACTTGATCGGTTGTCATCCCGATTGTAATGCCTTCCACCCTCGGCATCGTTTGTGCAACCAAGGCACAACACAAGCTCAGGATTACTGTAATCGTCAGCAACCTATTCGTCACAGTCGAGCATCTCCGCCACGAACAACCAGAACGCTTCTAAGCCTCTCTCGAGATTTCGGAAATGGGCTAGAGGCGAGAGCCATATCGACGGCTTCCTGCAGTGTAGAGCCACCTAAGAGTGCGTTGATCAGAGGCTTCATAAAGTAGTTTGCTCCCCCAATCCTCCCGAGATTTTTCAGTGTGATTGTCCCTTGTCCAGGTTTAAGGTTCGCCCCTCCGTAGCCGACCTCAGAGTTACAGCCCATAAGAACTACAATCTTTGCACTCCTACTCCAACTTTTCAGTTCATCCAAGGGAAGGTTTCCGTCCGCGAGATGAAAACCATAATCGTCCCCAGCGGTGGGATAAGCATAGTTGTGTCCAAACAGCAGAAACAGTCCGGTAGTATTCTGAAATGCTGTTCTCAAGTCATTCCTTGAAACTTGATCATCGAAGGTGGCCGAAGATGTGAAGGGAAATACTGGGTCTATTCCTCGTCCGGAACCAACCCAGACTCGGTCATGCCCTGTCGGGTCGCTCCAGTTAATCGGGTCGCCAGCGCAGTAACCCATCATGTTAGATCCACCCGCATATCCAATTGGATCGCGGCTGAAAAAGCGGCCCAGGCTCGGGGAGTAGTGGCGGGCTCTCAGATGATAGAGCGAAGTCTCGAAGTCGTATTCTTGGCCTGTGTAAAGGAACGGGTTGTACAGCGCCGTGGAACCACTGGTTTGGCGGGTCTCGCCATAATCGCTGTAGTCGTAGGTCGCTGCCGAATTGCCGGAAGCGTTGGTCAGCATCAGGGTGGAACCCTGGATGTCGCTCAGATACCAATACCACTGGCCGTTGGTCTTGATGCCTTCGCGGCCCGCCCCCAGGAAGTAGTCGGCCCGCACGGCCCCGGTCGAGGTGTATTCTTTGGCGATGTCGCCGCCGTTCCAAAGGAAATTTTGGGTGACGCCGTTCACCGTCTTGGACACCCGCTGGCCGCCGGCATCATAGCGGTAGGCAATACTTTTGCCCGGCATCTGAATCCCGATAATCTGGTCGGCGCAGTTGTAGGAGACGTCCCAGCCCTGGACTTTCGTGGCGGCGCCGGAGTCGTTGTAGGTCAGCGTCCCACCGCCGGCCACGGCCAGCAGTTGGTCGGCCAGGTTGTTAGTGTAAGAAACGCCGTCTTTTTTCACGATGTTGTGGTTCAAGTCGTAGGCGTAGGTGTGCACCTCATCCGGACCGCATCCACCGCGGTCGCGCTCCGAGCGGACCAGCTCCAGGCGCTGGTTGTATCTGAACGACGCCAGCTGGTTGCCGTTGGGCATGGTCCGGTCATCCAGAATCCGCTGGCCCAGCTGGTTGTAGGCATACTTCAGCGTCACCAGGGGAGTGCCACCTTTGCGGTAGTCCCGGTAGAGCAGTCGGTTGCGCTCGTCGAAAATCTGGGTGCCGCGCACTCCATTAGGATACTGGATTTCTTTAGCCCTTCCGAGCAGGTCATAGCCGTAGTTCATCGCCTGCCCGTCATGGGTGGCGCGAATCAGTTGGTTGCGCTGGTTGTATTCATAGGATGTGGCCACGTTCTCGGGATCCAACGTGGAAACCAGCCGGTCGCCCGGGTCGTAGCCATAGGTCAAAGAACGGTTGCCCGGATGGACAATCCTTTGCAGCCGGTCGTTCAGCGTGTACTCGTAAGTGGTCGTGCCCGTCTGATCCTGCATCGAAAGCAGACGATTGGCGTTGTCATAGTGGTAGTGATAGTCGTCGCCGGTTGAGGCACAGGACATGTGCACCAGGCGGTCCACGTTGTCATACTCATAGGTCACTAGGCGGCTGCCGGCTCGCCACTGCGAGACGCGGCCGCGCCCATCATAGGTCAGCGTTTCCTGGTCCCCGCCGGGATAGGTCACCCGTTTGACCCGATTCAGCCGGTCGTATTCGTAGTGCGTAACCGCACCGTTGGGCCGGGTCATGGAAAGCAGGTTGTCAAAAGAGTCGTAAACCAGTCGAGTGGGGGCGGGGTAGCCGGTTTCCTGGACCTCCACCAATCGCTCGGCCAAATCGTAGCTGTATCTTGTGACCCGGCCATCCACCGAGGTGACCGACTCCACCTGGTCGTTACGGTTGTATTTCACCCTGGCCTGCGCCGGAGGCAGGCATTGCTGGCGGAAGCGCGCTTCGACCGCCGGGGCAATGGTCTCCACCACCCGCCCGATCGCGTCTCGCCCCACCTTATGCACGCGGCCAAGTGCGTCGTAAGAACGCACCACTTCCTCCGCGGAATTGCGCTCCACCGAGGTGCGCGCCGGGCCATTCTGGTCGGTGGCGGGCTGCTGGATCGTTTTTAAAAAGCCTTTGGCGTCATAAAACAGGCGAAGCTGATTGCCGAGGTTGTCGGTAATGCTCTGCAGTAGACCGCCTCCATCCCAGGCCATCGTGGTAGTATGGCCAAGAGGGTCGCTCATCGAAAGCGGGTTGCGTTGCGCGTCAAAACTCGCCGTGGAACGCCTTCCCAGCGGGTCCGTGGTGGCCACCGGATTGTCCTGGGCATCCCACTCCATCCGGGTCACTCGTCCGGCCTGGTCTTGCGCGGTCAACATGTTCCGGCGCTCATCGTAGGTCATTCTCAGGTCGTGGCCGACCAGGTCATAAACATGAATCACATTGTAAAACTCGTCGAACTCGCAGTGCGTCTCGTTGCCCAGCTCATCGCGAACGCCCACCACCCGGTCCTTGCCATCAATCTGGCAGGTCAGACTCTGGGTGACTCCTTCGGGGGAGTTGTTGCTGGCCGATTTGTGGGTCAAAACGCTGGTGACCTGGCCGGTGTTCTCATCCACGTTACGCTGAAAAGTGAGGGTCTTGTCGGGGCGGTGGGTGACCTCGGCCAGCTGGCCGGGACTGACCGGATGGGCCACCACCTTTTCCTGCAGAACCTCATTATGCAGCACGTCCAGCAGTTCGTATTTGCGCTGCCCCAACACGGGATGGTAGCGGAACTGGACCTTGCGATTGCCCGTCACCGTCACTCCCGAAAGCAGCTGGTCGCGCACGCCGCCGGGACCTTTGTAGGTGGCGTAGTCATAGCACACGCTGCGCCCGTGGGAATCGCGGGCCGAGACCAGCCGAGGGGGCTCGCAGTTGGCCCAGTCCAGTCGAATGAACTGGCTGGCATCCGGTCCCTGCATTTTTAAGAGACGCTGCCCTTTGGAATCCCACTGGAAAGTGTTTGAGAAGCCGTGAGTGTCGGTGCTTTGTTGCAGGACTGCCCAGACCGGTTTTTCGGAAGCGGGATCCAGGCCAGGGGGAATCTTGAAAATACTGCTACCGCCGCCTTTGTAGTCGAAACGGAAAGTGCGGTCATCCACCCGCGTCAGCTTCTCGGTGATATGGTTCATCGCGGGCTTGTAGCCGTCTCCATCGTCCTGGTAGGTCACCACGCCGCCGTCGGGCAGCTGATAGATTGCCTGGTTCTGGAAGACGATCAGCTTTTCGTCAAAGCTCCAGTTCCAGCCGAAGTGGCCCTCCCTGGCTTGCTGGTCGCTGGAATGCGTGCGTCCCAGGTAGAGCGGCGTGGTCCGACTGTAGACCACCAGGTCCGCAAAAGCGTGGCTGTAGCGTCCACTTCCTCTCTTGATCTCGATAGGAATCGGGCTGCGGAACATCGTTTGCTGGCCTCCGCTGGCCACAAAATTGTCAAAGAACGCCCAGACGTCGCCGCTGGTCAGCGAGACTCCCGGATAGTTGGCCGGAGTATACTGGCCGGGGATATTGAAGCTGGGGTCGACTCCAGGAATAGAAATCCTCCCCTGATTGGCTTGAGCCCTGGGCGGCGGTGGAGGCTTGGAGCTGGTGCGAGTCCAGGCCAGCGCTTCGCAAGCGTTCCGAGTTTCATTTTCATAGCTGGCTCCATTGGAGCGAAACACCGCCTCGACGACGGTTTGGTCGTCGGTCAGAATGTAGGTTTCATCAAAGAAAGTGATGCCCTTGGCGCTGTCGTCACAGGGGCCCTCATAGCCGTTGGTCAATTTCAGGTTGGTGCCGGTGCTGACTCGGCGGACGTAGAGCGGATCCACTTCGGAACAGATGCCGAAGGTGTCGGTGGCCGCGACCCGCAACGTATCTCCGACCCTGGCCTGAAACGGTATTTCGGTAAAGTAGTCGGCAAAACCGCTGTCGTCTTTAAAAACGGTGACTCCGTTGATCTGCAATTCCAGGTCATCGTCGATGCGAAAATCCTGCCCGCCCCCGTTGAGAATCCATTCTTCCGGCTCACAGCCACAGTCAGCCGCCGCCAGGCTGGCGGTCGTCCGTAAATTGCTGGAAGCGGCCTGATTCAGGACTGCGATGGAGAGCTCGGGGGCGATAGAGGTCCCGTTGGCCACCCGATTTCCCTGGGCGTCCTGACCGTCCCAGATTTGATAAAACTCCAGATTCGTCCGAGTATTGTCGGAAACGTTGCCGGTGTAGGTGCGCACCACCTGGTCGGTCTGGGTGTTACGCAAAGTCAAAGTCCAACGAAAATTCTCGGGAACCCAGTTACTGCCGGACTTTAAGGCCATGCGATAGAGCGTGCCGCCATTGTCCTGGAAGAGCGACAGCGAGTTGCTATAAGGCGCAACTTCGGTTTCCACCGAGCGAACCTGTACAGTGTGGCTCTGGTCCGCCTGGCCGTCGGCCACTTCTCTGATTTTCCAGGTTCCGGCCCGGGGCAAACCAGCGCCTCCCGTGACGTCGATCCGCTCCAGCCGACCGTCTCCGGTGATGACCGAAGCCGTGTGCCCTTGGGGAAAAAGACTGTCGTAGACTCGCCGCTCGACCCGGTAGCTATTTCCGTCGGAAGAATAATGGACCTGGGCGCTGGCAAAGCTTTGGAATTGGGTCCTCGACAGGCCTGATTTGCGCAGGTCGATACGAGCGGTAAAGTTTTGATGCCCTTCCTGGTCCGGCTGGGGAATTTCGAAACTGCGGCGATCACCTACCCGTTCATCACTGGTGTAGGCGACATAAGGAGCTTCTATCGTCCGCTCCTGATCCGAGAGCCGCCGGTGCAAGCCGTCTTCACCGGGCGTGGCGTAATTGATCTGCACCAACTGCGTCTTGGGCTCTTCGTTGTTTCGGGTCGACAGCATCCGATACTGGCCTGCATCGCGCAAGGCAAAGCCGGCGTGCATCGGCACCTGCTTGAGCCACATGTTCTCGCGCCGGCGAAAGACGACCCGACCGCCCTCTGGATTTTTCTGGTCCCAAACGCGAATCTCCAGCTCATATTTTGCGTCAAAAGCAGAGGCCGTGCTGCCACTCAGGCGCCGATAGCTCCAACGGCAACTGGCCTGCGAACCGCGCGAAGTCTGATTGTTGTCGGCCACGGGTGAGAGGAAATCTACCGTGTAGTCTTCGCTGGCACCCGGATCGTCGAGCTTTTGGGCCACATGCAAGAGATAGTCTTGCACCTGGCCGGTGGGCAACTCTTGACCTGTACGCAAGTATGGACCGTCCTCGAAGGTCTGACGGCTGAACTCCCACTGGGGGAAGGGCTGGTTCGGATCGGCGTTGACGATGCCCAATTCCCCTCCATGGCTTTCCTGCTGTTCATCCTCGCAACCACAGTCCTCCTGAGCCGTCGTGCGCGCCTGTGAACTGCTGGTTGCCGTGTTTTGCTCGCCTTCGGAACTCGGATGGGTGTTGGTCGAGGTGGACGAACTGTTGCTGGCATTCGCGTCGGGAGTCGCTCCCGGGTGCGGATTTTCCACATCCTGACCGGCTCGTTCCAGTGGCGTCTGTCCATCCACGGCGGGTAAATTTGCCGCTGGTCCGGCCGCTTTGCTCAAGATTTGCTGAAGCGCCGAATCGAGAGAACGCTTCGCCCGAGCCCTGCTCCCTTTGCGAGCCAGAGGATAGTTGGGCCGAGTAGGAATACGAGGCGAGTCGGGGTCCGGCAATGCCCAGGCAGCCGGAGCTAAAATCTCCAACAAAATAGCAAGAATTAGAAGGCTACTTAGACTCTTGGACCATAACCCGGGCTCACCGCGCATCAAAATACCCCCAATATGTATCAAGGGTCTAGAATTCGCCGCGCCCCCTTTTTTTAGTGGTGAAAAAAATCCAAGCGAAGAGGCTCCGACTTATGAGCCGGACTGGAGTTGCCTGACTCAGGAAATTTTTAGTAGGAATATCCTACTTTTTTTCACCAGTTTTCACTCACCGGGTCCATTGGGGAGCTTCGGCCGCCTGGTCGGGGGTGACCGGCGTCAGTTCGGAACCGTCCAGGTTCATCGAATAAAGCCGCTGCACTCCATCGCGGTTGGACTGAAACAGAATCCGCTGACCCTTGAGCTGTGGCGTCGTGTCGTAGGCTGGATCTTCTGTGAGTCGCCTCAGCTTCTTGGAGTCCAGGTTCAGGCTGTAGATTTCGGGATTGCCATCCCGGCTGCTCATAAAGACCAGGGTCTTGCCGTCGGTGCAGGGCGCCGCGTTCCAGCCCTCGCTCTCGGCCACCAGCACCTGCTCGCTGCCGTTGGCCAGTCGTTTTACAATGGACGAGCCATCGCGGCACACCAGCAAGCTCTGTGAATCAGGAAACCAGCCAGGCGAATTCTCCTGGTGGCTGTTGTTGCTCGCGTTCCTAAAACTGCGGCGAGACACGGAATAGACAAAAACCTGGCTGGCTCCGTTGGCCTGCGAAGTGAACGCCAGCTGCTCGCCATCCGGCGAAAAGCGCGGTTCTCCCGCCCCTTCCGGATGGTTGATGAGAAGTTGCGGAGCGTTCTTTGAGTCGAGGCGGCGAAGGAAGATTTGCGGTTTGCCTTCATGCGAGGCAACATAGGCCAATTGCTGACCATCGGGGCTCAGGCAAAAATCGCCAGCAATCCCGTCGCTCACCGCAATCGGCTCGGGAACATCCTCAGCCGTCTGAAATAGCTTCTGGCCGTCGCTGCGAAAAACCAGCTGATTGAGTTCTTTGCGCCGTTCCGTGGTGAGAGTATAAAGAGATCCGGCCGGGCCTTTTACACGAACTTCCAACGCCAGAAAGTCTTGAACCGGCTTTACCTGAGCCGACCACGTAAAACCACTCTCAAAGGTGCCCTGGGCGGACTGGGGCTGGTCGGCTGCGCACAAAGCTTCCATTTGCTGTTGCGCCAAAAAAGCGGCCCGGGTCTGAGCCTGCTGCCTGGTTGACCCCAACAAGGCCCACTGCAGCACGCACAGGGCCGCCACCAGAATCAGCGCCATCAAAGCCATGCCCATCAGGATCTCCATCAGGGTAAATCCCCGCCTCATCGGCGCACCCCGCGCAAAGAAACGGCCGTCTGCAAAGGCGCCTGACCGGTCACCGGCATCCTGATTTCCAAAAGTCCCTCGCGGACGCTCAGGTTCACGTCTGCCGCTTGGCCGATCCGAACGGGATCTGGCTCGCGCTGAATCCACAGCTCGTCTCCGCGAAACTGCAACGAGCACTGCCGCCGTTTCGTGTCCTCAAACTCCAGCGGTGTTTGGCGGACCGACTTTGGAACCACCTTAAAAGCCCTTGCGGAGCGCAATTCCAAACAAAGCGACTCCAGGGTCTTGGCGGCCACGCGCAGCTTGGCTCCCTCTTTCGTATAGTGACCATAACCCCGCAGGTAGCTGATGGTGGCCATGGAGGCCAGTGTCACCATCAAAAGCAGCACGCCCGAGCCAACCATCACCTCCACCATCGTAAACGCCCGGCGTTTTCTCAAAGCTCCTCCAACCGCCGGGCCGGGTCGCGCTCGATCAGCCGAATGCGCCGCTTTTGAGAACCAGACAGCCCCTCGAAAACCAGGTCTTTGCCCTGGCTGCGCACATCGCATCGGCCGCGTTCGCGAAAATCATAAAACCCGCTAGACGGAACCTGCCGCTCCTGGCAAAAGTGCTCCAAACCGGCGCGGGCATTCCAGTAGGCCTGCACAGCCTTCTGCTGCTGACCCTGCGAATACACTTCCGACGAATAGAACGAAAACAGGGAAATCGAGAGAACGACCAGCAGAACGCCGACGGAAAGAGTGAAGACAAGCGCAACTCCGCGGCGTCTGATGATTCCCCCTGACATCCCCTCAAATTAAGTCCCCGGATATCAGAACCCTTTCCACCTCAGCTGAGACCAGCGACTATTGAGAGGGCTTGGAAACCGAACCAACCCTTTACTCGCTTCCCGGTCCGCTAACAGCCTTCTGGCTCACCCTGCCGCGCAGCGGCTTTGTTCAACAATAGTTTGACGATCGTCATGCGCACGGCGTGATTGGCTTCACTACAGCGTTTGCTGGAGCTGGGCTGACAGAGCCGCAAGTTACGGGTGGCTCCAGAATGAATGGCTGTCAGCTGCTCAGTACGGCGATCACGGACTGAGGCGCCCGGGAATTTTAGTTGTCGTCGACCAGGCCGAGGTCAGACCAGCGGAGGCAGCTCCTCATACTTGACCACCACGATCTTCGGCTTTGCGACATAGCCCTGGAGAACGTCTTTGCAGCCGAGCTTGGCCTCCTTTTCGCTCTTGAAGCCGGCGCCGCCGCCGGCCTCCTGATCGTCGATGTAGTATTTGAATGCCCACTGCCCGGAGGGCGCGAGATAGACCCGGCCTTTGTAACTGCTCATAAGAAGGCTCCTTTGAAGTGAGTCGCCCGAACCCTGGCCATGAATCAAAACGCGGGGAGGGTCGCCACCGCCTGAGCCAACTGGACGGGCTGAGTGTGCAGGTAGACCTCAGTGGAAGCCAGGAAGCGGTGCCCGAGCAACTGCTGGACAATGCGCAGCGAGACGCGGGTGGCCAGATGCGATGCAAAACTGTGGCGAAAAGTGTGAGGCGTCGCGCGGACGGTGAGACCGGCGGCCTGGCGGTGGAACTGCACCAGGCGCTGCACCTCGCGGACGGGCAGCCGACGGTGCCGGCGATCTTGCAATAACGGGGAGTCGGCATCGGCCTGGAACCCGCGCATCTTGAGAAAGTCGACCAGATCTTGAACGGCCTGGCGGGCGGCCGGATTGAGCGGAATGACCCGTGAGTGGTGGCCCTTACAGATGGCGGCCGGGAGGTCGACCTGGTCGAAAGGCATTTTGTGATAGACATGGCCTACGTTGAGGCCGACCATCTCGCCGACGCGCAGGCCGGTCTGAGCGAAGAGGCGGATGACCGCGTGATCACGGGCGCCAAACGGACTTCTTTGAGGAATTTGGGCCAGTAGCTGGCGAGTGGCGTTGGGGGTGAGAATGCGCATGGTGACTGGCCTCCAGACGATCTTCGGGGGTGAACCTAAGTCTTCGTGACAACCACGCCCTTTCCTGTACTGATTAACTAGATAGTTACCGTATTTTTTGTATTTTGGAATACGGTTTCGCCTTGTTCATGGGACGGAGACCCCGCCCAAGGTCTTTCGAGTACGCCCCGTCTTTGTTCAACAGACCAGACCCTCGCCTGAGCCAACTATAAAAATCCCCCGCCTGGCACCTTGCCCCCTTACCCCTCGGACTCGGCCCGTCGGCGATCCCGCCCACAGCTGGCCGAGGGCGGGGTGTCAAGGGCCCGAGCGTAGCGAGGGGGCGCGAAGCGCCGAACCCTTGACGCCACGCCCGAAGTGCCAGCTAAGGTGGGATGCCGGCGGGACGGGGCCGCAGGGGAAGGGAGCCCCCCTTACCCTGAGGATGAAGGTCCCCGAGGTAAAAAGCTCCCGACCTCCAGGAAGCCGCTGAGAATCTGCGGAAGCACCTGCTTCCATTCTTCGCGCGCATGATGGGCGGGTCCGGTTAGTCGAGGAGAATCGGCATACCAGAGACAAGGTGCCGCCGGATGATACTCGGAAGCTCGTCCTGTCGGGCAAGAACGATCAGGGCGTTGTTGAGCAACTGCACCCAACCGTGTTGGTAACCCATGCCAGGGCGTCGTCCATGAATGGGTGAGAATAGAGAATAGCCCGAGCCCAGAAATCAAGGCAAGGTGAACAGCCCCTGTCCATTTGGCAAAGTTTTCAACCCATAACCTCGCGGATATGCATAATGGTCTGTAGGCGTCCGGGGGGACGCTACACAACACCCGTAAGGAAATCACATGAACATCACAGTCAAAGTCAAAGCATCCAACGGTCGGGATGCGATTCTGGGAGAAACTATCCTGGCCGGTGTTCCGGTAACGCTGGTTGTTTCCGACACAAATCTGGGAAGGGCCAAGGAACTCACCGGTGCCCATTCACCCGGCGACCTGCTGGCAACTCTCGCGTATGAAGCGCATTCTGGACGACTGCCTATGGAGCCGCTCCGCCCGCACGGAGAAGCGATTCTCTGGGTGGCCGACGGCGCCGCCGACCTGGCGGGCTGCAAACTCGTTTCCGGTAGTTAATGCTTGGGCGGACAACTGCCCATAATTCGGCCGCCAGCGTCACCCGGCGCGGCCTGGCGAGTGTAGCGAGCCGAGGCACACCGATGCGTGAGGCGCCGCGAAAGCGGCGCGGCTGCGAAAGGGCCCTTCCGGCCCCGCCAGGCGAGCGAAGCGAGCCCAGGGCTTGGACCGAGAGCACGCCGCGAAGCGGCCGTGCGAGTCGGTCGGGCGGTGGTGGGGGTGGGTGGGCGGGAGTGTTGGTGGGGGGGCGGGGGGGCGTTGGTGCCGGGCCCCCCC
>JALHNH010000099.1 GCA_022843625.1 Bryobacter sp. | reverse complement strand
AATGGCGGAGAGAGAGGGATTCGAACCCTCGGTAGCGCTTTAAGGCACTACGACGGTTTAGCAAACCGCTCCTTTCGACCACTCAGGCATCTCTCCGCACTGTGGCCGTTACTCTTTGCATATTAGCATGGAGCAGAGGCTTCGCAAATGCTCATTCGTATTCCTCGTGGATGGCAGATTCCAGAACGGCAGGCAACTGCCGAATCCGCCTACCTCAATCGACGCCAAATTCTTGCCGCAATGGCCCTGCCATCGATACTGCCAGCAGCCAACCGTAACCCTCAATTCACCCTGGACCGGCCTCTCACCGAAGAGTGGGCCGCCACCAGCTATAACAACTACTACGAGTTCTCAACCAACAAGCAGGAGATCCGCTCGCTAGCCAAAGGCTTCAAGCCACGTCCCTGGACAGTCGAGATTGCCGGGGCATGCGCAAAGCCGCAAGTCTGGTCGATCGAAGATCTTGAGACAAAGATGCCAATCGAAGAGCGGCTCTATCGCCATCGTTGCGTCGAGGCCTGGGCCATGGCTGTGCCCTGGATGGGCTTTCCGCTCTCTGAGTTGATTCGTCGCGCAGAGCCGCAGGCTGGAGCCAAATACGTGCGCTTCATCTCAGTCAACCGTCCAGAAGAGATGCCGGGGATTCGATACTCCGGCAACTACCCCTGGCCTTACTACGAAGGCCTTCGCCTCGACGAAGCCATGAACCCGCTGGCCTTTCTGGTAACAGGCATCTACGGCAAACCGCTTCCCAATCAGAATGGGGCACCCCTCCGTCTCGCGCTTCCCTGGAAGTACGGCTTCAAAAGCATCAAGGCCATCGTGCGCATCGAACTCGTAAGCCAGCAGCCGGAAACCTTCTGGAACAAAGCTGTACCCACTGAATACGGATTCTTTGCCAACGTAAACCCCAAAAAGCCGCACCCCCGCTGGAGTCAGGCCGTGGAGCAATTGATTCCAAACATGGAGCGAGTCGCTACCCAGCCTTATAACGGCTATGAAAAGTGGGTAGCCGCGATGTACAAAGGTTCAGAAATCTGAAATAATTTCTAGCGAAGGAGCTTTTATGCGTCGCCGCGATCTCATCACCAGCTACAGTCTCATGGTCCTTGCCGACCAGATTCCACCTGCCCAGGCACAAACAATTACCCCCGAGATGCGCAAACAGTTTGACCGCATCGCTCCCCCATCAAAGGACGCCCAGGCCGCTACTACGTTCCAAGAGCCGCATATGGCCCTGGTCAATCTGGATTGCGACGTGTTCATCGCCGGTGGAGGCGTGGCTGGCGTTTGCGCCGCCATCTCTGCCGCACGGCATGGCGCCAAAGTAGTTCTCGTGCAGGATCGCTCCCGTCTGGGTGGCAACTCCTCAAGTGAAGTGAAGATGCACATCGTTGGAGCAGACTCGCATCGTGGCAGGGCCGGGTGGCGAGAGAGCGGTCTCATCGAAGAACTGCGTCTCGAAGACGCCGTTAACAATCCGCAACGCTGCTGGGAGATGTGGGATTTCATCCTTTACGACAAAGTCGTCAGCGAGCCCAACATCACACTGCTGCTGGAAACCATTGTCTATAAGGCTGTCGTCAAGGACGACCGCATTACCGAAGTACATGCCCGCTGTGACAAAAGCGAAATGATTTACCGGATCCAGTCCAAGGTCTTCGTCGACTCCACTGGCGATTCGCGGCTGGCCCTTGAATCGGGTGCGAGCTTCCGCATGGGCCGGGAATCGCGTGCTGAGTTTAACGAGAGCCTCGCCCCTGAAGCGTCAGACCTCGAAACACTGGGCAGCTCGATTCTCTTTACCTCGCGCCTCTACAACAAGCCCATGCCTTTCAAGCCGCCAACATGGGCCCGAAAAGTAACCGCCGACACCCTGCGCTTTCGCAAGGTAGACCAGTGGGATTACGGCTATTGGTGGGTGGAGTGGGGCGGCGGCAAGGACACCATCCGAGACAACGAACTGATCCGCTACGAACTGCTCTCGATCGTGATGGGTGTCTGGGATTACATCAAGAACAGTGGCAACCATACCAACAGCGCCAACTATGCCTTCGATTGGGTGGGAATGATGCCCGGCAAGCGTGGCTCCCGCCGTCTGCATGGAGACCATATCCTGACCCAGCAGGACCTCATGGGTGGCAGCTTCTATGATTCGGTTGCCATGGGTGGCTGGCCGATGGACGATCACCCGCCCGGTGGCTTTGATCGAGCCGATCTGCCTCCCAATACCGTTCTGCGAACGCCCGAGGTCTACCCGATCCCCCTGCGCAGCTGCTATTCGAAAAACATTGCAAACCTGATGATGGCGGGACGCAATATCAGCGCCACGCACACCGCCTTCACTTCGAGCCGCGTTATGGCCACCTGCGCCACCATTGGCCAGGCTGTTGGAACCGCCGCTGCCCTTTGCGTAGAAAAATCCAGGTTGCCCCGCCAGCTTGCAGAAGACAAGCAACTGGTGGCAACTCTTCAGCAACGCCTGATTCGCGACGATCAAACGATCAAGGGCAAGCCGGGCGAATTGATTCGCAATGAAGACGCAAACGACTCGGCTCGCAAAGCAACCATCTCCAGCTCTGGCAACGTCGGCGAAGCAGTTGCTCCGCTCGTGATCGATGGCATCACTCGCGACATCCCCAAAGGCCCAATCCATCACTGGGCTGGCCCGATGACCGATAAGGGTGCATGGCTCGATCTCAAGTGGGATAGCCCGCGCAAGATCAGCCAGGTACAGTTGACCTTTGACACCGGCTTTCAGCGGCAGCTGGTGCTAACGGCAAACCCGACTTTTTGGCGCGGCGACGCACAACGCCAGCCTCAGCCTGAGACCGTCAAGGATTATCAGGTGCAGGTGCGCAAGAAGGGCTCTAGCGACTTCGTGACCGTTGCCTCCGTGAAGGGCAATTACCAGCGGCTCAACCGGGTTCGCTTCGATTCTGTAGAAGCTGAGGCGGTGCGCGTGCACGTCACTGCAACGAACGGGCTGGAAGAAGCCCGTATTTTCGAGGTTCGCTGTTACGCCTGAGCAATGAGACTTGGGCGTGCGCTTTGGCTCACCCTTACGGTGATGTTCGAGCTAACGCTCGGCCATTACGTTGCCGGTTTGTCGTGGACTTAGGTTACTGCCGATTTCAGGATCTGGGAAGGAGGCCTCCTTCCCATCGGGCTCCTGATCCTCTTTCTAGCTCCGCTTCTGGCGAGCCGATTCGAGGGCTTTTTTCACAAGTAGAATCTTGGGGTGCTTTGGCTTCAAGGCCTTTTCGAAGATCTTGAGCGCCCGCTCGTAGAGGCGAACGGCCTGAGCGCGGCGGCCCGAGACATGCAAAAGACTGGCCAGATTGTATAGCGTAAGCGCTACGTCGGGATGGTTCTTGCCCAGCAGCTTTTCTGACATCGCCAGAGACTTCCGGTACAGTTCTTCGGCTTCCTCGCCTTTGCCCTGCGCAGACTTCACGGCCGCCAGATTATTCAGGTTGACGGCAAGTTCATAATTCTCCGGGCCGTAAAGCTTCTCAAATACCTTCAGGGCCTTTCGGTAAATCGGCTCGGATTCCTTATAGCGCTCAAGGCTGTCGAGAATTGCGGCGAAGGCGGCCGCGTCGGCCATCGTTTGGGGGTGGCTGGTGCCCAAATGAAGTTTGGATAGTTCCCAGCCTCGACGGGCGGGGGCTTCGGCTTCAGCAAAGCGTCCTGCTGCGTGCAGAATGCCGCCGATGTTGTGATAAACCATGCTTAGCTCAAAGGCATCTTCACCGAACATAGCCTTGAGCTTTGACAGCGCGCTTTCGTAAAGTGCCAGTCCCTTGGCGTATTGGCCAGAGTATTTGTAAACGATACCCAGATTGCTCTCGGAGCTAGCTACCTCGCCATGATCCTTGCCAAACTGCTTGAGATTCAGCTTGAGAGCTTCTTTCAGGTACTGCTCGGCTTGTTTGTAGTCGCCCAGTTGACGATTGAGGGTGCCGATCAGGGTGCGTGAACGTGCCCGAATCAAAGTTGCCTCTTCGCCCTTGAAGGTGCGCGCAAGTTTGTCGGTGATCTCCATGCTGCGGCGAGCATTGGCCAGAGCCTTGTCAAAGAGGCCCAGGCGGTCTTCAAGGTCAGCCAGATCATTGAGCAGGTTTGCTACGTCGGGAGTTTCTTTTCCCTCTATGAGTTCAAAAATTTTGAGGGCCTCGACAATCGAGTCGCGGGCCTCCGTCAATTTGCCTCGGCCAAGCAATTTCCAGGCCTTCTCTTGTTGTGCGATCGCGTATTCAATAGTCATTGGTATCCAGGTTTCTGCCGACTTAGCGGATTGAGAGCGACACGGCTCCAAATCCAGCATGACAAGATCGAGGACGGTGGGCAAGGCCTCAATTGGTATCCTGAAGACGAAACGATGCTTTCGCCACGCTTAGGATTACAAGTTTCGCAAAAGCAGACGCTGACGCCTGGCCTAGTCCAGTTGGTCACCGTGCTCCAGTTGAACCGTCTGGAGCTCAAGGAAATGATCAGCCAGGAGATCGTCGCAAATCCTTTCCTCGACGAGAGTGAGGATGGCGAAGAACTGACTCCACAGGAAGTCCAGAATCTGCTTGAGGCCGAGAGAAATTCTGACCCCAGTGATCAGGCAGTGATGGAAATGCTGGAAACTCCGCCTGCAGCTTCTTATGAATCGGAAGCCGAGTTTGAGCCTCCAGTAGAATACACGGCTGAAGCTTCGGTAGATCCGGCAGAGGCTCCCAAAGCCGCCGATCCCTTCGACGAAATCGACTTCGGGAGCTACTTTGACGAATATCTCGATCCAGGACATAAAACGCCGGCGGGAGAAACGCCGGAGAAACCGTCGTTTGAAACCTTCCTGTCCTCGCCTGTCACGCTTTCGAGCCATCTCACTTCACAACTGAGCCTCATTCTCATGAATGACAGCGAACGTGAAGCGGCTGAGGCAATCATTGGCAACCTCAACGAGTACGGTTATTTGCTGGAACCGATTGAAGACATCGGCAAGGCTGAGAATCTTACTTTTGACGACATGGAAGATGGCCTCGAAATTGTTCAGAGCCTCGATCCTGCCGGTATTGGCGCACGCGACCTTCGCGAATGCCTCCTGCTGCAGCTCAAGAGCCGCGGGGCCAAAGGCGGCGTGGCGTGGCAGATGGTCAGCGATCATCTGCGAATGATCGAGCGCAAGGAATTTAAGGAAATCGCGAAAGCTCTCGGCCGGCCATTGAACCATATCGAGATTGCCCTGAACGTCATTCGCAAGCTCGACCCGCAGCCTGGTCTGCGCTACTCCAGCCAAGCGGCCCAAACTGTAGAGCCCGATGTTTACATCTTCAAAGATGGTGAAGACTATCTCATTCAGTTGAACGATGAAGATCTGCCCCAAATTCGCCTGAACCCCGGCTATCGCCGCATGCTCGACAAAGATCATTCGCCTGAGAAAGATGTTCGCAATTACATTCGCGAGCGCTACTCAAGCGCGCTCATGTTGATGAAGAACATCGAGCAGCGCCGCCAGACCATCCTGAAGGTTTGCGAATGCGTCGTCGAGCGTCAGCGGGAATTTCTCGAAGACGGAATCGACTGCATCCAACCGATGATGATCAAGGATCTGGCCGAAGAGATTGGTGTGCATCCGTCCACGGTTAGCCGCGCAGTTTCCAGCAAGTATGTTCATACACCGCAGGGCGTATTTGAACTCCGCTACTTTTTTTCTGAAGCGGTGCAGGGCCCGGCGGGTGCCGGCACCTCCCTGCTGGTTCTCAAGCGCAAAGTAAAGAAAATGATTGAGGAAGAAGATTCCGCTCATCCACTGACGGACGACCAGATCACCGCTCGGCTCAATGAGGATGGTATCTCCGTGACCAGGCGCACAGTCGCTAAGTATCGCGAAGACATGAAGATTCCCTCGACGCACCAGCGTCGTGTGAAGCAGTAGAACTACCTAAACATGAAAATTCACTACACCGGTAAACTTGCAGCGCTCGACAAAGAGCAAAAGAAGAATCTAGACAACCACTTCGCCAAGCTAGGGAAGCTAGTCGATCAAAAGGGTGAGCGAGAAGCTCACGTCATTCTCAAGATGCAACGACTTGAACACAAAGCCGAAGTCACCATGATGTATTTCGGCCATCAGGCCGTAGGCATCGCTGCACACAAAGATCAGTTCATGGCGCTTCTGGCCGCCATCGACAAGCTGGAAAAGCAGTTGCACAAACTGCACGATAAGAGGATTGATTCCAAACGCCACGGCGTTGGAATCAATGGTAAAAAAGCACCGATTCCAGACGTGGTTCCTGCTGCCCCTCCCCCTAAGAAGGCCAAGGCACTTAAGCCCACTCGCGTGCAACGCACGTCCAAGCCCATCTCGATTGAAGAAGCGCCGCTAGCTATCAAGCCGGCTTCCACCTATCTGGTTTTTGAAGAACTCGGTAGCGGCCAGATTCACGTGCTCGTCCGTCGGGACGACAACGAATTCGACCTTATCGAAGCACGATAATGCTCCCAGGATCTGCGCAGGCTGAACTCGTCATCATCACGGGCCTCAGTGGTTCGGGCAAGGGCACTGTTCTCAAATGCTTTGAGGACATGGGTTATTACGCTGTAGATAACTTGCCGCTCGATCTATTTCCGAAGTTTGCCGAGCTAACCAAGGATGCTCCGAACATCCGCCAGGCTGCGCTGGTCGTCGACGTACGGGAAGGGGAGGCGCTGCAGCGCTTCCCCGCCATGTATCGGGAAGTCTCATCCAAAGTTCCTACCCGGTTGATTTTTCTTGAAGCCGATGATGCCGCACTGGTACGACGCTTTTCTGAAACTCGCCGGCCACATCCGCTTGGGCAAAGCCGCTCTGTTCTCAAGAATGTGCAAGCCGAGCGCCATCTGCTTGAAGAACTCCGCTCGCTGGCTACCATTTCGGTGAATACTTCGAAATTCAACGTCCATGAGCTTCGGGCTTTGATCGAAGAGCAATTTTCTGCCACCGGGAAGGAGGGCCGCCTCTCGATCCATGTTTGCAGTTTCGGCTTTCGCCATGGGATCCAGCAGGATGCCGACCTGGTCTTCGACGTACGCTTCCTTCCCAATCCCAATTACATCCCTGAATTCAAGCCGCTTAACGGCAAGCATCCCAGCGTCGCGCGTTACATCCGGAGTTTTCCTCAGACACAGGAATTTCTTTCCCGGGTAACTGAAATGCTGACCTATCTATTGCCTCACTACACCAAAGAAGGCAAGAGCTACCTGACGATTGCCTTCGGTTGCACCGGCGGCCAGCACCGGTCTGTCATGATTGCCGAAGAGGTTGCCAAGCGCCTGAAGCGCATCGGCCTCCCCATCAAGGTGCATCACCGGGATGCGGTTTCCAAATCCGGCAAGAAGAGTGGCTAAACAACTTCTCCTCATTTTCGCTGTGGCGTTCGCGGTGCGCCTGGCGCACGTGAACCTGCTCTGGATCGAAGAAGCCTACCCGATGACAGCGGCGATTCAGATCCTGCATGGCCGCTGGCCCTATGTTGATTTCTGGTTCGACAAGCCACCGCTTTCCGCTGCCCTTTATCTTCTGTGGGGGGCGATGCCTGGCTGTGTTCTGCGCCTTGCAGGGGCCCTTTATGTAACTGGCTGCGCTGGCCTTGCATATCGCCTGGGCGGGCGTTACGCAGCCTGGCTGATTGCGATTTACCTCAGCTTTGGAATTCCGTCGGCCGTCATGGCTCTTGCCCCAGATCTGCTGCTGGTGGCCCCGCATCTTGGTGCGGTCTGGATGGCGCAGAGTGGCCGCCCCTGGCTTGCGGGCCTGATTTGCGGCGTAGGCCTGCTGATTCACACCAAGGCGATCTTCATCCTTGCTATCGCCCTGCTGTGGGTGCCGAACTGGCGCACCCTGGCTGGCTTCGCTGCAACGCTTCCGGTTCATGCGCTCTTCGGGCCCAACTACTGGCAACAGGTGTGGTGGTGGGGTAGCGTCTATTCCCGAGACACCTTCGTCACCAAGCCGCTGGCTGAATTCCTGAGGCGCACAGCCAACTGGCTTGGTTTTCAGTCTGCTGCGGTTGTCGCTGCCTTTCTGCCCGGGCGCAGTATCGAGTGGCGCATCTACGCCTGGATCGGGCTTTCGCTTATGACTGTCGCGATGGGCCTTCGCTTTTTCCCCCGCTACTATTTTTTTCTACTCGTTCCCATCGTGGTGCTGGCAGGCCGATCGCTGGAGCAACTGCAGCCCCGGTGGCGTATGGCGCTTCTCGCGCTATTGCTGATTCCTGTGATCCGCTTCGGCCCTCGCAACATCCAGCTTGCCCTCGGCAATGAACGCTGGGACGACCTTGCCCTCTTTCATGACAGCCAGGCGATCGTCAAGTATTTGAGCGAACAGGGCAAGCCTGAGGATACGCTCTTCGTCTGGGGATACCGCCCGGATATTGACGCGCTCTCCCGTCTGAAGGGGGGCACTCCATACCTCGAAAGCCAACCGCTCGATTGTATCTTTGCAGACCGGCATTTGCGCGAATTTAGGCCCATGCCAAACCTTGGCTGTGAAGACCGGCTCAAGCGCTTTCGCGAATCAGAGCCCACCTGGATGGTGGATGGCCTTGGGCCCTCTAATGTCCGTCTGCGCCTGGAAGCCTACTATCCGCTCAAGGGCTACGACCTTGTGCTGCGCACCCAAACCGCTTACCTATACAAGCTTGTGCTCCCGCAGAACCAGCCGCTCGATGTTAGGCTAAGGCCGGACGCCGTGCACATGGTAGGGCACATAATAGCGCCGGTCCTCGTCCCGGGTCGTTAGTGTAAACCCACGTGCCGTCAAAAACTCTTTCACCATAGTCAGAGTTCGAAAGCTGTCGCCTTCGCCACGGTCGGCACGAAAATCATGAGCGGCTATACATACCGATTGGGTGCGATCGAGAACCTCTACACAACCGGGCAAGGCGTCTCGCTCAGCGCCCTCGATATTCATTTTCAAAAACGAAATCGCGCCGATACCTTCACTGCGCGCCAATTCGTCAAAGGGGATGCCCTCGACGGTGCAACTGTTTTCGCTTGCTTCTCCACTGCGAACAAAGTTCGATTCCCAGACCGGCATCGTCTCAATCTGCAACATCTGCGGCTGCGCTGTTGAAGCGTAATTCAGCACCCTGACATTGCTCAGCCCGTTCCATTCGCAGAGCTTGCGCAAGGCAAGAAAACTGACCGGGTGAGGCTCCACTGCCCACACCTGCCCCTGATCTCCAACAGCCTTCGAAAAGACAAAAACATCTTCACCGCGGCCTGCTCCAATGTCGACAATGACATCTCCTTCAGACGGCTTGTAGAGATGAAACCAATAGTCCTTAACATCACGCAGGTACTTCTCGACGATAGCCGCTCGCTTCGGGACGTCCTCCGCTGTGCGCAGCGGCATCTCCGGGTCTGGAATGCGCACTGACCCGATCCGCCAGCCCCAAACCTCATCCCAAAAGGCTTCGATGTCCACGCCAGGGCAAGTCTTGCGCGCAAGAGCATTCATTGTATTCAACAACTCAATCACTCATCAATTTTAGCCGCTGGCACTTCTGTCGGTTCAGTGCTTACTCGGGCTGCCAGCCAAAGAACCTTCGAGCCTTGATTGTCTCTGCGATTTCTTTCGGCACCATGTCTTCCCAGCTCTTATCCTGCTCTTTGATGCGGCGCAAGACATCGCGCGAGAAGATGTGCAGCACTTCCTTGTCGTAGTTTTCGAGCGACCGGATTCTGCCACGATCCATCAGGTGCATGTACAGGTTCTTCAACTCCAGCGGCATCTCGATGTTGTCTGCCGTGGTGAGGGACTTCGACTCCCCTTCCAGTAGCGGATAAACGTAAATGCGTAAATCACGAGTAAAGAGACGCCCAAATGCCTCTAGAATTCCTCCCTCAAGGCCCGAATAGTACTGCTCGCTGAAAAGATCCTTCAAGCTCGCCGCACCCATCGTAATGGCAATGGGATCGTTCGTGTACCGGCCCAGATAGGCCGCAAGCCGGTAATACTCAAAGTAGTCGGATATTAAAACTGTTTTGCCGGCCGTTGCCAGCAAGTCGGCACGGGCAAGAAAATCTCGTAAGTCAATGTCGCCGCCCGACAGGAGATTCCTCATCGTAATCTCCATCAGCTCTACAACCTGATCCCCTTTGACTTCGGCCTCCTTAGAGAACTGTTCCCGGGCGCAATCGATCATGTCGATGTTTACCTTCGTCACCGGACGGAAGCTGCCCCGCTCTACCAAAATCGGTTTCTTTCGTAAGACTTCTGAGGGCTGCATAACTTCACCCTTGGGGCCAAACATCGCCGCGCCGCTTAGCCCAAGCTGCACCAGCTTCAAGCTCATCACGCGATTGTCGACCCGACGGAATTCGATGCCGGAAAAATCGATCATGTCGATCTCAAGCCGCTCTGTACTTAAGTTGTCAAGCAGGGATTCGAGCATCTGGTTGGGCGCGTGGTGCAGAAAGAAAGCCGCGTAAAGCAGGTTCACGCCAACAATTCCCAGGGCTTCCTGCTGGAGCGAATTTTCTTTGTCGCGCATGCGAACATGCAGAATAATCTGGTTGTCGCTGTCGCCAGGAAATGCCTGATACCGGACACCCATCCACCCATGGCACTCATTGGTGCCGCGGAAGTTCAGAGCGGAAACGGTGTTGGCGAAGGTAAAGAAGGCAGTAGAATCCCCGCGGGCCGCCCCAAGGCGCTCAACGTTCAAGTGGTGCTCATAGTCGAGCATTTTTTCAAGGCGTTCTCTCGAAACATAGCGCTTACTCTTGCCGTAAATTGCATCGCTCACGGTCATGTCATAGGCCGAAATCGACTTTGAGATCGTTCCTGCCGCTGCCCCAACCTTGAAGAACCAGCGCGCAACTTCCTGCCCCGCACCAATCTCGGCGAATGTACCGTAGCGCACCGGATCCAGATTGATGGATAGCGCTTTTTGATGTGTACTCAGCCGAGGCCGTTCCGGATTGAGTGAAGTTCCACTTGTGCCCATACTCAAATGATGGCCTGTTTTGGACTTTGTTGTCCAGCTACCAGCACTTAGTTCAGCCTCTTGTGTCTTCATGTGCAGAATTCTCCCCGAAACTTCTTATCGGTTTGTCACTGCCTTGTAAGAGAAACATGAAATGCTGAAAAGTTCATTATGCATTTCCTACTTCTGTTGGCTGTTTTCTCGCAATCGTTAGAACGTTTGGATACCTGGCGTGAAGCACAAGTGTTTGCGATTCAACCCAATCTCCACCATGTGCAAGGGATTGATACCGAAGGCAACTTTCTCTGGATCAGCTCTGTTGATGCAAAAGCGGGCAAAGGCTTCCTCTCGAAAGTCGACACTCCCTCCGGGCGCCTTCTAGCTCAGGTTGAAGTTCAGCAAGGCAAGCGAATTCATCCCGGTGGCATCACACTTGATGGAGATTCGATCTGGATCCCCGTCGCTGAATATGACCGCGATGGGCCAACTACGATTGAACGCCGAAACAAAAACACACTCGCCCTCGAATCTTCCTTCGAAGTGGATGACCACATCGGCTGCATTGCGGCAAGCAAAACCTTTCTCATTGGAGGTTCCTGGTCGAGCCGCACCCTATATCAGTGGACTAAAAGCGGGCAGCAGTTACTGAAAGCTCCAAACCCGATCACGACGTCCTGGCAGGATCTCAAGATGGATGGAGGTTTACTGATGGGCTCCGGGCAAATTACCCGGCAGCAGGGAGCCGTTGAATGGGTCTCGATCCCTGACTTTCAGCCCGTCCGGCGTATCCTCACCAGCGCGACCGACCGCAACCTGAGCTACGCCCACGAAGGCATGACGTATCGCAATGGCAAGCTCTACTTTTTGCCTGAAGACTTCCCCAGCCGCCTATTTGTCTTCGAAGCCCGCTAATCTGGAAGTCAATCTTTATGTCCGCCCAACAAATTGCCGAAGAACTCGGCCTCGTTTTTGAAAAGCAAACTCCTGGTTATCTTAATCTCTGCATCCGCTCGGGGAGTCTCCTCTATAGTTCTGGCCACGTTTCTACCCTGAAGGGCAAACTCGGTGCCGGTGTTTCTACCGAAGAAGGCTACAGTGCTGCCCGCGATTGTGCAGCCAAAATCCTCAACTCAGTCTGGAATACCCATGGAAGCCTTAACGGCCTCCGCGTCATCAAGGTACTCGGTTGCGTAAACTCGGCTTCTGATTACAACGATCACCACCTTGTAATCAATGGAGCTTCAGACCTCTTCCATCAGGTCTTCGGAAAAACCGGAGACGGCTTTCACGCGCGGTCTGCCCTTGGCTTTGCCAGCCTTCCTACGGGTGTTGCTGTTGAGGTAGAGGCGATTTTCGAAGTCATTTCCTGATCGAAATCAGGAAACTGTTACGCCGTCTTCGGCGAGATAAACCTTGCGCTCCCGGAACATCGCGAGATTCGCCAGGTGCGGGCCGCTCACCGCTTGAGCGGCGATTTCTACTGGACAGTTCGGCTGCTTGCGCGACCGCATGCAATCCGTGAAATTCTGTACGTGTGCCTCTACCGGTACGGGCGATTCTTCTTCAACTACCGGGGCCGCGCCCTTCTTCCATGGCTCGGCAAAGAGTCGGAAGCCGTTGTCGTCGAGGATCATCGTGCCTTTGTCGCCATGGAAAGCGATCGACCAGCCGTTCTGGTAGGCGTTGCCGTAGTCCAGCGTCCAGTTCACCAGGAAACCGTCGTAGCCGAAGGTAGCGCTGAAAACATCCGGATGTTCTGCCCCGGTCATCTTGGCGACAAAGCCCTGGCTGACGGCGTTCCTTGGCCCCGTAACACCCATAAACCACTGCACAACGTCCATCAGATGGGTGCCTTGATCGGTCATATTGCCGCCCGCATAATCGAAGAAGTAGCGCCAACTGCGAAAGCGCATGGGCTCCAGCGGCCTTGCATAGGCTGAACCCACAAATCGCTTCCAGTCAATCTCACCCTCGAGCGGAGTATTGTTCAATGGCTTTGCAACATTCCAGAACCATTGTGGCCTCACCAGAGAAATTCTCCCTAGCGCCCCCTCATCCAGTAACTTCTTGGCCTTAAATATTGCGGGGGCACTTCGCCTCTGCATGCCCACTTGAACGATCCGGTCGCTGCCACGCACCGCAGCAATGATCCGTTTTGATTCCTCAAGTGACTTCGATACCGGTTTCTCAAGATATACATCCCTACCCGCCTTAAGCGAGGCAAGCAGCATCGGGCAATGGTGATGATCGGGCGAGGCAATTACTACGGCGTCGATACCCTTCATAGCCAGTAGCTCTTCGTAGTCGGCAAATACTTTTGCCTGCGGAGTATCCTTTAGCGCCTTCTCGATGTTGGGCTTGTAGACATCGCAGACAGCCACACACTGATTGCCCTGTGCACTGAATTTTTGATTCAGGTAGCGTCCACGACCACCCACAGGATCATGCCGT
>JALHNH010000098.1 GCA_022843625.1 Bryobacter sp. | reverse complement strand
GGCATTGCTGCCCGTAATGGCGTCATGTTGATCAGCCACTACCGCCACATGATCGAAACCGAGAAGCAATCGTTTGGGCCGGAGTTGATCTTACGCGGCGCCGAGGAGCGTCTGGTGCCGATTCTGATGACCGCCACGGCGACAGCGCTCGCGTTGTTGCCGATCGTACTTGGTGGCAACGAACCGGGCCATGAAATCGAACATCCGATGGCCGTCGTGATCCTGGGCGGCTTGGCCAGTTCCACGTTCCTCAGCTTGGCCGTCTTGCCCGTCTTGGCTCTGCGCTTCGCGCGTTATCGCTCCACGGATAATGTTTGAACCATCTGATTCCAATAACTGGGGCCTGCCGTCGGCTGCCTTCGGACGTAGAAGTTAGTCGCGTCATGGAGTGTCGACGATGATGGAGTTTTCCGTCATTGATTCCTGGGGCGGTCAGATGAAGCGGTTGATATCGAATCCCACTTATTTCCTTTGGATCTAGGGCTCAAATCTACGAGAGCCATTCCAATAGAAACCGCTTTTCGGAGTCGGATTTCGGTTCTTGACGTTCCAGTCGAACGATTTATCAACCTTGCTCACGTTTGCGACCACGCCAATATCTTGGGGCAGTCCAGAAACCGCGATTAGGTCGGTTTGGAAGTCCTGACCGCGCAACCCACACTTAACGTTTCAGTCAAACGACTTCTTCATGAATTGAAAGTGCGGGGATGCGGGGAAGCACGGAAAGTGCTGCGAGTGGAGTGTCATTGGGGAACTTAGACGACGCGACCGCAAACCCCCAATCGGAGTAACGGCGCTCCCACCACTGTAAGTCACTTTCGACACTCGGGCCTTCCGGTGTCAGAAACAGTTCTGCGTTGGCTGACACAGTTCGCCTAAGCAGCGAAGATCGGCCAATACCCTCTAAATCAATAGACCGGCAGGAAGACTGTCGGCCCACATAAACCAATCAAGGAGACAAACTCATGCTCGGATTTAGCAAAGTCCAAATTATTGGCAATCTTGGCGGAACGCCAGAGATGAAGTATTTACCCAGTGGCGACCATGTCGTCAACTTTAGCGTGGCCGTAAATCGGCGGTTCAAGGACCGGGAAGACAATCCCAAAGAGGTCACCGACTGGTATCGGATCTGCGCGTTCAACGGAGTTGGTGCTGCCTGTGCCAACCACCTGCAAAAGGGCGACGCGATTTTCGTTGAAGGGCGGCTCCAGGTGCGGACCTTCGAGTCGCGAAACGGCCAACAGACGTCTGTGGAAATCGTGCCCATGCTGGTGCGGTTCCTAGGATCTCCCGTCGGCGGCCCGCACTCGGATGGCGAGCAACAACCGGCACAGCCGAAGTCTCGGACGCGCTCCAGCGGAAACGGAGGCCAGACCGAAGGCGCTGACGGAGTGGATCCCGATGATCTGCCCTTCTAACGCGAAGATCACTTTTCGAGCAGCCGTTGTGCCACCTGCCTGCGGCTTCTCATCCCCTAGCGGAGGAACCATCAAATGAGCTGCATCTGCGATTTCTGCTCCGGCCCGGAGGTCAAGTGGCGATACCCAGCAAAGACGTTCTTGGCCTACATTACTGATTCCATCGCGGGCGAGAGTTTGGGCGACTGGGCGGCTTGTACGAAGTGCCACGACCTGATCGAGCGGGACGACCGCGCGGGCCTGGCCTCTTGGTCAATCGAGTCTCTAATTGCTGTCCATCCTGAGATGGCTGAGATCAAAGAGGATCTGCTTCGTGAGATGGCCGTCCTCCATCATTCATTCTTCGACAGCCGAACCGGCCAGGTACTTCAGTTCGAGTAGGCCCGCGACCGAGGATGATGATTCGATGGGCAGATTGCAAATTAAACTGTAGTTTGTTGCAATCCTGCATAAGGCTTTGAAGGCTCTCGGAGTAGCTTCCCAATCTGATTTGTATGGGACCGATCTGGCTTCCACCGGTATAAAGTCCTGACAAAAGCAATGTTTTTCAGTGCGCGAAAGTAGTGGGTTGCGCGGCGGTTTCTCAGCTTATTGGGGCTTCTAGCGCGACCGAACGGCACGCCACTTTCACTGCAACATTTAAATTTCTGGATTGCGCGTGATCCAGGGATTTGTGTCGATAGCCTTGAAATGCGTGAGCATTCGCGAGCGATGACCAAGGTTCATTGGCGACAGATCATGATCTTCCTGTGACTCTCAAGTCAATCCAGATGTGGTGCAAACAGAAGGGTGATGCTGAGAAAGCTCGATCAAAAATATGTTCCGCCCGGTATCCGTTAGGGATCGTCGCGCCCGCGGGTGCTATCTCGGGTAGCGCGTTCCTCGACGCCTCGTCGTTGACTTCGTTTAGGATTTCCTCCAGTTCCATGCTTTGCCAGTACCCGACCATCGCGCCCCGACTGAATCGCTGCCCATAGGCCCAGGCGGGGTCGCGAAATCGGCAGATGCCATTTGTGACGTAATTCACATTCAGCACCCAGTCTGCTCGGTGTGGCGCTCCGAGCCGCTTGCATTCGAGCGTAAACTGTCTGCTGCTGCGCTTCGGATCGGGCTCGTACTTGTCGAGGTAGAGCCATTGGAAGTCAGGCCGCTTCTGCTCCCGCGCTGCTCGCGTTTGGTCATCCGGGTCGGGCTGATTGTTGCATTCAGAGACGGGCGCAACTGGGTCGGCGGGAAACAGTTCTCGGCTTGCATTAAGAAGCTGAAAATAGAAACGCCGGTTGAGGTCGCACTCCGCCTCAGGAAGGTTCTTCTCGTCTCGCAACATCTGGAGAGCGCGCTCGATAATGGAAAGGAACCGCTCTTCCCGCCGGGCCAAGAGCCGAAGTGTCCTGAGGCGGGGGCCCGTCTCACTCATTCCCTGCCTCCCGAGGCAGCCTCTTCGACATTCATTAGGTGAGTCAATGCGGACTCGGCGTCTTCACGTGCGGCCGTGCGCGTCCAGAAACGGAGCTCGTTGCGCTTGATGAAGAGAATCTCTCGATCACTGATGTAGCGGAAGAACGTATCGACAAATATCCGCGAAGCCTTGGCAGGAACGAGCGAATGCAGCTGCAGGTCCGCGAGCGCGCTCGACCAGGACGCGGCGTCCTCACCCTTTGTACGATCAGCCTTCAGGGGAAGGCCATTCTTGTATCGCGTCGTGAAACGAACCGCGAGCAACGGGGCCTGCGATGGGGGAGACATCACAGCCCAGGCAAACTCGCCGTCGGGCACAAGCTCAGCGTTCCAGACTTCGAGGAATGTACGGAGATATGCTGCGAGTCCATCGTTTGACGCTAAATCTGAGATCGTGCCAAAGCGGTGAACCGGAAGCGAAACCGGTTGAAGTGCCTGGCTTCTCTGGTGCTGGTAAAACAGATCCATTCCTATGGTGCATCTCTCGCGGATCAGATCGCGTTCCGCCGTCGTCAGTCCGTAGAGATCAAAAATGGCTGCGTCTAGATCGTCTTCCAACTCGCCGATCTTGTCTCGACCGGAACTCAGAACTGGCCCATCAGTTTCGATCTCTACAGCCTGAAGTTCCTCGACTATGCGTACAACTCGATTGCGAAACTTTGCCTCTCTCGGAAAACTGACAGGCATTTGCTCAACGTCTTCCAGGTGGATCTCATCATGCCAAAACCCCCACGAACCCGATGTCGTGAAATAGAAGTAGCGTGCCAGTGATGACCAGAATATGCCCGTGATCACCAACTCCTGCCACCTTTCCAGACCTTCGAAGCGGATGCCGTGAATGGAATTTCGAAAACAGTACTCTTCTGTCTCGAATCGCGAGGTTATGAAGCCCCTGCTCTTTATTCCGCGTGCCACGAGCAACCGTGGCCCGCTATAGATCGCTTCCTGACCCTTTCTATCTACGTTATCCGGTACGGAGCGCAGACTTCCGAGAGGCTGTGGCCCGTATCGCGCGAGATCCCTAGATGGCAATTCGCGATATTTCTTCAACCAACCACTTGGCGTTGCTGTCTTCCTTTCCCCGAATCCACTCCCAGGCTGGAGCTTCATGCCTGGCAGATGCTTCGGCAGCTGAATTAAGCGGGGAAACATGTCAAGCTTTCGCACCAGCGTTTCATCCCGATGCCCACCCCACCAGTAGATCTTCCACAGTCGCTCATCCGAGAGACAATCGCGCTGTGATAGCCAGTGCATGTCTCCGTGGCTAAGCACAACGCACTTCGTGTTCTCTGTGAGTGCTGTTCTCTTCGCCGACCAGTATTGGAAATGAGTGTCGAGGGAGATGCCGTCAGAACCTTTTCTGAATACAACGGAAATGAAAGGCGCGATGCCATTTGCCTCTCGCTCCGGTCCGGTGAAGAAGACATGTCGGACATGGGAAAAGTTGACCACATGTTCAAGCCGCACGGATGTAAGCCACACGTTGCGGAACTTCCGGCTGTTGGGATGGTGCTTGAATAAGACTCCCGACGAAACCAGTAGCCCTGCTTTCCCCCCGTCCTGAAGGAGTTCCAACGTGAGGTGAATGAATGCCTGGGATAGTTCCTTGTTACCAATTGGCCGCCTATGCCCGGCGTCGCACCATCCAATGGTTTCCGCGAGAGCTTTACGTCCGTTCTCATCATCTTTCTTGGGATAGCCCCATGGGGGATTACCAACAACTACGGTGGCGCTTCTTGGGCCGAAGCGGCGGGTGGCACCAGGGTAGGCTTTCCCAGCAATCGCTTCAAAAGCATTCGCCTGCAGGAGGACGTCAAAGAACTCCGCGCCGGGCTTAAGTTTTTCACGGCGTATGCGCTCTTCCTCACCGACCATCTTGAGATGTGGCAACCTTCGTTCCGCATTGATCTCCGGCGGCTCCTGGTAGTGAAGAAAGGCTAGGTAAAGACTGAACGCCGCAACGTGCACTGCTTCCTCGTTGATATCTATTCCTGCGATCTGCTCACGCAGAATTCTTCGAAGCTGCGGTCGGCTTACCTTCTTACCACCTTGCTCTGCGCAAAGATGACGTACGATACGTCGAAATGATTCCACTAGGAATATGCCGGACCCACAAGCGGGATCGACGATGCGCGGCCTCGTCGCAAGAACCTCAGGGGTCAGCGTTTGGGCTAGAAGAAACTCTACGAGCGCGGGTGCCGTGTAGTGAGATCCCTGGTTGCGGTCATCGCCAGTCCGCTCGTTGTAAAACTCTTCGTAGATTGTACTGATCAGCTCGATAGGAATTACATCAAATCGATAAGCGAAGAAAAACAGCGTCTGCTGTGCTGACGTCGTACCCAACAAGAACTCGCGAAGCTTGTCCAGGTGTTCCTGCTGGATACAGTCGCGCTCACTATCGTCGATGGGAAACGTATCCCCGTTGAAGTCATCTGCAAGTTGTTCGAAAAGCGCGTAGGTGAATTCTTTGCTCTGCAGCACACGGAGGAATCGGAGTTCCGCCATGCCCAGCCCAAGCTCGGGCGTAGAAGGGGGCTGTATAAGGAGTTTTTGCCATCCTTGACGGCGAGCAGCTACAGCCTCGAAGTATTCAGGGACAAGAATTTCCCTGTCTTCTAGGTAGCGCACGAAAATGGCCCGCCCAATCAAGGAGTGCAGGTGATGAAGCGTGGGGCGGTCTTGTCCTCGGTGTGAAGAGACGGCAGCCAACTGATGTCTCACCACCTTAAGGTCTCTGATCAAAGCATAGTCTGCGCGGTTCAATGAGTCACGGAACCTAGCGTCACCGAAAACCATTCCGGTTTCGATCCGCTCCCGATGGTAGTGGGCAAGCCTGGTCTGCACCTCCGTGATGGAGTGGGCAACGGCGATGAGACGATCTTGTGCGCCGATCTCTTCGTCCGGCTTCGGAGGCGCTTTAGTCAGGTCGTAAACAAGAAGTTCGCCTTGAAGTGCAAGAAAGAGCAATTGCGGACGGGACATGCACCATATCCGTTCGTAGAGCTTCCTCAAAACGGCTGGGGCGCTATCGTCGGATTTCGCAAACACCACAACGGGATCGCGATCAACGAAGAAGATCGCGTCCGCGCCTACTTGCGCTGCGAGTATTTGCCAATCGCCCTTATCGAGCCAGTCCTCGGACCCACCAGGCTGAGGCTGACGGCTGGCAGCAAGGAGTTTTCCCTGATCGAACGCCAATTGCTTGTAGGCAGCTTGGAGCAGTTCAATCGGCGAATCCAAGTTGTTCATGACAAACCCTCGGAGTGCGCTCTGCCATTAGCGGATAGCCGGTATGACCAGCCATGGCCATCCTTTACGGCCCGGATCATATAGCCGCGTTTGCGGAGGGCGGCTACGCAGCGGGCGACCGTAGGTTGGGAGATTTCGAGCTCATTTGCCAAGGTCGGTGCGGAATGCCGACCACCACGAAGCAGGCCCAGGAGATCTTGAAGGCGTTTTTCAAGTGCTTGTGAGCGCTCGTATGGCATTGGTCCATCCCACGTAACTTTATCACTTGGTGATAGACTCGTCAAACATTTTCCGTCAACATTTTCCGTCAAAAGTGTTTTTGCGAGCTCCCAGCCATACGCCTCGCTACGAGGTAGGGCTTCATCTCAGCATAGGCGAAGATGAGGCGAATAAGTGTCCCCGCCGTGCAGCCCTCGTCACTCGTCTGAGCGAACGGGCACTATCATGCGAGGACAGCGTTCCGCCCTATCTTTGCGGAGTCTCGTATGCCCCGTTTGCGCCTCCTGCGGCCGAGGCACGAACCGATCCGAATGAGGAGAATGTCATTCTCTCCATGGTGAGTACACCATCGACTAGAAGTATCTCTTCAGCCCCGCTCCGCCAATCCCAGCTCCCGCCAGCTTAACCCCTTTGCACTTATCGGAGGTCGATCATGCGCCAACAGGCCAAATTGAAGCTGGGATACTATCCACTTCCACCAATCGAAGCTCACCGAATATCGTGCTGGCTTCAGTTGCCAGGTTCGACAGTCGCCGTACTCGATCCTTGCGCTGGAACTGGCGCTGCGCTTGCAGCAATCGTTCCGCAGCCAAATCTTCGCCGATACGGCATCGAACTTGATGCCATTCGCGCAAACGAAGCGAAAGCTCGATTGGGGGAGATCATCCACGGAAGTGTGTTCGATTGCCACGCTCAGGTCGAGTCGTTTTCCCTCCTGTATCTGAATCCGCCATACGACTTTGAAGTAGGGCAGGGTAGAAACGAGCGGATGGAGACGATCTTCCTCGAACACTGTTTCCGTTGGCTCAAGCCAGGTGGCGTCTTGGTCCTGGTGATTCCCCATGATCGCGTGTACGGTTGCCGAACGGTGCTTTCCTCCCACTTCAGGGAGAAGGCGATTTATCGACTCACCTCGCCGGAAAGTGTTCATTATAAGCAGGTCGTGCTTTTCGGGATTCGACGAACTCGCCAGGAGCGCGAACGCTTGACCGACTCTGCGGTGCAGAGTTCAAACCGCAAGCTGCACGACCTGACATGGCAGTATGACGCCATTCCGCCGCTCGGCGAAGTGCCTGATCGCCTTTATGCAGTTCCACCAAGTCCGCCAGCCAAACTCGAATTCAGGGGCCTTCCCCTCGACCAAGTTGAGGACTCATTGGCCAAGTCCCCAGCGACGCTCCAAGCCCAGCGCGTAACGCATGCCCGCCGGACAGTTTTCAGTGGACGTCCGCTGACGCCCCTGCACAAAGGGCACGTCGGTCTGCTCTGCACAAGTGGACTTCTCAATGGAGTCTTTGGATCCGGGGTGGATCGTCACCTCGCCTACTGGGACGCCGTCAAGGTATCAGACCGGATCGAAGAAGAGGACGATGACGGCGCGACTGTCATTCGCGAGAAAGACCGATTCTCCCAGCGGCTCACGCTGCTCTACAGTGACGGTCGTAACGCTCTTCTATCGGAGAGCCCACAGCGAAAGGAGAACCGGGATGGAGAACGCGCACCTGCGGATGGGCCGGCTGAAGTTCATGCGGCAAACCAAGGATCATGCGACGAATGTCAGCCTATTTCTGAATCAACTGGTGGCCGAGAGGGCGACGGATCGCTACTCTAGCGCCAGTTTGCACCTGGTATCGGTGTTCGGCGGAGATCAGGAGATTGGCGCAATCGGGGCCGCTGCCGCCGAGGAACAACGTTTCCACGTTGAACTATTCGGCGATGAGTTCGTAGGAACTCTGGGCGAGAAGCCAATTTCATATAGGGCTTCGATTCCTGTTTCTGGCCGTAAACGCCCCGTCAGGCATCTGGTCCTCATCTCCAAGACTTTCTTCGAAACGACCCTCGGCAGCGATGCCTCAGCAAAGCGAACCGTACTCTATGACGACTCACCGGACTTCGTGCTGCACCGTCTCGCGGTCCGTTTTGGGCTTCCTGTTCTTCCGGAATGGGCGGAGTGGTTCCACGCGGAATTGCGACGGAGAAAACTCATCGACGAACTCACGGGACTCAACTGTTCCCCGGTCGCGGTAAAGGGCGACAAGACGCGCATGCTGCGGATACTCAGCCAGGGATTGCGCCGAAGGCAAATCCAATTTCCAGCGGAGGCACTACCGATGCCAACCGAGGCCTTCGACGCGGCATAGGGCACTCGCATCTTACGCGACCGCCGAAGGGCCACTCAAATCCAAAGGAGGCTCGCCATGAGCGAACCGGATTGTATTCACTCTTACTTGCGCCTCTACGGTGGTGAGCTTGGCGAAAGAGTTCTCTTGCAATTTCCCGCATTGCACCAGCCAGCGGACTCGGCCTGGCCGGCATTGAGCCAACTGAAACGGCGACCCTTCCCAGCCCAGCAACTCGCCATCATGGGAATCGCGAAGCGTTGGAAAGAGGCACGTTGCGCTGGGGCCGTCGCAGAATGTGGCACAGGCAAGACGCTCATCTCTCTCGGCAGCGTTTTCACTCATGCCAATGGACGGCCGTTCACCGCTCTCGCAATGGTCCCGCCCCAGCTTGTGCTGAAGTGGGCTCGCGAGGTGTTCCAAACCCTCCCCGGAGTCCGCGTGTTCGTGATCGATGGATGCCGGAACGGTGTGGGCTCCAACGGATTCAGCGGAGTGAACGAGGTCCGGCTCCGTAAGGGTACAGTTGTCCGCGAGGGGCTGGCCACGACGCTATCCGAACTACGACTTTCCAGGACGCACCGCTCTGCAAAAGAGAGATGGAATGCCATGGTTGGCGGCCCGTCAGTCTTCGTGATTTCGCGCGAACGGGCGAAGCTCGGCTATTTCTGGCGGCATAGTGTTCGTGTACCTCGCAGCGGGCCGTACCTTGGGAACATCGTGAACCCCGATACGGGCCTACCGGTCATCCTTGGTGACGATCAACTCCGAAGGGCTGATCTCAGGAAGGTGAAACACTCGCAGCTTGTCGCGCCGGAGGGAGCGAACTCACGCCGCAGCTACTTCAGTCCGCTATGGCAAGCCGACAACCAGAAGATCCAACGGATGGCGCCAATTGAATTCATCGGGCGTTACCTGAATGGCTTCTTCGACTACGGCATCGCCGATGAAGTCCACGAATTGAAGGGTTCGGACACGGCGCAGGGCAACGCCCTGGGAACGATCGCATCGGCTTGTGGCCGGACCGTCGTGCTGACCGGAACGCTTCTAGGAGGCTACGCCGACGAGCTCTTCTCCATCCTCTACCGGCTCGATGCCAGCAGGATGCGAGCTGAGGGCTTTGACCACGGAGAAGCTGGCGTCCGGCAGTTCGCTGAAGCCTATGGGGTGCTTGAGAAAGTGACAACGATTGAGCCGGCAGAGAACGCCTGTTCCAAAGCAAAGGTCACAACGAGCATCAAGCGAAGGCCCGGCGCATCTCCGCTCTTGTTCGGCAAGTATCTGATGAATCTGGCGGCCTTCGTGTCGCTAGAGGACATCTCTGACGCGCTGCCAGCTTACGAAGAGGTGGTGATCTCTGTCGAGATGGATGAGCCGCTTCGGGCTGCGTACTCAAAGTTGGAAGACGACATCAAAGCAGCCATTTCAGACCATCACGGCAATGCGTCCGTGATCAGCACGGCTATGAATGCACTGCTGCTCTATCCGGATCGGCCCTTTCAGATGGGCACGTTGTTTGGCTATTGCCGCAATGAGGATACCGGCGAACGCGAGCGTTTCGTGATCTCTGAACCGGCAGAACTGGACGAAGCCATGGTCTACGCCAAGGAGCGGCGACTGGTGGAGGAATGCAAGCGTGAACTCGCTGCTGGAAGGAGAGTTCAGGTCTTTGCGGTCTACACCCAAAAGCGGGATGTCACCCGCAGGTTGCAGGATCTGCTCCGCAAAGTGGGGATACGCGTCGAAGTTCTACGGGCTGAAGTGCCACCCGAACAGCGGGAGGCTTGGTACGAGCGTCAATTGAAAGCCGGGATGCAAGTCTGCATCTGTCATCCCAAACTCGTCCAAACGGGGCTCGACCTGCTCGACTTTCCGACCATCCTCTTCTATGAGACCGGGTATTCCACCTACGTCCTTCGTCAGGCGAGCCGGCGAAGCTGGCGCATTGGCCAGAGATATCCAGTTCGCGTTGGCTTCCTCAGTTATGCCGGAACCGCGCAGGAGAGTTGCCTGCGGTTGATGGGGAAGAAGCTCCTGGTCTCACTGGCCATGGAGGGGAAGCTCCAATCCGATGGACTTCAATCCATGGAGGATGACGGCGACTTGCTCACGGCGATGGCTCGCGAGTTGGTGAACCGCCAGGGCGTTGGGGAAGAGGCGGCAGCCGTATGGAAGGCACTGCAATCTCAGCGAGAGCCTATCGCAAGGTCGTTGGATGAACCCGCGCTGGTTCCGGTTGAGTCATCGTCGCTTGGCGATGCAGAGGCGTGTGAGGTAGAGCCTTCGACTGAATGGCGAATCCAGCCGTTGGGAGCGATGCAGCAAATGTCGCTCTTTTGAAGCGTGTGGTTTTCTGGGAGGTAGCTGATGAGTTCGTTGAATGATGTGGCACTCGGCCCGTCCGCAGAGTCGGTATTTGACCTTGGTGCGCGCTTATCCCAACTCTTGACCGATGCGTCGCAGGAAGCTGTCAACGGACAGCTTCCTGCTGCAATTCGTGACCGTGTCGCCGACCTTGCGGAGTGCATTCGTCGCCGCACAGCCGTCAAGGCTGACCGGGATCCAAGAACGCTCTTCGATCTTGACGAGAGATTCGTCGAATTGATGGAGCGGGCCGACGAAGAGGCGTCAGAAAGTGGCGCCGTCTCAGCTGACTTGCTTCAAGAAATCACGGAGTACTTGGAGGCTTTCCGCGGTAAGGTTGACCGCATCGCATCCTACTGGCGATGGCAGGAGTCGATTGCCAAGATCTGCTCTGAAGAAGTGGATCGGCTTTCTGCTCGCCGGAAGTCCGCTGAATCGCGCGTGGCCCGACTGAAGAACATGCTGATCAGCTTCATGCTTACGCGGGAACAGAAGAAGTTGGACGGCGATAAAGCATCCATTGCTCTCCAACCAAATGGCAATCCGTCGGTTGTCATCGACGATCCGCTCCAACTTGCGGACAGTTTTCGGGAGACACAGCTCAGCTTCACCAAAACTGAGCTTCAAGAAATCACCTACCAGTTGGCAGAGGGTGAGATTCGTCGTCGCTTGGAGTTCGTAGTGGCCAGTGAAGACTGGCAGATCAACACCTCAGCCGTTCGGGCAGCCCTGGTGAACGGGGCCGGTCTAACCGGCGCTCGGCTCGCCAAAGGGCACCACGTTCGGATCCGATAGCTGCGAGGTATTCCGTCGCTATCGGCTCTGCTTTTCGCACTCAATTCCATTTGAAGGAAGACATCCATGGTTCGTTCTACTCATGAATTCCGCAGCCTTCTCAAGGCCGCGCGCACGGCCGGCACCCCGCTCCTCGCAGTTCGTACGGCAGATCCAGCCAGTGCCATTGCTCAAGTCCGATCTGCCGTCGGCGATCAGACCGCTTTGCTGATATGGGACCTGATGTCAGGCCTTCGTGGACTCAACCACGCAGGCAAGCAAGTCGGGACGGATCGCTTTGGCGAATCGACGGCAATTGGTCCAGCCGATTGCCTGGCAACCGCCCGGCGGCTCGAAGAAGAGGACGCGGTTCTGTTCCTTTCCAACGCTCACCGCTTCTGGAATGAGCCTGACGTGGTGCAGGCCATCTGGAACGTTCGTGATCCGTTCAAATCGGGCGGCCAATGTCTGGTGATGCTCTGTGCACCGGGCGCCACGCTACCTCCCGAGTTGGAGAGCGACGTGATGGTGGTCGATGAGCCGCTACCCGCCGCCGACGAACTGGCGACCCTGACGATCCGTCTCTACGAAGAGGCTGGTCTTGGCGCTCCGACCGAGAACGATGTCGCCTCTTGTGTCGATGCGCTCATCGGCCTAGCTGCGTTTCCCGCTGAGCAGGTTTTGGCACTCGCTCTGTCGAAGAACGGCGTCGATCTCGACCGCCTCTGGGAGCGGAAGCGCCAGACAGTAGAGCAGACGCCAGGCCTAAGCATTTGGCGTGGCGGCGAGACCTTCGACGATATCGGTGGCTGCGACACAATCAAGCGGTTTCTGTCGGCAGTACTGACCGGTCGTGAAGCGCCCCGCGTAATTGTCTTCGTCGATGAAATCGAGAAGGCGTTCGCTGGTACCGGCACGGACCTCTCTGGCGTGAAGACTGAAATGACGGGGACGATGCTGTCCTGGATGCAGGATTCCAACGCCGATGGAGTTGTGCTGATCGGCCCCCCGGGTGCAGCTAAATCCGCGATCGCGAAGGCTGCCGGAAACACTGCCGGCATTCCCACCGTCTCCTTCGATCTTTCTGCCATGCAAAGCGGCATCGTGGGCGGATCGGGCGAACGTCTGCGCGCGGCGCTACAGGTGGTGGACGCCATTTCTCAGGGGAGAAGCCTTTGGATTGCGACTTGCAATTCCATCGGTAGCCTTCCTCCGGAATTGAGGCGTCGTTTCACGTTGGGCACGTTCTTCTTCGACCTTCCATCTTCGGAAGAGCGAGACGCAATCTGGAAGATCTATCTCCAGAAATGGGATCTGGAAGGCGAGTTGCCGAAGGATGAGGGTTGGACTGGAGCCGAGATCAAAGAGTGTTGCCGGAAGGCGTGGCGATTGAATCTCTCCATCGTCGATTCGGCACAGTACATCGTGCCTGTGGCCCGGTCCGCTGCAGATCAAATTGAGCGGCTGCGCCAGCAAGCTTCAGGGCGATTTCTCAGTGCTTCGCAGCCCGGAGTTTACGAATTTGGACGGGACACAGCGCCCATTGCCGGCAAGCGGATGTTCCGCGAAGCGACGCAATAAAAGTGGAGGTTGAAATGAGCAAGTACGAAGAACTCGCCACGGTCTTGACGGAGGAGCGATACCTGATTGAGGCGTTGGAGCAACTTGGATATAAACCAGAATTCCACAAAGCCGGCGCAGCCTTATACGGGTACCTGGGTGACGAGCGGCCGGAGAAGGCGAACGTGATTGTCCGTCGACAGCAACTGACCTCGGCCTCAAATGACATCGGCTTCGCACGCGACGCTGAGGGGCAGTTTCGTGCCGTGGTCAGTGACTATGACCGCGGCATCGGATTCGACCAAGGCTGGGTCGGACGCGTGGCGCAAGCATACAAGGAGTGTCAGACCATGGCCGTTGCCAGGTCTCGCGGCTATGTGTTCCAAGGGCGCAGCGTCCTCGACACGCCTCAAGGGAAGAAAGTCCAGTTGCGCTT
>JALHNH010000097.1 GCA_022843625.1 Bryobacter sp. | reverse complement strand
AAATTGTTTCTTTCAGTAGAGACCTGAAGGGGGATAATTTCAGATTAGCCCAATTTGGTTTCGATTACATGAACATTTCTTATGCTTCCCATGGCGGGCGAATCATAGTAATCTTGATAGAGAATACCCACAATGCAAACGCAAACTTCAGTCGCAGCTCAGTTTGACCAGACGGTCCATGCCGACCTCACGCTTTTCCGATCTCAGGTCAACGACTTTCTCGCTGGGAAATACACCGATGATGAGTTTCGCGCCATTCGGCTGCGGCGCGGTGTTTATGGCCAGCGCCAGGCAGGCGTGCAAATGATTCGTACGAAGGTTCCAGGCGGGCTTTCGACGTCGGAACAAATGGAGCAGTTAGCGGATATCGCCGACAAGTACGCGGCGGGTAAGGGGCATCTGACGACGCGTCAGAATATGCAGTTTCACTTTGTGCCGTTGGCAGTGGTCCCTGATTTGCTTGAAGAGCTGTCAAAGGTCAGGCTGACGACGCGTGAAGCTTGCTACAACACCGTTCGCAATGTCACCGGGTGCGCACTGGCAGGGATTTCAGTCGACGAAGTTTTTGACATCTCGCCTTACTTGCGCCAGGCGGCATTTGCTTTTCTCCATCAGGAGTTGACTGACAATCTGCCACGCAAATTCAAGATCAGCTTCTGCGGTTGCAAGCAGGATTGCGCAGTTGGCGGCATTCACGACATGGGTTTTCACGCGAGGATCCAGGACGGCCAGCGCGGCTTCAAGATTGTTGCCGCAGGCGGGCTTGGACCGGTACCAAGCGAAGCGCAGGTTCTGGATGAGTTTTTACCAGTCGAGCGAATCGTCAATCGCTGCGAAGCGGTGATTCGAGTTTTTGCCAAGTACGGAAATCGAAAGAACAAGCACAAGGCCCGGCTGAAGTTCATTGTGCGTGAGCGCTCGTGGGATTGGTTCAAAGAACAGGTCGATCTGGAATATGCCGACATCCTTGCTAATGGCGGACTGGCGGCCCCGGAAGAGGTACCGGAAGGATTTGGAGCGTATTCGCCAGAACCAAGGCAGTTGGGCCGGAATCAGTTGCTCCCGGTGCTGCCTGATCTTGCGCCGGACTACGAACGCTGGCTACGGACCAATGTGAAGCCCCAGCGGCAGCCGGGCAATGTGGTGCTGACGGTAAAGGTGCCACAAGGTAATATGACTTCGCAGCAGATGCGTGCCGTGGCTCAGATCGCCCGAGCCGCTGGCGACGGCCTGGTTCGTATTACGATCGACCAGAACCTGAATATTGCCTGGGTACAACAAAATCGCCTGCGCGAAATTTACGCGATTTTGCAACAGGCAAAGCTGGCGGAAGGCGGCGCCGACGAGATTGACGACATCGTCACCTGCCCGGGTGCCTGGAGTTGCAACCTTGGCATTACCAAGACGATGAGCCTGGGCGAAGCCCTCCGTGAAACGGTTGGCAATCATCCGGATACGCTGGTAAGAAAGCTCCATATTAAGGCCAGTGGCTGCCCCAATTCCTGCGGCCAGCATTGGCTTGGAGACATTGGCTTTTTTGGCAACATGCGCAAGGTAAATGGGCGGGAGATCCCCTACTACCAACTGTTGCTTGGAGGGGGAGTGGACCGTGAAGGAATGTTGAAGTACGGATTTACGATCCAAAGTTTACCTGCGAAATCGGCCCCCGTTGCTGTAAATCGAGTCCTCGAGCATTACATCGCCAATCGCCAGCCCGGTGAGACTTTCCGCGAATATGTGATGCGCTTCAAGGTGGAAACATTCAGAACGCTGACTGCGGATCTGGTGAAGCCGATGGAGATCGACCCCGATCTATACCTCGATTGGGGTGATACCGAACAGTTCAGTCTGCAGTTGGGCCGCCCAGAATGCGCAGCATAGGACGCTAGACTTTACCTTTTAATTTCGAAGCAGTGGCAGAAGTGTTTATCTTGGGATGCTCGTTGCTTACGGCAGCAGCCAAGGCACCTAACTGCACGGGCACACTCGTGTCGATCATTTCAAACATTGTGCCAATAGGAAGGCCTTCGGCTTCCTTTGTAAATGTGAGTTCGCGTTCGATAGCGTCAAATTCAATACGGAGACAATCCCCGTCTTCAATTTGCTCTGTCGCCAAGAGGTTGGATAGGGGCTGCACGAGCAGACGTTCCATGCTGCGTTTCAGGTGGCGTGCCCCATAGCGTGGGTCTACACCCTGCTCGAGGAGAAAAGTCTTGGCATCGTCAGAGACGGCGAAAACGAACTTCTTCTGATTGGCACCGGCGAGCAGACGCTGCTGAAAGATTGCCAGTTCAATATCGAGAATTCGGCGCAGATCTTTGTCGGCCAGACTTTTAAAAACCACGATCTTGTCGAGCCGGTTCATGAATTCGGGAGTAAATTTCTTACGCGCTGCCTCGACGCCTGTCTTGCTCTGCTTCTCACTGCGGCGCTCAATTTCTTCTGCAGCCAACGTCTCTTTGCCCAGTGAACGGGCAAATCCCATTTTGGGGCTCCCAATCTGGCTCATCTCGGCAGCACCCAGGTTGCTGGTCATAAAGATCATGGCACGCGAAAAATCTACTTTGCGGTTATCTCCGAGAGTCAGTACACCCTTGTCGAGAATTCCCAGTAGCAAGTTCCAGAGAGCGTCACTCGCCTTTTCGATTTCGTCAAACAAAACAAAGCTCAGCTTTACGTCGTCGTTCCAGTATTGATTTAACATTTCCTGGCTCAGCAGGGGATGGGTTTCGCGATGCCCCAAATATCCAGGAGGGCTGCCGATAAGCTTGGCGATTTCGTGGCTATGCTGAAACTCGGCGCAGTCAATCTTCACCACTGGGCTCGGACGGCGCAACAAACACTCGGCGGCAGCTTCTACCAATCGCGTCTTGCCCGTCCCGGTTGGCCCCAAAAAGAGGAAACTTCCGATAGGCCTCCCAGGCGAACTCAAGCCCGTAGTATACATCTGGAACATATTCACGATCTGACCGATCGCGTCATCCTGGCCGGCAATCAGCTGGCGCAGGCGATATTCAAGGTAGGAGGCATCTTTGCCGGTACGTTTGGGATCAAGAGTGGTCCGCATACGTTTCGGCTCCACGCTCAATCCAAGGATTCGGCGGCCATAATCTAGTGGGTGCAGCGTCACGTCTTTTTTGTTTGCACTTTCGCTGCCACTTTCAACTCGCCATGCCGGACTCGATTTTAGACGCAAATCATCATTCCTCTTTTGTTATTCGGCCTGACCTTGGGAATCTTTAGGACATCGACCTTATACTGAAAGAAATGCCGGACATGAGTCTGTTCTGGTTGCGAATGGCAGCGATTTTGTATGCAGCTGGCTTGATTCGCACCCTTTGGACCTTCCTCAAAAATCGCAATTCGGATGAACATGCCACTCCAGGTGTGGCGGTAATGGGCAGCTTCGCTGTTGGAAGCGTGCTTCATCTGGTTTCCATCGTGGAACGTTCTGTTTCAGTTGGGCATTTGCCGGTAGACAATTTCTTCGAATCTGTCAGCCTCTTCGCCTTCCTGCTAGGGCTGCTCTACCTCTTTGTGCACTGGCGATATAGCTTTTCTTCACTGGGGGTATTGCTCTTTCCTGTCGTGAGTTTGCTTACCTGGGTGGCATCAACCGAAAGCCCAATTACGCCATGGGTGAATCCGCGGGTCAGGAGCGCCTGGTTGATTGTGCACGTTTCGCTCATTCTCTTTGGTATCGCCAGTGTCTGCATAACGGCTGGAGCATCGCTTTTCTACCTGCTTCAGGAGCGCAAGCTGAAACGGAAGGACCTCGCGGGCGCATCGCGTCTGCCTGCCCTAGGGATCCTCGACACGATGATCAATCGTGCGATGGGGCTGGGCTTTGTGTTCACCACGCTTGGCGTGATCGCCGGGGCCTCCTGGGCCTATGTGGAAAGCGGGACGCGATGGATGAGTAATGCCAATGTACAGCTGGCGATCTTCACCTGGTTTTTCTATTTGACGATGATCTTCCTGCGAACCAGTCAAGGCTGGCGAGGACGCAAGACGGCCTTCATGGCGCTAGGCTTGCTGGCATTCTCTGCGCTTACCTGGGCGACACATGTCGGGCTAAGGACGACACTGGAACGATGAGCCGCATAGCTATCTGCGGACTCAGCCACCGCACGGCCCCGGTTGAAGTCCGCGAAAAAATGGCGCTGCCAGCACCTTCGATCCCAGCAGCCCTGACGGAGTTGAATCTCCAGGCAGGCGTCAAGGAAAGCCTGATCCTTTCGACGTGCAACCGGGTGGAAGTGGCACTGGCGCTTGAAGATTCCGCCAGCCTCAATGATGCGCTTGCGCACTTTCTCGATAAACAGAGCAACCTCAAGCTGGCGAGTGTAGATCAGTACCTATACAAACTCGAAGGCCGTGATGCGGTGCGACATCTTTTCCGGGTGGCATCAAGCCTCGATTCGATGGTGGTGGGGGAGCCGCAGATCCTCGGGCAACTCAAGGACGCCTATTCGTTAGCTAAAGAGATGGGGACTGTCAGCAGCCATCTCGACCAACTCGTTACACGCGCCTTTCATGTTGCCAAGCGAGTGCGTTCAGAGACAGAGATTGGCGAGAGTGCAGTTAGCGTCAGCTATGCGGCAGTTGAGCTTGCGCGCGAAATCTTCGGCAACCTGGCCGGCAGCAAAGTGATGATTGTAGGCGCTGGCAAAATGAGCGAGCTGGCGGCGAGGCACTTGCGGAATCAGGGAGCCAAACAGATCTATGTCACCAACCGGACCTATGACCGCGCTGTAGATCTCGCGCGGCTTTTTGAAGGCTGGATCGTGGACTTTGCCACTTTCAGACAGACTCTGCCCAGCGTCGACATCATCATCACATCGACCGGGGCTAGAGAGCCGATCCTCACCAAGGAAGACATGAAGCTGGTGATGAAGGCCCGCCGCAACAAGCCTGTGTTCATTGTTGATATCGCCGTGCCCCGCAATGTGGAACCGTCCGTTAATGAAATCGATAACGTTTTCCTTTACGACATCGACGACTTGCAGAAAGTGGTAGAGCGCAACGTACGCGGCCGGGCAGAAGCAGCCGAGCACGCAGCCCGGATTATTGAAGAGGAAGTGCAGTGGCTTGAGAGCCGGATGCGCGAGCGTGAAGTGTCGCCCGCGATCATCAGTCTGCAAGGCAAGCTGGAAGAGGTTCGCGCGGCAGAGCTTGAGCGCTACCGCACCAAACTTGGCGCAATGAGTGCAACACAGGAAGAAGCCCTTGAGGCGATGACTCGAGGCATCATCAACAAGATTGCACACGGAGCAATCTCGGAACTTCGCCGGCAAGGCGCACAGGGAGACCCCACGGTGTCGATCGAGATGATTCGCCGTATCTTCCGTCTGGAGTCCAATTCATGATCACAATCGGATCTCGCGGCTCGATGCTCGCGCTCTGGCAGGCCAACCATGTGCAGGCTCTGCTACATACTCGCGGGATAGAATCGCGCATCGAAATCATTCACACTACCGGCGACAAAATTACCGACGTGCCGCTGGCCAAGCTTGGGGCACAAACGTCGACCAAAGGCCTCTTCACCAAAGAGCTTGAGGACGCGCTGCTGGACGGCCGCATTGACATTGCCGTGCATAGCCTGAAAGACATGCCAACCGAATTGCCGGAAGGTCTCGAACTGGTGGCGGTGCCGGAGAGAGAAGATCCCTTCGACGCGATGATAGGCAGCACTCTCGAAGATCTCCCGCAAGGGGCACGGGTCGGAACCAGTGCCTTACGCCGTCAGGCACAGCTCAAAGTGCTTCGCCCGGATCTTGACATTCAATCGATCCGGGGGAACCTCGATACACGGCTGCGCAAGCTGGACGAAGGGCAATACCAGGCGATTGTACTGGCCTGTGCCGGATTGCGACGGCTCGGCTGGTCTGGCCGTATCGCAGAGCGATTTGAAGCCTCGCGGATCTGCCCCGCAGTGGGACAAGGAGCCCTCGCTATCGAAGCACGCTCGGGCGACACAACTGTGAGCCTGCTCACGCACGAACCGACACTAAGGGCCGTCACAGCCGAACGTGCCTGCCTGCGAGAGTTTGGCGGTGGCTGTCAGATACCGATGGGGGCCTTCGCCACCATGGATGGAGACCGGATTCATCTGGAGTCTGTTGTTGCCTCACCCGACGGGGCGCTTGTAATTCGATTTGCTGCCGAAGGCGCAGATCCGTTGGCACTTGGCAAGACCGTCGCCGATGGCCTCAAAGCCGGGGGCGCACACGAGGTGCTGGGGTGAAAGTTTACCTGGTAGGCAGCGGACCCGGCGACCCGGAACTGCTTACAGTCAAGGCCAAACGTTTGCTTGAAACCGCGGATGTCGTCCTCTACGACCACCTCTCGAGCCCGGAGGCCCTACGCCTTGCAACTCACGCCGAGCTTATCTATGTGGGCAAGGTACGAGACAACCACACAGTGCCTCAGGAAGAGATTGAGGAGACACTGATTGCACAGTGGAGGGCAAAGAAGCGGGTGGTGCGCCTGAAGGGCGGGGATCCCTACATCTTTGGACGAGGCGGCGAAGAGTGCGAGGCATTGGCCAGGGCGGGAGTGCCGTTTGAGGTGGTGCCTGGAATTTCTTCAGCTGTTGGCGCATCCGCTTACGCCGGAATTCCGCTGACGCACCGTGACTATGCGAGTTGCGTAGCCTTCGTCACAGGCCATCATCCCGAGGCGATCGATTGGCATAAGGTGGCGCAGGTCGATACCATTGCTATCTTCATGGGGGCTTTTCACTTTCCAGAACTGGCTACAGCGCTGATTGCCGCAGGCCGTTCTGCAGATACACCAGCCGCAGCCGTCACCTGGGCAACCCGGCCTGAGCAGAGTACGGTAGTGGGAACGATCGCTTCGCTAGCTGAGGCGAAAATTCAGGCGCCCGCAATGATTTACATCGGTGGAGTGGCGCAGCTCGGTGCACACCTCAACTGGCACGAACGGCTGCCACTGCATGGTGTTAGGATTGCCATCACCCGGGCGCGTAAATCGGCTCCAGAAATGGCGCTGCAACTCACCGGCCTTGGAGCACAAGTGGTTGAGTACCCGACGATCGAGATCGCACCGCCACTCAGCTTTGAACCGCTGGATCGCGCGATTGGCAATCTTGAAGCCTACGACTGGCTGATCTTTACCAGCGCCAACGCCGTTGAGACATTTTCGGCGAGACTCACGGCATCCAGCAGAGACCTAAGAGGGCTGCGGGCAAAGCTGTGTGCGATCGGGCCTGCCACGCGCAAGGCGATTGAGAAGATGCATCTCAAGGTGGATGTTGTACCGAAAGAATACGTTGCGGAAAGCCTCGTGGAGGCTCTGAAGGGACATGAAATTGAAGGTATGCGAATTCTGATTCCGCGCGCCGCCGTGGCCCGCGACACCGTACCTGAAGCATTGGGCGCGATGGGCGCTGTTGTTGAAATTGCCGAAGCCTACCGCACGATTGTTCCCGAATCCGGACCGGCACCGGCTGCAGACTGGGTCACCTTTACCAGCTCGTCGACGGTCAAGAATTTTCTGGCCCTGAACGAGCCTGGGGCAATCCTTCGCTACAAGACAGCATCAATCGGACCGATCACAACCGAGACTCTGAGAATGCATGGGGTCGAGCCAAACGTTGAAGCCAAACCACACACCACTGAAGGACTGATCGATGCCATCCTCCACCATCACAATTCGTCGCGCTGAGGTGCAGGATGCACCGGCTTTTGTCAGGTTCAACGAGGCCATGGCTTGGGAGACCGAGCAACTGAAGCTCGACCCGGCAAAGCTGCTAGAAGGAGTGGAAGGCCTGTTTGAGAAGCCTCAATATGGCTTCTATGTCGTTGCAGAAGCGGGCGGAGAAATCGCGGGTGGCCTGATGATCACCTACGAATGGAGTGACTGGCGAAACAAAGTTTTCTGGTGGATCCAAAGTGTTTATGTCAGGCCGGAATTCCGTGGACAGGGCGTTTACCGCAGCCTTTACGAGGGCGTTAAGGCAATGGCAAAGTCGAGTGACTGCTGTGGCTTCCGCCTCTATGTTGAAACCACAAATGAAGCAGCGCAAGCCGTCTATAAGAAACTCGGCATGGACCAAAGCCACTACCTGATGTTTGAAGACCAGCAGATCTAGCGGATCTCAAAGACCGGAGAGCCGAGCACTTCAAAGCGAGGCGTAACACCGAGGCCTGGAGCCATGGATGCCGCAAGACGGCCATTCTGCCGCTGGGGCGCACCTTCGGCATTGCTCACTGTCACGTAACTATTGAAGTCTGTCGCAGTGAATAGTAATTCCGGTGGAGTGCTGTGGGCGAGATGAGCAATGGCCGAGGTAATGATGTCGCCGCCCCAAGTGTCCTCGATCGTCATCACTATGCCGAGCGAGACGCAAAGATCGCGAATCTGCCGCGCCTTAGTGAGGCCGCCGACCTTCGAGATTTTGAGGTTGATGACATCCATGGCCTGATCGGAGACGCCTCGCAGAACCATCGCCAGGTCGTCGATCACTTCATCGAGAACGAAAGGGCGATCTGTGTGCCGTCTCACGGCAAGGCATTCTTCGTAGGACATGCAGGGCTGCTCAATGTAGACGTCGACATCGCGGACGGCATGGGCGATGCGCACGGCTTCATGCTGACGCCAACCGGTGTTGGCATCAGCAACGAGAACGTCGCCAGTCTGCATCTCTGCGGCGACGGCGTGGATGCGTTGGATGTCGATATCCGGTTGCCCACCGACCTTCAGCTGAAACTTCGTATAGCCTTGCGCCCGATAGCCGGCAACATTGGACGCCATCCGCTCAGGCGTGTCCTGGGAGATGGCGCGATAAAGCGGGAAATCGTCTCCGTTTCGCCCACCCAGCAAGGTGACGACAGGCTGACTGGCAACCTTTCCAAGAATGTCCCAACAAGCCATATCAATAGCGGACTTTACATAAGGGTGACCACGCATCAACTGATCCATACGGCGGTTCAGCTTGCCGAGCTCAGTTGGGTCCTGGCCAATCAAACCGGGAGCCAATTCGGCAAGCCCGGTGCGTGCGCCATTGGCATAGGCAGCGAGATAGGCGGGCCCAAGCGGGCAAACCTCACCATAGCCCGAGATGCCTGCATCGGTAGAAACTACTACCACTGTCGAATCGAAAACATCTACGGAGTTGCCCCCGGACCATTTGTAGCTGCCTTCGTGAAGAGGAAGTTCGACACGGTATGCTGCGATGCTTGTGATTTTCATAGGTTGAAAAAACAGTATACGGGTGTGCGGACTGCTGCGTCTAACCCAATGAACTGAATAGGCGATTAGAATGGAAATCTGAGGAGCAGGATCATGAAGAGAATTTTGGTTGCCTTGTGTGTTGTGGGATGCACCAGTGCCTGGGGACAGCAGGTGACAGATCGCCGTTCGGCCGAGATTCGCGGCGGCGGCGGAGAAGGCAAGTGCACGATCGAAGTTGAAGTAGATGACGTCGCAGAGATCGAGATCAACGGATCAAACGCCATAATCCGCACGATCAATGGAAGCCCCGCTTCTTTTCGTAGATTCCAGTGCAATCAGGCAATGCCCAATCGGCCCGCCGGGTTCCGATTCAAGGGCATCGACGGCCGTGGCAGGCAGGACATGATTCGATCAGCAGAAGACGGAGGCCGCGCCATCATTCGCATCGAAGACAGTAAGGGAGGCCGCGAAGGCTACACCTTCGATATCTTCTGGAGCGGCAGTGGCGGTGGGTTTGGCCGCGGTAACGGTGGCGGAATCTTTGGTGGCAACAACAGAGGCGGTAATGGAAATGGCGGCGGCTGGAACAACAGCGGTGGAGGCTGGAATAACGGTTGGGGCAATGGCGGCGGTTGGAACAATAGCGGCGACTTCAACTTTGAAGGTGGCAACCGTGGCAGTGGTACTTACAGGGATCGAAATGGCGATAGGCGCCGCCTCGACCGGGTTCGCGTCACCGTCAGTCGCTCTGGCGACTTAAGGGTAGAGTTCCAGGGTGAAAGAGGCCGTATGGAGTTCAGTGGCCCAGTAGATCGCCGCCAGGGCCGCCGAATTTTCTCGAACGTGAGAAACAGCGAGATGACCGGTTTGATGGAGATCGAGATGGGTTCCGGCAATGCTGTCAGCCGAATTACAATTCGCGACATTGACTTAAGCTGGTCGAACTAGTTGAGTATCAAGTCTTGAAATCCTGCGCGCTAGTGATCCCCTGCTATAACGAGGCCGCGCGGCTGCAGGCTGATACCTTTATCGACTTTGCCCGTAGCAACCCGAATGTCCACTTCGTCTTTGTAAACGATGGCAGCCGGGACAACACCATTTCCGTTCTCACGGCCCTGGTCAATCAGATCCCCGATCAATCTACCGTTCTCGATAACACAGTGAATCAGGGCAAGGCTGGTGTCGTTCGGCAAGGAGTGCTTTACGCCATCGACAAACTGCCAGTTGATGCGATTGGCTTCTGGGACGCCGATCTTGCTACGCCTTTGCCAACTTCGATTGACATGCTGAAAGTACTCGAGGCCAACGAAACTCTCTGGATGATCTTTGGTGCACGTGTACAGCTCCTTGGAAGGCATATTGAACGCAAGCCACACCGCCATTACCTGGGCCGTGTATTTGCCACTTGCGTTTCGAACCTGCTGAAACTTCCCATCTACGATACGCAATGCGGTGCAAAGATTTTTCGCCGAACGCCGCTTTTGCGCTGCCTCTTCGAAGAACCCTTTGTTTCGCGCTGGATCTTTGACGTGGAAATCATTGCACGGTTTATGCGGCTTCCTGCTGGCTCGACACCACGCCCGGAAGACGCGATTTACGAATACGACCTCACGAGTTGGAAGGACGTTGATGGTTCCAAGGTAAAGCCGCTCGATTTCTTCAAAGCTCTTGGCGACCTTTACCGCATCTTCTTCACCAAATGAAGTCTTTGGCCTGTTCCCTGCGCTCGTAGCCATCGAGCACATGTACGACCCTGAGCTTTTTGAGCCGTGTTGGGGAGAGCTGGCCAATCGGGATGTACAGGATTTGCCGCCGAAGCTGCGTTGCTATGGAACGGAAAATGGTGCGCGGAGGCTTCGGGGCAACATAGACCACAAACCGCTCTGTTGAATAATCCAGAGCAGCCATCAGCAGACGCTCTGCTTTGGTCTCGGCAAACTCATAGTCGGGATCGTTCCAGACATCCCAAAGCCTGCGCGAGGGAAGAGTCATCAGGAAGCCACCATACTCTGCCCGGCCAATTCCGGGGCCGACCAGATGAGCAAATGGCTCGGTGGAGTAGAAAGCCATGTCCGATTCATTCTGATGCTCGCCAAGCCAGGTAGTGAGGTAACGGTAACGATCATCTGAATCTTCATCGAAAATCACAACCACACTGGAAACATCACCTGCTGCCCGCTCCAGTCTCTTCACGTAAATCGATCCCTGATGCCAGTTGCGCAAGGTCTCACGCATATCGATGCCATCGAGCAGGGAGGATTGAAAAGGCTCTGTGCGGGTGCGCTCTTCGGTCAGGATGGACCGTGCCTTCTTTTGCAGAAAGCGGCCAAAATCTTCGATTACCAGATCCTCTGGAGGATAGGAACAAATCGAATTGCCATTGAGCTCGCGCGCCCATTCTCCGGGCTTGCCTTCCTGCTTGCGCTCCTTGAGCGTACGAGGCTTCATCCGTTGCTTGGGCCGGGGCAACCGCCGCCGCAGCTTCAACTTACGAGTTCGAAAGAAGACCTCATCCCCGGACAGTCGCATGGTTTCGGGGAGACGGGTCTCTTCCTGAAAATCGTAGCGGCTGCCTGAAGTCCAAACCTCCCACGCATAGTTGTCATCCACCAGGGATCGAGCCGCCAGCGTCAGCTCATAAAGGGTCGCTACGAGATACCCGTTGACGTGCGCCAGATTACGCGTGAACTTCGCCAGCAGACGTCGCTGATAGGGCAACATCTTGTCGCCAGTGCTTTTTTCGTAATCCACTTCTGCGCGCCGCAGGGTGTCGTACTGCGCCGCAGGACGGTCAATGAGGCGCGTATCGGACATCTGCTTGCGCCAGTATTCATAGCGCTGCTGCAAGGCGGCATATTCTGTGAGCACTTCGCCGAGAGAATCTGGATGGACGTTGACCAGATCTACATACTCGATCTGCGACCGTTGCCGTGGCGGATCCTGCGGAGCCTCCATAGCGTCGAGCAGCGGGTCGAGAAGGTTTAGCGATACAACTACGAAGACTTCTCGCAGCGGGTCAGCCCCTTGCAGCTTCCACGCGAGGCCTGAGGCGAAATCATTCACTTCATCGTTGCGCTGTTGCGGAAAGAGCCGGTAGCTCTCGATGTACTGTTCAAGCCCAATCCGCTGGATCGCCATCGTGTCGGGATAGTCATCGGGCAAGTGCGGACGCTCTCCGATGGCAGGGTCAATCAGCACCACTTCGGCCCCAATTTCATGAGCTGTTCGGTACGCCTCGACAAAGGCATCGCAGGGCTCAAGAACGCAATAGATAGCTGTAGCGTTCTCGTCGTTTTCGCTCAATCGATCCGGATAAACGAGCGCACTGATTTGAGGAAAGCGGGAAGCCGCCTCGAAGAGCCGTGTGCCAAAGAAGGCGGGCAGCTCGATCGCGACAATTGGAGGCCGTTCGCGCAAGAGAGCCTTGCGTACTTCCATCGCAAATTCCATCCTGCCCGGGGCCACAGGAAAATAGCGAAAGCGTCCGCGGCGCAGACTGCTGAACTCTTTGAGAAAGTCCTCAGTAGCTCCGGACATAGCGCATGGCTTCCACGCCAAGAATGGTCTTGATCGCCAGTGGCAGCGAAATGCGATCGTTCAGGGGAGATTCGCCAACGCTTCGCAACTTCATCGTGTAGCGAATGATATTGATCCCGTCGCGGATGGAGAAGCGCTCTTCGGCCTGATGCGCCTGCTGCAGGAAGTCGGTCACGTATTCGAGGATCTGCTCGTCGGCGTAAGGCAGGTTCTCTTTGAGGATGGCCAGTTCTTCTTCGCGCTCGGGGAAGTCCAGCAGGATCTGTGGCTGCAGACGGCTCTGGATGTACTCGGGCAGATCGAAAGTGCTGGCGTCGTCGTTCATGGTTGCGACAAAGCGGAAAAGCGGATGTGCCTTGATCTTGATGCCGGCGATGATCGATTCCACGTAACGGCGGGTGTCGAGCACCGGGGCCAGACTCGCCCAGCTCTTCTCGCTCATACGGTTGCCTTCGTCCAAGATTGCAACGCCGCCACGAATCATTGCCGTCACCAGAGGCGAGGCGACGTAACGGAGCTTGCCTTGTTCTTCGAGAACGGGCGTCACGATCAGATCTTCCGGACGCGTGTCGACAGTGGCCTGCATGATGTAAACCTGCTGCCCCAAACGCTCTGCAGCAGCCCAGGCGAGCGAGGTCTTGCCTACCCCGGGCTTACCTACAAGCCGCGGATTCATTGGCAAATCATGCTCATCGAGAACCAGCCAGGCGGCAAGAAGCTGCCTCATGGCTTCCTCCTGTCCAACCCAGCTTACGTTGAGCTCGTCGGGGGCGCCGAGGTGGATCTCGACGCCGTTGATGCGGACAATATCAATTTTGCGATCCATATTGGCTTGAAAATACAGCTTAACTCCTCCCGTCGCTGGTTACCATTAGAGAAAGCACTCATGTCCAATATTCTTCAATCCTTACCAATCGGCGATAAGGTCGGTATCGCGTTCTCCGGCGGCCTCGATACTTCGGCTGCCATT
>JALHNH010000096.1 GCA_022843625.1 Bryobacter sp. | reverse complement strand
GTGACCGACACGGGTTCTGGGATTCCTGAAGCAGAGTTGTCGCGTATCTTCGAGCGGTTCTATCGAGTTGATGCATCGAGAGATCGAAAGACCGGCGGTTTTGGGCTTGGTTTGGCCATTGCACGCCAGATTGCTCAGGGGCACGGCGGAGATATACGTGCGACCAGCACATTAGACACCGGAAGCACTTTCGTCCTTAATCTTCCAAAGCGACGAGGCAACTAGCCCCCGATTGCGGAGAACGAAAGCTCCACTCCGACATTGGGAACCTCGCTTCAGGGTCTTGGTAGATTGGAAGCTGTGATTCGAACTTCTACTGGGGCTTGACTGGTCGAGGCTATCCCACGCATAATCGGGATATGTTGCAGGCTAGCTTGTACAGTCTATCGAATTCTAAGGCGCAACGGCCTGTCACCAAATGTGTCACCAATTTTAAGGGGAACTCAGGGCAATCGAGGGGCACATGTCACCAAAATTGTCACCAAACTGAGGGCACTCCAGGGCAACGTAGGGCAATGGGTTCAACAACTTCGGGGCATGGAGGGCAATTGAGGGCAACCCAGGGCAATTTCATGTTTGGGCTCATAACCCAAAGGTCGCATGTTCAAATCATGCCCCCGCAACCAACTACTTGTTGGATTCGCTCCAAACCTCCTCGGCCATTCCGGTCATTCTCCCCAAAACATCAATTCAAGCCTGGGCTCTTCTACTTGAGCTAAACAAAGTTCTGCGTTCAACCTGACACATACTTGCTGATTTCTGCGCTGTTACTTATGTACCCGGTATGCATCCAGCCGCCGGGCCGACAGTAAACATAGAGGCAAACACAGAGGCGATTATGAAACCCATTTTTCTCGCAGCCCTTTTCGTAACGGCATCTTGCGCACAGCTCACCCTTCCCGAAGGCACCAAACTCCGCGTCCGTCTCGACCAGACCATCTCCTCCGCCACGGCGGAAGAGGGGCAGATCGTGGAGTTAAATGTCATTGAACCGGTCAAAATCGGGGATATGACAGTGATTGCCGAAGGGGCCCGCGCCACCGGCACCATCACCGAAGCGCAAGGAAAGCGCCGCATGGGGCGAGCGGGCAAGCTGGATTTCTCGATCGATCGGGTGAAGTCCACCGACAACCAGTGGGTGCCCCTGCGCTACACCATAACTAAAAAATCAGGCGAGAGCCACTCGATGCGCACCGGTGTCATCACCGCTGGTGTTGCGGTTGTCTTTCTTCCGGCCGCGCCGGTAATGTTGCTGATGAAGGGCAAGGACATCACCATCAACAAGGGCGTCGGCTTTGATGTCTTTACCGATTCCAACCACGTCATGGGTGCGGGTGCCGCACCGTCGCAAGTGTCCAATGCCGCAGGCCAAAGCTCGGTCCCTCCGCAGTTCAGCGGCGCGCAGAATACAGCAGCGGCCGGCACCACCAACAGTGCCTCCGCGACTGGCACCGCGACTGGCACTGCTACTGGTACCGCTACTGTGACTGTCACCTCAACCGTCGCTGGGGCGGAAATCGAAGTCGACGGTGCATTTGTCGGGAATACGCCCACCACTTTGCAACTCTCACCCGGTACACACCGCTTTGTAGTGAAGGCAAACGGACGTACGTGGGAACGCCCGCTACAGGTGAACGCGGGCAGTTCGATATCCGTCAACGCGCCGCTCAAGTAGAGATATGTTGACCAGGCTTGGCCAGTTTCAGATCCTTGAGGTCCTCGGCCGGGGTGGCATGGGTACCGTCTATCGCGGCATCGATTCGCTCATTGGTCGGCCCGTGGCGATCAAAGTCATTCGGCTCTTGGGATACAACGACGCCGAAGAGCAAACCTGGCTGCGCGATCGTCTATTTCGAGAAGCAAAGGCCGCCGGCGGGCTCAGCCACCCCGGGATCGTCACCGTCTACCAGGTCGGAGAAGAACAGGACGTGGCCTACATCGCCATGGAGTTCGTCGACGGCCCCACCTTCCAGAAAATATTGGACGACGGCGGCAACCGCGACCTCGAGCTTTGTTGCCGGGTGCTACGCGAAACAGCCGCTGCCCTCGATTACGCCCACCAGCGCGGAGTGGTTCATCGAGACATTAAGCCCGCGAACATCATGGTCGCCGAAAGCGGCATCACCAAAGTGACTGACTTTGGCATTGCCAAGACCCTGCTGGGTCAGCAAACAACCAAGACCGGGATGATCCTCGGGACGCCCTACTATATGTCGCCCGAGCAGATCCAGGGCAACACGCTCGACGGCCGCAGCGATCAGTTTGCTCTCGCCGTCATTGCATTTGAGATTTTCACCGGGCGCAAGCCATTCAACGCCGAACAAATTACGAGCGTCTGCTACCAGATCATTCACCAGGAAACCCCTGACGCCGGGGAACTCAATCCAAAACTGGGAACCGACTTGACGGCGGTGCTGAAGAAGGGCCTTTCAAAACAACCGGAAGACCGCTACCCCACCTGTGTGGGTTTTGCCGACGCGCTGGCCAAGGCGTGCTCGCGAATCGCCGGCGAGCAGGAAACGGTAACGCACACGGGCTTGCCACCACTATCTGAAACTGTGCCGCCAGTATCTTCAACAGTGTCTCCGGCTATGCCCCCGCTGCCTCTGCCCCCAATACCTATGTCAACGAGCGTGCCGTCAAGCAGCCGACATTGGCTGGTCGGCTTGGTGAGTGCGCTCTTGCTTGTGGCAGCAGGCGGAGGCTTGATCAGCATCTTCAGATCCAAACCGGCACCCGCAGTCCTGGCACCCGCAACCCTGGCACCGCCAGCCCCGGCATTGGCAGACTCGGCACCGGCACTCGAACACCAACAGAATCTTCGCGAGCCTCTTAAGGATGAGCAAGCTCAACCGTCGCAGATTCCCGTCCCCTCAGACCCGCCACCCCCGGTTCCAAAGCCGGAGCCCCCAACGGCCTTTACTCCAGAGCTGCCGATTATGCCGCCGAAAATAATTCCGGAAGCCAAGCCGCAGGAACTCGCCACGCCGCCAAAGTCAGCTTTCACTGAGGGCAAGCAGGCGGGGAAGCAGCAGGGTAAGCAGGAGGGCAAGCTAGTGTGGACGGGTCAAGTGTCTAGGGGAGGCACGATCACGATCACCGGTGGCGATGTTTCCCCGGGCTCAGTCGCAGGCCGCCTGCCGGGCCGCCCGGTGACGATCCGGGTTCACCCCGCTGAATCCGGTGCTGAGGGCCTGATGGTCTTCACGGTCGATCCTCAGTTTGCCAGGCCAGCCTCGGTCAACACTGGGCACGGCACTGCAACCTATACCTTTGATCCGCGTCACGCGACCGATCTCGTGGTCTTCGAAACTCCAGGACCACAAAATAACTGGGAGCGGCTGGTGCTTCGCGTGAATAATCCAAAGATGACCGCCTGCGTGATTGAATGGCGCGCGACGGCTAATTGGTCACACTGATTCGAAGTCAGGCGCGCAGGCATGAACGGATATCGCGGGGTCGTGCTTGTCGCCAGGAGTCGGCACTCGGCGAAACCGCGACGATTGCAGCCACAGTTGTTATAGATCGCGCTTCGGGGCTTATGCTCTTCTGTCCGCTGTAGAACGAGTGTGGGCACATAACCCAAAGGTCGCATGTTCAAATCACCTATGCAGGGGGCACCCGTAGCAGCACGGTTAACAACCGGGAAAGCAATCGCCTCTAATTGTTAATAGGCGTCTGTCCTTGTTCCCTTGTTTGAATTATAGGGCGCAATAGAGAGGCAGAGTAGATCCATCGGACGACCTATAGAATGACGCTATCAGGTAGTCGGCGTCTTTCGAGTTTATGAAGTAGACAGGTCAACCGACCAGGGCCCCTGAAACGTTGCGCGCATTCCTGAATGGATCTGCACGAATAGCCCTGTTTCGCTGTCGAGCCGGACAGCGCAATGGTTGGTCAATTGGTAAGTGACGAGACGCTTCGCGATGTCGCCCCGATCCTGCGGTGAATCGAGCCACCCGTCGCGGTTCGCACCGACCGCATAAAGTTACCGGGTATCTGTTTAACGGGTAGCGGCGGAGCCGAAGTATTTGGCTGGCGCGGACAGCGCGAGCGCGTCTTCCAAGGCCTTTCTTTGTTCTGCGCTCAGTTGCGAAGGTTGGACTGTGTTCTGCGCGACGGCCAAGCGAATGCTCTCCAGCAGGCCCAGGTCGCGCCGTTGACGAAGAAGTTCGAGTGGAGAACTGGGGGCCAGCGTCGTCTTCCTTGTGTGAATGTTCCAGGAGACGTGAAGGTCGTCGTCGCCTTGAAAGGCAACCTGAAAATCGGCCACGTCCCGGGCGACGGCGGAGAGGTCCAGGTGCATGCGGTCGGCGTCCTCGGGCACCGGCACCGACAAGACGACGCGGCCGGCGTGGTCATAGACCGAAAGCCGCCGCAGGCCGGAGGCTAGTTTGGGATTCCAGACGAGCAGAACATCTGAGGGTTCGAACACGGTGTCCTCATGTGGGAACAGCACGAACAAGCTGGAACGAGGGGCGCCGGCGCGGATGAGGATCTGGTCCAGGGAGGCGCGCAGGCGGTCAAGATCGGTGAGCGGTTCGATGGAAGTCCAGGAGCTGCCGAGAGCGGTAGGGTTCGACGCGCCGAGGAATTGAATCAAGGCCTCACAGTTTCCTTTACAGCGAATCCGGTCGCCGCGATGGAGATGGAGAAGCTGCTTCATGGCGCCGTCGTTGCGAAAGGTTGCGGGCCTGGCGGTAGCGGCGCGATGCACCTCGACCTCTCCTTTGAGATAGACGAGATCAGCGAGCCTGGGGTGGTTGGCGGGAAGAGCGGCGGCAGCCGACACAAGTAGCAGCAAAGCCGGAGTGAAGAAGTCTTTGGCGTGAGCGAGCAAGCGGACCGCAGCGGACTCAATCAACGAATCCAGCCACGGATGCGCGGTGGTGAAGAGAGCCACCAGCAGAGCCTTGCTCCACGAGATCGCGATGACTGAGGAGAGCGGGACGAAGACGACGAAGGCCATCACGCCGAGCGAGGCGGAGACGCGCAAAGCGAAACGGTGGAGAGCGTGGTGAGTCGCCTGCGGGAAGAAGAAGGCCGCGAGTATGGTGGCGGCGAGAATTAGAAAGGCAAGCAGGTAATCGATCGTCAATTCGCCGAGTGAGGTGAGATTGTACATGGGGCGGAACGCAGCGGTGAAGACCGCCGCCGCCACCGCGTTCAGGGCAGGAACGGGAGGAGAGGCGGGGCCCGAGGAGATCACGCTATCGCCGGAAAAACCGACGAATACGAACTTGCCTTCGGCGGAGGGAATGGCCGAGACGTCGAGAGTCAAGGGGGAATGAGTGACCTGGTCCATTTGCACAAGAGCGCCCGGAGGAACGGGAAGCGAATCGATGGTGAGGCCGGCGTCAGCAATCTGCTGTCTCGCAAGACAGCTGACGAAGGGACGCAGCAGCCAAGCGGGAGTGGGCATGGGGGAGCCAGCCGCCTCCAGCATCGCCTTGGCGATGCCAGGGATCACGTCTCCCTGGTTGGAGCGGATTTCTGCCAAAGCGGCCGGCGGCGCCTCGGGTTGGGAGGGCTGGCGAATCAGGTGCATCGCCGCCAAGCGAGGCTGATCCGGCGTATGGGGCTGGCTAACGAGGCGCCGGTCCATGCCGAGAATGCAACCGTGGCGCGTGGCGGCGCGGCGGAGCATGGCCATGGAAGTAGAGAGAGGTGTATTGATTTCCGCCTCCCCCGGCAGGTCGATGAAGCAGGCCAGGTTGTTGAACAGAGGCAGGGAGTCTAGGTACAGGGCGATGGAGGCGTAGTCGTGCAAACCGGAGGTGGCCGGGGGAAAGAGCCGCCCGAGTTGCAGAATCAGGATGCGCTTCTCGACTTGCCGGGCAGGCAGAACCAAAGCTGGCTGCTGGAATACGGAGGTAGAGAGGCGGGCCGCGGTGCCGATGGGGGTCTTGTCAACCAGTACGACCATGGCGACGATAGCGGAGATCACAACGAAGTGCTTGAGAATGGATTTCATTACGAGACCTTTCTTTTAAAGTCCGGCGAACAGGGTGCCGGCCCAGTGATAGGGGTGATACTTGCCGACGAGTTGCACCTGGAGGAATCGAAGGTGCTCGGCGGCGGGGCTGGACAATGATTGGGAGATCTTCTCCAGGAGGCTTGCGACGAGACCTGCGTGGACAGGATCATCGACCTGCCAGAGGTTGGCAAGCACCTGACCGGAGCCGGCAACGAAGGCGGCGCGGCGGAGCCCGGCCAGAGCCTCCGCGGTGGGCACGGAGCCGGAGGCGGTATGACATCCCGCGAGAATCAACAGGCGGACATGATGGAGATCGAGAAAGGCGAGTTCGCGCGCCGAGAGGACGCCGGCGGCAGGGCGAGCAGGGTCGCCGCTCGAAAAGAGAATCAGGGCGCTGTATTCGGGCGGGAGCGGCGTGCGGAGGAGGGGTTGCAGCGTGCCGGCGGCGGCATGGGCATCGATCAGCAGCAGATCGCTGGAGGCGGCCTTTTCGATCGCCGATTTGTTCGCGACTGGGCCAGAGTACACGGTATGCCGTGGGAAGAAGCGCCGGACGGCCGACTCTTCCTCAGCGGAACCTTCGAGGCGGGGAACAACGGAATAGTACTCAGGATCGACAATGGCGGAGATGGACCGGAACCCAGTGGGCAGGGGCGTGGAATGGGATTGGAGCGCCGAGGCTGCAGAACCGCCGATGGAGAGCCTGGAATCATGAACCAGATAGCGGCCGGGCGCGGAGAGAAGCGCGGCGAAGGGAACCAGGTGCAGTTCCGCATCCGGGATCAGAATCAGATGTTTAGGAACGTTGCCGCCGAAGAGCGGGCGCAGTAACTGGTCATAGGCGCGCGAGCAGGGTTCGGCGAAGTCCGGGCGACGATTGGCGATGGTGCGATGAAGCCGGATGGCATTGGCGGCGGTGGGAGCAGCCGGTCCGAGGTCCGTCACCTTTATTCCACTGCGGGATAGGACCAGAGCGCCGAAGTGGAGCTCCTTGCGGCGTCGATTGATATCAATTCCGGCCTGCTCATAACGATGGAAAGAGAAGTAGTTGACGATATGCGTGCCTGGCGGCAGGAGAGCGGGATCCAGGGGAGGACGATGGGCAAGGGGGCGGGCCGCAGCGCCCGAAGCAAACCAGGCGCGCGTGAGCGACGCATCCAACGCATTCAGTCGTTGGAGGCGCTTGCGGTCGAGGACTCCACCATGGAAAATTTCGGTGCGGACGTCGCGGAGTTCGGCGGACAACGACGGAGAGAGACCGCCTGCGGAGACCCAGAGATTGCGCTCACGGAGGAGCCTGGCGATCTGGGAGGATTCCGTGGCCAAGTTGTGAAGCAGTAAGCGTGTGAATTGCGGGTTGCCCTTAAACTCGCCGGTGGCAAGCGAGCGAACTGTATCGTTGAGCTTCTGGCGCTCGGGGAGAAGCCGGAGCATCTCCTGCTCGTCGCCGTGGAGGGCTGCGGCGAGGAGCTTCTTCGAGCGAAGATCCTGCGCGGTGGTGAGTTGCTCGGCAGAATCGATCGGGCGATTTCGGCGAGCCAGCAGCAGGCCGCGGGAGAAGGCGACGTTGCCGGCGTATTTGTGGCTTCCCGGCGGGAGCTTGTCCAACTGTGCCGCGGCGCGGCGGTAATAGGCTTCGGCGCGCCCGAGTTGTCCGAGGGCATCGAACAAAATCCCGACGTTGTTGAGCACGCCGACCATCAACGGGTTGTCGCCGACCGTATCTCCGCGATAGAGGCGCAAAGCGGTTCGATAGGAAGTTAGAGAAGCCTGAATCCGAAGGGCTTCCTGCTCGGCGAGGGCTATGTGTTCCCAGCGTTCGGCGCGACGCTGCGGGCTCGCGCCGGGATCCGCCTTCAAGGAACGGCGAAGGAAGCTGATGGCATCTTGAGGACGGTCCAGATGCATCAGTGCGACGCCGTAGGCGTGAAGTGCGGAGGCGGTTTCCGACGACGTTGCCGGAAGGCCGGAGATGGCGGCCTGAAGGGGTTTGACCGAATCGGCATAGCGGCCGACCTGCAGCAGATGCTGGCCCTGGAGCAAGTGGACGCCAATGCGATCCTGACTCGTCGCAGCCAGCGGAAGCAGCTTATCGAGGGCGCTGGCGGCTTCGGCATGGCGGCCGAGACTTTGGGAGAGGATGACGATATTGTGAACAGCGTTGAACGTGACTGATGGCGAGACGGCGTTCAGATCGATCTGGCTTGCGTAGGCAAGGGCGGCTTCGGCGTCCGGCACGCGGGGGACGCCGTCGACCGTCTCCGCGGTCTTGATGGCAACGGCGAAGCTGGAAAAGATCTTGGCGCGGGACTCAGGCGTGCCCCCGGCGTGCAGGGCGGTACGGAAGTAGTCGAGCGATTTCTCGACTTGGCCCAGTCCCAAAGCCGCGCGGCCGAGACCTCGAAGGGCCTCGGCTTCGGCATGGCAACCTGCATCAAGCAGAGTTGCATAGAGAGCTTGCGCTAGCTTGAAGTCCCGAGCCTTCAGGGCGGCGGCAGCGTCATCCAGCGGCGAGGCGGCGACGCTCACGGCCGCCAGGAAGCAAAAAAGCCACATACTGCGCATACTATTTGTCCTCTCTAGCGACGCCTTCGACCTGCGCCGCGCAGGTGATGATCTTGAAGTGCGACGATACATGGTGGACTTCGCTGGGACCCTTGCACGCAAGCATTTCAGCTGTGAAGCTGGTCGGGCATTGCGGGTGGGTGATCTGGATAGGCACTTGCATTCGGATGTGAGCCCCAGCGGGGCTTGCTTCGGGGACACGAATGGTGGGATTCCAGCCGCACGAGTTGCCGGAGGTCTCCGCGCCCTGCACGAGTGCCACCGGCGCCGCGCGGCGAGGGGCGTCCATCCAAAGGCCACGGGCAGCGAGCTTGCCCGTGTTGCGATGGAAGCGAAAGATCACATAGGCGCCGTCAGAGGCTTCGACGAGCTTGGCTCCATTCGGGCGCAGCAGCTCAACGACGAAACCATCTTTCCACGGAGGCTGTCCAACTGAAGCGACGCAAGTGTTCTTCGGTCCCGAGCGCAATTTGTAGCGGCGCATAAAGTCGCCTCCGAGGTAGCCGACCGTGAGGATGGTTTCACGCCTCCCATCGAGCTCCTGCAGTTCGAAGACGCAGGCGACCGACGACTTCTGGACCACATCTGGACCCTTGGCGAATTTGTAGGCGCGGGTTGTACCTTCGGTATCAGAGGTCTCTTGGTAAGAGAGGACGTCCTTCTGCATCATGGAATCGGCGACGAAATTGTTGCCGTATTGGTCGGCGCGATAGAGCCCTTCGTTCGACGCGACGAAGACGGAGTCGCCGTTGTAGAAGATGTCGCGGAGAACACTGGGCAAGCGTTGTCCGACGGGAGACCAGCCGGTGATGTCGTAGCGCCAGGACGAAACGGGGAACGTCTCGACGAGCACGTAGATGAGGTCGAGAGGGCGATTACCATCGTAATCCAGCGCGAGGATCGGCGTGCCAGGAATGGGACCGAAGATCATGGTGGAGGCCTCAGGGCGCGAGCCCTCGTTAATGAAGATCCTGCCTTGGCGAGTGCCAACCGCGAAGGACCCAGCGTTGTGCTTATGACTGCGGAAAGAGGTAGGCTCATCGCCGACGGGGAGGAGACCTAAAGTGAGAGGTGGTGTGTCTTTGCGGCTCACCGAGATGGTGCCGGAGTCGACGGTAATGCTCTCGGTATCAACTCGGCAAGGGGTGGCCGCGGAACAAAGAATTGCGATCCCCCCATCGCCCTCGGTCGATGGTGAGGGTTGCGGTAGGATCTGCGCGAACGCGTTGTGAGCCGTTGCGAACGCAATCGCGCCTAGTACGCAGGTGATCAGTTTTGGGGTCATGGTATTTCCTTTCAAGATGGCCTCGCCCCTGGGTTAGGCAGGCTTCTCCCGCCATGAAGCCAGACGTCATTCGACTGCTAGGCCGTTAGCTATCTATAGATTAACCCATGTATAGAAGTTTGCAACATAAATTTGCTTTTAAACGCATAATAGTGTGTTCAAGTGATTATCCTTCCTGCGGGTTGAACGTTGATCATCTGTTCGCAGCATTGTTATGCTATTGCTGAGGAGCCGACGGTGGGACAGGAAGCGAAAGGAACGGTTGAACGTCGGTCGAGCCATGACGATTTCATTTCATGGCTCGTTCGTCAGTTCGCGGACTCAGGCATTGTTGTTGGCCATTTAACGAGCACTCGTTTGTTGGCGGATGCTTCTAACATTCCGTACGCTCGTGTGCGCCGCGCCGTCACGGATCTGGAATCACGAGGAGTGATTGAAAAGCGCGCAGGCATGGGAATTCGATTCCTTCGAGATCCACGCGAGGTGCTGTCTTCTTCGATCGGCTTAGTAGTGCCCTCAACCGATGATGAAGTTGCTAACTACAATGGCTTCGTCTCGTACATCGACAGGGAAGCTGAAATGAGTGGCCGCGTAGTAGACGTGCGAACCTACGGGCTTAACTCGCAGATCGATGCGGGTCATTTGGCGAACTCCGACTGGTGGCATCACGCATTTATCTGCTTGACCGCCAATACCCCTACCGATCAAGTAAGCGAACTTCTGAAAACGGCGAAACCGCGATCCGACGACGCTACAACGAGTCGTAACATTCCGTTTATTGCGATTGGGCGGACCGAGGGCTTTGAAAACAGCGTAAACTGGGCGGCACGTGAAGCTGGAGCCCTCGCTGCCGGTCACATACACGAAAGGCTCTCTGCCTTGTCGTCACTATCAGACTGGAAGATCTATTTCTGCAGTGCAGAAGAGACTCTCGACGCGCGCGAGTATCGCGATGGCTGTGCAGAAGAACTTGCGCTACCCATTATTAGCCGCGTGCCAGCGTCCACTTCTGTCGGATCGGTTCGCCCCCTCACTCCGAGAGACGCAGGGCGCATTCTTGCCGCCGAGCTGAGAAGCGAACTGGCCGAGCTCGTGGATGAGAATCGTGCAACCGGGCCGGCTTTCGGCATTGTCGCACTCGGCAGAGATTTCGCTGAAGGCCTGCTAGAGGGCCTCGAGCACTCGGCGCGTGTTCAGATACCGGGTCAAGGCTTGGTCGTAGCAATCGAAAACGACGGATCCCGCGCCGGCAGTTTCCTTAGTACCGTCCAACCAGATCTGCCCTCGATCGCAGAATCAGCTTGGCGCGCTAGCCAGTCATTGCCGTGTGGGCGTGTTGTTGTTTCAAAGGCTTGTGTATTGCGCCGTCGTCGATCCTCGCATGCCTTCCTTCACAAGCTGTTTAAGGGATTTTACGGATCGATCGTAATTAAGGACCTTGATTCACACCGCTTCCGGCACGGCAACCCAGCATTCGAAGAGCTTGCCCGAAAACGTGCGAAGTCCCTCATCGGGCAGGTACCAACCGACTACTGGCCAGCCCCGGTCGGACAACGTATCTCTGAGTTTGACCACATTGTGAGCGCTGGCGCGAAGAGCGGTATGACTCGCCGCCTGCTCACTCTTGAAGAGTTTCGGCAACCCGGACGAAGCCGCAATCGATTTACATTTCGATTTCCGTTCGAGAGCGAGTCTCGCCAGCTGATCGGAACGCTTGGCTTCGATATCAGCAACCAGCATCTGCTCGTCTTGCTGCCGGCCAGCAGCAATGGTGATGAACCATCTGACCCAGACGATTCTTGTCTAGAAGACTTCTTCGATAATTTACCTTGCTCCGTCCTGATCGAGGATGTCGAACCTGCAAAAGAACGTAGCGAGCGCCGCACACTCTACGCAAATCGTTCATACCGGAGTCTCTGGCCCGACTCAGCGAGAATTGTAGGAGCATATTCAAGCGACTATCGCGCAAGTTACCACAACAGCCCAAGTGTAGACGAGATTATTGGAAATCGGGGCACAGGCATGCCTCAGTGGGTGCCATTAACTCTATTGAGGAAAACCACGCCACCACCTGGTGCGCGAGGTCGTCCGAGATCGGTGCTGTACTTCTACCTGTACGATAGCTACTTCCGAGAGTGTGCTGTGGCTTCCGTGGGATGGGACCATGAAGTGTTGGAACAGGTGCAAGGCAAGCTGGAACATCTGCAGGCGATTGGCCCTGAAGAGGCCTCTGTAGAAGACAGATATGTCGAGATCGACGACTTGGGATTTCCTCTCCGATCTTAGCCCTCTCGCTAACACGCGTTTTAAGAAGGGAGGGGGACAGACTCTTCAGGCTCTTCCGTCCCCGTGGCCTCATTCATCCTTGGAGGTGAAGCAACGAATGCGGACGGCGCTTGCTGAAACTGATTCACTGAGCTAGCAGCATATCCAGCCCAAAAGCCTGAATCCTGCCTACGCTGGGCCAAGCATTGCAATGACTGGTCAAAATAACCAGTCAATAAACTAAGCTCTCTTGAGATGTGATGGAAATCAGCACTTCAGAATTCAAGGATCAGTGTCTTTCTCTGCTCGACAATATCCCCCCTGAAGGCATAATCGTGACCAAGCATGGAAAACCTGTTGCTCGGCTTCTCCCCGTCGACTCAGGTTGCGCTTCCCTCATCGGCAGCATGAAGCGCAAGGTCAAGGTGTCAGGAGACGTATTCTCAACCGGGATTCGCTGGAATGCTGAATCTTGATACTCACATTCTGCTCTTTGCCTTGGATGGCACTCTAAAGCCCGCTGAACAGGCCCTGCTCTCCTCCCAGTCCTGGGGTGTATCCGCATCGTCCTCTGGGAACTGGCCAAACTGGCGCAACTGCAACGAATCGCCCTCGACGCCACCTCTCCAGAATTTGCAAACCTCTTTACCCGAATTCACGTCTGGCCCCTCGATATCGCAATCTGTCAAAAGTCGACAGAACTGGACTTTGCCAGTCATCCCGCGGGCGGGATAATCGCAGCGACAAGCATCGTCCACCGTATTCCTCTCGTAACCAGAGACAAAAAGATCAGAAGGTCGGAGCTGGTTCCCTTTGCTTCGCTCTGAATCGCAATCGCCTCTTGCTTCAGCTTCAAGGCAATCTCTTCCGAAGCTGAGAATGCCGTCCGCCTGCCTCCAGGCCCCAATCCTCATGGAATCTGCAACTCCATCGCTCCCGGTAAACCCATCACAACCAATAAGAGCAAAAGATAGACCATGGCCCGCACACCCATCCACCCCGGAGAAATCCTGACCGACGAACCGGAAGCAATCGACACCTCTGCCCAAAAATTGGCCGACCTTCTCGAAGTCCTGCCCAACCGCCTCTACCAGCTTCTGGCAGGCAAGCGAAATGCCATAGCAGACACAACCCTGCGTCTCGGCCAGCCAAGCTCAATAACCATACGACCTATATCTGCCAAATGGTAGTTTGGGGCATGAAGACAACGGTAGAGATTGCCGACTCTCTCTTCAATCAGGCAAAGGAACTAGCCCACAAAGAAGGTCTCAGCTTCCGCATCCTGGTGGAGGAAGGCTTACGCACCGTAATTCAGGCTCGAACTAGCAATCAATCGAAACCCTTCCGCCTGCGTGATGGGAGCTTCAAAGTTGGCCAGGGTCTCCAACCGGGCATCGAATGGACCCAGCTGAACGCTTTGGCCTACGACGATGAAGCCGAGCTGCGACAGCGATGATTGCCGTCGATACCAACATCCTCGTCTACGCTCACCGCAAGGATTCACCCCTCCACATCTCTGCCGCTGCTGCCATTCAGCGCCTCGCCGAAGGTACCGCTCCCTGGGCCATTCCGTGGCCTTGTCTGCACGAGTTCCTTTCCGTCACCACCAATCTGAAGATATTCAAACCATCCTTCCTCCCGCTCAAGCCATCGAACAAATCAAAATCTGGATGGAATCTCCAAGTTTGCGTCTACTCCATGAATCTCCAGCCTACTGGCCAGAATTGAAGGACAGCTTCCTGCGTGGCAAACTCAGCGGTGCCCAGGTCCATGACGCTCGGATCCATGCCATATGCCGCGCTCATGCCGTAACAGAACTCTGGTCCGCCGACCGCGACTTCTCCCGCCACCGGGGACTCATAATCGTCAATCCTTGTCTCGAATAGCAAGATTCAGCGCCATCTTCCAAAGATGAAGCTTTTCTGAGTCACAACAATTTTCAAGAATATTTCTCAGTCTAACTCGCTGATTCCACTGAGTGTCCACCGGGACTCAAACATTAAGACCACCAACCCGTCTGCTAAGTTCTGCTCAGGAGAAATCCCTTGAACACTGATTGGAACAACGAACAGAACATTGCCAACGAACCATCGACCGTGGAAACCAAACCACGCAAGAAAACCATGTCCGAAGCGGCCCTGGCCGCCAACCGCGCCAATGCCCAAAAAAGCACTGGCCCAAAAACCCGCGAAGGCAAATTCAAAACCAGCCTCAACGCTCTCCGCCACGGTGCCTGCAGCGAGACCCACATCCTCTTAACCGAAGATGCCGGCATCTTCAAAAATCTCGCTCAGGAAAT
>JALHNH010000095.1 GCA_022843625.1 Bryobacter sp. | reverse complement strand
AATCTGAATTGTATCGAACTCATTAGACCTAGGTTCCGTCCCTCCCCACCACGGTGTCGTAGAGCCCGTAATGCGTGAGCCCCTCATGGCTTTCGATGCCCGTGTATCGCAGTGAGGCATCCTCGTAACGGCGAAACGCGAATACCGCCTGGTTCATCTGCTCGGTGTTGAATACTTTTAGTCGAACGAGCAAATGAAAGTCATTCACCGTCAGGCCGGTGACTGCCTGGAACAGGTCCGGCTCCAGCTTCGTGATTACGTCTTGCAGCGTGTTCTCACGAAAGTCCGTTAGATACATAAACGCTGGAATGCGCGTCGCAAACTTGATTAGCTTCTCCTGTACAAGCTTACGCTTAGACTTGTATTCCTTTTCTTCTTCAGTGAGTTCTCTCTTCTCTCTGTCCGTAAGCGCCTCGCCATTGGCCTTATTCTTGAGATCTTTGACCTTCTCGCTCTTGTTGATGATGGTTTCTATGATGTTGTCGCCAAGCGCACGCCAGCCCTCGATGCGATCCACAGCGGCCATGGCCTCGGGGTTATCTAGGATTCGTCGTAGCGTGTCGTTGTCCACATTCACCAGCAAGGCGCTCTCCCATTTACGCGCCAGCAGAGTGGCCGACGTGCCCGCCATCGCAATATCGAGTATTCCGCCCGCATCGATCTGCGTCATGTTCGCGCCATCGTAGGCTAGCACCGGTAGGAATGATACGAGGTCTTTGACGGCGTTTTCTGGATTCGGTTCGCCCGGTGAGAGCCCGATGCCATATTCGGATAGCTGACGGAGCGCGCGCGTGGGAGCGAAGTCGAACACGTAGCAAACGGGCTTAAGAATTTCTTCCTCATTGGGGTTGTCGCCATTAGGATTCTTGATAGACCACGGTGATTGCACGCGGAACGCCGCCTGGAAGTAGGACTCAGGCGACTTCAAGTTACGCAGCATCAGGATGGACGACCATTGCGGTACGGTGACCCCGGTCGTCAGCTTGCCACACGAGAGCGTGATGCTCTTGGTGTAGAATCCGCTGCGAATCGCCTTGCGCACTGGCGGCAGCGCTTCCAGGCCGATCCCAGCCGAAGCCCCTGCCGCCATAACGACCTCATAGTCGTGCCAAAAGGTGTTGTGCTTTTCGGCCAGCAGGTTTGCCATCGCTCGGCAGGCGGCGACGTTGGGCAGAAACCAAAACGAATGCTGCAAATACGGCAGCAGGCGCACGTCCGAATAAGGGAACGGCGGACGCGTGCCGGTCTTGAGATGCTCTATAGCCTTAGGCGCGTACGAGCCCCGGATAATTTCCAGCCACTTCTGCACGTCGCTCTTGTGCGTAAACTGCGCCGTCTCGACCGTCCCCTTAGCCTCGAAGAAAGCGTTGAGGTCAAATTCGTCGAACTCGCCAGCGCTTGCGATGGCCACCAGTTCGTCCGGCATCTGATAGGTGAGTAAGCGCATCTGCGGCAGCGCGCCGTAGGGGCTCCACTTGCCTGGGTTCTCGGCCGCGAATGCCTCCTTGGCGCGCTGCTCGTCGGTATAGGTCCAGTTGAAGATCTGTTCTTCGATGAACTCGCCGGTGGCCAGCGCTCTGAACGGCGTGCCGGATAGATAGAGGTATGCCTTGGTAGTTATTGGGAGGAACTCAGTCTCGTTCTCCGACAGGACAGTGAAGTCTTCGTTCACCACTTGAAGCCCGGGACCATATTCAAGCATGGCCTCTTTCTTCGCGACTGCATCCTCCTCGCCCTCAAACAGCTCCTTCGCAGTGTCGCGCCATGCGCCGAAGTGGTATTCGTCGAACACAACGAGGTCCCACTTCACTTTGTGGAGCCATTCGTTTTTGGGCTTTATGTTGCCCACCGCGTCGCGGCCGAGCAGGTCCTGGAAGGAGCCAAAGTAAACGGCCGGCCTGCCCGGATCTATTTCAGTTGGATCGCGGCCGGAAGACTTGGAGAGATACTGCCAGCCGTCGAAGTCCGTGTGATGTTCGAGGTCTGTCTGCCATGCATCCTCGACGGCTGGCTTAAACGTCACCACGAGGATACGCTTGGCCCCAAGCTTTTTTGCTAGCTGATAGGTCGTGAACGTCTTACCAAAGCGCATCTTCGCATTCCAGAGAAAGCGCGGCACTACGTGCATGTCCTCTTTCCAGATGGAACAGAAGTAAGCGTGGGTCTTATTCACGGCCTCGGCCTGTTCCAGCCGCATCGGGAATGTTTCGGAATGCGTTCCAGTGAACTTCTGGCCGGTGCGGAGTTCGGTGAGGACTGTCTTCACGTCCCCGATCGAACAGCGCATCCACTCCAACTCCACTTTCTCGAAGCCCTTCTTGATGAGCGCCGCGCGTACGTGATGATCTGTGAAGATCGAGCTATCGTCGCGCTCGGCGGATTCGTCAAGTTCGATGGTGTAGTTCTTTATAGCGGCGGTTTTGAGCTGTTCGGCGACGCGCTGCTTAACGTCACGCGTAGTTTGTCCGATCTTAAGGAGACCTTGGTGGGCCTGGTCGTCGATTGCATAGGCATAGATGCGAGGCCGAGCCTCCGGCTTCGGCGTAAGTATTTCATCGATAGTTTTAGGCATCCTCAGAGTCTCCACCAGGGTTCATTGGGCGCACAAATTTCTCAATAAACGCAATTTCATCGGCGGCGATGCCATACTTTGCGTAGAGTTCCTCGTCGGTCCACTTCTTTGTCCACTGTTGTGTTGGAACGAAGGTGTAGACCTTTCGCGTTGTGTCTGCGGATGGCTTGTGCAGAAGAATCAGGAGGCGAGTCAGCCGACAGGAGAGGTAGGACAAGACACTCTCGGCTTCAGTCTTCGAGTCGAATGGGCCTATATGCATGTAGGTCCACGATGAGATGCTGCCGGGCTCCCCGATAAATGGTGTACTAAGGATCTTGTGAGGGTAAGTGTCTTTGTTGCCTGTACCGGGAGCAGCGCGTCCAATAAAGACTTTCCATTTGTCGAAGACGGCTCGTTCCTTCGTAACGTCCTCTCGCGAGATGTAACCGACTCCACCGTTTCTGTAGACCTTGAGGTCATCCCCTGATTTCGTCGCTTTCCCCCTAAACGTGCTCTCGAGCCCGAATGCGCCAATCGAGCTGACTAGGTTCATAAACTTCTTCGACTCCGGGAGCTCCAGAGATTTGTCGCTACCCGTTTCTGCAGCAACTACTTTTTTGAGGATAGACAAGCCTTCATTGAAGCGAATGAATACATCCGCGCCCACTTCGAGAAGTGCGCGGGTGGCTGTCGAGGGGGGCTCATTTTTGTAGTATGTACTGACGCGACAGTTCCCAGGATTGTCCCGGTTCCAGAGGAAATAGCAGACCCCGCCTTTGAGGCCGACCCCTGGGAACACATCAGAAGCGGTGAGGTAGTCGTCGATTGAGCGCAGGCGGTAGTCGGTAAGCATTGACTCGCGGAACTCATCTAGGCCCATTCCCCCTGAGAACCACCGTGCCGGGATAACCATACAAAGGAATCGGGGGTCAAGCGCCTTGGCCTGCTGGACGAACTGCTGGTAGATGGGGCGTGCTTGCGTGCCGAATCCGTCCGTATTGAGTTGATAGGGCGGGTTTCCGATGATCACGTCAAATTGCATTTCGTCTCCGAATAACTCGGCGACCCGAGTCTTAATGTCGTCGGTGTGAATGAACGCATAAGCGTGGGTTTCTAACCCTTCGCCCCGGTCGAGCACGTTCTGGCTAACTCCACAATACTTGCATTTGGCGGCCGCCCAGGTGTGCTCAGTGCGTTCGAACCAGATGTTGCCCGTGTCACTGGAGAAACTCCGAGCGATCGAGTGCTCGCTGTTGGCGTGCTTCGAGCAATACACGCTGCGCCGTGCCAACAGGCTAGTGAGGTGCGTGATGGCGATGCCGAAGACCTGCCTGGTCAGGATGTGATCGACCCGCTCCTGAAGGAGCGGAATCTCTTTGGCTAATCCCTCGGTGAGGCGACTGACGATCCTACGCAGGAACACGCCTGACTTGGTGCACGGATCGAGGAACTTCGCGGTCTTGTCTGCCCACAGGTTCGCACCGTTGTGGTCGGCCGCCCAGGCTTCGGCCACCGAGTCCAGCATCCGGTCCGCAAATTCGGGCGGTGTGAACACCTCGTCGTTCGAGAGATTCGCGATGCACGTAAGCACATCGGGGTTGCGACCTCGCAAGGAAAAAGTAGCTTTTGCGTCGTCAGCCATCGGCCAATTCCTTTACTGTAGTCGTCGGATAGGACTTGGTGGGCGTGAAAAGTTCATGTTTGCCCAAGTGGGCGAAGAGCGACCCCTCGGCGCTGAAAGCCGATGATCCGGTGAGAACGTCGAGGCGGAAATCACGCCGTTGGAACTTGCCCCGACCGAGATAACCCCACTCGGCAAAGCTGATTGGTTGGCCGTCGCAAGTACGCATCGTTAGAGCGTCCCCGTGAACGAGGTTCTGCGACAACACAAAGTATGCGGCACGGTATAGATCGTTGGATTCATCCAAGTTGAGATAATCGGCAAAGACTACGAGCAGGTTCGCGCGGCACTCGGCGATGTTGTCGACCAGTAGCTCGATGCCATAAATACACATCAGGGCAAGCAGCGCATAGTGTTCACGCTCGAAGTCGGACTTGCCATACTTCACCTCAACGGCAGCCAGTTTGTGCTGGAGAATTGGAAGAAGAAAATGGCCGCTCCCGCACGCGGGTTCTAGAAAACGAGCGTCGATACGCTCTGTCTCGCCCTTTACAAGGTCGAGCATTTTCTCGACTAGCCACCGAGGTGTAAAGACCTCACCGTGGTCAGCAACGCGCTTCTTGGACTTAATCAAGCTCATGGGTGATACATGCGTCTTTCGATGTTGGCGCAAACTCTTGGCCTAAATTCGGACTAGGGGCCAGGCGGACTCGGACTGAGCTGGTGTAAGCGGCACGGTCGCTAGCGAGCTGCTTTGAAGCCTAACCAGCCCTTGACCCGCTGTCCGAACGTCGGCCTGTGTGATTCTAGCTTCAGCTTCTCCAGAGGTGCCGGCGCGATCGCGGTAAGCCGATCCAGGCGCGACTCCGCAGCCTGCTTTTCAGCTCTAGCCTCTGCCAAGCTCTCGGATTGCTCGGTCAGGGCCGCTTGATATTGGCGAAGTTCCATCTCCAACGCGAATTTCTGTCGCTCCACTTGGTCCGCCCGTGTGCGGTGCTCCTCCACCTGATTTTCTAGATGCTGGAGACGCTCTAGCGCCAACTTTGCCGTTTCCAGAGCCGCCTGATGAGCTTCTAGCGGCACAGAGTTTGAAGCGTGGACAATTTCCGGTGAACTCTGTTTAGAGTCACGCTTCAAACGTGGCTTCAGTTCACTGAGTTCATCGCAGGCTTCGTTTCTGGCTTCAGCGACGTAACGTTTCAGCGAATCCGGCTTCACTTTCCAGCAAAGGCGATCATTGACCATGATCTTCACCGCAGCGAGCTTTCCGGTCGTAGCCAATCTGCGAGCTGTTGGGGTCGATACCCCCAACACTTCAGCCACTCGCTTCAAGCCGAGCAATTTCCCGGCTTCATCACCGGCTTCAGTGATCCCGGCTTCAGTTTTCTCAGCTTCAGGGGTAAGTTCATGTGGTTCCATGCCCAAGGGTTCAATTCATCCGAAAGTTCGCCTTGAAGTTAGGGATAAAATTCAAGTTGATGCAGGGTACGGTTCAAGGATCTTGGAACAGGACACGATCTAAATTTACCACCCCGGCTACTGCGCCGGAAAAGCAGAAAGCCCCTCAGAAGTCTGTTTGGCGACGTCTTCTGAAGGGCTTATAGGGCAGGACCATCTGGTTCCGGGAGTCTCTTTCTCCCAGGGGTCTTGCTTTCCTTGTCTGCACGGAAGAAAGGCCTAATAGAATGGAATCTGCCGCATATGCAGAGGCGCCTGCCGCTGCTGTCCCGATCCTGAAGCCAGGATTCACCGCTCTATCCAATGCTCTGATCGACTCTGGCCTGCTAGCCCAGCTGAAGCCGACCGAAGTGAACCTGTTTCTCGTTCTAGGTCGATTCTCCACGGGCTTCCTCAGGCTTCAGGCGGTCATCGGCGAGCAAAAGCTCTTGGAACTTACCGGCGCTTCCCAATCCAGCCTCTATGAAGCCAAGAAAGGTCTGGTGCAGAGGGGGCTGATTACCATCGCCCACACCAGGACCGGCCGCTGCCTCTACCAGCTCGGAAAGCTCTTTCAACCGCTGATGACTCCCGGTGAGCAACCCGAGGGTATCACCAAACCCGTTTGGGCTGGACCCTCCGGTCAGCTGGAGGCCAACCCCTCCGAACAGCCGGAGTCATATAAAGAGTTCAAAGAAATTCAAGATCAACATCACTCCGTACCCGATACTCCTGACTCTAATGATGATGCTCTTTTGGTTTCTAAGGTGGATGGGGCTACCCGTGGAAGATTGGTGGATCGCTTAAAACAGCTCGGAGTGAACGAATTCATGGCTCACCGACTGACCAAGAGCAAATCCCCAGAGATCATTGAACGTGCCATCCAGCGAGTTCGCACGCTCGAAGTGACCAATCCGGCGGGCTATCTCGTGAGCGAAATCTTGCGGGGGGGCTACCAGGAAAAACCAGACGCCACCAAAGCGCAGCGAGATCTTCATCGAGAAATCCAAGAAAAACGCCAAGCCGAACGGTTAAAACAGGAGCAACAGCATCAGCAGTCACAAAATCAGGCCGAACAGCTCTGGCAAAAGTTCCTGTCGCTTCCCCTGGGGAATCAGCTGGAGCTCAAGAAAAAAATTCAGTCCCAGGCAGAGCGTGAGGGTTTTTCCCGCCTGCGCGGCTGGGGAGAGGAGCACCCCACCTGGCGAGGTTTGCTTCTGGAAGAATTCCAACTCTGGCAGGCTTCAGGCCTCGCAGAGAAGCCGGCTTCAACCTCGGTGGACTCCTGTTCGATAGGACTTTCGCCGGCCAGCTCAGCAAAATTCGCTCTACCCATCGCAGGAGGTTCCCTTGAAACAAGCTCAGCCCGCTCCCAGCGCCCGCCTGGTCCCCAAATCTCCGTCCCTTCCGGTTGCCCAGGAGCCGCCTGTCCCGATCGTGATCTCCTCCAAGAAGACCCCCAAGGCCAAGAGCGCGGCAGAGACCGCTAAACTGGAAAAGCAACAGCGTCAGGAGCTGCTGCTTCAGGCCGAAGAGCTCAGCCAGCAGAATCCTGGATTGAACCCGCAAAACGCCTACGAGATTCTGTTGGGTCAATATACTCTCGAAGAGTGGACAGAGCGGCGCCAGGCCACGTTAGCAAGAAAGAAAGCGTTTGCACTTCAGCGGCGGCTGACTAGATTTGGAGACAAGCGTTCGGACGAGGAAAAGGCTTGGAGCTCTCGCTTCTTTGATGGTCCGGATACTGACCCCATCTGGATGGAGACCGCCGGTGGAGACTTGATTGCACGACTCACAACCGTGAAGATCTTCACGGTTGCCGTTCAAACCGCCGACGGTCGTTATCGCGGCTTTGAAAAAACCGCGATTTCCGCCCTCTGCTGTGCTGGCCTCCCTGCACGTTTTTGCCAAGGAAGTACCCATTGCAGTCGGCTTTCGGTCTTTCCCGTTTGACAGCCTGTACAAGAGCGCCAAACATATCCCGACTGCTACCGGAACTTCCTTTGCAGGAGGCTTTCAGAAGCAAGAGCCGGCGCCCTGAGCAGCTTGGCCGGCTCTTTCGCTCCGACCAGCATGCCGGGGAAGTTAGGCTTCTTTTTCTGGGCTTCCTCGAAGAACCTTCGAATGCGGGCTTCGCGCACGTCCTTGCTGATGACATCGCAGTGCAGACCGATCGGCTTGCCATACCAGCCCTTGCTCAAGTTGAACCAGTTCCAGATCAGAGTCCCCTTTGAGGTCGCCTCGAAGTCAGGGTCCGGGTGGTCCTCTTGCTTCTGATACTTTTCGATGATGGCCGTGAAGTCTTTGGAGCCTGCCGCGTGTTCCGGCGTAAAAAGGTCTTGCGTGACCAGGCGCCAGGTCTGGACCTCAAAGCCCAGCTGTCGCAGGAAGCTGTCGATGCTGGCATCGATCCACCAGCCCCAGGGGTCGTGGTCGGCGAAGGTAGGGATAATGAGGCTACGCCTTCCAAGCGCCCACAGCTCCATGCCGATCTTCTCCAGGGTTACCGCCGAGGGCTCGCCCTCCGACGCCATCACGGTGTTGGACAGTTTAGCGTCTTTCCAAAGGTTGAGGCACATAGGATCCCACAGGCCAATCTTCTCCGTAAAGAAGAACCAGTTGGGTTTGCGCTTGCCCAGCTTGTAGACCGAATTGAGCGACGGGATAAACTCGAAGGCCCCCGAGTAGCGGAAAATCCGGTGTTCCACGAAAAGCGCCACCTGTTCGCCCATCGTCTCGATGACACGGTCCTCGTCGCTGTCCCCGGCGCCGCGGGTAACCTCTCCCTCCTGTTTCACCAGGCCGTGCTTACGCATAAAAGCTTCCAGATGCTGATACCACAGGCTTCGTATATTGCTGTGAATCGGCGCCATTTCGCCCATCTGAATCCAAAGCCAGCACTGCCAGATGAAGGTGCGAATGATGAGCGTCCGTCGCTTTTTCATCGGGAACAGCTCGTTGAGCTGCTGGGTCGTCAGCTTGCCCAGGTGGGGAGCGTGGATGGGTACATTGCGCTTGAACCACTTCCAGTCGTTGCCCGAAATATTAAAGGGCAGCTCTTTCTTGGGGTCGGCCGGTTGCCAGTTCGGATTACACCGCTCTTGCAGCTTCTCGACGGCTTGCGCCTGGAAAGTCTTGAAATCAACCATAAAGTATCCTTCCTACCGAGGTATGAATGCAGTAGGAACCGTTCCTACGCCTGAGAACCGGGAGAAGCGCCCTTCCTACCGAACCTGGGGCCTCTATGGGACGACAGATCAACGTCATTTCCGACCAGTTGGCCAAGGAGCTCGAGCTTCCCCAGCGCACTTGCCGGCACCTGATTCAGCGCCTGCTCGAAGAGATCCAGGACGACATCGTGAACACCGGCCGGATGGAGTTTCGCGGCCTGGGCACTTTCTCGGTGCGGGAGAAGCCTGGACACAATACGGAGCACCCCGGCACTGGCCAGCCCATTTACATCCCGGCCAAGAAGATCGTCGAATACCGGAGCGCCAAGGCCTTGCGGGAGCGGCTCAATCCTGACTAAGTGGGAGTCGCCGTTCCAGCCCGTTTGCAGACCAGCTTGAGCCCGAACCCTGAAGCCGTTCCCTGCGAGAACCAGTTTCCGTTCGGCAGTTCGTAGGAAAAGATCTCGATCTCCGGCTTGATCTCCGCCAGCTCTGGTTCCGCGCAGCCCGACGGGCAAACGGCACCTTCCAGAAAGATCTTGTGGAGTGGCGACAAGACCAGGAGCATCGGATTGGACGCCTCCTGCAACATCTTCATCAGGCCCTCTTCCGCCTGCTTCTTGGTGCTGGCCACGTTCTGCCGGTATAACGGCCCCAGCTTGGCAACCCAATCGCTTCCCGCCGATGACATCGAATCAACCCTCCCTCAATTTTTAGCTAACCCCAGCTTTTCGGGCGGACATCCAGATTCTTGCTGCGAACCGCGAAAGTTCCGTAACCAGCCGACCTGGAGGACTTGTGGCCAAAATCTCCGCCTCGCTTCCTGACGAGCTCAAAGCTCGCCTGGACGCCTACATCAAAGACCACCCGGGAACGGGGGTCAGCGAAGTCGTTCAGACCGCGCTTGAGCAATTTCTCTCGGGCGGTGCTCCCGTTCAGCCGCCGGCGCCGCCGCCAGTCACTCCGCCGGCACCGCCTCCACCGACCAGCAATCTCGACCAGGTCGCCCGAGACTACGTTCTGAACCTGGCCATTCACGTAGAGAATATGCGCATGGCCATGGCGTCGGCGGGACTCTGGGCTCCGCCGCCGTTAGTGCCGCCGCCGTGGTGGCAGTTCCGCGAAGCCGGCGAACCTTGGGCCCCGAAGCTGAAGATGGAGCGCAAGACCGGCGGCAAAAAGAAAACCCCCCTGGAATGAGCCTCCAAGGTGATTTTCATGGTTTGCCCGTTTAGCGCTGAAACAGGGTTCTCCAAATTTTCTCCTGCACGGTTTCCGGCCGTATAGGTGTGGCAATCTGGCTTCGCTCGCTTTTGAAAGTTCGGTCCGGGAAATAGAGATAAGCTTCTGCGTTGTCAGAGCTAGGCGTCTCGCCGGAGTCAACTTTGGAAATCCAAACGCGGCAACTTCGGTTTTCAAGCCAAGTTACTGACTGCTTGTCGTAGTAGTAAACGCTTTGGTTGATGTCTGTAGCCACCTCCACCCAGCGGTTTCCAGCAGGAGACTGAGTCGACCTGGAGTTGAAAAAGCGCGAAACCAGCCCATATTCATATTCTTCAGGGCTCGTGTCGACGGGATTCCATTTCCAAAAGTCCCTCCCGTCAGGCTCTTGGATTTTCCCATCTTCCTCGCGTAAGAGGGACCGCATGGAACGTTGTGTAGTGGCTTCTCGCGTTACGAAAATCAAGCGGCCACTTAGCCTCAAACGTAGTCTGTAGGTCGCGTTGCCTGATGCGTTGAGCTTGAATGAATCAACATCGATTGAGGCTCCGTTACGGTTGCCAGTTGAATCTTCGTGGAACCAAGCCTCAACCCACTGCTCTCCGTGAACGCAGTTAGAGCATAGCAAGAACAAGCATACGCTTGTGAAAGCGGTCAGACATCTAGGTGAAAGCACCTTTATTCGGTTCTCGACGCAGGGTGCAATTCTTGCCACGTTTGACGGAAAGGCCTACGGTCTACGATTATAAGTGAGCGCTTTACTTGAGTTTCACATGGAACAAACTTACGCGAGTTCCTTTAGAGATGGACTTGAGCAGGACGGTAGCGGCCAAAACGTAACTACCTCCAGCAATGAGCGACACACAGAAGAAATGCTTGCAACTGTCGGCTGTTATCGGATTTATGATGCTTCTTTACTGTCCAGTGGAGCAGGCTGCCGGAAGTCTTGAGCAGAGCGTAAAGTATTTACCAGCTGGCTTTAAGCTCATCTGGGACATTGAATTTGGCCAGAGGATCAATGGTTCTCAACTAGTTGTTCAATATGTAGCGTTGGGATTCGTGACCATGATGGCCTATGCTGCGGCGAGCAGCAGCAAGCGCTGATAGGTCTCATCCTGGTTACTCGCTTCGGTCAGGTCTTTCTCCAGGTGGAGGCAATTTTCGTAAAACCCAGTGATTGCCATCTAAATCTATACCTGTGCAGTAAGCCGGCGCTTTGTCGAAAGAGTAAGGGTCTTTAAGCTTAACTTTGTTCAGAAGGATGGTCACTGTTACCGAGTTTTCGTAGCCACGGGTCCGCTCAAAGTGAGCGTATTGATTCATAAAATCGCCGGTATGCCCAGGTCCAGGGTCTAATTCGTATCCAGTAGCCAAACTTACGCGCGATGTGCAGGAAAACGAGCCGCTCGACAGTCGATAATATGCAACGGTCTCCGCGCACAATGGGTCGGCAAAACCTGAGAGCACGCACAACAGAAATCCTAATGGCTTTAACCAACTAGCAACAACAGAATTCACGACAGCCCTCTTCGGGAAAAACTAGTCGGCGCCTTCGAGCTATCGGTGCTCCCTGTCGCCCACGCAGTCCAACCGAACGGATCGGCACGGGGCCGGGGCCCGCGCGGTGTAAACGTGATAAGGCCCCGGCCCCACATCAAGGCGCTTCGCTAGGAGCCGTACTCGGAAGTCTGGTGGCCGGGCTTCGCCCGGAACAGAGTTTTGCCGTACTCGGCTTACGCCGGGTCTGAAGACCCGGGAGCGCGCCCTTTGGTCCCAAAGGCTGCTGCGCAGCCCCTTCGGGGGCGCACCCCCGGGAACAAACTTTAGCCGTACACGGAAGAGAGAAGGGGGTGGGGTGGTGGGTGCAACTGGCCGTGCCCAAGGCCCGCGCCAAAGGATTGGCGCAGGCCTTGGAACAGAGCTGATCCCAATGGTGGGGCGTTGCCCCACTTGGGTTTGTCGGTTTTAGTCACCTGGCTGGCGCCGTGGCCGCTGCGCGGCACCGGCGCCAGCTCCATCTCAGACTCATCACGCTCGGCACGAGCTCGGGGTGGCGGCAGACTGGCGGGATGGCTCGCAAGCTCGCCACCCGCCAGACAGCCGCTCCCCCTCGCGGGGAATGTTTGAGATAGCACGGACTTTGGCCAGCTCGAGCTCTGAAAATGGTGAGGACTTGGCTGACAGGCCGGCTCGCAAGCTCGCCGCCCCGTCAGCAAGCCCTCACCATCGGGCATCTTTGACCTGATTCGCTTAGACCAGCGCAGCCTGAGTCAGCGTTATCCTCGGGGACCTTCATCCTCAGGGTAAGGAGAGGCCTCACCCCTCGGACCGTCCCGACGGCAGCCCCACAATAACCTGTCGCCGGCGGGGGGAATCAAGCACCGGGTAAATTCTTTTGCGAGTTCGCCAAAGGCGAACTCAAAACAATTTACCCTGCTCGCTGACGCTCGCTGCTTGACCCCCCGCCGGCGCCAGGTTGTAAGAGGGCTGTCCGACGGGCCGATTCCGAGGGGTAAGGGGGTTGAGGCCTAATTTCGGGGAGCCGTACACGGAAGCCGATCCCAAAAACAGAGCTAAGGCGTACACCAAAGACTTTTTTAAGTTGCCATGGGCGTTAGACGAGTCCTTTGAACAGACACAGTCCGTACGCCAAAAAATTAAAAACATCAGATGATACCAAGAGTTTAATACAGGAAGCGCCCCAGAAATGGCGAAGATATATGTTCACTCAAAAGATCTCCTGGAGGTTCCTCCCGTGCGCATTCCCACCCCTTTTAACACCCGTCGCCTGCTGGCCGTCATCCCCACCAGGTCGCCCTTCGGCTCCCGTGACCATGCGCTCATCAGACTTTTCGCCCAAACCGGCTTACGCGTCGGCGAAATGGCCGGCCTTGATCTGGAACACATCTACCACCAGCAAGCCGCTCGCAACTGGCTCGATCTCCCGGCCGCCATTTGCAAAGGCCACCACTCGCGGCGTATCCCTCTCAACGAGGCTGCTCGCCAGGCCATCTTAGACCTGGTGGCTTTTTTAGAATTGCGTGGGTTCCAAACCCTCCCGCACAGCCCGCTCCTCCAAGATCGCCGGCACCGCCGGTTGCCGGTGCGCGAGGTCCAGCGCCTGGTGCAGGCCTACCGCGAAAAAGCCGGGCTTGACGTTCGCGTCACGCCGCACAGCTTCCGTCACGGCTGGGCTTCTCAGCTGGCTCGCGGCACTTCCCTTCGCGTGGTCCAGCAACTGCTTGGTCATCGCTTCCTTGGTTCCACGGAAGTCTACTTGCACAACCAGCCTGAAGAGATGGTCAACGCGGTGGCTTCGCTGCCCGCGTTCTAGGCTTTTTGGAAACGTAATTCTGCGGTGCAGTTCCACATAGTAGCTTGACGGTATATCTCAATACGAGATACACTTTGGGGGTCATACTGCCAATTTACTGGAGGTACCGTTTGCCAATCACTTATGCGTGCAACCCGTGCCGGGTTTCTTTGAAAGAAAAAATCAGCCTATCGCTGGTCGCAAGACCCGCGACGATTCTATGAAATTGAAAAGAAACTCATCACGACGACGAGCACGCGGGAGGCTAAATGCATGTAATATCCCACAAGGCCTTACGGGATTTCTGGACTCTACACCCAGCAGCCAAACAACCACTCACCTATTGGTATCAGATCGTCAGGAAAACCGATTTCGATTCGTTCCAAGACGTGAAAAACACGTTCCGCTCGGCGGACTGGGTTGAAGGCAAAGTCATTTTTGACATCGGCGGCAATAACTATCGGTTGATCGCCGTCATCCATTTCAACACCAAGAAGGTTTATGTGCGCGAGGTTCTCACGCACGCCGACTATAGCAAAAAAGGATAAGAAATTATGAGCGCTTCCATCACCATAGACCTCAAAGCGGTCTCTCAAGACTGGGCCCGGCTTCGCGAAAGCAGCCATCTCGGCCCTATTCGCACGGAGGAAGACTATGAGAAGCGCGTGATTCTTCTAAATACTCTACTGGATACGGTCGGAGACGATGAGCATCACCCTTTGGCCGGCTTGCTGGAGCTCGTGGGCGATCTCGTCCAAAGCTACGACAGCACCCATTATGAAATCGAATCGGCTAAACCAAGCGAACTCCTGCGCTACCTGATGGACGAGCACGGATTGCGTCAAACAGACCTCTCCGACATCGGGAGCCAGGGGGTCGTTTCAGAACTTCTCTCGGGAAAGCGAGTGATCAACGCTCGCCAGGCCAAGCTGCTGGGCATGCGCTTCAAAGTCTCGCCGGCCGTTTTCCTGTAGGGGTTCGTCTGACGAAGCGAGAGAAGGCGTAAGCGAAGTTGGCCGCCCCTGTCCATTTGGATTACACCCCACCACCACGTCAGGCGACGAGGGGCTTTGCGTCAGGTTAGACCAGGAAATTAAATTTCTTGACACCTACCGGTGACAGCCCTAGACTTTAACTTGACACTTTCTCAAG
>JALHNH010000094.1 GCA_022843625.1 Bryobacter sp. | reverse complement strand
CAGATGACCGCTTGCCTCGTGGGGGTGTAGGCTTCTTCAGCGAATCGGGCGAAGATGCACGGCTTCGATGGATCGAAGTCTCCCACCAGTACGATATGTTGGGTCGGCTTTGTGCCTACCTTGTGCCATATAACGTTTCGAATTCTAATGTGAGGTCTGCGCCATGACATTTCGGCGAAAGGAAACTTCGGTTTCAAAGGCTAGCGGAGCCCCCTCCGCCGGGCGCCAGAGTGAGGGTCAATCCGCCCTTGCCCGCGCCGTGGCTCTTCATCTTGAGGGCAAGCGCAAAGAAGCGCTGAAAGAAATTCATGATGCTCTAGATTCGGGCCAGCAGGATCCAGAGCTCTATTCGGCCCGAGGACATCTGCATTTCGAACTGGAACAGTTTGAGGAAGCAGCGCGAAGTTATCAAAAGTTGCTGGATCTTAATCCGAAGCATGCATCTGCGCACTTCAATTTAGCCGTGTGCAGCGAGAAGCTGGGGCGCTGGCCTGAAGCTTCAGAAAATTTCCAAAAAGCCCTCGAACAGCCGAACGCCAGCAATCAGGCACGCCTCGGCCTCGGTGTCGCTTACCTACACACGGATCGAGCCTCGCAAGCTCTTGACCTCTTCGAGCAGGTATTGAAGGCCGATGGCGACAACGAGACAGCAATCTTTGGGAAGGCTGTAGCGCTCCAACTGTTGAATCGCCTGGAAGACTCGCTTGCGCTCTACAACAAAATGCTTGAGAAGAATCCCTCGAGTGAAGAAGCGCTGGTCAACCTGATTACGATCGGAATCGCGCTGAAAGATGTAAACGTGATTCGCGTGCATTCTGAGAAACTGCTCGAAGTTCGTCCCTTTTCGCAGCCTGCTCTTGAGGGTTTGGCTACGTGTGCCTTCACAACTGCTGATTATGAAGCCGCGTCCCGCTTCTGTCAGAAGCTGGTTGAGTACACGCCAGATCACTTCGAGCGCTGGTTTAATCTTGGAGTTGCCTATCAAAAGCTTCAGAAAATGGAGCAGGCGCTTCAGGCGTATCAAGAAGCGACCCGGATCCGCCCCGACAGCGAACAGGCTCTCGTGAATCTCGGCATTGTGCGTCAACAACTGGGTGACCTTAAGGGCGCCCGTGAGGCCTACGAGCTGGTTCTTAAAAAGAATCCGACGCTTACCGAAGTTCGTTACAACCTGGCGGTTCTACTTGAATCTACTGGTTCGCGCGAAGATGCCGAACACATCCTCGAAGCTTTGCTGAAAGATAATTCAGAGTCTGAAGAGATCTGGTTCCGTCTCGGATTTTTGCGTCTGGAGCGCGGAGAGCTTCAGGGCGCAGTAAGTGCCTACGAAACCTGCCTCGAGAAGCGCCCGAAATGGCCGGAAGCCCAACTGAATCTTGGCCTTGCATACTGGCGTGTTGGAGATCGTGATGCAGCCTCGCTTGCATTCTCAAATGTCCTTCAAGTGGAACCGAATTCGATGGATGCCTTGCGCGGTCTTGCCGCGCTTGCCGTTGAAAAGGGTGACCAACAGCAAGCGCTTGAACTCCAAGCCAAGCTGATCGATCTCGGTGAACGCTCGCCTGAGCTTTTCTACAACACGGGTTTGTTGCTGCAGAAGGGCGGACAGATGGACGATGCTATTCGCCTCTACAAGGAAGCTCTTGCCGAGCGCCCCGGTTTTGCAGAAGCTCTGCTCAATCTGGGGCACGCACTCAAGACACAAGGTCAACAGGATGAAGCCCGCATTTACTGGCGCAAGGCGCTGGAAGCGCGGCCCGAACTGGCCAAAGGCTACTTCGAAGCTTAGGCTTCTTCATTCAGAACCACTCAAAGAGGCCGCGCCTAGAGCGCGGCCTTTTATGTGATAACTTCGACTCTTGATGCAGAGTAAAGCTAGCAACGTTGCCGACTATTTGGCTTCGCTTCCAGAAGATCGCCGGATTGCCATAGAGGCCGTGCGTAAAGTGATTCTGGCCAATCTCGACAAAGATTTCGAAGAAGGCATGACCTATGGAATGATTGGCTACTTTATTCCCCACCGTATCTATCCCGCTGGATACCATTGCGACCCTAAACAGCCAGTACCTTATATCAACCTCGCTTCACAGAAGAACCACCTTGCTCTTTACATCATGGGGCTCTACATGGACGTAGACCACGCGAACTGGTTTGTCGAAGCTTGGGAGAAAAGCGGGAAGAAACTGGATAAAGGGAAAGCGTGTATCCGCTTCAAGAAGCTGGAAGATTTGGCACTGGACGTCATCGGCCAAACCGTCAAGCGCACGCCCGTAAAGAAGTACCTTGCTCAGTATGAACAGGTGCTTGCCGCGCGTCAGCCTGCCAAAAAGGCCTCAAAGAAATCGAAATAAGAAACAGGGCATAAAGCGCAATGTAGCTGGCCATGAAGAATCTGGCTTTTGCTGAAGCCAGACTTGCCGCTAATCGTTTGCGCGTTCAACGGCCCGCTGCAAAGAAGCCTCGAGCTGCTCTTTTGACAAGGACGTCGAGATAAAGAGCTCCTGGCGCGCTCCGTCGCTAAGTGCAATCGCCTTGAAGCCGTTCATGGTCGGAACCGTAATACGAACACTCACTTTGCCTTTTGCGTCCCGAACCTGCGCTATTCGCCCTGGAACGATGCTCCGGATCTCTGAATTATCCTCAAGCAGCCTACCGAGCATGCGTCTGACTCCGTCGACGATTGCGTGTTCAATCTTTAAGCGGTCGTTTGTGGATCGAAGTCTCATGCTAGTTCTAAGATTAAGCCGAAGGCCGTTATGACCAAAATTAATCTTGTCGAAAAATTGGGTGAGTTCACTGAATACTGGTCACCCAAAATTGTCGCTGAACTGAATGGTCAGCAGCTGAAGCTGGTGAAGTTTCAGGGTGAGTTTGTCTGGCACCATCACCTCAATGAGGACGAACTTTTTCTCGTCATTGAGGGAGAGTTCACGATGGAGTACAAAAACACGCAAGGTGAAGTTCGATCCATTCCGCTCAGAAAAGGTGAGTTTCTCAACGTCCCTAGAGGGACTGAGCACCGGCCCGTTGCCGTGGATGAAGTCAGCGTTTTGCTTTTTGAGCCAGCGGGAACACTGAATACGGGGACGGCAGGGGAAAGTACTTTCACCGTTGCCGACCCAGCGCGGATCTAGCAAGGGGTGGCTTTTACTTCAACCGTTTGCGGAAGAACAGATCGAGGCCAAAGATCCCGTTTTCGTCGCGAACCGCCACGACACTCCAGGCTCTTGAGATGTCCCAGTCTATGCGTACGATCTGTTGCTGGGTGCGATTGAGATTTGTGATGTAGGTCAGGGTTACGTCGCGGCTGACCTGCTGCTCCAGTGTCAGCCGTGCTTGTGGTACGTTGTCAATGCCTGTCAGTTGGGGGTCAATCCTAACTCGTGAGATTCCGAAGAAACGCTGGAGTCTGCCGTTGATGCCTGCAGTTACGGCTGCGCCCAGAATGACGCTGGAATCATTTCCAAACATTCCTTGATTCTGGCCCACCGGGGTTTGAGCAATCGAACTTGAGGCTCCCGGATTACGGCCAACGGTAAGCAGCGCGAGAATCTCGCTGGACTGGAGCGGTGGATCGCTTCGATAGGACATGTTTAGCTTGTTGGCCGGTCCGGAGAAGTTCATGGAGATGACTACACCGCGTACTCTTGTCTCAAGATCCATGCCAATGATAGGTTCGATGCGCAAAGGATTGTTGAAGTTCACTTCCGCCCGGCTGATTTGGTAACGGGACCCGAAGAAATCGATCTCTCCCTGAGTGGCGGCAATCCTGCCGAGCAAGACGGGCCGCTGGGGGGTTCCGCGAAGTCTCAGTGCGATCTCACCTTTTACATCTTTGGTGAAGGCAGTTGAAAATTCAACGTTTTGAGCTGCTTCTATGCGAACGTCAAACTGCATGTTGCGTAGGAATTCATTCTGGATGGGTGTCGTGTTTTCACCAATGCCAGCCGATCCAGATAGAAGTTGTGCCGTGTCGATTTGCCCAATGCTGCTTCTCAAGATCGAGACGTTCCCGGTGAGAATGCTCTGGGCTGTGGTGCCTGTGAGCGCGAGAGTTCCGTTTGCGCTTGTAGAGACGCCTTCCGGATAACGCAGTCGCACCTGGGTGGCCTGTGCCTGGAGACGGTAGCTCAAGGTCTTGCCAAAGCCGACAAAGCCAGTTAATTGAAGCTCGCCGCCGCCAGTCTGTGCTTTGAGTTCCTCGATCGTTGCCCTGCTCTTGTCGAAAAGGACAGTACCGTTGACTTTGTCGAGTCCTGTGATTACATCCCTGAGGTAGAAGGAGGCGTTTTGAAAGGCGAGCCTTCCGTTGAGTTGCGGGTCGATGGTTGTCCCCTGGATGTTGGCGTCGAGCGTGGCTGCACCGTTGGTCAAGAGATCGGGCTTGAGTGTTGAAAGAATGGCCAGATTGATGGTGCCCTTGACTTGTCCGGTCAGGCCCCTGGAATTCGATCTGTAGAGGAGTGATGCCGTAAGGTTTGTGTCCTTCGCTACCAGATGGACATCGCGAGTGGAGATCAAGCCTTGCTTGAATTCGACGACAATCGGGTTCTGGTTTTTCAGGACCACGTCTGCAACCGCAGGCATGGTCTCTTTGACATAATCCTTGTTAGGTGCCAGTTGTATCTGCGGGATGGTCAATTGGCCATCCCAGCCCTTTGGGTCGAGGAGAGGGCCTTTGAAGAAGAAACTCGCTTCGGCACCCCCCACATAGGGAAGGGGGCTTGGGAGTACCTCGGCACTGAAGAGCTGGGCGATTGTGGGGAAGTCCAGCTTTGGTAGCTGGAGCCTGAGTTCGGTGTTGAGCCGAGTCCCAAATTGAATCGTGGCGTCTCCCTTTACTGGTAATTTGCCGACGCTGCCGAGCGCAGTAAGCGATGCGCGCTGTCCTGTTGTACGTGAAGTGAATTCCAGGTGTCCCACGGGCCGGCCAAAGCGGGTGATGTTGGCCAGCGAGAGTTTTCCGTCGAGCTTTGACGGTGATATCCCTTCCGGAGACCAGGTGAAGTCCATCTGAGAATCAGTCGTCAACTGTGCATTTACTTCGATGGCCTGGAGCCTGTACTGCGGGATGGACATTAAGGGCAGCGCCTCTACCTTCAGTGCCGCATTGCCGGATCCGATCTTCCAGTCATTGCCGCCCGCTTTTAAATTCAAAATGCCCCGCATGGGCTGGCGGCCGAGGCGAGCTTCCCATTCGCCGACTCTTAACTCGCGGCGTGACCCGGAGAAGGCGGCTGAGATCTGTTGAAACCGGAAGTCCCTGACCGTGATTTCCGGGGATCGGAGGTTGCCGTCGGCAATGGGTTCTGCCCAAGTACCACGAAGGGCAAAAGTGGCAACTGCAGAACCGGTCAAAGGTTCGGCTAAACCCAGTTTTCCGAGATCGGCGATTTGCACGTCGAGTTTGCCACTGAGTATGCTTTCTGGTTCGAGACGTCCGGCTTCGAGCGCTACACGAAGAGTGCCCTTCAGGGTCGTGTCCATGCTTTCGACTTCCAGTTGGTCGAGGGTGAGCAACTCATCACCGTAATCGACTCTTCCCTTCGCCTTATCTACTTGCCTGCCATTGACAAACAAATGCTCAGCCGACATGGTTCCGCGGAAATGAGGCTTTTTGATTGTACCGGTCAACAAGCCATTTACGAATCCAGTGCCTTGCTGGAGTCCCAGCGGGAGTTGATCTTCTTTCAGGCCAGCCAGTTCGATCATTGGCAACAGTTCGCGAAACTGCGTTGAGCGCAATTCGAGGGCAATGCCGACGCCTAGATCTCCAGCAAAGTTGATTCTCGAATGTGGAAGAGAGAGGAAACTGTTTCTCACGAGGAGTCGATTGCCTGCCTCCTGATAGGTCATTGCGAGAAGACCATCGAGAGGACTTGGCCCGGATGTAGAAGTGATTTCAAGATCTGCGCTCAAAACTAGCGGTTTCTTGCCGCCTCTGGCCGCTATTGGGCCATGAATGACCCCACTCCAGGGAACTTCTTTGACATTGAGTTGTTTCAGAATAGTAGCGAGGTCCAGTTTTGACAGGTCTCCGTCGAGGCTCCAGCCCTCTTGCTGATCCCAAAGGAAGTTGCCCTCGACACTACCGCCCAAGCCTTCAGCGCGCAGAGCGCTGAGCGTGAGTCTGGCGGGCAAAGAATCCAGTTTCGCCCGAGCCGCGACAGGCCCCAACCGGGTGCTGGCATCCTTGTAATAGAGGTCCCGGGCTCTGGCCTCGCCGTGCAATTCAAATCCTCTAGCGGCCTCGAAGAGAAGCTTGCCTGAATAGTTCACTCGGCCCACAGGTTCGACGGGAAGCCTCAAAAATGGAAGTACTTCGCGCACTGCAACGGCTGCCTCAAGGTCGAGGTCCAGCCGGAAAGGGTCTTCCCGGTTGTCAACATTGGTCAGATTACCTCGACCTGAAATCTCGGTTCCAGCAGGTGTATGAACTCTGAAGGCATCAATTCTGATTCTGTCCCGCTGAATGGCAAAATCGACTGTTGCCGTTCCATCTATTGCAGGCAGAGCGGCCATCTGATAGCGTGCGGATCCGGCATCGAGTTTGCCTTGATAGCTCCGTGAAGCTGTCACATAGTCCATCTTCATTGAGATGTCTTGACCACGAACCTCAAAGGGTGTGCGAACTTCGTTCCAGCGGAACTCCCCATGCTCCACTTCGAGCTTCCCAAGCCTCCAGTTGATGATTGTTTCAAGCGCGCCGCGATCGTTAGTTCGTATTTTCGGGCCTGGAATGTTTGTTGTTCCGTCAGGGTAAGTCACCAGATGAAACTTTGGTTCTTTGACGAGGAGGCCCCGTAGGTCCACTCTCGAAGCACTAAGGCTGGCCAAGCCAGCTTGAATCTGAATTTGCTTTGCCGAAAAGAGTGGTTCTTCGCTGGCCGCCTCCTTACCGCGAAGAGTTATGTCCTCAAGGACCGCGCGACCACCCCAGACATCGATCTTGATCTTGCCAATAATGAGCCTGGCCCCAATACTCTTTTCTACTTCGAGAATTGCCCGCTCCACCACGTAACGGTCTATAGCTCCAGAGTTCAAAAACCAGCTCAGCCCACCCGCCAGTGTTAGCAAAAGTGCGAGCGCCGAGAGGATGAGTTTAGTTCGGCGCCTCAACGCAATCCTCCTTCGAACACCGATTCTACCCAGCGCACCCTGGTTGCAGCTTCCGTTTGGTTGAGCCATCGATCCAGCAGGTTGTCAATGCGTTGCTGTGTGAGTAATTCGAGTATCTCTGGCCGCGCCTGATTGTAGACGTTTTTGGTTCGTCCGGCGAATTCTTTGGGGTAATCGTATTGGAAGTAATCACGGATTTCTTCTTCAGGGATCTGAACGCCGGGCCGGAAACGGAAGTCGATGAAGCTTAGGGTAGCCAGTTGCCATTTGAGTGAATCGAGTAGCTCAGCCTCGCCCACCTGGCTTTGGGCCAGTGCTCTCTTGTATGTGACATCGTCGCCGCCGAAGCGTTGTTTCTTGACCTCTTCAAGGGCAGCTCTTATCTGTGTGTCGCCAGGTAGCGGGTAGCGGTTTGTCTGCATTTCGATGCGTATGAGGGCCAATTCGATCAGCTTCTGGGCTGCTCTTCGTTTGTCGGCAGGACTCTCTTTGGATGCTTCGCCGTTCAAGAGTGCCGCAGTACGCAGATAGAGGAGCAACTGTTGTTCGGTAATGATTTCGTCTCCTACACTGAGGGCCAGGCGGTCCAGCACTTCGCCGCCCGTTAGCAATAAGAGAAGGAGGACCTGGATCATTAGAATGCCTGCCCCAACGAGATATGGAACTGAAATTGATTGACGCGTAACTGGGCTGCACGACCGCGTCCAAAGAGCAAATCTTCCCGGCTGCCTTCGAAGCCATTAAAGCGCGGCGAGTTCGGAGTTAAAGCAAGATCGATACGTACCGGGCCGATTGGAGTCCGGTAGCGCACGCCGAAGCCGAAGGAATGCACCATGTAGTCAAAATCGGTCAAGCCGTCCTGCCTCCATTTGAAATTGATTCGCTTGAGATCGCTATAGACGTTGCCAGCATCGTGGAAAAATACTCCTCCCAGATTGTCGCCAATCAGCGGGAAACGTAATTCCAGATTGTTGACAAACAATGCCTTGCCCCCGATGGGGAATCCGGTTTTCAAATCTCGGGGACCAGCCTGATTCTCCGGGAAGCCTCTGTGTGAGTAGGCTCCACCACCGAAGAACCGTTCCGGCAGGGGAATGTCGGTTTGTGAGGTCAAACCAGCGCTTCTGTATGGTGTCAGAATCCCCATGTTGATGCTTCGGGCGAAGACGAATTCTTTACCGATCTTGTAATAGCTTGAGTTGCGCGTAAGGAGTCTGAGGAAGTTGGCCGAGGATGCGAAGGCGCTACTGGCGACGCCAAAATCGACTGTGGTGTACCTGCCACGCTTGGCATCGGCGGGATCGTCGCGGCGGTCCTGGATAAAAGTTGAAGAGAAGCTGCCGACACGAACGGGTTGCGCCAGCAAAGGGATGAGAGCAGGGTCTACCTTGATTGTGTTTTCGTCGATGGTGACACGCCTGTAGGTAAAGCGATATTGCAAAGAGTTGGCAAGGTTCAGCCTCTGTGCAAGCTGGAGACTTCCTTCCAGCCGTTTTGAATTGAAAGTGCGGACATTGCGGGCGTCGTCATAAATTGTCGTAGCGGTAAGGCTGAAGTGGTCGCTGTCGCGGAACTGAGGTGCGAGGTAGCTAAGCAGCACGCGTCGCTGAATGTTGGAGAGACGAGTTTGAGCGCCAATGGTATGCCCGAGGCCAAGGAAGTTGGTCCGGTTAACCCCAAGGCTGATGCGCGGTGAAAAGCCTGTGCCTCCAGCGGGAGAATCAAAGCTGGTGACTCCGCCTCCGATGCGGGCGATTTCAGCTCCAAGCCCACCGCTGAAGCTCAATTTCGAAGCCTCTTCCAGATTGAAGAGAATTGTCTTGGATATCTCTTGTCCTTCAGGATTCTGTTGTGCAGTGTCGACTTTGGCAAAAATGCCGAGATCGTACAAGCGTCGTTGTGAAGCGAAGACTTCGTTGTTGCTGAGAGGGTCGCCGGGCTTGAGCCCGATTCGCTTGTCGACAAGGGAATTGTTGGTGTTCACAAGGCCAGTGACCAAAACGCTACGAACGAAATGTTGCTTGCCACTCTGCACCAGATATACGAGCTGTACCTGATCCGGGGTGCTGCCCCGCTCCACTCTTGCTTCAAGAACTGCTTCTGAGTAGCCGGCCTGATAGAGCAGATTTACGATTCTAGTGCGGTCTGAGTTTATCGTAAGCGTCGAATATGGCTGCCCGGCTACAACTCCGATGTAGCCTTGAATGATGTCCTGATCGCTTTCCGCAACGCCTTCCAATCGAACGGATTCCACCATGGTCTGCAGGCCTTCTTCGATTTCGATCGTGATGGCAACCAGATTGGCTTGGCCTTTATATTGCCGTGTCACGGCGCTTGTGACCTTCACATTGAGGAAGCCGTTGCTACGATATAGCTCTTCTATTGCCGCCCGGTCACCCGCCAATAATTCATCGCTATAGCGGCCTTGCCGGTACCTGAGGATAGTGGCTGGACGAATGGCGATTCTCTCCAGCAGAGTGGTGCGGTCAAAGTATCGATTGCCTTTGAGCACCAGGGCTGCGACTTTGAATCGTTGGCCGCGCTCGATGTTGTAGTCGATGTAGGTATTCTTGCCAGGATCAATTTCGTCTACGGAGTGGTTGTCCTGTTCTACCGCGTAGTTAACTTTTGCGTCGAAAAACCCTTTGCCATGCAGGTATGTGCCGACCTTGCGCTGACCCTCGATCAACAGATCTTTGTCGACGCTTTGCTCCTCGTAAATAGGAACTAATTTGCGAAGGATGGACTGCTTGATTTTCACCCCGGTGGTAAGCACTTCAACTTTCGGGCCAGCCTCAATTCTGAGGCTTGGAATAGCAGTCTTTTCTTTGGGCTGGTAGTCGAGGCGTTCCAATTGCACTTTTGCCATCAGGTAATCGCGCTTCCTGTAGCTCTGGAGCATTCCGCGAATTCCGCCTTGAACCCGTTGCTCGGTTACGAAGCGCCAGCCAAGCTGGCTCCAGAAGCGTTTCCAGTGTGTGGACTTGATGAGCAGTTCAGGTTTAAGAATCAGATTCCCCTTAAAGGCGGGAGAGGTAAATCGCGCTCTAGGTCCGGGTTCGATGAAAAATCTGATATTTGCCTGTTGGTTTAAGCTATCCCTAATGATTTCATAGCGTACTTTACTCTCGTAGAAGCCTTCGGCGCGCAGTTCTGCTTCCATCGCTTCTATGGACTGATTCAGCTGGCTTTGGTCGAATAGGCTACCGAGTGGGAGCTTGGCAGCGTTGATCAATCCGCCTTTAGCCATAGTTCCGGGGTTGCCCACTATGTCTACATTCCCATTGAATTCATTGTTTTCGGTGACAAAGGTGAGTGTCAGGCCGGCCGGGCTGGAAGAGGCTTCTACACTGAGATTGGAGAAGCGGCCCGTTCGGTACAGAACCGCCATAGCCTCTCTTAATCTCAACCCGGAATATGTGTCGCCAGGCTTCAGAGGAAGGATCTGGCGAAGCTCGCCATCGGGAATTGGTTGTGATTCTGGAGTGAAGGCAATGGATGCGATTTTGCTCCCCTCATAGGGTTGTGCGAGAGCGACAACCGCTACCAGGAGTCCCATCAGTGCCCGCTGAATCCGCAATAACACCTTTGTTGATCTTAGCAACCGCAATGATGATGATTGTTAGCATAGGGAAAGTGTTGCCGAAGGACAGGTATTCGAGGCAGATTCGCTTCGCGCCGTTTGGTGCGGAGGGGCAGCGGCGTCTCGAACGCGCCCATGTGGCTCTTTTGGGGTGCGGGGCACTCGGCACTTTTCAGGCAGCGGCGCTGGCTCGCGCTGGAGTAGGCCGGTTGAAAATCCTCGACCGTGATGTGATCGAGTGGTCGAACCTGCAGCGGCAATGGCTTTTTGATGAAGCTGATGCCCGGGAGCAGCGCTCCAAGGCAGGTGCAGCGGCTGTACAGATCGCCAAGTTTAATAGCGACGTGCATATTGAGGCCTTGGCTGTAGATGTGAACGCCGCCAACATTGAAGATCTATTAGAAGATGTGGACCTAATTTTGGATGCTACTGATAATTTTGAAACACGATTCTTGATCAATGATTATTCGGTGGAGCGGGGCGTGCCCTGGATTTATGGAGCTGCTGTTGGAAGCTACGGGCTTGCCTTTCCTGTGCTACCCGGGATTGGACCCTGCTTGCGTTGCATATATCCAGAAGCGCCCAAGGGTGCACAACCGACTTGCGAGACGGCCGGAGTGCTCAATTCCATCACCAGCCTTGTTGCCGCCTGGCAGACGGCCCTGGCGACAAAGTTGTTGGTGAGTGGCGCGGAAAGCCTGCCACTGCAGCTAACGACTTTTGATAGCTGGGAATTCGCAACAAGGCAGGTGAAGATTTCCTCCGATCCGGATTGTCCCTGCTGTCAGGGCCGGCACTTTGATTCACTCGACGGGCGGGTGCGAGCACCGATCAGTCTGTGTGGGCGGAACGCGGTTCAAATTCATGAGCGAATGGCTATTCTCGATCTTGAGGCTCTAGAGCAACAGTTAACAGGGCTTGGGACGCTGCGGCGAAATGAATTTGCCCTTCGTTTCTCACCTAATGAGCAATTTGAACTGACAATTTTCCCGGACGGCCGGGCGATCATCAAGGGAACCCAAGACATTGGGCTTGCTCGGAGTCTGTATTCCCGTTACGTTGGACGCTAGTAGTACTGAGGCGACAAATCGAGCGGAATAAGGTAGATCCCGATACTGATCAGAAGCCTGTTGTCTCTACAATCAGGCTAGTCATATGCATCTCAAGCCTGTTATCAACAAAGCCCAATATTCGGAAGCCGAGGTAGCCCAGCAACTCGGAGTCACGATAGAAGACCTTCGCATGTTGATCCGCAGGCACATTGTGATCGAGGAAACTGAAGCGACCAATGTTCCTATGACCACATTTCAGCCCTCGGATTTGCTGGTTTTGCGACTTCTTGCAAAAAACCACCTTTCGACAGTCGCCTAAGGCAGAATACAATCAGAGAACCATGGCGAATCTTGGTTTTCTCGGCTTGGGCATCATGGGTTACCCCATGGCCCGGAATTTGATAGATGCAGGCCACAACGTGGCAATATGGACTCACTCCCCCGGTAAAGCTGAAAAGCTGGCCGCCGAAAAGGGGGGCAAGGCGTGTGCGACACCTGCGGAGGTGGCTGCGAACGCTGATTGTATCTTTTATTGCGTTGGTGACTCTGCAATGAGCAGCGACCTTTGTCACCAGTTGCTGGAAGGGGCTAGGCCCGGGACGGTGATCGTGGATGCCTCCACAATCTCACCTTCAGATTCTCGGAAGCTTGGTGAAGCCTGCAAAGCCAAGGGAGTACATTTTCTCGATGCGCCCTGCACGGGATCCCGACCCGGAGCAGAATCTGGAAACCTGACCTTTATGGTTGGTGGTGACAAGGAAGTCTTCGAACGGGTGAAACCCTACTTTGAGCCGATGGGCAAGAAGTTGTATTATTGCGGCGGGCCGGGCTTAGGCTTACATGCAAAACTGACTCAGAATTTAGTATTGTCGAATTTGCTGAATGCCTTCAATGAAGGGCTAGTGCTGTCAACCAAGGCAGGTGTGGACCCGGAACTCATGCTCGATATCCTGGACAACTCGGCCGCAAAGTCAGGCTTAATTTCTTTCAAGGCCCCTTATGTTTTCCGCCGGGACTTCTCGACAAACTTCTCCGTAAAGTGGATGCACAAAGATATTGGGCTGATGCTGGAGTCTTCCGCAGAGCTTGGAGTACCATTACCACTCACTTCTTTAACGCGCCAGATGTTTCAGGCGGCAATCGCCACAGGCCACGGTGAAGAGGATATCTGCTCTACAATCAAGGTTTTAGAAGCAATGGTTGGTATTGAAGTAAAAGGTAAGGAAAAGTAAAAAAGTACTCATCTATTATTTTCCGTAGAAAACTCTTGCAATTCCAAAAAGAGTATCCTACTATTGGAATCAAGCCGGGGAGCTCACAACTCCCACCAAAGCGAGACTAACCTCAGAAAGACCCCTGAAGCAACTTTAGCTCCCCGGCGCCCTTTGGGTCTTCCTTCCTCTCCTCCTCCAAATCCAAGTATTCTGAATTATGTTGAACCGCGTCCGAATGGACAAGTGGCTTTGGGCCGCGCGCTTTTTCAAGACTCGTGCACTCGCCGGGGATTCCTGCGATATGGGGCGAATCGATTGCAACGGCCAGACGGCTAAGGCTTCTCGCGAAGTGAGAGTTGGAGACAAGTTGGTGGTTCGCCACGATGGCTTTTCGTTCGACATCGAAGTTCTGATCGTGAGCGAGAATCGTGGGCCTGGAGCGTTGGCACAGACCATGTACGTGGAATCGGAAGAGAGCAAAGCAAAGCGGATGAAGGTATCCGAGGATAGAAAAGCGATGCATGAAATGGATGCGCATCGGCCTACCAAGCGCGACCGTCGGGACATCAACCGTATGCGGGGGCGTTAAGGGGTCAAGTTTTCCCAGGCGAGGCCAAAGCTCATGGTCATGCCAGCGCCGCCGGGGCTGGTGAAGATTCGCACGCCGTCGCAGGGCGTGATGTCGACCCAGTCGGTAACTGGGTGCTTGGCGTAAACGCCGTACCAGCGTTCTGCGATGGAATTGTCGGCGAAGGTGGCGAAGCCTCTGAGGTAGTCGAGGATGAGTTCGTCGATGAAATCTTTGTTGAAAGGTTCGACGGTGAGGCCGTATTCGTGGGAGTCGCCAATAGTGATCGCGTTGTCGGCAGTTGCACTGGCCATGACGTGGATGCCCCACTTTACGTAATCGGGGAGTTCTTCGGCGACACGAGCCTTGAGCTCGTCGAGGCTTGGGCAGATCTGGAAGCTCTTGTAATGAGTAAGAGTGAGGCCCGCGGCAAGGCTTGGGCCCAGTTGCCAATTAGCGGGTTGAGGTGGGGTTCGCATCATTTGAAGTTTTACCCTCGTTACGCCGCTGGACTGCAGTAGTTCAGGATAGAGGGTTTCGAAGTCTTCGCCTGAGCAGATGTAGATTTGCGGAGCCTGGAAGATCCCTTTACCGGTGGTTATGCTTCCGGTCGTAGCGGAGGTGACTGCCGTCTGGTAATGAAAGGTCACTCCGAATTGATTGGCCAGGAATGCGGGGAGTTCACGAAGAGCCTGCCTTGGATCAACCGTAGTTTCCGTGTCGCTCCAGAGCGCACCCTGAAGGCCTTGAGGCTTGAGCGCATGGCTGCGGCTGGTTGCCTCTTCGGGGCTTAACCATTGCACCTGGTAGCCATGGGCCGGGCCGAGTGTTGCGAATTCCTGAAGAACTTTGGTTTCGTCGTCTCGGTATGCGGCGTGGAGGCAGCCGGGGACTTGGTGTGCGATGCCTGCGGCGTTCAGAAATTCGAGCCAAAGCTCGCGGCTGTGCAGTGCGGTTTTGAGGCGATGGCCTGCCGGTTGACCGATGGGCCAAAGCATGCCGAAGTTGCGGATTGATGCACCGAGCGGGCGCGGGTACCGGTCAAAGACAGCAACGCGTTTTCCCTGCCGGGCGGCAACAGAGGCATGGGCCAGGCCAACGATGCCTGAGCCGACGATGATGAGGTCAAAT
>JALHNH010000093.1 GCA_022843625.1 Bryobacter sp. | reverse complement strand
TGCAGAATCATCCGGTTCTCGAAGAGCTTGAACCAGTCAGCGGCGATCGGCTGGTGGTTGAGTTCGAGGTCGTTGGGGCTGCCTTCGTAGCGGATCCGGCCATTACGCTCAGCCAATGCCCGGACACGATTCACGTATGCAGTCTTGTAGTAAGCGGCCAAGTTCGTTTGAACGGCTGGTTCGGCACGGAGTCGCTTGGAAACTTCGATTGCCACGAACTCGACGATCTCAAGTGCGCCGGCACCATCATGCAGTTCATTTCTGGCAAAGCGAAATGCCCAATGCCAATTCTCGCTGGCAACCTTTACGACCCTTGCGTCCAGCAGTTGCTTGCCCTCTTCATCGTCGCGAAGCCAGAAGGGTGGAATCACTTCCAAGTCGAAGCTATCAGGGCGATTATCGTGGTTTGCTGCCATGAGAACCCCTGCCGACCTTTGGCCGACGTACTAGAGGAATGCCGACTGAGTCTGCCCCTCTACTCAATAGAAGATCCGGGCAGCCTAAAAAGTCCCAAAACTTTTTTCCAGTTACTTGCTAGTCATCCGCGGACTGAATTGTCACTGTAACACTGGCCATCCAACACCGGTTGCGCATGAGAATCGGACCTTTCGCCTGAGTCAGGACTTCTAGTGTTGTGGGCAGCTTATTGGCAAAGTTTGCCGGCGTTGAGCACCACACGGCTGATGTCGCCCTGACTGAGAGGCAGTCGGAGCGCAGGAACGGCAACTGAACAATGTAAAGACTGAACAGGTGGTAGTCATGTCGAAGGGACCTCCCCCCCAGCGCCTTTCTTCCCCCGGGCACTCTGGTTTCCCGACACTCGATGTCTGCGCGCGTCTTCAGGCGCACCCGGAACGAACAGTGACGCTGCGCCAAGTACTCGGAAACGGAGTTTACGTCTCCACAGCCGGTGATCCGGCTAGTCAAGATCTGCTGAAGGGCAATTGGACAGCCGAAGACGATGATCTGTTGCGTTCGCAGTACCCACTGGGGAAGAAGGCCGCTATTGCCGCGATCTCGGCAATTCAAGCGCGGCATCCAGGATTAACCCGGCGCGAGATCGCCAAAAGAGCGCGGGCACTCGGGCTTCGCTGCACGGGTGAAGTGCGGCGGCGCGATTGGGATCGCGGCACCGACTTGGTGTTATTGTCGCTGGTTCATCAGCCCAAGGAGATCATCGCCAGACGCCTCGGGCGATCCGTGGAATCCATCGTGGCGCGGTTGCGCCGACTGGGGAAGTCGGCTGACTTCTTTGGTGGCTTCAAGGCCAAGGACTTGGCTGGCGTACTTGAGGTATCGGAAGCCGATGTCCGTCGCTGGCAGCGGAATGGGTGGTTGCGCCGGCGGCGCGGTCGCATCACAGAGGCGTCCTTTTCGGCATTCTGCAAGGAGCATCCTGAGGAGATTCCCTTCGGTGAGTTGGCGCCGGAAACGCAGTATTGGCTGGCATCGGTGCATGAATACCCAAAGGGTTCGGCACAAGCGATGGCGGCCGGAGCTAAGGGTTAACGACAAACTCGTCAGCGTGCTGCAGCCAGACCTGAAAGGGCGGAATCTGAACATGGTCCAGGCAGGCGTCGAAGTACGCCGTGATGCGGGTGGTGCGGAGATGGTTCATCGCGGCAGCCTTCACGCGCTGCGAATCTTCGTGCCCGGCCAGATGGTAATCTTCCATTGCACCGCAGAACCTTGCCACAGCATCCGCGTCGTTGCTCGGTGGAATCGGATGATTCGTAAGGAAGCTCGGGCAGCGAGATTCGATTTTGTCTTGCAGGGAGCTTTCTTGGTCACCGACTGCCAAAAGCAGAACTGCCCAATAGGAGAAAGCGATTGCCTCAATGGCTTCGTCCAGAGTGGCCGGGGGAATCTCAAAGCTCGGTGCCGGAGCGGCCTTCCACCATTCGGTGAACTCGGGGTAGTGGGTTGGCCGCTTCTCAGACCACTCACTCACGGATCGCTCCATATGCAGCCAGATTTGCTCCGAACGAGGGTCCAGGCCGGAGTAATAGTGGGCCGCCTCGATCCATCCGCCAGCTTTAGACTCCGTGAACACGAACTGCTCGGACCACGCAAGAAGGTCTGTCCACAGCGAACCCAGATCGTGACTGCCCCTTTTGCGCATCCTAGATCCAGGGCAGCGTCCCTCGATGGAGGCAAGCACTGAGTCAGGAATTGAGCCTTCGATCTCAATGATTGCTCGTGTCCAAAGTGAAAACGCCCGGAATTCCAGAACGCGATCAACCTCTGCCGCCAAGCCCCTCCATGAGACTCTCAGCGACTGCTGAAGCATTCGTTCGGAAAGTTCGGTCTGGGAATCACTGCCTCGGTTGGACCGCGATGATTCGTTCTTGCCCACTCCCATCGAGTATGCATGGCTTTGGGAAAAAGCGGCAATCCCTCGGAGAAAATCGATTCCGATATTACCCACGGACACTACCAGGGATCGACATTTTTTGACCATGGCCGCGAAGGCTGTTCCCGGCGTCAGCAGGCAAAGGTGTTAGTCATTCAACTCCCGTCATTGCAGAGGTTTAGCTCTGAAGACGTAACGCCTGACGATGCGATCACGAGCTGTCGAGCCCTCACGTTTGCCAATTGTTGAAGAAACGAAGCGTCCCTAGGATGCCTATCAAGACCCCCACTGAGGAGCCGGTTGAGAGGCATGCGAAATTGGACGACATCAGAATCCCGATTGGTCGTTGCATGGGCTAAGGAACCTGAAGACGTGCGACGACCCATTGAAGCGTTGGCGCATGAACTGGAGCGTACGCCGGAGGCGATCAAGGAGTTCCTTCGGCGCCGACTCCCGCGCGACCAGTGGCCGTGGCAAAGGAAGCCACGATGGAACCGGCACGAGCGCGATGCGATTGAGCGCGGGCAGAACCCCAATGGCCGAACCCATGCAGCGTTTCGAAAACACAAACAGCGTGTCGAGAAGCGCGCTGAAGAAATAGAACATCAGCCGCTTACAGTGAGCCAAGTGGCGCACGATATCGGCCGCTCCCGCACGACAGTGCAGCGATTACTGAAAAGTGGCTACCTTCGGCGCTTCAAAGGCGGAATCGCCGAATCCTCGTTTGAGGCCTTTCTGCGCGAGCATCCTAACCTCGTACCCTATACAAAGTTGCCGCCCGCCCAGAGGGAATGGCTGGTGCTGAATGGGTTCCCTGACCCATCGGCTTCGGTGAAGGTGCCCAGTGTGCGGGGATTGTTGGAGTGAATATTCGGTCATCTTGAATGCAAGGGTGATGAAGTTCTGAATGAGGCTTAAAGTAGCCTGTCAGGCGAAATCCATTTATGGCAAAATGTCGCAGCTGGAACCCCGCCAATTCGTCAATTGCCAGCCCTCCTTCGGCCCTTTTGGAAATCAGCATGTTTCTGGTGAACAGATATCGGGTAGGGGCTGGATCCACCACATTGACCTTTACAGGTCGCGTAGTGTGATCAGCGGGCCGCGACGGCTGATGCGTCGCCCCCAGACAATGCTGGCTATGCAGACAGCGAGTACTGCGGTTGTAACCGCAACTTCACCAGTCTGCAACCAGATGCGCTCTGATTCGTCTGTGCTGGAGAAGTACTTCAATGACTTCCACACCTGCAAGCCGTATAGATAGGGCAACGGTGCTGCGGCCATCGCTACGGCGGATTGCCATAAGGCTTCGCAGGCCAGGCGTTGCCGAATCACGGAACAAGCCACGTCCACGATATAGAGCATTTGACCATCCTCGTCCTGGTCAAAAATCCACAACATCTCTTCACCGAACTCTTCGCGGAAACGGGAAGGAAGGAGCGCTATAAGCCCACGGTATACGTGCCGAATCACGATGAGACCTCCGGTTGCCGTCCTCTGGACGCCTCACTTCTTGCAATCAGCCGACCGAGTCTCGCCATCTCCAGCTGCAACGCGCGCCGGCCAGTCGCCGTGAGTCGGTAATTACGCCGTCGCTGGTCCGCTGACGTCGGGCTTGTAACCTCGACGATAGCGCCGGAAGCAAGTAGCTTTGCTATGTTCTCGTAAAGGGTTGCAGGACCGAGCTTGTACGTGCCCTCAGACAATTCCTTCACTTCTTGCATGATCGCGTAGCCGTGCTTCTCCGACGAAGCTAACGCAAGCAGGATGTAAAGGTGCGGTGGCGAAAGCGGCAGCAGATTGGAACACTCTTCGCCCATACTATTTCGCCTTTGCGATGAAACCCGCCTTCGGCTTATTGGCGGCTGCTTCTGCCCATCGGACCGTTGATTGGAAGGCTTCCAGACGAACTTTCGCCGGAACCGAACAGTGCCCTTGCGCGGGTATGAATTGCCGAACAAACCACTGTTCCGCAGGAGTTCCTGAAACGGACTCATCATAAGAATTGCCAAAGCGCCCGGACACAACCGGGTCCCGGGAAACGTCCACCGCCAGGAAGGGCCGGACAAGTCCGCGGCGGGCCTCGCCAATGGCCTTGAGGCAACTTGCTGCTCCCGGCGCTGAAGCAACACGAAGCACGCCCGCGTTTACCCGGTCCGCATCACTTCGCGAAGAATAAACTGTGCCGGTGTTATTGACCGGGTTCCCTCCGCACTTCGACTGGACATCCCGCATCAGGTCGGTATGGAAAACTAGGATTCCCGCCAGAGTACCAACGTCGCTGGCTCCCGAGGCGATCTGAAGGGATTCCTTCGCTTCCCCGTTTGCCTCTAAGGCTTTCGCCACGCCCTGCATGATCTCGGGCGATGGCCGGAAACCAGAAGGAACCTCTGCCGGCGAGGGAAGAAGGGACGGCTCATAGTACGAAAACAACGCCAGCAGATCAAATGCCTGCCTTACGTAATCGAACGGCGTGGTCAACATTCCGCAAAAGCTGAGACCGGCCTTATACAAGCGTGGCTTCTCTTCCACCAGCCGTAGTGCGATAAGCCCACCCATCGACTCTCCCACCACGTAAACCGCTGAGGTCTTCGGGTGCTTTCGCTTGAAATACTTCCGCAACTCATCCGAATCCTCAATTGCCTGATCAACCGCAACTCCGCCCCGTGAGTACCCCGACTCGGCAACGGCATAGCCTTCATCGAGCAACGCTGCTGCAAAATCAGGGACCCTTTCTTTGCCGTTGAACTCGATCGGTACCGGGGTATACCCACTGCACCAGATGATCAACTGCCCGTTCCACTGTGCCGGCTTCAGGATCCGAAAGTGGGCACCTCGCAGAACGCCGATCTCAGTTGAATTCTCAGCCTTTGCTGCGGTCGCAAACCCGATGAAAGTGAGCAGGATAACGAGAATTTGTCTAAACATCCGCTGCCAGTATATCGCTCGGCGATATATCGGTCAACGATTGATTTCGGGGACAACTCCCCTGCAGATTTTCAGTCAGGTTGAGAAATCGGGTGCCGCGTTGGGAGCGGTAACCGAATCAATCCACCGCTTCACCAATGCGTCCAAGAACAGGCGAGCTTCACTGTCGGTCATGGGATCCGGGGGCGGTTTTGCCTGCGATCTCGCATGTCGCGAAAACCGACCGATTGCCTCCTGGTGGTTCGCAGTTCGGCGAAAGCGTTCCCACGCGGAACGTGAGCACAATCCTTTTTCCACTACAGCCTTCCCGCCTCCCACGTGCTCCTCAACCACCTCACTCGCTTTGTAGAGGTTCGACCACACGTTGCCTTCTGCGCCAAGATAGTAGAGAGCTTCCTGAACGTCTTTGTTAGCTTTCAGCGATGGGAGGATCGATGCAATAGGAGCAGATTTGCCGGTGAGAAACGCCTCAATCGCCGGCAGCGTCGACCTGCCGTGCACGCGGACTGAGTAGCTCACTATTCCGCGACCGGTTCCATTCGGCAGCAGTTCCACGATGCTTTCAATGCGCACTTGGTTGAAATGCGGGCAGAGGATGCGGGTGGCCCCGTTCAATTGCGCGATGCAAGTTTCAGCGAGATCATGTGCTTTTCCCATCTCCGCTTGGTCCGGGATTCGCGGATCCTCCACATAGAAGTTTTCCTCCAACTCAACGAAACGGATTTCCGATCCGCTTAACGCTTTCTCGAAAATGTATAGGTCGATATCCGAGTCGCATTCGATCTGAATCCACCATCGTTGGTTCGCCTTCGCGTACGCAAGTTTGGGAGCCGTTCTCTGGAACACACTCGTGTTCACCTTTGCGCGAGGGTTCCGAACGGCCGGCACAATGTACTTAATGTTCTGCAGCCCCACTTCTTTTGAACATACAACGTCCGTACGGCTTCGCGCCGAGTCGCATGATTCGTCGCCGATCCCAACACATAGCAGTGATCGGATCACGATTCGTCAATTGACGGATCGCCGACGATCCGTTCGAAGCAACTAAACACTGTGGCGTTACACAGGGTCTAAACGCTTCGAAAGCAAACATCGTCTTCCTATGCATGGCATACCGAGTTGGTTTTGTTTTGCTCCTTGCAGGATTGCTAATTCGCATGGCTTCGTCACAATCCCGCGCCGGTGCGTCCGTGACTCCGAACGACCCACTCTTTAACCGGCAGCACAGCCTACACAACCCGCGTGCCCAAAGAGTATCGATTCCGGCATCGAGATCCGGGCGGGCGGACGTAGACTTGCCCGCCACACCTGGCTTTGACCTCAACATTACGCGAGCATGGAAGATGACAGTCGGCAGCCAGAACACAATCGTGGCCGTTCTGGACGACGGATTCTTCTACCAGCACGAGGACATAAGAGAGAACGTCTGGCACAACACAGGAGAAACAGGCATTGATGCAAAAGGGCGTTCGAAAGCTACCAATGGCATTGATGATGACGGTAACGGATACATAGATGACGTCATAGGATGGGACTTCGCGTTTGACGATCCCGATCCCGACGCATACGTCTTCGATGGGATGGACCGTAGCCGCATCCGGCCCAATTGGCATTCCATCCCGGCTCTTGGCATCATTGGCGCGAAAGGCAACAATGGCATCGGGGTAGCCGGCATTAACTGGAATGTGTCCTTGATGCTCCTCAAGATCGGTGCCCAAGGGATTGGAAGGGGGGAGATGGACGCGCAACGCCCGCATCGTGCCGCCCAAGCGATACGGTATGCAGTTGACAATGAGGCGAGAATCATCAACTGGAGCGGATTCGTGGACCAAAAGGATCTGTCCAAGCTAGGCGAACTGAGGGACGCATTTGACTATGCTCAGCAGCGTGGTGTGCTCATCGTGCTCGGTGCTGGGAACTCATCTGATGACCTTGACAGCCCTGAGAAGGCGTTTTATCCCCAGATGTTCCCAAGCACCAACATACTCTTAGTGGCGGAGATCGATCACAAGGGAAGACTTGCCCCACACTCTAACTTCGGGAGAGGAACGGTGCATGCTGCCGCCATCGGCCAAAATTACACCACTTGCGTGTTCAACGGCCTTTCGACGTACGAGCTGGTCCGCGGCACATCGAACTCGGCGCCCGTTGCGTCGGGAGTGGCCGCGTTGATGCTGTCGGTCCGCCCAGGCTTGTCCGGCATCCAGTTGAAGCAATTACTGATGAACACAAGCCGTAGACTTCCGGAACTGGAGGCGAAGATCGCGTCAGGCGGCATGATCGACGCATACGCCGCAGTCAGTGCCGCTCTCCGGCACCCGAATGGCACGATCCGGTAGTCTTTGGACTCATTGCATCGTTAGCCTTGATTACTCTGTATGAACAATTACCGCGAAGTCGCGAAGGGTGGTCTCCGACGCCACCTCGATCACGGGCGATTCGGAAACTGCGAAACCACTCTCATCCCTGAACTTCATTCGGGCAGAGATGCTTGGGGTGCTCGACTAGGGCAGGAAAGGCTCAGTCGCGCTGTCTTCTGGACTTGTCGTTCTCGCCGAGATGCAAGCAGTTGGATGGTGTTGGGCTTGCCAGGCCAGTTCCAATCGCCAAATGGCGTATTGAATCTGCCTCGATACCCAAGACATCGCAACAGAGAGCGTCGGCGGCTACTGGGTCGTCGGCGAAGACGAGACATGCCAGATTCACTGGGTAGCCGTGGAGCGGGCCGTTGCCTTTCATGGCGACGATGCCGTCGGCGATGACGTAGTGGATCGGAATCGTCGAGGCGAGCTCGACTATCGAGTTGTCGATGCCTTGCCAGTGGAGGACGTTCTTCGGCCAACCGTAAACTGAGCCGGGGACTACGCCGAATAGGTTCTTCATGCTCAGGGTGACACCGGCCCAATGGTGGGTTTTGATCTTCGGCATGGATATCAGAACGTCTGCCGCAAGTACTGTCCGCGGCAGCCAGAGTTCGGAGAGTCCGGTAAGGCGCGTTGTCGTCTGCACGCGATGAATCTCATCGTAGTTGAGGTCAACGAACTTGGCGCGGCCGACCTCCTGTAAGGCTGATCGGAGGCCACATTCCTCGAGCAGAAGTTCCGTGTCTCGGACGTGGCCGGGGCCTTCGCCGACCGTCACTGTTGCAGCGCCTAAGCGGTAGAGGCTGTCAACGGCCGCGGCGATGATCGTGGGATGGGTGTTGATCGGGGCGGTCGCGGAGTATTCGACCAGATTGGGTTTCAGTAGCACGGACTTGCCTCGCACCGCCGGCGCGAGGAGCTTCAGGCCATCCCAGACAACTTGATAGGCCTTGTCGTACGATTCACATCGAAGTACCGCGACTCGTGAAGGAGGCCGAGGTGTCCTAGGGACACGGTCGCGTAACGATTGTTGAATTACCAAGGCAGACGTTCCTGCAAGGGCGAGGCCGCCAAGAGCTTTCCGGCGGTCTGTCATGCGCGCCGCCCGAAGCGGAAGATCGGTGTTTCCAGGGCAAGAAGCGTGAGCGCCAGTGCGGTCGTGTTCATTGTGCAGGCTTGCGTCTCGGCCATTCGCCGCAGTGATTCCCGAAACTGGGCGGCACTGATCTCCGGGAGATTTGCCGAGGCAAGGACACCCCACGCCAATGAGTAAGGCGAGGAGCAGGTGTTAAGCCGCCGCTCAAGATACCGGCCGGCCTTCTGGACATGGCTTGAATCTAGCTGTCCATGCGCTCGGAGAGCGCAGACTGCCATGGCCGAGAAGTCAGGATGAGGATCGAGATCGACGCCAAAGGCGTGGCCGTTGCCGGCGTTCCATCCGCCAGACGGGCAGGCCCTGTCCTGCAGCATCGCGATTGCTGAGGGAATACGGTTTGATGGCTGGCCCCAGGCGGCGTACGCAAGAAGCACAATTGCTGTAGGTGCGACCCAACTAACGGTGTCTTCTACCCATGGCCAGCCAGACTTGGCGGGATCGAAGCGCACTTTGCGGTCGAATAGCCGGAACTTCCATTGCCATAGCCAATGACTTTCGCGTCCTCTCGTCTTCTCTAGCCACTTGAAACCTTGCGATGCGGCTTCTTCGCTTCGCTCACTCGGCTTGCAGTGCGCGAGGGCGAGGAGGGCGAGTCCGGTAGCGTAGGCATTTGGGATGGCGGTGACCGGGCAATTGGACCAGGCGCCACAAGGCAGTTGCGAGTTGAGAAGTTCCGTGGTGCCCAGGTTTGACCTTCGGAGCGCAATGCGGCGGAGGGCCATCTCTTCTATGTTGCGAGGGAGCCGGGCCTGAAGCTCGGCTTCAAGTAGGGAGCATTCTTTCACTGGCATGATGGCTTGACGGTAGAGCAGTTGGGCGATTTCACGAAACGAGTTGCTGGAAACTCGCTTTGGCCTGCGACGCATGCTGCGTAGACTGCCAACATGTTCGACTCGCCTGAATCTGTCGCGTTCGGCCTGCGGAACGCGGGGTATGCGACGGACCCCGTATTGGTCCAGATCATTTGGCTCGCGACGCGCATGCAGAAGCCCATCTTGATCGAGGGTCCGCCTGGCACCGGCAAAACGTACCTGGCGCAAGCATTCGCGGCGGCGGCACGGACGGAGTTGATCCGCCTGCAATGCTTTGAGGGGATCACGGAGCGGCAGGCGATTGGATCTTTCGATGAAGCCCTGCAGCGCCTTTTCCTCGAAACGCAAGGGAATGAAGTTGAGCGGCAATGGGATGCGTTGCGCGGCCGGCTGCATACGCTGGACTTCTTTACGCATGGGCCGCTACTCCAAGCTGTGTTGCAACCCAAGCCCGTGGTACTCCTGATCGATGAACTCGACAAGGTGGATCAAAAATTTGAGGCGCTGCTGCTTGAGATCCTTTCCGACTGGCAGATCACTGTGCCTAAGCTGGGGACCGTGAAGGCTTACACGATTCCTTTCGTGGTGATGACATCGAACCAGGAGCGGCGGCTGGGCGACCCATTGCGGAGACGCAGCCTATACCAACGAATCGAGCATCCCGATGTGAAGAAGGAAGCGGAGATCCTCGATATCCGAACCGTGGACGCCCCGCTGGAACTGAAGGCGCAGGCCGTCGGCCTGGCGCAGGCACTGCGCGGATACAACCTGGTGAAGCCGCCGTCGATTGATGAGATCGTTCAGTTCGTTCGTGCGCTGCAACTGTTGGGCCGGACAGAGATTCGTCCGGAGGACCGGGATGTGCTGCTGCCATTCTTGGCCAAAACGGAAGAGGACGTGAAGCGGCTCCTGCTGCGCGATGGCTTCAGCAGTCTGGTTGCTACGGCGCGCGAGTATCGTGACCAGGCGCTGCGGGCGATGGTGGGTGCTGACCCGGGGAGCACCACATGAGAGCAGTACTCATTTGTGGATTGGCGCTTTGCGTCCCCACGTTCGCGCAGACCGCCAGCTTCTTGGAAGTCGCAGACCGATCGGCAGACCATTTCGGGGTGGCGCGGGAATTGGTGCGTGCGGTGATTGAGGCGGAATCCAACTGGAACGTACATGCAGTCTCGCCGGCCGGGGCTGTTGGCTTAATGCAGTTGATGCCAGAGACTGCGGCGGCCTTTGGTGTGCGAAACCGATTCGCTGCGGCGGAGAACATTCGGGGCGGAGTCGCATATCTTGCGTTCCTTCTCAAAAGATTCGACGGCGATCTGCGTTTGGTTGTCGCGGCCTATAACGCTGGGCATGGCCGCATTGGTAGGGCTGGCCTGAGCTACCGCAACCCGGAGACGGTCAGCTATACCCGGCGAGTTGCATATTTGTACCACCAACATCGGAGGGACTTGAGGAAATGAAATCGATCGTCCTGTTTTTTGCATTCGGTGTGCTCGCTGCCCAAACTGTGCCGGTGGTGAGCAAGCGGACCCAGACGGATCAAGTGCAAGTGGTTCGCGTGGCGCCGCGGTTCGCGACAGCTATCCGCGTTTCAGAGCCTGTGAGTTCGCTGGTGCTGGGCGATCCGGAAAAGTTCCTGGCCGAACATTCTGACAAGGAGCCGACCCTTGTGCTGGTGAAGCCGACATCGGAACTGCCCGGCGAATCGAACCTGCTGGTTCTGACTACGAGCGGACGCCAATACAGCTTTCTGCTTCGGGCAGATTCGAGCGGAGGGAAACAGGTGGACTTCGTCCTGGCCTACAAACCGCGTGGGAGTTTTCTGGTGGAGGAAAGCGTGTTGGCCAGGTCGGAGGTTGCAGGAATCAGTGCACTTCAACGTGTCCGGCCAGAAGCAGTCCCGGACACACTGACAGCGCGTCTCCAGCGGCAGCAACTTGCCCCGCTTCCGCCGCTTTATGGAGCCAAGCCTCCCACCCAGACGGAAAAAGGCGACCGGATCAGGGCGGGAGTTTCCGAAGTGATCGACGAGGGGCGCACGGTGATGGTGCTGTTTTCTGCAGTGAATCCTCAATCGAGGGCCATCGAGATCATGCCGCCGCAGGTGCAGTTGGCGGGCAAGTCCCGGAAGGGTTCACTGATTCGCAAAGATCAGTGGACCACCAGTGAGCAATTGCCGGTTCAGGACTTTCGCCTTTCGCGGCGGCGACTCGGCCCCGGCGAGCGCGTGGATGGGGTCGTGGTGTTCACCCGGCCCGGCTTTAAACAGGCGCACGAAAGCTTGTTTCTGCAACTTGCCGAGAGCGGCGCGGTGGATCAACCTGCACTGGCACCGATCGGCTTTGGGGTTTCTGCAATCCGAGAGGAGGTTCGTCATGACTGAGGAGCGGCATCCGTCACAAGACTGGAATGAAGAAGAGAGAGGTGAGCCCGAGGTCGTCGAGGAGCAGTCTGAGCGCGATGTCCACGACGATCGGGCAGAAGAGCCTGACTCGCCCGACGAAGCGGCGAGCGAGGAATCGTTCTTTGACCGGGTACGGGCTCGCTTTGCGGCTCCTGCAAGCCGCGACAGCAAATCCACAGAACGGACGCGCGGGTTGGTCGTTCTGGTTGGGGCCAGTGTGGCGTGTCTGTTCCTGTTTGTGGGAATGTTTACGACCGATGCTGACAGCACCAAGAAATCGCGCGGAACGGGACCCAATCTAGGGCGGCCAGCAACGGAGACGACCAACCAAGAGAATGGGAATCGGTCGCCGGTGCCCCAGTTGAACGTCAACCAGCAGCCAAACGAGGAATCGAACGAGCTGACCGAGCAAGACTTGCTTGGAACAATGCGGAATCGGGTTCCGTCGAAGCATACGGCGCCGGGGCCAGCGAAAGATCTGGCATCCGTGGATTTCTCGGATGCACCGACGCCTGACTCCGCTCTCGCGGATGCGTATCGCCGACAGAATCGGGCCGTGCCGCCACCGGCTCCAGCTACGACCAACTGGGAGGCAGCAATTGCCGACTACCAGAGCCGCCAGCCGAAGCCGACAAACTCGCAACCGCCTCCTGTACCCGCAGTGAAGGAAGTTCCCCAGCTGGGCAAATCGTCCATCATCTTTGTCCGCTCGCAGACCACAAATGTCTCAAGCCCTGCACGCGTGAAGCCTACCGTTGCGCGAGTCAGCGGCCGGAGCCTGCCGCAAGGGTTGGCCTTGGTGGCTCGACTCCAATATGGGGTCAGTTCCGCGGCAAAGGCGCCGGTAGTTGCGGTCATCGAGTACAACTACGAGGAAGCTGGCGAAATCCTTGTACCGGCCGGTACGAAGGCCTACGGGGAACTGACGGGCGCTACGCCCCAAGGATGGGTGACGCTGAAGTTTCATTCGCTCGAATTCCCGAGTGGTGAGACGGAGGAAATCTCTGGCAGCGCGCTTGGGATGCAACGGCAGGCGTTGCGTGGTGAGGTATCGGGCCTAAACCAGGGGAAGCGCTTCTTGACTCGTGCGCTGACAGGTGTGGGCACCATCGCCGCCTTTGCTGTGGGTGGACGAGGTCTCCGCGGCGGTATCGACAATTCGGTTCTGTTGAGAGAGCGAATCGCGTCCAACGTGGCTCTCGCGGGAGAACAGGAACTCTCGCGATTGGCCTACGAGCAGAATATCGTCGTGACGGTGCCTGCGAACACGCGGTTTTATCTGATTTTGCAACGGCGGTCCGAACAATCCGCACCTGGCCAAAGTGCATTAAGTGGCGGGGCGGTATCCTCAAACAGTTCAAATTCTGCGGAACTTTCCGAACGCGAACTACGAGAACTAGTTCAAATCCGCGAGGAAATGCGCGAACTTAATCAGCTTATGACCAAACCGAACGACTGATAGCCAATTAGCGAAAGGTTGCCATTACATCTGTCCAAATCACATTGGAGCCCCGCCAATAGCCCAGTGAGCGCAAGAGACAACACCTCTCACAACTTCAGCCTGGGTTCAGACCAGCGGCCTCTAGACTCATTCAGGCCAGCCCAAAACTCAAGCCAAAATGCCTCGCAAGGTCGGCATTTGCTACGAAGGCGTTTCCTGCACCGATCAGCGCAACGACCTGCAGCTCTGCACCCTCCGCACCCACCTTGAAGCCATCGTGAGCAAACTCTCTTTCATGGCCGAATTCCCGGATTGTGTGCCTGTCATTCTGACCCATCTCAACCATCGCAAACCAACCCAAATGCCGCTGGTAATCCGTAACGACGCTCAGCCTCACCCAAGCCCCATCGCCCGCACCAGCGCCCGCCACCGCTCCTCCCCGTAAACCAAGCTCTCCACCTCCGGCATCACAATTACCCCCGCGCTTGCACGCGGCTGAAAGATCAACGCCGGGTCCCTCTCCTCCAGTGCCGTTTCAAACCAATCGAGCGCCCTCTCCCCATTGCCAACCACCGCCTGCAACAATCCGAGTGTCGATGCTGGCACCGGATACCGCATTCGGTCGTCCTCCGCCCGATCCACTCGCTCTCTCGCCTCCTCTTCACGCCCCGTCGCCCAACACGCATTTACATACGTCGGCTCCACCCAACAGTGCGGCGGTGCTGCCCCCACCACCTCCCGCAACACCTCATAGGCTTCCTCCAATCGCCCCAACCGCAAGAGCACCGCCCCTCTCACCCAATCCAGCGTCCAGTGCGGTTGTATTCGGTTCCCCTTCTCCGTCTCCTCGAGCGCCTCGCGAAACCGTCCCCGCGCAGCCTCAATCTGCGCCACCGTCAAAAATCCCAATGGATTCAGCGGGTCCGCCCGCTGTCCCCGCCGTGCCTGCTCCAGTGCTTCCTCTTGCCGCCCAAGCGTCCGTAACAAATCCCCCGCATAGAAAAACCGCGCCAGCATATGTCCTGGTGCCAACTCCAGCGCCCGGCGATACATTACCTCCGCCCCCTTCCAGTCATACCGGAAGAGCACCGCGTTTCGCGCACTCCACAACCACGTATCCGCATTCCCCGGTGCCCGCCGTCGTGCCTCCTCGAGCACCGCTTCCGACCTCCCCACTGCTTCCCCGACCGGCGCCATCCCCATCAGCGCGGTCTGGCAATAATACGCTCCCAGATCCGCCAGCACCATCCCAAATTCCGGCTGCTCCCTCCTTACCTCCTCTGCCAGCCCAATCGCTTGCGCCACCTGCGGCGCCTCCAGCGTCACAAACAACGAGCGGGCCCGTAGCCACTTCTGCACCAAACCTGCCCTCAGTGCCAGCTCCCCGCCCGCCGCCTCCACCGGTAGCCGCAACCGCAATGTGCTGCAGATCCCCTCCACCACGTCCCGTCTTCTTAGTCCCGCCCCGTCCCAGCGGCCTGCCCAAATCACGCCCTCCTCCCCTCCCACCAGCCTCACATTCACAGTCCACCCCGCCTCCTCCTCACGAGGCAGTACTTCCCCTTCTACCCACGCCGTCGCCCCCAACTCCTGCGCCACCTCCTTTCCCCGGCATCCCCCTGCCGCCAGGCGAAAACTCGACGTCCGCCCATGCACGCGCAACCCAGGAACCATGGCCAGTTCTTGTATCAACTCCGCCGCAACTTCCTCTCCTAACCAACCCTCGCCCGCGGCCGCAAACGGTAACACCGCCACCGACGCAGAGAAAGCTAAACTCCCTAGCATTGGCCGCGTCCGCCGCTCCAGCCACGCCTCTAACTCCCCCGTCTCCGCCTCCACCGCGTCCCGGCTCGTCCGCTTTACGCGGCGCACCGGCAAAGCCTCGTCGGCCTCCCAGCGCTGAACCGTCCGAACACTCGTCTGCAAATGACCGGCAATCGCCTTCCAACCTGTCAGCAACATCCTCCTCTAATCCTGTCATCATCTGGCGTCATTTGTCGTCTTCCCACGCCCCCCATCCCCCTGCAAAATCAACTCATGCTCCTGCGCTTCTTGTTTACATTCCTCCTCGCGCTCGCTTCGCTTCC
>JALHNH010000092.1:9116-15637 GCA_022843625.1 Bryobacter sp. | reverse complement strand
AACATGGTCGTTCCGGGTGCGGATGAGACGTCCTGCTGAAAGTCGCGGCCTACTTGCAAGAGTTGTGGCAGGGATTGCATCGAGAAAAGGAAGGCGGTGTTCGTGCCGCGCGCGGTGTTGAGGATCTGGGCGAAGTTGCGGTAGCCGAATGGTGCAAACTCGTCCATCACGACGGAGAACAGTGGCTTGTTCGTACGCTTCCGCTCGGACTCCGACTCGTACCGTTTGCCCACCACCAGTTGGAGATTTTGCAGAAGCATCTTCCCCAAAGCGCGCACTGGAGCAGTGTTCTTGTTGATGTTCAGGCTGACGAACAGGATCAGTTGCTGGTCGATCACCTCGTTGATCGACAGCAGATTGTCGTAGGGTCCGGTGATAACGCTCAACTCGTCATCGAGGAAGGTCATGCATTCGTTCAACAGCCCCTGGATCTTCGGCACACGGTCCCGATCGGAGAAGGATTGGAAGAGATTCTTCACGGACATCTCGAAGTTCAGCCGTCGCTGGGTTGAGATGCTGGTATCGCGGCTCATCTGGTGGCGAGCGAGGGCTACCTGATCCTCGATCACGCGTTGATCCAGCGCCATCACCATGACGTCGTAAAAGTTGAAGGCGCGGCCGGTGTAGTGCAGGATGCTGACGATGTCGGCGAGGTAGTTCAATTGGTGTTTGGCGAAGAACTCGTCATGGAGGTCAAAGGACCCGAAGACCATCGAGACCTGGGCCATGTAGTTGTCGTCATCCGACGAGAATGGGTTGTACTGCACCGAGTATTCGGGGCGGGACGGATTCATCAGCCGCAGGTCGTTCAGGCGTCCGGCGCGATGAATGTAGGGAAGCAGGGAGTGGAAGAACTCCAGATCCCCTTTGCCATCGAAGATCACCATCGGGATGCGACGCGGTTCGTCCGCTGGCCCGACGCGCCGCATCAGATCCTGCGTGATGATGTTGCGGAGCAGCGTCGTCTTTCCACTTCCGGTCTGACCCAGGACGAGCGCCTGCATGACGCGAGTCTCATCACTCCACTTCCAGGGCTTACCGTGCGCATCGTAGCCCAGAACAACTGCGCTTTCTTTCCAGGCATCCTCGACAATCTGGCGATCAGCACGCGCGGGGATTGTGGGCAGTTGGTTGGGCCAGCAATCTTCTCGCGCTTTTCGGGCTTGGGTGATTTCAAAGATCAGCAGGTAAAAGCCAACGGCAAGCAACAAGATCCACAGGGTGAGTTCCACGATCTGGCGGTCGTGCAGGAACCAGGCATACTTCGCGATTGCCATCGCAACCAGATAGGCGCCGAGCAAAAGCAACCACAGGAGGAGCGCCGGATTCTCCTCAATCAGCGACGGCCGATACTTGTAGTCCGGAGAAGACTGGCTATTCATATGGCTGAGTCCTCTCTAACGCAGGTGGAAGTAGTAGACGATCAGCGCTGCGAGCAACACTAACCCACCGAACGCAACCAGCCACTTCTTCGGCTGACGTTGCACTTGCTGAAATGGATTGAGCGGCTCCATCGCTATATCGCTGAGCAGGTTGCGCAGTCCCATGTGGGTTCGGTCACGCAGCAGAAGCTCAAACTGCTGGTGGACCTCGCTCGCTGTCACCAAAGAAGCGGACTCATTCACCGGATCGGCGGCCATGCGCCACCTCCTGCTGAGTGGTCAGTCTGCCCAAAACCAAGAGCGCTTCGACAGATGCTTTCGCATCTGGTGGGAATCCGAGGCGCACAAGCTGTCCGTCTGCCGGCGGCGACTCCAGCCGAAACGCAATCCAGCCATTGGCTTGCTCGCCGGGCTGCACAAGTTCGGGAGCTTCACCGGCAACGATGGCGAGGTTTCCAACCGTTCGTGTGCGTATCTGGCGAGAGGAACGGCCATTCAATTGGTGGCCGGCAAGGGGGATCAATGAGAAGGGTGGCTTTAGCGCCTTCACCTGAGTGGCCGATGGCATCGTTAGCCGATAAACGGTCCGGCCATGATTCACTACTGCGTAGCGGAGGTAGCAGCGATCTTCCTTCCGGTAGAGATCGCGCAACAGCACCTCGACATGGTTGCCGAGATCTCGGTCCCCGTGGAGCAGAACTGCCTGAGCCTGCTCAAGCATCTCTGACGGCATCTGACGCTGGGCGCTCTCATCAGGAACGAGAGGCGAGGTAGTAGCAATCGATTGAACCGCCACTTGGGGCTGATCAATCGCGAAGTGCATTTGATCAATACCTGCCGCTGGCACAAGTTCATAACTGTAGCGGCCGGTTGCCGTCCATATAAAGAGGTTGGTACGCGCATGCTCGTCGGCGGGTTTCACGAAGACTTTGTTCTCTCGCCGCTCGATCGTGAACGCATCCTGGTTGCCCACGGCCACCATCGTCACGGGCTCGTTGAGCTCGATGATGGTCAAGTGGTCGCGCGCGGTTTCCACCCGAACCACCTTCTTGGGGTCGGGTGTGTGGGTTTCGAGCTTCTGTGCGGAGAGAATGCCGGCAGCGAGGATGGCCAGCAAAGGGAAGAGTGCGGATAGCTTCATTGGTGCCTCCCATTGGTTCGCCCGGCAGACTCAGGTGCCCGCGCGGATGCACGGGACCTGAGTCGCTCGGGGTTGGTTCACATGGGCTTGGCAGGTGGAGCTACTTGCGGGAGTTGCCGCGTTCCGGGAACTTCGAATTTCCCATTGCGGATCTCACCCATTCCCGGACTGCAAGGAAATGGATGGACCCACTCGACTTTTCCGCTGTCGTAGACGACCTTTCCGTCTGGCGTAATCGCCATCAGGAACGACATCTTCGAATAGCTTTGCCCGTTCTCGCCCATGACGGTTTCGACGAGGAAGCATCGGCCTTCTTCGTCCATTTCCACCATGCCTTCACACACCTTCGGCGCCGCCAGTTGTACCGGCCGGCCTCCAGTGCGCTCGACGATGGCTTTGAGCAATTCATTCGGGAACGCATAAAAGGGCAGCGATCCCGAAGCCTGTTCGTTCTTGGTGCCGCAAACGATCGTGTGCAGTGCCTGCAACCAACCCATGCGGTTCTCTTCCTTCCGTGCTGCCCAGGTCCGCACAAACCAGATCAATGACCGGATTTCCTCCTGCCATTGCTGGTCGTAGGTTGCCAAAGCCGCACGTGCCTGGCAAAGCGTGTGGAGAAGCCGTGAGCGAAGGTCCTTGTTGTCCTTACCGGATTCAAAGGCCGCTTCAGCTTCCTGAACGCTTGCGATTAAGAGCTTCTTCTTCTCAAGTCCGGCCTGGATCGTGAGAGCCCAAGCCCGATTCACCCGCCTGCATTCGTCAGCCATTTCCTGGGAGAATTCATGTCCCTGAACAAGACCGCGAAACTGCGAAACGGGCATTCGACTCGTGAAGAAGTCGCTCAGTTCTTTGCGAACCAGGTTGTACATGCCGCCAATGCGATCGGTCGCAGGGCATTCGACACGTTCCGGCAGATCCTTGATGGACCGGAGCCGTTTCGCGCGAAGCCACTGCGCCGCCGGGGTCTGCTTGATCTGCTCCCGGATTGCGCGGATTTTGTCCTGGTCTGGCGTGACGCCATGTTTCAGTTGGTCCAGGGCGAGTTGCAGTTGCTCGACCAGTTCCCGATGGCAATCATCCCGGCCAGCAGCGAGGCACTGAGTCATCAGATCGGTGATGGTCCCAATCTGATTGCCCATCGCGCCAACAGCTACCTGCGGGAGATTCCACCACGGAGACCGAGCCTTCTTCGCCTTGGTTTTCTCGACCGCTCCTTTGCCCTTGTACTGAATGCGATGCTCCACGAACCGCGGGAAGCGATCGCCCTCCACCACGCAGACAAAGTCGAAGTCATAATCACCGCCGTTCTTCGCCGCAGTCTTCGAATGAAGGACAAAGGTTCCTTCCAGTTCGAGTTGCTCCGAAGCGATCCGTGCTGCAAGACTCTCCACATCGGGGCAGCCTTGCCGCGAAAGATCCTTCGCGAGCAGTTGACGGGTTTCCGTGGGCGGGATCTTCGTGTACGGCAGCAGGTCTTCCTTCATGCGCACGGGATACCGGACAACCAATCCCCGGTTGGTGGCCAGAGCATTGATCGAACGGTCCTGCGGCATCCAGTCGGAGCCTGAGTACACGTGTCCTTGGTGCAACAGCAAATAACCGTCATCCGCAAGCGCGAATGCCGGCATCTCAAACCCACCCGCTGTGCACACCTTGAATGCCCAACGCGCCAGAATACGTTCCAACTGGTTGTTGACCCAGGGATGCTGAATCAGGAAGCCAGTCGGGTCCGCCTTGAGAACGCCTTCCAGAACAGTCCGCTCTACAGAAGTCGCATCGTCGTCTTCAGCGGGCATCTCATCCAACAATGGTCGTTGGGTTTCTGAGATTCCGAGAAGTTCGAAGAGCCCCGTATAGTCGCGGTATTCGAGGAGGTCTTTCAGCCTGGCGGTCTGGGCGAGGGCATACGGCTTGATTTCCAGTTCGAACGAATCTTCCGGTGCGTGCTGGACGACCGTGTAGCTCGACTCGAAAGCCAATGGCCGCGAGTATTCCCGAATGCCAAGGATCATCTCGCCGGCGAAGGTGCGTGCTTCGCCAGTGAGCCAGGCGATCAGCTTGGATGGACCTTTATATTCGGGTTTGACGGAGGAGACGGGCAGGACCACATCGGTGTCGAGGGCATCGGCCACTTCGTCCGTCATGATCTTGAACGATCCCTTCGCTTGTGTTTGGGCGAACGCCAGACGGAACTGGTAGAAACGGTTCTCCGGCAGACCGAGCTTGTCGAAGATCGACTTGCGCAGCCAGCCGCGGCAATCGTTGGTTCCCAGTTCTAGATCCGGAACAACAGTCACTCGGCCATTGGGAATCTGCATCCTCACCATGCAAGGCGAGACGAGAATTCCGAAGTAGGTGACTGCGGCTTGCGGCCAGTCAGAGAAGCGCGCCGCCAGCGGACGTTCATAGCGAGCGTCCACGGCGTAATACTTCCCGTTCTTGGCCGACCCGGATGCGCCGATGAGCCGGTATTCCGTGCCGTCGAGGGCGAATCGCGAAAGGGTGCTTTCCACCTTCGCGCGTTCCACCTGGTCGAGCGGTTCCGGGGTCACAGAGACAGACGCCACTTTGATCCCTGGGCACAGGGCTTCGAGCAGCGTATTGTTCAACTGCGCTTGTGGGCTCAGATTCGGCATTTTGCGTTCGATTTTGCCTTCCTTGTTGACCATCAGGCTGAGGACCTTCAGGCCGGAATTCGTTGTCACGGTTGCTTGGCTGTTCATGAGTTCTCCTTGAAACGGTTGTGGGATGGGACAACAGACCGTTCCTGAGGAAACCCTCAAGTGCGCAGTACCCGGGCGGGGTCCTTCGCTGGCCTGTTGCCGAAACACTCGTGTTTCGGGTCAGGCCTCCGTAAAGAAGCCGCCCTATTCCGTTGTGTTGCCTGTCGCGATACGGCTGGACAGGTTGCTCTTGCGGCTTCGAAGGGCTGCAAAAGCGGATTCCCACATGAGGTGTGGGCGCCTTCTACTCAACTTGCGTTGGCAGTAGAAACCCGTTTGGCAGAGTTGACCGGCTGCTTCTCCAGCCGGACCTCATTGCCTTCAATCCTTTGCGTCACGCGGTACTCATGAACGAAGTACACGCGGCTATCGTTCTTGAAAGCGATCACGAGCCCCTCGGGCTCGCTCGCAACCTCTTGTTCCAGCGTGGGTTTGCCGTCGTCGGCTGCGGGGCGGCCGACGAAGTAGCGCACGATATGATCGGGTGCTTCCGCGCGCCGCCGGCGTTCCGGTCGACGCGAGCTTCCTTTCGAATGCGGCTTCTTGGCCGCTGCTGCTTTTGGTGGCTCCACGGCCTGCGCCCGATCCTCAGACGCGTCCGGTAACGCGCTTGCATTCGTCTTCAAATGGCACCTCCTTCCAGCCGGAGTCCGCCGGCACGTAACACTTCCCGCCCTTGTCGAGCCGCAGGTATCGCCTAGTTTCGATGTGCTTGTAATGCTCTAGGCCATCGAGTTGAAACATCCACATGAATTCGCCGCAGCTTTGCGACTCCAAGAGCTGTTCTAGTGGAGCCCAATTAGCAGGGGAGCGCTCGGGGAGTGTCGGCAGCATCGATGGCAGTTTACGGCTGGTCATTTTTTGCTCCAAGCAACTTCGTCATTTTTAGGCAGAGCTTTTTGCGATTTCGTGCGGGAGAGCGGGTGACCGAAGGGATCCATACCTGATCCCAAGCCGAAAATGTAACTGAAGGGGCGCAAACATGCGATGCCATTCTTGTTTTGGATACAATCGAGGGGGCTAGTCGCCGTATGACAACGAGTAGAGAGCGCTCCAGATGCCACGAATATTCGACAACATTGATCAACAGCTTCTGCCCACGCTTAAGACCACCCTTGGGGTTGCTCACCGAGCTGACTTCTGCGTCGGCTATTTCAACCTACGTGGCTGGCGGCAACTAGACGAACACATTGAAACGTGGTCCGGGGGACACGGTGAATGTTGTCGGTTGCTGGTTGGTATGCAAGCGCTCCCTCAGCAGGAGTTAGCAGAAGC
>JALHNH010000092.1:0-9106 GCA_022843625.1 Bryobacter sp. | reverse complement strand
AGCAGAAGCATACAGCATCATCAAACACGACGGTGAACTCGATAACCAGACAGCAATCCGTTTAAAGAAGTCCCTGGCGGAGCACTTTCGACGCCAATTGACCATTGGTGCACCAAACGATGCTGATGAAGCTGGCCTCCGTCGCCTCGCCTCGCAGATTAGAGGGCAAAAGGTTGTCGTAAAGCTGCACCTACGCCATCCTCTCCATGCGAAGCTCTATCTACTTTTCCGCCGCGATCCAGTCAACCCTTCGATTGGATTCCTGGGCAGCAGCAATCTAACCTTCGCCGGCCTGTCGAAACAGGGCGAGCTAAATGTTGACGTCACAGATCACGACGCGTGCGACAAGCTCGCTGCTTGGTTCGAAGACAGGTGGAACGATCGGTGGTGCCTGGATATCTCGAAGGAAATTGTGGACATCATCGACCAGAGTTGGGCGCGTCCGGATGCGATTCCGCCGCACCATATTTATGTCAAGATGGCTTACCACCTTTCGCAAGAGGCGAGAGAGGGAATCATCCAACACAGAATCCCCAAAGACTTCGGCAACAAGCTTTTCGACTTTCAAATTGCGGCAGTCAAAATCGCGGCTCATCACGTCCACAAGCGTGGCGGCGTCCTCCTTGGAGATGTTGTTGGCCTTGGGAAGACACTCATGGCAACTGCACTAGCCCGAATTCTCGCGGATGATCTGCTCTTGGAAACCTTGATTCTCTGTCCTCTCAACATCGTGCCAATGTGGGAGGACTACTGTCATGAATACCGTGTTCCTTCATGCAGAGTGCTCTCCTATTCCAAAGTGATCAGCCAGCTTCCTGAACTACGGCGTTATCGGCTGGTAATCCTCGACGAGAGTCATAACCTTCGTAATCGCGAAGGCAAGTCCTACAAGGTCATAGCAGACTACCTTCAAAAGAATGACAGTAAGTGCATCCTTCTGTCAGCCACACCGTACAACAAGGACTATCTCGACTTGGCGAATCAGCTTCGGCTTTTTGTCCCCGCGGACAAGGATCTTGGGGTGGGGCCGCAGCAACTTCTGCAGCAGATCGGTGAAATTGAGTTCGTCCGGCAACACCAATGCGGGGTGCGCACGCTGGCCGCATTCGAAAAGAGTCCATATCCAGACGACTGGCGCGAGTTAATGCGGCTTTACATGGTGCGCCGCACTCGCGGGTTCATCAAGGAGAACTATGCGGAAACTGACCCCATCAGTGGCCGCAGGTACCTGTTGTTCTCTGACGGATCGCGGTCCTATTTCCCCGATCGGCTGCCAAAGAAGGTGCCGTTCAAAGTGGATGACTCAGATCCGAGCGATCAATACGCCAAGCTCTATGCGCCCGACATCGTGGACCTGATCAATCATCTCGACCTTCCCCGATATGGACTTGGTAATTTCGTATTGGAAAAGCCCAAGGCAACGCCCACGAAAGACGAGGATGACGTGTTGGCCAATCTGTCCGTCGCCGGCAACCGGTTGATGGGGTTTTGCCGCACGAACCTTTTCAAAAGACTGGAAAGCAGCGGTCATGCCTTCTTGCTCTCTGTGGAGCGCCACATCCTTCGCAATTTCATTTACCTGCATGCGGTGGAGAACGGTCTCGATTTGCCGATCGGCACGCAAGATGCCGGTCTGCTTGACACCCGCACGACCGATTCCGACGAGAATGGGCTCTTCGACGGTAATAGCGCCAGCATTGGACCTCTGCGGACTGAGCAAGATTTCCGCAAGCGGGCCGCCGAAGTCTACTCGGTCTATGCCGGATCACACCGGTCGAGGTTCGACTGGATTCGTCCAGCGTTCTTCAAGAAAGAACTGGGTGAGAGTCTACTGAAAGATTCACTGGACCTGCTACGCATTTTCGACAAATGCAACACCTGGGATCCGAGGAAGGACGCCAAGCTCAAAGCACTGATCAAGCTAGTTTCAGAAAAGCACAGCGCAGATAAAGTGCTCATCTTTAGCCAGTTTGGGGACACGGTCGACTTTCTTGCCCAGCAACTCAGGGTGGCGGGTGTGCAAGACCTGGCAGCCGCGACCGGCCAGACGCCCGATGTCACCGAGTTGGCGTGGCGATTTAGCCCGTTCAGCAACAAGAAATTGGAACTGATTCAAAAATTACCGGAATTGCGAGTGCTGATAGCGACGGACGTACTCAGCGAAGGTCAGAATCTGCAGGATTGCTTCGTCATCGTAAACTACGACCTGCCGTGGGCAATCATCCGCCTGATCCAGCGCGCCGGTCGTGTTGATCGTATTGGCCAAAAATCCGACCGGATTCTCTGCTACAGCTTTCTCCCGGCGGAAGGAGTCGAGCGAATCATTCAGCTACGTGCGAAGGTGCAAAATCGTTTGCGCCAGAACGCGGAAGTAGTTGGAACAGATGAAGCATTCTTCGACGACGACAAGAACAATAAGGCAGTCACGGACCTTTACCACGAGAAGTCCGGTCTTCTGGACGGCGAGGAGGATTCAGAGATTGACCTTGCATCCTACGCATATCAGATTTGGAAGAACGCTACTGACGCCGATCCCACGCTCAAGAAGACAATTCCGGACATGCCCAACGTTGTCTACTCCTCGCGGCGTCGCCAGTCCGAAGAAGAAGGCAAGGCGGGCGTCCTTGTCTACCTGAAGACCCCTGCCGGCGCAGACTCTTTGGCCTGGGTGGACGCCAACGGCACGCGGGTCACGGACTCGCAGTACCGAATCCTCAAGGCTGCGGAGTGCGAGCCACGTACTCCGGCTGTTGCGAAACTATCGCAACATCACCGTCTGGTAGAGCGGGCCGTTAAGGAATTGGCGGATGAGGAAAAGACTATCGGTGGTGGATTAGGCCGCCCTTCCGGGGCCCGTTTCCGCACCTACGAGCGGCTCAAACGCTACGCCGACCAAGTCAAGGGTACCCTTTTCGATTCGCAGCTACTCCAGCGCACGATGGAGGATGTTTACAAATATCCGCTGCGGGAGTCTGCAGCAGAGAACCTAAACCGTCAAATGAAGGCTGGAGCCGACGACGAGACGATCGTTCGACTCGCGATGACATTGCGCGAAGAGGGGCGACTCAGTGTGATTCACGAGGATGGAGAAGAGGTGAGCGAAACCCAGATCATTTGCTCCCTTGGCTTAATCGATGGAGGCACCGATGGCGATTGACCGTGAACGGGCGCGACAGTGTTTGAAGTCCTTTGATTTCAGACGCCTCTTCCTTGACCAGCTTGGATGGGACAAGCACACCGGCCTTCTCGAAAAGAACGTAGATGGCCGGGGCCATAGATTCCAGGCTGTTGCAGAAAAGCGTGGCGTCGTGGTTCTCGTCGCTGATTCCATCCCGGAATACTCCATACGGGTGAAGCTCGACAAGTTGATCGCGAAGGATCACTTTGAGCACCTGATCATCTTCACGGACCAATCTCGCGGCCGCCAGGTGTGGCAATGGATGCGCCGGGAATCCGGCAAGCCGAACGCCATTCGCGCCTACACTTATTCGACGGGCCAGACCGGCGAACTACTCCTTCAAAAGCTGGAGCACCTGGTCGTCACGCTGGAGGACGAGGAGCAAACCGGGCTCGCCGACATCCTGGGGCGCATGCGCACCAGTTTTGATGTAGAGAAGGTCACCAAGAAGTTCTACGAACGTTTCAAATCTGAGCATGAACGGTTTCTGAAGTTCATCGATGGCATCCCGGATAAGCAGATGGAGAGCTGGTACGCCTCAGTGATGATCAATCGGCTGATGTTCCTCTACTTCATCCAGGCGAAGAACTTCCTGAACGCCGATTTAGATTACCTGGGCAACAAGTTGAAGGAGAGCCGAAATCGGAAGAAGGACGGCTACTACCGCGATTTCCTGTGCCCACTGTTCTTCGAGGGGTTTGCGCGAAAGAAGGAGGAGCGCTCCCCTGCGGTGAACAAGCTTCTGGGCAACGTTCCCTACCTGAATGGCGGACTGTTTCAGAGGCATCAGATTGAGGAGTTGCATAGGAAGAAGATTCAGATCGCTGACAGCGCCTTCGAGCATCTGTTCAGTTTCTTCAAGGAGTACAACTGGCACCTCGATGAGCGGGAGAACCGCGATGACCGCGAGATCAACCCCGACGTTCTCGGCTACATCTTCGAGAAGTACATCAACCAGAAGCAGATGGGGGCGTACTATACGAAAGAAGACATTACCGAGTACATATCGAAGAACACCATTATTCCCTTTCTGTTGGACGCGGCCCGAAAAGATTGCTCTGTGGCATTCGACAAGACCGCGGGTGTTTGGCGACTGTTGCGAGATGATCCCGACCGCTACATCTATCCCGCAGTTCGGCACGAAGTTGACATGGAACTGCCTGCGGAGATCGCCGCTGGACTGTCGTCCGTGGCTCATCGCACGGGATGGAACAAGCAAGCCCCCGAGGACTTCGCCCTGCCAACCGAGATTTGGCGGGAGGTGGTCGAACGCCGGCGGCGCTATCAGGAAGTCCACGCGAAACTTGCCGGCGGAGAGGTCTCAGATGTCAACGATCTCATTACGCTGAATTTGGATATCCGCCAGTTTGCGCAGGACGTGATTCAGTTTTGTGAAGGCCCAGAACTGCTCCGGGCGCTGTACAAGGCGATCACAAAGGTCTCAGTGCTGGATCCAACCTGTGGCTCCGGCGCGTTTCTGTTCGCCGCACTCAACATCTTGAAGCCGTTGTACGAGGCATGTCTCCAGCGGATGCAGATGTTCGTCGATGAACTGGACGCTGGGCCCCCACACCATTCGAAGAAGTTCGAAGACTTTCGGCAGATCCTGGAGGAATCAAAGCAGCACCCGAAGCAAGACTACTTCATTCTCAAGTCCATCATCGTCAACAATCTCTATGGCGTCGACATTATGGAGGAAGCCGTCGAGATCTGCAAGCTCCGGCTCTTTCTGAAACTCGTCGCCCAACTTGAGTCTCAGGATCGTATTGAACCATTACCCGATATTGACTTCAATATCCGTGCAGGAAACACGTTGGTTGGATATGCTCGCTACGCTGATGTTGAGAAGGCCGTGGGCGGAAAGCTCGACTTCGAAGATGCCATGGGACGAATCGAGGACAAGGCCAAGAAGCTCGACAGCGCAGTAGAGATGTTCCGCAAACAGCAGACTCGTCTTCATGGTACTGTGACGATTGAAGACAAGCTAGGTCTTCGCAGCCGCTTTGTAGATCTCGAGAACGAGTTGAATGACTTCCTTGCTGCGGACTACGGCATCAAGAAGCCAGGCATGGACTCGTGGAAGCTGACGTACAAACCACTCCACTGGTTCAGCGACTTTCATCACATCATGGAGGGCGGTGGCTTTGATGTAATCATCGGAAACCCACCGTACGTCGAATATGCGAAGATTCGTAAGGAATACGCGGTCCGCGGATACGCGACGACTGAGTGTGGCAATCTCTACGCCCTCACGTTAGAGCGATGCTCGCAACTCGCTTCGGCATCTTCTAGGCAAGGGCTTATCGTTCCACTCAGCTTGGTTTGTACTGACAGGATGGCAGAGATTCGAGATCTCGTCACAGCGGGCGCGGTTTGGCTGGCAAGTTTCGACATGCGCCCAGGTTCACTTTTTGAGGGCGTCGCCCAGCGGCTGACCATTCTTGTCCGCAGCGCCGGGCACAAAGAGTTGACGGTGGCCGCAGGGGGATACCGGCGCTGGTCAGCCAAAGAACGACCTACCCTCATGCCGACGACGAGGTTCACAGTTGTCAAGCGTCTCAAGGGAGCCTCAGTTCCGAAGATTTCATCAACGGTCGAGGCTTCAGTGCTGTCAAAGCTTGGCGCAAAGCCCTTGGAATTGTTTGTCCAGAAGGGCGCCGAACCGTTCTATGTTCACAGAATCGTGCGTTACTTCGTAAAAGCGCTCGATTTTACGCCCACTTTCATCGATGCAAGTGGATTGAAAGGCAAGTCCGAAGACTATAAGCCATTTGCCTTTGACTCCCGGTTTGCTGACCAGATAATAACCCTCCTTAACAGCAGTCTCTTCTATTGGTTTTGGCGCGCTCACTCGGACGGGTTTCATTGTGGTTACGCAGATGTATACCGGATGCCTTTCAAGCCTGGGTTCGATCAAAAGACCTCCAGGGAGCTCAGCACTCTCAAGACCCGCCTCCAGGAAAGTTACATCGCGAATTCAATCAACAAGCAGATTAGGACACAAGCTGGACTGATAACGTATCAAGAGTTTTACCCCAAGGCATCCAAGCCGATCATCGATAAGATTGACGCAGTGCTCGCCGGACACTACGGCTTCACCGACGATGAGCTTGATTTCATCATCAACTACGACGTCAAGTACCGTCTTGGCGCAGATGCCGATGAGGAATGATGGCAAGCGTAGCCCTCGACACCGAGATTTCGGCCATCCGCCGGAATGACGAACGATTAATTGGATCGCTGTGTCAACTGAGCGGAGCGTCCGCACCCATAACGCTATGGGCGGCGGGCCCAACAAGCATCCTCGACGGTGAAAAGACGGCCTTCTTCTGCTCCTCCCAATGCCCGGGCGGAGTGATCCTGAAAACGTTCGACGCGATCACGGCCATGCGGGATGAAGGCCGCACTCTGATCGGCGGCTTCCACTCGCCTATGGAATGGGAATGCTTGGGCATCCTGCTTCGCGGACGTCAACCGGTGATCTGGGTTCCGGCACGCAGCATTCAGGGAATGCATCTCAAGCCGGAACTTCAACCGGCGTTCGAGGCCGGCCGACTCCTCATCCTCTCCCCGTTTGATCCCAAGCACAAACGCATCACCGCCGCCCTCGCCGAACAGCGAAACCGGGTCGTGGGCGCCCTCGCCGACCGCGTATTCGTGGCGCACGCTGCGCCCGGCAGCAAGACACTGGCGCTCTGCCAAGAATTGAGTGCGTTCGGCAAGCCAATTGTCACCATCAGTGATGCGGCCAATGCGAACCTAGCCAATCTCGCAACCACGCCGGAATGAGTTACCGGGTGGGAGCGGCTAGAACCGGAAACGGATTACTCTCTATGTGCGCCGCTTTTTCTGGCATTTCGTCCCAAGTGCGGTCGTCGAGGCTTCTGCCAGTCCTGCTCTTTACGACTCCGCCCCATTGCTTGAAGAAAAATGGCACTCCGGCTTGCACTGACTGATCGCGGATTTCGCGAACCCAATCCGGGTTCATTGCCCTAGCACCAGGACCGGACTCTCCACCGACGATGACCCAATCGATCCCTTGTAGGTTCAACTTGGGAATTGGCCCGAGGAGTGGCTCAATTGATAAGAACTTGACATAAGCACCCGTGTGCCGGAGATCATCGATGCGGTAAAGGTAGTCCTGGTTTTCAACGCTCACGCCCATCCAAATCTGCGGCTCCCACGGCAAGGACGCCGCGAGGTCACGCAACCGCTCTGACCGTTTTGTAAGCACTTGATACTGGTGCCAGTGGGCGCGTCGCATAACATCGAAAACCTGCTTGATATAGCTGGCTGGCACATCGTTATGGAAGAGATCGCTCATGGAGTTAACGAATACCTGACTGGGCTGTCGCCACTTTAAAGGCAACTCAAGCATGTGCGGTTGCAGGGTTAATGCAAATCCATTGGCATAGTTCCGCTGGCCCATTGCCTTCAGGCGTTTGGCCATTCGCTCCGCGTAGCAGTATTTGCAGCCTGGACTGATCTTGGTACAGCCAGTGACCGGGTTCCAGGTTGCGTCCGTCCATTCAATACTTGACTTTGCCAATGCTGCCTCCTTTGGCCGGAAACGTTACCCTCACGGTGTCTCCGAAAGTGTTTTTGCGCCGCTGAGCAGGCTCGCATTGAATCAGCCCCTTCGTTTCTAGGCTGGCCAGCGCGTCTTTGTAGTTCTTGATGATGAAGCGGCGCCCAACGTGGTGTAGCTCATACACGTCTTTCATAGCAAGCGTCCGCCCTCCAAACTCGTTGAGCAACATCTCCTCAAGCTCGTCGAGCGGCCGGTTCAACTCAAAAAGAAGTGGAAAGCGAATATCTGCGGGACTATAGTGAAAACTTGGGACGCCCTGCTCGTGTAGTGAGCTCTCGCGCGCCATGATGTCCTTCATGATGCTGTACCCTAGCGGGTGCTTACTGACAAAGAACAGGTGGTGGCTCGTGCGCGTTCCGGCGTCATTTTTGAAGGAGAATGGCAACACGTAGCGCTCCTGCTTTGTTCCAATTGGCTTAGCCCCAAGCGCGGCGCACAATTCCTCAACTATGAAATTCTCACGGTCATCCGGAGAGAGTCCTGCGAGCTTCTCGCGTAACGTCTGCTCGCGATCCTCGCCGAACAAAGCAACCATATGCTCGCGGACCATAGGATTCGTGAGCCCCATGTTGATGCGGTTGTAGTTGAAGAAGAAAATGCAGTCACAGCCCCAGTCCTTCAGCACTGCGTTTACCAGATTCAGCGATAGGCCTTTGTATCCCCATGGATCGACGAAGAACAAAGTAGGAACCAATTTGGTCGAGGCAAAAAGCTTTACCATTTCAGAGCCAACTTCGTTGTTCAACACAATCGGCTTGTGCTTCAAATTTTCGACACCCGGCACAAGATCGATTGCCTTCTGCAAGTCCTGTGCGTTGTTGTCATCTTTGTCATTGAAAATTGTGACGAGCATCTGGCTCAATTGCGGGTCTTGGACGGCCTTCTCCAATATCAATAGCGGAGTGGACTGCGTTCCATCTTTGTATCGGCCTGGACCGGCAAACAGGTCGAGGTAGGCGATTTTCGGATGGTTGCTCTTGCGGGCTTGCGGCATGATTACGTTGGCCCAGCTCCAGAAGTACTTGGAGACGATTGCGGTCTTTACGGCAGATTGTTCCTTTGACTCTTCGAAAAAAGTCGCACCTCGCATTCTCAGCTCCTTTTCTTTTGGGGCGCTCGCCTTGGCCATCCGCGCAGAGCAGTCCTGTTCATAATCTATTTGCTTTAGCGGCCAGAGCTTTATTGTAGCGAACAAAGGGCGAAGAATTGCTTGTCCTGTTAACCAAACGCCATTCGGGACAAAATCCTCCTTCTCTCGCGAGGATGCTGGGCGTCGGCTGCAATCCTCATTCCCTGCTTACAAGGAAAATACTTCCGACTCTTCAGCCAACTCCGTC
>JALHNH010000091.1 GCA_022843625.1 Bryobacter sp. | reverse complement strand
TTGGCCGCATACCGTCGCTTTTGTTGTCCTGTGCTCATGGTAACCATCCTCCGATGGGCGTTCTCCGAGTGTCCGGAGATTTAGCCCGTATTTTGGATGGTCAGCGTAAGATAATCGCAAGTATCTCATTCCGCAGGGCATGTTGCTGAGCTTCCGGCGCGACGGGGTGACTTACCACGCCAGCTGCGACGCACTGGCCAGCGTGCGCCTGGTGACGGATGAGGAAGGCGAGGTGGTCTCGCGGTTTGACTATTCCGGCTACGGGACTCTGCTTGAAGGCAGCTTTGACGGGGTGCCGGGTGGTATGCCTTACACCTGGGTTGGAGGGCTGGGCTGTAGACAAGACCCTTCGAGTGGGCTCGTATATATGAGGGCTCGATGGTATGACCCCACGAATCAGCGATTCGCCAGCAGAGATCCATTAGGTAACGCTGCAACCGATAACCTATATGGATATGCAGCTCAGTCTCCGACGACGAAGATCGATCCTTTTGGTCTCTGGGAATGGACTTCGCACGTAATCCCCGCGAATGATGCGAGAACTAATCTGCATGCATTTAATATGCGGCTCAAGTTTGATATTCGCAATCAAAACACTGACTGGCTTGCGACTTGGGCAATGGTTTCGATGCAAGGAACCCTTCCAGAGGCTGGTTGTGGAACCATCAAAGGGACAATTTCTATTTATCCAATTGCTAGGTTTGAAGAACATTCCTACGTTTTCATTCCTTCCACGCGTTGGAAAAAGGGCTACTCTGAAATGCAACGAAAAACCCGTTATGCATCAGGCGAGAAGCATCCGGCTACTGTTGACTTTGAAACAAAGCTCAGCGGAGTTAAGATGCCAAGTAAAACATTCTTGAACCCAGGCGGCTTCGATGTGATACCCTTGCCTGGCGGGCCAACAAGGCCTGACCTACGTTTGATGCCTGAAGACGTAGACTTAACATTCTACGTGCATATAAAAGCTCGCGGTACTGTTAACAACTGTCAGATCGGGAAGTTAAAAAAGACCTGGATAGTTGACATTGACCACACAGCAAGAACAGAATGGATACACATCAAAGGCAGAGGTGCAGGAAAGCTTCCGCCGGAGTTTGGAGGGCCATAATCATGCAGCCTGAGGAATTCATCTCAACCATCCGACTATCGAGTTCTGAGTGGAGTCTGTCGCAAGTTCGTCTCCTCCTAGACTTGCAAGCTGACCGCCCTGTCATGCTCATAAGAGCCTCTGAGCCGGTTGAGCGATTTCTGTTGGTACTGGATAGTCCCCATCGTCTTCCCGAGGATATTTCAGGTGGGGAAGAGCTAATCTTCTCACACAACCAAATAACAGGACTGTTGAACGAAGTCAATACCGCGTATATAAGGGGCCTATTGGAAGAGTATAGAGACCTGGCCCCCGATAATACTTACGGGCTGGTCCGGGCCTCTAACCTCGAATTTCGAGAGCAAGACGGTGTTGTTGAAGCCGGACTGCTATTCGATTTAAGGGATAGCCTTAAGTCCCTTCTAGGAATATGCTTTCAGCCAGCAGCCCAGATTTTGATCGGTTTTGAAATGGATGAGGAGCATTTAAAAGCGGAAGCCCAAGTAGATTGCTTGAACAAAACTAGAATACAAGGGCCTAGCTTTTGGACGCACCCGGACCTGCCAGTATTCGACGGTCAAGGACTAAACCGAGGAGACTCTGTCTTCTGGAGGCATTTCTTCGAAAGATACCCAGGCACTTCGGGAGCGATCTGCATCTCAAGGGTAGGGTTATCGCGGGAAGGCGACTCTTGCTTTATGGCCTTCTCCTCGTTTACCGATACGGCATTCAAAAATGTCTATAATGCCAGCTTGCCCACTTTTTCCTTGGCTGGCACGGCGGAGTTCGAGTGGAAAGGTTATTGGTCTTTATCGGGCCTGACCCCTGACCCTTGCCTGGTATTCTAAGCGAGTAAAAGTAGAAAGAGTTAAGCGCCAGTCGTCATCAACTCGGCGAACGTTTGACATCCAGTCCAAGGTATCGATAAGTTCCCTTTATCGATACCTTCAAGTCTCTCGCGAACCCCCCTGGTCGTCTACGGATCGATCAGGGGTTTTTCTTTTTTCTTTCGTGTTTTCGGCATGAGTTCTCGGGCCGGCGTCGTACAAGTCTACCAAGACATGAAACGAGGCCGATCTCCCATGACGCCAGCCCCCATCCCCAAAAAAGAAAACAACCACTCCTTAAAACCCCTCGACCAGGTGGCCAGCGCGCGCCGCTACGTGGCGGCCGCCTCCGCGCCGGCGACCCGCAAAGCCTATTCGAGTGATTGGCGGCAGTTTGCGATCTGGTGCTCTGGGCGGGGTGTTGAGGCACTACCGGCTACGCCGGCGGTCGTAGCGACCTATGTAGCCGACCAGGCCGACGCCGGCAAGAAAGTCTCTACTATGGAGCGAGCCCTGGTGGCCATCAGCAAGGCCCACCAGCTGGCCAATGCAAAAGACGATCCGGCCAAGCACCTGGTGGTGAAAGAGACGATGAAAGGCATTCGCCGGCATCATTTCGCGACGCAGAAGAAAGCGCAGCCGCTCTTGTTCGAGTCCTTGAAGACTGTGGTGGCGGCCATGGACTGCGAGAAAATCCGGGATGTGCGTGACCGGGCGATCCTCTGTCTGGGTTTTATGACTGGCCTGCGGCGCTCTGAGCTGGTGGCTCTGGACGTGGAGGACCTGAAGTGCGATCGCCGCGGAATGACGGTGCGAGTGCGGCGGAGCAAGGGCGACCAGGTGGGAGAGGGACGCGAGGTTGTCGTTTTTCGAACTGGTGGGCCTACTTGTCCGGTGGCCGCGGTGGAGGAGTGGCTGGCGGCTGCCGGTATTGCAGCTGGCCCGGTCTTTGTGGGAGTGGACCGATTGGGAAGACCTCGTCATCAAAAAAGGCTGACCGACCAGGTGGTGCGTACCGTCGTGAAAGAGAGGGCCCGGGCGGCGGGGTTGGAAGAGTTCGAAAGAATGTCTGGGCATTCGTTGCGGGCGGGGTTGGCGACGCAGGCGGCGCTCAATGGGGCGAACTTGAGGGATATCGCGAAACAGACGGGGCATCGGTCCGAGAAGATTTTGAGTGGCTACATCCGTGATGCGGACTTGTGGCGCAACAATGTGACCGAAAAACTGGGGCGGTGAGTTTCCTAAAAAGGGGTGGTTTCCTAATTAGGAAACCTGGCGTTTTTAGGAAACTTTGGCTGGCTCGGGTTTTGCCTTAAGTCAGGTATTCTTGCGAAACACCTGACATCTCGTCACCCGCTCGTGAGAGGGGTCGAGGCCAATGACAGCTTGCTTGAGGCAGGCGGCCAGGCCAGCATTGCCGCGCTGGTCCAGATCTTGGCCGGCAGGGGCTTCGTGAAGAATCAGGATGTCGGGCTGCTGGGCGAGCAGCTTGCGGACCTGGTCAAAGTAGTCGTCGGGATTGCGGCGCCAGCGGCGTCCGTGCTTGCCGATGATACCTGAGAGGCCGGCCAGACGCAGACCGTCCAGGTCGACCACGTCGCCATCGAGCAGATAAATGCGCCCTCCGGCAGCGAAGGCGGCCTGTCCGGCGGGGGGTCCGAAAGTGTCGTGGTTGCCGGCGACTCCAGCCACCCAGCGGTAGTGTTCTGCGAAGCTTTGCCATACGGAACGAACGTCGCCGGAGGCGCCCAATTTGTCGGCAGTTTCGGCTGCATAGAAGTCTCCAGCCAGAATCACCCCACAATCGGATGTGTCGATTTGGCCAGCCAAGTTCTCGGCCAAGGCTTCTCCGAGGAGCCGAGCGGAGTTGAGCTCGCGGCCCTGGAGGTCAGCGGTGCAGAGCAGTCCGGATAGGACAGCGGGCAGCTCCTGGCACATCCTAGGGGCGACTTCGAGAACTCTATGCTGGGTTCGTCCCCCGGGCGCCGGGCAGAGATAAGACTCGACGTGAATCGTAGAGGATGGCTCAGAGTCTGGAGGCTCAGGTAGCCACTTCATAGCGAGTGCCATAGTAGCACGAGCCTCTCGACCGGTCGAGAAATCACGGAAGATTGTCTTATTTTTGGGAAGGTTCGTCCCATAATTGGGACGAACGTCTTGAACGTGACCTACAAAAGAGAAGCTTGGGAAAACGCCTTGGAGCGATTGTTCCTGGCCCGAGAGAGGCTGACCAGCTTTCGCGCTGGATCGCGCGACAGCTCGGTCTTGCTTGATGAGGCGATCTGGTTGTGCTGGACTTTTGGAGAGTTTGCCATCAATGTCTGCATTGAGTTGCATGGCCTTAAGCCCAGCCAGAATCATTCGCAGCCGGCGCAGGCGCGAATGCTCAAGGACGAAGGACTCCTCAGCGGGGATTACGAGCATGCGCTCGACCAGCTGGAGCGATTCCGCAAAAAAGCCTCGCACATCACCTATGTCAAAGAGAAGTCTACTCACTACAACGCCACCAATGTGGAGAACTGTGTGGCGCAAATGGAGGAGCTGCGAGTTGAAGTAGAGGCTTTGCTTCGACTGCGAGGCAAGATATGAGCTCCAAAGCGGTGCCGGCCGAGCTCAGCTTGATGGAGGCCGTCTTGGAGAGCGGAACTCGCGGAACTCACCGGGAGGCCTTGATCCGCGCAGCCAATCTAAGCAAGACCAGTTTCTACCGAGTGATTCAGCCGCTTCTGAAAAAGGGGATTTTGCAAGAGAAGAGCGGTTACTACACCTTTCCATTGGGTCACCCGCACAACTACGCTTTTAAGTTGTGGCGCGATCAGGCTCGCGTCTTAAGAACGGAAGACCCGCTGCGCAGCGAGCTTTTGGCTTTGGTTGAGACACTTCAAGAAGAATTCAAATCCAACTTTCTGGCGCTCTGGTTGGTGGGTTCTGCCGCACATCTCACGATGGGCGAGGAAAGTGACCTCGACCTGGTGCTGGTGGTGCGCAGGTCTCAAGAATACGAGCCCCAGGGAAGCCGGGCCATTCAATTGACGACCTGGACCGAGAAAGACTTTCGAGAGCTTTACCGGATGGGCGACAACTTCGTTCGGACTGCTCTGCAGTATGGGCTTGTTCTGGCTGATCGTGGATTTGCCCAGGAGTTTTATGCGCAGACGATGCCAGAGCCAAGTTTGAAAGCATTTCGGGAACGGGAGGAGCTTTTACAGCAGGGGGATCGGCGCCTTTCTTTCTTCCTTCGCGAGAAGGCTATGGTGGAAGCGCGGCAGATTCTCAGCGGTCTTGCGGTGGCCACCGGGCGGCTCATGCTGGAGCGACTGGGTGAGCTGCCGGCGGGGAAGCGCGATCTGGTAAGGCGGGCTGAATTTTACTTTGGGCCAAAGTTCGCAGAGCTATTGCAGGCTTGTCTTTCTCGAGAAGCCGAGGACTCGCGAGAGGTCTTGCAGTGGAATGCGCAGTTGCAGCGGTGGTATCAGACGTTTCTGCCCCAGGCCGATTATTTGGAGGGGCTGGTGCGGGGCCTGAGCAGTTCTGGCCAAGAGTTCGAGGTCGCGGCGGCTAAAATGCTGGCCCTGGTTTTCCCAGAGGGTCTTAGTTTGCCCATCGAGGTTAAGTCTTGCAAAGGGGAGGTGGCTCTAGAGCAATTGCGGCGCGGTTTTGCGAATGACTCCCTGTTGATTTTGAACGCTTTAAGCGAGGTGCCTCCGACCCAACGTCCGGATCTGTCAGCGGAGGTCTACGAAACTGCCGGGCAGGCCGGCGTGATTGTGTGGGACAGTCGCCAGCTGCTGCAGTATCACAACCGGGTTTTGTTGGAAGAGACGCGCCCCGCTCTTGCTCTGGCCCTGACCAGGCCGCGACGGAGAAAGACTGGCAAGGCGTCGGCTTTAGGAACTTGACTAAAGGTTGCGACTTGACCGCGTAGTCAAGCAAGGGACTTTTAGTCAAGTTGGCAGGGTCGGATTTTGGGATACATGATCGCCAAACAATAGTTTGACGATCGTGCTGGCGCACACCAAACTGGCTTCACTACGGCGTTTGTCTCCATCACGCTGACCGCAGGTCCGGAAAAAGTTGAAAAATTCTACCTGGGTTGTGCGCGATCCACACTAAAAGTATCTGCTCGACCAGGTGGCCGCCGGTCCGGTAAACTGCCACCAATCGCCCATGGAGTTCTCGACGGCTTCCAAGGCTCAAACAGTAGCCAACACTTGAGATTCCCGTAAACGCAACAGTTGGAGCGATTCGGGAGCCGAATCTAGCAACACCAGGGCACTGCTGATGGCGCGGCTGGGCAGCAGGTCTCCGGCTTCATACTTCTGGAAGGCTCGCGGCCCACCGCCAATGAGTTTGCCAGCTTGCACCTGGGTCAGTCCCAACTTGCGACGGATGCGCCTGATTTCAATGGGTTGGAGAAGGCCTTCGCTGCACGCCTTCAAGGCATTCAGTTGCCGATCAGAGGTCTTCATGTCTTCACCGGTATGGATACTCTCGCCAGATTCTTCACAGTACCATCCAGGCATATCAAATGTCACTGATTGCCCCTTATAGTTCAGGGTCATCGGCTTCATCGCCCGAACCATTGGGGCGCCCGTCTCCGGGCAAAAGGGACTATCCATTGTCTTTCTCCTTAAAGGACAGCAGCAAAAATTCCGTGACTGTGTCCGCCGTGAATTTGACATAAAGCACGCCTACCATGGACGGCACGTGATAGACGTCTTGCCAGACCTTATGGTTTGTCTTAGAGGTCATGGACTTGTAGAAGTGACTTCGCTCCATCGTCTGGATTGTTGCCACGATCTCAAGCCGCCCAAAACCCAAAGCCGCCGCATCCTGTAGAGCTCTACCGGTAAGACGAACCCCTTCTTTAGTAGAGAATGTCGTCTTGAACGCATCCAGGTCATAAGTTGGTTTTCGCTTATCCGGCACAGTTCAATATACACCTTTAAGGTGTATGTTGTCCAGATTCCGAGGACCGTTGACACACTTTGAGCTTTAATGGTGACGGTTGGCGGGTGAGATGTCCGTACAAAACTCAAAGCCCCGCTTGTGGCGAGGCTTTTACAACTTGCTGGCGAGTCGCTAAACCGGTGGCGAGGGTGGCCTCACGGCCTTGTGAGCTGCTCCGGGGTCAGCCGGAGACGAACTCTAAAATGGATTCGCCCTTGTTTTCGTCTCACTTGTGGAGACTCACGGCTCCCGAGGTCGCCTTAGAGTCTCCGAAGTTTTTGAGGCCGCAAGTTACCGGAATTTTTTCACCGGAGATGGAGACTTCTTAAAGAAGTCTCCGAGCGTCCTCGATGGGCTTATCTTAGCGAGTCTCCACGGGCGGGCGAATGGATGTCCGTCCACTTCCGGAAGGATCGGCGTCACGGTTTTTACGAGGAGGTCTTGCGAGAGTCACAAAATCTCCGGGCGTGTCAGACTCCTCCGATATTCCGATGTGGGTGGCTGCGGTTGCGCCTTGTTCTCCGCTGGAGTTCTATGTTGAGGTGGAATTGCCGGCGGAGCTGGCTCTCGGCTCCATTGTATGCACTTCCCGCGATACCGAGAACTTCGGTAGGATTCACTTTTATGGCATCGTGGACGAGGTGGATATGGCCGAAGCCTACCTGGCCCACGTGCGGGTGACGCGTATCGAACCGGATGTCTTTCTTCCGCCCGAGCCGGGGAGTCCGGTGGAGCTGGCCAACGGCCGGGCTCGGGAGATGGCCCTGCACTTTGACGCCATGGCGGAGAAGATTCCGGCCGGCGTTCTGGCCAACGCCAAGCCGGCCTATTACAACCTGGATTTTCTGAATGGGGACAAGGGAGCGCACGTCAACGTGGCGGGCGTTTCGGGCGTGGCCACCAAAACCAGCTACGCCCTGTTTTTGCTCTACAGCTTGTTTCATGCCGCTCCGGGCGAGTTGTCTCGGGGGATCATTTTCAACGTCAAGGGTGACGACCTGATGCACCTGCATCGGGGCAACCAGCTGCTCAAGCCCAGCGACCAGGATAACTACGAAAGATTGGGCCTGCCCTGCGAGCCGTTTCGGGACGTGGCTTATTACGGCTCGGACGAGCCGCTGTGGTCTTTGCGCGAGTTCGGCGAACGCGAGCTGGTGCGCTATTTCTTTACGGAGACGGACCAGTCCGGGGCGATGGAGTTCGCCATCGACCGCCTGGCGGAGGTTCTGAAAGAGGTGGCGGTCGAATCGCCCGAGGGAGAGCTTTTTCTCGGGAGAACCCGGGTCGAGAGTCTCACCCAGTTGTGTAAGGCCATTACCAACACAGTAGAGGACAATGATAGCCGCTGGTTTGAGGGGGCCACTACCAATACTCGCCGCGCCGTAGTGCGCCGGCTGAATGGCGTGGCAGCTCATGTCAAAACCCTGGTAGGTCCGGCGGGCCGGTTGCGCTTCGATCACAAGCTCAGCGTCATCGATCTGCACCGGCTGAGAGAGAAGGCCAAATCCTTTGTGGTGGGCTCGGTGCTGCAGAGCCTTTTTGAGGAGCGTGAGAGCGCCGAGGCGCAGCCGGTGACCACCTATTTGGTGTTGGACGAGCTGAACAAGTATGCGCCGCGCGAGGGCAGCGGCCCGATCCGCCAGATGCTGCTGGATGTGGCCGAGCGCGGCCGGAGCCTGGGCATCACCCTGATTGGCGCCCAGCAGACCGCCAGCCAGGTGGTGGAGCGGGTGGTCGGCAATGCTTCGGTTCGGGTGGTGGGGCGACTGGAGTGCTCGGAGGCGGAGAACAATACCTATGGATGGCTTTCTCCCGCCTTCCGTCAGCGCGCCACCATGCTGCAGCCGGGGTCTATGTTCATTTCCCAGCCTCAGGTGCCCGTGCCGCTTTTGGTGCGGTTTCCGTTTCCGGCCTGGGCGACTCGCCGCTCTGAGGCGGTTGAGCCTTAGTCTACACTCTTGTCTGACAACTGAGAAGCTAACGGATTAAGTCCGCCAGTAAACGTGCTTGTTTGGCAAACTTTGTTGCGTTGGTCTTTCGCAACCGGTGTAGATTTTGAAGCTTCCAGCGTAAGCCTGGGAACTGGTCCAGATGAGCCACCTCCAATAGCGTCCATTCAGGCTCTGCGACGACCACGGAAAGGAGAAATCTACGTTCATCGGCGCTCAGGCCTTGCTGGAGTTCGCGCATCATACGCTCGCGAACCGCCAGGAGATCGACGAGCTGGACGGGTTCGGCGGTCATGCCGGTAAAGTTCTGTTCAAACTCGCGATGGATATCGCGTAGCGATGGAAACAGAACCTCATGCACCGGACGATTGTGACTCGCGAGATAGACGACAAAAGCGCGTCGGATGCCAGCGGTAATTCCTTCATGCGCAAAGAGCTGCTGGACATCAAACAGATCGCGGGGATGCTGACGGTCCATTGCCGCGACCAGCTTGCCGCCATACACGTCCTCCAGCGAGGCAACGGGGATCTCGATATCCGCCTGCAATGTCTCCCGCGCATTCTGCGTGAGCGACGTCATGGCCACCGGAAAGACGGTGCCGCGCATCACGAAGTTGGCTTCGATCTTGACCTCGCTGGTCCCCCACCGCACAAGCAGTTTGGTCTCGCCGGAATTGAGCGCGAAGGTGTCGTCTACCAGCACGAGAGGCGCTACGCGCGTGAGCAGCCGAGCGCTGTCGAGATAGACCTGGTTCACGGCTTGAGCACAAGAAGGCCGTCGGGGGAACGTGACACCCAGGGGCGGTTGCTGCCCTTGGGCAACTGAGACGGATCGAGTTTGCCCGCCCAAGGCTGGGAGAGTTCCCGGCCAAGTTGTAGGCACAGGCGCACGGTCTTAACGCTGGTGCAGCAGTTGAGCAAGTTGCGCAGCACGTCGGCACGCAGACTATAGGTGCTTTCAACCAGTTCACGAGCTTCTTGTAAGGATTGCCGGACTCCGACTTCGCTCAGCAACTCCAGCAAAGCGCGCTCCGGTGCGGCCACAAGCGGGCCGTCGTTGTGGTTCTCGAGAGGTCGGACCTGAAGCAATGCGTCGGGTCGCTCCTCGAAAAGACGCTTGCGATGGTATTCTGCAGGAAAGCACTGTGTGAACCAATCAGGGAGACGCCCCGCTTTCCAGCCATAAAGATGGAGAACGGGCCGCTGGGAAACGTAGTGGCGAATGCCGTGCCAGTCGAGCGCGGATTTGCCTCCCACGTGCAGTCCAGCGAAGTTCTGTTGCAGCAGTACAAGGCTTGGATGCAAGGCTAGTGGCTCGTTGGGGCGACTGTAGAGGCCACGCGCCAGTCGCTCGAGCCAGCCCGCCCGCACATAGTGCACGGCAAGATCTGACGATATTCCCAAGGCGGCTAAGTCCGCAGAAGTGACCGGAGCTCCTGGCTTGAGGTGTTGATAGAGCGTTTTTAGTTTTGTTCGTCCAACAGTAGTCAAGCTTCGATTATAGCAACTAATCCAAATTTAGACCAGGACACTCGTCTGACAATTGAGAAGGCCAGACGATGGGACACGCACTCGATTGTAACTGCCCTCCCTGCCGCTACCGCCGTGGGGAAGATCTGGGCCAGGCGCCGCGGCTGACCGTGCGTTTGCGGCCTGACGTGCGGGAGTTTCTGCTGGATCATCCCGAGGGGGCTCGCGGCCTGATCGAGCGCCTGGTCGAGCAAGAGCGTCAGGGAGCGGGTGACCGCGGTCGCATTCTGAGCCTGGAGAAGCAGTTAGCCCTGTTGCAGGAGGAGTTGGACGCTGTTCAGAGCGCTGGCGGCGGTGCCAGGAAACAGTTGTCAGACAATAGTCCACTGGACGGCTTTGCGACCCGCTTTCGCGAGAATTTTCGTAAGCACCATCCGGCGCGCAGCCTGGCTCGTCAGCTGGGGCTGAAAAAAGAGGCCCAGATGAATGCGGTCGGAGCGGGCTATTGCGGGACGCGTGGGGTCGCCCGAGAGGAGGCGGAGTCCAGGCAACTTAAGAAGCGTCTGGCCGGCTGTCTGACCGTGCCCTTTTTCGCTCCGACAGGCCAGCTCTCGGGATTCTGGGGTTGTGCCCTGAGAACGTTGGCGGAGCGATGCACCGGAGCGGGCCAGGGCTTGTTATCCACGGGGGGCTTGGGCGAGGAGTTGGTGCTGGTGGATGGCGTGGTGGAAGCCCTGGCTGCCTTTGGCGCTGGAATCGAAGGCGTGCAGGCGGCGGAACTCTTGACGCCAGGTTGGCTTCCCACCTTGCGCCAGGCGGGGGTGCGTAAATTGTGGCTGGCCTGTCTGCCAGAGCGAGCCAAGAAAATGGGCAGCGAGGCAACACGACTGGGAATGGATTGCTGGCTGGTGGAGGTCCCGGAAGACCGAGAGAGCCGCGTCGATCTGCTCGAGTATGCCTCCACCTGGAAGCTCGCATTAAAGAAAGCCCGGCGCTATGGAGCCAAGCTCTGAGCCGGTTTAGTCATTTGTCGGACAAACTTACTTACGCAATGGAAGACAGGCCCTTTCGTTTCACCAAAGACAGCAGCTTGAGAGAAGCGCCGGCAGGATGCTTGGCGCCGCTCTCCCATTTGCACACCGAATCTTTGGAAACGTTGAGATGGCGGGCGAAGACCATTTGGCTGACTTCTTCGCGTTCGCGCAAAGACCGGATTTCCTCGGGCGTGAAGCTTTCAACCGGTGTCAGACAGGCTTCATCGAACTCGCGCATCGTTTTCTTGTCGAGCACCCCCAGTTCGCGAAGGCCGCTGACGATTCCGTGAACCGACGCTAAGGCGTCGGTCTTGTAGGTTTTAACCGGCTTTCCCATCACATTGAACCTCCGTGAAATCCTTGCTTCTTAGCGCTTTCTCGAGTTCTTCATCGGAAAGCGCAAACAAAATTTTGGCCAATCGCTTGTAGACCTTTACCTCGGCGCTGTCCAGGTTTGCTTGATCGCTCTTCGCGAAGCCGTGTACAAAAAAAGCCCGCTGCGCTTGGCGGAAACAGACAATGACTCGATAGCCGCCTGACTTGCCTTCACCTGATCGAGACACCCGCTGCTTGATGACGCCGCCTCCGTAATCGGCGTCGATCTGACCTAACACGGCATCCGCAACCGCTTCACAAAGCTTGTCGTCAGAGATGTTCTGCCGGCTAGCAAACTTGGCAAACCCTTTGGCTTTAAAGACTCTCATGGGACCGCTCTTTCAATCATATAGGACTTAGTCCTATATTTCAACTGCCGGCTAGAACGAGGGCAGCAACAGCACCGCCTGAGCAAGTTGGCCGGGCTGGTTGTGCAGATAGACCTCCGTGGAGGCCAGGAAGCGGTGACCGAGCAGCTGCTGGACGATGCGCAGGGAAACGTGATTGGCCAGGTGCGAAGCAAAGCTGTGGCGGAAGGTATGGGGAGTAGCGCGCACGGGCAGGCCGGCGGTTTGGCGGTGGACCTGCACCAGGCGCTGCACTTCACGCACCGGCAGCCGGCGGTGCCGGCGGTCTTGCAGCAACGGGGAATCGGGACGGGACTGGAAGCCGCGCATTTTGAGGAAGTCGACCAGGTCTTGGACCGCCTGGCGGGCGGCCGGATTGAGCGGGATGATGCGGGAGTGACGGCCCTTGCAAATGGCGGCCGGGAGGTCGACCTGGTCGAAAGGCGTTTCGTGATAGACGTGGCCAACGTTAAGGCCGACCATTTCACCGACGCGCAGGCCGGTTTGTGCAAAGAGGCGGATAACCGCGTGGTCACGGGCGCCAAAGGGCGAGCGGGGCGGAATGGCGGCCAGGAGCTGGCGAGTGACGGCGGGGGTAAGAATGCGCATGGTGACGGCCCTCCAGACGATCTTTATAGTGAACCTAAGTCTTCGTTATATTTGAGCAGGTTCCTGTACGGTTTGGCTAGATAGTTACCCGATCTTGTGGTTTTTTGGGGGTACGGATTGGCCGTGTTCACCGGACGGAAACCCCCGCCGGAGCCAACTTTGAAAAGCCCCGCCTGGCACCCGCCCCCTTACCCCTCGGACTTGGCCCGTCGGCGATCCCGCCCACAGCTGGCCGAGGGCGGGGTGTCAAGGGCGAGCTTTAAGCGAGGGCGCGAAGCGCCGAACCCTTGACGCCCCGTCCCGAGAGCCAGCTAAGGTGGGATGCCGGCGGGACGGGGACGAGGGGGAAGGGAGCCCCCCCTTTACCCTGAGGATGAAGGTCCCCGAGGTAAAATGAGGTCCGATCCTACAGCTGATAAGAATCGATCTTGCCGGCGTAATAGGCGCGTTACTTTCGCTTCAACGTCACCCTGCCGAACGGTGAGGATTTCCCAGACTTGTCCAAGTTGTCGATCTTCCAGGACCACGAGTTGCTCGCGCGCTCATACGTGAATGAGTTGTGGATACCGCTTCCATCGGCCAGTTTCCAGACAAAGGGGATCTGGTCGCCTTTCGGCTTTCCGTGTCCGACCCCGTCAGGTGAAAAATTGGTCACCGCTGTGTTGTCCAGCCACATGACCACAAACTCCTTGTTGGCTCTGTCCCACGCGATGTGAATCCATGCTTCATAGGCAGGGTTGCCTGAAGAGTCCCTTTCTCTCGAGACTTCATGGATTCGAGTATATTGTCGATTCAGTATCCGGTCGACGTGTACGTCATGAGTTACCTGCTCGTTGGCCATCGTTCCCCGCATGACCCACTTGCCGGTCATCCTTTCCATAAGGAACTCGGGATGAGCCTCTTTAGAGTCTTGTGCAAAAGCCAGGCTGGGAACGCCCAAGCCCGAAGCAAACCCCAGAACAATGGGAATCACCACAAAGTTACGCAGCACTTGCAAGGCCATTTTCCAGGGCCGCAAAACCTGTCCGGTCCCCTTCGGGAACTTCGATTGTTTTCTTGAAACCGAAGCGCTCTGACCAGAATTCGGGGTTTGGGGAGCAACGGAACAGAAAACTGATATAAGGGCCTCCTCAGAAGAGCGTCGGTTACGGCGGCAGGCGAACCACCCCTCGATTTCATGGGATTTCTTTCAAGCCGGACCGGCACGAGTGAACGGAAGACGGCGGAACAGAAAATACGCTTAAGCGCCGGGCTTGCGCAACGGCCGGAGTTCACCTCGGGTTACCGCCTCGGGAACGGCAAAGTTGTATCGACCCAATAGGTTGACGTGGTCGTGAGCAAACGGGGACAGTCGCGCGACATCCTCATCTAAGACGGGCATCATCCCTTCCCGCCGAATTTCTGCCAGTGCAGCGTCCATATAGATTGTGTTCCACAGAACGATCGTGTTGACCACCAGGCCGAGGGCACCGAGCTGATCTTCCTGGCCTTCCCGGTAGCGCTGGCGGAGCTCTCCGCGTTTGCCGTGGAAGACGTTACGGGCCAGGCTGTGCCGGCTTTCGGTGCGATTGAGCTGCTGCAGGGTGGTCCTGCGACGATTTTCATCGTCGATGTAATTCAGCACGTGGATCGTCTTGTCGATTCGTCCGAGGTCGGCCAGGGCGAGCGCCAACTGAGTCGGTTGGTCACCGACTTGCAAGGTTCTCATGATGCCCGTCGCTGGAACCCGTCCAAGTTTGAGCGAGCCCGCCAATCGTAGAAGGTCGTCCCAGTTGGTTTCCAGTCGTTGCAGCGATACTCGATGCCGCGAGACCCAATTCAGGGGGCCATAGTCTGCCTGCGGGTCCACGCGCCAGAATCTTGCTCCTCCAATGTCTGCCAGGCGAGGACTGAATCGGTATCCCAACACACGGAACAATCCGAAGACCACATCACTGTATGCGCCGGTGTCGGTCATAATCTGGCTCGGCCGCAGTTCTGTCTCTTGTTCCAAAACCAGGGCGAGCAGAACCAGGCTGTCGCGAAGGGTGCCCGGCACGGTAATGCCGTTGAGTCCGGAGCATTGGTCGGAAAGGAGGTTATACCAGGTCACCCCCCGCCCGAATCCAAAATATTTGGGGTTGGTGCCAGCGTGAACGGTGCGGACGGGAACAGTAAATCGCAGGCCATCGGCGGAAGCGACCTCGCCGCCGCCCCAGACCTTGGCCAGCTGGGTTTGGCTTTGTGCCGCCACCAGAATATTGTTGGCGGCAGTGTGCGTGTCGTCTCGCAGGTAGTTCTGGTCGACCCAGGCCAACCGGTCTCTGGTCAGAGCCGGGATGTCCTCTCGAATCAGCGGTCCGGGACCGGTGTTGCAGGCTTCCGCCAACAGAACAGCACAGAGACTGGTTGTCAGGTCCTTGGCTCGGGCCCGGCCTTCGGTCAGGTGAGTGTAGGCCTCGGTGAAGCCGGTGCGCGACGAAATTTCTAGCAAGAGCTCCGGTAGGTCTACCTCTGGGAGCCGAGAGAGGACCTCTTTGCGCAAAGCGATGAGGGTTTCTGGCTCCTCCAGTCGGTCTAACGGGCTCAGAATTAGTTCTGGCTTTCCTTCTTCGGTGGCTTCAAATCGAACCGATGGATTCTTCTCTACCCGCTCGAGAAACCGGCGATAGGTCTCGTCCAACTCGGCGGAGAGCGTGGCCAGCGCTGGCCCAGCCTGGACGGATAGCCCCAGTCCGCGGCAAATGACAGGTCGGGCGGTCTCCCATTCGCTGCCAGTGAGCAAACCGGCTCGCGGATCCGAATAGCGCCAGCTGGGGCTGACGAAGACATCGCGGCGCCTCAAAGCTTTTTGAAGGGCGTCGAGCACACAGAAGGTGTAGGCGCGGCGCTGAACGCCGCCTTCTTGGTCCAGAACATGACGTTGCCAAGCCTTTGTGACGATTCCCTGGGGTGGTGGTTCCGTTTCGTCACTCCTCATCCATTCGAGAGCCGCGGTCACCGCCTCGCCGCCGAGACTCGACTTAAAGTGGATGTGCTTCAGCAGGGCTGGCAGAAAAATCCTGACCGCGCGGTATCGAGCATCAAGCTCCTGAAAGTAGATGTCATCTGGTGGCCGCACCAGGGATTC
>JALHNH010000090.1 GCA_022843625.1 Bryobacter sp. | reverse complement strand
ATGCCGTGATCAGCGATGAAGCCACCGCCGCGCGTCTTCCCGGCGCGATCGGATACTGGGTCGCCTGCCACTCCGCCTGGATGTTCCTGCGCCGTCGCATGTCCGCAGCTTACGCATGGTGCGCCGTGGCGGTGATGCTGCTGCCAGGTCCATTCTATTTTGCCACCGAAGGACGGACATACGGGATGGTGCTTGGATTCAGCGGGCTGGCGTTGCTCTGCTGGCAGCCTTGCATCGGACCAGGGCGCCGGCCGTGGCATCCGCCTCGGACTCGCCGTGTTTCTGTGTTGCGCGTGAGATTCCCACTACTTCGCCGTGTTCTTGACGATTCCCCTGTCGCTCACCGAATTCTGCCGCATGGGTGGGTAACGCTCACCGCAGGTGACTCGATCCCATTCCCATAATCCGCATCTGCACGGTTGTTCATCGCCAGTCCCGCCGAACTGACGCTGTAGCGCCTCCCCGTTCAGCAACGCCGATACCCCTGCAGCAAGGCACTATGACCAAAGCGCTATGAACCCTACGAGCCCCAACTCCCGTTCGACGAAGGCGTCTGGTGAGCGTAGGCGCGAAACGATATTGACATAGGGGTAGGGGGTATGTACTATAGGGGTGGAGGGTATACATGATCCATTCTATCCGTTCTGCCAAGTTCTCGGTCGAGGGCATGCATTGTGGTGCCTGCGTTCGTCGATTAACGGCCGCTATTTCCAAGGTTGCCGGTGTTGAAGTGCAGTCCGTTGAGGTGGGAAGCACAACGGTCGCCTTCGACCCAAGCCACATCACACCCCAAACAATCGCAACCGCTATCGAGGCTTGCGGCTTTCGGGTCGCCCGTGTTGAGTAATCATATGACGAGCGCCACAACGGTCCCCGTTCCGCCAGAGATTGACATAACAAGTCGCGTCACGTTCCCGATCACGGGCATGACCTGCGCGGCATGCCAATCCTATGTTCAGAAGACGCTCGAAAAGCAACCCGGCGTCAAGTCGGCCAGTGTGAGTCTGATGCCGAACAACGCCACGGTAGAGTATGCGCCGTCGGGTACTTCGCCCAAGGCGTTGGTGGAAGCGGTTCGCGGCACGGGCTACGGCGCGGAAGTGCCGACACCCGAGACGAGCGCTCTCTCCGCTCAACGAGATAATGACCGCACACTTGCGCACAAGTACGAACAACTCAAGACCCGCGCGGCGTGGACATCGGCTGCGGGGCTGGCGGCCATGGTCGCCTCCATGCCACTGATGACTTCTGGCCACGCTTCTGGCGGAACCGTGGACCCGCTGTTGAACTTTGTGATGACCTACATCGACCCGGCCCTGCGTGAGGCAGCGCCTGGGCTCTATCAAGTCGATCCGCGCGGTCTCGGCTACGGGTTATTGTTGATGACCCTCGCCGTGATGGCGTGGGCCGGTGGGCACTTCTATGTGAAGGCGTTCCGCGCACTCCAACACAAGACGGCAGATATGAACACGCTGGTCGCGTTGGGCACGGGGGCCGCGTTTCTTTTCTCCGCTACCGCCACGATCTCGCCGGGACTTTTTCACCGCTATGGCATGAACCCCGACGTCTACTACGAGGCTGTGATATTTATCATCGCGTTCATTCTTGCCGGAAATGCACTGGAAGCCAGAGCAAAGAGTCAGACGGCAAGCGCTCTGCAAAAACTAGCCGCCCTGCAGCCGAAGACGGCTCGTGTGGTTCGCGGAGAGGACGAACGGGATGTCCCAATTGAAGACTTGCGGCCGGGGGATGTCGCGGTAATCCGCCCAGGTGAGCGGGTGCCCGCCGACGGATCTGTGGTTCACGGTGAAAGCAGCGTGGATGAGTCGATGCTCACTGGAGAGAGCCTCCCCGTCGAGAAGTCGTCGGGGAGCGCAGTGATCGGTGGCACAATCAACATGACCGGCGCGCTGCGCGTTCAGGTGAATGCGGTCGGCGGTCAAAGTGTCCTGTCGCGTATTGTTGCGGCGTTGCGGGATGCTCAGTCCTCGCGCGCACCAATCCAACAACTGGCCGACCGCGTGAGCGCTATCTTCGTTCCCATCGTCGTTCTTCTAGCTATAGCGACTTTCTCCGCATGGATCGTGTGGATGCCCGAGGCAAACATCGTCCGGGCTTTCGCCGCGGCAGTTACCGTTCTGATCATCGCCTGCCCATGCGCCATGGGCTTGGCAGTGCCGACAGCGGTGATGGTCGCCACAGGGCGCGGCGCCGAGCACGGCATTCTGATCAGGGGCGGCGAAGCTCTTCAACGGTTGGAGTCTATCGACACCATTGTGCTCGACAAGACCGGCACAGTTACTGAGGGGCGGCCAGTCCTCACCGACGTTCGTATCGTCTCCGATGAGGATGAAACAACGCTGCTGCGGCTCGCCGGTACCCTTGAGCGAAACAGCGAACATCCGTTTGGTACTGCGATCGTCCAGTACGCGGATGGCCAAAAGATTCAGTTGACGCAGGCGCAGCAATTCAAGGCTATTCCGGGTCACGGCGCTACCGGCAGTGTAGATGGCCGGGCCGTCGCCGTGGGCAACTTGCGGCTCATGGACGAACTTCGTATCAGTGTTTCGGCTCAAACTATCAACACGGTGGCCCTGGCCGCCCAGGGGCGGACTCCTCTGTTCGTCGGCGTGGACGGGCATCTCGCGGGAATCCTGAGCGTCGCGGATGCTATCAAGCCGTCATCTGCGGCAGCTGTTAAGGAACTCGCCGATTTGGGCCTGCGAGTGATCCTTCTGACGGGCGACAACGTTCAGACGGCAAATGCCGTGGCGCAGCAAGTGGGCATCAAAGAGGTCATCGCCGGTGTTCTCCCCGAAGGAAAACTCGATGTAGTCCGATCGCTGCAGCAGTCCGGTCGCCGTGTCGCGATGGCCGGCGATGGCATCAACGACGCACCCGCGCTGGCGCAGGCCGAGGTGGGCTTGGCCATGGGGCGTGGTACAGACATCGCGGTAGAGGCCGCCGACGTTACACTCATGCGCGATGACCTCCGGGGGATCGCGGCAGCCATCCGGCTCTCGCGTGCCACGATGCGAGTGATGCGGCAGAACCTGTTCTGGGCCTTCGCTTACAATATTATGGGGATTCCCATCGCGGCCGGCGCCTTATATCCGGTTTGGGGCCTCCTGCTCAGCCCGATCCTTGCGAGCGCGGCCATGGCTTTCAGTTCGGTGAGTGTTGTCGGAAACAGCCTGCGTTTGCGGCGCACACAAATGGCTCTAAAGGAGAAACATGCCTAGGCGTAAGGAGCAGGCAGAATGCACGGTCACCGACCACGGTAGCGCGCGACTGGCCTTCGCGGTGGATCCGGAGGTAAAGGCCTCGAACCTCAAGCGCCTGCGCCGGATCGAAGGCCAGATTCGCGGCATCGCCAAAATGGTGGAGCAGGAGAAGTACTGTGCTGACGTCATTGTGCAAGTCGCCTCTGCCCAAGAGGCGCTTCGCAGCGTTGCTCGTGCCCTGATGCGGAATCACCTGCATCACTGCACAAAACACACGCTCGAAACGGGCGACATCAAACAGCGGACCGAGATGTATGACGAACTGCTTGATCTGATTTATCGGCACCTCCGCTAACCGGCCAGAGATGTGCGGCGTCCCAACGTAGACAACAAAGTCGGCAAGGACTCCGGGTTCTCGTCAGGAAGCTCCATTTGCAATTCACCCCAGACCCATACGCCCGCCGATAGTTGGAGGCCGCACAGCCCGCGGCGGATGAAGGAGACTGTTGTTGGGGTCGACATAGATTGGCGCGCCCTCAGGATCGGCCTCGCCAGGGCTGCGGCAAGGCGCTGAGAGGTCCAGTTGCTGCCAGTCTCACCGGGCCCAGTGTCGTTTCAGGCTTGCTCGTTCCACCGCGTCGTGTCGTGCCTCGTCTTCCACCACCTGCGACGGGCGGACAAGTTGGCGGCGCTCAAGGAGTGCGCGCGCGTGCTTCGCCCCGGCGGAGAGATTCACATCGCAGATTGGGGCCGGCCCGACACCACGGCACTCCGCGCGGGATTCCTCTTGACTCAACTCTTAGATGGCTTTGAGACAATGATCGACCACGAGCGGGGCCGGTTGCCCGACTTCGTTTAAGAGGCCGGATTCCTGTCCGTTACCGAGATGGCGCACTTCGCCACCGCTTTGGGTAGTCTTCGGCTGATTCAAGGAGTGCGTGACGACAATGGAGCCACTCCTCGTAAGGCTGTGGAAGAGTGAAGAGACCGCTCCAGCGAAACGCGGTCTCGATCTCGGGAGGTGCCCAATTCTCTCCAGCCCTTGTTCCTGTCGAGGCAGCGAGTTGAGCAAGCGCCCGGATCTTCGAGGCAAGTTATTGAATCAAGGAGACTAGCTGCACGGGCCGGTTTGGCCGGGCGATTGCATCCTCCGTATTGTCAAGGCTCACCAAGTAGCTGAACCGGACTAAAAAGGAGAGATCAACCATGAGACGGTCGAATACGAGATGCTTCCGAACGCTAGCCTCCAGTTTGCTCTTTGGTCTTCTTGTGACCCTCGCAAGCGGAACGGCGACGGCGGTGGAGCCAAAGGGTGCGATGAAACCGAAGGAGGTCAAGGCGTTGGTCGCGAATGCGACAACGCCCGCTGATCACATGAAGTTGGCGCGCCACTTCAGCGCGATGGCGGCGAAACACGATGCAGAGGCCGTGGAGCATGAGGCGCTCGTTAATGAGTACACTCGGAGGCCAACAGTGAGCTCTGTAAAGAGGCCGATGGCCCCGGATACGGCAGAGCACTGCAAGTATTTCGCTGAGCACTGCCGGAACGCCGCCAAGGAGATGCGTGCCATGGCAGCAGCCCACGAGGCGATGGCGAAAGAGGCCGAAAAGTAGGCTGCGGCCTCCCCCTCGACGGCGAGTGGCGTGAAGAAGTTAGCCATGATTCGGAGCATTGCCCTATTTGGCGAATGATGGGCGCGGCATCAATGGGCACGCCTACCTTCGCCTAGCTGCCATCGCTTGAACCCAGTCAACGCACTAACGGTTGTCAGGGATCGCGACTATTCCAAGTAAACCCGAACCACTTCGGACCGAGAATTTGTGGCAATGATCTCCTACTTCCCGATGGCCTCAGGATCGGTCCTCGCCCTAAAAAGGTCCTCCGCGCGCCCGTTGACTTGACCGCTCCGGGCCGCTTTGCAGCCTCTCGCGAATAGCGATGAACAGCGCGATTTAGTCACACTCCGAATGTGTTGTCAAGTCCGACACCTCACGACAGTCCGACACCTCACGAGAAGATTAGTCGCTGGACGCAACACTCAGCATGGCGCGCCTCGGGGCGCCGCAGGCTGCCTGCTGGACTTATGCCAACTACTGCCGTTCACATCAAGGGGCTGAGTCCTTTGATGGAGTGTACTAACAAAGGCTCCGTGGATGTCCAACCTGCCGTACCGGAATAGTTGCGCAAGAAGGGCCAACGCGGAACTTGCAAGCGTTTGGTTTAGGAAGGGCGCCTGACGTTCCAGTGCCTCGAATGCGCTGCAACTGGGCGCGGCATCCTCAGCAAGAGTAGTGTCCGCAATCTCTGGGAAGAGTTCACCGACCGTGCGCAATCGGGCAGCCCGCCTGGGGTTGCGCCGATTCAGCGGCTGGCCCAGTACGAACTGTCCGCCAACGGCACCATTTCCTAGGTCGAGCCAGTAGGTTACGGTTGCATTTCCGCCAACCAGCCTTTGGATCTCGGCGCGGGCGGACCGTGTGTCCACGCAACTGATTACGATGTCGGCGTCATCAATTCCTTGATGTTTGGCGAGGTTCTGCTGGATCGCCTTCCATTGAAGTCCCCAGAACAGGTTGATCCGCGAAGCGAGCACGGCGCTCTTGCTTAAGCCGATTTCAGATTGGCAGAAGGGCTGACGAATGCAGTTCGACTGCGATACAGCATCCCCGTCGATCAGGGTCACGTCCAGACCTCCGGGATGCCCGTAGAGCAGCAGAGATTGGTGGATGTAAGGGAGTCCCATCGCAATGACGCTGCCGTTGCCACCGCAGCCGATCACGATCACTCGAATGACGCGTTGGCGGAGGAGGTGCTCGGGAATAGTGTGAGTCATATTGGCCACTACCTTTCTCGCTCCGCGAACCGCAGGAGCAATTCTCCCGCTGGGGTCAAATGCTGTACGGGAAACGTTTTCTTGCCAGCCAACGACGACCAAAGTCCGGCCACGCCTCCGGGATGCCGGGTGAAATGGCCGCTGCCGTATATGTGGGTAAATTCGGACTCAAAGAACGACCGCTCCCACTGTTCCATGGCCGACACGCTCGCATCTTCAGGTGCGCGCATCGTCCCTTGGCAGACCGTACCCTCGGCGTTTACGTTGTAGTAGGGCGCGACCAATAGGGCGGTCGCCGCCGTGGGACGGATATTGTCGGCGAGCGCGCGAATCCACAATTCGCGTTGGGTCACGCGGAAAACCAGTGGCGGCTGTGGGAAGTTACGACCACTGACGGCGCCGAGTTCATCGTCGTGGCGGAAGAACATCTTGCTGCGTTGGGCTGGGCGCCACCATACCAGCGACTCCGGCGTTCGGACAAGAACGTTTTCCGGTAGCACCTCGGGCCGCGTCATCGCACCCAAACCACGCGATAGTTCTCGCAGAAATGCGGTGGTCAACAGCACGGCGGGTCCAAGGCGAGGGGGGCCGGTTCCGTCGTCGCCGACATCGTGCCAGGAGGCGAATGCACCTGTGCTCGACTTGCCACCGGAGTAGACAAGAATAGCGCCCCGCAGTTCGAACTGGCTGGGGCCACCGAGATAAATACCGCAATCCATTTCAGGCCTCCTGGTTGAACTTGCTATCTGGAAGCGACGCAATCAGCTTGCTCGCCGCCGCCAGCGTCTCGCAGACGGTGGCCAACGTCGCGAACGCCCGGCGAACGTTCGTTTCATCCAGGACGTTGATCGGAATGATGAGATTAGGTTCCGGCGGAACCTCCATCATCGATTCGGCTTCGGTATCGAAACACGCTTCGATATTGTCGCGTCGCGAAAAGACGACCAATAGACATGGGAGCTGAGCATTGCTGTCGCTCAACTCCACTTGCGCCTGTTCTGGCAGTGGCGGACGCGGGATGCGTGTGGCCAGCCGTTCCAGCGCCATTGCCTGGTACATCCAACTCTGAACGTCCCCGGAACAGCCGGGCAGAACTCGCCGCATTGCGGGTCGCGAGAGCGGCTTTCGAAGCGCCGAAGCCGGAACGCTGGCGTCGACGTCCGGAACCTCGACCTCACCTGCATCTGGGTCCGCGCTATACCAATCCCTCAGGCGCTCGACGTGTTCGAGGGCGTCGCGGTAGTCGTACACTCGCACCCATCGATTTAGCGCTGCTGACATGAGATGGAAAAAGGTTGCCGGCAATCGCGGATGTTGCCGTTCCAATATCTCTAGAGTCGGACCGATGACCAGGTACCCGGCTTCCTTTGGATCAATAGTCAGGAAGAGACGTGTCGCATCGACTTCGTGGCCAGCGGAGACGTACTCGTTCAAAGCGCCGGTTAGCACGACGCTCACGGGGAATGTATCGCTCACGAATTGCCCACCGTGCCGTTCGACAAACCGCGCCAGCGAAGTCTGGACGAATTGAAACGGATCGTTGTTCGAGACGGTCCAAGTGTAGGCGTCCGCAGCCTTGGCCCGCAGCATGGCGCGGCCGACCGCCGCCGCGACACGGTCCCCACGCCACACTCGATGCACCGCTGGCGCTCCGTCGAGATGCGGCATTCTCCAGCCCCAACGACCTTGCGCGAGCGTCAGAGTATCGGCGGGAGCCACTGTGCGGGTGACACCAGCATGGTCTGCTTTCCGTATCGCCTCCCGTGGTCGAGAGCCCGCGCCAGAATCGAGGCCGCGAGTTGCCAATCTGGGCATTTCTGAAACTCCTCAATGATTGGGGACTGTTGGGGATTGGATCCCTTTGCGATCGCGTCGAGTTCACGCACGGCAGAGTCGCGCACACGGCGGCGAGTCATCCCTTGGTTCCGATGGCTCGCTCGAACCGATAGACGCATTTGTCGCCCACCGTCTCCGGGCCGGTCAGGGACGCCGTGGCGATTTCCGGGTACTGCGTCGCGAAGATGCCCCGGACTTGTTCGACGGACATCGCAGGGTTTGGATCGGGCAGCCGGATTCCTTGGAATTCGAAGGTTCTCTTCATGGGTGCGATGGTCATGGTGTTCCTCTCTCTATGAAGGTTGACTTGTTTGTTGACAATTCGTGCCACAATTGCTGACAAGTTGTGACACCTTACTTGGCACAATCCTACGGCCGCCGATGCGGATCGGATTGTGTGAGCCGGGTTTCCGCTACTTCGTGAGACCGGGTTCCTGCTTCAGGCCGCCGTCCTTGCACCGCCGCATCAACCCACTTATGTTAAACCCGTAAACCCAGCGTGGCGCGGGCCGAACCCTATTGGCCTAGGATGTTGCCAACAACAGTGGCAAAAGCATAGGATCTTGCCATTAACTCTGGCGAAATTCCCCTCGAAAAGGGGGCATTTACCATCGGTGTCGCCTTTGGAATCAACACCGGGATTGTCACCTAATCCGACAACCTACACTCTACTAGTACTAGTGGTGTGTGTGTGGTGGTGGTTGTGGCGCTCAATCCGGATAGTCGCTTGACCGGCACGTTGCGACCGAAACGTGCTCATCGCGGCAACCAACATCCGCAGTAGCATCTTCCGCGTCGACCTCGCTTTGGTCAAACAGGCCAAGGGTCGCCTGCGGCTTGGCTGGCGCGGGCGCTGGTGGAACCGTTTTCGCCTTGGTTTTCTTGGCTCGCTTCTCATCCGCCGCTTCACGTTCAGCTTTCTCCGCGGCGGCCAATTCGTCCTTGACCCGCTGAATATTGCACGCCGTTTTGGCATGCACATTGGTGAACTCGCGAAGTTGTGCCGGCAAGTCGCGGTCTAGCTCCTCGGGACTTGCCGTGATGCAAAGGGCCGTCGTCAGCGCATCGCTCTCGTCGTCCTTCACCTTCTTTGGGATCACGTTCAACGTGACCTGCCCGGTGCCGTTCGCCGAGACGGTCAAAATCACGGTTCGGTTGGCCAGCAGGGGCGCAAGGCCCTGAAACAGGCCTGTGGGTTCGGTAGTCATGTGTTGTTTCTCCTGTTGTTTTCCGTCATCTCCAACTGCGTCTGAGGTGCCTTTGTGAATTCGTCCAAAGGCCGTATGCTGTTCACGTGCCCGGCAGCGCTGTAGAATCTCGTCTCTTAGCTGAAGTAGTGCCATCAAACGGCTTCGCCCATTGCCGTTTCGAAGACGGTGGCAATGCGGACGTTCCCGGCATCCTCGGGCGGTTCCTCAAGCGCCAGGATCAACTGCGATTCCTTGGCGCGACGACCGAGGTTTTGATTGAACGCCGAGCCGGCCCCTGGTGCCAGCAACTCCTGCACGCAACAATCGGACATGCTGGCCTTCCGAAAATTGGACAGAACGGCCAGGCCTACGTCCGCGCGGAACTGCCAGGTTGTAAAGGGGGACCTCGCGCCTTGTTCCTGTCGGCCGATGCGATTCGCCGATACTTCTACGGGCTCAAAGACGCCCCCTCGGGCTCGTTGTACGAATCCCTCAGTGTGCCAGACACGGCGTCTCCGGAACAGCTTCGTATCGCTTGGCGAATGTGTTCCCTCGAACTGACGGTCACAGGGGCAAACTCCCATCAGTTCTCCAGCATTGAGCGGGCTTTCAACCTCCTGGCGCATCCCGACCTCCGTAACTGCTACGACGCGATGCGCAAGGATGATGACGCCCTTCCGCTCTTTCCGTATGGCGGCTTCGGCGCCATCCTCGTGAAGGGCCATTTATCCAAGGAAGGGGACGCATTCTTCGCTGATCGAATCTTGGCGTACAAGCCTGAAACGGTCGTGCGCAAAGTGACTTTCCTACTCCGTCAATGCGATTTCCTCGCCGATCGCGTGGTCTGCCGCGACGGGCGACGCAAACTGGAGGTTTGGCTAGATTCGAATATCGTTCCGGGCTTCGAATGGGATCTGAGCTGGAATCGTTGGAAACACTGGCTGTCGACTCGGCTTGCCGTCGAAGCGACTTTCGTTATGTCGGGCAAATATCGGCTGCACAAGGGAGAGTGGAACCTCCAAAAGTGGCAAGTCGCACTGCCCTCACGGCTCGGAGTGCAAATGCCAGCCTCCCTCAGCGCAGATATTCGCAGCGCAATCGAGATTCACGCCCTGCTCGGTCAGCATTCCGACCTTGTACGGCATGTCCGCGAGCAGTGCGAGAAGGTGCCGGTGGAACACATTCAAGTTCAGGACTGGTTCGACCAAGCTGGGGCGTCGTCCCATCTGAAACCCCACCACGTCACGTGGCGCCCGGACTACGAACCCTTCTACTTCGAGCAGCTCCGCAAACGAAGCCGGACCTGGTTCCTATTCAGGGATGAATACCTGTTCGTATGGGCCAGGGTCTTGATTGCGGAGATTCCCGAACCGGGGCACGCTACCTACGTGTTCGCGAGGCCGGACAACCTTGATGCCTTCCTGGATCACTACGCTAAGCCTACGCGCAACGACATCCGGCGCAATCTTGACAACCTCTCCGGCGCGCTAGGCTTTGCCGGTCGCGTGGTCCGCGGCAAGCGGAGGAAGCGCTGGTTGGCATCCGTGCTGAAACTAGCGGGCGAAAAGGCGGAGTACCTTGAGGCATTCGACTAGGTGCGCGTGCCTAACCCGCCGATCGCTACTGTTCCTCTGACGAATCGAGCTATGACGCCTCATCTTCGGATAGCCGCAACTTACGACCACCGGTCCTGACCAACATGCCGTCTAGGTCCGTCGCGAGAGTGGCCATTCCCTGTTGCACCCGCGCGCGAAGCCCGCTGTTCGTTCGGAGATCGTCGGCTGCGACGCCTTGCAGCAGTTCGCGCGCCCGCCCAACTAAGCCTTGCAGTTGCCTGTCATCGGTCACGTTTCGGAACGAGAAGTTCGAAAGGAACTCGACCAGATTTGACACCGTCGATTGCTTGAACTTGAGCGGCTTGCCGTCCGCGCCGTCTTTCAGTCGCTCGGCCATGTGGGCGACCAGATCGGCCATCGACTGGCGCAACACTTGCTGGATTTCGGACGACGCCTCGGCCATGCGCTGCGCGGCCTTGTCGCGCTCCTGCTCCCACACTTCCTGGGAGATGCCTTTGAGTTGGTCGGGCACGCCGAAGCTGACGTATTGCCAGGAGAGTCCGAACTCGCGGGCGACTTCATCAGCCGGCGGGTAGTCGGCCGGATTGTACAGGCCGCGAAGGCGCCCGGCTGCGTCCTGGCACAGGCTGGGATAAACGGCGAGGAATGCCGTCACCAGGGCCTCGCGGTCCGTTGCGAATTTGCGCAGACGCTCTTCGACGGTTTCCAACGCAGCAATGGGCAGCAAATGGATTCCGATCTCGAACGGCAGGCAGAGGTTGTAGAGGAACCGGCGAATCTCGCCGTCGAAGCGGCCGATCGCCTTCAATTCCGCCGAGTCGAGCAAATGTTTTGAAACACGCAGGAGATCCTTGTCGGCGTCCGCCTCGATCTGTGAGGTAGATACTTTGCGTGTGTTGCCCATGGTCGATAAGCGCAGCTTGATGCAGACTGTCTTCTTTACAAGGTCCACGCCTGGGTCGTGAACTGCAACGGGTCCGGGTGGACGCCCGCTGTCGCCGTGGTCGGTCATTGCGGTGTCCGCCAGCACCGAAAGGAACGGGTCGGCAGTCGCCACGCCGCTGGACGGAAATTGAGTTGCTTGAGTCGCCATTGTGGCTACCTCCTTATGGAATTGAATTGGGGGTTGGGGATCGGATGCTACGCGGGCGAGCCCGCAAGCGGAAAGCCGGTGATCTGAACGAGGCCCTCTTGCGTGATCTGGACCTCGCATTCCTGAGGTTGGAAATCTTCCTCGCGGTAGCGACCGCTGAAAAGCCGGAGTATCTGATTGGCACTAGTGCGGAGAGGAAGCGAACTTGGTTTGGCTGCGACGAACCGCCCCAGGACAGCGAAGTCAAGATGCTCACAGACGGCGCGCCAAATCGCGCTAGCGTTCAACTCGCGTTCCGTGTAACCCGAATGCATGCCAATGCTGAGATCCGGGCGGCGTGCCTTCAGGATAGAGATGAGAGCGAACAAAGCCGACGCCTGCTGCATCGGCTCGCCGCCAGAAAACGTCACACCGTCGATGCCTACGACGCCAAGAATCTGCGTAGCGACATCGTCAATGCTTCGCTCCGCTCCAACAAACGCGTGCGTCGCCGGATTCCAGCAGCCAGCGCATCCGAGGTCGCATCCCTGGAAATAGACAACGGATCTGACGCCGGGTCCGTTTACTCTGCTGTGGGTGATGATCGCGTGAATCATCACGTAGATCTCCCGGCTCATGTCACGTCCTCCGCGATGGGCTCTGGCTCCCCAGACGGAAGGCCGAACGCACGGGCAACAGCATCGGCGGCCCTCAAATACGCACCCGCGCATTCGAGTTGGCCTGCATCTACTGTGCCGTCTACATGAACCTCGATGCAGGGCAAGTCGCTGTGGTTGAGGCGAGGCACCTCAATGAACCGTCCGTCGAGCCCAGCAAAGCACGCGCCGTCGTAACTGCCACCGGCGTCATGCGATCCGCGAAACACGATCCCCCTGCCGGCAAGGTCTTGGAGGGCTGTAATGCACCCATCCGGAGCTTCTAGGTCCACCATGGTGACAAGACCGGGCGGCAATCCAGGCCGAAACTCCTCAAGGAACCCGGCCCGTTCGAACAGCGCTGCATCCGCTTCGCGACACGTGAGTTCCACATACGCTCGATCGCCCATGTGTCCTCCTACGCCTTACGATGCGTCTGCCGGGTCGCTGCAACCTGCGCGTAGAACTCGCGATTTTTGCTCGACTGGGTGACGGCATCATCACCACGAAAATCTTTGGCCACGTCGCCGCAGCCTTGGCCCTGGAAGCCTGCAAGGTCGAGAGTGCTGTTGCCCGCCTCGTCGATCTCGATCACGATAAGTTTGTCCTGCATGACGTCCTCCTACCGAACCGCGAAACGCAGCTGAACCCTGGGTCCTTGCGGCGTCTGAACGACTTCGCGGCCGCGGAACACGTAGCCTTTTGATCTCGCCACGGCCATCGTCTGCTTTTCCTTGTAAGCCTGCGCAACCCGCCCGAGCCAAACCTGATCGAGCCCAAGGTCTTGTCGGTCCAGATCGTCGATCACGGCCTGGAAGACACCCGTCGCATCACGCCCGAAACCGACCGGCGCCAGCGCGCCGGGCAATTGATCGCGTGGAATGATCACCTGGACGGGCCGCTTCCAAGCAACACCTCCGTAGCCTCGCAACGCAGTTACTTCGTGCTGAACCTCCGGCTTGTAGCCTAGTTCGGTCAGGGCCTCGACCAGATACTGCTGATCGCTCATGGTCGTGGTGAGTTCTTCATACTGGCTCATACTGCCTCCTTCATTCGGTCTCTCGAAATGCCCGGCGCCCGGTTGTCACAGCGCTCTCGCACTCGGCCGAGTACACACCGGGCCGCGCCGCGCTTAAGAATCGCCCGGACGCCTGGCGTCGAAGGGCCTCAATCTGATCTGCCGCCGATCGCGAAACCGGCACGATGTACTCGGCCGATTCCCTCAGCGTCAGATTCAGCCGCCACGCCTTGCGGCAGCACTCGCGAATCTCTGCGCCAGTCCAGCCTTCGTCGTTGGGCCGCTCGCCCTGCAGATTCCATTTCGCGAGGTAGATCTTCCAGATCGCCTCCCGCTCCTCGGCGCAAGGGAGATCAAAGAAGAACGTCCCGAGCGTAAACCTGCGGCGCAACTCGGGTGGCAGGCTCGTGATGGAGTTGCAAGTCGCAATCCACAGACTCTTGCCTTGTGAAATCGCGTCGACAACCTGAAGCGCGGCGCGGAGGCGTTCCCCTGAGCCGCCCACCAGAGAACTCTGCATCGCAGAAAGATCGAACGCCACCGTAGGAATTCCGGCCGTGCTCCCCGCTGCCTTGGCGATCATCGACTTCGCCGCACCGGGCGGGCCAATCGCGATGATGCCGTCCGCCCCCCGATCCTGCATCCATCCGAGCATCGTCCCGGTCATCTCAGTCTTCACGCCGGATGTGTCTGTGCCCGTACCCGCGAAGGCCTTTTCGATCTCATCCACGAAGACGACGACGCGTGGTGCCTCCTGCCCGGTCAACACGGCACTGAGGAAGCGCTTGATGTTGTCGCAACCGCCGATATCGGCGAATGTCTCGCCGCCGCGCCAAATCGTGAGGCCCGGAGCCTGTTCTACCGCCTGTCGCTTTCGCTCCCATAAGCGGTCAATGTCCAGACCCTTCTTCGAAAGCGACATCGCCAGCGCTTGCTCCGCCGGGAACGCCGCCAACCCGACGAGAGCATCAACGGCCCGGCTAACGGCGTCGTCATCGGGCGCGGCTAGTTCCGCGGATTCGAATAGCCCCGGAATGAGGCCGCGCAAATCATCCGCCGACGGAAGCGGCTCGTCGATCACCATCACGTCGTTCTGAAGTTCAGCCGGAAGCACCGCACCGGGCGGGGTCACAAGTATGAGCATCTGGCCGGCGACCTTGAACACATCGCGTAGATTCCAAATACCCTGCACGATGTCGACCTGCTCCCACATGCGCTGGGGGTTATTGAAGAAAACGATTGCGTCCGCGAACTGCTTCACCCCAGCGCCCTTCTGGAGCGCAACCAGCGCATCGGCCGGACCGGCAACGGTGGCGCGCTCCCCGAACACATGACTGGCCGCTTCTTTTGCCACTTTGTTACGCGCGGCGATGCCGCCCATGATGTCCCAGGCGAAAACGGGCACGTCGTCCTTTCCGCATATGCTGGCGGAGGCCTGAGTCATAGCGCTCGCCGGATCCGCGGTTCGAATTGCAAGCAGCGGGGTACCCGCCCGTCGAGCAGCCTTAAGCGAGCTGCGGAAATCTTCGGTGGATCGAATCATAGGATTTGCTCCTTGGAGGGGGGACACAGTCCAACTCAGGTGTGGAACGACGGGAACGGTCCGCCAGTGAGAATGCGGCGAAGTGCACCTTCGGGCGCGGCTAACGTTGAACCAGTACCGCCGACGCTGCAAGAATTACTGCGTTATACGCAGCATGCGCCAGGAAAGGGGCCGTGGTTGAATTCGACTTGATCCGCAACCAACCGTAGACCAAACCCATCGCAAAGATGACGCCGATCTGGAGGCCAGTGATACCGGCCTTTGGAAGGTGACAGATAGCGAATACGGCAGCGATCGCAGTGCCCGCAATCCAGTGCGCTTGCGGAACTCGGTTTCGAAGCCCGCATTCCGCCATGCCAAAGAGATACCCGCGAAATATCGCCTCTTCCATGAGCGGTCCGAGCGTAATTCCGATCCAGGCATCCTGCCACTTGAATGGTGCGCCTTTGTACAAGGACTGGAAAAGCAGTGCGACTGCAAGACCGCACACAGACCCAAAAATCAGCGCCTCGGCGCTTTCGCGGGTGCTGGTCTTGCGCCACGCCAGGAACTCCAGCCCGAACGCATTCAAACGACCACGCCCTGCCCAAGCAAGGGTCAACAGCGCCACCGTAAAACCGATGCCGGCGAGTTCGAGGGGATGAACCGAAATACGAAACATGATCCGCCCTGTCTACATGGGAATCATAGCCGCCCACCGCCTGAACTCCAACGGACTTGGCTCGACTAGCGTTCCACTAGCGGATGCGAAGGTGACTGCCGGTCACGAGCCGCGTGCCAGGAACGAGTTGGTTGTTCACAAGCGACGCCCGGACGGACTCGCCGTTCACCTCCCAGCCGTCCTTCAACAGTGCTTCGAGACGGCGGCGTGCGTCGCCTTCTGGCAGTTGGAAGAGGATTTCCTGGAACTCGGTTTTGGTGAACCGAACGGACCGCTCGAAGAACCGCTCGGCGACCTGCAACGGATCATCGACGACAAGGGATGCGCTGCTATTGCGTTGCATCCCGATGTCGCTCTTCTCGCCTTCCAGCTTCTTAATGCCCCGAGCCGTCATGAACGCGAAGAGAAAGCCTTTCAGCCGCGTCACGCGATTGTCGGCCGCCTTTTTGCGCGCAGCCAGTCGCTCCGCTTCCTTCCCGCTGATGTCGGCGATGGATTGCTGCCAACGCCAATAGCCAACGATTTGGTCCACCTTCAGCCGGTAGGCCTCCAGATAGGCGTCAATCTCCTGGGCGAGTTCCACGCTGATCGCGGCGCCCGCCTCGGCCGCCTCCTCCACCATGCCCATCAATTCGATCAGACGGTCATCCAGATCGAACAGAGAGCGATGGTCGCGTTCCGGCCTGCGCGTGATCCGCCGCCGCAGAGCTTCAACAAGCACCGTCGCATGCTCCCGCGCCGAATCAGGAAGCGGAGATCCATCGGCGCCCTGTTCCAACAG
>JALHNH010000089.1 GCA_022843625.1 Bryobacter sp. | reverse complement strand
CAAGGCGCCTTCTTTCTTTCCAGACGGCAGCGCCGCCCTGAAGATTCGCTTTCCCGACGGGGTAGGGGAGGAAGAGCGACTCCGCTTTCTGGAGATTCTCAAGCAAGAGACGGGCCTGGGTCTCCAGTTTTTAGAACCGGGAGAAGCGGGCGAGGCTCGCCAGCGGGTGCTGGAGGATGGCCGCATGGAGCTGAACGCGGCCTATAAGCGGGTGCGGGAGGCGCTGGGGGAAGCGGGCCTGACGGTGTTGCGCTGCGGCAAGAAAGACGAGCCCGACGAGTATATCGAGGTCGGCTTGCTGGCTCCCTGGTTCTTGGAGGGTCATGAAGAGCTGGTGCAGCAGTTGGAGAAGGAGACGGGCTATCCCGTGCGGGCCTCGGGAGCCAACATGCAGGCTTTGGAGAAGAGGGCGCGCGAGCTGTTGCCGCCGGCCTGGCAAGTGCTCAAGCCGTTTCAGTGGTTTGGACGAGAAGCGCGGCTGGCACTGGCTCGGGTTCCGCAGCCGGCGGAAGAGCAGGCGGTATCGCAAAGGCTTTGGGAAGCACTGGGAGTCCGCATAAAAATTTAGTATCTGTTCGAACAGTAGTTTTTGCCATGCCGAGCGGGCAGGGGCCGTAAAGCCTGGAGGAAAAAACTTTGTCTAACATGGCCCTCGATGGGAGCCGTGGCGATACTTCGCGACACGACTTGTCGCGAACCGTTTGAGCCTGCTCCCAACAGGCTTGGCGTGCCGAATCCTCTTCAATTTGGGTGCCCCTTGTGACTCTTGTCTACTGCTCACATGTCTGCTAGAGTTGGTGAACAAGAGGCAGCACCTACTGAAGAAACTATTCGGAAAGACTGTGGGGGGCGTGCGTGATCTTGTGAAAGAGAGCGCTAAGTTCGGACGTTTTTCGTGTGCTGCGTTACAGAAATCAAGGCCTTGCCTCGGTTATTCTGTGTAGCGGAGGAAAAGGCTTATTGACGTAAAGACTTTGCTGAAGAGAAAAAATGACCCGAAGGGACAGGAGGTTCAGGCTAGCTTCAACAGGTCCGAAGCTTCGAGCCCCTCGAGTCAGTCGCCCCACTGTAAGCGGTCTGTGCCCTTCGCGCAAGAGGCCTGGCGAAGCCTTGTCTTCATCCGCTCCCGCAGAACAGAAATTATGCCTGAATATACCTGTTTTAGGCATTAGACAAACTCAATAATTTAAGTATTATTAAAGAGGAGCCGGCGAAGGGAGCCAGATGGCAACAGGCTTCGGAAAGAAGAAGAAAGTGAGAGGATTGGTCTACACTAAGAATCAGAAGCCCTTTTTGAGGTGGCTGCCTATTCTTCGGGCCAAGGCGGGTTATTCCCAGATCAGTTTTGCCGAGGCGTGCGGGATGAGTCAGAGCCAAATCTGTCGCTACGAGAAGCAATATATCAAGCCCCATTACCCAACCTTGAAGAGGATGGCGGATGTTTTGAAATGTGAGGTCGAAGACCTTTACGCTGCAGACGCCGACCCCAGAGAGCAAGTTTCCTAAAGCAACTTTTCAAAGCCTAGCTTTGCTATTGCCTGAATGATGAGAGAGGAGGGTCTGAATGCTGGAAGCGGATATCGTGAAAATAGCCCTGGAAACCACTTCTTTTGCTCTGGTCGCCTGGCTGATGCTGCAGACCTTCTCGAAAACCATTCCTATGATGATGGAGCAATTTCGGCAAGACCTGCAGCGGGAGCGGGAGGCTTCCGAGCGGGGATTGCACGAGGTCGCGGACCAATTAGAAAAATTAAGCATTATATTGATGTATCACGATGCAACTGTGCGGGGTCGGAATCCTGAAACTTTGGGTTCGACGGATGAACTGTTGCGCGTGCTGCGTGGCAAGACGACGAAAGGAGACGTAAGAAATGGATAAGTGGCGGTTGTTCGCTCCGGCTGAAGATTGGAAGCGCCCGATCGATATTGATGAGACCCAGTTGCCGTTTCTTACGGATCTGGGCGAGCGCATGGGTCTGCGTGTGGGCCGCGATGACCTCAGGAAAAAGCTTTTCTGGAGGATGCCTGTTGTCCAAGCGGATTCTTCTGGTGGCGGCGAGGGGGTGGAATTCCCCAGCGGTCTGTGGATTCCCAAGGCGGTGCTGTCCGAGGCCGAAGCGGCTCGGTATGGCATCACCGGGGACCACGTGGCCGTGCCGCTGCTGGCGGCCCGGCGCACGGACCGCCTGAGCGAGCACTTTACGGCCGCCGAGTTTTTGTGCCAGGACCGGTCGTATTCCTTCGTACGCGTCTCGCCGGAGCTTGTGCGCCAGTTGGAAAGAGTTCGTTCGGAACTGGGCGGAGCGGCCATCAGCATTTCGTCAGGCTACCGTCCGCCGGCGTACAACCGTTCCGTGGGAGGAGCCTCAAGCAGCACCCACATCGACGGCCTGGCGGCGGATATTTCCGCGGCCGGGATCCCGACCGATGAGCTGTGGCGCGTCTGCGAGGAGGTGATCGGAGACGATGGAGGGGTGGGTTATTACCCGGATCAGCATTTCTGTCACATTGATGTAAGGGGTTATAGAAGCAGATGGTAGACGCAGTGGACGAGGTCCTGGGAGAGGAGTCGCTGGCTTTGCCGGACGGTTTGAAGAACCGGCCGCCGGTGCTGGAACTGGAGTTTTCGGTTCGGGAGCGGATGGAAGTGGATAGGGGGCCCAAACCCCACCACCTGTTCTTGAACATCAAGTGCAAGCAGGGGCAGCTGAAGGTCTTGCGAGGCTATCAGTGCGTCGAGTGCTGGGCGGTGGGGCCGGAGGGCCGTGTGGAGCCTCTGGAGCTGCTGAGCTGCAGTCTGGTCAGGCACGACGTGGGCCGAGGATGTTGGACTTATTATGTGCGGGTGAGCAGGTTGCCGGGACCCAACGCGGTGGCCCGGCTCCGCCTCTCTGATCTTGCGCCCGAGGAGGTGATTTCCTGATGTTCTCGTTTTTTCAAAATGCCCAGAAAAAGCTGGCTCAGCTGCAGATTCTGATCCAGCTGGCGGAACAGGTGGTGCTGGCTCTTGAGCAGACCGCCCACACCGCCGGCCCGGAGAAGAAGCGCCTGGCCCTGCAGATGCTGGTCGAGCTGGCCCGAGTCTACGGACTCGACCCGCCCCAATTGTTGCTGGATACCGTGATTGAATCGGCGGTCCGGCTGACCAAGTAGTTTATCCCAGTCCTAATCATCCGTCGCATCACGCCTCTCAGGGTTCTAGCTTTGCTATGCCCTGAGGGGTTCGGAAAGGAGCTTATGGATACGACCAGTGATTCCGAGGCCGCAGGTGTATGGAGTCGTTCCGACTCCGCGCCGCCCGTGGATGAAGCGGAAAGTGCCTCCCCGCTCTCGGAGGAATCCGAAGCGGAAGAGCCTGCAGCTCCGCCGCCCAATCGACTGAAAATGGATGCATTGCGCCGGCTCAAGGCCCTGGAGCGCCGCGGGAAGACCGTGGGCACTCACCTGGATGAGTTGCGCGAATTGCTGACTCTACTCTTCGAGCAGCTGCCCGATTAGGGCAGCGAGCTAATTAAAACCAAAGCCCAGAGGGGTTTGCTTCGTGCTGCCCGTTTGAGGCTCAGAAAGGAGTCCTATGTCGACAATCAGTTTATGCATGATCGTAAAAGACGAAGCCAGCGTGATCGAACGCTGTCTACGCTCGGTTCTGCCGTTCCTGGATGGCTGGACGGTGGTGGATACGGGTTCATCCGATGAAACGCCGGCAATCGTGGAATCGGTCTTAGGTCACCTACCGGGCCAACTGCACCATCGGCCCTGGCGCAACTTTGCCGAGAACCGCAGTGAGGCTTTTGAGCTGAACCGCGGCCTGGCGGATTATCACCTGGTGGTGGACGCGGACGATCAGCTGAAGGGGGGCTCCTTTCAAATGCCGGTCCTGAAGGCAGATTGGTATTCGCTTCGGGTGCATTTTGGTGAGGTGCGCTATCTGCGGCCTCAGCTTTTTCGCACGGCTTTGCCCTGGCGCTATAAGGGAGTGGTCCACGAGCATGCGGATTGCCACGAGGCCACGGTGGGCGGATTTCTTCCGGGGCTCGAGTATCACGTGAGCTTTGGGGAGGGCTCGCGTTCGCGCAACCCTCAGAAGTATCTGGACGACGCGCGGCTGCTGGAGAAGGCTCTGGCGGCCGAGCCGGACGAGCCACGCAACGTCTTCTATCTGGCGCAAAGTTATCGCGATGCCGGCCTTCTGCAAGAGGCGGCGGAGGCTTATGGGCGCCGTTGTCAGCTGGAGGGCTGGGCGGAGGAGCGTTACGTTGCCCATTTGGAGCGAGCCCGGTTGTTGAAGCGCATGCAAGCTACGGCCCAGGTGCCGGCGGAACTGCTCAAGGCTTACCAACTGAATCCCTCTCGGGCTGAGGCGCTGCTCGAGCTGGCACAGTTTTATCGAGAGTTGGGCCAATGGAATCTGGCCCACCTGTTCTCCGCCCGGGCGGCCGAACTGAAGATGCCGGATGAGGGGCTCTTCTTAGAAGAGCCTGCTTACCGGTGGCGGGCTCAGGATGAGCTGGCTCTGACGGAGTTTTATACCGGACGCTTTTGCCAGGCGCGAGAGCGCACGGAACAACTTTTGCAAGACGCTGTGCTTCCGGAGACGGACCGCCAGCGACTGCAAAACAACCTGCTTCACTGCTTAACTTGCGAAGGGAGGCGTCAGCATGCCCTTCTGTAGGCCCGAAAGTAGCCGCGAGCCGCCCTAAGCTCCCAGGCTACCGATAGACCAAACTTTCCATCTATTCAAAAAAATCCCATTCGCCCCGGGGTCTGGCTTCGTGCTGCCCTCGGGAGCAACAGAGAGGAAAATCTATGTCCAGTCCTTTATTTGACGATACGATCAATACGGGCGATGTGATCGAGGCCGTTCATATCACCCAACTGTTTCCCATTCTGGCTGACCTGGAGGACGGCCAGGCCTTCTACCGAGACGATGTAGGCGCGGCTAACGCCTATCAAGTCGAGTTCGACGGTTCCGGGTCGAACAAGAATGAGTTCTCCGCTTACAAGAAGGGCATGTTGGTGGTCTTTAAGGCCGCCAACGCCAATTCGGGAGCCTCCACCCTTCAAGTGGTCGGGCCCGGCGGCGCTTTGACGGCTAAATCTCTCACGAAGGCGGGCGGAAGCGCTCTCTCATCGGGGGATATTCTGGCCAATCAAATGGTGGCCGCCGTCTATAACGATGCCAGCGGTGGCCGCTTTGAGATGCTGGGTGGTGTAGGTCCCGCCGGCTCCACGGGGCCAAGTGGAGCTACTGGAGCAACCGGCGCGACCGGAAGCCCTGGTTCGAATGGCGCAAACGGAGCAACGGGTGCTACAGGGGCAACTGGGGCGACCGGGGCAACGGGAGCGACTGGAGGAACGGGCGCGACTGGAGGAACGGGCGCGACTGGAGGCACCGGTGCCACGGGGGCAACCGGCGCGGTTGGACCTATTGGAGCTATTATTCCTTACGGTGGCTCCAGCGCCCCCTCGGGCTGGCAGCTCTGTTACGGTCAGAACATCAGTCGTTCGACCTACTCGGCTTTGTTTTCGGCCATTGGCACCGCCTTTGGGGCGGGGGATGGCTCGACTACCTTTAGCCTTCCTGACCTTCGGGGCAGAGTTGTTGCCGGGTTGGACAATATGGGCGGGTCGAGCGCGGCCAGGTTGAGCACTCGGCTTACGAGTACGACAATGGGCCAATCGGGGGGCTCTCAGTCCCACACGTTGACGACCACCGAGATGCCCTCTCACAGTCACTCGGTTCTGAATGTTCAGTATTTCAACGCCTACGTATTCAACCAGGCCGTCAATGTCTTTCAGAATCCCAGCAACTCACTCGTCACCACCTATGCCACTGGCAGTGACGGAGCTCATAACAACGTTCAGCCCACCATGGTCTTGAACTACATCATTTACGCAGGAGTGTAATCATGCTGAAAATCCAACGGTCTATTTTTAATCAACTGGACTTTGACTTTGACGCGGCTCTCAGGGAATTCGCCGCGGCAAAGGAAGAGCATCCTTCTACTGTCGGCGTCCCGGCACCGTCCGCGGACAGTTTTGTGGAGGCGGCCTTTTATGCCGGAGGCTATGAAATCGTGGAACCCGAGCCCGAACCGGAGCCCGTCATCGAAAAAGGCCCCGAGTTTGTGCCCGATCCTCGTCGCCCGGCGGCCATCGAGAGGCTGAAAAAACTGGAAGGTCAGGCGTCTGATGCCCAGCTTGCCGAGATGCGAAGCTTGCTGATGCTTGTTCTCGAAATGATGCCGGTGTAATCGATGATTTCCGCACAAGTCTACCGCTACTTTCATGAGGCTAAGGGTTTCGGGCATCTCGAGACACCGACTCATCAAAGTATGGTGGGGAGTGCGAAACAGGGTCATTTCTTTCAACTGCAGCTCGAGCTGGACGCGCAGGGCCTGGTCAAAAATCTGAGGTTCTATTGTCCGCGCTGCGCGCCCGCCATCGCTTGTGGAGGTTATCTTCACGAGCGGTTGGTGGGGCGCAGGGCGGACCAGGAGCTGACGGTGGAGCAGGTGGTGCGTGACCTGGGGGGGTTGCCGCCGCAGCGTTGCTTTTATGCCTGGATGGCCGTCGAGGCGGTCCGCCAGGCGCTCAGTTAAGTCCTAAAACAGTCCTTGGAAGGAGGGTCTAGCCTTGCTCATGTCTTTGCCGGTTCGAGAAGAACCAAAACGATACGCACCGGTGCGCAATTTGATGCTCTACCTGACGGAGGAGTGCAATCTGCGCTGCACCTACTGTTTTGTCAAAAAAGAGCCGCGTTTTATGACTCGGGAAACCGCCTTGCGGACGGTGGACTGGTTCATGCAACGCAATATCTCGGGCGGCTTGGAAGAGCTGAACATCAACTTCTTTGGCGGTGAGCCTTTCCTGGCAGTGGACCGGATGCAAGAGGTCGTGGATTATGCCCAATTGCGTCGGACGAATGTGGAAAAGGCCTTTCATTTCGCGGCCACGACCAACGGGACTCTGGCGAATGCTCGGGTGGAAAAGGTTATTCGTCAGAGTTCTATGTCGCTGCTGGTCAGTTTGGACGGAGGGCGCCAGGCTTCGCGGCTGCGTCCGATGGTTTCGGGGCGGGAGTCGTTTGATCTGGTGGCCAAAAATCTGCCCAAGCTGGCTGCCTGGGCGCAGCGGTGTTCCGTGCGGCTCACTTTCACTCCGGACAATCTCGACCTGGTGGGGGCCGTCCGGGATGTGCTGGCGATTGCTCCGGTAGGAGTGGTGGTGGCTCCGGTCATCGAGGCCAACTGGGAGGGTCATTACGAGGCCCTGGAGCGGGCTTATGAGGAGTTGGGCGACTGGTTCCTTGAGGAGTTCCGTCAGGGGCGCAGGCCGCCTCTGGAGATTACCTGGGAGCTGCTGAGGTCCTATATCGGCCATCTGTCGTGTCAGCGCAGGCCCGGTCGACCGTGTCCTTTAGGGACATCCTTGCTGGCGGTGGATGCACAGGGCAACGTGCTTCCCTGTCACCGATTCCTGCATCGACCGCTGGACCGGCTGGGCCTGGTGGAGGCGCAGAACTTGCCAGCGGAGCGCTGGCGCTATGTGCACCAGACCACCCTGGAGATTCCCGACTGCGCGGGCTGCGAGGCGCGCACCGTCTGCGGCGGTGGTTGCCGCGCGGTCGCCGTCCAGTCCGGTTACGGGCTGGACGGAATCCATCCCAATCATTGCCTGCTGTTGCGGGCTCACATGCGAATGGTGCGGCGGATATACGCGCGCCTATCGCAAGACCAGCGCTTTACAGACCTACTTTATGTCAATCAGGTCGGCTCAGACATTTTGCGCGAGCTGGCCACACTAGGAAGTTAAGGAGAACTTGTCATGAGAGTCAACTCAAGTCCATTTCAAGTCTATAACGCCGTGGGGGCTTTCCACGGAATCGGTGCACCCGGATTGACGGGCAGCCATTTCAATATCGCCAGCGGTGTCCTCGGCGTGGGCGTCGGCCAGATCGGCAACGGTGGCAGTGCCGATTCCGGCGGGGGAGGAGGCGGCGCCAGTGGTGGAGGCGGCAGCGGCGGCCACGCCCCCGGGGGAGGGGGTGGGTTAGGTGGCTCGGGCGGCACGGGCGGAATGTCCGGCGGCGCTGGCGCCGTCGGTGGCCCGGGTCCGCGAGATACCTGCAGGCGGCAAACCACTCCTCCTGCTGCCGATGCGGACGATGGACTGGAACCCCCCAATCCTTCTCCTGACGATGGCTACTCGGGTAACGGCGATGGCAGTGAGCCGCCGGCTACCGTCCCGATGACGGAAACCCAGGTCAATCCATGTCTGGGCGGGCCTACCCCCACCAAAATCCCTCGTGGAAACCCAAAATGTCCAAAAGACCGCAAATCTTCAATCGGAAACTAACGAAGGAGACCTTTTATCATGAACCACACCCTTTTCCCCGAACCCATTGGTATGGATGGATACCAGACTCTGCTGGGAGCTTGCTCGGACTCGGAGCAACTTCGAGTCAGCCATGGAATTCTGATTCGCAAGTATACCGTGGCCAATATCAGCACGGTGGGGCCGAGCCTCCAATTTATTCTCACTCATAACTCGGTGGAAAATACACTGGGCACCGTGGGTCGAAACTGGAGCCACAGCGGCATGCATCGGCTGGACTTTGCCGGCACTCCTGTGAACCTGGTCACCTACACCGACGATCAAGGCCGCAAATACGATTTTGAGCCGGACGGCAGTGGCGGCTGGAAGCTGGAGAGCACCTCCTACTTTTTGCGCATGACCTTGTCGGAAGTCAGTTCGAATTGGGAGCTGGCGGAATTCGGCCAGGGCAGCAAGCTGGTTTTTGACTCCAGCGGTGTGCTGCAATCCATAGTGGACAATCATTCGCAGGCGCTGACTTTCCACTATACGAGCGGTCAGCTTACTTCGATTGAGGAGCCGACCGGTCGGGAGATTGTGCTGACTTACACGGGCGGCCTGATCACCAAGGTGACCGACCCGCGAGGCTTGGAAACGACGCTCGTCTTTGATGGCGACTCGAACCTGACCTCCATCGTGGCTCCAGAGGGTTGTGAACTGTCCTATGGCTATGCGCCCAGTTCCACGAACGGCCTGATCTTGAGCAGGACCGATCCAAACAACAATACCTATGTCTACACTTACGACGGCAATGGGCGCTTGTTAACCGTCACGAACCCGGACTCCAAGGTGCTGACGTACAGCTATCACACGGTGTACGAGAGAACGGCGACTCCCGACATTGGAACGACTCACGCGTTCAAGAACACGATTCTGGTCGACGCCGACGGCGCCACCTGGGACTATCGTTTCGACGACTTTGGGAATTTGTGGCGCATTCTTGACCCGCTGGGCCACAGCAAGCGGCTTTTCTGGAGCGACCAGCAGACCCTGCTGTACGTCAGTGAGGGGTATGCTTACAACCCGGGTGACTACTACGGACCGCGTGACAATCCATACAACAGGCACACGCGATTTGTTTACGACAGCCTGGGCAACCGAACTGCAGTAATCGGTTCGACCGGGGTGGTGTCGCAGACCGAGTATGACCTGGACTCTCGTCCGATCACTTCAACGCCGGCACGAGCGACTCTGGCCGTAGGCGGTGAGTGGTTCGAGCATTTCGGAAAAGACGGGTTTTTGATGTGTTCGGCGCTGGACACCAGTGCCGATCTCTGGCAGAAGCCCGCCTACGTCGATGTGGCGGGGATTTTGTCGGGTGAAACGGATACCAGCAATGGCTTTGACCGCGTTCTGCCGGAGCTGCCGAATCATCTTCAAGATCCTCGGGCGCCCTGGATCCGTATGCCGGGTTCGCCGACGCGCAACACCTACCGACGGACTTTGGGACAATGGCGCAATCAGGATGAAAATGAATCCTTCACGTTCCGCATCCCCATGAGCGAGACCAAGGAGTTCAATCTGTCGATTTACACCCATTGTGCCGATCAGACCTATAGCAAGGAGCCCAACGACAACACCTGGGAGCGAGTCTACGCCGGCAATTTCGGCCGGGATATCGAGATCCTGGTCAGTGACTTTGACCCGGTGAGCGGCGACCCGCGGCGTCAAAAATTCCGCATGCACAACACGGCGGCCGGCGTCTGGTTCACCTTTGGGGTTTACGCCGAGGCCGAGAGCGAGATTCGCGTGGTGGTGCGCTCGCGCGAGGTGGACGAGAGCGTGTATCCGGTCATCAACTGCATCGCCTTTGACCCGATCGAGAATCGGCGCACGGTCATGACTTATACCGGCTCCGACTTGACGGCGGTGACCAACCCGCTCTACCAGACGACTTTGATGGACTACAATGGGGACGGCACGCTGCGTAAAATTACCGATGCCAAGAACCGTGAGACGAACTTTTACTATACAGATGTCAACAAGAATCTGACTCAGGTCGTGGATGCATTGTTGGGCGAGACCAACCTGATTTACGACCAGAACGGTAACGTGACCAGTTCGGAAGACCCGGATACTCGCGTGACTTTGATGGAGTATGACGGAAAGAACCGTTTAACGAAGGTCACGGACCCTCTCGGCCACGAGACGTTGTTCGAGTTTGATCCGGCTGGCAATCTCGTGAAAATCACTGACGCTTTGCTGCGGGAAACAGTGATGGAATACAATTCGCTGAACCGTTTGGAGCTGATTCGGGATGCTTTGAACCATGAAACTAGCCTGGAGTATGATTTTACCGGACGCCTGATTTCGGTCACTGACCCCCTACTGCGCGTTACCAGCTTTACGCTGGATGCGGCCGGACGGCGGGTGCAGACGGACTTGCCGGATGGCCAGAAGGTGCTTTACGCCCTGAACTCCATCAATCGAGTGGTTTCCATGACCGGTCCTAACGCGGCCCGCGACGAGCTGACGAACATTGACCTGACTGGCGCCCTCAATGTGTTGGACAACCCTTCCATGGAACTGGAGGCGATCAGTGACAATACCAGCGGAGCACCGGAGCGCTGGACCTGGTGGGGATACCTTGGTGGTGGTGTTGGCAATATCTCCTACGGGAATAACCGGCCCCGAAGTAACGCGGAGGCTCATAGCGGGACTTACAGCGTCAGCGCCACAACCGGAGAAGTGGGCGAGCTGACCGGCTGGTATCAACAGGACGTGCCGGTCTATGCGGGTGGCCGTTACCTGGGTGGAGCCTGGGCCAAGAAGGCGGCCAGTGGCGCGTCCGACGTGACGGTCGCCCTGGCCAGTGTGGTGCGGGACTTTGAGGCGGTTGGCCAAACGCAGGTGGAGCCGGGGACGGCCATCGGCAATAGCTGGACGGAGTTGCCTCCCCATCTGGTGGAGGTTCCCGGCGATACCCAGGCGACTCGGGCGAAGACCCCGCTTGCTCGCTATGAAATGCGCGCTCGAAAGACTTCTCCTGGCGACGCCGGCACGACAGTCTACTTTGATGACGCCAGCCTGCACCTGCTGAGCACTTGCCTGGAGTATGACGGCGAGAACCTGCGCGAAATCGCCACTCCAGACGGCGCTCGCGTGCGTCGCGACTTTGATCGGGTGGGCCGACTCTGCAAGGTGACCGATCCGCAGGGTCGGGCGATTTCTCTCCAGTATGATGGGTTGGATCGCATCGTCAAGATCACGGACTCGCTGGAGAACTCTCTGCAATACGGGTTTGACGAGGTCGGCAATCTCGTCTCCTTTACCGATGCCAAATCCCAGGTCATGGCCTTCGATTATGACGATTTGAATCGCCTGATCACGATTACTTATCCCGATACCACCACGGAGGAATTTGACTACTCGGCTGCCGGCGACCTGGTCAGTTACATCGACAACAACCTGCAAACACGGGCCTTCGGCTATGATCTTGGGCATCGCCTGATCCTCGTCACCTACCCGAACATGGAGACGGTGGAGCTGGGATACGATGATGTAAATAACCTGACCCAACGCATAGAACGCAATGGAGATGTCGAGGTTCTTACCTATGACGACCTCAATCGCCTGACTCGCCGACAGTTCACGCCCGGCGGCAGCTCTCCGTCGCTGGACTGGGACCTTACCAACGAGTTCGATGAGGTGGGCAATCGTACGGCTTTGCGGCCCACGCCCTCTTCCCCGGCCGTGTATGGCACCGGGCTTTTTGGAACCGCTCTCTACGGTCTGGATCAGCCGGACCAGTATTGGGAAGTGCCCAGCGGCGGCTTTGACGAGATGAACCGTATGGTGGAGTTCCACGACAGCCAGGACAACAGCACCGAGTTTTCTTATGATGCGGACGGACGGCGCGTCGGGACCTTGCGTCCGAACGGGGTCGAGACGGTCGCCAGGTATGACATCGTGGGCAAGCTGTTGGGTTTAGAAACGAGCCTATCGAGCACCGAGTTGTTGAATCTGCGCTACGGCTATAATCTTGCGGGCGATCGTTTATCGCTGCAAACCGAAAAAGGGTCCTACACTTACCACCTGGACCGGGGCGGCCGGCTGGTGCAGGAAACCATCAACCGCTGGGTGACCCAGCATGGCGAACACCTGGCCCAGGGGGAACTGAGCGCCTGTATGCTGGACCTTGAGAACCAGCGGGTGCAGCTCATCGGTGTGGCCGATGATTTCAGCGTGCTGAACTTAGACCGCTGGAGCACGCGTTTCAAGGAGTTAAACTACACTCCCGGTGGCACGCCGGTCTTGGTGACTTCGCACAGTGTGGGTGCGGAGATTCGGGCGGATGAGGGGTTGCATTTGAACTTCCCCTCGGCCTGGACGGTGCACGTCTATCAAAGCGCCGAGCAGGTATACGACCAGGTCGGCTACGTCTTCGCGCAGGTGCTGCAGGAGCTGGAGTTACGACGCCTGCTGACGGGAGACTTTGATGTTGCTTTGGAATGGGAAGTGCCCGACTTACCCACCCCGGCGTCCGGGCAGCAGCTCAGATACCCGAATTCGACAGCGCTTGATTTGTCCGTTCTGCTACCGGACAATAGCAGCCGCTGTTACGTTCAACAAGCCTTCAGCCGCTATTCCGGCAATTCCTATCGATGGCTCTACAGTGGCAGCAGTCAACAGTCCAGCGCAACCAGCGATACGACCGGAAAATTCCGCATCAAAAGGGCGGGAAGCGCACTGAACATGTATGTCTGGGACGCGGGGATGTCGAGCTGGACCAGCCTTTCGGGCGCGATTACCAGCGGCTACACGACCAATGACTTGCGACTGCGTGTTACTGCCTTCTGCGAATACGGGCAGTTCCAATACCGTCTGGTCGACCTGACCAACCTGAACGGAAAGCCGGACTTTCCCCTTTCCGCGAACGTGGTGGGGCGGTATACCAGCAGCCTGTATGACGCTGGCCAGGAAGTGGAATGGAGCCGGATCGCCTGGGAGGAGACCTTGCCCAGCAATACCGACGTCAAGTTCCAGCTGGCGTTTTCCAACTCGGTGGATGGCCCCTGGTCCTTCATCGGTCCGGACGGCACCAGCGGAACCTACTTCACGACGCCGGCGGGCGAAGCATTGGCCAGCACCTCCGACTTCGAGGGCAAGTATGCGCGCTTCCAGGCGACTTTGAGCAGCAGCGACGGCGTGGATACGCCTTCCTTTGGCAACGTGCATCTCAGTTTCGGCGGGAGCGGCTTGCTGGCCAGCTCGGTGCGCAATTTTGCTTACGACGAGGCCGGAAATATCACTTCCATCACCACGGTGACGGATTCCGGCAGCGAGCTGGACGACCGCAACCCGGTGGCCAACCCCATCAACGACCTGAATCAGGTGATTCAGCAAGACGTGGGCGGCGACTCCTGGGTCTATAGCTGGGACGATAACGGCAATCTGATCGGCAAGACGGACGGCACGGATTCTTGGACTTATAGCTGGAACGACGATGAAAATCGCCTGGTGCGGGTGCAGGGGCCAGGCGGCGTGGACGTGAGCTATACGTATGATCAGATGGGCCGTATGCTAACGCGGGATGACGGTCAGCTGACCCAGTTTATCTTCGATGGCTGGGACTGCGTGCGGGAAGTCCGGGACGGGGTGGATCTAATCTACCATATTCCGGATGGACTGCTGCAAAGCTTTTCTCTAAATGGCGAGGTTTACCAGGTTTCGATCGATGCCCTGGCCTCCGTGAGAATGATCACGGATGACACAGGGGCCGTGGTTGCAAGAATGGAACATAGTGCCTATGGGGAAACCATCTTCGTGAGCGCCATTCCGGAACTGGAGAATTTCCCCTATTCTTGGGTAGGCTCATTGGGAGTCCGCTTCGATTCCGCCACGGGGCTGCACTATATGAGAGAACGCTGGTATGATTCGACTGTCCAGCGTTTCATATCGAGGGATCCGATTAGGCTTGAGGGTGGAGCCAACCTCTACGCTTATGCTGATAATCGACCTACAACGCTTATTGATCCCTCAGGGACCAATACTGGCAACCCAGCGATGCAGCCAGGTCTTCAGATTAATCTGTCTTCAGTTCAAGCAGCCCTAGCAGGGCTCGCTGGTCTACTCAATGCAGCCGGCGCGGCGACGATGGAGGTTGCCCCGCCGGTAGCCATAGGATTGGGAATGGCCAATACGAATCCGAATTACGGCGATTCGATGGGGGGAGACCGCTTTTCCAAGCGCTGGGACCGTAATAATGACGATGCAGGCGGTTTTCAGAAGAACCCGCCGAAGAATCGTTCCAACGACAAAGCAAGAGGGTCCAGGAGGACATTGCACATCTGTTCGGCGAGAGTGTACTGCGATAGGCATGAATGCGGCCAGAATAAAGGCACAGTCTTGGTCTATGGCGTAGCGGCAAGCTTCAAAAGTCGAGCGAAGGCCTTAGAGCATGCCAGAGAAGCTGCCGAGCTCAATTGTAAGCTCTCGGATGAGGGACGAATTAACCACGGAACGGGACACCGTCACGGTGTGGAAGAGAACTGCATTGAAATCAATGTCCCGCCTGGGTTTGACCACCCCCTCATCTGGGACTAGAGTCAAGCTATGAGTAAGGCAACTTGGCAGAGAACCTGTTTTCACTGTAGAAGGCTTTTTGAGGTGCAGGTTGACCCGCCTCCAATCGGCAGTTCCTGGTATTTTCCTAAGGCCAATATCTATTGCGAAGAATGCGAGGATGCCTGGGAGCGAGCCCATAGCGTAGCAAATCTGGCTAAATTAGAGTTGGCCCTGGAGGCTGGTGAGATTGTTGCGAGCCGACACGGAGAACCTTTGAATTTCCAGGATCTAGCTGATGTAGCTCCAGGTCTCACAGAGTCTCTCCCCATTCGGTTGGAGGAAGCTGGAATAAAAATCAGCCCCTCTGATTGGTGGCATCTTCACCTGAGCAGAGTTGCTGGAGCGTTGTCTTTTCGGAACTTTACGCTAAAGAAAGAGGATTCCGTTTTGGTTGAGGTCGTCGGTCCAGGGCACTGTGTGCCCTGGACTCGACCTGCCCAAGAGCTTCCCCTTAAGGCTTTGCCAGAGATCTTAAAAACGGGAGCCGTTTGGAAGGTCGTAGAAGCACTCGATCTAAAGGGAAAATGTCCACGTAATCCTGGTCTCGTTCGCAAAGTCGCAAGAGAGCGACTTGGTTGCAGCGACCCCCGAGTCCGATTCGAGTCGCTTTGGTTACTCATGCTGATTGACCTTGACGGCACTCTGCATGAGTTTCTAACGATGGCGGCAGACGAAAGTGAACATCCTCGAATCCGAGGCCTCGCGCTTGAGGGCATTAAGGAATCGCTCGACCGCGCACCGAGAAGTGCCCCTTGGGCTAGTCGAGCACTAAAGCTTGTGGAGCACCTACTATCGGATCCTGAGCCGGAAGTACGTTGGTGGTGTTGTTATGTTGCCAGCCATCTTTCAACTGGAAATAGTATTCGCGGGCGTCGGTACAGATATAGGTCGAACGATGCGCTTCTTCCTGCGCTTCGTCGGTTGCTCGATGATCACACGCCAAGTGGCCTAGGCTGGTCTATTTCTCGCGAAGCCAAGGACGCCGTGGCAAACTTGGAAGGACGGGGAGATTACTCAGAACACCCTATGTGGTATCCGTATGACCCATGGGGTGTTGTCTGAGACACAAAGGCTCGTGGTCTTTGTATGTTCTGGCGCGAAGCGCCAGCCTCTCAGCAATCACCCACATTCGGCCCGGCCTCCGGAACGTCAGTTCCGGGGTTGCGACGGGCATGGGCCCGAGACAAGGGGTGCAAGTCCCCTACAAACCCCACTGGAGGGAATTGGAAGCATATGCAACTGCACGAATGCCAAGAAGTTAGCTGCGGTTGTCAACCACCTAACAGCCAAAAATATCCGGACGGGGTTTGTCTGTAAGATGTCTGATCGCCGGCACTTGTCAGACATCAATCGTCCGTCGCTCGCCAGGCGCATCCCGTCTCTGGCCTTATGATTATTAAGGAAAACGGCCGGGACGATCGGGAAACCGGCCCTATTCGAAGCAGGCCCGGGCCAAGCGGTCGACGAGAGACTGTTGGCGATTGTGTTCGGCCCTGTAGCTGGCGGTGATGAAGCGAACCGCCCTTCGATATTGCGTCAGGCGCTGGGCGCGGTCGAGGTTCGCGAGGCTCTCGGCACAGCGGCCAGCCCAGAAATGGTAATCGACGGTTCTGGGAGCGTGGAGAGC
>JALHNH010000088.1 GCA_022843625.1 Bryobacter sp. | reverse complement strand
AGCAGTGGCGCAAGTACCTCTTTTATTGAGACAATTTGGAGGCGGGCCCTTAGCACAACGGTTAGTGCAGCAGACTCATAATCTGTTGGTTGTTGGTTCAAATCCAACAGGGCCCACCAGATTACTTCAACTCCCGCACGCGAATATTCCGGTAACAACCCTTCCCGCCGTGATGCGTCAGCACCAGCGGATAGGCCTTCCCCGGCTGCTCCTTCAACTCATCGAGGTGATGCGGCTTCGGAATATCCGCCCGCTTCTCCGCCGCCATAGCCTCCCGCAGCTTGGCTGATTCCAGATCCACTTCCAGCACCTTCACCCCGTCCAGCCAGTGCTCCATGCGCTTGCCCTTCACAACAACCTTTGCCTTATGCCATTGCTCCACAGCCAAAGCCGGCAACTTCCCCGGCTCCGCAAACAAATAGAGCGCCCCCGTCCCGCGAGTCCGAGAAACCTTGGCATCCGGCACCCGCTCATCATCAATCAACTGCAGCTCAAAGCCAAGCGCCTTCGGCACATCCGGGTCCAGCTTGCCCGTATCCGGATTCGCCCGCGTACCAAACACCAGATACTTCACCCCGCTATTAGTACCCTTCTCAATCCACCAGTCGAATTCCAGCTCAAAGTTCCGAAACTTCTTCACAGTCGATAGATCCGCACGCGGCCCCGTAGCGATCGAACACAAAGCGCCGTCTTCAATCCTCCACGCAGCAGCCGGAAAACTCTCCCGCATCAAAGTCTGCCAACCGGCACTCGTACGGCCATCAAAAAGCGTCTGGCCCTCAAGGCAGAGCATGGGTAAGAAAACAAGCAAAGCGCAACGATACATGCGTCCTGAAGAATATCAGCAAGTCCCGTCAGCCAACACGCGCACTAGAACTCCGGAGAGAAATAGACTTTCGTCCGGCTCTCCGCAATATGTTCTTTACAACATATGAACTGCGTAACATACTATGGAGAGTGAAGTGGCAAGTTGAATTCCACAAGGACTTTGACCCCGAATTCGACGCGCTGCCGGATGACGTGCAGAGCGAATTGCTCGCTCATGCTCTGTTGCTGGAGCAGTTTGGCCCGCAGCTCGGCAGGCCCCGCGTTGATACGCTCAACGCTTCGCGCCACGCAAATATGAAGGAGTTGCGCTTTGACGCGGCCGCCGGTGTCTGGCGCGTTGCCTTCGCGTTCGACCCCAGGCGCAATGCTGTCCTTCTGATCGCTGGAGACAAATCGGGCGGAAGCGAGAAGAGATTCTACCGCCAGCTCATAGCGAAGGCCGACGAAAGATTTGACGAGCACCTGTCACGAACGAAGAGCAACGGAAGAAAGGAGAAACGAGCATAGCCATGCCAATCACGCTGAAAGACAAAATGAAGCAACTGAGCCCCGCCAAACGCGAAAAGGTCGAGGCTCGCGCCGCCGTCCTGATCGCCGAGGAGATGACCTTACGCGAACTGCGGCACGCTCGCAAGCTCACGCAGGTCAAGATGGCCAAAGCGCTCGGAGTCACCCAGGACAGTGTTTCGCGCCTGGAAAAACGAAGCGATCTCCTGCTGTCCACGCTTCGAAAAACAGTCGAGGCCATGGGCGGGAATCTATCGCTGGTAGCCGAATTTCCCGACCGCGCACCGGTGATTCTCTCCGGCATTGCCGAAGATAAACCGAGGCCAAAGCCGACAAACAGGAGACGTGTCGCCTAAAATTTGGCGGCCATCCGGAGCAGTCTCATTCTCAGAGCCGTTCAGAGGGTGGAACCAGCACTTTGGGTGAACAGGCTGTCCACGCCGCAGCAGGAAAACTCCCCCGCATCAAAGTCTGCCAACCGGCAGTCGTACAGCCATCAACCCCGTCAGCACTGCTCCCCGCCCAGAGCCTTCATCAGATCCCGCAATCGCCGCCGGCTCACCTCTAGGCGCTGCCCGCTCCGCAGCGCAATCTCTGCCGCTCCCCCCGGAAACGGATGAACCTCCAGCACCGCCCCCAGGTTCACCAGCGCTCCCCGCGACACTCGAAAGAACCGCGCCGAGTCCACCCGCGCCTCCAGCTCCTGCAGCGGCGGGTCAATCCAATGCTCCTGCCCTGTTTCGGTTACCAGTTTCGTCAAGCCATCCACCGATTCAAAGAACGCCACCTTGCCCACCGGCACCACCGTATAGTGCGACCCGTTACGAACCAGAAATCGCGCGTCGGGCCGCCGCACCACAGCATCCACCGCAACTTCAGCCGAAGCCGCCGCTCTCGATCCAACTCGCGCCAGAGCCTGCGCCAGTCGAGCCCGGCTCACCGGCTTCAGCAGGTAGTCCACCGCGTTCAACTCAAACGCCTCAATCGCATGCTGGTCATAAGCCGTGCAAAAGACAATCGCCGGCCGTGGCGATGCCAGGCACGCCGCCACGTCCAGCCCCGTCCCGCTCGGCATCTGGATATCGAGAATCAACAAGTCCAGCTTGAGCGTTGCCGCCATCGCGATCGCCTCCACCCCAGTCGTCGCCTCGCCCGCGATTTCCACCTGAGGATGCGCAGCCAGCATCTGCCTTAGCCTCTCCCGCGCCGGAGCTTCGTCGTCCGCTATCAAGACTCGTATCATGCCTGTCCTTTTACCGGCCCATCCACCGGCAGCCGCATTCGCACACAGCAGCCCATAGGCGCATTTTCCCATTGCAGGCTAGCCCGCTCGCCATAGTAGCCCCGCAGCCTGTCCGTCACATTGCGCAATCCGTGGCCATCCACGGGCACGAATTCCGCCGGAAAGCCCGGGCCGTTGTCACAAACTTCCACCATCAGCATCTCTTGATTCCCCCGCACCGCCACCGTCACCCGCCCCTCCACCATCTGCGACACCCCATGCTTCATCGCGTTCTCCACCAGCGGCTGTATCAACATCGTGGGCACCTGCACGCCCTCCACCTCAGCATCACTCTCAATCGATACCACCAGCCGCTCCCCAAATCGAGCCTGCTCTACCGCCAGGTACGAGCGAACAAAATCCAGCTCTTCTCCCACTCGAACCCACTCCTGTTGCGACCGGTTCAACGCATAGCGAAACACCTCCGCCAACTGCGTGACGGTTTCGTCCGCTAGCTCCGGTCGCACCCGAATCCATCCTGCAATCGCATTCAGCGCATTAAACAGAAAGTGCGGATTGATCTGTGCCCGCAACGCTCGTACTTCCGCACGCGTCGCGTGCTCGCGCAGATCCTGCTGCTGCAAGCGCAGCACGATGTTCTCCCGCACCACACGCAACGTCCGCGCCAAAGACTCGAGCAAACTTTGATCGCCGCTCAGATAAGGAATTCCGTTCCGGCGAGGCCGCAACCGAACACACTCAAGCCGCAACTCGCCCTCAATCGCCGGAGGTGCGAAAGCCCCAAACCACACGTCAACTGAAGCGTCAAAGATCTCCTCAAGTGACCTCTGCGCCGCATTCCGCAAATCGTCTTCAGCCACACACCGCTGCACGTCGCCAGCAAACAGTCGCTCGGCCTCCACCGGCGAATACCTGCGGCGCAACGCCCGCCTGTCTACCCAATCGCTCACTCGCCGCAACACTGCGGGGCCAGCCATCCAAGTCAGCAGCAGCACCACTGCAGTGGAATCCACAGGCACAAAAACACATACCAGCACCGCCCCGCAGAAAAAGTAAATGCCACCCTTCAGAAACACGTCAAAGAATGCCAGTCGTTCGCAATAGTAGAGCCACACAGCCAGAAATCCCAACAGCAGATAGTCCGGCAGCAGGTCATATAGCGGGCTCTCTCCAAACCACGACCCCAACGCCGTCACCAGAAATCCGGCAAAGATCAAGGCATTCCACCAGCGATGCCTCGCCCCCACCGCCGGCCGCTCCCGTTTTGCCGCCACCAACACAAAGAGCACCAGCACCGCCACCAGCCCCAGCCGCAGCGTTGGCAACAAATCGCTCACCGGTGTCAACACAGAAAGGTAAATCGCACCCAGCAACACCCGCCAGGCCGCACGGCCCGGCACCACCTGCCATCGCTCGCGATCCAGCACCAGATGCAGCATCAGTGGCGGTAGCGCACCGGTCAGCAAGTCACGCAGATACTCAAACACCGGATGCGTCACAAAGAAGAGCGCCGCCACCAGATTACTCACCAGCGCTCCTGCGCAAACAAAACTGAAAACGTGAAATACCGCATGGTCCGCCCGGCGCTCCCGCCAATACGACCACGCAAGCCACGAGAACGCCATCGCGCCAAACGCGAACACTGCTAGCGACACATATTGAATCAGCGAAGGGATCAAGGCCGCGTTTCCACCTGCTTCCCCGTAGCCGCCTGCAACGCCCGCAGCAAGCCTTCGTATTGATCCTTGTGCACCGTCAGCAGCACAGCCCCCGTTTTGCCATCTGGCATTCTGTACTCAACACTGACAATGTGATCTTTGCTCTTGTGCAGTAAGCCGAAGAGCGCAACCGGCGTCGCAAACACGCTCAACACCGCCATATCCGCCACCCGGCGGTATGCCTTCTGCCCATAGCTCACCGTCATCACATCCGCCACTGGAATCACCACCCGCTTCCGGCCGGCAAACACCAATTCCAACTCGCCCTGCCGCAGCGTCAGCGTAGTATTCCAGTCGAAGGGATTCACCTTCGCCTCAACCGTCCCCCCCTGATATCGGATCTTGTTCCAGGACTTAACTTCAGCAAACCCCACGCCCGCCACCAGCAGCCCGGCCAGAGCTACTGCAATCGCGCGTCGTGTGGTCCTCTTCTTCATCGGCAACTTCAGAATAGTCAACGCTTCCGCAGCCCGGCAATCAAAACTTCGTGACTGGCTGGAATCGAGACTTGAATGGTAATCCTCCGCCCTCCCGCCACTCAACAGCGACTTCGCGCCATTCACAGGAACTCCGTGGACTGCCATCAAAACCCCGGTTAGCATTGGGTCAATGAAGCAAGTTGCCCATTTCACTTCCCTCGTGCTGCTAGCCTGCACCTGTCTCAGCGCACAAAACAGCGATCTAGGATTTCTGTTCGGATTTTCCCAACGCAATGCATCCATACGCGACGGAGTCATCCGCGGTGAAGTGCAGGTGGGTTTCCAGGTCAACTACGCCTGGCAACTGGTGGAGGGTCGGGCCGGGCGGCTCTATGTAGAGCTGCCCGTCCAATTCGTCGCAGGTTCTAACGGCGAACTCAGTGACCGTGTCATCGGCCGTGCCGGCGGCATCGTCTTCGTCACACCTGGCCTCCGCTACCACTTCAACCTAACTCCCCGCCTTGCAATCTACGCCGCTGGCGGCGGTGGAATCGCTCACAAAGAGGAGCGCTTTGGCTCCCGCATCGGCGGTCAGATCGTAGAGGTCGACCGGCCCAAAACCGGCGGCGCTTTCAATTTCGGCGGCGGCCTCGACTTCCGGCTCACCAAGCTCTGGAGTCTGCGAGGTGAAGTCCGCAGCTTCCGCACCACCGGTGCCACCACTCTTGAGACAAACTCCTTCTCTCGCCGCAACGTCTTCGCCCAGTTCGGCTTCGCCCTGCATTTCTAACTGCACTACTAAACCCCGAAAGAACAACCTAACCATGAGAACAATGCTCTGCGCATTCGCGTACACGTGTGCCTTGTTGGCGCAAAATAACGAAGTCAGCCTCTACAGTGCCTGGCTCCGGCACGACTCGATCGTCCGTCCCACCTCGACAAAAGTCGAAACCGTCAGTGCCGGGATGTTAAGCCTGGCCCAACGAGTCGCACAAACGCCCATCGGCCGGCTATCGCTCGAGCTACCGATCCTCTGGACAGACGGCAAATTCGCTGCCTCCTCGAGGCCCATTCTTGGCCGCAGCGCCAAAACTGTATTCATCACGCCCGGCCTCCGTCTCACCCATCCCTGCACCAGCCGCATATCGCTAATCGCCACTGCGGGGCTCGGCTTGGTTGCCACGAGCGAAAAGGTCTCGATCGAACGCCCAAACCAAACCATCACCGCCGACGGACGCCGCAGCGGCATCGCCGGCAGCTTCGGCGGCGGCATTGACGTCCGAGCCACCCGCCGCTTCAGCTTCCGCTTCGAAGTCCGAGACTTCGTCACCCGCAAGGGCTCAACGCTCTACCGCCGCCACAACGTCGCGCCAATGCTCGGCATCGCATTTCACTTTTAGAAGAGTAGTCCGAGCTCTAAGCCAGAACCCGAAGACTCAACCGGAATACTTTGTCACCGATGTCGTCGGACTGTTTTGTTACCTACGTCCCCGGGCTGTGCCTGTCCGCTTGCGGTTGAGCTCCCGAACTCCAATCATTTGTTACCCACCTCACTGGGCCATAGTGTCACCTACTTCGTCAGACCGTACCCATTTGTTACCTACGTCACTGGGCCAAAGTGTTACCTATGTCCCCGGGCTGTACCCCGTCGAGCCCCATGCGTAAGCGTGGGGATCCAAATGACCCCACACTCAAAAAACACCTGCCAGACTCTCCCCCACCGCACTCAAATCTTCCAGCCAATCAAAACGCCATTTCACAAACCGCTGGGCGCACACCCCGAGCCCACTGCCATGAACTAACAGAATCTCCAATCGAGTTCTTATCTTGTCGGCGACCAGAAATAGGTGGCCGCTCAGCGGATCCTTCCCCATCGTGTCTAGAACCAGACCGAAGAGTCCCTCTAAGCGATTGCGTATATCGGTTTCCTCGAGAAGCCTGGGCGCATGTGACAACGACTCCTAACCCGACCAGAAAGGGGAGTTCCTGCGGTGCCGCCGAGCGGATCGCCGAGGAGATGACCTTACGCGAAGTGCGGCACGCGCGCAAGCTCACGCAGGTCAAGATGGCCAAAGCGCTCGGGGTCACCCAAGACACCTTCTCGCGCCTGGGAAAGCGGGGCGATCTCTTACTGTCCACGCTTCGAAAAACGGTCGAGGCCACGGGCGGCAATCTTTACTCGCGACAGGCTCTCAGGCCTTCCCATAAGCCCCAATCTGCGTTGACATACATACCGAATCTCCATATACTTTAGGCGCCACTATCATGAAAAACTTATTAATTACTATACCCGTTGCAGGGCTATTCCTGTTTTCGAATATGCTTTGGGCTGAAACTTACGAATATCGCCTATTGGCATCGACAAAGACATCCACAATGCAAAAGGAAATGAATCAGGCCGCAGAAGCAGGTTTCGTGTTTGGCAGTGCAATGGGAGGAGAATCTTCCATTGGCGGAAAAGAAGTCATCACTGTAATGATTAAGAGTAGCGAAACTAAGCCTTCGCGAAGGTCATACACGCTGCTAGCTACCTCCAAAACTGGAACGCTGCAAAAAGAATTGCAACAAGCGGGAGATGAAGGTTATCGATACTGTGGTCAAACCGTATTCGAATCGATGATGGGGGGGCGTGAAGTTGCAATTATCCTTGAGCGTAATCAGTCCGAAGTGAAACCCAAACGAATTGAATTCAAACTTCTCGCCACCTCTAAAACATCCACAATGGAAAAAGAATTGAATGAGGCTGGTAATGCCGGATTTACATTCCTGGGTGTTGTAGTCGGCAAGACTTTGTTAGGCGGCAAAGAGGTCATAAGCATACTCCAAAGAGAAGAAAAATGATTCTTCCATACTTGTTCCTGTTCCTTGGAGCAACGGATCAGTCCATGCCAGTGGACGAATTCTTGCAATGGGACTTCAATCAAGCCAAGAGTATTGCTTTAGCAGAACGCGTCAGCGGGAAGGTTGGAAAGAGTTTAGACTTTAGAATTAATTCAACGGATCGCAGCTACAACTTTAAGCTAAGAGCTACGTGGCTTACGCCAAAGACGATTCAAGCCTTGGCAAGGCTGAGTCAGATTGCTCAGGCCCTGAGCAATGCAGAAACTCGAGAGATGATCGCTGCAGGAATGTCCTCGGGTGACATCATCATCCAAGTTGAAATTGACCCACGTGAGGGGTCTGGGATCATTCCTTCTGATTGGGTGGCCCTACTAGGGCCTCGACGCGCGGATTCGGCTTCACCTCGAGTAGTTCGCGGATTGAACAGTCCTAAATTGCGTGAGTTACCATCGCTAGCGGCCGTTCCCCCGAGAGACTATTCATGGGAACTGTTCTGGCTTGTTTTTACATCGAAGGCAGAAGATGGTCAGCCACTGTTTTCACCATCCGACAGCGAGGCTGAATTGGCAGTTCGGATACAAGGAAAAGTTGGAAAAGTAATGTTGCCAATTCCCAAACCTCTCCGCTAAACGTAGTGCATGGATTTTTGCCGTTATCAATACATTGGCAAGTGGTTGGTCTGTGGCGGGGCTAATCCGAAGCGCCAATCTGCACCTTGCAAAATGCTCAATAAGGTATGCCATCAGCCTGACCAGCCCCCATGGGTTTTGTTGGCATTTTTGATGTATTGTTGCGCGGCAATGGCCAATCATATCGGACATGCGCTTCCCTTTAAGGGCTACTATTCTGCGGCTAACCCATTCACCAAAAAGAGAATTAAGATGACTTCGCATCGACTGGACACGACTCGATGCTGCCTGCCGCTTACAGCCCAAATTTTCAACAAAACGCGGAGGGACAGGTCAACTTCAAGCCTCATGCTTGAAATGTAGTTGCCGAAGTTGGCCAGGCGATTAGTATTCTCTCTTTTTGGTAAACGCTAAGCTGAATCATGCCAGTCATCAAATTCCACTGCCAGCTGGAACCACCTGACGAGGCGCCACTTTGGCGTTTCATGGACTTCAGGAAATTTCACGACTTGATGGCCAATCAGGAGCTTTATTTCCGCCGCGCGGATTTGTTTACAGACCCAACTGAAGGCCTTCCTCCGAATGTGTATGCCCGTGAGGTCATGGGCTATGACAAATACGACCCTGAGCACCACCGGGAATTGAGCCACCTGTATGGTTCCATCGCACAGATGCGGGAATCATATTTCATCAATTGCTGGCACATGTTCGATGGTGAGGAACTTGGCATGTGGGATTGCTACGGTCACGATGGCGTGGCTGTCTGCACGACGTACGGAAGGTTGAAGGATACTCTGGGCGACGTAACGATGGATGAAGTTCTCATCGGCCAGATTCGCTATGGAACTGAGCATCTCCGTCGGTCGATGAATACGCTGGAGTTTATAACTACCAAGCAGAAGCAGTATGAGCCAGAACGTGAACTTCGAGTGATGCTAAGCTGCCCAGCAGCGTTCGAGGGTGCCAATCGGCATTTTGGACTTGATAATTGGCCTCACCCCTACCCAATCGACATCAACCCACGCCATGAGTGGATTCCAGAATATAAGCGCCGACGAATCGACCTGAAAAAGTTGATAACGGATGTTGTCATTTCTCCTTGGGCCGAACCTGATGCCATTGAGAACATCCCCGAATGGACGAAGAGTCGTGGATTTAATGTGCCCCTGCAATCGAGCTTGCGAAGTGAACTTATGCCGAGCTTAGAGGCTTTCAGAAAATGGAAACACCTCACAGGCAGGTCAATAGTTGAGGCCGTTAGCGAACCTCAACCGTCAGACCCGAAGACCGTCCAGGCACTACAAGACCTGCTTACAAACTGTAATGTGCCATTTGCGCATCTTCGATATTTATACCGGCAGCGTTGGGAGGCTTGCCGATTGCCGCCTACCGGTCTTCCACTGCTTTCAAACATCAAGTTTCTTGAAGCAAATTGGAAGGCGCTGGAGGCAGTGAAGGAGAAGGACTGACTATCTCGTGAGCTCTATCAACTGACTGAACTTCATATCGAGTAGCTCTTGCTTGAAGCGCTTGCCGAGCAGGTTTTCACATCTTGAGGGCATCAACCAGACTTGAACTATTTTGCGTCGAAGCTACTAATATCCGAGCCAATCCTTGCGCTTGCCTCTTTCAGAACGCTGGGCCACTTCTTGTTAAGGTCAATAATGCGTTCTATTGTCATGCCCAAACCGCGACTCATGGCGCTTAGCGCTTCGGCTACGGCATTTGGATCTTCAAGCCGGAATGTATCGCCCATAACCTCCAGATTGACCTCGCCGGTATCTGGGATCGGAGTCCCAAGCAGCAAAGATAGATTCTTGGCTTCGATAGACTGCTCTGCAATCCACTCCACCTGCAGCATTTGGACCTCCCTAAATTGCTTATTGATCTGCGCCAAATCGTTAGCATTATTGGGGGGCATTTTTCTTAGCCGATCAATCTCTAGTTTGAGAACAAGTGCTCTAACCGCTAGGGTGTTTGACTTGACTGTACTGGCCCTGTACCGCCTCAACCCATCAAGCCGCAACTCATATTGACGCAGTGCCTTGGCTGAAGTGGCATTGGCCTTCGTGGTTTCTCTGGCAGACTCCGCTTGAGATCGAATTGCCCCCTGCGCCGTAGAAATGCTCTCACTGGCTGATTTTGCTGACAAGTAGGCAAAGAAACAAGTGGTTGTGAAGACGAGTGCGGTTATTGTCTGCAAGATCGTACGCCGAATTTCATTTGTCATCGTGAACCGCTCGATAGTTTTGAGCCTACGCTTCTCTTTCGTGCTCAGCTTGCTCAGCATTCTGTTGGGGAGGAATAAATAGCACCAAGCCCCAGCGGCTAGTACAACAGCAGCGAGGAGCAGGCCAAATGCTGGAATCAAGAATGATGACATGGTGAGCTTCTGCTAATACAAACTATCAATCAACTTGGGGTCTTGGGTCAGTCTTTGGGACGATACAAACGAAAAGAGTGCGGACTGGACCGCCGCCGCGACTCGCGCAGAGGAACAGATATGGAGGCGAAGGAGAAGAAAAAGCTGAACCAGAAGGAACAATTTTCGGTTGACAGAGGCAGCCGCCGCATGGAAATCTGTCAGCGTCCCAACCAGCGCCGAATCAAATCAGTTGCTGCTGCAGTCCAGCTCGAATTTGGGTTAGTCTGATCCCGAAATTGCCGCTGCATCATCTCTAAAAGTTGGAGTGACGAGCTGTCTGATTTGACCGGACTCCGCCCTTCAATTCTTGCGAGCATTCTCTCTGGAACAGTGAGTGAGTTCTTGGCTCTGGTGAGTGCTACGTAAGTGATGCGGAGTTCTTCCCTACTCGGATCTTTCTTCATCTCTGCAGCAGCTAAGGCAAAATCCCGCGAGATTCGAACAACCGGCCATTCCCTCCCCTTGGCTTTATGGACTGTAGATAAGACAAATTGCGCGCTTCTTTCCGTTTGCTCGAGTGATTGAGTGGCGTTCCGCAGCGCGGCAATTCCAAAACGTTCGATCAATTGCGTAATGGACTCCAACTCTGGTGCCTCATCATTCCTGACTTGTTGCAGCACGTGGTTCCAATTTCGAAATCCAAAGAAATCTGGGACGGAACTTGCCCTTCCAGCTTGAAGTTGTTCAACTCCCTGCAACAGACTCTCTAACTCAGCCGTACCGCCAACCACGTGTTTCCTTAGAGGTGCAAGTTTTGGTTGAAGCAATGCATTCATGATTCCAGCATTTGTGCGACACAAGATCGCATTGAAATACTTCTCACGATTGATTGTCGATCGAATTGCCGGTGTCCCCTGGATTTGTGCCGTTTCATTCAGCTTCAGCAGTAGCCGGTTCGCTAAATCCGCTATCCCAGGACCAAAGCGGAAGCTCCTGGTCAAACTGACCTCTCCATCGGCAGTGACGCTCTCAAGTGCATTTTCCGCACCTCGCCATTCGTAGATCTGTTGGTGCCGGTCACCTACATACACGATTTGCGTCTGCTGATTGGCAAGAACCCCCAAGACAACGGGGTTTGTGTCTTGAGCCTCGTCAAGCAGTATGAAGTCGGCTGCCAGTTGCGGCGATTCGAGGGCCCATAGCTTCAAATAACCATCATGGCCGAGAGGCACTACCACATCGCCTGGATCCTTCATGCGATTCCATAAGTCCTGAGCATGGCCCAGAATTCTATGCCTTAGATCACTTTTCACAGATCCTGAAAGATGTTGGGACCAGATTGGCAAAGCAACCATTTCCAGGTCAATATCTATAGACCGGCTGTAGCAATATTGGCGAACAGATTGTTGTGCGAGTGAAGCAAGATGTTTGCCGGTGAGCAAATGGGATCCAACCTCCAAATCAGGGATACCAAGAATCGCTTGTATCGCATTTGCGTTTACCCTGCCTGCCAACTTCCTGCGATCATACACTCCGTGAAAGCTCCTGAAAGCAAGCCCATGAACAGTCATGCATTGTGTGTTTGCAGGGAATTTCATTGCGGCTTCAGTCGCAATGGCCCGGTTGAACGCCAGGTACATTCCTCGACGCTGGACACTCTTTGCGATTGCAAGAAGTGTTGACGTCTTTCCTGTTCCGGCGAAGGCGTTAATCTTTAGGGACCTTCCGGTAGCAAAAGCATCTACTGCAGCCAACTGCTCTGATGTAAGGCGTAGAGTGGCAGCACCTCCAAGCTGCTGGGGTATCGGAGCCATGCGCACGTTTTGTGCAGCCACACGAAGTTGAGGAGTTTCTAATCGCTTTTTTAGCTCCATTGCTCTTCGAGTCTGACGAAATGACAGCTCGTGAAGCAGTTGGTGCCGTATAGTTTCATCGCATGCGTTTGCAGCGATTATCTCCATTTGGTCGATCCTAAGTTGGAGGTATGGTCGCATAGTGTCAGGCTATTTCTACCGTTCCAAATGAAGATTGGACTGCAGGGGGAGGTCTTGCCGTCTGTGTACTCATTTGTTTTACCACCTCCAAGTCTTGCCGAAGAAATCGTACAAGGCATCTTTGCACCATTAGTTGGTGATGCAGCAATCTCATCTCGCTTCCCAATCCTGTTCATGAGACCCCAGAGAACAATCCGTTCACTGGAAACCGATTCATGTGGAAAGGCTGGAGGCTAATGTTGGTGGACGAGGCGAAAGCTGCTTGGCGAAAAGTTGATTCGTGGACAGCCTGTTTAAATGCATAGGTGGGAGCTACGGCTCCACAATCGAGAAAGTGAGGCCTACAGCCTACCCGATCTAGATCCTGGATATAACAGAATCTACATTATTCTGTGGGACTCGATGTCCATAAGCAAGTGATTGTCTACTGCATCCAAACTGCCTATGGGGCGATCCCTAACGAAGGAAGCATCAATGCCCGCCGTATCGACATAGCCCAAAAAGTGCGAAGCATCCCCGGACCCTTGCGCTGTGGCTTAACAGTGCTGCGGCTTAAGAGCGCCCCGGCTTGGAAGCAACGATTTCAGCCCCTGGATCTAACGTCGCTTGGCTCTTGGAGCTTTCCCGCCCAATTGCAGCCGGATCGGACCTGTGTCGGCAATTACCAAACGCACAAACTAGAAAATGAGCCTTTTGAGCGTCTGCCGTTCTTCCTCGAAATCTTCAACCGTGTAATCCTGATAGATCTCGTGGGCCTTGAGAAACCCATCCAACTGAATACGAGCCAGTTCCAGCATTTCCCGCAACTGTGTTTCTGTAATTCGCCCTGCACGAAGTTCTTCAAGGGCAAAGCCTTCCAGTGCCCGGCGCGATAAATCTCCCCCAGACAGAGCAAGTCGGTTGGCAATCTCGTCAGGAATTTCTAAACTCAGGTGCATGCTCCGCCCACGTCTCCACTCTCCTCACATTACTGGATATCAGGATTGCTGTCACAAGCTCCCAGTTTCAGCGTCCCAACCCTCTCGTGCATGGAGTCCCTTTCGCCGCACTACCAGCTTGACAGTTCAGGCCTCGTGGCTGAGGCAAACCTGTCCTTTGCACTGCTTTCTAAAACCCGGAAAGCTTACAGCGCAATCTCTCAATTGAAGAGCTGGACTCAACCGCATTAGCGGAGCCAGTTTTCGCAGATCAGTGTTTTTACCATTGCGAATTCACGTTCGTTGGCGGTGACCAGGGTTGCACAGAGAGAAAGGGCGTGCGCGGCGATAAGAAGATCATTTGACCCAACAACTTTGCCCTTTTCTTCGAGGCTGCTGCGGAGGTTTGCGTACTCTTGATCGGCTGGTGATTCGAACGGAAAAACTTCGATCGAAGCGAGGATCTCTTCGACTCGGGTAGTGAGACGAGGAGAGCCCTCGCGCGCGGCCCCAAAACGAAGTTCCGCAGCAACAATAATGCTGGTGGCGATCTGCTCTTCACCGAGTTTGCGAATCCGATCCGTTACGCGCCCTTGCGGGTTGCGGATCAGGTCCGAGATGATGTTGGTGTCGAGCAGATAGAGCATTAGAGCTTGACAGCGCGAGGAGGCAAATCAACCATCTCCGGGAAATCTTCATCCAGAGGTTTGAGTGTTGCAAGCAGGGCCAGTAGGGACTTGCGCGGGGCAGCTTCGACGATCAGGCGTTCCCCTTCTTTGCGTATTACTGCGTCGTTGCCGGGGAGTTCAAAGTCGCGAGGGATCCGGACGGCTTGATTTCTACCGTTCCTGAAAAGCCTAACATGACGTTCCATCATCAAAACTACCTCTTAGCCTATGCTACAGCATAGGCCAAAGGAATTCTAACTCCTTCTGGTAAAGCCATCGAAAAGCATCCGACTGAAGGTCCCCACGCATCCGTCCGTTTTGCTCAATCGTTTGAGACCTTTTCTCCCAATTCCCGCCCCAGTTCAAGAACTCCCCTGGAGGACCGAACATGAAACAACAGCCGAAAGCCGGACTCGCGGCTGTGTTTATTAATAGCATTTTCGACATCGCCTTCCTACCCCGTTCCGCCGATGAGAACTTTATCATTCACAACAATTTTTCAACTTTATTTTCCCCCTAACCCGCTGATTCCAAACAAAACTACACCAACCCAAAGCTAAAGCCCCTCACCCCGCCTGCTAATTTCTGCTCAGGAGAAATCCAATGCATAACGACCGGACTGAAGAACAGAACATCACCAACGATCCCTCGACCGTGGAAACCAAACCACGCAAGAAAACCATGTCAGAAGCGGCCCTGGCCGCCAACCGCGCCAATGCCAAAAAGTGCACCGGGCCAAAAACCCGCGCAGGCAAATTCAAATCGAGCCTCAATGCCCTCAAGCACGGCGCCTACAGCCACAACTTCATCCTCAAAACCGAAGATGCTGGCACCTTCGAAAACTTCTCCAAATCCTTCATCGACGAGTTCCAGCCCGAAACCCCGTCCGAGCTCGAGCTCTTGAAACAGCTCATCTCCGTCGCATGGCGTCGCAACCGCATGGCCGAACTCATCCAACTCCGCATCAACCAGGCCATTGACACCGTTATTGCCAACTCAGAGCCCACCGCGGCCGCTGAAATCACCCTCCAGGCCTACGACAGGCTTGAAATCACTCAACCGTCCTTCGCCCGCCAGGAAGCCCACGAGCTCCGCCTCGCCAATCTTTTCCAGCGAACCCTCTGCCGCCTCAATGCCATCCGCGACAAAAAACTCAGGAACGAAACCAAATTCATCCGGGACCGTTTATCCTTCGCTGCCTAACACAGCGTCCAACAACCACCTGCAACCCCCGCCCGGGACAGTCCAAACAACGCCGGGCCAGCTCTTTGACATCCTGCTAGATCGCTAAAAAACAACCAAAGCCCGAAGTGTGAGCTGCGGCGGCTTGCCTATGCACTCAAAGCAGCAAGTCCGCCGCACCACTCACCCTGAAGAATCGCAGCACGCCGCGCCAGCCAACAATCATTTGTGATGGAATTGAGAAGTGATGCAACAAAATCCGCGCAGCCAGGAAGTGTACGACGTTGTCGTCGTAGGATCAGGAGCAGGTGGCGGCACAGCTGTCCATGTCCTCACGGCCAAGGGCCTTAAAGTCGCCCTGCTCGAGGCCGGGCCAATGCTCAACCCCTACACCGAATTCCTGGAACACAAGATGCCCTACGAATACGATCATCGTGGCGCAGAAGAAGGTGGCAAAGCCTACTTCGGCAAGGGCAAACCCTTCGGATTTTTCTCAACCACCAGCGGCGGCTGGCAGCTCGAAGGCGAGCCATACACCGTAGGCGAAGGTAGCCAGTTTCAATGGTTCCGCTCGCGCATCCTCGGTGGCCGCACCAATCACTATGGCCGCATGTCTTTCCGATTCGCCGAGTATGACTTCCGCCCCTACGACAAAGACGGCCTAGGCACCAACTGGCCTGTCTCCTACCAGGACATCTCACCCTACTACGACAAGGCCGAAGAGTTTATCGGCGTCACCGGAACAATCGAAAACGTCCACTCCTGCCCGGACGGCAAGTTCCAACCCGCCCCCGCCCCGCGTGTGCACGAAGTACTCGTCAAGAAGGCCTGCGACAAGCTGAACATCACCTGCATCGCAAACCGCCGCGCTGTCATCCATAAGCCAACCAACGGCCGCGCCCCTTGCCATTACTGCGGCCAGTGCGGACGCGGCTGCCAGACAGCCTCGGCCTACAGCTCATCGCAAGTGCAAGTCTTCCCAGCAATGAAGACCGGCCGCCTCAAGGTCTTTGATCTTGCCATGTGCCGCGAAGTCCTTACCGACAACAACGGCAAGGCTACCGGCGTCCTCTATATCGACAAGCGCACCCGTACCGAACGCACCATCCGCGCCAAAGCCGTAGTGCTCGCCGCCAGCGCCTGCGAATCGACGCGCATCCTGCTGAACTCGAAGACAAAAGAGTTCCCGAACGGCCTCGCCAATGGCTCTGGCCTCCTGGGCCGCTACCTTATGGATACTGTCGGCTTCGGGCTCTCCGGCTACGTGCCGGCGCTCGAAGGCATGCCGCAATACAACACCGATGGCAACGGTGGCGCGCACCTCTTTATGCCCTGGTGGCTCTGGGACAAACACCAGAAGCTCGACTTCCCCCGCGGCTATCACATCGAAATCGGCGGCGGCTACAGCCTCCCCGGTATCGGCTCCTATCACGGTGCCGCACAGCGCCTCGGCTACGGTGCCGACATGAAGACCAAGATTCGCGAAGGCTACGGTGCCAGCATCGGCTTCGCCGGCCGTGGCGAGATGATCCCCAACATCCACTCCTACTGCGAGCTCGATCCGAATGTCGTCGACAAGTGGGGCATCCCCGTACTCCGCTTCCACTTCAAGTGGACCGACTACGAATGGAAACAGGCCCGCCACATGGAGAAGACCTTCACCGAGATCATTACCGCCATGGGTGGCCGCGTATCCGGCTTGAGCGCCGCACAGCGCGAAGCAAACGGCATCTCGGTGCCGGGCACAATCATCCACGAAGTGGGTGGCGCGCGCATGGGCACCTCGATGAAGAACTCTGTGCTCAACGGCTACTGCCAGGCACACGAGATGAGAAATCTCTTTGTGATGGACGGAGGCAGCTTCGTCTCAAACCCCGACAAGAACCCGACACTGACAATCAATGCGCTCGCCTGGCGCGCTTG
>JALHNH010000087.1 GCA_022843625.1 Bryobacter sp. | reverse complement strand
AGAAGACCGCAGCCGACGCGGCCAGGCTCTTCAGTGTGCACCCGGCGACCATCTCCCGAATTCTGAGGCGGTCGAAGACCTCTTAAATCAGTTTTCTGTTCCGTTGCTCCCCAAACCCCTTGTACGACGCGGCTCATGAGCGGCTCCAGGTCGAACTCGTTGGTCTGGGAGCGGTAACCCTCGCCGCGGCGCTCCAGCCTCACCAGAAATCCCTTGTCCTGGAGGTCCTTGGCAATTTGCCTGACGCGGCGGGAGTGCAACCCCATCAATTTACCCAATGTTTCGTAGCTGGGGTACGGATGCTCTTCGCCCCGCTTATACCGAAGCAGGCAGAGAATCAAGGTCAGTTCCGGCGAGCTGATCTTCCATTTCACCATCTGATCAATCAGCTTGAAGGGGACGGCCATGAAACCACCCTGTAGAGCCTCGTCTGGCCAGGCTGAACGCCGGCGCTTCTTTTCTTGTGCTGTTTTCATCATCCCCTGCCTGCTATTTTCGTCATCCAAGTTAAGAGAAAAGATTAGGATGCTAAAAACAGCATCCTTTAGTAATAAAAATAGCACACTATCCGGCAGATTGGAACTTGCCAATTTTAGCAGCCATGCTGCTAACGATTATCGGGCCGCTCATAAGCCCACAGCCAGAATGCCCGGCGACCGCCACATGACCCCGACATCGAATTATTTTCACGTGTTGACCAAGGTCAACAGCCTGTTGGGGTCAACAGAACAAGGATGATCAACCCCAACACCCCCCTCACTCTCATCGAAGCGGCCAAGCTGATGGGCGTTTCGAGCCAGACTGTGCGCCGGCTGATCCAGAGGGAAGTCCTTACCGCACAACAATCTCTTGGCCCGCACGGCCTGCGCTGGGAGATCGACCGCGCCGACCTGCTGCGCTACCTGGAGGCCACTCGGGGAGGTCAACAACCACTATCATCAGCCAGTGTTGACCACTATCAACACCGCAACAACCCCAACACCGAACCCCCACAGAACCCCTCCAACGAGGTCAACAACCCCTATCAACCTGTTGACCATGGTCAACAGGAACCCCAACAACCCCTATCAACACCGCAACAACCCCAACACGAGCAATCCGTGCCGTTAGCCGCGCATCTGGCTGCACTCGAACTCGCCCGCTCCCAGCTCAACCACCTTCAGCGCCAGGCCGAGGAGGCACAGCGGGCCGTCATCCACGCCGAACGCGCCAAAATTTCGCTCGAGGCCCAACTTGGGCAGTATCAGCGCGTACTCTCCGAGCAAGCCGAGTCGCTATCGGAAGAGCGCGCCCGCCGCATGGCGCTGGAAGCTGCCAAGGTGCAGGCCGAGCAAATGGCTCTTCCTCCTCTCGGGCTCCCCGAGGTCGAGCCTAAGATCACGCCCTCCACTCCAGGTTGGGGCGGGCGGCTGCGCAGTTGGCTGGGGTTGGGCAAGAAAAAGACCGGCTAACTGATCACCGGTCATTTTGAAGAGAACAGCGGCCCCGATGGAATCCGCCTCTTTCCGATCTGTCTTTTCGACCATACGTTCGCTGGTTGAATAGTCTTCAGTACGTTACGATGACATGTCGTGGGCGAGCAGCTCTGTTTTCTCATGACCTGCCTCCCGACAAAGGGTCGGCAGCAAACCCAAAAGAGCCCTAGAAAAGCAGAAAGACCCGGCGCCAACCGAGTCTCCTGTGTAAGCTGGGGAGCATCCTAGCGACCCAACCTGAAAGTCTTACCCGCTCAGGTTATCACAAGGATGCTCACCGGTCTAGTAGCTCATTGTCCGCGGAGCATCTTTTTTGTGAAAACCCTTCAAATCAGGGCCTTGGCCCTGGCATGTCCATACGGCCGACCCCCTCGAGTCGTCCGCCACTTTACGCGCCCAAGGGCCTGCTGGTAGCGTGTTCTCGGGACTGGAAGCACTCAGGCAATCAGGCAAGCTCCACAAAGCCAAAGTCGTTGGCTACAAGGGCGGGCTGAAGTTGGTTTGCTGCTGTCCATTCCACCACGAATCCACCCCCAGCTTCGCCATCTTCGAAAATGGTGGCTATCACTGCAAGGGCTGCGGCGTATCTGGCCTGGTCTTTCGCAACGATGGCAGCGGCGACGATCTGCTGACCCATCTCAGTCTGGAAAGCGACGCCCGCGTAACGCTGGCCAAATCCAAAGCCACCACCATAAGCACCGCTCTGGAGCCGCATCTGCTGGATAAAGCCTATCGGGCCGCTCTGGCCGTCATGAATCTGGGTTACGCCGAGCGCAAGCATCTGATCGGGCGCGGTCTCTCCGCCGAAGATCTCACCAGCTGGCAAACCCGCGGCTACCGCAGCGCGCCCACTTCCTGGCTCCTGCGCAATGCCATCGTAGAGGCGGTCATCGCCGCCGTGGGCCCGGAAGCTGCCCGCTCTCTTCCGTTTCTCCAGCCATCCAAGAAAGTCGCCAGCGGCTTCACCTGCTCCGACATTCCCGGCTTGCTCATCCCCATCAAAGACTCCAAGAACCGCATCGTAGCCTGCAAAGTGCGTCTGGTGGACCAGGGTAAATCCCGCTTCCTTTGGTGGAAAGCCCGCCACAGCACGGCCAGCACCGGCGCCCCCATCCACGTGCATCACTCCAACACCGCCACGCTGGCCATCGTGGTGGAGGGCCCGATCAAAGCGGACATGGTGGCCACCCTGTGGCCGCGTATTTTTGGCGAAACCGTCACCGTGTTGGCCATCCCCGGCGCCACCGCCCACGCGGGTCTGGTGGAATCGCTTCAGCAGCTCGGCCTGCGACGTGTTCTGCTGGCGCTCGACCCCGACAAAGCCGGCCGCAAAACCACCGAGGAACTGCAGCCCCGACTTGAACGCGCCGGCTATGTAGTGGAGACGGCAACCTGGCCGGAAGAGTTTGGCAAGATCGACGATTTCCTGGCGGATAGCCGCGCACCGCACGCGCAGTTGAACCGCTCACTTTACCAACCAGAACCGCCGCCCGTCGTAGAAAAACCCTTTGCCAGCATGGATGACGCGCGGGCCGCGGCCAGGCCGTGGCTCGCGGCCGCGCTGCTCGAGCAAAAACGCGGCGCCGTCCACCACATGGCACTGGAAATGGGCGGCGGCAAAACTCACCTGGCCATCGAACTGGTCAACGAGCTCTACGACGCCAACAAACTTAAAGGCCAGGTCGGTCTTTTTACGGCCCGCCACGAGCAAGGAGAACAGTTCGAAGGAACCTCTGGTTGGGCCCGACACTACGGCGCCACCTACGGTTTTTCGAACGGAGAGGCAACTCTCAAATCACCTTGCCGAGAGCCGCGTCGAATGCTGGCCGTGGTCAACTCGGGAGCTCCCACCAAATTGGCCTGCGAATCGTGTCCGCAACGCGACGACTGCGCCAACAACTTCTCCCGCGATCCCGCTCTGCCGTTCTTGCTCACCCAGAAAGCCACCACCAAAGACCGTCATCTCTATAACGCCAACTCCCTGCGTGACCCCTCCGTCATCGGGCGCCTCTCGACCATCATTCTGGATGACCTGGACCTCGAAAAGACCATGGTCGATCAGGTCTTTCTGGCCACCGATGACATTCGCAAGGCTCTGTTGTGGTCGGAGCGCGACCCTGACTATGCCGCCATGCGCCCACTGCTCCAAGCCCTCTGGGCGCTCTTACCGACAGTCCCTCCCAAACGCTTTTTGCACGACGCACCGCGCCTGAACAGCGAAGAGCTTCAAGACGCCCTGGCCGCACAGTTAGGCGGGCTCGAGCGTCTGAATTCTGACCTGGAAGCCGCGGTGCAGGCGAAAGATCCCCATCCCCTTCACCATGGCAGTGGCGATGTGCGCTTCGACGTTCCCCATCGCGGCTTCTTGAAATTGGCCCACCGTCTTCTGGAGGAACTGAAGCAGCGTGGCCAGTGCAGTTGGAACCCTATGGTCCACGTCAAACATGACGGCATCTCATTCTGGACTCGTGCCCGTCTGGATCTGACCGGCAAAACCGTCATCATCCTCAACGCCGGCAACGGCGCCGAGCAGTTTCAGCGGCTCTTTCCCGGCACTCAGGTCAACGTCTTTGCCGGCCGAGTCACTATGCCCAACCGAACCAAAGTGGCGCAAATCCCGGTCGGCCCCTACACCCTAAGCGGTGCGGACAAACTCACCACCCTCGTCGCGAAAACGCTGCACGAGCGCCAAGTCCAGCATCCCGAAGAGTCTCCCTCCGACTGGGGCTTGGTCGCCGGCAGCAGTGTGCGCGAAGCCATCGAAGAACTTTTTCCAGGCATCAACGCCCGCCATTACGGCAATCAGACCGGATCCAACGAAATGGAATCTGTCCGCTTTCTCGTGGTCGCAGGCGACTTTAAGCCCAATCCCCACGGATTCTTTGAAGAGGCCCAGGCGCTCTGGGGCGATTCACCCCGACTGGACAACACCAGCCGCATCACCTACGCAAAAATCCAGGACAAAACCGGTAAATCCCTGACCCGTGGCCGCCGTGGCTACCTCGACCCCCGTCTCGATGCCCGCTGGGTAGAACTCACCGCCGGCGAAGTCCGCCAAGCCGTTGGCCGCGGCCGCCCCTGGAACACCGGCCACGACCACCCCGAGCAGGGCAAGCTTTTCCAAGGTCTGACCCTCAACAATCGCCGCCTGGACGTGCTGATTCTCTCGTCCTACGCGCTCGACAGCATTACGCCCGACCAGCTCACCGGCGAACGCGCCGACCTGGAAGACGTCCTCGCCGCGGCCGCCGTCCAGCTCCGCCGCGCCGGGCAGCTGGTCACTCTCACCGCCCTGCGCGCCAAAACCGGAATCTCCGATCGGCAGATTCGCGAACGCTTCAACCGCGTCAAACTGCGCGCCGAGGGCGAGATCCTCACGCTCATGGCCGCCCTCAGCGCAATCCCCGCCCTGAGCTGCACCCAGGAAATTCTCGTCAAAACGGCCTCCACGGTGACGCCCCTGGATGCTGACCCGAGCGGCCTGAAACGCCGTGGCCCGCCACACCTCAGCACCGCCGTCTAGCCAACAACTTCAAGTAAAGCGACCCACCCGGGCATCGCCATTCACTCGGGGCCCTCAATCAAGGCTGCATGCGACCGGAATTTGCCAGCGTTCCTCATCCAGAGCCACCAGGCGTTCATCAGGATCCCAGCCGCCCCCGTTCGTTGCTCAACTGGCTCTGCGCAGCTCAACCTCGGCCGGATTTGTCGGCCTCAAGCGGCTGTTGACCATGATCAACAGCCTCTTCCAAGATGCCACGATCCCTTTCAGATAGGACTTTACACGGTCATCATCACACCCTGCGTTCGGCTTTATAAACCAACTCTTAGCAACGAACGCAAGCCCCCGTGATGCTGATGACAAAGCCGATAAATAAGGCCTTCTGGCGTCAAATGGGGGGGAAGCCAATTGCAAATGTCTCCCCGGAAAAGTTTCTGGTTCCCGGCGATCCAAAGCTCCGATTCTGATTACAATTGAATTTATTGCCAGGTTGCGCATCTCAAAGCAGTGATGTTAGTGATTATCCTGCTGCGACAGGACGCGCGACCTGGTTCGCAGTAAAGGACAGTGCCGGATAACAAAAGAGGCCTCACGCCGTTAACGTGGAGCCTCTGGTTGCCTGCCAGTCTGCAACTCATGAAAGGAGGTAGCAGCAATGGAAGCATTCTTGATCACAGTAATCGCAGTCGTTCTGGGCATGGCCGTCTTCGCGCGTAACGCGAAGTAAGTCTTGTCCTCGTGACCCGGGCATTGTGGAGTCCTCGCAAGACTCCGCTTTGCCTGGGTCTTTTTTATGCACGACCCGGGCAACTATCCTGCATTTGGCGACTCTCAGTCGCGTTTTCTGCGCTTCTCAGGCGCGCTTTTCGCGCATCTCACTTCCGCCTGACGCGCATATGATGCACGCAGCGTGCCCCAGTTGCCGGCCAAGGGGGGAGCCTGGTGCGGTTTTTGTAACCCTGTATACGATACCCATCGAACTAGCGCCCTAAAAGTTCGGGAAAGTTTGCGGACTCGTTACTCTGTATGCGATCAGTATCGCTCTGAAAAATACGCAAAATGCTGAATTTTTGGTTTTTTCAGGTGTAGAGCCTGCCGATGGGTTCTTCGTCTTGAGCCAGTTGCTCCAGAGGCACTGGCTTCAGCAACGGGAATCTGTCGGCCAGGTCACCCTTGCGAATGCCCAATCGGATGTCCTTGAAGAGTTGCTCTCGCCGGGATTTGTTGATGACGTCACAGTGGAGGCCCTTCGCCTCGCCGTTGAGTCCGCCAGTGACATCCAGCCAGTGCTGAATATCGGCCGAGCTGGCCGTCATCCCTGACAGGTCTCTGGCGCCTTTGATGTTCTTTGGGGTGAACAGGTCCAACGTGATCAGCCGATAAGTCGTAACCGAATTGAAGCCAAAGAAGCGCATCTTGGCATCGATCTGCTCGGCGATTCTCAAGCCCCAAGGGTCCAGGTCAGAGCAAGCCAGGATAACCGGATTAGCAACCGGCTTCGGTAAATTCATGAGTTCGTTGGCTAGATGTTCCACGGCCACGAACGGCGGCTGTCCTTTGGTAGAGAAGGCGGTAATCTGGATTTCCAAGTGATCCTCTCCGCCCTCGGCCATTGGCATGCAGTGAGAATTCCAGAGCCCCTCTTTCTCCGTGTAGAAGATGAACTTGGGACGGTCGCGGCCGATGATGTATCGACTGTCACTGGGCAGCTGAAACTGCCACTCGGGTCTATAGAGAAAGACTCGATGACGGACAAAGTCACCGATGAACTGCAGCACCTCTTGATAGAGATAGTCTTCGAAGCTATCTCCCCCTCGTTGTAGAACTTCTTCGGGCCACAGCGAGTGAGTGTTGTAAAACGGTTCCACGATCTGGTACCAGTAAGAACGAAGGTTTCCATTCACGGGCTCGGCGACGCCGGCCTGAATCTTGATCCAGCTCTGCCAGATCCAGGTTCGGCATAAACCGGTGTCGTTGATACCATTTTTGTTGCTCGGGCGATGGAACCAGTGCCGAACTTCCGTGGTGGAGGCCTCGTCCAGGTCCCCCGCCTCCCAATTGACGGCTCCTCGAAGCCACTTCCAGTTCTCGGGACTCAATCGAGCCTCAAGCCTCTGGAGAACCGACGCTTCCGTATCTTTCCAACTCATGTCCAGGCCATTCGCGGGGCCATGAGAAACCACTTTCGATGAGCAAGCCACGAACCCAAAAACAAATCATCGACGCCATCTCCAAAGACTTCCGCCTGCCTATCCGCAAAGGCCGCGCAATCTATGCCCGCCTCATCGAAGAGTTCACCCTGGAGCTCATCCACTCCAACCGCATCGAAATGGCCGGCCTTGGAGTCTTCGCCGTGGACGTCCGCCCCGAGCACACCACCGTGCATCCCACGACCGGGCTCCCCGTCACCGTTCCCACCAGAAAGGCGGTCCGCTATCGCAGCGCTCGCCCTCTTCGCCGGCGCCTCAACCCGGAGTCTCCCGAGAAGTAGGAAACGGTATTACCGGTTACTACTACGGAGTAGGCCGAGGCTTGGGCCACGGTGGCTTTTTCATCGTCGACTCGGGTTCAATCCCCACCAATCCGCCCTGGCCCTCGGCCCAATAGTGCAGGGCCAGCGTGCTCGAGCGGACGCGGTCGCAGCCCAGATAAAGGTCCCACAGATATTCTTGTATCTTGCGAATCTCCTGGCCCCCACCAGGCGGCAGCTCTGGAGTGGATCCTTGCGCAAAATACGCCTTCAGGGCTTCGGTCACCACGTGGCTGACCGGCACGTTTTCTGCGTCAGCCCGCTCATCCAACTGCCCCTTCAACTCGTCTGGGATTGAGATCGATAACTTCGCCAAGGCTACTGCCCCCTATCCTACCGTTTCCTACTCGGTAGGATGAGCTTCTTACCGTTCTCACCTCACCCTTGCGGTTTCATGTGAAACCGGCTTAAAGATCGAAAACTCAAAAAAAAGTCGAATCTGAGCCTTTCCTCACCGAGCTAAAGTCTGTTCGGAAACGCCTAAATACCCACCCCTTATTAGAGATACCTATAAGGGGTGGGTATAGCTGTCAAAAAAACGGCTACGATGCCTTTGCCATAAGGCTTCGATTCGACTTCCTACGAACGCCCGACCGAACATGAACCAACCCGCTCAGAACAATGTCACGGGGCCGGGGCCTGCAGCGTAGTCATCCAGGAGCCCCGGCCCCACATCCAGGCGCGATGTCGCCGTGGCTCATCGGTGTAGCGGTCGGCGCAGCCACGGCGCCATCGCTGGGAGCCGTACGCGGAAGCTGAGTGCCCGGCTTCGCCGGAATCAACAAAAAGCTCAAGCGAAAGAACATGGTTGAAAGCCAAGCGATGGCTTGGGCCCGCCTTTGCCGCAAAGGTAAATGAACGTGGCCCAAGCCAAATCAACATTGGTGCCAAGCGATAGCTTTTTTTTGGCTGAGTGCCAGCTGAAAGCTGAGTGCCCACCCGGCCCCGCGGTGTGCACGGTCGAAGGCCGGGTGGTCGGTACACGAAAGCTGGGTGCCTTAAATCAACATTGTGGGCGGAAGCTTGGTGGCCGGCCTTCGGCCGGAAGCCACCTGGAGCTCAGGCGCAAGCTTTTAGCGGTCGGAGCTATCTTTTGAGCAGTCGCCGGGCGGCTTTCACCACTTCGCTCGCGTGGTCTCTACGCGACCGGCAGCACCAGCAATAGCCTGGCGAGAACAAAGCCGGACGATACTCACGGCACTCCGGGCCTGGCTGATGGCCATTCTCGCCCTCTCTCGGCTCGGCCACGGGTTGATCGGCTTCCGCAAAGAGCAACTGGGTCCGCCAGTTACTTACGCCGGCGCCGGCCCAGGTCGTTGCCCAGACGTCGTCGACACACGCGACCAAACCGAGATCTTCTAAGTCCTGAAGATGGCGCCGCGTCCCCGTGACCCTGGCACTGGCAAGTTCGGCTTCCAGTTCCGCCAGTCGGGCACCGCGCGTGTCGTGCACGAATTGGAGCACCCACCCAGCATCTTCGCTGACTCTCTCGAGCAATAGCTGAAACATGTTTCCGTAGGTGGTCATCCACGGTGTTTCGCCGTCTTCTTGTGTCCAGCATTTTTTTGGGAGCTGGAGCAATGACCCAGTGCTCTGCACGGACCGGTTCGGCGCTCGGCGTCGTTTCGGGCCACCGAGGCGCCGAGTTCAACCCGCACCGTTCGCGTTGTCTGAGTTCCCGCAGCTCGAGGGGTCGCCGGCGGGACGGATAACCTCGAGCGGGCTGCTCTTTCGCGATCGCAAAGTCCGCAGTGGGTCACCAGCTGTCCAGGTAACGCGACGGCGGGCGCACGGGCCCGGCCTGCCCTGGGGCCGCTTATCGCAACTAAGGTTTAGCACACCCGTCAAGGGTTCCCTCGCTTCGCTCGGCGCTTCGCGCCCTTGACGGGTGTGCAGCGTAAAGGTTGCGATAAGCGGCCCCTACGGGCAGGCCTCCTGCTCCGTGCGCGTCGCCGTCGCTACCTTACCGTCAGGAGACCCACTATGCGTATTCTGCTTCCCTCTCAAGAGCAACAGCTGCTCTCTGTCATCCGCCCTCGCGAGCCCTTCGGTGCGCGCGATCGGGCCCTCATCACCCTCGCCCTTCACACGGGCCTGCGCTCCCACGAGCTCACGGCTCTAGACGTCGGCCACGTCATGACCTGGGACGGCTTCCCCCGCCAATGGGTTGAGGTGGTCGGCAAGGGCGGCCACCAGCGCCAGGTCCCGCTCAACGCCGCTGCCCGCCAGGCCGTCATCGACCTGGTGCACTTCAACCGCTCCCGGGGCTTTGCTGTGGCGGGTGAGTCCCCGCTCCTGGTCACTCGTTGCCACCGCCGCCTCCCCACCCGCTCGCTGCGTGACCTTATCCAGCGCTACCGGGAGCGGGCTGACCTCGACGTCCGTTGTTCCCCCCACACCTTCCGCCATACGTTCGCGTCTCGGCTGGCCAGCTGCGCGCCTCTCCCGGCCGTGCAGGTCGCGCTGGGTCATAGGCGGCTCAGCTCCACCCAGGTCTACACCCACACTTCCCCTGCTGAGCTGGCGGCCGCCGTCGCTCGCCTGGCCGGCGGTTAGTCGGTATTGCCGCCCGGTGGGCGGTTGTTACCGGTTGGGGCACACGCCCCAATCGGTAACTCAGGCATTCCATCAACGTTTGCGGACCCATGAGTCCGCAACCTCAGGACTCGCAGCCTTGAAGAGCTATAGTAGACTCGGTGGTCTTATCGCTCCAGAGCATGAGTCCAAAAGATAACAAGTTCTGACAGTCTTTTTTTGGCTATTATTAACCAGTTCGTTTTAACCGTAGGACAAGATCGTTATAGTATAACGAACCTATAAGGCCAGGATCGCCAAAGATATATTTGGCGAACAAGGGGGTGGATAGAAAGGACTCTAGTCACTTACCAATCGGGACTTCTGAAAGGCATTACGTGCATACAGTCTACGAGTGTCGTCATCATCTAAAAACACATACCTTCTGGGTCAAGTCCCTGTGGTTGCTGGTGCATCAGTTGCGCCGTAAGGCTCTAGTAAGCTTGATGGCCGGCGCTTTTGTGTTTGTCACATCCATGCAGGCTTACGCGGATCCGTTCCAAGAAATTAAAGCTGAACTTGACAGGCTGCCCAAAATCGGATCAACCAAGTCTATCAATGTTGAGGTAGATCTCGTTTCTAACGAAGGAACCAGAGTCTTTGACACGGTAACTCAGCTAGGAGACGGCTATGAGTTCGCAGGTTCGGCTATTCGCGATAAAGCATCCGGCCGAACGGGAGACTATTCGGGCCCCGAAGTTAGTAGTTTATCCGAGGTCACTGTTGCCAGCCAAGATGAACTCCGAGAGTTGAGAGAAGAAAGCAAAAGAATCAGTGGCAAAGTTATGGCCACAAATGGTGCGGTGTCAGGCGAAGCCGAAGGCGAGATCAAAACCGCGGTTAGCCTCTTAAATGCCCACATCTCCTCTCTCTCGGGCAAGGCCAAAAATGCAGTGAGAGTAAGAGCTTCTGCCACAGCTACGAAGGACTCTTTGGGCTTCAGAAAGGCCCGAGGCCAAATCCACACTGTTGTTGAGATCAAAGCGGTTTATCGAGGCTCCTTATCGGACCTCCGTTCGCGTTTAGCATTGTATCAAAGTATTGCGGACCTTATGGCGAGTCGCTCTGCGTCATCGAACCAGCAGCCAACTACCCCAAACCCTGTGGTGGCCCCACCTGTAGCCCCACCACCTGTGGCTCCACCTGTTTCCACAAATGGTGCTCGGCGATTGTCGGTGAACGTGAACATTAATGGAACCGACGATGAGAGTATTGGGCCTGATGAACATGGCAGCAGCAGCTTTAACCGCGAAATAACCCTGAATGATAACCAAGCCCGCCAACTCCCGGGTCCTCCAAACGGCGATTTGCGTTGGGGCGGAGAATGCAGAGTGGAACTGCTCCTTACTGCTCAAAAAAATGACAATGGAGACGTCCGGCTTGACGGCGTGGCCTTGCTTTTCGAAGGAACCTCAGAAAGCACCACTGACCTAGACGGGCGGGCCGCTTTTTCAATTGTGATTCCTAGAGGCCAGACCCTGACACATAGCTTGATGGTGCATAACACTGATGAAGGTGGTGACTTCGCCAGTCTAAGCTTTTCAGTAATGAATACCGACCCTTAGGCGGCTCGGCATGGGAGCACATCAACCTGACCGGGGACTACGTTTGGAGCCAGAGCAAAAGGGTCGAGAACGGCGGATTCAGGCCGTTAAGGAAGGCAACTGAGAATCCTTAGCGTGCAATTATTTCCGTTTCGTGAGGTGACCCCACCATAGAGCCCATCGGAAACAGCTGCGATTTTACGCACTAGAGCCCAAGCTGACAGCATGATTCTGTGAGCTCAAGCTCGAAGTCTTTTGCAACTATTGCAAAGGAAGAGCCAACGTGAACATCGGCTACGCCCGCGTCTCCACCCAAGACCAGAACCTCGACTTCCAAAAACAAGCGCTCAAGCAAGCAGGCTGCAAAAAGACCTTCGAAGACCAGCTAAGCGGCAGCCGCGGCGACCGCCCCGGCCTGGCCCGCGCTCTGGAAATCCTCCGCGCCGGTGACACCTTGGTCGTCTGGAAACTCGACCGCCTGGGTCGTAGCGTCAAGCACCTTGTCGACCTGGTCGCCGAGCTCCAAGAGCAGGGCATCCAATTCAAAAGCCTGACGGACAACATCGACACCAGCACCACCAGCGGACGATTCTTCTTCCACGTGATGGCCAGCTTGGCCCAGATGGAGCGCGAGCTCACCCTGGAGCGCACCCACGCCGGCCTGGCGGCGGCTAAACAACAAGGTAAAGTTGGCGGCCGCAAACGCCGGATGACCGACAGCAAAATCCACTCGGCCCGCCGACTGCTGGCCGACGGCCTGGCTCCCCGTGAAGTAGCCAAGAATCTCGGCGTCTCCGTGCCCACCCTCTATCGCTGGGTGCCGGCGCACGCCACCAGCTGAACTATCATTCTCACAAACGAGGGTTTTCGAGACCGGTTTCCCCGGCCTGGTTGAGGTGCGACTTTACGGCATCCTGGGTTCTCGAAACTCATTCTCGAAAACATCTTCTCGGTTCCGACGTTGCTCACGAGTTTCGAGAACAACTGTCCATCTGGGTTCTTAGACTTGCCGGACCAAGTGTCCAGGAAGCGCCTGGTCGACTCCAGCTGGACAGAAAAACACCCCAGATCTTTTGTCGATCTGAGGTGTAATCTATCCGGACATTTAGTGATCATACGGGCGGCCGCGGAATGGGCACTTGAGACGGAACGTTCGGATACTCAACCTGAGGTTCCCCGTTGACCTCAAAGCGAAGCTGACAACCCCACCAAGCGTAAACCACGACATATCCATCCTCAAAAATCACCTCAGGTTCTCCCTCAAGGTGTGACTCTGATGGAGACCAGATCCCCTTGCGTCAGGCAGACTTCATGCCCCCAAGGTTCAAGAACCAATGTCATGGGCTCCGTTTGCTTGCTTTGGAGTTTCAGTGTAGAACTCTTCATCTTTTACTTCACTTCTCTGCTCGCCAGCATGCTCTTTCAGAGTGAATCTCCCACGCTTCAGGTAGAATTTTTCAACTTTTTACGGACCGTCGTCGGACGAGATTGCGCCAAGCAGATGAGCTTCCAAACGGAGCCGGTTCAGTAGAAATATTTATTGCGGATTGAGGATTCGATGGCCCGAGCCACCAGGCCGTCGCATGTCTGAAGACAGTGTTCAAAAAACTTCGAGCGGACATCCTCCGGCCAGCCCGCGCAGGCAATCACCACGTAGTATCTAGGGTCCATATGCCCCCCGGGATCTCGATCGGGGTGGCGATGAAGATCCCAGACCATCTCGAGTATCGTTTCCATCTCTCCCCGGGAAGGCACCACTCGATCCTCCGAGAGCGATGTGACAGCTCCACATTGGCTTAAAAAGTTGCCCCTAGCCAGGAGCTCGATGACGGGGCCAGCGTCGTTGACTTCTGTCCTCTTCAGTCGAACGTAGGCCCCGGCGGCTGCGTAAGTAATCATGTTCGGAGCACCACGACTGACAATATCTACCACGGCTGGCAGCGCCGGCAAATATCTGAGCATCCCCAGAGAGGTCAGCATCTCCACCTGAGTTTCCCAGGTTCTCTTGTCGAGGCGCTCTTTCTCGTAGGCGGTCAGTAAGTCTGAGCCCAAAGCGGTGAGGCCTAACTTACGGATCTTCTTGGCGGCAGAACGGCGGTCTGGCGACTTCTTTGAAGTCAGTTTCGCTCGCAGCTCGTCCTCGATGGCCATCGTCTCGGCTTCAAGCATCCGGTTCCCCTGCCCTATCGGCGTCTAGCTATCGATAAAGGAACCTTATCACTACCCAGACCCAATGTACATGGCCAAGGCGTTACCGCCCGTAGCGTTCTGAGGGCCAACTGCGCAGAGCGATCCGGGATGACCTCAAATGCTCTCTGACTTTAAGAAAACCGGTGATGGTATTTCGGATGAGCCGCCAGCCAAAGTAAAGGTCGCTGACATCATCGCTATCAATATGCATCTTCAGCCTCCTGCTTTGCGTTAAAGTCAGCAATCTCGGCTTCGGCGAGTTTAGCCACTTCTTCGAAAAACTGGTCGAAGTTGAAGTTGTAGGTGCGCTTCTTGGGATCGTAGGTGGCCACGACTTTCCTTTCGCGCAGGTCTTTGATGTATTTCTTGACCTGTGAGTCGCTCTTGTTCATTCGAGTAGCCAGAAGAGCAGCAGAAATCCAAGGCTCTCTGTTGTCCCACTTGCCGTCGATGATGTGCACCACGGCCATAGCCGCTTGCGGCGATAAGCCCATCTTGTGATAGAGCCTCAAGAAACTACGAACGATGGGGATGTATCCACCCATGCCGGCCTGTCGCCTGGTCTCTGATACCTTGAACAGCCGTTCTCCCCACTTTGCTTTAATAGTGTGGTTAGCGTTGTCTTTTTTCTGCTTTAGGCCTGGCTTGGGTGGCGGCGTAATTGTGGGTATCTCCATTGCATCCTCATCAAGTAATTGGTGTCAGCGCCTTGGCTGCTTCATCAGGATAGCGGCTCGGCATCGGCGCGCGAAGATGGCCTCGTTCTTCTCATGAATTCAATGCTTTTCAATGCAGTGATTCTACGCGATGCTTTTACAGGCAAGCGGGGGGCCCGATTATCACAGTGTTTGGCTGAAGCCAGCCGGTCACCAGCCGACAGTAACCGATGGCCAGTAACCATCTCAATGCTCGTAAATAGTCACCTAAACGCTCTCCCATGAGCTCTTTGATGCTCACTGGCGAACACCAAAGAGCTTAGTAGTCGCAGAGGCAGGAAGAACCTCGAGTCCTCGCTTCTTGGCCTCGGCCACCGCTCGCCCATCGTCCATCAGAATGATAGATTTGTTCGTATTTTGCTTGAGCAATGCACGGCGTTATCGGTGGCGCCGTTGATTGTACCAGGAACAGCCCGAGCACGCCGCTTCCGGACCGGCCGTTGGCGAGTCCAGACAAACATTGTCACACTTGGGCTTGGTCCACTTGCACTCCACCAGGAAGTGAAATCCATTGGCCTTAAATCAGTTTTCGGTTCCGTTGCTCCCCAAACCCCAGGTCGGCCGGAACGGGCAGTCTTATGCGTCAGGGTCCTCCCAGAGAAGGCGGGCTGCAATCAAATCCGCCAGCCTGGTCGGCGTGCCGGTCAGACCCAGCTTCTGATGCATCCAAGCCTGGAAAACTTCAATACTGTCCAGCAGAGCAAATCCGCTTTCACGCGCCTCAACAATCTGCTCCTCGCTCACCAATGGCCGCTCGGTCAAAGGGATGTCTCTCAGCTGGTTGGCGATGACCACACGCACCCCATCCCGCTTAAATCCCTTGAAATACCTTGGGGAAATCTTGGCCTTGATCGACTTCACCATAAAATAAACTGGTTCTCCCGATGGTCCCGCCTCCCAGACAAAGTCAAAGGACTGGTCTTGGCCCACCAGCTCCGCCTCCCGCAACGGGCTCCGAACCAGCATCCGAAGCATCTCGCCCACCACCACTTCGACCAGGACCCCGGAAGCACTCAGACCTGTGGCTACTCGTAAGATGTCCGCCGAATGCTTCTCGAACTGCTGCTGCCAGTAGAGCAGGTTGTCCTGGACTGAAAGCCACTCCTCGCTGTCGACTCTCTTCTCGGTGCATCTCCAAATCAGATGGGCGAAAGCATCGCCAAAATAAAACCGAACTTTCTCGGCAAGATCGCCTTTGCCGGCCGGCAGCACCCCCAACCGGTCTAGCATGGTGCGGCTCACCGCCACGGCAAAACTCGATAAAGCCTCAGTTCCCTCTTCCTCCGAGTTCTGGCGGATCGAGAAAAGTAGCCGGGACCGGATTCCGTCCTGCATCTCCGCCCTCTCCTTTTGCGCCATGGGGGACGCGGCCATAAAGGGTTGAGCGTAGAAGCTCTGGGCGAAGTCGCGATCATAAAGCAGTACGCCATGCAGCATGACGGTCCTGACGAAGGGGTCGCCCTGCTGAAAATCGGCGCGAAAGCGCTTTTCCGCCAAGGACGTGATCTGCACCGGCCGTGGACCCGAAATCTCGACCGTTTGGTCCTTGCGCAAGACCACCAAGAAATCCACATCGCTGTCGGGGCTCAGCTTGTTCTGGGTGGCCGAGCCGTGAAGCCATACCGCCAGGAGATTCTCAGCCAGTTGCTTTTGAAGCTCGCGTAGCAGGCGATAGACTTCGTCCCGGAGTCCAGCGGACAACTTCAGCAGACTCTGCTGATCGTGCCATAGCTTGAACGCGAAGTTGTGGGGATGCTCCAGTGGCAGGACATAGGTGCTGGATGACCTCTCCTCCACCAATCCCAGTTTCAGGAGAGGGTTGAGGGCCCGGTAGAAGGTAGCCGTACTCACACCAGCCCGTTGAACCAACGCTTCCCGATGGGCGCCTTCGTAGCCAAAGGCCAGCAAAGCCTCCATTACCTGCTGGCTGTTGAAAGGTAGTAGCTGGCTACTGAAAGATGACATCAGAGCTTCTTCTCCTTCTCCAACAGCGCTTCAACCTCACCGTGCAGGGATTCCATTTCTTCCAAACACTTAAGCAACTCGGCGGTGCTGTAGTGGGTCGATCTTTGCTTTACATAGCTCCCATAGGTAGCTTTCTTACGGTAGAGACCGAGCTCTTCGAACGCCTTGGAATAGTCACGCTTCAGCTTTCCCGCTTGAAACAGCGTCTTCGCTCCCACGTGTTGAGTATGGTCCTGGGGCACGGTCATCTTGTTCATCTCGAGGGCGGCGTTCAGGGCAAACTCTCCGAACATCCAGCAGTTGTTGATGGCATCGTCAAGCTCCGCTCCCTTGCGGTTCTTTTTCTCTAGCTTCATGAGGTTATCGTAGGCGATTCGCGCCTTGAGCAGACGCTCGCAGAACAATTTCCAGTCAGTTTTTTTAAAGGGCATGATAATTTCTTTCTCTTTTTTGAGAAAAATCTTAGCACAGTTGAGTGAGATTCGCAACTGTTGCAGGAGACGAAGAGGGAGGCCTTGTTGGTCCCAACCATAGCCATGGCCCAACTGCAGAACGGCCCTTTTGAGGCTGATGCACGGCGCCGGCTACCAGGGAGGCCCGATTCTCGACCTCGAAGTCGAGTGCCGATGAAGCTTCGAGACTATACCCTTGAGCAACTGGGAGAGCTGGTTGTGGGAGATCACGAGCACTTCCCCTACCGTTCGAGTTCAAATATTACCCGGTTTTTCAGCCGGTGCGACCTGCCTTTTGTTCACGACGGCACGACGCGCCGCTGGTGGGCTGGCGAGAGGCTCAAAGAACTGAACAACCTGGGTTGTGCTTCTACAGCCTTCCCGCCGGACGCGATACTTACCGTGATCAACGAGTTAATGGATATCGATGATTTTGCGAAACATAATCTCTCCAGAGGAGCCGCTCTAGATGCGGTTGTCAACCACCTAACAGCCAAAAATATCCGGACGGGGTTTGTCTGTAAGATGTCTGATCGCCGGCACTTGTCAGACATCAATCGTCCGTCGCTCGCCAGGCGC
>JALHNH010000086.1 GCA_022843625.1 Bryobacter sp. | reverse complement strand
CGGGCAAACGACACATCATAAACAACCTCTGGAGCAGCACTCCGGTTCTCCAGCCTCTTCCCGTCATATTCAAACAGTCCTCGCGCCGACCCGAGCCAGAGCGACTTCTCCCTCGCACTCAAAGACCACACCGCATCTTCGATTCCATTTACTGGTTCAAAAGTCGGAGCTTGTTTATCCTGTATGGACTTGAGGCGAAAAAGTCCGCTGGTGGTTCCCGCATACAGAGAATTTTGCCAGCGTGCAAGACTCAGCAGCGCTCCCCTCAGTCCGCTAGATTCACCGAAATAGGTAAGTCGCGGAACAAACCGGATGAGGCCATTGAAAGTGGCAAGCCAAACACCGCCTTGCCGGTCGACCGTAAGACCGGCAACATAATCACTGGGCAAGCCGCTCTTGGAGTTGTACTGGCGTAATTCGTTCCCGGCTGAATCCGAAAGAATCAATCCCCCGCGAGTGCTTCCAAACGCGATCAGATTCGGCGCAATCTGTGCAACAGAATAGATAGATACTTCCTGAGCTTTCCTGGCTACTGGCAGCGCTTGAGCTTCAAAGCCCTTGTCTGTTTTGAGAAAGAACTCTTTGCTGCTGGCAATGGTTAGACCCTGATTGGTTTGAAAGGCTCCGCGTGGGTCGAGCTTCAGAAAAACTTCGCCGCCCGGTGCCAGCTTCAGATCCTCACCCTCGAGACGATGGAGCCCCACTCCCGACACCTGAACATGCAGCACATTCTCAATCAGAAACGCGCGCCGGAGTCTTCCCTTGGCCTTCCAAATCCTTACCCCATTGCTAGGGTTGTACAAAATGAGCCGCTCCGTCGTGCTGAAGAAGACCCCATTGGCCGTCGCGACGATACTCCAGACATCTCCGAACTTGCGCTCTTTGGGGTCCATCCTTTCGAGGATCGACACATAGCGGGTAGCCCCTGAGGCGTCTTGCGCCAGATATCCCGCTTCATTCTGGCCGCCCACATACACGACACCACTTGCGGTAAGCGCGAGCGACCGAACGGCTTTGGCATTTGGCAATGGAATTCTTCGCCACGTAATACCATCGAATTCCAGTAACCCATCGGTGTTGCCAAAGTACATTACCCCACGAGCATCTTCTAGTGCTGCCCAATTTTGCGGTGATGCCAGGTAAGCTTTTTGAGTGTACGTTCTGAAGACGAAATCGCCCGATTCAGAAGCAGAGGCAATCGGCTGGCCCAATCCAGCCAGCGATATCACAAGCAGCGCAAAAACACGAGGGTGCGAATTCAATTTTTGACTTGAAAATTCCGGCACCTGCGAGTCTTGCTCCCTTGAGAAAAAACGCGGATCATGTCCGCGTCTTCTCTAAGAATGTAGCATCTCGTGGCTTCGGTTAGCTTCGCCGGCGGCGGAGGAGTGCTCCAAGTCCGATCAACGCAGATCCCATTAGAAAAACGTTGGCTGGTTCTGGCACGCCTGTCAAGATCACCGGAGTAACAACGCCCTCAAACCCGGAAATCGTGCCAGGTTCATAGTCCAGCAAGATGATTACATTGATTACAGATGCCGGGGTGTCAAAAATAACTGAGGCTTGCGTGGGTATGGCAGTCGATGCGTCTCCGTCTGTTTTGATTATGTAAGAATCACCGGATCTCGGCCCAATACACGGGAAAGTGCTTCCGCTGTAGCTGGCGCGTGAAAGTGATTTAATATAGGTGAAGTTCGATTGCCCACCGGGAGCGGCGGCAAAGTCCTGATCGGCGCAGATAAACTTGGTGCCATAGACGGGACCTGAAGGCGGATCCAGGAAGAGCTCGTCGCCAGCGATGATCGGTGGAGGATCGGCACGATAGAAAAAAGCGTATCGCTCCAACTTGCCCGGATCGACAGTCCTGTTGAATAGATCTGGTTTCGTCAGGATTGGGAAAAAGTCAAAGGCACTCCGAGTTGCATCTGGCCTGACCATGATGTCGCTTGCAGTAATGCCATTGGTAAAACTTGGATCCGTAACGCCTGGACTTAAAAGACCAAACGATGCAAAGTCGAATTTGTTGAATACAAGTTGCCCGATTTGACACGATCCGCCTGAATTACTCGTTCCAAAGTTGTCCAAATAATGTTGCAACGTTGCTTCCAGGCAGACTGGTGTCCCAAACCCGACAGAATTTGCAAAAAGTCCTGGAGCAACTAAAAGTAGCCCTGAAACTAACAACTTATATGAGAAATCCAAAATAAAACCCCTCCGCCTGCTTGTACTTCGTTGCCGAAATTACCATGTTGACTACCAAAATTAACATGGCAGGGGATTGAATATTGGTATGTTACTTACTACTTAAGCTGATGGTTTGTACTGGTACTAACGGACTATTAATACGGGCGCGGCTACTTCGTGCCGCACCGCATTGATCGTCGAACCAAAGATCAGATCTTTGATTCCAGAATGGCCATGAGCGCCCATAATGATCAGGTCGGGCTTGAAGATCCTGGCTGCCTCTACGATGGCTTGACGCGGGCTCTCCTTGTGCACAATCTTGATTTCCGCCTCAATCCCCTGTTCAGCCAGTTTGGCGACGATACGGGTCAAATAAAGCGTGCCCTCTTCCACCTCTGCTGTTTCGCTCAATTCACCATATACCTGGCTGGTCACTCCTTCTTCGGCATGCAGCAGTAGCAGTTTTGCTCCATGCTGCCGCGCCAGCGCCCCGGCATGTGCCAGTGCTGTTGCATCACGATCCGAGTGGTCCAGTGGAAGCAGAATTACCTTGTAGCTGGGTGGTGCAATCGCCTGAATTTCCGGTAAAGGCATGGTATCCACCTGGGGCACAGCTATTGGTTTAGGCAGCCACGGTTGAGCCGTAACCCAAAGTAGCAGTCCCAAAATCGGTGCAATCAGCGCTATCGCCCAGAGCCCGAGTGGGCTCAAGGTTTGCCAGGCCAGTCTCAAATTGAGCCCAACAATGATCGCAGCCGTCAGCCAGGCCAGTACTTTCACCCACACAGCATTGGCAAACTCGCCCATCTTCGTCTTGTCTGAGGTGAAATGGATCAAAGGAATGATGGCAAACGGCAATTGCAGACTCAGTACAACCTGGCTCAAAATGAGCAATCGGTAAGTCGCTTCTTCCCCCGCAATCAGGATCGTCAGGATCGCCGGAATGATTGCCAGCAACCGCGTGAGCAGACGCCTCAGCCACGGCTGCATCCGCAGATTCACAAAGCCTTCCATCACGATCTGGCCAGCCATCGTGCCCGTAATCGTCGAAGACTGCCCACTCGCCAAAAGCGCAACGGCAAACAAAACGCTGGCCATCGTGGTACCTAGCAGTGGCGCCAGCAAGAGATGTGCCTGTTGAATCTCCCGAACCTCTTTGCCCAACTTGAAAAATGTACTTGCCGCCAGTATCAGAATCCCTGCATTTACAAACAGCGCAAGGTTGAGCGCGATGGCACTATCGAGAAAGTTGAACCGGCAGGCCGTCCGCTTCTCTTCTACCGACGTCCCAATACGCCTGGTCTGCACCAGCGCTGAGTGCAGGTACAGGTTGTGCGGCATCACTGTCGCCCCAAGAATGCCGATTGCCACATACAGACTCTCGCTCGTAAGCTTGGGGATCAGCCCCGTAGCCATTTCTGCAAGATCAGGTTTTGCCCAATACATCTCAATTGCAAAACAGACCCCAATGGTTGTGATCAGCACCAGGACAAGAGCTTCAATAAACCGAATTCCGTAGCGAGTAAGCCACAGAATCACCAGCGCGTCCAGGCTCGTGATCAAGACCCCATAAAGTAGCGGCATCTTGAAGAGTAAGTTGAGCGCAATCGCAGCCCCCAGAATCTCTGCCAGATCGCATGCCGCAATCGCCAGCTCACACAGAATCCACAACGAATAGTTCACTACCGGTGGATAAGATTCCCTGCAGGCCTGTGCCAGATCGCGCCCCCGAATCAAACCAAGACGCGCGCTTAGGGTCTGCAGCAAAACGGCCATCAGGTTTGACATGATCAGCACCCAAAGCAATTGGTAACCAAATCGTGCCCCACCCTCAAGGTCCGTGGCCCAGTTTCCGGGGTCCATATAGCCAACACTCACCAGATATGCGGGGCCCGAAAACGCAAGCAGTCGGCGCCAAAACCCCATGTGTTTGACGCCGACCGATGAATGTACTTCTGCGAGTGATTTGCCCTTGGAGCGCTGAACCATAGGTAGCTCTTTCGAGTTAACTATAGTTTATATCACTTTTTGTAGGAGATATGCCAAATCTTGTTGTTGCCGTCTTCAGACACCAGCAGACTGCCGTCGTTCATTTGGGTAACTCCAACAGGCCGTCCCCAAACTTCTTTTTGTCCGGCATCCATCATCCAGCCGCCAAGAAACTCCTCAGGCGCACCGGCAGGCTTTCCGCCCTTGAATGGAATGAAGACAACTGAATAACCAACGCGCCTGGAACGGTTTCCCGATCCGCGCAACGCAATAAAGGCTCCGTTTTTATACTTGGCTGGGAACAGTTTGCCGGTGTAGAAGGTGAAGTCCATCGCGGCAACGTGTGCTGGCAGAACAACATCCGGCACAACTGTTTTGGCGACTTTTTCAGGTGCCTCACCCTTGTGGCGCGGTTCTTCGTTCGGACCGATATAGGCATACGGCCAACCATAGAAGGCATCCTTCTTAACAGAGGTAAAGAAGTCGGGCACAAGATCATCGCCAAGCCCATCGCGCTCCTGTACGGTCGTCCAAAGCTGCTTGCTGGCCGGGTTGAGTTTGATCGATACAGGGTTTCGCAGCCCCGTGGCAAGAATTTCCGGGCTCGACCCATCCATGTTGTAAACGTTGATCGCCGCACGATTGTCTGGGTCACCGGTGTCGACATTCGAACCAGATCCCACTGAAACATAAAGCTTGCCGGCCTTGGCATCGATTGCAATCGAGCGCGTCCAGTGGCCCTTGGTATAGCCCTTGAGAGAAACGATTGATTCTCCAGCACCAGCCGTAAGCGCCTTCTCGTCCACCTTGAAGCGTTTGATCGCCTCATGCTCAGATACATATAGATATCCATCATGGAAAGCCATGCCAAAGGGCCGGGCCAGCCCGGTGATCAGCGGCTTGCGGGTTTTGCCATTGTCGGTCAGTGCGATGACGCTGCCATTGACGATACTGTCGGTGACAAGCACGGTACCACCGGGTAGTTGCAGCATGATGCGAGGCTTGGTAAATCCGGAGGCAAATTCGGTCACCGTAAATCCGGCAGGCACGGTGAGTTGGCGCCCATCCGGCTGCGGCACAACTTTAGGCGGATTCGCAGCCGAGGGCGTAGCAAACGGCGCTGGCAATTGGGGTTTCTTGTTCTCAGCGGCAAAGCTGCACGCGAGTGTGGTGAGGATGAAGAAAATACGCATAGTTCTAGGGACCAACGGAGTTTATCATGTTGGGATCAGCTATGTTCACAATCGCATTGATGATGGCTCTCGCTCAGGACATCGAAGTCGTCTTCCAGACTGAAGCAGGCAGCTTCAGAATCGAACTCGCTCCTGACAAAGCCCCAAAACACGCGGCTTTCTTCCTGGATCTGGTGAAGAAGGGCTACTACGAAGGCAGTGGCTTCCACCGTGTCTATGCCAACGCGCTGGTTCAGGGAGGAGACCCTCTCCTCAAAGACCCTAAAACACCTAAAAACCTCTTTGGTACCGGCGGACTTCGCTTGCAGAAGAGTGAGTTCAATGACCTCAAACATGAGCGCGGGGTGGTCTCAAGCGTCAGCATTCCCAACCTGCCCGATAGCGAGGGCGCACAGTTCTTTATCTGCCTTGCTGCTCAACCAGCTCTCGACGGCAAATACTCTGCTTTCGGCCGCGTCACGGAAGGCTTCGAGGTCCTGGAGAAGATCTCGCAAATTCCCGCTTCAGCCGATGGCTTGGCCGAAAAGCCTCTTAAAATTCTGAAGACCTCAATCGACAAGAAGAAAACCGAGCCCTACCTCGGCATCGGACCCGAAGGCCTGAAGAAGATAGTACGGATCGAGACGACCCTTGGTACGTTGCGAGTGGAGACTCACCCCGAGTGGGCCCTGGAAAATGCCAGAAATTTCCTGAAGCTCTCAGAGACCAATTGGTACGCAGGGCAAGGCTTCCACCGTATCGCCAAAGGCTTTGTCGTGCAGGGCGGCAGCGAAGGCTACCGCCAGGGTTCGCAATCCCATATCGCCGACCGATGGGTTCATTCCGTCAAAGGCGAATTCAGCAAAGACGTCAAGCATGTCCGGGGTATCCTCTCGATGGCACGCACCGAGCATCCCGATTCTGCCACTACCTCTTTCTTCTTCGTCCTTGCTCCTTCGCCTCATCTCGATGGCCAATACTCAGCCTTTGCCCAGGTCATCGAAGGACTTGAAGTTCTAGAAGCCTTCGAGAAAGAAGAGGTTGACGGAGAGACCCCCAGGCGCCGCCTGGAGATCGTTAAAGTTACCGTGGAGTAATGCAGAGTATTTTGCTCAGTTTAGTCTTGGCCATTTCGCTGGACCGAAACATTATGAAATTGGTCAAGGATGCCCAATTTGCCGGCGATGTGCTCAGGCTAACTGGCCCCAAAAAATACAATACGGGGGCTGCCTGGGCAAGAGAAGCCCAGCCCCTGAGCAATGGCTTTGAGACCACGTTCCGCTTTCAGTTAACAGAGCCTGCGGACAATATCTACGGCGGAGCGGATGGCTTTGCCTTTGTCCTGCAAACCGAAGGGCCCAATGCGATTGCAGGCCGGGGAGCCGCTGGCGGCTTTTCATTGGGGCGAGGCTCTAACAACCCTAAAAAGAAAGCCATTCCACGTAGCCTGGCAATCTTCTTCGATACCTTCAAAAACGAGGAAGAAGAAGACCTCTCGGGAAATTCGATTGGGATCTTTACCAATGGCGATGGCTACTGGTTACCAAGACGTCTTGCGATCAATGCCACACCCGGAGTAAACCTCAAAGATCAAAAAGCGCACGAAGCAAAGATTGTGTATCAGCGGCCTCAACTTAGTGTCTTTGTCGACGGCAAGCTTGTCCTGGAGTCGGCTGTAGATGTGGAGAGTGTGGTGGGAAAAGGCGGTAGAGGCTTTGTGGGCTTCACCGCTGCCACTGGGGAAGGCTTTCAGAATCACGATATCCTCACTTGGAATTTCATCTCAGAAGCTGTAAGTGTCTCGTCTTCGATTCAGTTTTCAGACAACGCCTGTTTGCCGAATCGAACACTTTGTACGCCAGAACAGGGAAGTGTCGAACCATTGGGGCAAGGCCGTTACAAAGTGCGTGTGCCAGCTCACCTGCAATGGGGCGTGGCCTTCGATTCAGCGTCTGATCTCAAGATTGTAAATGCGCGCGGCACCGTATGTTGGAACTCAGAAGCCAGAGGAACACATTCCTGCAATGGTCCCGAAGGCAATCGCACCCAATCAAAATCTGAGCTCCTCGAACCAAAAGCCGCCGCAGGATCATTGATCCAGCAGCGGCGTTTGGGTAAAGTTTACTTCTCTGTTAACGGAACTAAAGTAGGCTTCGAAAAAAACGAAGGCTTCTTTGAGTTTGAAGTGGAAACTAATTCACGTCGTTGAGTACGAGCAGCTCAAACGGGCCACCGTCTGGCCCATCCAAAGCAACGATTGTACGCACGGTACCACCAGTGAGGCGAACACGGCGAGAGTCAATAGCCACAGTCTTCGTTCCTGCTACTGCAACACGGGCCTGGTAATCGCCGGCAGGCACTGTCAGGTAATGAGAGGCGGCAGTGAAAGGAACGTTGGCGAGCAAGGGCATATTCGGCAAAGCTGCAAACGGGGCAGTTACGAAGATGTCGACAGCCGGGGCTGTCGATGCGCCGTGCACAACGCGCACTTTGGTGGAGTTCATTGCAGGAGCCTCGAGATCATCACCAGTACCGATAATGGTAAGCGTAAAGTTTCCCAGTTTGCCGAATGCGTAGAAAGTATAATCCACGCCATTTGCGAGGGTGAAGGGCAGACGCAGAGCGGTTGTGGTCGTTCCGGCAACGTTAATTGCAAGCATTCTCATTCCGGACGGCACCGGAGTGTAGTTGGTATAGTCGCGGAACTTCAGTCCCTGGAACGCGACATTTCCATCAACAAGAATGTCCACGGCAGGTGCGTCTGCGCTAGCGTGAACGACACGAACTCGAGAAGTCTGGGCGCTGGCGGACATCAAAGTCAGGCCGAGCATTGCAGCAAGGGTAAATAGATTTTTCATTGTAGTGAATCTACCAGTGCTTACGGCACCAAACTCAGGTTTAGATCTGTCTACACAAAAAATATGAAAATTATGTTTAAATCGCCTGTGTGCAACTAGTGTTCTTGGCTAGGTGCAACTCGCACGTCGACTTCTAGGGTGTGCTCACCGCCTCCGACTGTAATGCCTTTGACGGGCGTTACGTCGCCGAAGTCCCGGCCCCAGGCGATGGTGAGGTGGCCTGTGGAGGGGATGATGTTGTTGGTCGGATCGAAATCAATCCATCCGAGACTCGGCACAAAAACAGAAACCCAGGCATGTGAGGCTTGCGCCCCCTGGAGTTCCGCGTCTCCGCGAAGATACCCGCTTACGTAGCGCGCCGCCAGACCGTGCGCTCGCAGAGCGCCGATCATGATGTGGGAGAAATCCTGACAGACGCCTTTGCGACTTTCCATGACTTCGGCGAGCGGGGTTTCGATCGAAGTTGAATCAGGCTTATATTTGAAGTCGGTGTGGATCTTCTGCATCAATGCGGTAGCCGCTTCGATCAGCGGACGGCCGGGTCTGAAGACGGCGCGGGCGTAATCTTCAATTGTCTCGAGCCAGGGAACAAATGGGGACTCCCAGATAAACTCGTTCTCTTCGACGAGATCGGCTATTGCGTCGCGAGCTTCTTCCCAAGCAGGGGAATACTGGAGGGAGCCCGCGTTCGGCAGCACTTCGATGAGGCTCGTCGCAGTAATCGTAAAACGATCATGCGGCTCCAGGACGGCGAAGGAACTGACATCGTTACCAAAGTAGTCTTTGCGGGAAATAATGCTTGTGGGACGTGGGCTGACAGCCAGATTCCAGTCAATAAGGCGCTGGTTGGGAAGGATGCGTGGGGTGAGTCTCGCTTCGCTCAGGCAGTGAGAGACCGGGCCTTCGTAGGTATAGCGAGTAGTGTGGGTGGCGCGGTAGATCATGTCGTAAGTCTGGAAGGCATAACATGGCTGAGATAGCGGCCCGTAAGGGCTTCTGAAAGATCGAAGAGATCGCTACGCAGGATCGTCAGGAACTTTTCGAGAGCATTGGGGTAAACAAGTTCGTCAGAGCTGGAAAGTCGCACCATGGTCAAGGGTTTCAGGGCTAGGCGCTTCTCAAGGCTCCAGGCTTTGTGAGCGTCCTTGACAGGCAGTTTCTCTGTGAGTTCGGCTAGAGACGCCAGCTGGAATGCGACGGAGCGCGGGTTGGTCTCGTCGAAGAGCAACAGATCGAGCACGTATTTGGGGCGGAGGTTGGTCAGGTAACGGGAGCGATAGGTGATCGAACTGTCGGCGATTTGGAGAACCAGATCGAGGTTATCCAGTTTGGAGCCCATGCCGTGGCGGAGCAAGTCCATGATTTGGAGGCCTCGTTCCAGTCGGCGGCCGATCTCGAGGAAGCGCCAGCCATGGCCGCGGGTTGTACTGTCGGAGAGCAACCCGGCAAATGCCGACAGAGAAGTAATGGTTTGATCTAAATGAAGCTGGAGGGCTGCGGGGCGCTTGCTTAAGTAAGGTATAGCCGATTGGGAAGCATCCATTTCGATCTGCTGGAGAACGCGCCACGTGTCTCCGGAGAGGCGTTCCTTGAGTGGCCACGCCGCGTGGCGCATCTGTTTCAGGTTGAAGCCGAGGCTTGAGATTCCGGCGGGGTCGTGGATCATGCTGGTGAGCATGGTTTCGAGTTGGTGGATTTGTTCGCCGATGGTAGCGGTGAGAACTGTTTTCGGAAGGTATGTGTATCCCACCAGTACCTTGAGCACCGCTTCGAGCGAAATGTCTTGCAGGCTGTCGTCTTCACCGGCGAGAACCGGAAGCACGGTACGGAATGTTCGAATCATGGATTCGACACGTTCAGTGTAGCGGCCAAGCCAGAACAGATTATCGGCCACCCGGCTGGGCAGGTCGCTTGAAAGCAAAGGTTCGCTGTCCTCTTCAGCAACCCTGAGCCGGCCATGTTGGGATTGTTCAGGACGGCCCAGGATCCAGGTATCTTTGCTAACCCCGCCATGTTGCATGGTAACGATTAGGGAGGTTGGGGACTGGGAGACGCGGGTGAGTCCACCGGGCATGACCGAGTAACCCTGACCGTCCCAGGAGGCGAAGGCTCGCATCATGATGTGGCGTGTGGAGAGGCCATCTTCGGTCCATACGGGTGAGGTGGAGAGGGACACCATCTCCTGCGCGATGTAGTTGGCGGCTCGGCTCTTGATCTTGTTGCGAAGTTCGTCGAGAGCCTTGGAATCAAGGTCGGCACCGAAGACGGGGGTTAAGCCGAAGCTGGGGAACGCAGGCTTGAGAATCAGCCTGTGTAGGTTTTCAAGGACAAAGTTCCGTTCGGCTGTTTGGCCGCACCACCAGGTGGCAACGGAAGGAAGCAGAAGATCTTCTCCGAGCAGGTGACGGCAGAGGCCGGGAAGGAAAGCTTTGTGCGCGGGGGTTTCGATCAAACCGCTTCCAAGAGCGTTGGCAACGACAACATTGCCGGCACGTACGGCACCGAGGAGGCCGGGGATACCGAGGAGGGAGTCTCCACGGAGTTCGAGCGGGTCGCAGAAGTTGTCATCCTGGCGGCGGAGGATGAGGTCGACAGGTTCGAGACCTTCGAGAGTTTTGAGAAAGACGCGCTGGTCGCGAACAGTAAGGTCTGGCCCTTCGACCAGTGGAACAGCGTAGGTCTTGGCCAGGAACGAGTGTTCAAAATAGGTTTCGTTATAGGGCCCTGGTGTGAGCATGACCATACGGCGATTTCCGGGGGCAAGACTCAGCAGGCCGTTGCGGCGAGTGGCAAAAAAATGATTGAGAGGCCGGATGCAGTGCTGGTTGAAAAAGCTGGGCAGTGTTCGGGCAGAGACCACGCGATTCTCAAGTGCGTAACCCGCACCAGAAGGGACTTGTGTGCGATCTGCAATAACCCACCACTGGCCATTCCGGGAACGGGCGAGGTCTACGCCGTAAAAGGGAAGGCGCATATCGGACGGCACAGGAATGCCGTGGCAGGCGCGGAGAAAATTCGGATTCGCAAACAGGAGCTCAGGCGGGAGGCGGTGTTGCTTGAGAAGATTTTGCGGGCCGTAGCAATCGTTGAGGATCAGGTTGAGCAGCGTGGCACGCTGGGCAATCGCTTTTTCAAGGTAGGACCACTCATCTTCAGGAAGAATCAGCGGAATCGGATCAAGGGGCCAAAGTCGTTCTGCACCGCGGGAATCGCCATAGACGTTGTAAGTAATGGCGTTGGTGCGGATGATCTGCTGGGCAGTCTGCCAGCGGCGGTCAAACTCACTGCGTCCCATCGATTCCAGTGAGTCACGAAACTGGTGCCAATGCGGTCGGGTTTGACCGTCGGAACTTTGGTATTCGTCCCAGAAGTCTGGTTTCGAAATGTATTCCCACCCCGAAATGTCGGCTTCGTCCTTTGCTGGATTCTTTAGTTTCAAATGTCAATAATATTTCAACACGTTAAGGGGTATGAATTGCAAGCCATAGAATAAAGTGATGGCTCAATTGGTGCTTCGCTGGAAAGGTGGAGTTGCAGGGCACTTGCCGCTCCTTCAGATGCTTCGGCCGGATATCGTGGTTTCAGAGGCCTCAGTTCCAGACTTTGAAAAGGCCGGGCTCAAGGTGATTCCGAGTGCGGCCCTTGGGCCTGTAGTGACCGATGGCCTGTGGCCAGGAATCCGGCGTGGGCCTTCACGACGCGATCGCGATATAGAAGTTGCTAGTGCGAGCAGTGAACCTTGGGTCGACGCCAACGGCTACCTCGTGGCTTATCACCGGGCACTCAACCCAAACATTCCCGTTCTGCTTGCCTATGAAGCAAATAAAAAGGCTGGCGTGCGCCCCGATGCAGAAACCCCATTTGCCACAACTGAACTGGCTTTGATCGAGGCACGCATCGGAGGCGGTAATTTTGTCCTGGATCTACCAGCCCGTTACCGGGAAGCATTGATTTCCGGTAACGCAAATGCGGCAGACGCATGGAAGTCCCTGGCGCGCACAGCGGCCTGGCTAACGCAGAATGACAAACTCTTTGGCCGCCCGGCGCTGCCTCAAATTATGGCGATGGTGGAACCTGGTAGTGCAACCCGGGAGATCGCCAATCTTCTGCACCGCCGAGGGGCCAGCCCCCTGCTTTGCTCATCAATGCCGCCAGGTGCCAAGCCATTGACGCTGGTCCTCGCCGGTCTCAAAAGGATTCCTGATGCCTGTCTTACCGTTGCCAAAGAAGGTGGCATTGTGGTGACGGATCAAAAAGAGTTGCCCGACGCAACCGTCATTCGCGAAGACAGCGACCGGATATTTTTTCGCTTGGGTAAAGGGACTCTAGTCGCCTACCGCCGGCCGGTTTCAGACCCAAGTGAGTTTGCCATGGACGTGATCGATTTGATTACCCACCGCAAGAGGGCGGCACGTTTATGGAACGCGCTATCGGCGATCCTGCTGGCGACCGAAGGGGAGCGGCCCGGGGAAGCCCTGTTGCATGTTGTCAATTACGGTTCGCCTGCTCGCGAAGAGATTCAGGCTCATATTCAGGGCCATTTCTCGAAGGCTGTGTTGTTGAGCCCGGAGAAAGCACCTGTAACGCTCAAGCCGGTTCGCCGGGGCCCTTCGACCGAGGTATTTTTGCCATCTCTTGAGCGAGTGGCTGTTGTGCGATTCTCAAATTAGGGAACTACCATGGATATCAACCGCCGTCAGATTCTCGCAATGGGTGCAGCCGCATTCGCCCCGATCCATATGCAGGGCGCTCGCATCCCGAAAGCCCAATTCGCCGTTCATCCTTTTGTCGAGGCGCATCCAAAAGCTGTGTTTATCAAGCGGACTGCGGTGCCTTCCAAGACCGATGCACCAGCCAAGTTGAGAGAAGGCTTGAGCTTTGCCCGCGAGGTGTTGCTGCCGGTGGATCAGGCGGGGATTCCGGTCGGTCATCGCATCATTCTCAAACCGAATTTCACGAGTGTTCGTAACAAACGTCCGGATGTGGAAAACTGGGGCACCGGGACGGATGCACAGTTCTACGAAGGCATCGTGATGGGCTTAAAAGAGCTAGGCGTCAAGAAGATGTCGTTCCTCGAAGCCAATGGGTTTCATACTTGGAACTATCGCGGCCTGATCGATATCAACGAGCGGCATGGCGTAGAGATGAACGAGCCAGACCGGCGCGAGCGCAATTTCCGCGACAGTTATGAAATGACCTGGACCAAGGTTCATGACCCTGTTGTCTACAAGCGGATTCCGCACTTTGCTCCGGTCAATGAGCCGGACACCTGGTTGCTGAACATCGCCAAGTGGAAGTCGCACGGAATGTGCATGACTCTATCCACCAAAAACCTGCAGGGATTGGTGGTAAAGCCATTTGTCCGCTTCTGCCCGGGTTGGAAGATGGTCACTGGAGTGCCGGCCTTCATGAAGCAGGACATTCACACCGAAGTAGAGTCGCGCGTGAACCGCTATTTCGACAACCACCGCCGTTTGGGCTACGCGCGATATGACAGCAAGGCGGATTTGAGCCCCATGAATCAGGAGATCTGGGCACACAAGACTTGCGATAACTATCAGACGTTAAACCCTGGTTTGAATATCATCGAAGGCATTTATGGACGCGACGGCGACGGCTTCGGAATTGGCAACGATGTCCTGACGAACCTCTTGATGTTTGGTAAGGATCGTTTGACTCTGGACATGATTGGCATGTATCTGGGCGGGCATGAACCAGGCAATGTGAACCTCTTCCGGATCGCGAAGGAGCGTGGGCTACTCGCCTCGTTCAACCCTTGGGACGTCGAGATCTACGAGTGGGTCAACGGAACGCCGGTGCCCCGCAAGCTGAATCAACTTACACGCACCCCACTCAAGACGTATTACCTGCAAAAAGACAATGAGCCAAAGTTCCATCTCGTGAACGACCGCTTTGACTACGACAAGGTGAAAGTCTAGCAGGCGAGTGCGGCCACCTTGTGAGAGCTCCCGATGGCGTATTACCTTGGTACTGTAAGCCATGGCTGTTGCTCAATCCAGACTCACCGCGCAAGGGCAAATTTCTATTCCAGCGGATATCCGCAAGAAACTGGGAATCGGTCCAGGGTCAGTGCTCGAATGGGAGTAGGACGGAGACCGAATCATTGTTCGACGGGCTGGGACGGTAGATTCCGAAGCCATTCACAAAGCTCTATTCGGATCAAAAACTCCCAAGCCAAAAACATTGAGTGACCTGAAATCCGGAATCCGCGACTACGTCCGCAAACGATATGCGAGCCGTTGATACTAACGTTCTGGTCCGTCTGATCACGCGCGACGATCAGCGCCAAACCATTGCTGCAGCGCTCGTCCAGTTCAGAGCAAAACCAACCCTCGGCTTCTCCGATTGCCTCATGCTCGAACTTGCCAGAAAAGCTGGCCACCTCCCCCTCGGCACCCAAAAGCGCTGAACCTGTCTGAACGCAAGCTCCAACTCCTTCCTCGTCTCGAACAACTTCCGATGGAATCAAGCCTTCATTTGGCTAGTCTGGACTAGGCTCGATACTATGAAGACATGCTGGCCAATATCCACGAAGCGAAGACCAAATTTTTCTAAACTTCTCGAACGGGCAATCCACGGCGAGGACGTAGTGATCTCCAAAGCCGGGGCTCCCGTTGCTATGCTGGTCGGAATCGATCGCTACAAGCCAAAACGAGACTTAGGCTTTGCCGGCGGCGCATTTACGATGTCTTCACTCGAAGACTTCAACGCTCCACTCGATCCCGAGACTCTGGCGTTCCTGAGCCGGGAATCTGATAGCGACTCTCCCGGTCTAAAAACACTTTGGTTCTAGCCGGCTTCTCGCTCCCCCTTTGCCACCACCGCCCGTCTCACTTAACGATCTTTGCCACCAACTCCGCCGTCTCAATCCCGCTCAGAGCCGCACCGCCACACGTCTGTGTCCATCGTGGCGCACAAGCCTCACCCGCAAAAAACACCCGCTCCGCCATCGGTCGCCGCAATCCCTCCCGCGCCCCCGCACTCCCTGGCAGCGAAGCCGCATAAGCTCCCAGCGCCCATGGGTCACTCGCCCACTTCGTAAACGATCCCTTCACAAAATACTTGTCCGCATCAGAGCCAAAGATCGAGCGCACGGAGTTCTTACCAAAATCCACCGCTTCTTCCTCCCCGGCAGCCGACAGCTCCCACGCAAAATCCCCGCCTACAAAGCCCACTAGCAGATTCAGGTGAAAGGGCCAGCAGAGAAAGTAGATATCCCGCTTCCCGATGTTTTCCCGCAGCACATCCTCAAACGCCTTATAGCGGAATTCCGGCTTGGAATACTGCAACGGAATCTTCGCAAGCAACCCCATCGGCAACCCGGCAATCGCGTCTTCCTTCCACGCCGGCAAGGGCGGATCAAAGCGGATTTTCTCTGCCGCCAGCACCCCTGTTGAACTGGTGATGATGCAAGCCTTCGCCGTCAGCGTCCCCTGATCTGTATCCACCTGCACACCTTGCCCGCCATAGCGAATCTTTCGTGCTGGCGTATTCAAACTTACTGGAATGTCTTTGCCAAACTGCGCCACCAGCGTGCCATATCCTTCTTTGATGAGTAAGTTCGGCGGAACGTCAGTCCCGATCGTCAGGTAATCCTTGGCCGACAATTCATCAAGGTCCACCGCCGACGACATCGGTCCATGAAAGGTAGCCACGGCCTCATCCACCTGCGACCTCTTCCGCATCGCGTTAGACGCCGCAACATCACGTTTCCGGCCCAGCTTCGCAATACGTCCATCAAGGCCCTCTTCGATTCGGGACGAGAGCTCCCGCACCTCAGCCGGTGCCTCACGGTCGCGAAAGTACAGGCCTTCCAGTTTGGTGTCGTGCGCCTCCAGCGTATAGCCCCACTGCTTTGCCAGCGGTGTATAGGGATTATCGTCGGCCTTGTGCAGCCAGGCGCAACCCCGGTCGAAAGGGAATTTAAAGGTTGAGGTATCGGTGAAAGCCCGTCCTCCGATCCGGCCCCGTGCCTCAATCACAGCAACGGTTTTGCCGAGTTGCCGCAATCGGTGTGCCGCATTCAGTCCTGATGATCCCGCCCCAATCACCACTACATCCACCTGTGACGGGATGCTCTGCGCACTCGCGCAAATCCCGGCCCCAAGTGCCCCAAGCAGTGTCCTTCTCGAAATAGCCATGGGTGCAGAATACATCAAAAGGGCATTGATTTACCCCATTCTTCTACGCCCAACGTTGGAAAACCCAATCGACTTACTCCAACCTCATCTTTGCTGTCTCTACCCACTCACCGGCAAAAGCTTCAAATCGGTGCGTCCAAACTCTTCGCCCTTGGCCAGAATCGGGAGCCCCTTCTGCTTGGCCAGCGCATAAGCGAAGCAATCCCCCAAATTCAAACTCGCCCTGTGCCGGCCTTTTCCAAAATCCTGATACGCAAGCCGGGCGAGCATTGCCTGGCTCAGATCAATCGGCGCAACAATCACCTTCGCCTCCTGTAGAAATGCATCCAGTCTGCGCCCGCCACGTACCGGGTCTCGACTCTCCAAAACAATGGCTGACTCGACAAAATTCATCGACGAGAAAAAGATACTGTCTGCCTCTTCCATCCAGCGTGTAAATCCACTCGCCTCCGGTTCTGCCAACAGAATCGACACCACAGCGGAACTGTCAATCACCAGCGACAACATACCCTAAAGCGGCAGCCCATTTTCGTCATAAAGCTCATTGTGATCTTCTGCTTTCAGCGGCGCTATGCCGCGAGCCACACAGTCATCCCTATAGGACCGCCCCATCGCCAGCAACCGCTCTGCCAGCCCAATCCTGTCACGCTTTTGCTCGAGGCCAAGCAATCGCGCCTCTACCGCCTTCTTTACCGCCTCGGTGTAAGATTCCCCCGTCAGTGCCGCCAGTCGATGCACCAACGCTTCGGCTTCAGAATTTTTGATACTCAAGGCCATATATCGAATTCTACATCAGACTTCTAGAATTCATCCAACTGGAACATCACCTCCGCTCCAAGCCCTCGTCATGCCAGGAAGACGACATCTAGGGGATACTGATACAAAAGATGAGCGCCACCCGCCCCGTCCATCCCGATTTCCTGGAGCACCTGCAGCACAAGGACTCGGCATTGATCGAGCTATTCCTCGACGCGAGGCAATGGGTGCTCGACCTCCACCCCGAAGCGAACGAGCTGCTCTATCGAACCCATGCCCTCACCGCCGTCTTCTCAGTTTCCGACCGCCTCGGCGACGCCTACTGCATGCTCCCGATCTACACCAACCACTTCAACCTCGGCTTCAACAAGGGCACTCTATTGCCAGACCCGCACAAGCTCTTGACGGGCACTGGTAACTTGATCCGACATATCGACATTACCGCCCCGGCCGATTACCGGAACAAGAAGGCAAAAGATCTCCTCCGAGCCGCCATCGAACTCGCGATATCGGATCGCACCAAACCCACCAAAGCCGTTGGCCTGACGATATCGAAAATCGCAAAATAATAGAGGCTCTTCTTCACTGCATCTCTGAGGAATGCAGAGAAGTTCTCCAGATCTGCACACCTCCATCACAGGATGATCCCCAACGAAGTGGAGCAGCAGCTTGGTCTATACGCCTACTGGAATGAACCCCTAAACTGAGACAGATAGAATCGGGACAGTTCTCAACTAGAAGGAAAGAGCATGTCAAAACCGGGACGGAAATTCGGTCTGGAGTTTCGAAGAATCGCAGACGAACCGATGTTAGAAGGCGAGAACATCTCGCAGATGGCCAGAGGTGGAACGTTTTGCGTAAGACTCTGTACGAATGGAAGGATGCCTAAGTAGCGGAGCTTCCGTGGTGCGGGACAGTCTGGGGGTGCGGGACAGTCCCACCGATCCGTCCACCTATCAGCACGCCTTGGCTTCCCACGAGACGGATCACTTCGATCACATCGGTGCTGCACTGCAATGGTCCACGATCTTTCCTTTCAGACACTGCGGAAATGCCACTCCAGCAAGCCCTGATAGCCGCCCGGGATCAGCGCCACATTGTTGTGCCCGACGATATGGCCCGGATGCTCCGGCACGTCCATAGAGGCAAGAAGTTTCGGGTTCGTGATGTCGGTTATATCGATCGCGCAGACCTTGCCGTACAGTGCGTCGGCAGTAAAAAGTGTGTT
>JALHNH010000085.1 GCA_022843625.1 Bryobacter sp. | reverse complement strand
CCTCCGCCGCAGGGCTTCGCTACGCTACGCCCTGCAGCTACGGCCCCCATCCGGCATGGTTCTTGACAAGGGCATTTAACCAAGGAGGACTGGCTTACACAAAACTATTGACACATCCCATCTCACCTACCATTCTCCACCCACCCCCAACAAGTCTTCACAACAATTTTCAAAAAATCTTCCCCAACCAAATCAACAACTTCACCAGAAATCGCACCAGAAACCGAACACCCCCAAAGCTACTATGTCCACCGGGAGCCCACTCCCGCCAATCGCAACTTAAAAGGACAAACACAATGGCTTCAGCCGCCCAAACCCTCGCCAACCAGTCAAACGCAAAACACTCTACCGGACCCAAAACCGAATCCGGCAAACAGAAATCTTCAACCAACTCCGTCCGTCACGGCCTCCACTCCACCAGCGAAAAACTCTTCGCTTCCAGCACCGAAGAGCGGGAGCAATACGAAGAAATCCGAGCAAAACTCAAATCGGAAACCCTCCCCCGAGGCACCGCCGAAGAACTCCTCTTCGACCAATACGCCTACGCCAGCTTCCAGGCCCTTCGCGCCCAGCGCTTTGAAACCGAAGCCCAGGACCGCTGGCTCGAAGACCCCGATAACCAGCAACGCTTCGCCCAAATGGAACGAGCCGTAAAGCTCGGTGCCCTCTTTGAACGCCGCGCCGCCAAAGCCTTTAAACAACTGCAAGAACTCCAGTTCCACCGCCTCGCCGGCGTCGAAGTCCTCGCTGAACTCGAAGATTCCAAAGTCTCCGCCCAAATCCCAACTTCACTTCCTCTTGCCAAACTCCGCATCCGCCAACTCAGACTGGAAGACCCCGGCTACCTCGGCCTCAACATTGCCTACGGCGAACGCAATCCAATCAACAAAACAAACCCAATTGAGGTTTCTCAACAATGAGCGTCAAGGTGATCTCCGACCTCGAAGATTCCCGCATCTTCAACCGGCTCCTGAAAAGCCTGCAAGAGGACTATCCACCCAAAACCATCCAGCACCAGGCCGATCTCGATAATCTTGCCTATCTCAACTGGCAAACTCAACGAATTTCAGCACTCCTCGAGGCCGATCTCAACCAACGCATTCGCTCCAAAGTGCTGCGTCTGGTTACCGATCCCACCCTCCGTCTCCTCAGGGCCACCCGCCGCGCTCTGGCCCATCGCGAGCACCAGTTGATGATCAAACAAAACGAAGCCAATCTCCGTTCCACGAATACCCTTGTCACGAGGGTTGACAAATGGAACTCTTCGCGCTGAAACTAGCTGCGCAAAATGTTGATAAATCGGGTATTCTGTCGATAAGCGTAGTATTAGGGTTTATAGTTGTACCCAGTTGCAGAAGGGCTGAAATGAAAGAGCTCAAGGGGCAGTTTATCGGCGCGCTATTTGTCGTTCTGACAGTAGCTTCACTCATCGCCGCCGCCATAAACTTCCGCCAACAGTTCGCGTATATCCTCCCCACTGATGGCATCATGTGGGTAGACCGGATTGCGCCCGACGGTCACAATTACGTCGTCGCCCTCGACGTCAAAAAAGGTTCTTCAGGCGAAAGCGCCGGCATCCATCGCTGGGAAGTCCTCGACCGCATCGGTAATATCAAAGTCCAAAAGTCCAGCGACATCCCCCTCCTTCTTTTTGGCAAGGCTTGGCTGCGAGTCGACTACCACCTCTACGAACAAAACATCGAAGTCAAGAAAACCGTTCGCGTCGAAGAGAACGGTCCCGAGCGCACCCTCTACTACCTCACCGCCGTCGGCCTCGCCTATCTTGGCATCGGCCTCTTTGTCTACTTCCGTCGAGAGAGTGCACCCAAAGCCCGTCACTTTTTCCTGCTCTGTCTTTGTTCTTTCATCTACTCCTGCTTCCACTACACAGGTAAGCTCAACACGTTCGATAAGGTAATCTACTGGGGCAACGTTGTCGCCGGCTTCCTTGCGCCAGCCCTGTTCCTGCACTTCTGTCTCACCTTCCCGGATACTCCCCGCCGCCTCAAGGGCTTCTTCCGTCAGGCCCTCGTCTATCTTCCTGCTCTTGCACTCATCGCCACCTACATCCTTACGGCCATGGGCATTATGCGCTTTGAGATCTCCCTGCCGGAAGTCCGCTGGTATCTCGACCGTATCTGGCTCCCCTTCCTAAGCGTCAACTACCTCCTCGGTGCCGCCGTCCTCGCTTACAAACATACCCGTGTCGATGATTCCATCCTCCGTCAGCAGATGAAGTGGCTGCGTAACGGTGCCGTGCTAGGCATCCTTCCATTCACTCTGCTCTACGTGATCCCTTTCACACTCGGCGTCACTCCCAACGCAATCATGAAATTTGCGGTATTAAGCCTGCCGCTCATCCCAATCACCTGGGCTTACGCCATCCTCCGCTACCGGCTCATGGACGTCGACGTCATCTTCCAGCAAGGCTACGTTTACACGATGGCCTCCCTCGCTGTCCTTGGCGTTTTCTACGGACTGCTTTTCAGCTTTGGCCGCGTTGAGGAACTCCCCCCAGCCGCGGTGGTTGTGCTCATCCTCATCGCCACCTTCATCTTCCAGCCCATCCGCAACTGGCTCCAGGAGAATCTCGATCGTTACGTCTTCTATCGCGAATCCTACGATTACCGCCGCACCCTGCTCGACTTCGCCCGCGAGCTTTCAAGCGAGAACGACCTTGAAGAATCCCTCCACGGTGTCGCCTCCCGCCTCCTGCACACCCTCAACGTCCAGCACGTCGCCTTCTTCCTGAGCGACGAAGAACGCGAAGCTCATTTTGACCTCGCCCTGGTCCACGGCGCACGCAACCACGCTGTCCCTTCCTACCTCGATTTGAGCTTTCTCACCGAAGCTATCGGTAAGCCTTACCTCTTCTTCGAGCGCACGAAACTCAACCCGGATTACGTCTTCAGCTCCTACTCTCCGTCCGCTCGGCAAACCATTAGCGAACTCGATCTCACCTACTACATCCCTTGCACGGTTCGCGGCCAGACCATCGCCTTCCTCGGCGTTAGCCGCACTACCAAAGGCGATTTCCTCACCTCGGACGATCTCGAACTCCTCGTCACTCTCAGCAACAGCGTCGGCATCACTGTCGACAATGCCCGTCTCTATCGCAGTCTCCAGCGCAAAGTCGAAGAGAACGAACGTCTCAAAGAATTCAGCGAAAACATTGTTGAATCCATCAACGTAGGCATCCTTGCCGTCGATCTCGACGGCCGCGTCGAAAGCTGGAATTCACAGCTCGAACGGCTCATCGGTGTCACTCGTCAGGTCGCAGTCGGCAAGCACCTCCAACAGGTTCTCCCCGCAGAGCTGGTTCTCTCTCTGTCCGAGCGCCAGCAGGAACCAGGCATTCAACATGTCTACAAAGCGAAGTTCGGCGCGAGAACTCTTGTCAACATTGCCATCGCCCCGCTCTTCTCCAAAGACCAGACCCAGATCGGCCGCCTCATCATTTTCGATGACGTCACCGATCGTGCAGACCTCGAGAGCCGCCTCGTCCAGGCCGACAAGCTCAGTTCCATTGGCCTCCTGGCCGCCGGCGTCGCCCACGAAGTCAACACTCCCCTGGCCGTGATCTCCACCTACGCCCAGATGCTCGCCAAGCGTGTTGGCGATGACGAACAAAAATCCGCCATGCTGGACAAGATTGCCAAGCAGACCTTCCGCGCCTCCGAGATCGTCAACTCGCTTCTCAACTTTTCGCGCACCTCTACTCTCGATTGGTCCGAGATTGGCCTCAATCGCGTCATCCGCGATACCGCCAGCCTCATCGAACACCAGTTGCAGACTGCTCGCGTTACTGTCGCCCTCAATCTCGATGAGTCTCTTGGCCCCATCAAAGGCAATCAGGGCAAACTCCAGCAGATCTTTCTCAATCTCTTCCTCAATGCCCGTGACGCGATGGAATCCCTGCCCAATCGCAGCGGCGTTCTCACCGTCCGCACCTGGTCTGATGGAGACCTCGTCCACGTTGAAGTAGCCGACACTGGTGCCGGTATTTCGCCCGAACACGTCGATCGTATCTTCGATCCCTTCTTCACCACCAAGGGTGCCAAAAAAGGCACAGGCCTCGGTCTCAGCGTTACCTACGGCATCGTGCAAGAGCACGGTGGCGGTATTGATGTCACCAGCACTCCAGGGGCGGGCACCCGCTTCCTCCTCGACTTCCCTCTGATCAAGAAACCCGTCCATGCCTGATTTGCTTAAACCAGACCAACCCACTTCTCCAGGCCACAAGGGCCACATTCTCGTCATTGATGATGAAGCTGACATCCGCGAAAGCCTCGAGTTTCTCCTTACCGGCGAAGGCTTCCGTGTTGATCTCGCAACCCGCGCCGTAGAAGGCCTGGAAACCCTCGCCCGCGGCAGCTACGATCTCATCCTCCTCGACCTCATGATGCCAGACCTCACCGGCATTGAAACCCTCGCCGAGATCCGCAAGAAAGACACCACCACTCCTGTCTTCCTTATCACCGCCTATGGCTCGATCGACGTCGCCGTCGAGGCCCTCAAGGCCGGCGCCAACGATTACTTCTCCAAGCCCTGGGATAACGAAAAACTCCTCATCGAGATCGAGCGCATGATCGCCCAGAGCCGTCTCCTGCGCGAAAACGTCGAGCTCAAGCGCGCCCTCAAACAGCGCTACAGCTTCGCCAATATCATTGGCAAAAGCGAACGTATGTTGAAGTTGCTCGACATGGTCGCTCAGGTTGCCCCCAGTCGAGCCAACGTCCTCATCAGCGGTGAAGCCGGTACCGGTCGCGAATTGATCGCCAAATCGATCCACGCCAATTCAGCACGCGCCGAGCGCGCCTTCATCACCGTCAACACCAGTTCCATGCCGGCCGACGTGCTTGAGAATGCCCTCTTTGGCTCAAAGAAACCATACCTTGAGCTAGCCAACGGAGGAACTCTCTTCTTCGACGAGGTCACCGCACTTACCCCTGATATGCAGGCTGCCCTATTGCGCGCCATTCAGGAACGCGAATTCGTCTCTCCTTCAACTGGCAATGTCATCCCCCTTGATATTCGGGTTCTTGCTGCCACTTCCGGCGACCTCCGCAAATCGGTCGAAGAGGGCAAATTCCGTGACGATCTCTACTACCGCCTCAACGTGGTCAATCTCGCCATCCCAGCTCTCCGCGATCGTAAAGAGGACATTCCGATCCTGATCCAACACTTCGCCACCGCATACTCACGCGAAAACGGTAAGCTTCTTGCCCAGTCAGGCAATAGTGAGCTCCGCTTCGACAGTGAAGCCCTCCAAATCCTCATGGATCACACTTGGCCAGGCAACGTGCGCGAACTCGAAAACGTAGTCGAACGCGCCGTGGTACTCGCCAGCGAGCCCGAAGTCAACGCGAGCCTCTTGCCCGAACACCTCCTGCAGGCCGGCGGAGTGCGCATCCGCAAAGATGATTCAGAGGCGCTTCCAGCCGATGCCAGCCTCTACGAAATTGTCGCCGACTTCGAGCGTAAGCTCATCATGGACAGCCTCGAGCGCGTCAACTGGAGCCAGACCGAAGCCGCTGAAACTCTCCGCATCCCGCTGTCCACCCTAAATCAAAAGATCAAGAGGTTGGCCATCAATGTCAAAAAGAAGTAAGCCCCAACACGTCCCATCCAATGCAAAAAGGCCCAACGCAAGTTGGGCCTTTTTATTTGATGTACTTCACCAACAGGACTTCGTTGCCGTGCTCGTTGTAGATCAACTCGTCTACAAAATTGGTCGCCAGCAAAATCCCGTACCCACCTGGCCGCATTCCTTGTTCCTCCCGGATCATTGCGTGCTTCACAGCATCCTCATCCGGATTGTTGATCGCCGAGTGCCGCAGGTCGCTCAGATGAAATCCCGCCCCAGGGTCCTTCACAAAGCAACTCAAAGCACGATTGGAATGCAACAGATCAATCCGGATCAACTTGCTTGCGTCAAGCTTCCCCCCGTGCTCAATTGCATTCCACAACACTTCCCGTACGGCGCTCACAAAGTTGTCCCGAAGGGTTTGCTCAACTTCTATGCCTCGCAGCACCGCACTCGATATCAGCGCTTGCAATGCTTCTTCGCCGCTGGCCAGTTGGGCTGGCACCAAAAGTGTAATCCACTGCTGGGTCTGTGCCAAAACCTGCATTCTTGCTTACTTGTCTCTCTTCATATGCTTCTCAAACCAAGCTATCAGATAAAGTTGTTGGGCCAGTTGATGGGTCGGCCGTCTCCACCCATGAAACTCATCGGGCATCCTCACCAGCAGTGTCTCTTTTTTCAAAACCTTCAATGCCCGGTAGTACTCCTCGCTCTGTGTCATCGGCGTTCGCAAGTCTGCCTCGCCCGTCATCACCATCGTCGGCGTCGCCACGTTCTTTACGTAAGTGAGCGGGCTCCGCTTGATATGGTCACTAGCGTCTTCCCACGGCAGCTTCTCGAATTGGTCGTACCAGCTGATGCCATCGGTTGTTCCGACAAAGCTCAACCAGTTGATCACTGGACGCATCGAAACCGCCGCCCGGAATCGGTTCGTGTGTCCGACAATCCAAGCCGTCAATACACCGCCACCCGAGCCGCCGCAGACAAACAGATTCTGCGGGTCCACATAACCCTTGGCCAGCGCCGCATCCACCCCCGCCATCAGATCGTCGTAATCCTTGCCCGGATACGAATACTGGATGCCATTCACAAATTCTTGTCCATAGCCGGTCGATCCGCGCGGGTTGATGTACAGCACGGCATAACCATTGGCCGCAAAATGCTGCCAGGCCCAGTTCCAGGCCACCGTGTAATCGCTCCACGGGCCGCCATGAATGTAGAGCACCATCGGATACTTCTTGCCCGGCTCGTAATTCGCCGGTTGGATCAGCCACCCCTGCACCTTCAACCCGTCACTGGAGTTGAACCACATTTCTTCTACCTTGCCGAGGGTCTTGCCGTCCAAAACATCCTGGTTCACATCCACCAGACTCTGAATCGCACCCGGTCGCTTTACGTCAAAGCTCACAAGCTCGGGAGGAGCATGGAAACTGGTCCGTACCGCCGCTGCCGTTCCCACATTGGAAAGAGAGATCGAAGAGAGCACATGCACGCCCTCAGTCAACTGTTTTGGCCCTTGATTGCGTACCAGCCAGTAAAGGTTGCCCTTACCCTGGGCTTTCATTCCAAAATAGACACCCGAAGAATCCGGTGCCCATACGATCTCATCCGGCGAACTTGGCATATTGCCCGCCCACATTTTCTTCCCGCTTCCGTCCGTGGCCATCAGATAGATACCCGAAAGATGGCTCGTAAATTTCTGATCGTTGTAGCCGGTGTAGGCGATCCACTTGCCATCAGGCGAAACTTTGGGCTCGCGGTCTGGTCCCTTGCGATCCGTAAGACTTGCAATCGCGCCGCTCTTCAGGTCCACCGAGTAGATCTCGCTATCATTGCGCAAATATTCGGCCTCGGCCTTGCGTATGCCCGAAAAGTAAATTTTGGACGAGTCCGGGCTCCATTCCGGCCCCTGATGGTTGAACTTCCCGTCGGTCACCTGACGCGGTGTGCCACCCTGAATCGCATCCACAACGAAGATATGCATGTAGCCCTTGGCTATAGGCCCTACCCCGTCGCTAGCCCAACTCGGCCGGTCAATCACCGTGGCCCCTTTGGCCCACACAGCGCCCTCTGGCTTCTTCGGAAGCTTGATAGCCAGAATCGGGTCCTCATCGAGAACACGCTGCGTGTAAGCAATCTTCTTCCCATCGGGCGACCAGGTGATGTCGGCCGGTGCGCGGTCCAGTCGTGTCAGCTGCGCCACCTCGCGCGTATCCATCCACATCACATGCAGTTGGTTGGTTCCATCGCGGTCGCTCAGGAATGCGACGCGCTTCCCGTCCGGACTCCAGACCGGGCTCGAATCGCGCCAGTTGCCGTTGGTCAACTCGCGCAGACGCCCGCCTGCGCTATCCACCAGCCAGAGGTTGGCCCGGTTCTGGTCCTTCATCTTGTCCACATAGGTGCGCGAGAAGACAATCAGCTTGCCATCCGGCGCAATTGCCGGGCTCGCCACTGCTTCCATCTGAAAGAAAGATTCGGTATCGAGCAGCTTCGCCGAATCGGCGAATGCGAGCGAAGCCACAAGGAGGAGACTGCATGTCATCGAACAAACCTCATTCCTGCAAACGAGACGACGCTTGCTTCATCTATATTCCAGTGACCATAGCGGAGCATCTCCGCCTTCACTCCAGGCAGGGCCCGGAAAAATGTATAAAGCGGTGCACTGCCACACCACTTCCAGGGGTCGTCGTCTGTTCGCACATTTGCCCAGAATTTGGCAATGTCCCCTTCCGCCAGAGCACTCACTCTCAGTTGATCCAGTTGCTCGATGGCGGCATTACCCTCCTGGAATTCCACCTCATCGCCATATCGCGGGCCCATGTGCGCCATGTCAATCGACAGCACCCAGCCCAACGCATCGCCGTGTTTTTCAGCCAGCGCCGCCAGGCCTTCATAGAGCGCCTTCAGGTGAGGGCTTGCTTCGGGAGAGTCGGCAAAACACGATCCCACCAGAATCGGCAGCACTTTCACATTCGGGCCAAACAGATGCTGCAACCAGAGCACGTGAAATTCCGCCGAATGCTCCATCACATGGCAATAGTCTTCTTCAATCAGTGCATCCGGTGCCAGGGCTTTCAATTCGTCCAGCAGCTCGTTGGCCGGCGTTGTATCGCCAAGTGGAGTCTGATAAGGCTTGCGAGTCACCCCAAATTTCTCCGGTTCTCCGTAATGACTGGTCGCAAGGATGACGTAGGTACGGTCTGGCCCCATCTGGCGCAAGGCCGAAAATGCATCCCGGTAGCACTCCCAGCCACCCTCGTAGCTGACATGTGGCGCCGCGATGCCCACCATCTTGCCCGCCGCCTCGGGCAGTTCAGGCAACTCTTCGAGGAATTGGTCGAGAAAGCGCCGGCAATCTTCCGGACACTCAGGATATGCTCCGCCAGCAAATGCCGCCGGCCTTACCGGCAGCTCGGCGAAAGCCTGATGCGCCGCATCGCGCATTCCAAAATAGACTTCATTCTCGAGAAAGCCGCTGTCACTCAGAGCCGAAACCAGGTTCTGCAGTTGCGGCCCAACGTCAAAACTGTTGGTGACGCGAACCAGCCATTCGCGCAAATCGTTCTCGGTAGAAGCACCATCAAAAAATTGCAGCCCCCTGACGAGCTGCGGAGGGATCACAAGTACGCGTTCTGAATAGCCAAACGTATCGCGAAGCAGCAGACCCGGCTGTTCCGGGTCGGGCGAAGGCATAGCATCCAGATTGCGCCGAAGCGGAGCGAGAACTACAGACATAGCGTTTATCATAAGCAAGAGCGAAGGCTGAAAGTAATATGACCCCAGAAAAGTTAAAAACATCCCTTCCCAAGTGGAAGCTGGTCGACGGCGTCAAATTGACGAGAACGATCCATTTCAAAGATTTCGTCGAAGCCTTCAGCTTCCTGACGACCATTGCCTTCGAGGCTGAGAAAATGGGCCACCATCCCGAAATGCTCTCCGGCTACAACCGCGTTGAGTTCACGCTCACCACCCACGACGCCAAGGGTCTTACCCATCTCGACGAAGATATGGCCCACATCATCGACGCTCATGCCGCAAAGGTAGTTGCCTAATGCGAAGTGTCCTCCTTCTCTCAATCGCTGCCTGTCTTGGCGCTCAGGAGATTCCACAACTCGATGCCGTCATAGAAGCCGCCATCGCCAAGGGTGAATTGCCGGGTGCGGTTTGCCTTGTTGGGTACAAAGACCGCATCCTCCACAAAAAAGCCTATGGGCAACGCTCGCTCGAACCGGCTCGCGAGGCCATGACCCCAGACACCATCTTCGACGCCGCCAGCCTTACCAAGGTGGTGGCCACAACCAGCTCGATCCTCCGCTTGATCGAAGACGGCAAGGTGCGCCTGGGGGACCGCGTTACTGTCTACCTGCCTGAATTCCAGGGGGGCAAGAGCGAGATCACCATCCGCCATCTGCTCACCCACTACTCTGGCCTTCGGCCCGACCTTGACCTTGTGCCTGAGTGGAGCGGCTATGAACTCGGGATCCAGAAGGCTTTGGTCGACAAGCCTGTTGGCGAACCAGGCGTAAAGTTCGTCTACAGCGACATCAACTTTATCCTTTTGGGGGAGATCGTCCGCAAAGTAAGCGGCAAACCGCTCAATGAGTTTGCCCGTGAGCAGGTCTTCACGCCCCTCGGCATGAATGAGAGTGGCTTTCTGCCAGATCCTTCGCTTAAGGGCCGTATTGCCCCCACAGAAGGCAAACTAAGGGGGATCGTCCATGACGAGACCACTCGCTTTATGGGTGGAGTTGCAGGCCACGCTGGTCTTTTCACTACTGCTGATGACCTCGCCAAATTCGCCCGCATGGTCCTCCGCAAAGGCGCGCCCCTGTTCGCGCCCCTGACGATCACCACTGCGACTCGTGTCCAGGCCCCCGGCAGAGGTCTCGGTTGGGATATCGATTCTCCCTTTGCGGGCAACCGCGGAGATCTCTACCCCGTAGGCTCTTTTGGACATACAGGCTTCACCGGTACTAGCCTTTGGATCGATCCATCAACCGAAAGCTATGTGATCCTTCTTGCAAATGCGGTTCACCCGATGCGCCGCCCTCCGATCACGCCTCTGCGCGGTCGTGTTGCCAGCGTCGCCGCTGCCTATGTCAGCCGGATGTTCCAGGCCGCGAGCAATGGCGAAGCAGTCATGACCGGCCTCGACCGTCTGATTGAAGAGAAATTTGCTGCACTGGCAAATAAGAAAGTCGGTCTGATTACCAACCACACCGGCCTTGCCCGCGACGGTCGCCGCAACATCGATGCGATGCTTTCCAGTGGCGTTGCATTGAAGGCTCTCTTTAGCCCTGAGCACGGCATCCTGGGCAAAGAGGATCAGGAAAAGGTGGACGACACTCGGGATCCGGCGAGCAAGCTGCCCGTCTATAGCCTTTACTACGGAGAAAAGCGCGAACCGAACCCGGCAACCCTTAAGGGCATTGATGCTCTCGTGTTTGACATCCAGGACATCGGCACACGCTTTTATACCTACGGCTGCTCAATGAAAAACGCAATGGAGGCTGCTGCCAAGTTGAACATCCAGTTCATTGTTCTCGACCGGCCGAACCCGATTACCGGTGAGCATGTCGAGGGGCCGGTCATGGATCCAGCTGAAATGAGCTTCGTCGGTTGCCTGCCCATGCCTCTCCGCCACGGATTCACGATGGGGGAACTTGCCCGCTACGCCAACGATCAACTCCCCAAAAAGGCAAAATTGACGGTCGTACCGATGAAGAACTGGAAGCGCAGCTACTGGTTTGACCAAACCGGATTGAGCTGGGTGAACCCATCACCAAATATGAAGAGTCTGGCTGCGGCTACTCTTTATCCGGGAGTCGGGATGATTGAATACGCCAAAAACTACTCGGTAGGGCGGGGAACTGACGCCCCGTTTGAGCAGGTAGGTGCCCCGTGGATTGATGGGCAGAAATTAGCAAATACACTGAATGCAATGGAAATACCCGGAGTGAGGGCTCACCCGACCAGTTTTGAGCCAACAGCCTCCATCCATGCTGGCAAAAAGGTAGAGGGCGTCCGCTTTATCCTCACGGCTAGAAACAGTTTTGACTCGACACTCTTGGGTCTTAGCCTGATCGAGGCCTTGGGACAACTCTATCCAAAACGAATCGACCTGATGGCAAATCGAAAGCTAATTGGGAGTGTAGAAACAATTCACCGCCTCGACAGTGGCGAGGCGGCGACAAAAATCAGGAATTCCTGGATGAAAGCGCTTGACCAATTTAGCGAAAAGCGCCAACAATATTTGATTTATCCTTAACCCTTAGCTGAGAACCTTTTAACAATCGATTCCTCTGTATCGGACTCTTCGGGTTCGTCTGTGGTGCGACCGCGCTTCCTTGCTTCAGCCAACCATGTGGGAGGTCTTCCACGACGACGTCCACGGCCTTCTACCAGCCGTTCGAGAGTAAGGATCGCTTCTTCGATTGATGCCCGCTCGCGTCGCAGATCTTCCAAAATTTTCATCAAGTCCACGTATTGGACCTCCTATTAGCAGTTATATCGGATTATTAGCTGCGACACAAGGGGTTTGTTCCGAAAATAGAACAGATTTTTGCAACGAGAAACACTACACCTTTTTTTGCTTGCTCCAGTACCAGTAAAAGGGAATTCCAGAGGCAATGAGGCCTAAACCAAGGAGTGATTCACGAGGTTGATCCTTCAGCGTGAAGAAAATCAATATTGCCGCTACTGCAACAAATAGTATTGGAATAACCGGATATCCAAGAGTTTTATATGGACGCGCCAGATCTGGCCGTTTGTGCCGAAGGACAATTACGCTGGCTGCGGTCATGCCATAAAGAATCCAACTTGCAAAAACGACAGTGGCTGCAAGTTGGTCATATTGACCGGAAAAGACAAGTACCGAACTCCAGACGCTCAGCCAGAGCATCGACTGGGCAGGTGAGCGATAAGTGGGGTGGACCTCGGCTATTTTCTTGAAAAATAAGCCATCCATCGCCATTGCGTAGGGCACTCGGCCGCCAGAGAGAATGCTGCCGTTAAGGGCGGAGAAGATCGAGATCATCGCTGCCACCGAGACAATTCCTGCACCGGAGGCACCGAAGATCTTCCGCATCATCTCGGCCGGAACCCGATCGCTGGCAGCTACTTCGGAGCTGGACAGGACGTAGAAGTAGGCGGTGTTTGCCAGGAGGTAGATAGCCATCACTCCAAGGGTGCCGTAGATCAGTGCAAGTGGTAGATTCCTTTGGGGATCTTTAATTTCGCTCGATACCATGCTGACGTTATTCCAGCCATCGTAAGCCCAAAGAATTGCGACTAGCGCAACAAAGAAACCGCTAGCCCCTCCAGGGTTTGGCATCACAGAAGTAGTGAAATTTGCCGTTGCCCCCTGGCTTGAAAAGAGGCCAATTAAAACGATTCCAACCAGTAGGCCAACCTTTGCAATAGTGACCACAATTTGCAATTGTCCGCCGGCTTTTACCCCGAAATAATTTACTCCAGCGAGGAATAATATGACTCCCATGGCCGCCAACTGACCGAGCTTTAGCTCAAGAGGTTGGCCGCCGGGCCCGATCGGGATTGGGATGGTGGCAAATGTCTGTTCCAGAACTGGAACGAAATTTGAGAGGTAGATCAGGAAGCCGCTGGCAAGAGTGGCGATGGAGCCGGATTTGGCGACCCAGAATTGGGTCCAGCCATAGATAAAACCAAAGAATGGACCATAAGCTTCGCGGAGGTAAACGTATTCGCCTCCCGCTTCAGGCATCATCGCGGAGAGCTCGGCATAGGTGAGTGCGCCTGCGAGGCTGAGGAGGCCTCCCACGATCCAGACGAGGGTGACCCAATCGGGGGAGCCAGTGGCGAGAACGGCTCTTTTGGGGACGACGAAGACGCCGCTGCCGATGACAGTTCCGACAACGATAGCCGCAGCACCCCAGAGACCGAGGTCGCGGCGGAGGCTAATTTTTTCAGACATGGGTTAGTTTCTCTTTTTCAGTGATGACGTAGCTGGCTGCGAGAGCCGTGAGGAACGTGACTGAGGTTCCGATCAGGACATACCAGGTCCAGGCAATTGTGGTTTGGAATTTGACGTAGAGCATGAGGCTGAGCCCAACGCTCATGCCGACCATAGCTGCGCGCTCACCTGTCCGCTTGGTGAGCAGGCCAAGCAGGAAGACCCCGAGCAGGGCACCGTAGACGATAGAGGCGATGCCGAGACCGGCTTCGAGGACGCTCTTGACGTTGCGGGCGAGCAGGCCTATGGCGAAGAGGATGGCGCACCAGAGGATCGTCATGCGCTTGGCCAGGGCAAGGTATTCGCCGTCGGTGCGTTGCTTCTTGTCGAAGGGCTTGATGAAGTCCATGACGGTGGTTGAAGCCAGTGAGTTGAGTGCCGCACTCAGGTTGCTCATGGCTGCGGCGAGGATGGCTGCGATGACTAGGCCGCTGATGCCGTGGGGCAGGAAGTCCCAGATGAATTTTGGGTAGATGCGATCTGGCGGATTGGGAGGGGCGAGTTTGGCATCGGAGTAGTAGACCCAGAGCATGAGGCCGATGACAAGAAAGAGCGCAAATTGGAAGAGGATGACAAACCAGCTGGCGAAGAGGGCAAGGCGGGCATCTTTTTCGTTCTTGGCGGAGAGAAGCCGTTGGACCATGAGCTGTTCTGTGCCATGACTTGCTGTTGTGAGGAAGCAGCCGCCGAAGAAGCCGGCCCAGAAGGTATAGGTTTTAGCGAAGAACTCCGGAGTGAAGGAAAAGGCAAAATCGAAGACCTGGAACTTATTGGCCTCGGTAGCCATCTGATAGACATGATCCCAGCCTCCGGGAATTTGCTGAAGGATGACGAAGAGGCTGAGGATGGCGCCGGCAACGTAAAGGAACATCTGGACTACGTCAGTCCAAATCACGGCTGTCATGCCCCCTTCGAATGTGTAGAAGAGTGTGAGGGAGACGATGATAAGCTCTGAAATGAATTCGCCGGTGCCAAGGACGATTGAGACAACGATCGAGATGGCAAAGACACGGACTCCTTCGGCGAGAGCACGGAGGCCGAGGAAAGAGCCTGCGGTGAGTTTGCGAATGCCAGGGCCGAAACGGCGAAGCATGAGCTCGTAGGCTGTGAACATTTCGCCTTTAAAGTACTGAGGCAGGAATAGAGCACTGATGATGATGCGAGCGAGGAGGTAGCCAAAAACAACTTGAAGAAAACCGAAATTGCCATTGAAACTCAGAGCTGGAGTACCGATAACGGTGAGGGTGGAAGTCTCAGCCGATACGATAGAAAAGCCGATTGCCCACCACGGAGCGCTTCTGCCGCCAAGGAAATAGTCCTTAAGGGTTTTTTGGCTTTCGCGGAAACGATAGCCAAAGATTGTGATTCCAATGAGGTAGGTGACGATCACCCCGTAGTCAAGCCAACGCATTTGAATGATCCTAGCAGCAAAATGCGAAAGCAGTTCTGTTATACTCCCCAAAGATCCATGCACGCTGAAACTGGCCGAGTCGACCAAGGGGCAGCGGGGATTATGGAAACCAAAAAAACAAGTTTTGTATCGTCTTTCTCAGGAGGCCGGGTCCAGTGAAATTATTCACTCAATCCTTTCGTAAGATCGTCCTAGGCGGCGTAGTCGCCGGCATGCTCTTGTCGACCGGAACACTTTATTCACAAGCAGCAAAGAGTTGGAAAGATACGGCGGAGTACGAGTTGTACACGCAGTATACGAAGGCGACAGCGCCTGACCAACAGATCCAATTGTTGAACCAGTGGAAAGAAAAATATCCGGAATCGGACTACAAGCTGGAGCGCGCCCAGGCGTACCTGGTGATTTATAGCAAGAAGAACGACGCTGCCGGTTTATACGCTGCGTGCAAAGATTTGCTTGCCGTCGATCCGAAGAGCTTTCAGGCTCTCTACTATCTGACTTTGCTCACAGTGTCTTTGAACAAGAACGATGCAGCGGGGTTTGATACCGGAATCAAAGCCGCAAACGGTTTGATCGGTGCGCTCGATGCGACGTATGATCCGGCAAAGAAGCCGGCTGGCACGACCGATGCCCAGTGGAAGCAGCAGCGAAATGACATTGAGACACAGGCGCTAAAGACTCTCGGCTGGGTGGAATGGCAGAAAAAGAATTTTAAAGAGGCTGAGAAGTTTTTCGCAAAGGCACTGGAACTCAGCCCTGGAATGGCAGAGATCAGTTCCTTCCTCGGGACTGTCATTGTCATGCAGAAGGATCCCAAGCGGCAAGCTGAAGCCATGTGGCACTTTGCCCGGGCTGGAAACATCGATGGTCCGGGCGCGTTGCCCCCCACCAATAGAACTCAGATGGCAGGTTACTTTGCACGATCCTACACGGCATACGCGGGTGACGATAAGAAAGAAATGAACGAGATCATCGAAAAGGCAAAGGCTTCAGTCATGCCCCCAGCCGGATTTGAGATCGAATCCAAAGAATCGAAGATGGCTAAGAACGAAGAGAAGTTCAAGGCAGAAAACCCGATGCTGTTTCAGTACATGGGCATTAAGAAGGCTTTGCTTGCTGCAGATGGCGATTCTTATTGGGGCAACCTGAAGGATGCAGAATTGCCGACCTTCAAGGGCAAACTGGTGAGCACAAAGCCGGAAACGAACCCAAAGGAAATCGTGCTTGCAGTGGAAACTGCTGACCAGCCAGAAATTACTTTGGTTCTTGAGAAGCCGCTGCGTGGCAAGGCCGAAGTTGGAACCGAGATTGAATTCACCGGCGTTGCCAAGGAATTCACCAAGGAACCCTTCACGATGAAGCTGGAAGTGGATGCCGACAAGCTGAAGGGCTGGCCGGTACAGGCTGCTGCGCCTAAGGCTCCTGTGAAGAAGGCGGCTCCCGCCAAGAAGGCTGCCAAGAAGTAGTATTTCGAAACTTCGAAACGAAAGACCCGGTGGCTTTGGCCACCGGGTCTTTTTGTTTGGATCTAGCGTTCTGCCGGGCCAATTTCGCTGATGTCGATGAGGCCTCTTTGTAGTGCGACAACAACAGCGGCGGTACGGTCTGGCACATCGAACTTGGCGACGATTGTTTTGAGATAACCCTTAACGGTGTGTTCGGTGAGGCCCAAGACCTCACCGATCTCACGGTTGCCACGGCCGGTGGCAACTAGTTTCAGAATTTCGAGTTCTCTTGCCGTTATTGGATCGGTGGCCAGGCGCCGGTTGAGTGCGTCTGATATAGGAGCCGGCATTGTTCTGGTGCCTGCGTGTGTGGCACGGATTGCTGAAACCAGTTCTTCCTCTCCAGCCTCTTTCATCAAATAACCCAAAGCCCCAGCCTCAATCGCACGATAAACCTGATCATCCCCGATCAGGCTGCTGAAGACGAGAATGCGGCATTTCGGCACCGCTTTTCGAATGGCGGCGGTTGCCCTCCACCCTCCCATTCCTGGCATCTTCAAATCCATCAGAACGACGTCAGGCAGCAGTTGCTGGCATTGCGTTATGGCGGTTTCGCCGTCTTCTGCTTCGCCTATGACTTGCATTCCAGGCTGCAGACTGAGGATCGCTTTGAGGCCTGAGCGGATGATGGCCTGATCGTCTGCGATCAGGATGGTAATCAAAGCTGCACCTCGGCGCAGATTTGGGTTCCTTTGCCGGGGTTGCTAACGATTTTCAGGGTTCCGTTCAAGACATGCATTCTTTCTCTCATACCATTCAAGCCGTAGCCTGAGGCAGGCGAGGAAGTATTGAATCCAATGCCGTCGTCGCTGATGCGCAGCACGAGCTGCCCGGCGCAGACTTCCAACTCGACCCGGATGGCTTTGGCGCTTGCGTATTTGCGGGCATTGTTGACGGCCTCTTCGGCGATTCGGGCCAGATGCCAGCAGGCTTCAGAACTCGCCCTGCCTGCGGCACCTTCTTCGAGGCGAACAGCGACGGAGGGAAATTCAGCAAGGCTTTGGAGGCGAGTTGCGAGATCGAGGCTTGCGGGTTCTCGCAAGCCGGCGATCGATTCGCGGGTGTCCCGGAGGCTCTTGCGGGCTAGTATTGAAGCCTGGTGCATGAGCCGATCTGCTTCTTCTGCTGAGCTTTTACGTGCTGCGTCGAGGGAGAGGGCGATGCCCGCGAAGCCGTGGCCGACGGTGTCGTGAATTTCGCGAGCAATGCGCTGGCGCTCCGAGAGGACGGCTTCGCCTTTCTGATCGGCCAAGTCGAATTTATCGCGCACCAACTGAACTTGGCTGGCAACGAGGTCCAGGAGTTCGCGTTCGGCGATGGTGATGGGCTCGTCGGAATTCGGGTTGTTTTCAACATCAAAAATTTGCTTGAGCCTAGCAAGAACGGCTTGTTCGAGATCCTGGGCAGAATCCATGCTGGCGATTTCTGCGAGGAGGGAGCGCAGGCGTTTTTCGCGATCGAGGATGTCGCGCATATACCAGCGGTCGAGTTTGTTTTGGATGGCCTGGCGGAATTCGAGGGCGAGAGCGGCTGCGCATACCAAGGCTACTCCGGCGAGGTTAAAGAGGCTGCCGATGGGTGCGGTGGGGTCTGCGATGGCTCGGATCACGATTAGGGCCAAGGGCAGAAGGGTAAGGGTTCTGAGCAGTTGACGGGCGAGCAGATACTTGAGGCTGCGGCGCAGGACGAGGCGAAGATCGAGAACTTGATGTTTGACGACGGCGTAGGCAAAACAGAGCGGAATCAGGAGTGGTGCAGAGTTTGCCCAAACGGGGATGGGGCGGTTTTGCGAATTCGCGATAAGGGCACCGACTGCGGCAATGCAGACTGCGAAAGCGATCACGCCGGCGACCCACTCGAGGCGGCGCCTCGAGTCTGAGTCGGTGGCGGTGCGATAGTTGCGCACCAGAACGGCAAGCATGCTGGCACCGAGAATGGCCTGGCAGGCTACCTGAACGTAACTGGTTAGCGGGATCCACCAGAGGGGCTGTAAGGTGAGCCAGGTGGGGGAGCCTAGCAACGGGAGGAAGGTGCCGGTGACCAGTATCCATTCGAGCAGGCAGAGGGCGGTGAGGAATGTGCGCCAAGCTCGCCAGAATGGACTTTGAGGACGTGAGGAAGGGAATTCTGAAAGAA
>JALHNH010000084.1 GCA_022843625.1 Bryobacter sp. | reverse complement strand
ATCTTGTCGTCCGCGCTCCAATGCCGTCTTTCTTTCTTCAAGGTCTCGCTCCAAAGACCTCTTCGACCAATTTCCTTTCGGCTTTAACCGTTTCCTCCGGTTTCAGCTGAGGCGAAACAATGGCCGCCGTCCTCACGAACATGGCTGAGCAACGAGTCGCCATGGATGCGCAGAAAGCCAAAATGGAGGAGGCGATGATGCAGCACATGATGCAGCACATGCAGATGGGCAAGGAATCCATGTCACAGTGCCCGATGATGACGGGGATGAACGGTATGGAGGGGATGAAAGGAATGAAGGGGATGAACAAAAAAGCGGGGGATGCGCCAAAAGAACTGAAATGATTCCTGAGCGCCACGACACAGTGAAGCAAGGGCCCAATGCGAATCAAGGTGGAAGCCGCACATCCAGCTCATATTCCAGCCAGCGTTGGCGGCATGTGGGGTGGTTCTTTGCGGCGACGGTGTTAGCGAGTTTCCTTTTGAACGAAATCTGGGAAATGGCGCAGATGTCCGCCTACGTCGAAACGGCCGGAGAATCCTGGAAAAGCACACTGGGACTCTGCACGTTGGCGGCGGTGGGTGACGTGGGAATCAGCTTGGGCGTTTACGCTGCGAGCGCGTTGGCCGCTGGCGATCTGTACTGGGGCTTGAGCGGCCACTGGAGTCATTACTCCATCGCGGCAGTTCTAGGGCTGGTTTCCGCCTCGCTGGTGGAACATGCGGCGCTGGCAGCGGGGTGGTGGTCGTATACGGAGCGTATGCCGGTTGTGTCCTTGCTTGGCGCGGGCGTGTGGCCGCTAATTCAAATGACTCTTCTGCCTCCGCTCACGTTCTTGCTCGCACGGTGGTGGGCTAATGGCAGAGCTACTAAAGGAGATTCATGATGAACCACAACGGATGGATGGGCGGAGGAATGGGCGGAGGGATGTGGCTTTGGACCCTGATCGGTGTTCTGGTCGTGGTGCTGCTGGTCATGCTAGTTAATAAGGTGTCCCAGAAATAATCAGGACTTCACGGGCAACCGTGAATTCGCAGAAAAGGAGACCTATGCTGGTCAAAGTATCTACAAACAAATCCGTGAGTAACGCTGCGGCTGCCCTCCAGGCGGCTGTTCAGGCCAATCACTTTGGCGTCATGCAAGTTCACAACCTGAAGGAGACGATGGCGAAAAAGGGTGTGGAGTTCGAGCCTGAATGCCTGATCTTCGAGGTCTGTCAGCCGCAACAAGCGAAGAAGGTTCTCGAACAAAACATGAGCGTCTCCACTGCGCTGCCATGCCGAATCTCCATTTACGAGGAGAACGGTAAAGCTATTTTGGCTACCTTGAAGCCAACCACTCTGCTGGCGATGTTCAATACGCCACAACTTGAAGGAGTAGCGCGGGAAGTGGAGGACACGATTGTCAAAATCATGAACGAGGCGGCATTAGGCTGATTGGCTCATGACTCAAGTCATGCAAGTTCCAGGCCGGTATCAAGCCGCTCCTTCGCCGATACATTCAAAGCGGGAATAAATAGATCTGGAACGCGTCGGCCTCATTCGCGGAAGGATGGCGGGAAGATTGTCTCGACTAAGCTTTACGCAAACGCCTCGCCAACACTAAGCCCGATGAGCGTGAATATGGTCAGGATCCGGTTCGCACTATAGACTGCCAGCGGCGAACGACGAAGGGCGACCCTCCCGACCTAATTACGGGAGTTGAGAGTTCGATCCTAGTGTTGAGGCCGTTTACGCACTGATGAGTACCGTATCCCTTCTTATTTTTGTGGCCGGTCTCAACGGCCTTGCTGCCGATAAGCTCTCGCTTAGCCTGTTTATTTTCACCGCACAAGCTGAGATCGGGCCTTCTTGGAAGTGCCAGTCACCATATTCTCTCGCCAGCAAGGGCCGACCCATTGGCGGCCCTGATGCTGCGGGGCACGAGATTTGCTGATTAATTCACTCACTTCGTGACGGTGAATGATGCGGTCGAGTTCGATCCCATTGCCGAACCGTAACTTGTCTGTACCCGAATTTGGCGGGTACCGATCGCGGCGGCGGGCAAAATCTGAATGGAGGCAGAGATCTGGGTGCCGGCCGAGTTGACTTGTAGGTTTGAAACTTTGATGTTGGCATCCACCTGACCGCCTGCCGAGCCGCCGCCCATCATTGCGCCACCAGCAAGGAGGAACTCGAGCCCTTGAATTCCTTGGAAGCCGGAACCCAGCAGTTGGAGAGTGAGGGTTGTGCCGACCAAGGCACTGCCCGGCGAGATCGAGGAGATCAGCGGCATCATAAATCGGCCTTGCGTTTCCGTGTCGCTCGCATTGATGCGAGCGATTATCCTGTGACTGGTGAGATCGACGACATCCAGTGTCCCAGTGCCTTCCGCAAGAACAAGTAGTTGGTTTTTCGCAATGTTGACAGCAAGCGCGATTGGGCCCGGGTCAACCGGGAACGTTTTCACGACTGTCGCCGAGACCAGATCCGCCACGGTGACACTCGCGGTCATTTGGTTTGCGATGTATACCGTGTTGCCATTTAAAGCAACTGCGCCCGGCCCCATACCGTTCCAAGTGCTGGTGCCCACCTGCTTGAAAGTGCTGGCGCCCAAGTCGAGGATTAGGAATCCATTCGCCATCGGAGTCGTAATTACTACTTTGTTCGCCGAAGTGGAGCTCGCGATTTGGCGAGGGCGCGATCCGGGCGGCAGTGGCAAGTTCGATACGGCGAACGTGGACAGATTAAGGATCGAGATTGAGCCGGCCTGCATATTCGCAACGACCGCGGTATTGCCGACAACGGCAACACCACTGGCTCCGAGCCCAGTGTTTACGGTCTGGGTAACGGTCCTGGTGATGGTATCGATGACGGAGACCGAGCCACTTCCGGCGTTCGTCACCAAGAGATTCGTGCCGGAAAAGGCCAAATGGCTCGGATAGTAACCCGTTCCGACCGTCGAAATTAGCTTGTTCTGCGACAAGTCGATCAGTCCGATTGACGCCTTAGCGCTGAGGGCCACTGCCGCCATTGTTCCGGTCGCGTTAACCTCGATGGAATGGGCTTGAGATTCGTTAGGCAGCGTAATCGTAGCCACAGTCGAGTTAGTGCCGAGCGAGATGACTCGGACCACATCATGCTCTTCGTCCGTGACGAGAGCGGTGTTGTTAGTTGAATTGAAAGCCATGGAACTTAGCTCCCGACCGCGAGCCATGTTCTCAACAATCGTCATGCCCGGTCCCCAGCCTGGCATGCCCTGCATCATCGCCTCATTGGGGAGAACATGCATGAATGTAATGTTGCTCACCTGCCCATTCGACATTACGGTAACCGGTACGCGGCCAACGCCGGCCATCCCGGAGGAAAGCTGAACATTGATTTGCTGCAATCCGGCGTAGCCAGGTGCGCTTCCAAACCAGACGACGTCAACCGGAATGCCTCCAATTGCCACAGTTGGGGCCATTGACATATCAAGCCCCGTGACATACATCGACACATAAGTCGGGTGGCCGTTGGTGGTGGTGCTGAAGGGCCCCATTTTCCACATGGTGCCGTTCAACATCGCGCCTTCGCCGATGCCCATGCCATTCAGCGAGAACATCCCTGGACCCGAGGCGCCAGTGATTACACTTCCCGTAATCATCTGGGACCCGTTCTGCACCGATAGCGTCGACGTGCCGGAGGCTACCGACATGGGCATGATGAAGTTGATTTGGGTCGGCGAGACAAATTGCATCATGGCGGGCGCTCCACCGACGGCGACGGAACATCCGCCCAACGCAGTTGGAAGCCTATCGGGGGCGATCCAATCGGCTACCATCGTGTGAGAACAAAGATTCTGCCCGAAGATGGTGGCAAAGGATCCTGCCGCAATCGGCTGCGACGGATCGAAAGATGCGCCATTCGTGACGCTCATCTGCGCGAACGATTGAGCTGCGCCAGCGATTCCCAGAATGCCCGCGAGCACTACTGACGAAATTGTTTTCATATAGATTCTCCTTACGCCGTTTATGTTGCTGATGGGCGTTTCGGGTAATCGCCTGCGCTATCACTAGTCTGCGATTGCAGCAGTTTTCAATCGAAAAGCATCCGTCGCCACCATTGGCTCAGCACGCTGACCACCAAACAGACTTCGTGGTACTTAGCTAAGGATTCAATCCGGCTGGAGACGCGACGATAGGGCAGGTGGGTGAAATGCCCCTATGGGGACACCCAAGTGCTTCAATGGGGCGACGTCTGAAAAGCCGCTGCACAGTTCTTTGGACCTGCTAACGTCGATGGCGATATCGATAGTGCGTTTTTCGGCCGGATTGTACGGGCATCGCCTCCCCGCTTGATGCAGATTGCGCTCCGCTTCACATTTTGAACGAGTGCCACCAAGGACTTAGTTCCATTGCAACCGTTCATGGTTTCCCCAGGACGTCATTGGTGATAGCGCGCTTTCATTACCCTTTTGTTTCAATAACTTGCGATTACCTAGGGATTCCGCTAAAGTTGATTATGGCCTGGTTTAGGCAGATCACCATTATTGCCGTTCTTGCTTCGCTCGCGCAAAGTTGTGGTGAGAGCGTTTGCATTGACCAACATTGGCCAAATGCCACCAAGCAAGCTCAAGTAGTCTCCTTGGATTTGAGTTTGGCGGATTCAATTTTGAGTTCCGACGATTCTGATGAAGAAGATGATTGTGACCATTGCGCTTTTTGCAATGGTTCCCTTTCTCTCTCTGACCGCTTTGAACTCGCCGGCTTTCTCTCAGTCATTGAGCCGTTTCGCACAACAGTCTTGGGCACCTCCTCGAGCAGTCCCGCCGCTACTTTCCGTCCCCCTCGCGCATAGAGAGGCTTCCACCCCTTTTGTTGTCCATCTCAGGCCTGAGCACATCAGGTCCGGATCCCCATTGTAAAACCACAATTTTTATCAGTATCTAGAGAGGCAAATATCTCCATGAGACCACGTCTACCTGCAAGACATTTAGCCGCGAGCAGGTCTCGCGCATTGGGGGAATCCAAATGATACGCCGAACGTTAATGGGCTTTCTTGCTGCCTTGCTTCCACTTTTTGGCCAACTGAGCATGGAGCAAGCGACGTCCATGGCACTCGAGAAAAACCGTGAATTGCTTGCGCTGCGGCAGCGAATTCCAGAAGCCGCCGGCGCGAGGCTGCAGGCGGGCCTTCGTCCCAATCCCACGCTCGATGTCAGCTTGAGTAATGGCGCCATTGTTCGAAACAACGGCTATTGGGATGGAGCCGTGGGCTACTCGCAATTGATCGAGTTGGGCAAGAAGCGAGACCGGCGATTGGAAGTGGCTTCCTCGGACCTTAAAGTAGTCGAACTCGAAGTTCGTGAACGGGAAAGGATGCTGCGCGCTACCGTGCAAAGTGCTTATGTAGAAGCCCTATCCGCGAGCCGGAACTTGCAAACTGCCGAGGAACTTCTGAAATTGACGGAACAGAGTGCAAACGTCGTGGCTGCCCGCGTGCAACAAGGCGAAGCTCCCGCTCTGGATCGATCGCTGCTGAATGTGGAACTCGGGCGAGTACGAGCGGATCTGATCCTGTTTGCAAACCAGCGGTCAAGAGCACTCTCTACGATTCGCACTCTAACGGGGATGCCCCCACAAGAGCCATTGAGCCTTGAATCGAAATTGGAGCTGGAACCGTCCGCCATCGTAATCGCAACTGAGGCAGTGCAACACGCATTGGCCAACCGCACCGATGTCCAACTCTTGCGGCAGTTGGAAACCAGCAGCGATGCAAGCATCCGGCTTGAGAAAAGCATGGCAGTGCCAAACCTTACGGCGTCCACTCGCTTTTCTTATACCTATGACTTCATACAGCGGGTCACCATTAGCCCGGGCATATCAGTCCCAATCACCGATCAGTGCCCGATCCTGACGGTTGGAATTTCGATCGACCTGCCCTGGAGAAACAAGAACCAAGGCAACATCGAAACTGCGATCGCACGAAGACAGAACGTCAAGCTGCGAAGGGAATACCAAGAGCAATTGGTCAGTCAGGAAGTGAGTACTGCGATTGAACGATGGGAGGCCGCGAAATCCTCAGTGCAGCTTTTCGAAAAGCAGGTATTGGAACAGTCTCGCGCAAATTTACAAGTGATACGGGGAGTTTACGAACTGGGCGAACTTCGCCTGCTTGACTACATCAATGAGCAGAGAAAGCTCAGCGATGCTCAGCGAACGTACACAGAACTTTTGAAGGAACGTTACTTGTCCGTGGTCGAACTTGAGCGAGCCACTGGAGTGGAGGTTTTGAAAGGAAAGCCATGAACATGAAACGCAAAATATGCATTGCAGCGATTTCCGCAATTTTTTTCAGTGCCTGCGGCTCGAAGCCAGCCACGGACGCGAAACACGATGAGGCTGGTCATGACCACGAAAAGGAAGAGAAGAAGGACGCGAAGTCCCCTAAGAAGGACAGTCATGCAGACGAACACAAGGGGCACGCCCATGCGGCTGGCGAGCCCGGCGCTGAAGACAAAGCCGAGCACGTCGTTGTTGAGCTGGACCAGCAAAAAGCAAATCGATTTGAATTCGCCAAGGCCGAAGAGCGCAGCGCGTCAAGGACGATACAAACCACTGGCACCATTTCACTCAACGAGACGAAAATCGCCCGGCTTCGCCCGCTGTCGAGGGGCCGCGTTTCGAGCGTGAGGGTACGAGTCGGAGACGCAGTGCGAAAAGGCCAGGAATTGCTGACTTATGACAACGTCGAACTGGGAGAAGCGGTCGCTCAGTATCGTCGCGGCGCGGCTCAGATAGCTCGGGCGCGAACGGAAGCTGGGGTCGCAGGTAGGGCGCTCGAAAGGGCTCGCAATCTGGTGGACTTGGGTGGTATTGCCAAGACCGAACTCGACAAGAGGGAAGCCGATGCGAAGAACGCAGAAGCGGCGATTGAAGCCGAGATTGCCGAGCAGTCACTCTGGAACGAAAAGCTCTATCGATTCGGTCTGGGAAAGAGCGATATCGAAGCTCTTTCGACTCAAAGGAGCGGCGCCATCCCTAGGGAGGCCTCCATTGTCGCGGTGAGATCGCCGCTGGATGGAATCGTGCTCAAGATGAACGCGGCTGAGGGTGAAGCAATTCAATTGGAGACTCAGTTGTTCGAGATCGTCGATACTTCGACGGTTTGGGTGCAGGCTGATCTTTACGAGCGTGATTTAAGCGCGGTTAAAGTTGGCGACTTAGCGACGGTATTGGTTGAAGCGTACCCCGAAGAAAAGTTCCGCGGACGGGTGACTTACATCAGCGATGTCGTCGACCCTGATTCCCGCACTCCGAAGATTCGTTGCGAGGTTCCCAATCCGGGCAGGCGGCTCAAGTTGGATATGTACGCCACTATCCAGCTTCCCGGCCGGGGGGAACGGAAGGTGTTGATGGTTCCGGCAGGTGCGGTACAAAAACTGGAGGGCCGGGATGTCGTATTCGTGCGTGAGGAGCCAAACGAATTTGAAATTCGCGCCGTGCGACTAGGCGTTGAGGTGCAGGGATGGATCGAGATTGAATCCGGCATCAAGGCTGGAGAGACTGTAGCCACACGTGGTTCTTTTGTACTGAAATCGGAACACCTTAAAGCTGAACTGGGCGAGGCAGGGCACTCGCATGATTGATCGGATCGTACGCGGAAGCATTAAGTGGCGAGGATTCATCGTGATCCTGGCAATCCTGCTCGCCTGCTTTGGCATATATAGCGCGGTTCAATTGCCAATCGATGCAGTGCCCGATGTCACCACGAACCAAGTTCAGATCAATGCGGTGGCACCGGCCTTTGCTCCGGAGGAAATGGAAAAGTTTGTTACTTTTCCAATCGAAGTTGCCATGGGAAGCCTGCCGAATAAGGAAGAGGTCCGGTCGCTATCCAAGTTCGGCTTATCGCAGGTTACGATCACATTTCCAGATCACGTTGACATCCTGCGCGCCCGCCAGCAGGTGCTTGAGCGCTTGTTAGAGGCGCAAAAGAATTTGCCCCAAGGCGTGCAGCCAGAGCTGGCGCCTATTAGTACTGGATTGGGAGAAGTATTTCAATTCACAGTGGAATCCAAGCCAGGATTTGAAAGCAAGTATTCGCTGATGGACTTACGGTCCATTCTAGATTGGAATGTCATTCCGGTCATTCGAAACGTACCCGGCGTGATTGAAGTTAATGTTTACGGTGGTCAATTAAAGCAATACGAAGTGTTGGTCAACCCAGTCAAGCTTCTTGCTTATCGGCTCACCATTGGCGAAGTGATCGGCGCTCTGGAGAAGAACAACAAGAACGTCGGCGGCGCCTATATCGAAAAAGGCGGGGAACAACAGTTGATTCGCGGTATCGGCTTAATCAAGGACCCCACCGATATCGAAGAGGTTGTAATTGCCTCTCACGAAGGCACTCCGATACTTGTCCGAAATATTGGCCGAGTTGGCTTTGGGGCCCAGGTCAGACAGGGCGCGGTAACGAAAGACGCCAGAGGCGAAACCGTTCTCGGCATTGCCATGTTGCTGAAAGGGCAGAACAGCCGCCAAGTTGCCAGGGCCGCCAGAGAAAGACTGGCCGAACTACAAAAGACAATGCCAGACGGCGTTTTGCTTCAGCCGGTCTACGATCGAAGCGATCTAGTAAACCGCACCGTTCGGACCGCGGCGAAGAACCTGATTGAAGGCGGGCTGATTGTTATAGCTGTATTGTTTCTTTTTCTCCTTCAGGTTCGGGCTGGTTTAATCGTTTCGGCCGCCATCCCTTTGTCCATGTTGGCTGCAATTATCGGCATGTACTATTTCAATATCTCTGCGAACCTGATGAGTCTGGGGGCAATCGACTTTGGCCTGATCGTCGACGCGGCAGTGATCCTAGTCGAGAATTCTGTGCGGCAATTAGCGGCATTCCGCCGGCGCGTTTTGAGACCGTTAACCACCAGTGAACGCCTTGGCGTGATCGAGTCGAGCATTCTCGAAGTACGAAAATCCAGCCAGTTCGGAGAGATGATCATCATCGCATCCTATCTTCCGATTCTGGCTCTGGCCGGCATTGAGGGCAAGATGTTCCGGCCTATGGCATTTACGGTAATCTTTGCTCTCTCAGGCGCCCTGGTGTTAAGTCTTACTTTGATTCCCGCTCTTTGCGCACTGTTTTTAAAGGACCGCAAGCCGCCACTCGAGCCTGCCGGGCATAGCGGAATTGAGGACGAAGAAATCGAAGAAAATCCGGTAGTCCGCTGGCTGGGTGGATATTATGCGCGAAGCCTAGCTTGGGCCCTGCGCTTTCCGTTTGCACCCGTCGCATTATCGGTGATCCTATTTGCCGGGGCCGTTTTCCTCTATTCACGCCTTGGGGCGGAATTCATTCCCGAACTGGATGAGGGTTCGGTCCTCGTAAACTCCATGCGGCCACCAAGCGTATCGATTGAACAGGCGGTCCTATCAACAACGGAACTTGAAAAAGCATTAAAACCCATGCCCGAAGTGGACACGATTTACTCGCGGATCGGCCGTCCAGAGATTGCGACGGATCCTATGGGACCCGATATTGGGGATACCTTCGTCATATTGAAGCCGCCCGATCAGTGGCCAGTACCCAAGACTCGTGAAGCTTTGGTCGAAGAAATGGAAGCGCGCCTGCGAGTGGTGGCAGGTACCGCGTTCTCTTTTTCGCAACCGATCAAATTGCGCATGAACGAACTAATCGAAGGTGTTGGGTCCCGATCCGATGTTGCTGTAAAGATTTTCGGTGACGACCTTTCGATGCTCAATCTTCACGGACAAGAGGTGGCACGCGTTCTGAATGGGATTCAGGGAAGCGCCGACGTAAAGGTACAGCAGTTGACGGGGCTTCCTTCCCTGATTGTAGAACCCGACAGAAAAGCGATCGCGCGCTACGGCATCAATATTTCCGATGTCCAGGAAATCGTTCAAACGGCCATCGCGGGAACAGAAGCAGGCAATGTATTTGAAGGGTTCAAGCGCTTCGCACTTGTCGTTCGCCTCGATAAGGAATTTCGCAACGATGTGGCGGCTCTGTCCCAACTGCGTGTTGCCAGTCCGGGCGGACAGACGATTCCGATTACGCAATTGGCCACGATCGAAAGTTCCGAAGGACCGGCCGAAATTTCTCGTGAGAATGCGGAGCGCCGGATTGGCATCGAGGCCAATGTCCGGGGACGCGACCTCGAAAGTTTTGTGGAGCAAGGCCAGAGGGAAGTGGAAAAGCAAGTCAAACTACCGCCTGGATATCGACTGGAATGGGGCGGGTTGTATCAAAACTTGCAGGAGGGCAAGACTCGGCTGGCGATCGCGGTGCCCATCACTTTTCTAATTATCTTCACCCTGCTGTACATTACGTTTGGCCGCTTTCGGCAAGCCCTGCTTATTTTTACAGGAATTCCTTTGGCCTTGACGGGAGGCGTTTTCGCGCTTGTGCTTCGGGACATGCCCTTCTCTATTAGCGCCGGAGTTGGTTTTGTCGCTGTGTCGGGAGTCGCGGTTCTCAATGGCCTGGTATTGGTGGCGTTCATGAATCAATTGCGGCAAGCGGGCATTGAACTTGAGACGGCAATCGTAAAGGGATGCCATACCCGGTTGCGCCCTGTGTTGATGACCGCCACGGTGGGCGCTTTCGGGTTCGTCCCAATGGCGTTGGCAACCGGCGCAGGCGGCGAAGTACAAAGGCCTTTGGCAACCGTGGTCGTGGGCGGCCTGGTTACCTCAACTTTACTCACGCTTTTCGTGGTTCCAGTGCTCTACCGGTGGTTCGAAAAGGGGCGTCCGGTGCCCGTCAAGCAGGAGGATCTCCATGCCCAATAGCGGCAAGCCAATGACCTTCAAGATCACGGGTTTGGATTGCGCGGAAGAAGTCGCAATCCTCAAGCGCGAGGTTGGTCCACTGGTTGGCGGCGCGGAGCGGTTGGCATTCGACGTCTTGAACGCAAGGATGATCGTCAGTTCCGAAGGAATCGCCGCGTCATCCATCATTGAGACGGTAAAGAAAACCGGCATGTCCGCAATGCTGGAAGAACCGAACGGAATGGCGGAGCCAGCTCAAGCAACAAGTTGGTGGCAAGCCAATGGCAGGTTGGCTCTCACGATTGCCAGTGGCGTGTTTACCGCTGCCGCCTTTATGATTCACGCCTGGATCGCGGGGAGTTGGGCAGGCGCAATTGGTTCAGAAGGAATGGGCCTCAGCGAGGCTGTCCCACTTTTGGTTCGCGGCCTTTATGCGATTGCTATCGTTGCAGGCGTATACTTCGTGCTTCCCAAAGCCCTCTTTGCTGTGCGAAGGCTGCGGCCCGACATGAATCTGTTGATGGTCATTGCGGTCTGCGGCGCTGTGTTGATCGGCGAATGGTTTGAATCCGCTACGGTTTCATTCCTGTTCGCACTTTCATTGACACTCGAATCGTGGAGTGTGGGGCGTGCCCGACGCGCTATCGAGAAACTTCTGGACCTGGCACCCTCCATCGTGCGGCTGGTCACGCCGGATGGAAGCATAGTGGAGGTTCCCGCGGCCGGGGTGGCGATCGGATCGCGCTTTCAGCTACGTCCTGGCGAACGCATCCCACTGGATGGAGATGTCATCGCGGGCTTAAGCGATGTCAACCAGGCTCCCATTACCGGCGAAAGCGTCGCCGTCACCAAGGAGCCCGGTTCGGTCGTTTATGCCGGAACAGTCAATGGCGCGGGCTCACTCGAAATTCTTTCCACCAAAGCCGCAAGCGACACGACCCTGGCCAACATCATTCGCCTCGTGGGCGAAGCGCAGACGAAGCGGGCACCCTCAGAACAATGGGTGGATCGTTTTGCTTACTACTACACGCCTGCTGTAATGCTGCTTTCGCTGTTCGTGCTTGTGATCCCGACAGTATTTCTCAGGCAACCATTTGAAGTATGGCTCTATCAGGCTTTGGTGCTGTTGGTCATTGCCTGTCCTTGTGCGCTTGTGGTCTCGACACCGGTTAGCGTGGTTGCCGCCCTGGCGGCTGCCGCGCGTCAGGGAGTTTTGGTTAAGGGCGGACTTCACTTGGAAACAGCGGCGGCTCTGAAGGCGATTGCCCTCGACAAGACCGGCACCTTAACAAAGGGACGTCCCGCTGTAGTCGGCTTGGTAGCGTTAAATGGACACACGGAGACAGAGCTGTTGGAGCGCGCCATGGCGCTTGAATCCCATAGCGACCACCCTCTTGCACAAGCAATTTTGGAATATGGAAAAGCGAAAGGAGTTCAGCCTTTGGCTGCCGAACAGTTTTCGATCATCCCAGGGAAAGGCGCAACCGGAACCTGGAACGGAAAATTGTATTGGCTCGGATCCCATCGCTTTTTGGAAGAGCGCAAACAGGAAACGCCAGAAGTTCATGACCAACTTGAGGAACTGTCGCGCACAGGAAAAACCGTGGTTGTCATAGGAAATGAGAGTCATGTTTGCGGCTACTTCGCGCTCGCCGACGCAGTGCGGCCGGAGTCGAAAGCGGTGATTGATCGACTGCGCAGCACCGGTGTAGAACATGTCGTTATGCTAACGGGCGACAACCGGGGTACAGCAGAGGCAGTGGGCGCGGCGACTGGTATTTTTGAAATCGAGGCCGAACTTCTACCCGCCGGAAAAGTGGTTGCGATTGAGCGCCTGGTGGAGCGTTACAAGTTTGTGGCAATGATCGGCGACGGCATTAACGATGCTCCCGCCCTAAGCCGTTCCAGCCTGGGAATCGCGATGGCAGCCGCCGGGAGCGATACTGCGATGGAGGCGGCCGACATTGCGTTGATGTCGGACGATCTCGCCAAGGTTCCCTGGCTGATTGAACATTCCCGGCGAATGGTTGGCATCATTCGAGCCAACATTTTCTTGTCCCTATCTGTGAAGGCCCTTTTCGTTTTACTTACGGTGCTTGGACACTCGTCCCTATGGGCGGCGATTGCCGCTGACATGGGAATGTCTTTGCTCGTTATCTTCAACGCACTCAGGCTTTTGCGCTAATCGCGTGCTTGAGAGGTTTCCTGGACTAAAGCGACTTTAAGAAGGCAAGGAGAGATGCCTTCTCGCCTTGAGGTAGCTCGCGATACTTTGCGATGACAGCAGAGGCTTCTCCTGCGTGTCGAAGAACCGCATCCTCGATCGTCGATGAATTGCCGTCATGCATAAGAGGGCGACGGAAACGCAACCCCCACAGCGCGGGTGTGCGTATTTCGTTGGCTTCGGCCGCTTCTTGTTCGATTCCATCGCCTGTGCCCACATCATGCAGCAACAAGTCTGAAAAGAGGGCCACTGCCTTACGGTCGAAGACGGGATTCTTGTGCTGCGCTGTAAACAAGACCGGGGTGTGGCAGGATTGGCAACCGATGTTTTGAAAGATGCTCTCGCCACCCAGCGCCGCGCTGTCTACCACGCCACGCTGAGGCGCGGCAAGCAGCCGCATAAAGTTCTCAAACTGATCGATGCCGCGCAATTGGGTACGGCGATCGCGAACGTCTTCTACGCCTTTCTTCGGCGGGCTGCAAAGCTTTAATTGCTCAGGGTCGATGCCAAGGGCAACTTCATCGGGGAACAGGTCATTGGTGATGCCCATCTCATTTCGGTAGGCGTCTCCGGAAAACGCGAGCAACGTCGCATGTTGAGACTTCCAGCCAAACCGCCCAATCCGCTGGCGGCCCGTTGCGATGTCCACAATTCGCGCGGCGCGCCCGCTGATCCCATCTCCATCTCGATCCTCCGGGTCTTCCGACTCAATCAAGGTCTGGTCCGAGATCGCTTCTACAAGACCGGCTCCAAAAAGCGGAATAGGCGCGCGCCTGGCGATTACGTTGGCCTCGTCTGGAATCTGTACCTGACATCGGTGGTCGGCAATCGAAAACAGATGAAACAGGGTGCCACCCGTAAGCTCGGTGAACTTCCCGTTCTCATCGCGGCGCCCGGCCCTGACTTCGGTCATCGTGGTGATGCCGCCGATTGCGGGAGAAGCGTGGCAAGAGGAACAGCCTGTGCCATTGTAGGCAGGGCCTAGACCATCCTCCGCCGTCTCCACTTCAGAAAAGTCTTCGCGGCCCATTCGGAAGAGTTCAAGTTCTTGTGAAGTCAATCCTGCAAGCGGACTGCCTGGTAGAACCAGCGGCCCCGCTTGGGCGAACACGATCAGAGCCCAGACACTGAGCAGGGTTGACGACATGACGCAAAATTTGATCATTTCCCGGACCTCACTTCACTTCGATATATCCGCGCATCAAGTTGTGCCCGGCACCGCAAGGCCGGGAACACTCGAAGACAAATCGCCCTTTTTCTTTGGCTATAAATCTCACCCGCGCTTCCGCCTGCCCCTGTGGTGGAATCGCAATATCAATGCCCGCGCTCGGTATCTTGAAGCCGTGGTCGGTGTCATCGCTCACAAGTACAAACTCGACGACCTGGCCCTGTTTGATAGTGATCTTGGACGGATTGAAAGTAAATCGTTCCGCGACGATCGTAATCACGCGATCCGGCTTGCGACTGTCCGACTGGGCGAATGTTAGCGATGCGAATGCGACTAACACGATAAACAGCTTCATTAAAACCACCATCCTATTCCGAGATTTATGCCGTCTACAGCACGCACTACCGCGCTCTTGTTGCGATTGAATACATAGTCGAATTTGATTGCGACGTCAGGAGTCGGCTTGAAGGTAACCCCGTTGACCCATGATGAACGGTTGAACTGCGGCAAAGGAACAAAACCGGCTTCCATGCGGTGCTGCGTGTTGTATCGTTCAAAACGGCTGAAGAGAATTAGATCCCTTCTCCCTCTCGGTGAAAGCAAATGAAAGCCAGGCTCGAAGTAATAACCACGCAATTGCTTTCCGATGTTGGGGTTCTGACCAGTCTGCCGTTGTAGGGCGCGATTAAGTTCAGTCGTCCGGCTGATGGAAGTGTGTGCAAAGAGTCCCCTTAAATCCAAACGGCGAAATCGATAGCGTCCGTCAAACTCTCCGATGGTTACGCGGGGATTGACCCCGGGCGTATTGAATCCAGCGTGTCCGGAGTAGAAACTGGTTCCCAGAGTCAACCGTCGAACCCCTGCATATTCTAGCCTCGCCATCTTCGCGGGATTGCGAAAAGAGGCGTCGAAACCGGAACTTTTGCCCTCGGCAATCCCAAATTCAGAGCCAAATCGGCTGGCATCGAGCGAGGATGTCAGATATGCGCGGTAACGAAAGCCGCGGCCTAGATCGCCGGTAATACCGAAACCCAATTCTCGCCAAGTTGTCGGGATGATGATCGTCTCAACAAAAGGCCGCTCCACCCCGTTGAAGGAAGGAGGCTCGTGTCTTTCGTTGACGATACCCATCGGGGTCAAGAGCATGCCGGCACGGAAGTTGAGATAGGGTTTCACCAAGAAGTCGAGATAGGCTTGCTCGAGCGCAATTTCACCGCTTTCCTCTCCACCCTCTACCAGTGAATGTTCTAGCTCAAATTCGCTCCAGAACTTAATACGATCGGAAAAGCTGTGGCCGAAGAGCAGCACGAAACGATGAAAATCCGGTCGGAATGGGTCGCCTCTTTCCTTGTTTGCGTGCATGTCCATGTAGCCGGCAATCGGCAGCCTAGTTTCGCTGTCTGCGGACTTCTGGTAGTCGCCGGATACCGAGACGGCCTGGAACGGACCTGAAGATACGGTCGGAACGGGTGCTGCCACCGCGGCAGGAGTGAGCACGGCAGCAGCGATGGCGGGCGCGTCTCCAGACTTGGCTAGCAGTAACTCGTCCATTTTGGATTCCAGCGCCTTGAGTCGCTCGGCGAAGACTATCTCAGAACCTGCACGAAAGGCGGGGTCCAGCAATTTCATCTTCCGTTCGAGGTCTGCGACACGCCGCTCCAACTCACTAGGTTGTTGCGCCGCAGCCGGCAGCACGCAAAAGAAAAGCGCTAAGGCCGAGAGTTTGATCGCGTTTACCATGATTGATCGTTTTACGGAAAATGTAGTGAATTCTTAAACTAAACTATAGTTAACTATTTGTCAACCACCATGGTTACTGCGATCATCGGAAGGTTGCCGTCGCGCCGGAGCATCCCAAGACGTGAAGCTTACAATCTCAAAAGAGAACTATTTGAAGGCTATTGCCGAAGCAGCCGCTGAAGGCGAGGTGGTGATTACCGCATCACTTGCTCGCTGGCTCCAGGTTTCTCCCGCCGCCGCGACTATGGCGCTGCAACGGCTGAAGCGAGACAAACTTGTTCAGCTCACCAAGGAAGGTAGGGTTTCGCTTACTGGAGACGGGAGACGGATCGCGGAACGCGTTTTGTACCGGCACCACCTGATCGAGCGGATGCTGAGCGAGGTTTTCGGGATGGAATGGTACAAGGTCCACGATGAAGCGGAGCAACTGGAGCATGCCGTCTCAGAAGCCTTCGAGGCAAGGTTGAGGGAGGTTCTCGGACCAGGAACAGCATGCCCGCATGGCAGCATCGTAGGTGCAGATTCTCCCGGCGACCGCCGCAAGCGCGGATGGATGCTCCTATCAGACGTGCAGGAACCGAGCGATCTTGTGGTCGTAAGCGTATATGAGCGGGACCGCCGCCTACTTGAATTCCTTGAAAATCTGGGCTTGAGGCCTGGCGTAGGTTTCCGGTGGCTAAGTCAAAACTACGATGAGACCATGGTGCTGTTAGTTGCGGAACTTACTATTCAACTTGGCAGACCCGCTGCTCAGCGTATCTGGGTGAAAGCGGCTGCGCTTTCGTTCCCTCTTTAGCGATTAAGAATTGACTTCAGGCCTTCCAACGTGTTCGAGGGCGCGCACTAAACATTGGCCAACGGAACTAGCTCTGAGACTCTAACTCGCGCCAGAGGAGTTGTCATCACCCAACATCCAAAGGGGTGCGCGATTGGCCTTGCCGAAGCCTTCTTGAGCACAGAAAGCGGCAAGCAGCTACGGTGCTTGGCTGAACACCTGTCTTGCCGAGGAAATCAGTTCTCCCAGTAGTCCAATCGTCTTTCTTTCAATGTTGCCCAACGCACTTGCCTTCCGGACATGAGCGATGTTCGCAGCGGTTATACTCATCAGGTCGCAACATATGACGTCTGCAGAGACGGGGTCGTTCGCGAACACGAGGCACCCAAGATCTCTCCGGCGGCCATGAAGTGGCCCGTTGCCCTCCATCGCCTCTACGCCGTCAGCGATCACGTAGTGGATCGGTACGGTTGACGCCAGCTCAACGATTGAGTTGTCGATGCCTTGCCAGTGAAGAATGTTCTTGGGCCATCCGTAGACCGAGCCGGGGACGACTCCAAAGAGGTTCTTTAGGCTGAGCGTTACCCCAGCCCAGTGGTGCGTCTTGATCTTCGGCATCGAGATCACAACGTCTGCCGCAAGCAGGGTGTTCGGTAGCCATAGTTCTTTGAGCGCCGTGAGGGACGTTGTCGTCTTCACTCGGCTCGGGGTATCGAAGTTGAGGTCGACAAACCGCGTGCGCCCGATTTCCTTCAGCAACTTCTTTAGGCCGCATTCTTCGATTAGCATCTCCGTGTCGCGAACGTGGCCAGGGCCTTCAGCAACGACTACCGACGCCGCTCCCAACCGGTACAACGAATCAACTGCCGCAGCAATGACCGTGGGATGGGTATTGATACAGGTGTTGGGTGAATACTCGACCAAGTTTGGCTTCAGCAGCACGCTCTTTCCCTTGACGGCCGGCTCGATGAGGCGCAGTCCCTCATCGACTACCTTGTAGGCGGACTCGTAGTTGGCGCACTTCAGAATCGCTACCTTGGATTTGGCCTTACGTCGGAATGGAACTGAGGGCCTCAATTGCTGATGCAAGGAGATCGCGGCTGTCGTCGCGAGGGCTCCCGCAGAGAGCAGGTTCCGCCGGTTCATGGTTTGCTCGCTCCAGAACTGTCTGACCCAAGGGCGATCTTGGCCAATGCAAGTTCACGGGTGGCAAGATTCGGGAGCGCCTTCACGACGGCGAGAGCCAGCCGCCGACTCAAGCGGTTGGCTCTTGGGTCAGAGTAGACCTTCAACGCGATGACGCCGAGACTCAGCGAGTAAACCGAACTCGCAGTCGATAGACTCCGCCAAAGGTAATCCAACGAGGATGCCAGCAAGGCGGCGTGCGACAACCTCTCGTGATGCAGGGCCATCACCGCCATCGCCGTAAAGTCTGGATGGGGAGTTAAGGCCACGCTGAATGCCTCCGAGTTGCCGGCATTCCAGCCACCCCCCTTACAACAGCGATCCAACAGCATCTCTCTGGCGTTTGCAGTTCGAGGGGAAGTTCGTCCCCAAGCCTCGTGGGCAAGCAGCGAGATCGCCGTCGGGGCCACCCAGCTCAAAGTGCCGGGAATCCAAGGCCAGCCTGATTTCGAGGGGTCGAAGCGGACCTTGGTGTCGAAGAAGCGGAACTTCCACTTCCAGCGCCAGTGCGACTCCACACCAACTGTTTTTGACAACCACTGGAAACCGTTTTCAACACTCGTGGCCCCCGCCTTCCTTGACCGTGCCAGGGAGAGCAATGCCAGACCGGTGCTGTAGGCGTTGGGTAGTGGTACGGCAGCATGCTCTGACCATCCACCGTCTGGCAGTTGGCGCTTCTCTATCGCCGCGGACAAGTATTCCTCGCCGGGTAGGGCAACGGACTTGAGGGCGAGTTCTTCCAGCGTGATCGCGGGCCGGTTCCGAAGAATGCTCGCCAAAGATGCGGGTTCAATCTGCTGAGTCATGGCATGAATCTAAACTTCATTTGCGATTCTTCACAGCGAGTTCGACGAGCTTATGGGATGGCTGGCCATAACAGACCGCTGATTTGTGGGATGGCTCAAAGTTGGGTTTGAAGAATGGCAGAAGAGCCGCTTTGCCTTTGGCCGGCCCAGGAGTGTAACAGCAGGCGCCGCTCAGGTGACTTCTTGGAACTCCGAACCTGCTCTACGCTGCTTTCATGTTCTCAGGACCTGAGGAAGTAGCGATCGGACTACGATCAGCGGGTTACGCAACCGACCCAGTACTGG
>JALHNH010000083.1 GCA_022843625.1 Bryobacter sp. | reverse complement strand
GAGCGATGGTCGCGTTCCGGCCTGCGCGTGATCCGCCGCCGCAGAGCTTCAACAAGCACCGTCGCATGCTCCCGCGCCGAATCAGGAAGCGGAGATCCATCGGCGCCCTGTTCCAACAGCTCCGCCAACCGTCGAGAGAGGCCAGCCCTGGTTTCGGCTGGCGCGGGCACGACTGCAAGTGCTGACATAGCGCACCTCCGCGCAACACTCAAAACAGTGAAAGTTGGACCATGGGGCCTCCCGGTGGATCGGATGGTCGAACCCAAGCGGTTTCCTCTTCAGGCTCAGGAATCCTGGGCGTCAATTCGACCGCTACCAATGAAGGCTCGACCTTGCCCGACCTTTGAACGAGTCCCCGCCAGACCTCCGCCGCGCCCTCGCCCACGCCTTGGCGTGTTACCAGGTCGCGAGCCATCGCGGTCAACAAGTCGTCGTCCGCATCCATCGACTGAAGCCCGTCGGCATGGAGCTTGCCCTCCATGGGCAGTGATGCCAACAGCTTCTTTCCCATCAGGCGCAGACACGACTCCTGTGCCGTGTCAGCGTACGTCAGGAAACCGACGCGAATGGGATGCTTCTGCCCAATTCGCCAGCTCCGGCGGCTGGCCTGGCGCAGTGTGTAGGTCGAGTACCCAGTCTCATAGAACAGGAGAACCGGGAAGTCCAGAAGGTCGAGCCCCACGCTGCACAGCTTGGGATGCGCGATACACACCTGCATGCCGTTTCGAAGGTGCCGCTCGTACCAAGCCTCCCGTTCTGCAGGCGGGACCTCCGCCGTCAGGATCTCGACCCGGATTCCTTCCTTGAGGAGAAGGTCCCGGAGCCTTTTCGTAACATCGCGTTTGCGCGTGTAGACGGCAAAGACGTGAACCTTGCGGCCCACGGCCAGTTCGCGTTTGACCTCATCGATCAGGTGCCGCTCTTTGGCATAGCTGACGCCCTCATCCAGGTCGGCAGGCTCGGAGATCACGAAGCGTTCGCGCTCTCCCGTCTCGGGATTGCGGTCGAACCCATAGAGCGTGCCCAGTCCGAAGGGCCGATCCGGATAGAGCAGCAGCGCATTCATCGCCGTACTGACTACGGACGCATTCCCGTGATGCTCGCGCAGCGCGTCGCGCACGTCGTCTTCGAGTTTCGTGTAGGCCTGCTTCAGCGCAGGATCCATTTCAACCGAGATCACTTCCTCTTCGTAGGGTGGCAGCGCGTCCGAAATGTCTTCAAGCGAGACGAAGGCGGCCAGATTCATTAGGAAGCTGCCGAACAGCAGCGGTGAAGCTCCCGGCCGGCGTTTCACCGTGGTCGTGACCTTGGCTTTGGAGCAGGCGTTGTCGGCCGCCTCTATCGTGGTCACCTTTTCGAGCACGCCATAAACGCTGGCAAACTGACGCACGCCAGCTTCGCCGTGATCGAACCCTTCCTCGCGCATCCGCTTGGGCTCCACGCGATAGAGGATGTTGAAAACGTCATCGGCGTAGCCGCCAAGCAGGGTTCCGGTCAGGATCACGGTTCGCTCGCATGCCGACGCCAGCGTACCAAGCGCATTGCCCTGGGCCGTCTCGCCTTTCAACTCGTGGACTTCATCAGCGATTCCATAGTCGAAGAATCCGCTCAAATAGCGCCCGACGAATTCTATTGGCGCCATGCGCGCAATCTTTGAGTTGTCCGCCTGCCAAAGCGGGCTAAAGAACGGTACGCGCGATTTGGCCGACTCGGGCAAGACCATTTCCGAGTGCTTCACCTTCCGGAAATCCGCACGGCGTAACTGGTCGTCCGAAGTGAGGATCGGTTTGCCGGTATCCGGATTCACCACGCTTCCAAGGAAGGGCCCGGAATGGGGCGTGCCGTAGGCATGACGCCAGAAATAGCCCAGTTTGGCTCGTTCGCGAGAGATGATGAAGATCGATGGCGCACCGACGTTCGCATTCCATCGCGCCCTCGCCGATCGGTGCCGCTTGGCAAGTCGCAGTTCGCTGAGCGTGGTCTTCAGCCCCTCACGAACGATACGTCCGCTGCGGAGCCTGACTTCGTTCACCCCGGTGTAGCCGCTCGAAGACACGCCGTTGCGCACGCCGTCGATGAAGAAGACTCGTACGCCCGGCAGCGTCAGAAAGCACTCGCGCGCCCATTTTTCCACCAATTGCGGCGGAACCATCGTCAACGCCGTGAACGTCTTCCCGCGAGCATGCGTGAAGATGCTCCCGAGTGAAATGAGCGTTTTCCCGGTTCCGCATTCAGCCACAGCCGCCGCGCAGCGGGCAAGTTCCCAGCGCTTCACGATGCCCATGATCGCCAATGTCTGCGCCGGAAAGGGTTGCCGCTTCAATTCATGGATCGCGGGCCAGTTTGGGTCAGAAGGTTGGTGGAGCGGAGGAAACTGTTCCACCACACGCTGACCAAGGGCTGCCCCGTGAATTGTCAAATAGTCGTTGATGCATGCCAGATCGCCCATGGATCGACACTCCTTGTGCTGCTCCCAGAGAGAATGGCAAACGAAAGATAGCGAGGTACGCCTTGGTAGCAGTTGGTTGGCAGAGGTTCGAGGTGGGTTGCCAACTGCCTTGCTGCGTTTTTCAGCGTCTGGCACAGTGTCGATCTGGCAGTGTTGGACCGGGATCACTCAATCCCTCGCGACAGATCGTTCGCTATCACCCTGGGTGATCATTCGCGGTCAACTTCCGAATTGCCGACCCCAAAAGAGCTGCACTTCTGGAATCGGGCGAGCCTCTACATTCTGTTGACCTTGCGGGATTCCGCGCCGGCGTCGCCAAGGCCACTGGTGGAATCTAGTATGATCTTCTCCATTTGACGCGAGCAATGGTCGAGAAACAGCTCGACCATGCGGGACGGATGGAGTCGGGTTAGATAGTAGGCCGAAAGATCCACTTCGTCGAACTGCCATGTGGGCATCACCGGCACTAACCGGCCCTCTCGCAGTTCCTTTCGGCACAGGATCGACGGGATCTCGGCCACTCCCATGCCCGCAACGGCCGCCCGAAGAATACCGGCATAGTCGTTCATCCCCAACGATAGTTGCAGCGTCGACTGCTGGACCTCGGTTCCGTCGGACAATTTCCAGCTCACGTCGCCGAACCATTTGGTGAAGCCGAGTAACCGGTGTCGTCCAAGGTCCGCGGGATGCTCCGGTGTACCGGCGCTTGCAAGATACGCGGGCGCCGCGACCAGAATGTGACGATACCGAGTCAATGGCTTGAAGATCAGGCTGCTTTCAGCCTGGCGGCCGACCCTTAGCGAGACATCGACCTCGTCTTCGACCATGTCGAGGTGCCGGTCAGTCACTAAGACCTTTACAGTGACCTTCGGATATTGTGCTACGAAAGACTGGATCAACGGCACGAGAATGAGGTCCGACAAACTGGGTGGTGCCGCCAGCCGAAGTGTTCCGCTTATCTCCGCTTTGCGTTGCTGTAGCAAAGCCTGTGCCCCTTCAACAGCCTCCATGAGCCGTTGGCAATGCAAGAAAAACTCGCGGCCCGTTTCCGTTGCATTCAGGGATCTAGTGGTCCGCTCAAGCAATCGCACTCCCAACTGACGCTCTAGCCCGCTGATCTTCCTGCTCAGGGTGGAGACAGGAACACCGGTTCTGCGTGCGGCTTCCGAAAAACTGCCGAGTTGAAGCACTTGGGCGAACAGAACCATGGCGTTAAGATCCGCAGGAGTGTCCATATTCTCACCTATGCAATAGTCTTTCCCATTGTTATATATTGTGCCACATGCGGAAAGATGAAATGCTTAGATGCCGGACACGAAGGAGAGTCCAAAGTATGAAAACCAACACGATCCAGTCCGTTCTAGAGAGCTACGAAACGGCGCTGAACAGCAACGATATCGAAACCATTCTCGGCCTCTTCGGCAGCGAGCCCGTGTTCATGCCCCAGCATGCGCCTGCGTTGATCGGCCGCGAAGCCGTGCGTGCCGGTTATGAACAGGTGTTCAACACGATCAAACTGTCCGTCCACTTTGACATCCATGAAGTCCAGGAAGCTGGCGACTGGGCTTGGGCTCGGACGAGTTCAGCGGGGCGCACACGCATCCTGGCCGCAGGTATCGAGGTTCAGGAGGGCAACAACGAACTCTTCATTTTCCGCCGCGAAAACTTCGTGTGGAAAATTCATCGCTATCTCTTCGCGACCAACCAGCCGCACGCGTGAACCGCCTGATTTCATGGCGTACTTGATAGCGAAAAAGCACCAAATCTCAAGGAGAAACATAGCATGACCAAGCAAATCATTGCCGTCGTCGGCGGCACAGCGCTCAAGGGGGCGGCGTTGCAGAGGCCCTGCTCGAAGGCGGCCGATTCGCCGTCCGTGTTCTAACCCGGAACCCCAGCGGGGAGAAAGCCAGAGCACTGTCTAAACGAGGTGCCGAAGTCGTGCAGGCTGATCTGAACAGCCCAGAGACGCTTAAATCCGCATTCAATGGAGCCTACGGCGTTTTCGGCGTCACCAATTTCTGGGAGAAAGGCGGCGCCGATGAAGTGGCGCAGGGCGAGGCAGCAGTCCGCGCCGCGCAAGAAGCCGGCGTTAGGCACTTCGTTTGGTCGACCCTTCCGAACGTCGAAACGATCAGCGGCGGCAAGTACAATGTTCCCCACTTCACGGATAAGGCTAGAGTTGACGCGATCATCAAGAGTGCGGGATTTGAGCACCACACCTTCGTCATTGCCTCGTTCTTCTACCAAAACTTTGTTGGCATATTGGCGCCGCAAAAACAGCAAGACGGTTCCCTGGGCTGGACGCTGCCGATCGACCCCAGTGCGCGGAGCATCCACATGGGCGATATCGACGAACTTGGCAAGGTTGTGGCCGGTGCGTTCGCCCATCCCGAGAAGGCCGGGACCGGCCAGTACTTGCCGCTGGTAGGCGATTTTGTGAGTTTCAACGAAGTTATTGAGACCCTCAACAAACAGGGGCACAGCCTCACTTTCAATCAGGTCCCGCGCGAGGTTTTCGCCGACCTCTTCCCTGGCGCCCGCGAGTTGGCCGAGATGTTTGGGTATTTCCAGGACCACACATATTTGGGCGCGAATTCAGACGACCAGATCGCTCTCGCCCACGAGATAGCAGGTAAGCCAGCGACAGATTTCGCGACCTGGGCCCTGTCGAGCATGCCCTCGAAATCGCGTTAGAGCCAAGAACAGTCGGAGAGTCCCGGCTAGTCGAGCTGCAATAACCAACGATCAGCACCACAGCCATTTATCAGTCCGAAGTCGAACTAGCCGAATCCAGTGCCAGCCGGGGCATTGGTAAATCGGGCTGTAAAGAGATGAGTCGGCGTTTAATGCCCATGCTTAGGATCCGCAACAGCCGGAGCTTTGTCCCTTTGATCGCCACGGGCGAACAGTTGAGTCCTAGCAACCCCTCCATCAGTCCGCGCCTTTCAAGGTCCGCGCGAAACCATTCTGCCCATTCAGGAAGAACGGGGAGACCAAAACGCAACGCCAATCGGTGCAACACAAAATCCGCCGTGCCGTCAAAGAGAACGGTCCGCCGTGCTTGCCCGTCGGCACCAAGCGTGGTCTCGAAAAGCGTCTGCGAAACAGCGGCCAAGTGTCTCACCGGCCGTTTTCGACCAGGGATTTGAATCGAGGCACGGTACACGACAGGCTTCTCGCCGAGATGCCCGAAGAACTCTGCTCCGTCCGGCAGGCTGATCTGAAATCGCTGCTCATCCGCGATGGCCGCGGCGACCGCCCCGACTTCCTGGTCGCCGCCGAATACGGAGATCAGGTGAAGTTGTGTCGCGGACCGCGAATCGGTCGGTTTCTCCGCAACCATGCGATCCATTTGCAGGGATACTTCAGTGATCGTGTCGCGCGTCTGCCGCACGAACCTCAGCGTCCCCATCCGCAGGTGGGCATTCAGCATGCTCGGCCTCCTTGGCATCGCCGCGTGGCTTCTCGGATAGAAGTTCGACACGGCCATCGGCGAACAGAAGGGTCAAGCGTTGGCTGAACCGCTCCTTCTCACGAATGACGGTCTCCCCGCCATCGCCTTCCTCCTCGGTCTTGTCGACCACCTTGATGGCCTCCCAATGCGCCACATGGCGATCCGCGCCCGTGCCGAAGACGCCATTGAGCAATCCACTCACGGCGCACAGGCCGACGTGGCCGGCGTGGAGCGGAGTCAACGGCCGGCCGAAAAACTGTCTTCGCTGGGCGTGGGTCACCCGCTGCGCTTGCACCCAGGCAGGCGACTTCGCCAGCAGATCCTCGATGAGATCCAGCGGGAGCCCGCGATAGTCCATCCGAATCGGGCCACTCGGGGGGACCGCGTAGGTACGATCGGGTTCGTCGGCCAGAGCCAGCATCGAGTCATACCTTCGCGTGAGGTCCTGAAGTTTCCAGTTCGCTTGGTTCACCGCATGATCGCCAAGCCGATTCCGCTCGGCTGCGGATCTGCGAACGCCAAATACCACCGCCTGTTTGTACCGGACAGAGTCCGGCTCGGTCAGCCGATAGACCGCCTTGTCCTTGAAATGCGGACTCAGGACGTTCCGGCATTCGTAGATTCGATCGAATGGAATCACGAGCACCAGAACGCCGCCTGGTTTCAGCCAGCGGAAGAACTCGTCGAGAAACAGCTTCTCCATTCGTTGGTTCTTGCCCTCGCCGATCTCAAAGTCATAGGGCGGATTCAAATAGAGCAGAGAGCAAGACTCGACGGGCGCTTTCACGTCGAAGGCGTTTCCCTGGATCACGTCATCCAACGCCCGCTTTGCCTCGCTTGCGCGATGCGCGTCGAGCTCGACGCCATAGCGCCTGGAACAACTGTTTGCCGTCAGGCTGAGTAGCGCCGTGCCCGTGCCCGCGCAGGGATCAACCGCACTCGTCTGGTCCGACGTAAAGGCTAGGAATCGCCGCACCCGTTCAGCCTCGGTCTGATCGAGCGGATAGTAGCCTAGCCGCATCCGCCCTTCCAGCCTCATACGATCACCGCAGCGGGCCCGAGCCGATTTTCAAAAAAGCGCGAGTGGAGGGAGCCGAGTTCGAACGTCAGTTCAGCGCTGATCTCAACCAGTTCCGGTTGGGCCGTGACGAATGCTTCAACCGATCTTGCTGTCAATAGTGTTCGGTCACCGGCTTCAATCAGCCGATGACATTCTCCGCAGGCAGCCCAATCGCCGACACTTTCGCCGGCGATGCCGCAAGCCACGTAGCCGATGAAGCTCCGCGCCGGATATCTCCATATTGGATTCGGCGCGGAGCAGAAGTCGCACTTGTTTCCCATTGGTGGCTCCTTCTGGTCTAGAACGGAACGTCCGGGTCCACGCCGTCAGCGCCGTCCTGCGATGCGTCCCCGTGAGGCGTCGCGCCAGCCGCTAGCCGACCGGTGTGCTCGCTTCGGCCAGAGCCCAAGAAGCGGACCGTGCTCGGTATGATCTCGACGGATACCTCCTTGCCGGTTTGCTTCGAGTCGTACTGGCGCACCTGCAAGCGGCCCTCCACGAATACTCCGTCGCCCCGCTGTAAATGCTTGGCGCAGGCTTCGCCCACACCATTGAATGCGCAAACGCGGAACCAGTCGGTCGCTTCCTTCTGGTTGCCTTCGCGGTCCTTGTAGCGGCGATTCACCGCCACCGAGAAGTTGACGACGGGGTCGCCGCTCGGCAGGAACTTCATCTCGGGCATGCCGCCCAAGTTGCCCATGATCTGAATCTTCGTGTATCCCAACATTTGTGTGTCTCCTTGTTCGTGCTGAAATGCGGACGCACCCCGCGCGACGAGCGCCCAAGGTGGTCCGATGAATCTGAATGTGATTTACGATCAGCGGCGATGCGCTGGCCGTTAGGTTTGGATCGCCGCGCTCTGGCGGGCGGCTCGTTTGCGGGCCAGTGCCTTTTGCTGATAGTCACGGCTCTGCTGATTGAGCCGTAGCTTTGCGCACTCGCGGCAACGCTCGGCGTTCGGCGAGGTGCTCTTGCAAGGAATGCCGCAATCAGCGCAATCGTAGTGCCTGAGCCTCATCTGTACGTACATGGTCGCCTCCCGCGCTAGGCTCGAATGCGGTCCATTGATCCCGGTTACGATCCACCCAGCGTAGTGTGTAGCTTTGGAGTCCTCGTAACCATTCCTTGCAGCTGGTGGATCGAATCAATCTCAGTTCTTCTTCTGTGAACCCGTTGTCGCCCGCTTGGCGTTCGCGCGATCGAGCCATGTACTCGTCGAGTTCACCGGTCCAACGGGCCATCGGCAAATAGAGCCATGCCGGCGCGAGCGCGAAGGCCAGCTTGTCGGCCAGGCATAGGCGACTGATGGGCCGTCCGATTCGACGGCTCCAATATCGGGAGTGCCGAAGGCATTCGTCCTGCCACGCTGCCCCAAACAGCGCACCAATGATGCGTGCGCCAAGCACGACATGCTCCTCGCCATCCGGGCCGTCCATGTCGCTGCGTCCCACGTAGCCGATGTCGTGAAGTGCGAAGGCAAACCAAAGCCGTGGGTCCCATGGAAAGCCGAAGAGCCGTGTCCACCCCCAAGCAACCAAGAATGGATGCAGTAGTACGCAGTGCGCCCCGAAGAGAACGCTCTTGGTCCCAACGGTCATCGCCGCCCTCCTTCTCGCCTTACTTCAGGACGTGTTCGGCCGGCTCCGTGGTCTCGGACTCTTCATCCAAGACGACGACTCGTCTGCGCTTGGGAGCCGGAACGAGCTTTCGATACAGGGGCCAAAACAGGATGGTGCCCGTGAACGCTCCCGTAACGACGCCAAGCTCATTGGTGCGGCCCGAAAAGGCCGCGGCCAGAAACAGGAACATGCAAATCTTCGTCAGGTACTCTCTCACCGTGCCCCCTTTGCCTACAGTAGGAATGCGATTCTGCCGCCGCTGGCGATGATCAAGATGCTGATGCAGAATGCGAGTGCACCGGTCGCCGCCCAACTCCTGTCAAACCGAAAGCTGAGCCACGCGCCTACGACGCAGATCCACAAGATCACTAAGGGCCAGTGCCGAGGCGGAACCGGCACGGCGTCGATCCAAATCGTCGTTGCGATCCACGCCAGTGTCACGAGGTAGGCGAAGGCTGCGGGGAAGTCGATGACGCATTCATTCTGGGTTCGTATCATGGTCTATCTCAAGAAGCGATCGAAACTACCTCGGCACCCGGCTCCGGCGCGGCGGGCGTTCCACTCATCAGGCCGTGAACATGTTTGCAGTTGGCACAGGTTGCACCGGTCGCCACGAGCTTCACGGCTTCCAGATATTCACTTGGCACGGCCTTCACCTCGCCGCTGCGGGTCAGAAAGGCAGGCGCGAGCCCCTGCTTGCGTAGCTTCTCCGGTAGTTGGCCGTCCATTCCGCGAAACAGCACCGATGACTCGACCGGCGGCCGTTTCCCCTCAACCTTTGGCTTTCCGAGTTCGTACTTCGCGATCACCACCTGATACGTCTCTTCCACGCGCGCCACCTCGACACTAACGAGCGTCTCGCCGATCACGATGGCGTGAACACCATTCGCCCCGATGCGATCCGCCTTCTGAAGCCATTCCAGGCGAGAACCCGTTGGAGCGAAGAACGAGATGTACCTCCCGAATTCCCGAGCGCTGCCGCCGCTCTCAACGCCGCGTAGGACCCAGCGCTTTGCCCGTTCCTGCCTTTCTGCGGTGACCCAGGTTTGGCAGTAGATGCCGAGCGAGTTGAGCTTGGCGAGCATCGGTTTTGGAAGGACCAGGCGCGATTCGTTTGCCATTTTCGTGTCCTAACGCGTGAGCACCGGAGCCGACGCACCGAGCGCAGCTCTGATCTGAAAGTTGGTGCAACCGGCCCAGCAGAGATACTTCAGTGGTTCCTCCACGGAGACGGCCAGATTGTCTTTTCCGCGATCGCGGCCCGCTGCTGCACAACTTGGACATCGCGTAACCCAGTTCCGCCCGACCCGCCGCAACTGGCTCCGGTCCAAAAACTCCAAGATCTGAAACCCGGGCCTGCTGTGGGTGGCGCACCCGCCCTGCGGAAGCGGGGCCTCTTCGGGCATCTCCAGATCCGCGATCAGACCGGCCAACTGCTCCTCCGACACGCGCCGGAGTTGGCGCAGATACGCCAGTTGCGATTCAAGATCATGAGCGGCACCGTAGAACCAGTAGCGACGATTGACGGCCCGATGAATACCGAGCGGTCCGCGGATCGCGTTGCCGAATTGCACGGGATCGATTCGATCCTGCTTCGGGAACAGCTCGATTCCATCGGACGGCCCGGTCGACTTGACCTGGACAGCCAGTTGCCCGGCCAGGTGCCGGATGTACACACGGGCGTGCTTGGCGAGCACGGGCGCCTCGAAGAGGATCCAAAGATGTCCGCCTCGGCGGCTCTGTTCGAGTGCCGCCTGAACGCCGTTTTGCTGAAGTTCGTACTGCAACTTCAGCAGGTCATCGAGCGACCGCCTGTAGTCGGCGTCGATCGCCATCCACTTCACCCGCTGGTTCCCCGGGTTGATCGCGTAGATCCCCAAGGTGATTTCGCCAGCCAAGTGGCGTCGGACGTCCTCGATTTCCAATGCGATTTCCGCGCCGGCCTTCGAGCCGGGACGGTAGTAGTAGTGCCGACCCGACTCCGGATGAGGCCGGTCGGACTGCCGCGTGTAGGCGCGCCGGTTGACGAACCAGTTCGAGTACTCGGCGGCCATTGCGGGCGTTGCCAGCAAGAGTTGTGGCATAGCTCTTCTCTACACCCGATTCGCGGAATCGCAAAACGAGTTGCAGCTAACCCTTGGCCGCCCGCAGCCGGGACGGGTCTTCCGCGAAATCGAGCAGCCGGAAGTCCTTGATTTTCTGGCGCATGTCGGCCAACGAGTAACCGCCGAAGACGCGGTCCGCCAAGCTCAAAAGCCAGAAGGTCCCCTTCTTGCGGTCATAGATGTAGAATTCACCGGACCGTGCGTCGCCCGGCACCATCACGAACAGCAGCAGCCCCTTCGAGTACTCGACCCAGTGAGCCACCACGGCTTCGGCCGCGCTCAGGAAGTGCCCGACGATCTCGGTCACATCCCGTTCTGGCCGTACTTTCAAGTCTTGCGTGCTAAGCACTTGGCTCGCGCTTACCGTAACGTTTGCAGTCATCTCAGTTCTCCTTTTGGGTTTTGGGTTCGGCATCCGCTCGGGAGGCCGCTATATATAAGGACCGGACATGTTTCGCTTGCTTCGATTGTTTTCGATTGCTGCGACTTGTGCTAGGATGAGGTCAGGAGCAATCAAGCCATGGCGCAAGGAACTATCGCACCAACGTTGCCGTCTGAGGCCGAAGCGATTCTCGCCAAAGAGACCAGTCTGGTCCTCGCGTCGCGAACCCAAACGACGGACCCCCTTCAACTCCGCTTGCTCGACGATCCCTACGCAGCGACAGTGAAGCTGCCAGCTTCAGCCGTGCGGATGCTCATTCACATCCTTGAGGAAATGGCGCGGGGCAACGCTGTGACGCTGATCCCGGTACACGCCGAACTCACCACGCAGGAAGCGGCGGACATGCTGAACATCTCGCGCCCTTCGCTGATTCAGCTTCTTGACGAGGGCAAGATCGAATATCGCCGCGTCGGCACGCACCGCCGTGTCCGTTTCGAAGCGCTCATGGCCTACAAGCGGCGCGCGGACGCCGAGCGCCGCGCAGTCCTCGCCGAACTTGCCGCCTACGACCAAGAACTGGGGCTCTGAGTGATTAGGAACTTTGCAGGTCCGCGTCAATAATTAGCTGTGGCGACGTTCACCGCATTCTATGACGCCAACGTCCTATACCCGGCAGAGTTGCGGAATCTCCTCATGCATCTCGCGCTCACTGGATTGTTCCGCGCGAAATGGTCGGCGGATGTTCACGAGGAATGGATCTCCGCCCTCTTGGAAAAGCGGCCAGATCTGACGCGTGACAAACTTGAGCGAACCCGAGCGTTGATGGACCTACATGCCGTCGACGCGCTGGTAACCAGCTACGAGGATCTGATCCCCGGCCTTCGCCTCCCCGATCCGAACGACCGACATGTCCTGGCAGCCGCCATTCGTAGCCAAGCAAATGTGATCGTCACGATGAACCTCCGCGATTTCCCTTCGGAGATTATCGGACCATTCGGCATCAAGGCCCAACATCCTGATGAGTTCATTCTTCATCTTCTCGATCTTGCACCCGGCGCCGTGTCGGCCGCAGCCGCAGAGCACCGTGGGAGCCTCAAGAATCCTCCCCAAACGGCAACCGAGTACCTCGAATCGCTGCAAAGACAACAGTTGACGCAGTCAGCTTCCGCACTCAGAGAATTCATCAGTCAGATCTGAATAGTACTTGACTCTGGACCTGACTCCAGACTGTACTCTGAGTGTGGGTGCCAAAAAAGACGTGAACGTCGCAGCCAAAATCGGGTCGGTCGCCAGGGAGACGGGGATCAGCATTGACACGATCCGCTTCTACGAGAAGGAGGGTCTGGTCAAACGTTCCGGCCGCTCCGAAGGAGGGTTCCGGCTGTTCGGCCAGCGCCAAATCCAGGACCTGAAGTTCATTCGCAAATCCCAGGAACTAGGTTTCTCGCTTAATGAGATCCGCGAACTCCTTCTCGTGCGCGATGAAAACGTGCCTTCGTGTTCGCACGTCAGGGAATTGCTGGAACGCAAGCTGACAACCGTGAGGGAGAAGATCGAGGAACTACGGAAGCTTGAGGGTAGCCTGAAAGCCGCCTTGCGCAAGTGCGCAGGTGAAGAGACGGCCTCAATCGCTGATCACGCCTCGTGTTGCGCGGTCCTGGACGAGCTCGCCCGAGCCGCGGGAGAGCGCAAATGAAGATTGAGATTCAGTACTTCGACGGCTGTCCAAACCACGAACCGGCGATCAAGCTTGTGCATCAAGTCCTGCGGGAACTGGCCGTCTCCGCTGAAGTGGTGGAGGTCAACGTTCCCGACACTGCCACTGCAGAAACCTCGCGCTTCCTCGGATCGCCGACAATTCGCGTCGACGGACTGGATGTCGAACCCGCAGCCCGCAGCGCACGCGAATACGCATTGAGTTGCAGAACCTATTTCAGTAATGGCCGCATGGAAGGGTTGCCGTCGCGCGAACTCGTTCGTCAAGCGTTGCAAAACGCCTCCAATCCCTTGGTGGATCGGGGGCCGACTCCGACATTGATGGATCCCGGCTGCGTGCCTGGTTCGAGCAATCCTCTTCAATCTCCTGGACCTAAGGGCCATTCTCTGGTGATGGCTGGCTCCGTGATCGCAGCATTCGGCGCGAGCCTGTGCTGCTCGTTGCCGATCATCTTCGCGCTCACTGGTTTTTCGATCATAGGCGCTTCCGCATATTTCGATAGCCTACGTCCATATCTGCTGGTGGTGACATTCGGGCTGCTCGGAGTGGCGTTCTATTACGCCTACCGTCCAATGCCCAAGACAGCATGTGCTCCTGCGGCCGCGTGCGCGGTGCCCGCGAACCGGCGCTCCACGCGAATCGTGCTGTGGCTGGTCACGGCCCCTGTGATCGCGATGGCGGCGTTCCCGTACTACTCTGGCCCGGTGGCGGAGTTTCTGTTGGCTAGCGGGTCATAAGTTCAAAATCGTGAGAGGCAAGGAGAAGTGACAATGAAACTTACACTATCTGTGACGGCCGCTGTGGCGGTGTTGCTGGCCAGTGCGGCTATCGCCAAAGAAGCAACGGCCAACATCACCGTGCCGAAGATGGACTGCGACTCCTGCGCCGTGGTCATCAAGCGTGCACTCACAAAGACGGCCGGTGTCAAGAGCACGGCCATCGACACGGACAAACGCCTGGTCAAGGTCGTTTATGAAGATTCGACCGTGAGCGAAGCGCAGCTTCATCAAACCATCGAGAAGACTGGATTCGAGGTGAAGCCGCCCGTCAAAGCGAAATAGCACCGCGAGATTCGCGCGAGGTCATTCGCCTACAATGTCCACTATGGATGGGCAAGACACCGCTGAGCGAGTACTTCGGCTCCGAATGACACTCCTCAGGCCGCCCGTCGGCGTTCAGTTTTGCCTCCAGCGAGGGCGGTCTGAACTTCTCGATGCCGCTGTCTCAATAGGTGGCGACATTTCCTTCGCTCTTGCGATGCGCGCACGACCAGCGGAAACGGGCAAGCCGGTTCGCTTTCTGGGGCCGTTTACGCAAGGTCCTCCGACCGCTCGCTTCCTCTATGTTTGCTCGGGAACCTGCGCGGGCCAGCACGATTCCTGTTGGACGCGACGCGCCAAGATTTCGCTCGCCGCAATTCCATGGTCGCTGTTTAAGGAAGGTTGTGCCAGTCCGAACGCAGGCTTGGAGGTTCACATAGCCGGCTGCGCCCGCGATGGCGGACCGGCCTGCGCAACTGTCCCGCTCTTGAGCGGCGGGTGGAACGTGTGCGTTTTGGGTGGAGCCCGGTGAAAGTTTCGGTCGAGCTTGCCGACAGCCACGACGCTGGCGCCATCGCGGCGTTACGGCGATCCACGTCGGAACAACTGACCCTGAAGTATGGACGCGGCCACTGGTCATCGTGTCCAACCGAACCGAGCGTGGTCCGCGACATCAAGACCTCCCGAGTGTTGGTTGCGCGGAGCGGGAACGTAGTTGTCGGCACTCTCAGCCTCGGCACAAAGAAACCGTGGGCGATCGACTTGAAGTACTTTACCGCTGTTCCGCGCGCCGTCTACCTGCACAGCATGGCAGTCACTCCAGACTACCAGCGCTGCGGAATCGGTCGCCGTCTGCTAGTTGAGGCGGGCGCCATTGCCAGGGCGTGGCCAAGCCACGCAATTCGCCTGGACGCTTACGACGCCGATGCAGGCGCGGGTGGGTTCTACGCGAAGTGTGGTTTTCGCGAAGTAGGCAAGGCCGCTTACAGGAACACCCTATTGGTGTACTACCAGATGCTGCTGTAGCGGCCCACCCATCGACTCGAAACTCAGGATGGAACGAGTTTGGCCAGCGCGGACTCAAGGACCGGAACATCTTCGGCGCCGAGACTCTTCAAGTCCGTCAAAGTTACTCGGCCTTCCGTCGCGTGGGCGATGACGTCTCCGAATTTGACAGGCCATCCGGGACGCCCGCTCTCCGCCACTTTCCGAGCTGCTTGTAGGAGCCTGCCACGAAGAACTTCGACAGTCGCAACTACAACCGGTGCGACCTCGGCGGAAGCCGAAGCTCCGACCTCTGCCTCCACCCGCTTGAGCATCGCGCAGAGCGCGTCACGGTTTGGCAAGTCATCCAGAGAATCGCTCGCGAGATTGAGTTCCTGGCAGATCGCCGCGTACCGGCCTTCGCTGAGTTTCCCAGATGCCGCGCGCAGACGCTCGACGCCTTTCGCCAAGTCCGTAAGCTTTTCAAGAACTGTCGTGAGCTTAGCGAAGCCGATCTTGGATGCATCGGTCACGCCGCCGTATTTCTGAAGCGCGAATTTCGACAGGCCGAAGCCGACGGTCTCGCACAGTTGCTTCACATGCGCCAACGTCTCCTGCTGCACCAAACCTTGGCGCGGTTGCGTTGACGCTGCCGACTGATGACGCGTTTGCGGCTGCGGTTGGCGTCTCAGATGCGCCGGAATCGCCCACTCCGGCAGGTTGGGCTCGCGAACCGGGCGATTGTATTGGTCCAGATCCTCCCAAACTTTATCCAGATCGTACAAGTAACGGCCGAGTCCGAAGCAGGCGCAGGCTCGCTTGAACGCCTGGGCCTCGGCGCGCGTAGCAGAGTTCTCGTCGTCCGCCCACTCCTCGCCGACGCCGGTGTGGGAACCAAGCCCGTTCACGGTGACGGTGGAAACCACCACGACCTTCGCGCAAATCGCGCTTTGCTTCTCGCCTTTCCCGCCTTGCCGTGTGACCCGTTCGAAGTTTTGGGCAACTTGAACGTTGTAGGTTCGCGTCCAGCCCCACTCACCGAAGATCTCGTTGAGCCGGTCGGTGTAGGCGCGCTGGTCGGCATAAGCCACCAACTGACCGCGTTTGACCGTGCCATTCCGGCCGTTCTGCGTTGAGGTCGCCGTCACCCGCCATTTGATTTCGGCGGGGTCAAAGGGATCGAGCAGTTGCCGGCGGATCTCTTCGAGCCGTGCCGACGAGATTCCAGCGGCCGTCACCAACCCATTGATGCTGGGCGCCGTCGCGACAGGCGGCGCCAAATTCTCTTGCGGAACTGCTGCTCCGTTCACGTACATGTTGTTGTCTCCTCAATTTGATTTGTTGAATTCAGCGCGGCTCAGTTGAGCGACCACGCGCCCATCAGCCGTACACGAAGTACTTCGCGCGGCCACCGGGCTGTTCCACTAACTCGCAAACGCGTTCCCGGAAGCTACCGTCGTACTCGCAGACCTTGCCGCCAAAGAAGCGCACATGCGCATATCCCAGCGACTTCAGCCGCGGCTTCAACCAGTTCTCTTCGAACCAGGTCGTCCATTCGCCGTCATATGCTCGGTAGTCGATCAGGACTTCCAGGTCCCGGTACCGCGCTCTCGTCTCCGCAAATGCTCCGTATGCCATGTCCGATATCTCCCTTCGATTTCGATCTCCGCGCGCCGCAACCGTTGCTCGCTCACGCTTCGCCACACTCCACTTCCGTCCACGCATTCCTTCCCACTCACCACCACGCGCATATCGCACCGGCCTATTCGCGCGCGCTGCGCACACCGGCTACCACCAACTCCCGGCTTCCACTCCAGAACCCTCACAACTCCCTGCCGGCCAGTCCGGAAATGCTCTCCAGACCGAATACAGCCACAAACTACCGGTAGTAAGGCCGCAACTTGCTGATCCAACGCCAGTTGCAGACGCGGCGGAACGCCATAGGAACAGCAAAGGAACGCTAATGGAGCAGCAAACGGAGGGTTTTGGTTGGGTTTAGAAAAGGCAATCGGCAAGCCGATGTTGCGCCTGGCGCGTAACGTCAACCAGCGTTGCTTCGGTGGGATGATCGGCGAATTGCTGCGCCTGGCAGACGTAGACAGGCTGCCGGGTTCCGCGCAGACCGTTCAACAGGAACGATTCCATTTGCACATTGCAGACCAGGTACAGGACGGCAGCGACCTTTGTTTCGCGATTCAACGTGTCGGCGATTCGCCGATACTGCTTCGTCGATTTGGGGAACCGCTCGTACTCGAGCGCCACCTTGCCGAACACGCTTCCGTTTCGAAAGGTGACGATCGCGTCATAATCCTTGGCATAGCCGAAGTTCGTGAGCTCGTTGTCGGCCCGGATCTCTGGTTCGTAGAGCCAGGACGACACCAGTCCACTCTGACGCAATTTCAGTTGAAGCTCGAAAAGCTCCACGTCGTGCCACACATGGTCGCGATTTCCGCGGCCGGTGTTGCGCGGCGCCGCTTCGATAACGGTTGCCAATCGCCCCTGCAGCGACCGCGCGCCTTCGTCGCCCAGAGCAAAAACCGGCGCGCTCATTCCGTCAACAACCATGCGCAGCAGGAAGCCTCGTTGGCTTAGAAGCCCGAGTCGCCGGACGAAACACTTCCACTTGTTCTCCTCAAACACTGGATTGAGCGCCCGGTAAAGCTGCCACGCGGTGACGTGTCCGGCCTGGTAGACCTTGCGCAAGGCGGGAACGTCTAGCGAATCGGACAAGACGATGGACCCCTTCGGGTATCGCATGTCACCAGCTCCTGACGGCCCAATCGCCGTCTGTTGCGTTGGGAGTGAAGACCGCCGTGCCTGAGGTGCCGCGAATCCACGCATTGCGCCGCGCGAGGAAGAGCGCCTCATGGGCTCCTTTCCATTGCGAAAGCGAAATCAGTTGCACGTTGTCTGGGTCCCAACTCGCGTCGTCAAGTATTCCAGACAGGCGGTCTGTAACCGATACCAACCACCAATCCGCCGGCGTCGACTGACTCGCGCGGCGCTCCAATGCGAGCCCTCGGAATCCGAGTCGCTCCGACACCAACGAAGCATGCCACGTTGATCCGCGCAATCCGGTCGTCCCCATCGCCTCTTGAAGCAGCCTCGCATTGAACCGAACCTGTCCTGGGACCTTTGATCGTGGGCAGGTGCCGCGCAGATCTGGAACACCGGAGGAATTCCAAACGAACGGGTGGCGGTCATCTGCCTCCCGCCAGCAGCTTCCCAGGGACAAAACGCGCACGATCATACCTTCGCCTTTCGGACCTTCTTGCCGGCGAGTTCGGCTTCCGCACGCTCCAGGCGCGCCACGAGATCCGCATCCGGGTGTGCAGCCTTGCGTTTCACTTCGGCTTCGAGGCTCGCCAGACGGCCGTCCATTTGCGCGTGCTCCGCCTTGCTCTGATCCAGTTCATGTTGCAGCCGGGCACAATTCGCGCGGGATGCCGCGAGTTCGGTCTGCAACTCCCGGATGGTCAGCGCGGCGTTGCTCGCGTCAGAACCGCCGCCAATCCCGGAGCTCTGGCCCTCGATAACGCGATTGCACATCTCAATGTGCCGGTTGTAGCGCTCGATTGCCTCCACGGCCCGGCCCTCCGCCAGATTCCGAGCATTCAACGCATCTGTCAAGAACTCCGCAGCAACCCACTTGATCTGGCGCATCTTGTCCCACCAAACCCAGCAAAGCATCAGCAACAAGACGATCAATCCCAACTGGAACGACGCCAGTCGGAAGTACGGATTGCCCACCGACTGTTCGCGAAGATTGGCGAGACGCCGATCAATCTCGGTTCCCCAGTTGATCTGACGTGGATTCAAAACGCGCAAATAGAACGTGAAGATGGAATCCCTGGGCTGCGCTGAGTTGACTGGAATGGGGCGATAGGGCTGCGCGGGATTGACTCCGACGACGCCCTTGCCGCTTTCGACGTACCGAATTGGCGGTGTCTTCTTGCCGGGTGGTTGCTCCTCGGGTGGGGTTTGCGCGACAACCTGGGCCGCTGCCCACAGGACGAGCGTGAATCGCGAAAGCATCCTTGCCTCCTAGCGGCGGCGCGGGAATGGAACCATCGCCGCAAGTTTCTGATCTTTGAACCGCAGGTTCGCGCCTTCTGATTCCTCACGAGACGACGCGAGCTTTGGCAATACCGTGGGCTCGAACAGGGGAACACGGACGTCGCTCGGTGGGCGAACGTGCAACCGGCCGTGCAAGGTTCCCTGAACTGGATCGGTCATGAGGATCTCCATCTTGCCCTTGCCGAGATTCTTGATGTGGTGATCGAGGGCGCGAAATTCCAGTTGCTCGCGCTCCGAAGCGCCAACGGCCTTGTCGTAACTCTCGAATCCGAGGAAGTCTTTGCGCCACAGTTGCTGCGTCCTCTTTTGAACTGGAACCTGCGACGACGCCTGCTTGAAGTATTTGGCCGTCTCCTCATCGCGGGTTTGCATCAGCATCGTCGTTCCCGGCGCCGATGAAACATCCTGCTGGAAACCTTTCCCGACTTCGAGCAACTGCGGCAGGGATTGCAGCGAGAACAGGAATGCCGTGTTCGTGCCGCGAGCCGTGTTCAGAATTTGTGCAAAGTTGCGGTAG
>JALHNH010000082.1 GCA_022843625.1 Bryobacter sp. | reverse complement strand
CAGCCCCGGCTCCAACCTGACTTTCTTCAGTTGTCAAAGAACGCCCACATCCAAGCGGTCGTCCAGCAATTCTAGAAGATCGCGGCTCCCCGATCTAGGCTCCTTTATAGAAAGCTCACATGCAAGCCCCCCGGGCCCTAGCGCCCAACACCCCCAGGAACACCCGCCCCGGTTTCCAATAGATATCTAAGGGCCACCGCCCGGTCGAGGTGCCTGTGCAAAGTCTTAGCCATGGGAAACTGGCCCTTTGAAGACCCGCCCAACATGGCGGTGCTCACTACGAAAGCTGTTTTAGATGGCGGTTGGATTTCTCAGGTTAGTCGTGATGACGATGACGGCATGTGGCAGTTTCACACCTCGGATGGCAACGACGAGCTCCACGAGGAAGACGGGCGGATTGTCAGCTTGGAGTTTATGTGGAGAGCCGACCCGAGCGTGGCCGAGGTCGCCGACCTGGCGCCCGGCTGGGTTGCGTGGCGCGAGGCCGTGGGACGGCCTTGGCGGCGGACGGTGCGCGACCCGGAGTAGCCGAGCGGTTCATCTCGGGACCTCGAGGGGGGCCGGGGAGGCGCGGTGGCGCCGTTCCCCTTTTGAGGAATTTCGAATCCGGGGGCCGCCGCCGCGGGAGTGACGGGGGGCAGGGGTTGGCGGCAAGCGTCGACAGGGAGAGGCGTCACCGAAACGGACGAGGAAAGTGGCCCGATTCAGCCGGACTGATGGAGGAGCTGGACGCCGCAGCAGGCGTGCTTGAAGAGCAGGACTTCGGGCTCTCCCACTGGTTGGCCACCGAGGAGAAACGAGTAGTGGCTGTTCCAGCGCAAGAATCCGGTCCAGGTGGAGCCGTTGAGAAGCTGGATCTGGACTTGCCGGCCGACCCAACCGGAAAAAGTTTGATGAGGAAAGCTCCATCGTTCCTGGCGTTTCAAGGCGGGGAGCACATTGCGCTTCGATTCGGCCTCGACTTGGCGCATGGGCTGGACTTGAGGCGAGTGAGCCGCTCTACAGAGGGCGGAAATTTCCGTTTTCGGGAAGCCACGATAACTACCGTCTGGGATTTGAACGGCCAACAGAAAGGTTTTCGCTTTGGTGACGCGGGCGATCTGGTCGCCGCCGACGGTTTCCATCCAAATGGGTTCGGGCTCGGTAGCCTCGAAAAGGGGGAAACACCAGGCCTTTTCTTGGTCTGAGCGCTTGTCCGAGAACCGGGCCTCGCGGCGCCGCTGGCAATGCTGCCGCCTTTTTTCTTGCGTAGCCTGGCGACGAGCTCTCCATTCGTCCAGGCTATAATGGCCCAGCAGAATCTCGTAGGCGTTTTGGGGGTTCAAGCCGGGATTTTGCTGACTGAGCTCTTCCGCCTGAGGCAGCAGCGCCTGGCGACGCTGCTGCTTTTGCTGCTGATTGACCTGGTCGGTGCCCTTGGCCTTAGAAGCTTTTTTCGAAGTGGTTATGACGGGGACGGGCGGTTCCTGGGCCACCGGAATCAACGGAACCTTGGTGACGTGGCGGGCTCGTGGAACGGGATGAGCTTGCTTCAAGGGAAACCTCCTACGACGGGTGGGGCGAATTTGGTGAGTTGAGAGGCGAAAATCCTATCGAACAGGCTTGCGCCGGCCCGCCTGAAGCCAGCCAAAGTTGAAATTCCTCCAGGAGCAAACCTCGCCAGGTAGGATGTTCCTCTCCCCAACCGCGCAGGCGGGCAAAGCCCTCGCGTTCCGCCTGGGTCTGAATTCTTTGCTTGAGATCCAGCTGATGCCCCAGGGGAAGCGACATAAACTTTTGCCAGAGCTGGTCGGCCTGATTTTGTGACTGCTGGTGGTGTTGCTCCATTTTGATGCGTTCTGCCTGGCGTTTCTCTTGGATTTCTCGATGAAGATCTCGCTGCGCCTTGGTTGCGTCTGGTTTTTCGTGGTAGCCCCCCCGTAAGATCTCGCTGACGAGGTAACCCGCTGGATTGGTCACTTCGAGCGTGCGGACTCGCTGGATGGCACGTTCAATGATTTCTGGGGGCTTGCTCTTGGTCAGTCGGTGAGCCATAAACTCGTTTACTCCGAGCTGTTTTAGGCGCTCCACCAGCTTCCCACAGTGCATCCCCCCCTTTGATTCAGAACATAGAAGAGCATCATCATTAGGACTTTGAGTGGCAGGTACGGAGTGATGTTGATCTTGAATTTCTTTGAACTCTTTATATGACTCCAGTTGTTCGGAGGGGTTGCCCTCCAGCTGACCGGAGGGTCCTGCCCAGACCGGCCTCGCGGCCGGCTCCGGTTGCTCACCAGGAGTGAGAAGCGGTTGGAAGAGCTTCCCGAGTTGATAAAGACACCGGCCGGTCCTGGTGTGGGCGATGGTAATCAGGCCCCTCTGCACCAGACCTTTCTTGGCTTCATACAAGCTGGACTGGGAAGCGCCAGTGAGTTCCAGGAGCTTCTGCTCGCCGATGACTGCCTGAAGCCTGAGAAAGCCCGTGGAGAATCGTGCGAGAACAAGATACAGGTTGACCTCGGTTGGCTTCAGCTGGGCCAGCAGACCGGAGTCGATCAGTGCGTTCGAGAGGGCGGTGAAGCCTGGGCGCAAGAGCGCGGTTACAGGAGAGTCCGAGAGTGCTGGTGAGTTCATTTCACGCCTTCCGAAACGGAGAAGGACCTCTGAAGACGGTAGATGCAGTTGCCGCCAGAAGGCTTCGGATCGGCATAAAAGCGCATCGCTGTTGACATGGTGACCCCTTAGATTTTTTTTCAACTAAGAAGTTTCATCCTAGCATAGGGCCTTTTTTTTATGCCAAAAACGGGGGGTGTTTTAAGATCTTTAGGGTTGGCATATTCGATTTTGGAATCCGCAATGCCTTATGAAATCAGGCGCCAAAAATCGTGTTCGATAGAAGTATGTGCAGCATGACGACGACATGCGAGCAGCATGACGACGACGCTTGGTGCAGCATAACGACGACTTTTGGCATAGCGAGCAGCATGACGACGACTCTTGGCATATTCCGAACCGACTTTGGGCCAGGATAGCGACGACTTTATTAATGGACCGAAGAATCCATGTTGGATCTTGACGAGGAAGGGACGGCTTAGACAGTCTGGAGAGGCTTTTTTAGCCAGGCTTCCACGGCTTCGCGGGTGGCCTTGGAACCCGTGCGCAGGCCGCGCTCCAAGCGGTTGACTGCGCTTTGATGCAGGCCTAACTGCTCAGCCAGTTGCACCTGGGAGAGTCCATGATCGAGCCGGCTCTGACGCAATCGGTCCCCTAAGGAAGTCTCTTCTGAGACGGGAGGAGCTTTGAGTTCCGTACGCTCGCTTCGTCCGAAGTTGGCATACTGTCCTAGAATCTCTGTAGGGGGCTCTAGAAGCAGGGGGGAATCCATCCACTCCCCTAGCCACCCCCGCTGGGTTGCTCGCTCTTCATGCCATCTTTCATACTGCCAGGCGGCGATCAGCTGGTCTTGAAGAAGAACGTCCAGGAGTCGCTCCAGCCGCTCGCGGCTTCGGTTGGGGTAACGCTGGTTAGGAACCTCTCCTATGACCTCTAAAAGCGTTCCGACCAGGTAGACCTTGCCCAGGCTACCCCCTCCGGCCTGACAGCGCCATTGCCAGCTTAAATAGCGAGCGAGGCGCTTTTCGCTGGCCTGCCTGTAGGGGTTGTAGTGCAGCGCCCGGGCGGAGAGCAAAGCGGTCTGGCGGCCCACTCCAAAGAGAAAGTGGGCAAACACCTTTCCTGGTCTAAAGATGAACCGAGAGACATCCATATGACCATCCAGGCGCAGCTGGCCCATCATGTCGGTGATGGTAAAGGCCCTGCTCTTGATGGCCATGGTCTTGGCACGCCCCTTGCGCGGGCCCTCGTAGACTTCCATTTGAGTCATGTTCATCCAGAGATTTTGGATGTGAGACAACGCCCGGAGAATCTCGGTTCTTTGCTCGGGATGATAACCGCCGCGCCGTCCCTGTCCCCCTTTTTTGGGAAGGATGCCGCGCATCTCCAAGATCTCATCCACGCCAGCCACGGCATCCTCGTCGGGATTCTTGGTTTGGCGAAGCCAGATGGCGCTTAACGCATCCAATGCGTCGGCATCGAGGTCGGAGAGCTCTTCGCGCTGCTTCCACATGCGTTCAACCCAAAGTTTTTCTTCATCTGGCGGGAGAAGATGCTGTACGTCCATCTCGGCGGGTCTCAATTCCGCATAGCCTTGCGCACGCCCCTTATTCAGCACGGCCGTAGGCCAGGGTGAGTTACTGGCCTGGGTAAAGCGCTTGCAAGCCAGCGCGTCGCGAACGGCGTGATAGTGAGAGGCGTTCATCACCTCCAGGAAGTCGTGAAGCTGGTGGTTAGACGAGGGGACCTTGGCCTGCTCTAAGCCCACGGTTTGAAGGCCCAACATCCGCTCCACTTCGCTCCAATTGGAGCGGCGGAGCTCTGACTCCATGGTTTCCACTAAGCCCCGAGCCAGGGTCTTGGCACAAAAATGGATGAGCTGAACCTGTGGGTCGTCGGGAGCTCCTTGATGTTCTCTCAGAAATTTCAGAAATGCGCGGGACAAGTCCGAATCAGACGGCTGCGCACCTTGCTCAAGCCCCAACTGCTGCGCCAAGCCCTTCGAAAACCAGATGCAAGTTTCTTGAATCGCCTGCTCTACGAACTTTTCCAGCAGGGCCGAGTCTCCCATCGCCTGGTCCACCAGTGTCCGGCGGACATGGTTTTGACAGACCTGAAGCTCCAATTGAAGAACCGGCGCCATGCGGCCTCGTTCATCCTGGTGCCATTGCCAATGCGGGCTTCTGGGAAGTGAGCTGGGAGTGTCCGCCTGGATTTGGGCCAGAAGATGAGTCAGGATCCGAATCAGATGCTGAGTCACGAAGTAAGAGGTGGGTTCAGCTAGTGAAGAGGGCTCTGCCCGGAGCTTCTGGACGGTGTCTTGCAGAGTATGCCGGATCAGGAGGCAGCGCACTCGCTCGGCAAGGACCGCCTGCCGAATGCCAGCTTCTTCGACAGCCTCCGGCCGCGACTGGGGAAGTTCCCAGCCCGGATCAAAGGCGAAGACGTCTCTACTGCGCGTGAAGCTCAACTTCTAGCCAACATCTAACCAGCGGCGGACCCAGCGAGGTAAGCGATTGAAACGCTTCTCGAGCCAGGATGTCCTGTCTTGAGCCAGTTTCAGCTTTTCGAGCAAGGCTTGTTGCTCCTCCTGAACGCTCTCGCGTTCCTGAGCAACCTCTAAAGCCTGTTTTTCCGCGGCCAGACGAAGGCTTTCACGCTCGGCCAGCGACTCGGCATTCTCCGTAAGAACCCGTTGATAGGACTGCAGGGTGTGCTGCAGTCCTTGGAGTTGGCTTTGCATCTGCAGAGCTGAGCGCTGGGCTGCCTGACGCTCCCGCCGTTCTTCTTCCAGAAGGCTGAGGGCGCGGTCGTGGAGCTTGGTGAAAAGGTCGGCGGACATGTCCGAGGCCTGTCTGTCCGGACGGACATGGACCTGTCCGTCCGCTGAGGATGTCCGTCCGGACGCCCCAATGTCCGTCTGTCTGTCCGGACGGACCTGTCCGTCCGCCAGGAAGCGGGCCACTTCCGAAGCCGGGATTCTGGCGATGCGATCCTCGCAAATCTGCGCCTGAAGGCGTCCGGACTTAACCAGTCTGCGGATTTGGCGGTCACTCAGGTTCACCTCAGCTGCGAATTCGGTGGCCGTCAAAAGCCGGTCATCATGGTTCTCCATAGAGCTTGAGGATTCTTCATCATGATGAGCAGTCCTCGTAGGAGAAGTGAGAATGTCCGTCCGGACAAGACATGTCCGGACGGACATGTCCTTTGAGCTGGCTAGCGAACGGCCCATTGTGTGGAATGTTGGCTAGCGAAGCAATTGGCTTCGCTTACAAGAAACTGCCAAAAGTAATCCCTCACGGAAGCTGCCCCTGTGGGAATTGATCGGATTGCCCCTCGAACGTGATCTAGAAAAACGTCAGACTGGTTATCGGCTAGTCGGAACGGTTGAGTCGGGTCCAGCCAGATACCTGCAGAGCGTTGCCGTTGGGGCAGTTGGCAGCCGATCAGGTATCGACTCTCCTCGAGCCGTTGAGCAAAGCCTCCAAAATGGAGTCCATGGACTTCATCTTGAATGCTTTCCAAGTGAATGATATCGGCATGGCCCAAATCGGGGTGGCGTTGGGCTTCCAATACGTAGCAACAATGCCAATATTGGAGCACGTGGTTGACAGACCTGAAGTAAGGCCATCGCCGGTCAAGGGACGAAGAGTGAATACTGCATCGGAAGGGTTCACCTTCTAAGATGCCCTGGAGAACCCAAGCCCCTGGATTGTCTCTTTGGGGTGAGCATTGCGCCGATTCAAAATTGGCAATCAAGGCGCGGCCATGCCGGTACAAGGTTGAGCCGTCTCGATGCCAATCGTAAGGAACTTGACCCACTTGCAGGGACCAGCCGTTTACCAGGTCTCCGAAGGCGATGCGCGTGTAGCCGGAGCGCAGGTCCTGAGACAAGGCCTGCACGAGCCGCCTGTTCGCCGGGTGGCTCACCGGTTTTCGAAAGAACTTGGATCTGAACAGCTCGAACATTCCCGGCTGAGTTCCCCTTCTTGTTTGGCAGCCTTGAGTTGTAAATATAGCTGACCCGAAATCGGACTCCTTGGCTAACTCCCTTTCTTGGGTATCTCGGTGAATCCGAACAGAAGCATAGCTTCCTGATTGAATTCAGTCTGAAGTGGAAGTTTCTCTTTGGACTGGAGCCAGAGATAAATGGACGGGGCCATCATGTATTCGGCGAAGGTCAGGGTATCTTTTACACGTCCATAAAGGGGTGAGAAGCTCAGCATAGTGACGTTTTTGGCACCGTCGCCCATAGACCGTGTGCGCGCATATTTTTCGGCGGTGCCTTGAAGGTTGCGGTAGGAGTTTGCCAGAGGTTCGGTCGCCGGGCCGATGATTTGAGACAGTTGCTCATATTGGAGTTCCACAGCAATGAGGTCGTTCCAGATGGAGAGGGCCGCGTTCACGGTGAGATTCCCGGCCTGGATTCCAGCGTAGTAGGATTTGTGAAAAGCAAGACGGGCCTGATCGAGAGTTCTTTTCTCGGGTTCACTCTGAGAGCCCTGAAGGAAGGCCAGGAATCCCTTGGCGCTCTGATAGATTTGGGAAAGCTTGTGCTGGTAGGTCGAGTGGTCGAGCTGAGTTTCTAATACAGACTTGGCGGCGTTCAAGAGTTTTTCGAGCTTGAAGGGCTTGTAGAGGTAGTAATCCACCCCCTGGTTCATGGCGCGAGGCGGGGCTTCATCGTCTGCATAGCCGGTCATGATGATACGGTAGATCTTGGGTTGAAGCTTGAGGATGGCTTCTGCGGCGCCGATGCCGTCAACGGAACCAGCCATGCGGACATCGGCGATCAGCAGGTCAAATTGGTTCAATTGTGCGATTTCGATTGCTTGGTCCGGGTGAAAGGCAGTGGTGACTTCGAAAAAATCGTCATCGGTGAGAATGTCTTCAATCAGTCCGCAAAAATTTTTATCGTCTTCGAGCAAGAGAATTGAAGGCACCCCGAGGTGATTTCGAAGACCTAAGGATGTTCCTTCCGAGCACCGGCCTTGCGAGAATTACTAAGATCCGCTTCTTTCGTGAGTTGGCCAAAGCATTAGCCCTGGGTTCGCCTCTGAAAGAAGCACTACACGGGCTGCTTCAATCTAGAGATCGAAAGCTGGTTGGAGCCGTTCTCCTTTTGGAGAAACACCTGACTTCGTCCCCGGACGCGCTGGCTCGCGCGATGGAAGGTTGCGGACGACTCTTCACACCATTCCAGATTCATCAGGTAAGAACGGGTGAGCAAGGTGGGCAACTGGTCGAAGCCCTTCGCAAGTTGGCTAATGGAGCGGAGGACTCATTCCAAGTGTCCCTCTCTTACGAATCCAAGCTGCGTTTCTTTCGTGAGATGTCCGTTTGTCTGGGTGCAGGGATCTCTTACTCCAAAGTGTTCTCTATTTTTGGAGAAGATGAAGACCCTGCTTTTGCCGCTTTATCCAGGGGGTTGGAAAGGCGTCTCGACGAGGGTCAGTCTTTGTCCAAGGCTCTTGGCTTGATGAAGGGAGCGTTTACTCCTTTTCAGGTGTCCATGGTCTCCATTGGGGAGCAGTCTGGCCAGGTCGCCGAGATCTTGAAGCGCCTGGCTGAGGCGGAAGAGCATCGTTACCGACTTCAAAAGAAATTGCAGAACGTCCTGGTAGGACCTTGTCTGACCGCCCTGCTGGTGGCTTTTGTCTTGATTGTACTGTTACCCTTGGTAGTTTTTCGCGCCTACCTGGATCTGGTTTCGGGCTTGAACTTGGAAGAAGTCGGCCTGTTTGGATGGCTTCTGAAGTTCATGCGGTTCACGCAGACGCCCTACTGGTGGGGGGGACTGCTGGGAGGTGCCGCATTATTAGTGTTGTTCTTTAAGAACGCTCTTTTGCGAGAGCAGTTTTTACGTTCGGTCTTGAGGGCTCTCTCAGGCTTGCCTAAGGTTAGACCTTATGTGCGTCCGCTTTACGAAAGCGGGCGTAATTGGGAAGCTCTGTTGATTGTCACAGAGATGTTTGTTTTGCACATGCCGGGCCTACGCGGCTCTCTGGGCCGGGTCTGGCTTAGCTTTCTTGGTTCGCGCTTCGCTTATGCTCTTGGTTTACAACTGGAGGTCGGCGTCAAGTTTCTGGAGGCTCTGGATAGCTCGATTCGGGCTACCGGCTCCCCGTTATGGAACCATAGCCGGCGTCAGGTGAAAGACCACTTTGGCGAGACTGGCTCCTTGGAGAGTGCGCTGGGATTATTGCCTGAGTTCCCCTTGATCCTCTCACACACGATGAGGGTCGGTGAGGAGGCGGGACGTTTACCTGCGTTGTGCCGCAGTGTTACGACCTTGCTTCGCGAAGAATTCGAGCACTTTCTGGAGATCTCGCAGAGTCTTCTAGGGCCAATGTTTTTGCTGCTTCTGGGTTTCGTCGTGGCTGGTTTCGCAGTGTTGCTGCTTTTGCCGATGTCTAAAGTGGTTCAAGCCCTATAGCCAGCAAAGCATCCTTTACTTGGGGGAATCGGTCTTTGGGAGCAGGCGCGAGCATGCGATGGGTCGCCTCAACGACTTGTTGAGACAAGTCCTGGCGGTGTTTTGTAATGGGGTTGATCTTGCCAAGGCACAGGCCGTCTATGTCATTGAAGCTTGGCTGGGGAAATTCGTTGGTGAGCAGGCTGTAGAGAATGACCCCCAGTGCATATTGATCGTAGGCCGGTTCCGAAATGGATTCAGGCGGGATCTGACGGGTGAGGGCCAGCCAGAATTCGGGAGCAGCATACTGGACGGTGCCGCGAACCGCGAAGTCGCCGTCAGAACTCATCTGGGTCATGTGGACAGTGTCCTGTTGGGTTTTTCGGGCTGTGCCAAAGTCGCTAATCTTGAGGTTTCCCTGGGGGTCCACCAGGACATTTTCCGGTTTTAGGTCTCTGTGAACAATGCCGCCGTCGTGAATCGCCTGGAGGCCTGAGGCGAGTTGTTGGAAATAGCGAAGCACGACAGACAGTTCGAGAGGGCCCGAACGGTTGAGGAGCTGGCGGAAGCTGCCTCCGGGCATCAACTCCATGGCCAGGTAGCCGCCCAGGCCGTCTTCTCCGGTATCCAGAATTTTGACCACATGGGGGTGCCGAATTTCGCTATGGCGCCGGCATTCGCGTAGAAATGCGAGAACGGCTTCAGGATCCTGGTCCTGATAGGACTTCAGGATTCTCTTTACTGCCACGAGTCCCTGAGGACTCAGCTGGTCGGCTTTGCAACTGAGGAAAACTTCGCCCATCAGGCCACTCCCGATCGGTCTGAGCAGATAGTAGTTACCCACGCGGTCAAAGAAGTCTTTTTCGGGGGAAAGGCGGACCCCGCCCAGTTCTTCCAGGAGACGAATCTTTTCGGATTTCGCCTGTGCCTCGCGCTCGATGGCAGAGAGTTCTTCGCCAACTCGGGAAAGACGTTTGCGGCTTTGGTGGGCTACAAGACCGGCTATGCTAGACACGGCCAGGCCGATCAGAAGGGCGTAGCTGGCGGCGGTCGGGTAGACAAACCAATCCATCAGCCAAACACCGGCATTGTTGGGCTTGAGCGCGATTTTGTTGGGATGCAGGTAGGTTTGCCCGGGTTTGAGGTCATTTTTATGAATCCGAACTGTGGTTGACTCGTGCTTGCCGTCAGGAGCTTCCAGGAGAAACTCCGGGTCGTCCCGGCCTGGTGCTAGAAAACGGGTTGGTATAATTCCGTTCGTATCGAGAAGTTCGGGAGTTTGTCCGCCTTGCACGATCGAGATTTTGGCGTTGGGAGGATAGACTTGAAATTGAATCTTGGAGTCTGGGTCGGCCCAGGCCACGCAAGAGAACAGGGTCAGCAACAGCAAAGGGCGTTTCATAGTCGAAAGTCGAGTCGCTTCAGGTATTGTTGGCGGTCCAGACGAAATTCAAGCTCTAAGGCTTTGTCTTTCAAATGAACCTCGAAGGCCGTAAGGGTGGCTGAAGCGGTCGGAGTCGTGGACCACAGCGTGTCCAGGGCCGACATTTCGCCAGGGAACGGGCTATCTGTCGGATCTTTGAGTTCGGATTGGTAACGACGTAACAGCCCAGACTCAAGACGGTAGCCGACCAGGCGCTCCCAGGTTTGCCCGTTGGCGGTCGGCGATCCCAGCTGGCGTATCCAAAGATTTGACTGCAAAGAATCATAGCGGACGCCTTGGGAACTGGTTTTGTAGAGGTCCAGCATCATCTTATCGGCGATTTGATAGACCAGCATGTCCGCATCCGCTTTGGCCTGAATGCTTTGGGTGCGCTTATGGGTATCCCAGTAAAGCCCGAGCAATAGGCTCGACAAAGCTACCGCTAGAGAGCCTGAAATCAGAACTTCTATCAGGCTGAATCCTTTCTTCAGGGATTCAGGGCGCCGGCGGCTAAGCATGTCGGTGTGTTCTTCTCAACCGTCAGGGCTTCCCCGTTGAGGCGCAAAAAAGTCGCCTTCACCTTGTTGGAAGTGACCATGGCAACCGTCATGGTCAGTCTGTTTTTCTTTTTAAGCTGGCTTTTGATTCCGCGCGCCATCATGGTGGAAAAGGAGACCATGTTGAGGGATTTTGCACGATTGCTGGCCACTCAAGAACTGTCCGATTTTCGCGCTTTGCCGGCGGAAGCAATCAAGGTGGGGGTGTGGAGAACAGCAGATAAAGCAGGTCCTGAGGATTGCAGCTTTCGAGTCACGAGCGAGATCTACGCGGTCGAGGACTACCAGCTATCCGCTTTGCGAGAGGCAAGGGTCACGGTCAGCTATCGCTATCGCGGCAGCGAGAAAGTGCTTCGAGCCAGAACGGAGGCCTGTAGCGTTGACTTTTAGGCGCGTTCGTGGGCATGCGATGTTGCTTTGCGTCATCTTTCTGGCCCTGTTTGTGGTGCTGACCAGCTTGATGTTCTCTCAGGCTTTACGCCGAGTCTATTATTCGCGGCACGCCGAGTATGCGCAAAGAGCGCGCTGGGCAGCCGAGGCGGCACTGGCCAGGACGGTGGCTAAGTTGCGCAAGAGTTCTGCCTTTGTCTCGACGGTTGCGGTGAAATATGAGGATTCTTCGGCGCTGGTTCACTTTGACGCCAAGCAGCCTTATGCCAGTCTGAACAATCTCTCTGGAAGCGGCGGGGGCGAGTCTTCTCAGCCGTTGCCGGGGAGTTCGATTCTGGTCTTTCCCGACCAGGCGCATCTGGTCTCGGTGGGCGAGTGCCACGGCGTGCAGATTGTGACGCAGATTCGTCTTTCCAAGCCTCCATGGCCTTTTGCGATTTATGCCTCAGGGGCTTTTCGCTCCACCGGCGGTCTTTTGCTGGGGGCGGTTCGGCCCGGCACTGACGTTCACAACTTCGAAAAAAGTGATTTGCTGCCGGCGGAGCTGCTGGCCAATTCCTCCGGGGCCGACGCCCTGTATTTGGACGGGGTGTCCACGATCGTAGGCAATGCCAAGACGCCGGGCACGGCCTTCAAGGGGAATAGGGTAGAAGTGCTGCTGGGAGACGTGTTTCCGGGAGCCCGGGGCCAGGACCCGCCCATCTTAAAATTGGCCAACTATGATCCGTCGGGTCACACCGGTTTGCAGACTCTTTCTCAGTCCAATTATGCGGTGCGCGAGCCGATGTCGGGGCTGGTGCGTTCTTCGAACTCGCTGACCTTTCAGCAAGGGCTGGAACTGAAGGGCGGTCTGCTTTATGTGGATGGGGACGTGGTCATCGAGTCCGGTGGTATTCGTGGTCAGGGGCTTTTGATTGCGACTGGCAAGGTGACCATTCGCGGTGGGTCTGATTTTGCGGCCGATTCGCGCTGCGCGGTGCTGGCCGGCGGAGACCTTTCGTTAAAGGGGGCCGGGCAAGATAGCGCTTATTTTCAGGGGCTGCTGATGGCCAATGGGCCGGGCGGGATTGATGTGTCGGGGGTGACCTTGATGGGCGCGGCCGTGGCCTCGTCGCCGTCGGGGGCCAAGGTGGAGATTCAGGATTCGCGCCTGCTGTATGATGAGAAGGCCACCCATGTGAGCGGGGAGGTGGGTTTTCCGGCGGGGGTTTATCCACCGCGTGGGTTTGGCAGTCAGGACCCGATTACCGGGCAGACCACCTATCTTCGGTTGAAGCCGGTGACCCTGCCGGGACCGCCTCCGCAGACCGTCGCCAACCCCACCCCAGCCACTTTTGTAGCGGCCGGAGTAGGGTCTTTAACGGAGTCGCAGTTCGAGCTGGTGGATGCGCAGGGAAATCCTGTCGATGGAGACTTGGCTGGGGCCTTCGTCAATCACCAGGGGGCAGTCAACCAAATGAACACCGCAATCGCCTCTGTAAACCCGAAAGATCCGCTTCTACCGAACGGCAAGTTCGATTTTGACCTGAATCGTTTTGTAAACGTAGAGGACCAACTGCGGATTATCTGGCGAAACTAGGGAATGCCAAGAGTACCGGCTGGCACGTCAGTGATCGTGCCGGCGGTGAGCAGAGCACCTATATTTCCGCTGGTGCCGTTAAACTGGGCGAGTTGTTCCACACGGAACGTCCCGCTATTCGCCTGCAGTAAGAACGCATCGCTGGTGTTGTTAGTAAAAATTGCGCCTACGTTTGGATTGGGCGTGCCTCCAGTGACAACCAAACCGCGATTAGCCAAATTGCCGGTGGTGCGGTTGCTGGTGAAGCGCATGCGGCCGGTAGCGGTATCGTTGATTAACACCTGCATGCCCTCGCCTACGGAGCCGGTGACATTGTTAGCAGAAATTAGACCAAGGAAGTTTGCAGTTCCTTGAAGCGCGGCCTCAAAGCCGCGAGCCCCACTATTTACAGCGGTACTATTGGTCATGGTGGCGCCAACGTTCGTTGCGACCGTATTCGCTCTTACAAAGAAGAAATCACCCGTGCTTCCAGTTGAAGAGCTGTTGCTCACGGTGACGTTCTGGGCTGCAGTATTTGTGATGTTACAGAAGACGCCAACTGCCCCGACATTGGCAAAAGCGCAGTTGTTGACGGTCCAGATAAGGGAAGTGCTGTCGGCGCTGGCCACAAAGCCATGACTACCAGTATTGGAAAGCGTACAGTTGGCCGCAGTAAAACTTCCGGTGGCATTCACCAGAGCGCAGCCGCTCAGGGTGGGGTTGGTGATGGTAACCCCAGTCAGGCTTCCGCCAGCCGAGTTCGTTCCGGAGATGGCGTTCCCAGGCGTGCCCTGAATGCGCAGATCTTTGATTGCATTACCTGAGGTGAGCGTCACCGGGCCGGTAATGGTGGCCTGGTTGGCCGGGTCCAGCGAGGAGATTCCCTGGTTGGTTCCCAGCGGAACGGGCGTAGTCTGGCCTGTCGTGGTTCCGTCCCCACGGAACAACACGATCTGGGCGCCGTTGACCCCGTTGGCGGCCGTGACCGCCTCAGCCAGCGTCTTAAAAGGGTTCGCCTGGGTGCCCGTGCCGGTGGCGGCCACATCGTTCTTCACGAAAAAGCCGCGCGCCTGGACGTTCACCGTCACGGTTGCGGTGGACGAACCGGCTGAGTTGGTCAGTGTATACGTGAAAGTGTCGTTTACGTTGGCGGCGTTAAGGGGCGGGGTGTAGGTTAGAGTCCCCGCGCTGGAAATTACCACGGTTCCGCCGGAGTTGCCTGGGTTTTGAAATGCGGTAACGGTAGCGCCGTTGAGGGTGTCGTTGGCGGTGACCGAGCCAGTCAGCACGGAATTACCGAGTGTCGTGAAAGAGTCGGCCACCGCTACGGGTGCGGTCACGCCCGGGGTGTTAGTGGGGTTGGGGAAAGGCCCAAACAAGAAATTGTTGTCGTCGCTGCCGCAGCCCATGACAAAGAGAGCGGCGGTCAGGGTGAGTGTTTTACCGATATGGCGCATTGGAGCCTCCAGTTATGTTCGTGTCTTTGGTCAAGTCGTCAGACTCTCGTTTACCAGGGCGCCGTCGATTGCCTCGATGGCTGCTTTGAGAGTTGGATAGCGCATGGTGTAGTCGTGGTTGCCCATTTTCACAAGAACGTCTCGAAGGTGGGGGTGTTCACGAAGGTGAGTCCAGTGAGCGTCCATTTCTACTCGAACACGCTGGGCAGTGGAGACTGAGAAACCGAGCAAGGAGATAGAGTTCTCGTAACCTTTCAAGATTCGGCTAAACAGGTAGCTCAGCATAAATTGGTCGGATTCCGGGATAGGCTTTTCGATGAGCCCACACATGACTTCTATGGGAACGCGCCATCTCATAACGATTCTCTCTCGGTCTGAAGAGCCGCGAGCCTTTCGTTCCTGCACCTCTTGAATTGTCGCGAGGGTGTGATCTGGACTGAAGCGCGTTAAGGTGGCCGGATGCCCGGGAACCATTTCAATGTCGTCTATGGTGAGGTTGCCTGAGCACTGGCCTCGCTCGTGATAGGCCTGGACTTGCAGGAAGACTGGTTTTAGAAGCTTCCAGGCCTCCAGGGGAGGAAGTCCACCTGGTGGTAGCTGCTGGCGTAGGGGATAGGCTTGCTGCTGGAGCAGAAACAGCTCGAAGTCGTTATGCTGACCTAAAGAAAGAGCTTTACCCGCCTGTATCGATGTCTGGACCAAATCCCGGTCAGCCGCCCCGATCGGAAATGCCGTTACCTGACGCTTTAATCCGGACTCATTCATCGCGGAATAGACGCACACTTCGGTGTATTCCGGCAAGAGCTTTCGAAGGGTGTAGCCGCCAAAGGTTTTGCCAATTAGTGGGTCGGCTGCTTGAGGGTCGGTTGCGCCGGCAGGCCAGAGTTTTTGATAGGCGAGGTAATTGGCCAGGTTAGCGCGGCGGAGAGTGGGGTCGAGGAACAGGAGAGCAGACTGCTGGAACTGCTCGGCCGAAATCACCCCATCTTTCATGATTTGACAGAAGCGCTGGAACTTCGGCCAGGTCAAGGTGGGATTGCTGGGCCGGGGGATGGTTTCATGGGCGGTGGCCGCCAGGATCTGGCCTTCGACCGCGGTGTAGGCCGTTAGCAGTTTGCTCCAGTCGCCGGGCCTGGCCTGATGATACTTGGATTCGACTTCCAAAATTTGCAGATAGACAGGATAGGCGTCTTCGGCGCTAAGACGGTTGGAGCGGAGTAATACAAACAGGCGCTGGAAGCAACGTTCGCGGAGTTGGCCGAGCTGTTGGAGTTTTCCGTCATAGAGCCAGGAGAGAGCTTTTTGGGCCAGGTCTCCAGGAGTCTGCAAGATCTGTCCCAGCAGACCGAGCGTATCGCTTTCGCGATCGAGGGTCAGCCTTACGACGTCGAGGAGTTGAGTGGCTTCAACGGGCTTGAACAGGTAGTCGTCGGCCTGGACTTTAGCGGCGCGTAGTGGAACGTCCTGATCGGTGAAACCGGTCAGGACGATGCTGCGGATGTGTGGACGAAAGGCTTTGATTCTTTCAATCGCGCCCACACCATCGAGAGGGCCGGCCATGCGGACGTCGCTCAGGATAAGGTGGAATGGGCGATTCTGGGCGCAGGCAATGGCTTCCTCAGCAGAAGCGGCTTCTGCGATCTCATAGCCCTCGTCGCCCAGGGTGTCTGCAAGCAGAGAGCGGAAGTTTTCGTCGTCTTCCAGGACCAGAATGGATTCCATCAGGTCACCGGTTTGCCGTAGGTAAGAAGATTGGGCGTAGCAGTCTGGTTCTCGAATGTTTGATGTACAGAGATGACCAGGTCGCCTTTCTCTGGTCCCTGCGGGAAGTAGGTGCAAAAATACAGCCCGCTGGGGGTGATGTCAGACGAGATTCGGCTGTTCCAGGGCACACAGGTGGTCTCGCCTTGAGTGTAGAGGCGCAGGAGTTGACGGGACGGAGACCATTGAAGGGTTGCGTCGTCGGCTTCTGCTGTCCATCCACCATCCATATGGAATTGGAAGCGACACTTCTCCGTCGTTCTGAGAGCTTGTTGGAATACGGCAAAAGTCCGTTGAACTTGTGACGAGTCTTCATCAGATTGGGGTTTCAGCTCTTGGAAGATGGGGTCCAGGCCGGCTGCTTTCCATTGGGATGGGAGAAGTCCAAGTCGGGTCTTTGAGAAGAGGAGGCTGATGTTGATTCGAGCGCAGAGCTCTGAATTCTCTTGAAGAGATATCTCGGGTTGTTCGGGAAAGTGAACCAGCTGAGAGTCGAAAAAAATGGCGGCAGGGTTCATCAAGATGGTGAACTTGCTGAACGCTTCGGGGTCCCAGGAGAATACGACCATTTCGGAGCGGAGGGCTGCGAGTTCTTGCCCGAGCTGCGCATCCTTGGGGTGAGCAAAGAACAGACCCACTCTGGTTTGGTCCTGAAGCGGATGAAAGTTCTGGATGTGTCCCCAAGCTCTTCGTTTGGAAGGCATCCGTCGTCTGTGTTGCGCCAGCTCGTTTGCCAGAAGCCAGATGGAATGACCCACCGCGTTGCTGAAAGCTTGAGGATTTTGAAAATCAATTGCGGCTAGAGTCAGAACTTGGTGATCGGATTTGACCCAGGGCAACGGCCGGTCAACCACTCGAGAAGGGGTGACCAGGGTTGCGAGTTGGCCATACTGTCCGGCCAGCTCGGCCAGTTCCTGGACGTTCGGCGAAGCCAGAATGACCTCGGAGAGGTTAGATTTTGCGGCCATTTCTAGGAGGTGGTCTGCTTCCGCCCAGTCCGTTGTCAGCAGCAAGACGGCGGGTGGAGGGGCCACCTCAGGCAGCTCTTCAAGTGGCTGCTCAAAAGGATCAGCACAGAGAAACCCCGATTTTATCGCGAGAACAGACTGGTTGAAGGCGGACACGCTTCGTCCGGCGGCTTCATCGCTCCAGCTGCTATTGCAATTGTGCGACAAGCGACCGCTGGGCCAAGTGGTCCATTCAAAGCTCGCTGTCGGCCGCCAACGACGGAAAACTGAGGGCTCGAAGTCGCTCGAGCAGAGAAGGGTTGAAGGGACGAACCATTGGGCGTGGTCGGGGACTTCGTCCGCGACTTCAACTTGAAGTCCCAGAGAGCGAAGATGGTCCACCGCTGAAGTCGGCACGTTGGGGCCGATCACCCAGCAGACCGGCATTAACTCTGCGGCTTGCAACGAGTTCATAAAGGGTCCTTTTCTCAGGGAAGCAGGTTAGCCTGCCCCCAGGGGTTCGTCGAAGTAGAGAATCAAGTCCAGGCAACGGGTCCAGTCCAACTGCGTTTGGGTGGTCAGGGCGATGTCCCAGGAAGAGTTCGGCTGGTCAGGCCAGCGGCAGCTGGTGACGGCAAATTCGCACTCGCCCCAATCTCCACGAGCGAGCGCGCGCGTGATGAATTGGTTGAGTTCGGGGAGGACCGTCATTTTGAGGAGGAGCACCCGGCCCGTCTCGGGATGGTGGAAGTGTTCTACGAGGTAGGCTTTGAACATGGGCGCAGTGTGCCCCTCGGATTTCTACCAAATCTCTACCAAAACAGTCAGATGTTTCCGATCCATGGACAGTGTTGCCCGGCAATGTTAAACAGACCATCTGAGGACGGGCTGATCGTAAAAGTTAACAAGAAAGTCCCCTCGGGAGTACTTTGGTAGAAATCGAACCTCTACGGTTAGGGCATGGCACCTCCAAAGATTGAACAGCGCACGGTGACCGTGCCCCTTCATCCGCCGGTCCGGCTTTTTACGCCGACCTCTCTCCCACAAATCCAGAATCAGGCGGATTCCTTCACTTCCGGCTCTTCAGGGGAAGTTCATTGGCGTCCGCGACAGCACGGCCAGGTCGCTCGGCCTGCTTCTTCCGCCTGGCTGGAGACGGCTTCCGAGATGGAGCGCTATGTGCGCAGCGGCGAATCTGCCCAGGATATCGCCGACTTTGCTTTGGGCGAAGTTGAGGGTGGCGCCCAGACTCTTCAAGACACGGTCAAAGGAACTGCGACGCTCATTCGTCATCCGATTCAAAGCGGGAGTAAGGTCGTCCAGGCGGTCAAGTCCTCAGGCCCGGCGCTCCTAGAATTTTCCAGGCATTCCGAGGATATCGTTGGCGGCGCAGTCGATCGGAAGTGGAATCACTTTTTGAACGCCAGCAATCGCGAACGCGGTCATATGACTGGCTCGGGTTTGATGAATGTGGGCCTGACTTTGGCGCCCTTTCCGAAGGCGACGGCTGTCGTATCGGTGAGTTGGAAAGGGCTGGTTCGGGCCATGCCCAAAGGGGCCCTGGCCGATCGGGTGCTCTCATTGCCTGGAAAGTGCTACAAAATTTCCAACGAGCTCGGCCGCAACGTGGAGAAGCTCCGTCCCAGCGCGCGCAAGCAGGCGATGAACTATATCCGGGAGAGTGGATCGATGCCCGAAAAAGTCGCCTTCACACCCGATGGAAACACGTCGTATTTCCCTGGTTGGGATACACTTCGCATCGCCCCAGACCTGTTGCCCCACAGAAATCCCCCCGTGGGCACGCTGGGCGCGAACTCGCGCATCGGAATGAAAGGGTGTCTTGCCCATGAGCTTAAGGGGCACCGCGCCGCCGCTCTTGCAGGGAAGACTCATCCAAATCCGATTTTGGAAGAAGCGCAGGCGAGCATTCGCGCCGCTCGTTATGGCCATAACCTGACCAAGCCTGAGCGCTTCACGTTGCTTCGAGATGCAATCGTTCGTCTATCCGAGCACGGGATCCGCATCAGGGACGTCAAAGCTGAACTTTGGATTCATGAACCTTAGGAGCTAAAATGGAGAAGGTCTTCTGCAAAACCAAGAGTGTGATTGCCGATCACTCAAAGGCCGGGCCGCTCTTGGATGTTGAGTATGTGCCAGACCCGAGCTACACCTGGGAGCAGGTGACGGCGTTCTTCAAACACGGGAAGTTTGCTCTGAAGTTCGATGGCCCTGAAGGCCTGGTCACCGTTCAGCCAGTGCAAGTGGAGACTGCCACTTCGCTGACCGACCAGCCAGGCATACTGGTGGGACTGGGCAAGAATGACCCGAGCCGGATCCCTACTGGTGTGCAAGCCTGGCTGGAGCAGTCCAACTAGTATGCCTGGCTGGTCGGTCAGCTTCTACTTCCTCCACCTCTCCGGTCGCGTCCAGTTGGATTACACCTTAGTTTGACACCTCGCACGGAGGCTTTTTCTGTCCATCTGAAGTCCTTGCATGAGTTTTTGGACAGGTGTCGTACTAAGTCTTAGAACTGGTTGGACACTTTGGAGGAC
>JALHNH010000081.1 GCA_022843625.1 Bryobacter sp. | reverse complement strand
GTTGAATAGCTCGTCGGCGTATCCGCCAAGCAGGGTCCCCGTCAGAATGACGGTATGGCCGCAGGCTGAGGCGAGGGTGCCCAGCGCGTTGCCCTGCGCCGTCTCGCCCTTGAGTTCGTGGACTTCGTCGGCAATGCCGTAGTCGAAGAAGTCCCGCATGTAGCGCCCGATGAATTCGATGGGAGCCATGCGGTGGATCTTGCGGTTGTCGGCCTGCCAGAGCGGACTGAAGAAGGGCCGCCGGCCGTGAATTGTTTCTGGGATGACCACTTCGGAATGCTTTACTTTGCGGAAGTCGGCGCGGCGGAGCTGGTCATTGCTTGTGGCGACGGGTATGCCGGTGTCGGGGTTCACCACGTTTCCGAGGAAGGGTCCGCTTCTGGCCGTGTGAATGACGTGACGCCAGAAGTAGCCCAGCTTCGCGCGTTCGCGTGAGACGACGAAGATGCTCGGCCCGGATACGAGAGCCTGCCATTTCGCGCGCGCTGAGCGGTGTTTGCCCGCAAGCCGGATTTCGCTCAAGGTGGTGCGAAGCCCTTCGCGCAGAACTTTTCCGTTTCGCAGCCGGACCTCGTTCACCCCGGTGTGCCCATTGGAACCTACGCCGTTGCGGACACCGTCGATGATGAAAACGCGCACGCCGGGAATTGTGAGGAAGCATTCGCGTGCCCACTTTTCGACGAGTTGCGGAGGGACCATTGCGAGAGCGGTGAAGGGCCGACCCGCTGCGTGGGTGAACACGCTGCCCAATGAGATGAGCGTCTTCCCGGTGCCGCATTCCGCGACCGCCGCGGCGCAGCGAGCTTCATGCCAGCGCTTGACGATCCCCATGATGGCCATGGCCTGCGCCGGAAAAGGCGAGCGTTTCAATTGCTGGATTTCTCTGGCGAGCGGGTCGCCTGGGGCGTGAAGCGCCGGGAACTGCGCGAGAACTCGATTGCCCAGCTCCGTGCCGTATTCGCGTAGGTACGCGCTGATATTGTCCAATGCCACGCGGCACCTCACTTTCTGGGAAATCAGTCTAGGCTTACTCTCGGGGCAGCCATGGACGAACAACTCAGCCAACCCACCGGCTACCGGAAGCTTCTCGAAGACATCAAGGCCCGCATCCAAACCGCGCAAGTTCGCGCCGGCCTGGCGGTGAACCGGGAGTTGGTACTGCTGTATTGGTCGATTGGCCGGGAGATCCTCACCCGCCAGGATCGGGAGGGTTGGGGCGCAAAAGTGATCGAGTCGCTGGCGCGGGATCTGCACTTTTCGTTTCCCGAGATTAAAGGGTTGTCACCCCGTAACCTCAAGTACATGAGGGCCTTCGCGGAAGCGTGGACGGAGGAGCCAATTGAGCAAGCGGCGCTTGCACAAATTGCACAAATCACCGGTTATCACAATCTGGCTTTGCTGGAGAAGATTCATACCAATGGGGAACGCCTTTGGTATGTGCAACAGACCGCAGTTGATTGCTGGCGAGTTGCGGCCATTCTGTCGGTGGTGGAGACGTGCCGCCGACTGGAGATTCCAGTGGGGCGATATCTGATGCGGTGCAGCCCGCCCTGGCAGACCGCCCGATGTCGGCCGTGCCGACGCTCACGCCGGCCGTTTGGGCTGCCGACCGATCAGTGTAAACTAAATCTCAAACGTGTTCAAAGCTGGGTTGGTCGAACGGACCAGTAGCACGAACTGCGGATGCCTGCGGGCATTAACAAAGCAGCGAGCCTCATCTTCAGTTCTTTGGGTTGGGCTACTCGCATTGAGGCCGTCAGATGTACGCGAGAGGAAAACCGCAAACATTATTGTTTGCCGGGAAGACGATTTCTTACGCCAGGCGGACAGTCTCCAGAAAGCAGAGGCAGACGACATCTTTGCCGGAGGCGGAGAGGTAGCACTCGCAATGACCGACAGCCTCCTTCGAGATCTCGGAGGAACGCAAGAGCAACCGGAAGAATTCCAAGAACAATTGAGGAGCAAGTTGATATACGCATCTGAAGGCGAGGGGGATGCGCTGAAACAGAAGCGGTGCCTTGCTAGACAGTATTCAGTCCGCTTGCACGCCGGGTGTAACGGTACACACAATACGCGACAACACCGCCAAAAAAGTATTTCAGGCCGAGGTTCATTACCGTTTGGTCCAGGCTCAGCGTCAGTGTAGGATGAACAAAGAAGAAGTCCGTGGCGAGCGTTGCAGCGAAAAGTGACAGCAGTCCCCACCAAGGGCCGATACTCGTTGTCACGCCACCGATGGCTAAGACGAAGAGAATTAGCGGCGGAACCCCAACGACAACCTCGATAATTGCAACAATTGCGCTTGTAGGGAGGATCCATGCAACAATTGTTTTGGCCGCGTTTCGCCTGTTGAGACGAGCGGCCCTGGGAGAGGTGGGGTCCGGAAGATCAATGCGTCTATATTCGTTGTTTCTGTGACATCTATCTGAGCTCATCTTTCACACCATGCTTTCCGTTCGTGTCTTCTGACGTCTGCTATCCACCGCGCACCCCATGCGTGAAGACTAGCGCATCTTCATGTCCGTTCTCAACTGAATCTCGGCGGATCGTTTCCAGTTGAGGCATCACAGATCCTCGGGTCGCCACGGGGACCATTAATGGCCGAAACGGAGGAAGGCTTCCCCTTTACTACGGCTCCGGGCACGGAAGCTACTCTACTTTAAGACCACAGATCTTCGATCCCCCGAATGCCCTTGACATAACAGTCACAAGCGCTATTCATGATGCCCCATTCCGCTATGTTGTTGATAAATCTAGGATACCTTGTTTGGCACTCGGTATCGTGGGGGGAGAATCAGCGCAGGTATCCGTCTGCTTAGTCCGAGCTCCGGGCTCCCCTGGCAGGTGCCGCCGATTGATTACCCAAGGGCCGCTAGCGATAGGCCGCTCAGCGACAATCTCACCTCGATCAATCGCGAGGCGCACGGTTCGATTAGTTACTCCGATGAGCTTAGCCGCTTGCGAAAGGTTCAGCCACCCCTCAGCTGTCTGGCTTTCCGCGCTGTAACAGGCAATGCCGTGGTGGTGCCGTAACGCGGTGACGAGGGATCGAGTCCAGTAGTTGTCTTTCGCTGTTCGCAACTGCGCCCGATTCAATACGCCGGCGATCATGTTATCGTTGCAGATTCGCGACAGAACACGTACCGCTTCAATCACGTCATTCGGCGTCTGAGATCGATTCTGACCACGCTTCCGTCGCGGCAGACGCAATGGCGTATGCACTCCCCCGTGCCAATGGATCACCAACACCACCTCGCTCGTCGTCTCATCAATGTCCACGATCACTTCTCGAATCAAGGCCCGTAGAAGCCGCTTCTTGGTGCGATCATCGGCATCGGGATTGTTCCATACGGCCTCAAGATCATCAGCCAGACTCCTCATCTCGTCCGCCGTACCGACCTTGGCCGCCTCCTGACTCGCGTTTTCGGAACGGATTCTCGCCTCCAGATCTTTCACCTCTTCCAACGCCACATTCCATCTGCGCTCCAGTTCCTGCGCCACCAACCGATTCACCGGATCCGTAGCTTCGTATTGGCGTGCAGCTCGGTCGGCACGATACTGTGCGGCCTGAAGATCGCGGCCCAAGGCTTCGAGCACCTCCCTGCGGGATTCGGATTGTTGTTGGGTCGCTACCATCGCCGCCTCAATCGCCGCAGGCTGAACTACCCGTAACAGCTCGGCGGCGACTGCATTGTCGACGCTTTCACCGCTGAAAGCGACGCAACGCGCTTCTTTGTTATCCAGATGAGCCTTCGGGCACGCATATCGAACGACTTTGCCATCCGGACCTTTGTAGTATACCCGGAGCATTCTCGCGCATCGCCGGCAGCGAAGAACACCTGTCAAGAGACCGAATCCGCTGCGGACTGAACCCGAAGCCTCGTACTCACTCAGACGATTGCTCGTAATTGTTCGCTGGACCCGATCAAACTGCTCCCAGCTAACGTAACCCTCGTGTGTTTCCGGGATCAGTGCGACCCATCGGCTCTGTGCCCGGCGTCGGGTACGTTGGATGGTCTTGCCATTCTCGTAGACCGTAAGGCTTTCCCGACGTCCATAGGCGTATGCGCCGCCGTAGGCGGGATTGGTCAAGATATTGTGGATTCCTGAGTAAGCAGGCCGTCTCCACTGGATTTGCCCGCGGATAGTTCGTGCAGGAATCTGCAAGTCATTCTCCATGAACCACAACAGTGTTTGTCGCGCACTGCCGAGTTCGAAAAATTTCGAGAACACGAGGTCGATGGCTCGCCGTATCCGTTCGTCGGGAGATTTTTGCAACCTGCCGTCCTCGTCTTTGACGAAGCCGACTGGCGAATGGGATACCAGTTCGCCTCGCTTTGCTTTCGCTACGCGGGCCTCGCTGGCCCGCTGCCGGAGCAGATCCAGTTCATATTCGTTCAAAGTGCCTTCTAAACCCAACAACAGCCGGTCGTTTCCCTGCCTCGGCGAATAGATGGTTTCCTGGTCGATCAACAGAGTGTCCACGATGCGACACATCTCGACCAAGTGCTGCCATTCTCTACTATTCCGCGCAAAACGAGAAACTTCTCTCGCACAAACGGCACCCACTTCCCCCAAACAGACTTGCGCCACCATTCGCTCAAAACCGGTCCGCAGCACAGCCCCGCCAGCAGAGCACCCAAGATCCTCGTCAATGACCTCCACTTCGTTCCACCCGAGGGAACGCAGGCGACTTTCCATTGCGTATTGGAGCTTTTGACTCTCTAAGTTATTCAAAACCTGGTACTGCGAGGATTGGCGTACGTAGAGGATGGCCTTGCGTGCGAGATGGCCAGGCAGGATCTTTTCACTCATCGTCGCCCCCCTGAGCCGTCCGGGATTGCTTCGCCTGAGCCCGCCAAACAGTCGTTAGCAGCCTCGCGAGGGTCTTGATCACATCGCCCTTTGTGGTCTCGGTCAGATCGTGCCATTCGAATAGCTGGCGTTTTTCGTCGAACAGCATCATCTGTCTCAGTGACTGTGGTTTTGACAGCGCTTTCATTCTTGTCTCCGGGATCGGCTGATTCGGATGCCGAGGTAGTCCTGGAAACATCATGATCAAGAATCAGCTGGGCTACGGAGCGCAGGGCGAGGACGTCTACCCGCGGACACTCTGCCAGCCTCATCGTTGAGCACTCGGCAGAGTCAAACATCCACTTAGGAAGTTCGACGAGCATCACGTCTGGCGGCGACTCGGGCAGCTTACAGTGATAGGCAGATTCAAACCGAGCTCCGCCGGCTCGTCTTGTCAGAATCGACTTGCCGTACCAGGGGTGCCAGGGATAGCAAAGGGTTCTAGATTCAAAAGCAATATTGTGGGTTTTCTGTCGTACGATTGCTGAAGTTGACACCAGTGGGTTACGGTATCGCAATTTGCGATTTTAATGGGGGGAGATGGAATGGGGGTAGGCACCCGGTCGCCAGATCCCCACTACTACTCTTCGAGGCTATCTTCCGAGGCGTCTTCATCCGTCAGCCCGACCAACTCGCGTACAGTCTGCACGGCGTTGTCTTCGCCCAGGATCAGCATCAGATCCCCAGGCTCGACCACGGTGCTTCCTCGCGGCACGATGAACTCATCATTCCGTCCCACCAGCACTACTAGAGCCGACTTCGGCAGATTCATGTCAACAATCTGGCACCCCGCCACGGGCGAGTTTTTGGGTATGAGAATGTCCACCAGGTCGTTCCGCGAGATGCCACGCGATACATATTCGAAAGGACTGTCGAATTTGCGGGTGAGGGGGCCTCGCAGCCTCAGCCAATCCGCCACCAAAGTGAGCGTAGTTCCCTGAAACAGCACCGACGCGAGAACGACGAAGAAGACAATGTCGAAATAGGCATTTGGGTTCGGTACGCCAGCCACGGCGGGGAAGGTGGCAAGTACGATGGGCACGGCACCGCGGAGCCCCACCCACGAAATCAGCAGCTTGTGCCGCACCCCCATCCGGGCAAACAAAAGGCTGATAAACACGCCAACGGGCCGCGCCACAAACATCAGGATTGCCGCAATCAGAAAGCCGACACCCGCCACTGGCACCAGCCGGGATGGGTAAACCAGCAATCCCAGGACCACAAACATGGCAATCTGCATGAGCCATGAAAGCCCATCATGAAAACGAATCAAACTCCGCCTGTGGATAAACTCGCTATTGCCCATCACGATGCCGGCCACGTAAGCGGCCAAGAATCCGTTCCCATGCAGAAGTGAGGTGAGGCTGTATGTCAACAGCGCCACACTTAGCGTAAGCACGGGATATAGGCCCTCGGTCTCGAGCTTGATCCGGTTTAGTACGAGGATACTCACTCGACCCAGCCCATAGCCCATCGCACTACCGACTAGAAACTGCAACACGAACATTCCCAGCAAATCCAAGATGGGACTGTCCGGCTGGGTGACCAAACGGATGAGCGCCATGGTCAGAAAGACGGCCATTGGATCGTTGCTTCCCGACTCCAGTTCGAGTAGCGGCTTGGTGTTGCCCTTTAGGCTCGCCCCGCGAGATCGCAACACGGAGAAGACGGCCGCAGCGTCTGTCGAAGACATGATCGCACCCAGCAGCATTCCTTCGAGCCACGAAAAGCCCAGCAGCCAAACCGAGGCTCCGCCTGCCAAAACTGCTGTACACAGTACGCCGATAGTCGATAGACTTAAGCCCCGCCACGCAACTACCCGCACCTGCTTCCAGTTAGTTTCTAGGCCACCGGCGAAGAGAATGAAGGTCAGAGAGACGATGCCGACCGCCTGCGTCATCCTGGAGTCGTCAAACGGGATTCCACCAATTCCTTCGCTGCCCGCCACCATCCCGATCAACAGAAAAAGAAGCAGCGCGGGAATCCCGAGCCGATGCGACGCTTTGCTGGCGGCAATGCCGGCCATCAGCAGGATCGCCACGGCCATCAAAACCTGTTCTAAACTATTCATTCTGTGAGTGTTTACATGTAGCGGGCGGACAAATGTTCCAATTTTACTCTATCATTCACGCTGCTGACTGTGCCGGATTTTGGGTTGCGGATGGGGGTTATGCGCCTGCGACGGGATCGGGGCCCAATCGGAGGTCGAGTCATGCTTCGCCACTTCAGTAGCCCAGACGCTAGATGGCCATTGGTGGCTCTCCCAAAGACATTTAACGGTCCAGTGGTCCTATCTTGTGGTCGCCCCAAAGCGTAGGATTTGCACTACTACAACTGTGTTCCGGACGAAGCGTACCACATCGTGGGCAACAGGGACGTCGGCCGACGAGTACCCCAGCGACCAGAATTCGCAGAGTGGCAATCGACTGCGGGTTATGGCGTTGCGCCCGCCCCGCGCGGCTTCCAGCCGGGTGGAACTTCGGGTAGGGCAAGTTGGAGCTGTCCGGCCCGGGCCGAAGGGTAAAGACGCCTTCGCTCCGCGATGAGAAAGCCGTAGGCGGCAATGCAAAAGTGTGGCGTGATGATGGGACCCTCGGCAACCTCAACCCTCATAGTGTCCCAAGCCAGGCTCTTAGTTCAGTTTTTCGTAATCCCGCTCAATGATCCATCGATGCTTGGCCGTCGCCGCCAATGCCGTCAAGCTGGTCTCCGCCGCCAAGCTTCCCAACCAGTACTTTGTCGGTAGCGCTTCCTCCTCAAGCCATTCGATCAGCAGCCATTGCTCTGGCAATGGTTCGCTTCGCCAGTAGTCCCGATTCGTCGGCCGGACACGCCGACGATCACAGATGCCCTACAACGCATTCTCAGCGGCCAGTTACACTCCCGCCGCGTTCCGACGTTAACCACGGGCTGCTACCGCTCGTGATCTGTAGGCCGGGGCAATTACCGTACGATTTCGACGGCGCAAGAGGCGGCTGGGACGATGGCGGAGGAGACGGTGCCCAAGATGAGCCGGTGCAGGAAGCGGCGATCGTTGTTACCGATGAAGATGGCATCCATTTCAAACTTTGCTGCGTGGTCGACGATCTCTACCTTCGGGTCTGCTTCGACGACCTCCGTCGTCACGAGCCACTCTCGCTGGCTCAAGATTCGTACGGCTTCGGCCTGGGCCTGACGGATCTCGGCATAGTCTTCATGGGCAAATAGTTCGGCCAAGGGGGAGTCGCCGAAGCCGACCGCCGTGAGTAGGCGGACGTTGGTGGATGGCGGCCAGTGGCGCGCTGCCGCCGCGCGGACAGCGGCGTCCGCGCCTGGCCGTCCGTCGTAGCCAATCAGAATGTGTAAGTGGTCGTTGGGCGCGGTTGGCGGTTGCCTGCAGATGCGGACAGAGCATTCGGCTTCGTTGGCTATGCGCATGGATACGCTGCCCTCCGTGAGGCGCTCCAAGGCGGTTCGTTGCCGCGACCCGAGGGCAATCAGATCCGCCTGCCACTCGTTCGCCCGCCGGATGACGGTCTCGACGGCGGGGCCGGCGGTCGATTCCTCGGTGATGGTCCAACTCGGGAAGTCCCGGGCCAAGCGCGCGGCGGCATCCTCAGCAGAATGATTGACGGAGAGAACCAAAACTTCAGAGTGCTCCGGGATGCCGACGTTGGCCAGATTGCCGAGCATAGCTTGCGCAGCGGGAGAGCTGTTGTAGGCGATTAGGATCTTCATGGTTGCGCCGCCTCGCCGGCGGCCTTGATTTGCCAGAGTAGACCTTGCAGGACCAGATCGTGATAACTTGCGATGCCGATGACCTCCCGGTCCTGAATCACGGGCGCCCACGTTCTGGAGAAGCGTTCGAGTTGGCGGGCGCAATGGTGGATGCGCATTGGCGAGGCGACACAGAGCAAGAGTTTCGGCATGATCTCGTGCAGGTTGACGCGCTCCGGGGGGTGGTCGGCCGCGAGGACCTTTTTGGCGATGCCGGTGTTAAGCACGAGGCCGAACCCGTCTTCATCGTCGCGCGGTTCGACGATGACGGGGCGGGATTCGGTCCGCTTCATGGGGAGCAAGGCATCTTCTACTGTCATCATGCGGTTAATGCGGTCGAACGGCCGTTTCATCACGTCCTGGACACGGACGATCGTCGCATTGTTCATAACTTGGACCTCACCAATTCTGACAGTTTACTCATCTGATCGCACGTGCCGACAGCGTCCTCCACATCAATCTGAATGGCGATGCCGGTGCTGGAATTGCTATCGAAGTTCGCGGTGCGGCTGATGGTTTCGAGGATGTGGCGGCTGAGGTGGGCATCGACGAGGAAGAGCAGTACGTCGCGTTTGGCATCGAGGGTGAGTCCGAAGAAGGACTTGGCCGGTTCGAGTCCTTCGCCCCGGGCGTTGCCGATGATGGTGATTCCGGTGGCGCCGGCGTCCCGAGCGGCTTTCCTTACCGGGTCGGTTCTTTCGTCGTCGACGATGGCAATGATTAACTTGAAGTTCATGAATCTCCTCCATGTTTTCGGGATGTCCACCATCTTGCCAGTTGGGAGTATCCCATGACCGCCATGATGGTGATTAGGGCGGCGAAGGGTCCGAAACTGTCGACCGGCAAGTCCCGCCCGGCGGCCCGGCTGGCGAGCCCGAAGCCGTGGGCAGCGACGAGGGGCACAGTCACGATGGAAGGCCCCGAGAGTCCGGAGTCAAAGCCAATCGGCACGATCTGCTTGGGCGACAGGAAGGTTTGCACGCTAGTAATAAAATATCCCGGGAAAGTGAAGTGTGCCAGCCGTATTCCTAGCACGATTCGTAAGGCGCCTACAGGTACGAGGCTTCCAACTCCGATAGCGACGGCCCAGGGCACTCCTCACGATTTAATAGACTGCAGGAGACGTCCTCCGCCTTCTGGGGCGACGGCGATCAAGGTTGGTTTAGCATTGACCGTGGCCGTACCCATGGCTGACGTAGATAGGTAAGTGAGCCGGCAATCGGTCCAGACGATTTGCGGCACGGCTGTCAGTTGCATGACCATCGCTTCGCCCAACGGCAAGAGCGCCGTCTGCAAGGCCAGCATGAAAAGCGCTGGCAGCGTCCTCCCGGAAAATCATACTACTGGCGCTTCTTCTCACTACTCCCCAGCCATCCGATACGCACTGACGCCGCTGCGGTGATGGGTGTCGTCCGCCGCGAAAACTCGCCTGCCGATGCCAACCCCGAGGCCTGCTGTTCAGCGGCCGTGAAAATTCGAGACATTTGCTGCGGGTCGGGGTTGATCTGAACACCATCAGAGCGTGGCTTTGCCATGTCTCCCTTGACACCACGAACATCTACGCGGGAACCGATCTGGCGACCAAGGCAAAAGCGCTGGCGGCCTGCGACCCAGGAGACGGGCGTCGGAACGGGAAAAAGCCTTGGCGGGATGAGCCTAACGTTATGGAGTTCCTGCGGAAGCTGTAGCTGATCAGCAGGCCGACTCTCGCCGACTCGAACGTGGCGCCCTCGGGAGCCCCATTTTTATGTGGCGGCTGCCGCCAAAGCAACGAATTGAACGAGGCCATTTGTGAAGCATGCCCAACATAACCGACATCTCAACATATTTGCATTATGTGGTCGACCACATAAGCGTAGGTACGCGCTGATATTGTCCAATGCCACGCGACACCTCACTTTCTGGGAAATCGGTCTGGGCTTACTCTCGGGGCAGCCATGGACGAACAACTCAGCCAACCCGCCGGCTACCGGAAGCTTCTCGAAGACATCAAGGCCCGCATCCAAACCGCGCAAGTGCGGGCCGGCCTGGCGGTGAACCGGGAGTTGGTACTGCTGTATTGGTCGATTGGCCGGGAGATCCTCACCCGCCAGGATCGGGAGGGTTGGGGCGCCAAGGTGATCGATTCGCTGGCGCGCGATTTGCACCTTTCGTTTCCAGAGATGAAAGGGCTGTCGCCTCGTAACCTCAAGTACATGAGGGCTTTTGCCGAGGCGTGGCCGGAGGAGGCAATTGTGCAAGCGGCGCTTGCACAAATCACTTGGTATCACAATCTGGCTCTGCTGGAGAAGGTCGCGGTCAAGGAGGAACGCCTCTGGTATGCCCAGCAAACGATTCAGCATGGATGGAGCCGCAATGTCCTGGTCCTGCAGATCGAGTCTGGCCTCTACCGCCGGCAGGGACAGGCGATCTCAAACTTCCAGTCTGCTTTGCCCAAGCCACAATCGGATCTTGCCCAGCAAATTCTTAAGGATCCCTACAACTTCGATTTCCTCACGTTGGACAAGGATGCCCGCGAGCGCGATATCGAACGTGGGCTGCTGGATCACCTGCGACAGTTCCTACTGGAACTGGGGTCCGGCTTCGCTTTCGTCGGCAGCCAGGTTCCGCTGTCCATCGGGAAAGAGGACTACCGGGTTGATCTGTTGTTCTACCACCTGAAGCTTCGAGCCTTCATTGTTGCCGAAGTTAAGTCTGGCCCCTTCCGCGCCGAATATGCGGGCAAGTTGAACTTCTACCTTTCCGCCGTGGATGACCTATTCCGCCACCCCAGCGACCAGCCCAGTATTGGTCTGATCCTGTGCCGCTCCAAGGAGGGTGTTGTGGTGGAATATGCGCTTCGCGATATTGGGAAACCCATGGGAATCGCGGAGTTCCGGCTTACAGAGAGCCTGCCGGAAAACTTGAAGTCGTCGCTGCCGTCGATTGAAGAGTTGGAATCGGAACTGGATCAACGGAGGGAGGACGATGCGACATCCCACGAACCTTCGTCAGGCACTTGAATCTCCCCTCGCTTGAGGCCTTGGCTGAGTAATCGCAGCAGCCGCAGCTTGGTTCCCTTCACGAGCACCGGCGAGCAGTTCCAACCGAGGACCGGCTCCAGCATCTTGCGGCGGCGAAGTTCTTGGTGGAACCAGTCCGCCCACCCGGGCAGTACTGGGATGCCGAATCGGACTGAGAGGCGATGCAGCACGAAGTCCGGCTCATCGTGGAACAGGACCGTGCGGCGAGCATCACTGTCCGCACCCAGCGTCGTAGCCATCAGTTCAGCCGACAGCAGCACCACATGCCGAACCGGGCGCTTTCGTCCTTGCACCTGGATCGAGGAGCGATAGATGACAGGCTTCTCGCCTAGAGTTCCGCTGAAATCCTCAACGCCGGCAGTGACCTGAAATCGAAGCCCTTCGAGCGCGGCGGCCGCCATGGCGCCGACGTCCTGGTCTCCCCCAAAAGCGGAAACCAGATGGAGTTGTGCGGAGCCGTTTCGCTCCGGCGAACGCTCAGCAACAAGGCGATGCAGGTGGATCGAGACATTCGTCACCGTATCCCGCGTCTGCCGCACGAAGGTCAGCCGGCCCATCCGCAAATGTGCATTCATCATCGTGGGCGTCTCCCTTCTTGCTCGAAGCAGGCCGCTCCGACAGGAGCGCGATTCGTCCATCCGCGTACAGCAGAGTCAGTCGCTGCGAGAACCGTTCCTTCTCCCGAACCACTGTGGTGGCCGCGTCCTCGCCTGCCTCCTCAATTCGGTCCACTACTTTCACGCTTTCCCAATAGGCAACGTGCCGTTCGCTTCCTTCGCCAAAGACACCGTTGAGCAGTCCGCTGGTGCAGAGCAGGCCAACGTGCCCCTTATGGAGTGGGGTCAGTGGTCGACCTGAGAACTCGGCCTTGGGTGCGTGCGTGATGCGTTGCGCTTGCCGCCAAGCCGGTGAGGATTCCAGTGCGTCTTCAATTTGATCAAGGGGTAACCCGCGATACTCAAGCTTTACCGGTGAGGCGGGCGGCACAGCGTATTGTCTGTCCGCTTCGTCGGGAAGCGCTGGAATCTCGTCGTACACGCGAGTCAGTTGCTGGAGCTTCCAATTACCGTCGATGACGGCGCGGTCGGTTAAGCGCTCCCGCTCTTGGCGAGACCGTCGAACTCCGAAGAGGACGACCTGTTTGTAGGCGACCGACTCCGGCTCGGTGAGCCGGTAGATCGCTTTATCGCGGAACTGCGTCGTGAGAAGTCCGCGGCAGTCGTAGACGCGATCAAAGGGGAGAACGAATATGAGCACCCCGCCGGGCTTCAACCATCGGGCAACATGCTCCAGAAAGAGCCGTTCCATCCGCTGGTTCTTGCCTTCGCCAATCTCGAAATCGTAAGGCGGGTTCAGGTAGACCAACGAGAACGACTCGACAGGGGCGTGCGTGTCGAAGACACAGCCCTGGATAACCTCATCGAGGAATTCGCGCGCCTCCGCTGCCCGGTATCCATCGAGTTCGATTCCGTAGGTGCGAACAGTGCCGCGAGCCGTCAGCGCTTTGAGCGCCGTACCCGTGCCGCTGCTCGGGTCAATGGCTTGGCCTAGCTCTAGGGGAACCTTGATGAAGCATTTGATTCGGTTCGCTTCTGATTCCGGTAGCGGGTAGTAGCCGAGCTTCAACCTGCCTTGGATTCGCATTGCTGCACCGCCTTGCCAAACATAAGTCTGCGTATTCTTGGAGAGTTCGCCGAAGGGCTTTGGGGGCACACTTGGGGATCAACCATCCGGAAGCTAGCGGTAAACGCTACGCCATTCGGCGAGTGTATAAATAAGAATGTGTACGAAACGCGCCCTCGAATCAAGATTGCTCCAACTCGACTTCAACAGGCGATTGAGGTCCTGACCGTCAGTGTGCTTCTGGCTATGCTCTATTACGTGTGGCAGGCGTGGCCCATTATTCCAGAGCGAATACCGCAAAAGTTCGACTTATCCGGGCAGCCAACTCGCTGGGGCGGGCGCGGGGGTCTTTGGCTGTTGCCATGCCTTGCACTTGGACTTTATGCTCTCCTGTCATTCCTTCAAAGAATGCCTCACCTCTACAACTACCCGGTCGACCTTTCAGTGGAGAACGCGCCCCGTTTGTATGCGATCGGGGTTTCGCTCATGATTTGGATGAAACTTCAGGTAGTAGCGCTCTTTGCCTTGCTGTCCTGGCGACAAATTGAGGTGGCTCTAGGCGGAACTTCCGCCTTCGACGCTTGGATTCTGCCAACATTGCTTACGCTGAACCTCGGCACAATCGCGCTCCACGTGATGCGAATTCGAGAAGGAGGGCGACAAATCTAAACGCCAACACAAGTGCTAGGAAGACCAGCCTACCTAATTGCTTCTCAATGTAGAGCGATCCAACTCCGCTCCGAGGTCACAAGCAAATTCGGAACCGAGGCGTCATGCGGTTGTTGGCCAGCAGAAATCGCGTTATGCAATGCTCATCGCCGATCCCTCACGGTTGCAGAAGAACATCACATGGAAGCTCCGGATCCGGTCGCGCAACTCGACCGCGGCGCATTTCATTTCCGGCTGACGCTCGAGGAGTGTCACGAGCGACCGCTCAACAAGATCTGCTTGCCGATCCGACTCGATGAGTTCGTGGCAGGTTGGGCACGCAGCCCAATCGCCGACGCTTTCGCCTACGATGCCATCGAAAACGTACGCGGCGAAGGTGCGGGCTGGATAAACGAAGGCCACGTCAGGGCTGGAACAAAAGTCGCAGATGGGTTTTGGCATAAAGATTCTCCTTTTCAGTTGTTGATTCCGCCGCACTACACCGCTTCGTCGCGATGCTCCAGCACCCAGCGCAATGTGTGGGACTTAAGTCCGCGCAGCCAGTCCACTTCGTTGTCGGCGTCCAGGTCAGCCAGTTCGTCATGGGTGTAGTCTTCGCAACCTGGCTTTCGAGTGCGCGAGCGGTCCCTGTATTCGGCGAGTTCTCCAGTCCAACGCGCCATGGGCAGGTATAGCCACGCCGGGGTCAACACGAATGCGAGCTTGTCAGCCAGGCAGAGCCGGCTGATTGGAAGCCCAGTGCGGCGGCACCAGTCCCGCGAGTGGCGAATGCACTCGCTGCCCCACTTCGGCCCAAACAACCACTTCATGATCTTGGCGCCAAGCAGCACATGCTTTTCGCCCTCGTCGCCGTCCATTTGGTGGCAGTAGATATAGCCAACGTCGTGCAGGAAAAAGGCGGCCCATAATCGAGGGTCACAGGGGAGGCCGTAAAGCTTGGTCCAACCCCACGCGACGAAGAACGGATGCAGCGCGAAACAGTGCGCGCCGCCAAGTAAGCTCTTGAGACCTACGCGCATCATCGCCTCCTGGAAAGTTGCCTATGTTTCGTCAATCCGCGCGAGCCACTTCGCGTAAAGCGGCCAAAGCAGCACGGTGCCGGTAAGTGCGCCCACTAGAACTCCGAGTTCGCTGGCGCGGCCGGAGAGAAGTGCCGTCAAGAAAAGGAATAGGCAGATCTTGCGGATCAGCGGTTGCATGGTTCACCTCGCAGTCGAATTGTCTAGCCTGGGAACGCTCTCGATCAGCGAGTGACAGTGCCGGCAATTGATGCAGGACACGCCAGCCGTCACGATGCGCACGGCTTCGACATACTTCGGAGGGATTGGCCGGACCTCGCCGGAGCGGCTGAAGAACTCGGGTGCCAGACCTTGTTGCCGAAGTTCGTTCGACAGTTGGCCGTCCACACCGCGGTACATCACCGTTGAAATCACCGGCGGCCGCTTTCCCTCAACTTTTTCACCCAACCGATGTGCGGCAACCAGCAATTGGTAGGTCTGGTCACAACGCGCCATCTCGACGGACACCAGCTCTTCCGCGACGGTCACGGCATGAACACCGCTCGGGGTGATTCGATCCAGGCGTTGCAGCCACGGCAAGCGATCCCCATTCATGGCGAAGTAGCCGATGTACCGGCCGATCTCTTTCGATGCGCCGCCGCTTTCAACTGCACGCAGCACCCAACGGCCAGACTGCGCCTGCCGTTCCGCCGTCACCCACGTTTGGCAATAGACGCCTGCTGCGTCGAGTCTCCGCAGAAATGGTTTAGGTAAGACCAATCTCGGCATGCGTTCATTCATCGCTGGTCTCCTGAATACAAGGGAAGAGGAACGCCCAAGGCAGCGCGGATCTGCTCCTTGGTACAGCCAGCCCAGCACAAGTACTTCCATGGCTCGGCAACGGAGATGGCAAGGTTGTCCTGGGAACGGTCATGCCCAGCCGCGGCGCAAGCGGGACACTGGGTTACCCAATTGCGGCCAACTGTGCGGCGGGCTTCAACGTAGTCGAGAATCTGGAAACCGGACTGTCCTGCTGCCTTGTACGATGCTGGGGGCAGGGCGACTTCTCCAACCGCCGGAATGTCTGCGATCAGTTCGGCCAACTGCCGCTCTGTCACTCTTCGCAACGAGCGCAAGTATTCCATCTGCGCTGGAAGATTGTAGGCAGCTCCGTAAAACCAATAGCGCTTACCGGCGGCGCGATGCACACCGAGCGGTCCACGGATAGCGCTGCCGAACTGTCCAGCTTCGACGCGATCCTGCCGGGGGAAGAGTTCGAGGCCGTCGGTCTTGCCAGAGCCCTTCAGTTCCACCGACAATTTGCCCGCAATGTGGCGCACGAAAATGCGCGCCTGGTTTGCAGGCACTGGGGATTCAAAGAAGATCCAAAGATGACCGCCACGCCGACTTTGCTCCAGCGCCGCTTGAATCCCTGACTGGCCCAATTCGTACTGAAGGCGGAGCAGGTCTTCGAGGGCGCGACGGTAGTCGGCGTCGATGGCCATCCATTTCACTCGCTGCGTTCTCGGGTTGATCGCGTACAGGCCCAGTGTGATGTGGCCTTCGAGATGGCGCTCGATGTCCCGCAAGGTGAGATGCACTTCCGCGCCACTGTTCTTGGGCCGGTAATAATAATGTCGGCCGCTGGAGAGATGGGCCGTCTCTGATTGGCGAGTGTATGCGCGGCGATTCACGAACCACCGCGCATACTCTGTTGCCAATTCCGGCGATGCCAACTCCTGTGAAGGTTTGAGGAGATCCGGCATAGGTCTTGTTTACTCCCGATCCTGGAAATCCCCAAACGAGTTTTGGGGTTCATCGCAGGGCAAGGATCTCGGACGGATTCTCGGCGTAGCGGAGCAGACCGAAGTCTCGGATCTTTTCGCGCATCTGTTCGACAGCGTAGCCCCCGAACACGTCATCGGCGAGTTCGAGCAGCCAAAACTGGCCGCGCTTGCGGTCATAGATATAGAACTCGCCGGAGCGGGCATCGCCGGGTGCCATCACGAAGAGCAGCACGCCGCGCGCATATTCGATCCAGTGAGCGACCACTCCTTCACCGTAGGTGACGAAGCGGCTGACGATTTCGGTGAGTTCCTGTTGTGGCCGGAGGTTCAGGTCTTTCGTGGAAAGCACCGAACTGGCCGTGAGCGGAAGTGGATTCATGGCATTGGTCCTCAGTAGTTGTGGGATGGATTGGTTGACGAGCGCAGAGGAACTGCGCCCGATGGGTTGGGAAGGATGAACGTGGACAGTCCGGCTTTAGCGCAATCGCACAATCGCCGCTTCGACAATCGGAAGATTCGCGTCGGTCAGATCCTTGAGACTTTCCAGCGTCAAGGTGCCAATCGTTGCTTCTTCAATCACGTCGGCCAAACGCTTGCGCGTTCGGTCCGCACATTTACGAGCCGCCAGCAGGAGGCGGCCACGTGCATCCGCGATCTTGCCAGGGTCTTGATTTACCGCCGGCGCGGTACTTCCAGACTTGGCTATTGACTCGACCTTCTCCAGCAATCTGCGTAACGCCTCGCGATCCGGAATGTCGTCGATCGCGTCGCTTGGCAAGTTCAGTTCGTGGCAGAGTGCGCTGTACTGTTCTTCACCGAGGGCTTTGCGCGCGGCGAGAAGACGTTCCACGCCTCGGCTTAAGTCCGTTAACTTGTCGAGGACTATTGCAACCTTGGTGTTCCCGAGCCGCTTCAGATCCGTCGTCCCGCCATAAGCTTGGAGCGTAGACTGCGCCAGGCTGAAGCCAACCTTGTCAGCTAGAGCGTTGACTGCGGCCATTGCCTCGTCACGAACCAGACTATTACGTGGCGCTCCATTGCTAACCGGACGCGTGCTTGCCGCTGAAGGCGGCGACTGACGCTTTGGCTGATGCGACCGCGGCAACGCCCAATCCGGCAGAGTCGGCACATATCCGGGCCGGTTCGACTGGTCGAGATCTACCCAGATCTTTTCGAGATCGTACAAGTAGCGGCCGAGTCCGAAGCAGGCACAGGCTCGCTTGAAAGCCTGCGCCTCGGCACGGGTTGCCGCGTTCTCATCATCTGCCCACTCCTCGCCGACGCCAGTGTGTGTGCCGAGTCCGTGGATGGTGACGCGCGAAACGACGACGACCTTCGCAGCTACCGCCGTTTGCGACTTGTCGTTCGAAGCCCGCCGCTCGAAGTTCTGCGCCACTTGTACGTCGTAGTTACGCGTCCATCCCCATTCACCGAACACCGTGTTCAATCGGTCGGTGTACGCACGCTGGTCGGCGTATGCGATCAGTTGACCGCGCTTCTGCGGACCATGCTTCGTTTGAATCGTGGATGTCGCTGTCACGCGCCATTTGATCTCGTCTGGGTCAAACGGCTCGCTGAGCTGTTCCTTGGTTTCACTCCATCGTTTTGCGACGTCGAACTCCTCGCTCTTCGCCACATCAGTGCGTTCAAATAGCGGAACGCTGATCGCCGAGGGTGCCAAGCTCGGCTGCTCTTTTGCTGCACCATTCAGATGTCCCATGTCTCAATTGCTCCTTTTGCTCTTGTCTGTCTCTCGCATCTCTGCGCGATCCTCTTGTCCATTGCGAGCGACCTGCTCGCTGATCCATGCACAAGCCCGGCTCGCTGGCGGCGCTACCGCCACCTCCATGCACACCCCCACTCCCACCTCCGCGCGCGCCGCCGCTGCTCATCACACCTCCAGCCACCGGTGCCACCCACAACTCCTTCTCCTCTTTACCAAAGCCATCACTTCACTACCTACCTCCCTCACCAACGGCCACCCGATCTCTCGTTCACGACCACCCACCGCTTCCACCCACCACCCAACTCCTCCCTCACCTCAACTCGCTACGCCCCGTTCTTCGGCCACTCCAGTCGTCGGCAGCCTTGCTAAAGTCTGGGGATATCGGAAAGTTGTCGCAATGGATTCAGCGATTTGCGGGCAAGCGCGCGAAGGCAATAAGAGTTCAAACGAAAGCCATACCGGAGCCAATGAAATTAGGATTAGCGGCTGGATCAGGCCAGGCAGTCCTGAAAAGCTACGGTGCTGCTGGAGCGCAAGTCCAGCAGCGGCGCCGTCGCCGGTTGGCTCTGAAATTCGCGGGTCAGCCCGACGTAGATGCGCGGGCAGTGGCTCGGCGCGGCGTCGCGAAGCAGCAATTGCGACTTGCTGTCTGGCACGAGAAACAGGAAGCGGTCGAGTTGCCCTTCGTCTTTCAACAACGTGAATATGCGGAAGTATGCGTCGGCCGATTTGACGGTTCGTTCGAACTCAAGGGCGACTTCAGCTCGCCTGTCGCCTAGCCGGAACGAAACTACAGCGTCGTACTCTTTCACGAATCGAATACTGGCGACGCGATTCTGCGCGCGCACCTCCGCCTCAGACTGCCAAGCGCCCACCACTCCCGCACGCCGAAGCGCCAAATGAATTCCGAACAGTTCGACGTCATGCCACACCTGGCTGCGCGCATTGGTGCCTCGCGAACGTGTTCGCCGCTCCACAATTGCACCGTCTTCACTCTGCAAATAGAGTTCTCCCGCCTCGCCCAAAGTCAGAACCGGTGGCATTCCAGGAACGCATCGTGCATCGAGAAAGCCATGCTGCACCAAGCGACGAACCCGCCACGCCAGCGAGTCCCGCAAGTTCTTCGACTGCGAGTACGGAAAGTTGCTCTCAAACAACTGATCGAATCGCGCGTGCCCGGCGGAGTAGACCGTGCGGAGGATGGGCTTGTCTGCTACATCCGAGATCGCGATCGATCCTTTGGCATAGCGCATTGCTCACCACCCGCGAGTCTTCCAACGCGCGGGGCCGCGTTCGGTTACCTCAAAGACTGCCGACCCGGATGCACCGGAGAGCCAGGCAAGTGGCTTCACCAGAAGCAGCAACTCCTGCTTGTCCTTCCGCTGTGACGCGGATAGAACGAGGGATCGCTCGGGATCAAACCCATCTGGGCCGATCAATCCGACCAGCCGTTCGTTCACGATTGTCAGATACCAATCGGCCGCAGAGTCCGGTGCAGCAGGAAACACGAGGCGCATGCTGCGCCGGTCGGAGGATTCGACGATGTCGCCGGCGATCCAGTTCCTTCCCTGAACTTGCGATGGTTGCTGCAGAAATGGCTTCGACCGTGCGCCAAAAACCAACTGCCCGAACAGTGTTGCGTACGAACGGACCTTGATCCCATCGCGGATTCCCGTTGTGTTCCACACACGCGTGCCGCCGTTCGGCAGTTCTTTCGTTTGCCAAAGGCTTCCCAATGAGTGGACCCGGACAA
>JALHNH010000080.1 GCA_022843625.1 Bryobacter sp. | reverse complement strand
ACAAAATATTGGTACATGCTGTTTTCTCCAGGATCGAGATCGGGTAGGCTGCAGACCTCCCTTTCTCGATTGTGGAGCCGTAGCTCCTACCTACGCATTCAAACAGTCTGATGCCTTTCCGATGCCTTTCCGATGCCTTTCCGATGCCTTTCCGATGCTTTTCCCCGACAGACTCTCAGTCTGATGCCTTTCCCTACTCCCAGGTTGAGCCTTTAAGGGTTTCGGCCAGTTCAACTGTGGAATAATGGCGGCTCGGATTGTAAGTTCGGATCAGTTTTGCGAGGTCCAAATAGCGGAAGCCCATGATGCCGCTGGGGCTTGTTTTTCTGATATCCGTGGGGAGGAAAGAGTCGACCAGATAGAAGCGAAAGGGTTCGGATTTCAGGTCGTAGTAGGGTGTCTGGTTGATCGTGTCGAGGATTCGTTGCTGTAGTTCGGGATTGGAGGCACCTGATTCCAGAGTGAAGGTTACTTTGTCGTCCTGCCAGGTCGTGACGATAATGGATTGGACTCTGCCGACGTGGGTGACCGTTTTCTGCCGGTAGACGCCGATAAAGTGGTAATTCCTCTTGCTCGGCTTTGCGTCAAGCTCATAGTAGATTCCGAATTTCAAGTTTTCTATATAGGACGTTCCGCAGGGGAAAACGACGAGCCAACGGTTGCTCTCTTCCAGCAAGCGCTCTTCGGACAGATAGGCTTCATAGTCGTTGACGATTGAGATGAGATCCCGTTCGTAAGGTTGGCATTCGGCCTTGAGGGCTTCGACGAGTTGCGAGAACGTTACAGAGGCGAAGGAGATACCCAGCGCGTTTGCGGATTCCCGCAGGAGTGCACGTTGGGAGTCGGGAATTGGCTCTTTGGTAAGCCCGACCAGGATTGCCTGCTGCCGGCCGACATTGGCCCCACTCGAGTCATGGATGCTCTTGAGATGGCGCTGGATCTGGTCGACATCAAGTTCCCCGCCCCGTTTGGTTTCAAAGAAGAGCTGGAAGGACTGCTGGGAGATGAGGGCATCCGGCACGCTATTGCTACCTTTGATCTGTTGGCGGAAGGTGAGACCAATGTTGAACTGGGCATCAACGAGGCTGTTGAGGATTCCTTCGATTTTGAAGGGGGAAGATTGGTAGAAGTAGCGAAGGACCAGCATCGTATTGTTGGTTGCGTGGTTTTCGGGTTGGGAGAATCTTTGGAAGTGGGAGACGCGTGACATTGAGTAACCGCTTAGACTGTATCTTGCTGTTGAACTCATCATAAAGGCTGTCCCCTTCCCAATGAGCAAGCACGAAGAACTGCGTGGGATTTTTGAGAGGTGGACGGGCTGAATAGTGCCGCCTGCAATTGGCTCGATGAAGTTATCATCATCCATAGCGGTCACGATGAAGAAATCACCTGCAATGAGCGACTCGGCTGAGCAAACTGAGATATGGCGGTACATGGATCTGCCGAAGTTCGTTTCGATGCTGGATTCGAAGGAACTTTGGTTTGCCAAAGCCGCTCGGTTAGAGGATGCTTACGAGGGCTTCTGTGAAGCGGAGGCGATGAAAATGCCAATCAACGACCCTTTGTCCCCATCCATAAACCGTTCGGACGGAGAGAACGAGCCGACGGTAGTCACCGCGACTCAGCTCCGGGTCGAGCTAAGCGGTGATTCGGCAAGGTATTTTCAGAATGCCCCCGATCATTTATACGTAAATTCCTGGTGTCTCTCCACTGAATCGATGGCGATGTGGGAGATCTATGGGTCAAACGGACGCGGCGTCGCCATCAAGTCTTCCGTAGGCCGCTATAAACAGGCGGCTAGATTGGAAGACCTAAAGGACCAGTTCGCATTTGGAAAAGTTCAATACGAGGACGATCCAAATTCGAATCCTTCGCTTCGATTTAACCTTTCAGAAGGAAGCATTCCCTTGCCAGGCCGCGGGATCTGGAAGGAACTGCTGCAGATAGCTTTTCAAAAGCGTACTTGCTTCGACTATGAGAAAGAATGGCGTGGTGCGCTCTATCAAGATGCAAGCGAAGTCCCCGGTTGCACCATCGCTTTTGATCTTGACCACTTGATTAGTGCCATATACGTGGGGCCGCGAGCAGACCCGTTTTTCTTCGATGTTGTGAAGAGCCTAATGAAGCGATTCGGGCTCGACAAGCCGTTGTACCGTTCCAACCTTCTAACTAGGCCCAAAAGAGCAGATTAGCTTTGCTCTTCCTATTAGATTAAAGCTCAGATACATTGTCGACTTGATCCAGTTGCGGTCTTCGAGACTGGGGTTTCACCGCTGGAGCACTAGACCCACTGCGCGGTCGAGAATCAGATTATGGTTTCGGACAACTTCATCGAGTGCCTGGCGGCGTTCGACTCTGGTGAACACCATCGAGTGGATGCTTAAGCGAGATTTGCGGTTGGATGCTTTAGGATTGGGTATGCGTGTGATTTGGATGGGAGCCGTTATTGCCGCTTCACTCTATCTCGGCATTTGTGCCCTGCTTTTTGCCTTTCAACGGTCTCTGCTTTATTTTCCGCAGGCGGGGGAGCGGGGTGGAGAGGTTTTGGAAGTGGATGGGGAGAAAGTGTTGGTGGTGAGCCGGGCGATTGAGGGGCCTGAGGCGGTGATCTATTTTGGTGGGAATGCGGAGGATGTAACTTACAGTTACCCGACACTGTTTCGGGCGTTTCCGGATCAGGCGCTCTACCTCATGAAGTATCGCGGCTATGGAGGGAGTACAGGGAAGCCGACGGAGGCGGGGTTGTTTCGGGATGCGGTTGCGCTTTATGACACGGTGCAGAAGCGGCATTCGAAGATTGTGGTGGTGGGGCGGAGCCTGGGTAGTGGAGTGGCGGCTTATCTAGCCAGTGTGAGGAAAGTGGAGCGGCTGGTGCTGGTGACTCCGTTTGACAGCGTGGAGGCGGTGGCGGCGGAGAAGTTTCGATATTTTCCAGTGCGGTGGCTGCTGCGGGACAAGTATGAGTCTTCGAAGTATGTGCAGACGCTGGATGCGCCTACTTTGATTGTTGCGGCTGCGCGGGATGAGGCGATTCCGATGGCGCGGACGCGGGCACTATTTGAGAAGTTTAGGCCGGGTGTGGCATCCATGCATGTTGTGAAGGGTGTTGGGCACAACGACATTTCTGAGGCTTCTGAATATATTTTGTTGCTGCGGGGTGTGCCTATTCGAGGCCGGTGAGGGTGGAGGTGCTGGTGCCGAAGGAGTTGGTTTCGATGCCTAATCTTTGGAGCATCGAGAGGTAGAGGTTCGAGAGGGGGGCGTTGTTGTCTCGCTTGAAGGCGATGTGCTTGCCGTGCTTGAAGCCGCCGCCGGCGAGGATGATCGGCAGGTTTGTGTTGTCGTGGATGTTCGCGTCGCCCATGCTGCTGCCGTAGAGGACCATTGTTTGATCTAGTAACCGTTGCCCGTTTTCTTTGGTGTCGGCTAAGTTTGTCAGATGGGTGTTCAGGATCTTTAGTTGTTGACGGTCTGCTTGCTCCAGTTGCTTCACTTTCTCTGGGGCCTGGCTGTGGTGGGTTAGGTTGTGATAGCCGTCGGTGGAGGTGTGCTCGCCGTCGATCTTGAAGATCGGGGTCATGAAGGTGTCGACCATCAGGGTGATGATTCTGGTGGAGTCGGATTCGAGGGCTAACTGCACCATCGATAACATCAGCTCGAATTTGTCGAAGACGCGTTTCTTGTCGTCAATGTCGGTGGGTGGGGGTTGGCTGGTTTTGGGCTTGGGGCGGAGCTCCCACTGGCGGGCGGCGGTGAGGCGTTGCTCTACGTCTCGGATCGATGTCATGTATTGATCGAGACGGGCTTTGTCGGTTGCGCCTAGTTGGCGGTTGAGGCGGCCGGTTTGGTCTTGCAGGGTGTCGAGGATGCTGCCTCGTTCTTCCAGCTTGTGGAGTTGTTGCTGGACGGCTTGTTGATCGCCCTGGACGAAGAGCATTTTGTAGAGAGCGGCTGGGCTGTCTTCGGCTGGGAGGAGGACACCGTCGCGGGTCCAGGAGAGGCTGCGGTTTGCTTTTTCGATGTTGACGCCGAGGTTGAGCGAGGGGAAGCGGGTGGCCTGGCCTAGCTTTTCGGCAGCTAACTGATCGAGCGAGATCTGGTTGCGGAAGCCGGCTTTGAAGGCTCCTCGGGCGGCGGTGAGGAAGCAGTTGTCGGTGCTGTGGCCGCCGGTGACGCCGGGGTGGGAGAGTCCGCTGAAGACGGTGAAGTCGTTGCGGTGGGTGCTCAAGTGTTCGAGGTAGGTAGAGAGCTGGTAGTTGCGGCCCGTTGTAGTTGGGAAGAAGAGTTTGGGGAGGACACCGAGGTTGTTCGCGATGATGAGCATGCGCCTGGGGGGCGTGACGGACATGCATTCGAGGACTGGGAGGGCTAGGGTTGCGCCGAGGCCTTTAAGGATAGTTCTTCTTTTCATGGTTGGCCTTGGAAGATGGGGCTGTTGATCAGCCCTAAGAGGAGGTCTTTGGCTCGGTAGTCTTTGGGCTTTGTGGCGTCGAGGATCTTGTCGATTTCTTTGCGGTCTGAGAAGCGGACGGGTGCGCCGGTGGAGTAGATGGTGAGTTGCTCGAGGAAGTTTTTGGCTAGCTGACGGGGGTTTGCGGCGAGGAGTGTTTTTAGTTCGCGGATGTCTTTGAAGGTGCGTCCGTCGGATAGTTGGCCGCTGGGGTCGACTTTGGAGGAGAGAGTGTAGGAGAAGTCATGGCCCGCTCTGTCGATGCCAGTGATGCGTTCCCCTTGTTCGAGGCCGCGGTAGTGGGTGCGCCAGGCTCCCATGACGTCGAAGTTTTCTAGCGCCAGACCTACGGGATCGAAGGTAGCGTGGCAGGCGGCGCAGGTTGGGGATTTGGTGTGGAGGGCGAGGATGTCGCGGATGGATTTGGCGCCCCGGATGTCGGGTTCAACTGCTGGGACGCCGGGGGGTGGAGGGGGTGGGGGTTGGCCGAGGAGGCGGTCCATTGCCCAGGCACCCCGGATGACGGGGGAGGTGCTGGCACCGTTGGATGTGACTTTGAGGATGGCGGCTTGAGTGAGGAGGCCGCCGAGGGGGCTGTCTTTGGGGAGGTAAATTTTGCGCAGGGCTGCTCCCTGGACGGGTGGGAGGTTGTAGTGTTTGGCTAGCCGGTCGTTGGCGTAGATGAAGCTCGAATCGATGAGGTTGCGGATGGGGAGGTTGTCGCGGATGAGCGCTGTGAGGAAGGCTCGGGGTTCGCGTTCCATCGATTCGACCAGATAGTCGTCGAAGCGGTATTCGGGGAAGAGGCGGATATCGGCGTCGTCACGGCGGAGGTTGCGGAGGTTGAGCCAATCGTTGGTGAAGGATTGGATGAAGCGATCGAAAGTGGGGGCGGCGATGTAGGCTTCGGCGCTGGGCTGGCTGGGCCGGGAGTTCGACAGGAAGTACCCGAGGCGGCTTGGGGTGTCTTTGGGGTCGAGGAAGAGGAAGGTGTCAGAGGCGAGGAAGGCCTGGCAGGCGGCGAGGAGGGCGTCTTGTGGGGTGTCCTTTTTGTCGAGGCGGGTTTGGACCAGCTTTTCGAATTTCTGGATGGTGGCTTCGGGGACGGGGCGGGTGGAGGCGCGCTCGATGAAGCTGCGAATTGAGGGAATTTGCGGGCGGGCTGGTTGTGGGAGAGGGCCTTCGATTTCGAGCCACTGGAAGGCGACGCCGGGCTGGCCACCGGGTGGGAAGGGTGGGTAGCGGTAGGTGCCGGGTTTGTTGGGGAAGACGTCGATTAGGGGGACGGGGAGGCCGAAGAGACCGTATTCGATGGTTTGGCCGGCGTTGAGGTAGACGGTGGTTTCGTGGGTGGCTTGATTGGGTGTGATGTCGATGATGTCGCCGGTGGCGCGGACGTCTTCTGCGATGTCGTGGCTGGTGGGCTTGCGGGAGCGGAAGACCATCGGGATTGGATCTGTGGCGGGTTTGATCTGGAAGTCTTCGGTTTGGAGGACGGCGCGGGCGGAGAAGCGGACGCGGTATTCGCCGGTGTGTTTGGCGGAATAGCCGAGGGGGAAGGCGGCGTAGGGCCAGCCGGGGGAGCGGAAGAGGGCCATCTCAAGAGTGGGATCGTGGTTGCCGCTTTTGACGATCGCGTCGTATTGGGCCTTGGTGAATTTGACGCGTTTGGAATCTTTAGCGAAGAACATCGCCTGATCGATGGTGAGGACGGTGTAGGTCTGGAAAAGGGCGGTGCCGACGGCACGGAATTTGGTGGAGGGGGGTTGGGGGGTGGGGAGGGCCTGGCGGAGGGCTGTGGCGGCTGCGTCGAGATAGGCGGTGAGCTGGACGCGGGAGATGTCGAGGGAGTCTGCGGTTTTGGTGAAGTGGAGAGTGACGCGGTCTTCGGGGAGCATGTCGCGGATGTCGAGGTGGGGGAGGTTGAGGATGTCGCGGAGGGTTTGTTCGAATTCGTCGCGGGTGAGCCGGCGGAGGGGAATGCGTGGGGGCTCTTGCTGCGCGATTGTTTTTGCGATTTGGCTGAGGAGCTGGTTGCGGTTGGGGAGGGGTGTGCCTTTCGGGGGCATTTCGTGATTGGCGACGCGGTCGTGGATGCGGATGAGGCGGTCTGTTGGGAGGGGGGTGGAGAAGTCGTGACAGCCCTGGCAGGATTTGGTAAGGAGCGGGGGTTGGGCGGCCAGGGTGGTGGCTAGCAGTAGGAGGATTGAGTTGCTAAACATCGGGACTGGCAGCTGAATTTGTTGTATCACGGAGAGGGGAGTTCGAGATCAAATTCGAAGTAGCCTTCGTTTCTTGAATAGTTTTCCGGATTGGCGGAAGTAGAAAAGGCGAGGCGGCCGTCGCGGTTGGCTTGGATGAGCTTGCCTCGTCCGCTTGCATCTCCTGAGGGGCCGTTACAGGAGTATCCGTTCTTGCCCCTTCTATTCCAGCAGATGGTGCCGGAGGTGTTCAGGATTTTGGCACTTACCTGGGACGGGTTGGGGATACTCGCAGACCAAGGGAGATGGGCGGGCAGAATGATATGCCAGCGATTGGGGGCTGTTTGTTCGATGACGGGCTGGGCTGGGGTGCAGAGCGTGCGACCGGCGAGGCAGGTAGTGTCGTGAAAGCGGAGGATGGATTCGACGGATTCGTAGCCGATTTGAGAGTTGGATTGGGGGGCTGGAGCGTTGAGCCGCCAATCGAGGATGTCATGGTGTTGGAAACCGTCGCCGGTTGAAGCGGTGAAGCCAACGTAGCTCTGGCCGTTTGCTCCGATGATGGCTTCGAGGGAGATATTGGAGGAGAGGATGACAGTGCCGTTTAGGGCAACCTCAAGCTTGGGATGGATGTAGTGGATCTTGACCTGATATGGTTTGCCGTCATTCAGGCGGACTGGGGCGTTCTCGAGTATGGCGAGACGGCGGGGCATGAAGTAGCCGTCGCTGTCGGTATAGATACCAATGGAGTTGCCTGAGGGGTCGCCTTCTTTGTAGTTGCGGTGTGTGTCGAAGAAGATTGCAATGCTACGCGGAATGCCACGGTCTGGAGGATTGACACCGCGGCCGATTCCGAAGCCGCCGGAGGAGCCTCTGCCGCCGATGGCGTTGGGTCCAAGATTCTGAACGACAAAGGCGAAACCGTCTGAACCTGCAGATCTGCGCTTTGAAGATTTGGAAAGACGGAAGGTGAATTCGAACTCAAAAAAAGATTTGAGGAATTGAGGCTTGGCTATCCAGGCAGCACCCGTCTGATTGGGGAGGAGCGGGGTGAGATGAATTACCGAGCCATTGAGTCGAGCGTCACCCACTAGATGGAGGTTGGTCGCTGCGGGGTCCACGGCAGGTTGTTGGGCCGAGGCAATGGAGAGTGCGAGGCAGAACCTTGTCACTAAGCCAAGTCGGGTGCTCATGCCGCTAGTTTACTGAGGCAGGCGGCGGCTGAGCCAGGGGCCGAAGGTGAGGACCATGATTGCGCCAAAGAAGCCGATGCCGGCGTGGAGGAGCCAGAAGGCGGTGGGGGTCATTTTCTCGTAGAAGCCGGCGAGCCAGCCGATGACGTTGCTCGAGACGAAGAGGGTTAGGAAGGCGATGCCCATCAGGGTGGAGTTGAGGCTGGCCGGGGCGACGCGGGAGACGAGTGCGAGGACGGTGGGCCAGTTATAGACGAAGGAGTAACCGATGCCGATGGTGTAGAGGAAGGGCCAGATGGGGTGGACTTTTGCTTCTCCGTATAGGTAGGAGACGGCGGCGAGGAGGAGGTAGCTGCAGGCGGCCATGGTGGCGGCAATGGTGAATTTGTTGAAGTCAGTTGGTTCGTTGCCTCGCTTTGCTTGCCAGCGCCAGAGCATCAGCAGGAGCGGGGCGGCGGTGATGGAGGAAAGCGTCTCTGTTGAGAGGAACCAGGGGATGGGGATGGTGAAGCCACCTAGTCCCAAATCTGCGTGTTGTTGGAGCCAGATTGGGAAAGCGTTGAGGGACTGGAAATAGCAGATGGTATGGAAGATCGAGATGCCGAGGACACCGGCCAGGAGGAGGAGCTTGGTTGTGTCGTTTGCGGAGAGGCTGGCGGTTTGTTCGTGTTTTGGTTTGATGCGGGCGGGCAGGTGTTTGTAGCCGCTGAGGTAGGTGGCGAGGCCGCAGAGCATGAAGACGCCGGCGACAGAGAAGGCGATGTGCCAGCCGTAGTATTTTGCGATGAGGCCGCAGAAGAAAGAGCCGGTGAAGGCGCCAACGTTGATGGAGGCGCTGAAGATGGTGAAGCCTTTGGAGCGGAGGATGATGTCTTCGGGTGGGTAGAGTGCGCCGACCTGGGCGGTGATGTTGCCTTTGAGGAAGCCGGAGCCGAGGACGAGACAAAGGAGGGCGAGGAGGAAGGATTGTTCGAAGGCCATGGCGAGGTGACCGATGGACATGAGGATGGCACCGAGGATGACGGCGTTGCGGTGGCCGAGCCAGCGGTCTGCGATGAGGCCGCCGAGGACGGGAGTGAAGTAGACGAGGCCGCCGTAGAGGCCGAAGATGCGGGAGGCGAGGGCTTGGGTGGAGAGGGGGCCGGTGAGGGATTCAATTGCGGCACGGAAGGCGGGGAAGCCGGCGATGTTGGGGGAGTTGGCCGGGAGGAGGAGGTGGTTGACCATGAAGAGCATGAGGAGGGCGGTCATGCCGTAGAAAGAGAAGCGCTCCCAGGCTTCTGTGAAGGCGAGATAGAAGAGGCCGCGGGGGTGGCCGAAGTTTGTTTGTATCGCTGGCCGTCCTCCGTGACGGAGATGCGATTTTAGCACCCCGGGGCTTAGGCTTGAGGCGGCAAAGATGCGAAGAGTTCGTCGAGGCTTACCGACAGTGTGCCGGCCTGGAGGAGGTTGGATACCCGGGTTGGTTCTCCAGAGGAGTGATATTCCCAGGCGGAGCGCTTGACCGGATCAATCACCCAACAGTGGGGGACAGCCCAGGCGTGATACTCCTCACACTTGCCGAGCATGGCACCGAGGCGGTCTTCTGGTGAGAGGATTTCACAACAGAGAAGGACGGGTTCGGTTGGGTATGGACCCTCGAAATCGTCTGCGACGGAGACATCGGGTACGAGATATTTTGTGGGTGAGAGGCGGAGAGTGAGTTCCGGATAAGGCTGCACGCCCTGGCGCTGAAGCCTCATCAGAAGGGCGAACTGGATGAGGGCGTGGAGCTTGGTTGGTCTTGCTTTGGATGCGACTTTGCCATCTCGGTATTCGCAGTTTGGCTTCTCCGTTAGACGAAGGTAGTCTTCCACCGACTTGAGTACCAGCGTGCTCATTGACGTAGTTTATCGCTGTATCTGGTTAAGCTGGGAGGCATGGGAAATCCGATTGTCGATGTGCTGGCTCGTAAGGTGGACGAGGACCTGGTGCTGATTGAAGAGATGATGGCGATGGTGCCGGAGGGGAAGGGTGAGTGGGGGCCGGATTGGCCTTCGGCTTCGGGGGAGGCTGCGTTTAGCCTGGATCGCCTGGCGGGGCATTTGGTGGAAGCTTGTGCGGGGTTGTGTGCTTGTTTTTTGCGGCTGCATGGGGATCGGTTGGCGCACTTTGAGGCGCTGAAGGCACGGGTGATTGCTGGGGAGGAGCCGCCGCTCGTGTTGATTGCAGCGTGCCGCGCGCATATCGCAGAAGGGTTTGCGGTGACTAGCGATGGGGATCTGTCCGGGCTGATCGTGACTTATTTTTCGCCGAAGGGAGAGCCGATTCTTGAGACGTTGCTCGCGAACTGGAAGCATGTGAATCATCATGCTCATCAGTTGTTTTTGTATTTGAAGTTGCTGGGGGTGCCGGTGTCTACGCAGCACCTTTACAGGTTCAAGACGAGGGAGTAGATCGCGGATTATTCGCTGGTGCGGACTTCAGCGAGGCGGGCCAGGAGGAGGGCTGGGAGTTGGCGCTCGATCTCGGGAGTGATCAGACCCACGCTGTCGAGATCCTGAAGGTGGACTCGATCCTTAAGGCGGTAGCTGGTAAGCTTCATGCGAACCAGATCTGAGACGGGAGCCAAAAGAATTCCTTCCTGAGTTGTGGCTGGGGGAGAAGACGGTACAGGCTCAAGGTAATCGGGACGCACTTTCTCGTTTAGAAAAACGAGGTGCACAGCCGAGCGAGCCTTGGGCTGTTCTGAATCGACAAGCATGTCTACGCCGGCTAGGTGGCTGTATTCCCAACCTGCCTCTTTGGCACGTTCGATGAGCATTGGAAGCCTGTCTCTATGGATTGCTGCATCAACGTCGGCAGTCAGGCGGGCTCGAAGCGGATCTTTCTCAAACACGTGGATGAAAACGGCCATGCCGCCGACTATTCGATAGGGGATTGCCGCTGCCGTGAGCAGGGAGTGGAGTTGCTTGATGCGATCGAAGATCTGATCCTTGTGGGTGTCATAAGCAGTTGCCGTAAGCATGGGTTTCGCTGGAATTGTCGCACGGATGAATATCACAGAAAAGAACGGTCCGCCCTATGGGAGTGCGTGGGAATATTGAAACTATGCGTGTTTTTTTGCTGTTGGTGAGTTTGGCCTGTTGGCCTGGGTTTGGGGATGAAGTGAAGTTGAGAAACGGGGACCGGTTGACGGGGACGGTGACGCGTTTTGATTCGAAGGAATTGACGATTACGACTGAGTACGCCGGGGATGTGAAGATCAAGCGGGACTCGGTGCTGTCGATTGAAACAACGGATGCGGTGAATGTTTCGCTCAAGGACGGACAGAGCCTGGCGGGAAGGCTGAAGCTGGCTGGGGAGAGGATTGAAGTTTCAAGTGAGACGATCGGGACGGTGAGCGCTCGCGAGGTGGATATGACTCTGTTTCGGAACAAGGCCGATCAGGAGGCTTATCTGCGCGATGTGGAGCGGGCGAAGAGCCCTCGCCTGGTGGATCTCTGGACTGGGGCGGTGGATCTCGGTTATGCACAGGCGCGGGGCAATGCTCAGACGAATACGATCTCTTCGGCGGCGAAGGTGTTGCGGACGACGCCGCGCGATTCGATCAATGTCTACTTTCAATCACTGTATTCGAAGAACCAAAACAATGGGCTTTCAGTACTAGCGGCAAATTCGATTCGTGGTGGCTTGAAGTATGACCTGAACATCACGCCGAAGATGTATACGTTTGGTTCGACCGATTTGGAATTTGATGAATTTCAGCGGCTGGATTTGCGATTTGTCCCAGCAGGCGGGTTCGGTTATCACTGGTTCAAGACGAAGAAGACGACCTGGGACCTGTTTGGTGGAGGATCGCTGAATCGTGAATTCTTTAACAGCGGATTAAACCGGACCTCGGGTGAAATTCTGGCTGGCAATGAATTGACACACCGGTTTGCGGGGATGTTTACATTTAGCGAGAAGATCGTTTTCTATAACAATGTAACGGCGTCAGGCAACTATCGATTGAATGGCGATGTGGCGTTTGCGGCGGCGATCAAGAAATGGCTGAGTTATCAGGTGACTGCCAGTAACCGGTATTTGTCGAATCCGCTGCCGGGACGCAAGACGAATGATCTGGTGATCACTACTGGCGTACGATTGGTGTTTGTCCGTTAAAACTTATGAAGACTGCTGCTATTGATCCCCGAGCCCGAATCCTGTCGCTGGACCAGTTTCGCGGCTATACGGTTGTGGGCATGTTTCTCGTCAATTTTATTGGCGGTTTTCAAGTTGTGCATGATGTACTGAAACACCACAACACTTACAACTCTTATGCCGATACGATCATGCCGCATTTCTTTTTTGCGGTGGGGTTTGCGATGCGGCTGGGGATGTTGAAGGGTGCGGAAACCGGGGCCATGGTGAAGCGGGGGCTGGGACTGGTGTTGTTGGGTTTTGTTGTTTATGGGCTGGATGGAAACTACAAGACTTGGGCGTCGCTAAGTGAGTTGGGGTGGTGGGGCTTTATCGAGAAAAGTTTTCTGCGGAGCCCGTTTCAGGCGCTGACCCACATTGGCGTGACTTGTCTCTGGATTCTACCTGTGATGCGAAGGCGGAGCCGGGACTTGATCCTGTTTGGGGTGGGGAGCGGGTTATTGCATCTGGCACTTAGCGGTTGGTTCTGGTTTGAGTTTCTGATGCGGGTGAGGGTGATTGACGGGGGTCCACTGGGCTTCTTGAGCTGGGCAGTGCCGACGCTGGCCGGGGCGCTTGCTTGTGATGCGGTGAAGAAGTATGGGGCTGAGATGGCGTTGCCTGTGTTGTTGCGCTGGGGCGTTGTGCTGAGTGTGGTGGGTTATCTGATCTCTTGTGTGCACGGGATGGAAGCGCCGCCGTTTTGGCCGCCCTGGAACCCGGTGGATCTCTGGACGATGACGCAGCGGGCGGGGAGTTTGTCTTATCAGACCTTTAGTGCGGGGTTCTCTTTGCTGGTTTATGGTGGGTTTCTGTGGCTGGCTGATATTCGCAAGCCGGGCTTTGAATCGACGTTCTTCCGAACGTTCGGCACGAATGCGCTAGCTGGGTATCTGATCCACTCGATGGTTGGCGATGTGGTACACAAGTTTGCGCCTAAGGACTCAACGCTGCTGTGGGTTTGCTTTGTTACCGGGGTTTACTTTTTGATCACCTGGAGTTTTGTCCGGGCTCTCGAGAAGCGTGGGGTTTTCTTGCGGCTCTAGGCAGTAATCGACTTCGCGATTGAGGTAGTAGGAGAGGCCGTAGCGGAGACCGCGGGAGCCGCCTTCTGGCAGGCAGGTGAGTTTGCTGTATTTGGCAGAGACGGTGTTTAAGAGGTTGGGATAGAGATTGATTTTGAGGGTGCAGATGGCCAGGATTGCGGCGGCGATTACGGCCTTCTGCTGGTAGCGATAGGCGGCCCAGGCTGCTATGGGCGCGGCCAGAAGCCAGAGCCAGGCAGTGTCGCTGAAGTTGGCCTTGCTGAGGCCGTCGTCGATGGCCGTGGGGAGCCAGGGAGCGACGGTGGGAAGCGCGACGAGGAGGCCGGCGGCGAAGGCGTAATGCCAGCGAAGGAGTTTGCCTGCGATGAGAATCGCGAGCGAGGGGAGGAGCGGGAGCACGTAAGCGGGAAGCTTGTTGCGGGAGATGCTCAAGAAAAGGAAGCCCCAGAGGACGGTGTAGAGGTAGGGCTTTTGTTCGTCGTCGATTTCAGTGAGGCGGAGGAGGGCTGGGGCCCAGGGCATAGCAAGGCCGATGAGGACGGGGATGTAGAACCAGAAGGGCTGCACGTGCTGGAGTTCCGGGGAGAGGAAGCGCTGGAGGTGGTGCCGGATGATGAATTCGTCGATGAAGCGCTGGCCGTTGACGGCGTAGCAGGCGAGATACCAGGGGAGTGCGGTGGCGAGCATGCCGGCCCAGTGACGCCATTCTTTGCGATAGAGGAAGGCAACCGGGATGCACAGGACAAGGGGGACCAGGCCTTTGGCGAGTACGGCGAGGCCGAGGGCGAAGCCGGCGGGCCAGGGTTTGTTGCGGAGGATCAGGATGAGGAAGGCGTGGAAGCAGACGGTGAGTGGGAGGTCTGTTACGGCGACTTGCGAGAGGGCGAGCCAGCCGATGGAGGTGCCGAGGATGAGGGCGCTCTCAAGTGTTGGGAGCGCGAAGAGGAAGCCGAGGCCGAGCAGAGTTACGGGCAGGCGGGCGGCCAGATCGGGCGGGAAGCCGAGGGTGTCGAAGATTGCGATGAGCCAGTAGAGAAGAGGGGGTTTCTCGAACCACGGCTTGCCCCAGAGGGTGGGAGTGATCCAGTCTCCTGAGCTGGCCATTTGATGGCCGATGGCGGCATAGCGCGGTTCGTCCGGGCCGAGGAGGCCACTGGAGGCGAGGAACAGAAGATAGGGAATCGCAAGCGCGGCCACGAGCCACACGCGAGGCTTGGGCACCCCTCAAGTATAATCAGTGGTTTCACCATGGGTCTTCTAGATATTGCTAAATTACCGACTGCAGAAAACTCTGCGATTCGCCTTCACGAGACGGACAATGTTGCCATTGCGCGTGTGCCGCTGAGCCCGGGAGCGACGATTGTTGTCGCCGGGACTTCTGTGATGGTGCTGGATAGCGTGCCGGCGGGGCATAAGGTTTGCCTAAAGGCGATTGGCGCTGGCGAGAGCGTTCGCCGTTATGGGCAGGCGATTGGCAAGACAAGAATGGCCATTCAGCCGGGGCAGCATATCCATGTGCACAACCTGGCGTTTGAGGATCATGAGCTGGATCTCGAGTTCCCTACGGGTGAGATTGCTTATCCTGCGCTGCCAGCGAATATGCCCACGTTTGAGGGATTTTTGCGTGAGGACGGCCGGGCGGGGACTCGCAACTATGTCGCGGTGGTTGCGGCTTCGAATTGTGCGGCCTACACGGTGGACTGGATCGCCGAGAGCTTTGATGCTGCGAGCATTTTGCCGAATGTAGATGGCGTGGTGGCCTTCCCTCATGGTGAGGGTTGTGGGATGGCGATCGGGCCGGATACGGTTCAGTTGCAGCGGACGCTGGCCGGGGTGCTGAATCATCCGAATATCGGGGCGGCACTAATTATTGGTTTGGGTTGTGAGGTGAACCAGATTGATCATTATCTGGGGCCGAATGCGCCACGGTCGAAGCGGTTGCATGGGTTGACGCTGCAATCGAGTGGCGGGACTCGTGGGACGGTGGAAGCAGCGCGGACTCGCATCAAGCAATTTATGGAAGAGATGACCGAGCAGAAGCGCGTGACGGTACCGGCGTCGAAGATTCAGCTTGGGTTAAATTGCGGAGGTAGCGATAGCTTTAGCGGGATTTCGGCGAATCCGGCATTGGGTGTTTGTAGCGATATGCTGGCCGCGATTGGGGCTAGCGCGGTGCTGGCTGAGACGACTGAGTGTTTCGGGGCGGAGCATTTGCTGGTGAAACGGGCGCGGAATCGCCAGGTGGCTGAGAAGTTTTTGGGCTTTATTGAAGGGTACAAGAAGTATCTGCGGCAGTTTGGCGGGAGCTTTGACGACAACCCGAGCCCGGGGAACAAAGAGGGTGGACTGTCGAATATCCTGGAGAAGAGTTTGGGGGCTGCAGTAAAGGCCGGGACGAGTTCGATGATGGATGCGGTGGATTATGCCGAGACGGTGAAGTCGCCGGGCTTTGTGTTCATGAACACGCCTGGTTATGACCCGGCGTCGCTGACGGGGCTGGCGGCTGGGGGTTGTAATTTGATTGCGTTTACTACGGGCAGGGGGAGTGCGATTGGGTTCCCGAATGTACCGGTGATCAAGATTGCGACCAACTCCAATACGTATAAGCGCATGGTGGACAACATGGATGTGAATGCGGGGCGGATTGTGGATGGAGATGCGAGTGTAGAGCAGGTGGGTAAGGAGATTTTTGATTTGTGTTTGAGGGCGGCTTCGGGTGAGAAGACGAAGGCTGAGGTGCTGGGGCATAAGGAGTTTGTGCCGTGGCGGATTGGGCCGGTGCTGTAGAGGCCGGGGCGACATGAAGCGGGGGAGTTTCTTCGAATGCTCTTTGGGGCGTTCCTTGTTGGTCTTCAAGCGAATCCGCGCATTCGCTCACTGCAACAAAGCGAGAGCTAGAATATTGTCATGAGCACAAGCACTTTAGTGCCCGTCGAAGAATATCTACGCAACTCCGAGAAGCCGAATCTCGAATACCGCGACGGCGTGCTCTCACCCAAAACGATGCCCACCACTTTTCACGGTCTTTTGGAATTCATGCTGGTTGTGATGTTACGGAAGCTTGGGGTGCAGGCTGCGCCCGAGGTTACAGTTCGGATCTCAGCTACAAAATATCTGGTACCGGATGTGATTGCGGCTGCAGAACTGGAAAGTCCGTACCCGACAAAGCCTGTTTTGCTTTGTTGCGAAATTCTCTCGCCTGAAGACCGGCTTGGGGCAATGCTTGCCAAATGTGAGGAGTATCATGCCTGGGGTGTACCGTCATGTTGGGTTATTGATCCGGTAAAAAGGACGGCTTGGGAGTATCATGCCGGTGGGGAACCGTTGCGTGTGGATTCGGAGCTGAGAGCTGGGGAGTTGACAGTGAGTTTGGTGGAGCTGTTCTCAGTACTTTGGATTGAGAGTTGAGACTGGTTTGCCGCCTTGTTCTTGAAGTACTTCGAGAACTCCCGAGATTGCTTCGCGGAGATTCACTTTTAGTTCGTCAAGAGAATCGGCTTGGGTGTAGCAGCCAGGCAGGGCTGGGACCTCGGCCCAGAAACCACCTTCCGGGTCTTCGTGGATGACTGTGAGATAGTTTGCCACGCCTTCATTTTGGCATAGGCATCGCAGTCCCTTAGACTGGAGTCATGCGTTTTCTTTTTCTTTGCTTTCTTGCGCTGGGCCTGATGGCTCAGGGTAAGAAGAAGCCTTCGAAGCCAGTTGCTGTAGAACAGCCTAAGCGGGATCTGGCCAAGCTTGAGGCTTACTTGCGTCACCTCAATCTTTGGACTCCTGAAATCAAGTTTGAGATTGTCGATACTCAGCCGTCTTCCATGCTGCCTGGGTTTGACGAGATGACCGTTAAGGCTTCGCTGGGAGAACGCTTTGCCGAACAGAAGATTCTGATCTCTGCTGACGGGAAGACGATCGTGAAGGGTGAGGTGCTGGATACCTCGGCCAACCCTTTCATCAAGGACATTGCCTTGATTCGTAATGTCGGGCAGCCTTCGATGGGGACGGTTGGGGCTCCTGTTGTGTTGAGTGTCTATACCGATTACCAGTGCCCTTATTGCCGGGAACAGGCCAAGACCTTGCGGGCCAACCTGATGAAGAATTTCCCCAAAGAGGTTCGGCTGTTCATTCATGATTTTCCGCTGGAGCAGATTCATCCGTGGGCTCGGCCGGCGGCGATTGCCGGGCGTTGCATCTATTTGCAGGGTGAGGAGAATTACTGGAAGTATCATGACTGGGTCTTCGATCAGCAGCAGGCTCTGAAGGCAGAAACGTTTCGGGGGATGTTGATGAGTTGGGCTCCCGCTAACGGGATTGACAGTTTGCAGTTGACGCGTTGCTACGACAACAAGGAAACCGATGGTGAGGTGACGCAGGATCTGGCTGGGGCAAAGAAGCTGGGGATCAATTCGACTCCTACGCTTTATGTCAATGGCCGGAAGCTGGCAGGGAATGTGAGCTGGGAACAGTTGAAATCGATTATCGACGTGGAAGTGAAGTACCAGGCTACGGCAAAGAATGCCGGAGACACGGCTTGCTGCAGTGTGAGTCTGACTACGCCGGGGGTGAAGTAAGTGCGGCGAATCTATGTTGGCCTGATCTTTACAGCTTTGGTTTGGGGGGCGAAACTACCCGAGAGCATCGACGGGCGGAGGATGCTTGAAGACGTGAAGGTGCTGTCGAGCGAGCGCTTCAAGGGCCGCTTTACCGGGACACCGGAACTGGATCAGGCGGCAAAATGGATCGCTAAGAATTACGAGAGGGCCGGGCTCAAGCCTCCGTTTATTGAGGGCGGGAGCAAGCCATCTTACCTGCAGAAGTTTGTGGTGAATACCGAATCGAAGCTTGGCAAGAAGAATACGCTCACTGTTGGGAGCAAGGAACTGACCGTTGCCAAGGACTTTCTGCCTCGGGTGTTTTCGTCCACGGGAACGGTGAGTGGGGAGATGGTGTTTGTTGGATACGGGATTACGTCGACCGAATATCACTACGACGATTACGCAGGGCTTGACGTGAAGGGCAAGGTAGTTGTTGCGCTGCGCTACGAGCCGCAGGACCAAAACGAGAAGAGCGTGTTTGACGGGAAGAATCGGACGCGACACTCAAACTTCGAGACCAAAGCGGTAAACGCGAAGATGCACGGAGCTGCGGGGCTGATTCTGATCAATAACGCCGTGCTTTATCCCGAGGATGCCGACAAGCTGGACCCGTTTGGGAATCAGAGTGGGGCCATGGATTCCGGGATTCCGGTGGTGCAGGTGAAGGCCAACGTGGCAGAGGCTTGGTTTAAAGAATCACAGCATGACCTGAAAGGGATTGTGAAGGCGATCGATAACACTTTGCAGCCACAGAGCTTTCGGTTTCCGGCGGCGATGAAGGTTGCTATGCGGGTAGAGGTGGAGCGGGTGATGCGGCCGACTCACAATGTGGCCGGGTTCCTGCCTGGGACGAGCGATGAGTACATTGTGATTGGCGGGCACTATGATCACCTCGGGTTTGGACGGCAGTTCTCGATGGCTCCAAGTGAGGTGCCAAAACTGCATCCGGGGGCGGATGACAATGCCAGTGGTACGGCAGCAGTGATTGAGTTGGCGCGTTTTTTTGCTAAGCAGCCGAAGATGAAGCGGGGGGTATTGTTTGTAGCATTTTCCGGTGAGGAGATCGGGCTGCTGGGGTCGAGCCACCTGGCGGGGAAGATGCCGTTTCCGATTGAGAAGTGCGCGGCGATGGTCAACATGGACATGGTGGGCCGGATGGTAGGCGGCAAGTTCTTTGCGGCCGGAGTGGCGACCGGTTCTACATTCAAGAAGATTCTGGATGAGGTGGTACAGGGTCAGGGGGACTTAAAGCCGGAGTTCAGCGACAACCTGAGTATTGGTGGCAGCGATCATACTTCGTTTAGCGCGAAGCAGGTACCTGCTTTGTTTTTCTTCAGCGGCTTGCATAGCGACTATCACAAGCCGTCCGATACCTGGGACAAGATTGAGCCAGGGGCATATGGGCGGCTGATTACAGTGGTTGGGGCAACGTTGCAGGAACTGGGAGTAGCCGAGGAGAAGCCCCGCTTTCAGCGAGTGGAGGTGACGCCGATGCCTGGTGGTGGCGGGGGCGGGGGCTACGGGCCTTATTTTGGAAGTGTGCCTGACTTTGCCGAGGTGCCTGGTGGGGTGAAACTGGCAGATGTGCGGGCGGGGAGTCCAGCGGAAAAGGCGGGGATCCGTGGTGGTGATTTGATGACCGAATTCGACGGCAAGAAGGTAGGGAATCTACAGGATTATACTTATGTCCTTAGGTCAAAAGCCGTAGGCGATGCTGTGGAGGTTAAGGTGAAACGCTTAGGCGAGACCCTTACCTTTAGAGTGGTACTAGAAGCGCGAAAGTAATGTGGCCTAGATGATTTGCAAAAAAGATAATCGTTAAGGAAACAGTTGATCGCTGCCGATTAACTAGAAGAAGAGACCATTGTCTGTCATGCCGATAACCAGCACTCCTGAAATGAAAACAACCCACGGTTGGAAATTGCCGCCCCTGATATTGCACCCATTTGCAGAGGCGGCAGGACCGGATAAGTTGGTGGAGAGTTCCAGAGCGAGCCTGATGCTGCAGGGGCTGTTGCCGAGCGGCGAGACAACGCGTGAGGAGTTGGACCGGAGACTGCTGGATGGGCGCTTCTGCGAGATTCGGATGTTGTTTTATGTGGGCAAAGATTTGTTGCGCTGGATCGAGCAGTGCATGGATCTGGTGGAACGGGATGAAGACCTGAAACGGGCCGGGTTCTGTTATCAGTCATTCGCTGCCATTTTGACGGAAGACCCGCCGCGCAAGATTCGCGAGAAGTTGAAGAATTGGGGCGTTGCGGATTACAAGAGCATCTTTAGCAGAGCTCTTGGGCTGAATGCAGTGTTTAACGAGGTGCCCCAGCGGCATCTGGTGACAGATGAATTTGTGCGTCACTATTACCGGTATGCGGATCAACTTTTCGCCTGCCGGCAGTTGTTGTGGAGTTTTGGGGAGATCAAATCGACGCAGTTTGATTTCGATCTGTATGCCTCTGGTGAATATTCGCGGATGCTGGAACGCGAATGGGGAGCGGACATGAACGACGGGTTTGAATCATAATGATTTCATGCCACTACCCCGGATGCTGCGCATCCGCCAACACTTTCCCGACCGAGCGGTAAAAGATATTCCGGCGACGGTCGCCGCTGAACTGAGACGAGCAGACTTTGCTTCGAAGCTAAAGCCGGGATCCCGGGT
>JALHNH010000079.1 GCA_022843625.1 Bryobacter sp. | reverse complement strand
AAGACGGTATCGAGGAAGCGATAGGCGGCGGCGCGTTCTGCCGGGATTACTTTTTCCTGGCTCATGCTGGTGTCGATCAGGAGGCCGAGGCGGAGGGGGAGGTCGGATTGCTGGGCGAAGTAGGTGATTTTCTGGGGTTTGTTGGTTTCTGAGAGTAGGAAATCTTCTTGCGTGAGGGTCTGGACGAGGTTGCCCTGTTTGTCGCGGACGGTGGCGAGGAGGTTGATGACGTTGACGCCGGTGGAGAAGGTGACGTCCTGGGCGAGGAGGGCCGAGGATTGGAAGAGGAGGGCGCGGCGGGACAACATCTGCCTCTATGATGCCCGAGTTTGAGAAGATTGAGGTGGATCATGCTGCGCGGACTTACAGTTGCGGCTCTTGCGCTTGGCCTTGCCGGTTGGGGGGCGGGGGCGACGAAGAAGCCTGCGGTTAAAAAGTCTGTCGCCGCTGCAGCCAAGAAGACCAAAAAGAAGACTGTCGCTTCCAAGCGGCGGGTGGTTGCGCCTAGGGCTCCTATGGTGAGCGCCAAGGTTAAGGAAGCATCGAAAGAATATGTGGCCGATGCGATGGATGCCATTGCAGCCGCGGCAGTAGAGAACTCTGCGGCGCTGGTGCCTTTCTTTGAGCAGCTTTGGCAGCTCGAGCAGGCGGGTGGGGCGGCAAAGAGCTTGCATGTTTTGCAGTACGGGGATTCACATACCGCCAGCGATGATTGGGCCAATCAGTTGCGGACGATGTTTCAGTTGCGCTTTGGCAATGGCGGGGCGGGGTATAGCTTGGCGGGGCGACCCTTTCAGGGTTACCGGCGCCATGATGTGAAGACTTGGCAGAGCACACGCTGGGAAACCGAAGGGCTTCTCACTAAAGGCACTGACGGTCTTTACGGATTGGGTGGGACTTCGATCACTACCGAGCGAGTGGGCGAGATGATTTACCTCGATGCAGACGGGGACAAGGCGGAACTGTACTACCTGAAGCAACCGGGCGGCGGGAGTTTCCGGGTGTTTGTGGATGGGGCTGAGGCCGCGACTGTCGACACCAACGGGCCGTTGGGGCCCGGGTATTGGAATATGAGCGTACCGGAGGGCTTGAAGCGGTTTACGGTTGAGACGGTGACGAGTGCGCCGGTGAAGTTGTTTGGATGGGTGACCGAACGCAATCGCGGGTTGACCTGGGAGACGCTGGGGATCAACGGTGCGCAGGCGAATGTGAGTTTGCGCTGGGAAGAAGGGCAACTGCGCGAGCATCTGGAGAAACGAAATCCAGGGCTGATTGTCTTTGCTTATGGAACGAATGAGGCCGGACAAAGAGACTGGACTGCGGAATCGTACCGGGCGATGTTTCGGGAAGTGCTGCAGCGGTACCGGGCGATGGCTCCGGGGGCTAGCTTTTTGATCGTAGGCCCGCCTGACCGGGCGCAACGGGTGAACCGCGTGTGGGGCGCGCTGCCGAAGCTGGACATGATTTGTGAGGTGCAGCGCGAGGTTGCACTGGAAGTTGGTGCCGCGTTTTGGGATCTGCGTGAGCGGATGGGCGGCAATGGCGCGATGAAGCGCTGGGTTTATGCCGGGTTTGCGCAGGGTGATTTTGTACACCTGACGGGCCCGGGTTACCGGTTGGTGGGCGAGACACTTTATAAGGACCTGATCGCTCACTATGAAGAATTCAGGAAGATCCGTCAGAAGGTCTTCAGCGAGGGGAATGGAAACAACGATGAAGCAAAAGAGAATTACTGAAATCCTGTCTGAGATTGCAGGCAAACCGATCACGATTGGTACAGACGAGAGCCTGTTTGACAGCGGGCTGCTGGATAGCTTTGGGCTGACGGATTTGATTACGAAGCTTGAGAAGGAATACGACATCAGTGTTCCGGATGGGGATTTGAATCCTCGCAAGTTCGACACGATCGAGCGGATCACCGAATACGTGGAGGCGAGGACTTAAGCGATGGCGTTTTTGCGCGGGTTTGGGAAGTATCTGCCCGAGCGAGTGGTTGGCAATGTCGAGATGGGGGCGCTGCTCGGTGCAGAGCCCGACTGGATTCGCGAGATGTCTGGTATCGAGACGCGCCGCTTTGCGCGTGAGGATGAGAGCGTGGCGTCGATGGCCGCGGCTGCTGGTGTTGATGCTCTCGCGTGGAGTGGTGTGGCAGCGACGGAGCTGGGGCTGATCCTTGTGTCGAGCGGGAGTGCCGAGCGGCGATTCCCGGGGCCAGCGAGCGAGGTGCAGTTTCGACTGGGCGCGCCGCAAGCAATTGCGATGGATGTGCCGATGGCGAGTGCCGGGGCACTATTTGCAATGGCGATGGCTTCAGAGTGGGCTCCTCGTGTGGGTAAGGTGCTGGTGGTGGCGGCAGAGAAGATGAGTGTGCCGGTGATGACCGAACCCCGAGAGAAGGGCACGGCGATGCTGTTTGGGGATGGGGCCGGAGCTTGTGTTGTCGATCGCGACCGAGGGTTTGCACGCATCGTGGATTTTGAACTTGGCACGGATGGGTCTGCGGCGGGTGAGTTGAAGCTGGAGTTTGGGTCGCCGGTACATATGAATGGGCGGATGGTGATTATGCATGCGGCTCGTAAGGTGCCTGCGGCAATTGCTACGTTGCTGGGGCGTCGCGGAGTGGCAGCAGGGGATGTAAGGGTGTTTTTGATGCATCAGGCGAATGCGAATTTGCTTGCGAAGATTGCACAGACAGTGGGGGTGGATGTCGCGAAGTTCTATAGCAACATTGAGCGCTACGGGAATACAAGTTCGGCGTCGATGTTGATTGCAGCGAGCGAGTGGGATGGGGGATGGGAAGGGCCTGTTGTGTTTGCGGCCTTTGGAGCGGGTTTTCAATGGGGAGCCTTGATCGTAGAAGGAGCATGAAATGCCAGAACTGATTGCAGGACCAACGACGATTCCGGTGCCCGGAGGCAAGCGGATCGATGAATATGTTGGCAGGGTGAACTCGAATGAGCAGCGCCTGAGCGTGGCTCATATGCGCAGCCCAAGCGGATGGAGCGAGCCGGGGCAGACGCCACAGTTTGACGAGTGGACGGTGGTGCTACGCGGAACGATGCGCGTGGAGCACAAAGACGGCGTGATGGAAGTAAATGCGGGGCAGGCCGTGAAGACTCTGGCGGGGGAATGGATTCGCTATTCCACACCTGGGGCCGAAGGTTGTGAGTACATTGCGATCTGTCTGCCAGCCTTCAGCATCGACACCGTTCTTCGAGATGAGTAGAGTGGAAGCATGAAGCAGAAACTGCTGTACGGACTCGGCGCCTTATTACTGACGGTGCTGGTGGGCCTGCTGGTTTGGCAAGGCAGCTTCAGCCTGGGCGATGTCACGCCCGAGGGGCCGCAGCAGGTTACGATTTTCTGGGCCGTTTCGACACTGGTGTTTTTGCTGACGGTGTTGATTGGGTTTTTGCTCTTTCGTAGCTTCATCAAGATTTTTCTGGAGCGGCAGCAGAATCGGGAGGGGTCCCGATTGCGCACCAAGATGCTGGTGGCAGCGCTTGGGATCACGATTCTGCCAGTGTTCTTCTTTGCCGTGTTCAGTGTTTATGTATTAAACCGCAATCTGGACAAGTGGTTTAGCCGGCCGGCGGTGAATGCCAATACAACACTGGTAGGGATGACGATGGCGCTGGAGCGCGGCGCTGAGGGAGAGGCAAAGGCGCAGGCGGAGCTGCTGGCGAGCCGGCCCGAGGTTGCGGAGTATGCACGCGGAAACAAGAGCCTGATGCCGGTGTTGCAGCAATTCTGTGTGGCAAAAGAAATTGCCGAGGCGCAACTGGAGGCCAAAGACGGAGGGCGATTGCCGCTTTGTTCAACGAACCGAACATCGACACGATTCCCGATGGGGAAGGCAGTGATTGAGGGAGGGCTGGGAACGGTTTGGGTGAGAGGTCATCTGGAGGCCAATGCCGAGAGTGAACACCAGAAGCTGCTCGATAGTATTGCTCAATATGACCAGTTGAAGGTGAGCCGCAAGGAGCTTTGGCAGTTCTATCTGTTGCTGCTGGCGCTGCTTTGCTTGTTTATTCTGTTTCTGTCTACTTGGGCTGTGTTGCTGCTGGCGCGGCAGATCAGCTTGCCAATTGCGGCCTTGCTGAAGGGTGCAGAAGAGGTGCGCAAGGGCAACCTGGCTTATCGCGTTGAGACCAATGCCACCGATGAATTAGCGACACTGGTGCGCGGCTTCAACAACATGACGCAGGGGCTTGAAGCCAACGATAAAGAGCTGGAGAGGAGACGCAGATTCACAGAAGCGATTCTTGAAAACATCCCTACTGGCGTGGTGTCGGTGAGTGGAGAAGGACGAGTATTGCGGGTGAATCGGGCGATGCGGCAGATCATCCCCGAGATCGAAGCAGAGCAGACTTTGCGGCTGGACGACTTGTTCCCCAAAGAAGAAGCGGCTGAGTTGCGCTACATGATGAAGCGGGCACGGCGTACGGGCATTGCGATGCGGCAGTTTGATTTTGTGAAAGAAGGCCGGCGGCTGCATCTGGGTGTGACGGTGTCGACGGTAGAGGAGAATCCTGGTTCGCCGTTTGTACTGGTGATCGAAGATACGAGCGAGCTGCTGCGGGCGCAGAAGCAGGCAGCCTGGCATGAGGTGGCGCGTCGTGTGGCACATGAGATCAAAAATCCGCTGACGCCGATTGCCCTGAGTGCAGAGCGGATTGCACGGCAACTGGACAAGGTGGCGATTGCTCCGGAGAATGCGCGGATCTTGCGGGAGTGCTCGCAGATGATCAGCCGCGAGGTGGAGAGTGTGCGGGCGCTGGTAGATGAGTTCTCGCAGTTTGCGAGGTTTCCGGCTGCCCAGATGGTGCCGCTGTCGCTGAACACGGTTGTCGAGAATGCGATGCAGGTCTTTGCGGGCAGGCTGGAGGGGATTGAGGTTCGGGTGTCGCTTGGGGCATCCTTGCCGCTGGTGAATGTGGATACGGAGCAATTGAAGCGAGTGGTAGTGAATCTGGTGGACAATGCGGCTGAGGCGATGCAGGATGCATTGGTGAAGCGGCTTTATGTGGGTACTCATGATTTGGGTAACGAAAGTGTTGAGTTGGTGGTCTCCGACAGTGGTGGAGGAGTATCAGCCGATGATCGAGAAAAATTGTTTTTGCCGTATTTTTCGACCAAGGGTCGAGGTACCGGATTGGGGCTGGCCATCGTGAATCACATTCTGAGCGAACATCATGCGCAAATTCGTGTTGAGGATAACCAGCCGACAGGGGCGCGGTTTGTAGTGGAGATTCCGGCCTGGACGGCACCAGAGGCCGATGCGGCGGCTGAAATCCAAGTGGAGGCGCGGGCTTGAAGCATATACAGATTCTGGTGGTGGACGACGAACCGGGGATTCAGGAATCGCTGCGCGGCGTGCTTGAGGATGAAGGATTTAGCGTGCATGCGGTGGGGCGAGGCGAGGATGCGCTTGCTGAGTTGCAGAAGCGCAGTTATGAGGTAGTGTTGCTGGATGTCTGGCTGCCCGGGATTGATGGGCTGGAGACACTGGCGCAGATCCAGAAGATGCCGCTGAGTGAGCGCCCAAATGTTGTGATGATTAGCGGGCATGGCAATATCGAAACGGCGGTAAAGGCGACCAAGATGGGGGCTTTTGACTTTCTCGAAAAGCCTCTGACGATCGAGAAGGTGACGGTTACAATTCAGAATGCGCTGAAGCAGCGCAAGCTGGAAGTTGAGGTGGAGCGGCTGAAGGGGGCCAGTGGTGAAGAGCGACGGATTTTGGGCGAGAGCGTGCCTATGCGGGCATTGCGGCAGCAACTGGAATTGATGGCCAAAACCAATGGGCGGGTGTTGATTTATGGGGAAAGCGGCAGCGGAAAGGAGTTGGTGGCTCACGCGATCCATCGCTACTCGCCGCGCACGCAGGGGCCTTTTGTTGAAGTGAATTGCGCGGCTATTCCTGAGGATTTGATCGAGAGCGAGTTGTTTGGGCATCGCAAGGGGAGCTTTGCGGGTGCGGCGGATGACAAGATCGGCAAGTTTGAGAAGGCCGACGGAGGTACTTTGTTCCTGGATGAAGTAGGCGATATGAGTTTGAAGACGCAGGCGAAGGTGCTTCGTGTGCTGGATGAAGGGCGCTTTGAGCCTCTTGGGGCGGAAGAGAGCATTCGTTCGGATGTGCGTGTGATTGCGGCCACCAACAAAAATCTTGAGGACGAAATTGAGCGTGGGAATTTTCGCGAGGATCTGTTTTACCGGTTGAATGTGATTCCGTTTCATGTGCCGCCGCTGCGGGAGCGGGTGGAAGATATCCGTTTGCTGGCAGATCATTTTCTGCATGAGTTTACGACCGGCTATGGGCGCAAGGCTAAAGAATTGACTCCGGAGGCTTATCGTGTGCTCGATGAATACACCTGGCCCGGAAATGTGCGGGAGTTGAAGAATCTGATGGAGCGGATTGTGATCATGAATCCGCAAACGCGGGTGGAAGCGCGGCAGATTCCCCTGAATGCGACCAAGCGCAATGTGATGGAGAGGCCGCAGGAGCGGTTTGGAAGCTTGCAGGAAGTGCGTGAGGCGGCTGAGCGGGATTACATCTTCAAGAAGCTGGATGAGACGGGTGGAAATGTGACGAAAACTGCGGAATTGCTGGGGCTCGAGCGGAGCCACCTATACCGGAAGATGAAGGCGCTGGGGATTGGCCCTAAGGAAGCATGACGAATTTTGAGCCTTGTGCGGCTGAGGTGATGCGGCGGTTTGCCCGGGCCTCGGGCGGGGAAATGATTGAGGTTGGGGGCGGAGTGGCAGGTTTTGTAGATTCGGATTCGCCCGTCAATGCGGTAAAGGGATTGGATGGAGCAGTGGGGCGGGCCGAGTTGGACCGTATTGTTGAGTTTTACTCGGATCACAAGAAGGATGCGGTGCTCGAGCTGGCTCCGTGGGTGGAAGCGGCTTGTTTGAATGAGCTTGAGGAGTTGGGGTTTGAGCGTGTAGCAGTTGAGGATCTGATGGCGCGGCGGAGTGAGGATCTTGGGGTGAAGGTGACGGAGGCAATGGATGCGGAGGCTTGCGCTCGTGTTTTGTGTCTGTCGTTTTTTGGGGAGATTACTGACGCGGGGATGGCGATGGGGCGGATGATGTTTGGCGGTGAGGGCATCCTGAACGCCGGGCATTGGGAGGATGGGGACTTGGTATCGGTGGGGCAGATGATTTATCTGGCTGGAGCGGGATTGCTGGCCGGGGACGGAACCGTTGAAGCCTGGCGGGGGCGGGGGTTGCAGCAGAGGATGATTCGGGCGCGGGTGCAGCGGGCTTTTGACGATGGGGTGGAGTGGGTGCATTGCGAGGTGGCGCAGGGGAGTGGGTCGCAGCGAAACTACGCAAGGTGCGGGTTTTCTAAGGTATACGCCCGAGTACATTATCTAAAGCGCTTTCACTAAAAGTTGAACCTATCCATAGGGTTTTGTCGCGTATATGATGAAGCCTATGAGTAGATATCTTTTGTACGCAGTTTTAGCCGCGGCAGCGAGTACTTCGCTTTTTGCGCAACCAGTAGTGAGTGATGGCGGAATCGTCAATGCAGCGAGTGGAGTGAATCCGAGACTGCCCGGCGGCGGTGTAGCCCAAGGCTCACTTTTCGTGATTTACGGGGTTCGGATGGGTCCAAACGTACTGGCGGCGTCCCCATTGCCTTGGCCAACGACTCTTTCGGGAACTAGCGTAAGGGTGACCAGCGGATCCTTTTCGGCCGATTGTCCGATTTACTACACTTCGGCAGGTCAAGTAGCAGCGGTTATGCCCTCCAATATTCCAGTTGGCAATGCCACCCTAACGCTTAGCTACAACGGCCAAGCAAGTCCAGGAAGAATTGTGCGGGTTGCTGCAAATTCGTTTGGCATTTACACTACGAACCTTCGCGGGAGTGGACCAGGCAGCATCACGAACTTTGAATCTGCGACGTCGCAACCTCTAAATTCACCGCTGCGGTCAGCCCGGCCTGGCCAGACTCTAATTGCTTATGGAACTGGGTTGGGTGCGCTGCCCGGTGGCGCAAATGATGGCGCGCCCGTCTCGGCAGCAACTCCCATCAACCAGGCGGGTGTCGAGCTGTATGTGGGGGGGCGGAGAGCCGATTTAGGCTACGCAGGACGTGCTCCTTCATTCGCATCACTGGACCAGATAAACTTCGTCGTACCTGCGGGAATCTCTGGATGTGCTGTGCCCGTATATGTAAAGACGGGAAACATTGTTAGTAATTTCGCTACAATCTCGATCGCCACGTCTGGCAGCATCTGCAGTGATGCCCTGGGACTGCCTCAATCCCAGCTCGAAAGACTGAACTCGACTGGAAGTTTGAAGATTGGAACCATAACATTGGCACGTCTCGATCTTGAAGTATCAGCCTTCGGATTCAGCACGAGCGTCAAGACAGATTCGGGTTCGGCAGGCTTTTTCGATTTCACCCCTGTTAGCATTGCAAGTTCATCAAGTTTGAATGCAGCTGGAGCATCCTCATTGGGTACTTGCACGGTCTACAGCGGAACAGCAAGTGCATTGACACCAATTGATTACGCACCGCCTCGCGGATTGGATGCAGGTGCTCTCATCAACATCAGTGGGCCCAAGGGTGCGAAGAGCCTGAAAAGAGTGGACACGCTGATAGGCACATACTCAGAGACTCTAAGCACTGGCGGAATTTCGATTCCTGGGCTGGGTGGCACTGATGGCAGCTACCTTGACCCCGGCCCTTACTCCTTCAATAATGGCGGTGGTGGTGCAGATGTTCGCGGGTTCACCGCAAACCTCAATTTGAGCGCTCCGGTTGCGTGGTCAAACAAAGCTGCAGTTAGCAATGTGAACCGCGCGGCTGGCCAAGTGGTCAACTGGACTGGCGGGGACAATAACGGCTACGTAGTAATTTATGGCTACTCAGCTACGGATGCGACGGAGAATGCTATTTTGAGCATATTTACTTGTACCGAGCGGGCAAACGTTGGAACCTTTACGGTACCTGCGGCCATATTGCTAGCGCTCCCTCCTTCGCCGACGGCAACCTCGGCGGGCCTGCCTTTCGGGCTTATGGGCGTTGGTTCGGGCAACCTTCCAGCTACCTTTTCAGCCCCGGGCCTTGATTACGGCTACATTGTGAGCACGTCGCTCACGCTCAAGAGCGTGAATTATCAGTAGAACCCTGTAATCCAGCTAAACTAGATGGAGGGCGGCCTGTAGCTCAGGCCGCCCTCCTCTTGTTTTTTATGGCCGATAATCTCACCTTGATCCTTTTCTTCCCGATGCTGGGTGGGCTCATCCTCACTTTGCTGCCCGGGTCGAAGCCCGTTCTGATCAAGTTCTGGGCGAATCTGGTGCTGGGGCTGAGTGCGCTTTGGACGTTTGGCCTGATGGGCTTCTTCGACACCACTAAGGATTTGCAGTTTGTGCAGCGCCTGCCCTGGATTCCTTCGATTGGGGCGGATTTCTTTCTCGGTGTCGATGGGTATTCGATGCTTCTGGTGGCGATGACCGGGGGTGTTGGGTTTCTAGCCTGCCTTGCCAGCTGGAACGCTATTGACGAACGTCTTAAAGAATTCTATGTTTCGCTACTGATTTTGCAAACGTGCGTTACCGGTGTATTCCTGTCAGTCGACGCGCTTTTGTTCTTTGTTTTCTTTGAAGCATCGCTGATTCCGATGTTCTTTCTGATCGCAATCTGGGGTGGCGAGAAGCGGCAAGCGGCGGCGATGAAGTTTCTGATTTATACCGTGGCTGGCAGCATGTTGCTTTTGCTCGGTTTGTTGCTGCTTTACTTCGAACACTGGCGCCAGACAGGCTTCTTCAGCTTCAGCATGCCCGCATTGTGGGCTACCAGGCCGGAAGGCGATCTGGGGCTCTGGATTTTCTGGCTGATGTTTGCGGGCTTTGCCGTGAAGGTGCCGATGGCGCCTTTCCACACCTGGTTGCCAGACGCGCATACCGAAGCTCCGACGGCAGGTAGCGTTTATCTGGCCAGCGTGATGTTGAAGATGGGCACTTATGGCTTCTTGCGCCTGGTGCTGCCGGGTGTGCCTGAGGCAGTCAAGCAGGCCAATGTGTTGTGGTGGATGAGCGTGCTGGCGCTAGTCGCGATTGTCTACGGTGCGCTGGTTTGTCTGAAGCAGAAGGACTGGAAGCGGCTAATCGCCTATTCCAGCGTGAGCCACATGGGCTTCTGCATGTTGGGGATGTTTTCGCTCAACCCGGCGGGGATCTCCGGCAGCATGTTGCAGCAGATCAACCACGGAATCTCGACCGGGCTTTTGTTCCTTTTGGTGGGCTTCATGTACGAGCGGCGGCATACGCGCGAGATTTCTGAATACGGCGGCCTCTTTGGGCCGATGCCCGCGTTTTCGATTGTGTTTCTGCTGGCAGCGGTGAGTTCGATGGGCTTGCCTCCGCTCAATGGCTTTGTGGGTGAGGTGCGGATTCTCGCCGGGGCCTTTGAGATGAGCGTTTACTGGGCTTTGTGGGCCGGCTTGGGAGTGGTGCTGACAGTGGCCTATCTGTTGTGGTGCTATCAAAGAGTGTCACTGGGCGAAACAAAGGCGAAGAATATTGGGTTACCCGATTTGAGCGTTCGTGAGTGGGCGGTGGTGTTGCCCCTGCTGATTGCCGCCATTGGGATTGGAATTTATCCGCAGCCGGCATTCGAGATGCTGGAGCGGCCGGTAAAACAAATCATCGAGAAAGTGAGGCCGAACTACTATGCTCAAACAAATTAGCGTTCATGGAGCGCGGCAGCACAATCTCAAAAGCATTGATGTCGAGATTCCGCGCAATTCACTGACTGTGATTACGGGGTTGAGCGGGAGCGGCAAGTCGTCGCTTGCCTTCGATACGATTTATGCCGAAGGGCAGAGGCGCTATGTGGAAACGCTTTCGCCCTATGCGCGGCAGTTTCTCGATCAGATGGAGCGGCCGGAAGTCGATTCCATTGAAGGCTTGAGCCCGGCGATCTCGATCGAGCAGAAGACGACGTCGCGCAGCCCGCGGTCGACTGTCGGAACGATCACTGAGATCTACGACTACGTGCGTCTGCTCTATTCGTCGATCGGGACGCCCCACTGCCCGAGTTGCGGCACGGAGATCAGCCGGCAATCGACGGCACAGATTCTGGAGCGCATTGCCGAGATCCCTGAGAATACGCGGGTAATGATTCTTGCTCCGATCGTGCGTGGACGCAAGGGCGAGTACAAGAAGGAACTGGAGAAGTTTGCGCGGCAGGGCTTTGTGAAGGCTCGCGTGGACGGGGTGATGCGGAATCTTGAGGACGAGATTCTGCTCGACAAGCGCAAGAACCACACGATCGAGGTGGTGGTGGATCGTCTGGTGTTGAAGCCCGATATCGGCAAGCGCCTTGAGGCATCGATTGAAACCGCGACCAAGCTGGCTGAGGGCTTGGTGCTGGTTAGTATTTTGGGAGAAGGAACAGCCGAGCCCGAAGAGCGGCTCTATTCGCAGAAGATGGCTTGCCCGGATTGTGGGACGAGTGTGCCGGTGCTTGAGCCTCGCAGCTTCAGCTTCAACAGCCCTTATGGGGCTTGCCCGGAGTGCAACGGCCTGGGCAGTATGTGGAGCTTTGATCCTGAAAAGGTGATTGTAGATGCGACGCGGCCGCTTTTTGATGGAGGCCTTGGGCCTGGAGCAACTTCAAACTACGTGGGGCAGCGCGTAACCGACGGTGCCTGGAAAAACAACATCGATCTGGCCAAGACGTGGGAAGCTCTCACCGACGGACAGCGGGAAATCCTGATGAATGGCAAGGGGCCGTTTCCGGGGATTTTGAAGCTGCTCAGCGATAACCTGGAGAGCGCAACCGATACGTATCGCGAGTATCTAAGCGACTTTATGACTTCACAGGATTGCCCGGCCTGCCATGGTAAGAGATTGCAGCCGGCCAGTCTGGCTGTGAAGGTGAAGGGTGTTACGGTAAGTGATTTCTCGGCCATGAGCGTAAAGCGGGCCAACGAGACAGCGCAGAGCTGGAAGCTGGCCAAGCGCGAGGAAGAAATCGCCGGAGGGGTGCTGCATGAGATCCGCACGCGATTGCAGTTTCTCGAAAATGTAGGCCTCGATTATCTGAGTATGGAGCGCAGTGCGCAGACGCTCAGTGGCGGTGAGGCGCAGCGGATTCGCCTGGCGACGCAGATTGGCAGCCAGTTGCGTGGGGTGCTTTATGTGCTCGATGAGCCTTCGATTGGCTTGCATCCGCGCGACAACGACCGTTTGCTTGAGACCCTCGAACGATTGCGCGATATGGGCAACACCGTTCTGGTGGTGGAGCATGATCAGGACACGATCGAGCGGGCCGATTATGTGATCGATCTTGGGCCCGGAGCGGGCAGGCTGGGTGGTGAAGTGGTGGCTGCCGGTACGGCTGCACAGATCGCCAAGACCAAGGGGAGCCTGACGGGCAAGTACCTGAGCGGTGAGCTTGAGATCGCTGTACCTACCGTGCGGCGCATCGGCAACGGCAAGCGGCTGAAGGTATTGAATGCGACCGAACACAACCTCAAAAATGTGGATGCAGAGTTCCCGCTGGGGATGCTGATTGCCGTTACTGGTGTTTCGGGGAGCGGCAAGTCGACTCTGGTAAACGATATTCTGTACCGGACGCTCTCGAAGTTTGTGTATGGATCGAAGGCCGAACCCGGTAAGCATGAGCGGATCATGGGGCTGGGCGAGATCGACAAGGTGGTGGAGATCGATCAGGCAGCGATTGGGCGGACTCCGAGGTCAAACCCGGCTACCTACACGCAAGTATTTGCGCCGATTCGCGAGCTGTACGCAATGCTGCCGGAGAGCCGCGAGCGTGGCTATAAGAGCGGGCGCTTCAGCTTCAATGTCAAGGGGGGCAGGTGCGAGGCTTGCCAGGGCGACGGCATGAAGCGCATCGAGATGAACTTCCTGCCGGACGTATTTGTGATGTGCGACGTGTGCCGTGGCAAGCGTTATAACCACGAGACGCTGCAGGTGAAGTTCAAGGGCAAGAGCATTGCAGATCTGCTGGATACAACGATTGAAGACGCGGCGCCGTTGCTCGCGAATATTCCGAATATCTCGGTAAAGCTGGAAACGCTGGTGGATGTCGGGCTGGGCTATCTGCATCTGGGGCAGAGCTCGACTACACTGAGTGGCGGCGAGGCGCAGCGCATCAAGCTGGCCAAGGAACTGAGCAAGCGCCAGACGGGCAAAACGATCTACATTCTTGATGAACCCACCACAGGGCTGCATTTTGAGGATGTGCGAAAGCTGCTTGAGGTGTTGCAGAAGCTGGTGGATCTGGGCAATACGGTGCTGGTGATCGAGCACAATCTGGACGTGATCAAGAGTGCAGACTGGATTCTCGATATGGGACCCGAAGGTGGCGAAGGTGGCGGCAAGTTGATCGCCTGCGGAACCCCGGAAGACATCGCAGCGAATACGAAAAGCTATACGGGGCAGGCGCTGGCAAAGCTGCTCAAGAAGGGCGGCAAGCGTTGAGCAGCAAGTACAGGCAGCAACCGATGGATCTGAAGAGCCTCAAGACGGTTAGCGTGTTTGAGCGAGGCGGCAAGGTGCAGATTGAACACTTTGCTGGCGTGGCGGCAAAGGGCGACAGCGTATCGACGCTGCTGGACAAGATGCCCAAGTTGCTGGCGGCTGATACGCTGCGGGCGGTTGTAGGTGCGATTCGGGGTGCACGCGAAAAGGGCAAGCCGGTGTTGTGGGGCATGGGCGGCCATGTAATCAAGTGCGGGCTTGCGCCCGTGTTGATCGATTTGATGGAGAAGGGCTTTATCACGGCCTTTGTGATGAATGGGTCCACCTCGATTCACGATTTTGAGATTGGTATTTGCGGGGCCACCAGCGAGGATGTTGAAGCTGTATTGCCGGATGGCAGCTTTGGCAGTGCAGAAGAAACAGGGCGGTGGATGAATGAGGCGGCGGCTGAAGCGCTGGCGCAGGGAATTGGGCTGGGCGAGGCATACGGGGCGAAGCTCGAAGCCGTCGGCAAGCCTGGCATGCGAGAGCAGAGCGTGCTGTATGCTGCGTGGAAGCTGGGCATCCCGGTTACGGTGCATCTGGCGATGGGGACGGATACGCCTCATACGCACCCGGCGGCGGATGGCGCAGCCCTGGGCAGTGGGACTCATCATGATTTCCGTCTTTTGTGCGGTGTGGTGAGTGAGATTTCTAACGGTGGGGTTTATGTGAACTGCGGCAGTGCGGTGATTTTGCCGGAGGTGTTTTTGAAGGTGGTGAGCAGCGTGCGAAATCTGGGCGTGAAGCTCGAAAACTTCACCACTGTCAATTTCGATTTTTTGCAGCATTACCGCCCCAGGATGAACGTGGTCGAACGGCCACACGCAAAAGCGGGCGGCAAGGGATATTCCCTGACAGGACATCATGAAATCATGGTGCCTCTGGTTGCGGCATTATTGATTGAAGGCTAAGGGCAAATGCACGGGCGCAATTCAGAGCCAGTTTGGAACTACGAGGATCTTGGCATCTTGCTGGGGGCTGTGTTGCCATGTCTGGTTGTCGCCGCGCTTTCGGCAAAGCTTCTGTCGTTCGTGGTGCCGCAAAAGGGCGTGGTGACTGCCGTCTCGCAGGTTCTGATCTATGTGGGTGTGAGTGGCAGCCTATACATGATGTTGAAGGCTCGCTACGGGCTGGATTTTTGGACAGCGATGGATTGGCATGTGCCCTGGCGGCACATGGCTTTGACGGCATTGCTTGGGCCAATGCTCGCTCTGGGAATGGCGATGCTGGCATTTGCTTTGCGGACATCGCATGAAACCATGGCAATTGACGCGTTAATGAAAGACCGTGGGAGCGTAATTGCAATCGGCATCGCGGCGACAACGATTGGGCCGGTATTTGAAGAGCTGATGTTTCGGGGCTTTGCCCAGCCCCTGTTTGTACGCAGCCTGGGCCTAGTGGGCGGTATTGTCGCCACGGCTGTACCCTTCGCTCTGCTCCACGGGCCACAGTACAACTGGAAGTGGCAACTAGTGTTGATACTGGCACTTGCCAGCATTGTGTTTGGAATCGTCCGTCACAAAACGGGCTCAACGGCAGCGTCTTCACTGACGCATGCCGCTTATAATCTGACCTTCATGGCCGGATCGATTTTACAAGGAGACTTACTGAACCGCTCATGATTGAGACCTTACGATGGACCGCGCAGGGCGTGGAGATGATCGACCAGACCCGCCTGCCGCATGTGGAAGAATTTGTTCTCTGCCGCAATTACAAAGAAGTGGCCGATGCAATTTTTACGATGATCATTCGTGGCGCGCCCGCCATTGGTGTGGCCGCTGCGATGGGCGTCGCAATTGGGGCACAGCAGGCGAGCGACGAGAACTTTGAAGCCGAGTTTGAAGAGATCTGCGCAACACTGGCGGCCACACGGCCAACGGCAGTAAACCTTTTCTGGGGCATTGACCGCATGAAGAAGTTGCGCCAGAGCCTGAGTGGCGAGCCGTTGAGTGTGGTGCGAGAAAAGCTGGTGGCTGAGGCGCAAATTGTGCACGCCGAAGATATTGCGATCAACAAGCAGATTGGCGCGCATGGTGCGCCGCTGGTGCCGGACGGCAAGACGGTGCTGACGCACTGCAATGCCGGCGCACTCGCGACAGCTGGTTATGGCACGGCGCTGGGTGTGATTCGTGCGGCAGTAGAAGCTGGCAAGAATATTGATGTCTTTGCCGATGAAACGAGACCTTTTCTGCAGGGCAGCCGTCTTACGGTTTGGGAACTGCAAAAGGATGGTATCGATACGACTCTGATCACCGACAACATGGCCGGGCATTTCCTGCGTAGTGGCCGGATTGGCTGCGTTGTGGTGGGAGCCGACCGCATTGCATCCAATGGGGATGTGGCGAACAAAATTGGCACCTATGGTGTTGCCGTGCTAGCCAAAGAGAATGGCGTGCCGTTCTATGTGGCAGCACCGATTTCGACTCTCGATATGAATATCGCCAGTGGAGAGCAAATCCCTATTGAAGAGCGCGCGGCGAGCGAAGTGACAGCGATGTTTGGACATAAGGTTGCGCCCGATGGCACCAAAGTAAAGAACCCCGCCTTCGACATGACGCCCAACCGTTATGTGACGGGCATCATCACCGAGCGTGGAGTGGCACAGGCACCATACGAAGTAAGCCTGAAGAGACTGGTGGAAGGAAACTAACGATGCGACATTTGATTCTGTTGAGCCTGAGTGCATTTGCCTTGATGGCGGCGAATGAGTTTAGCGGACGAAGGGCCCCCAGCTTTTCTTTACCCGACGTGAATATGCGGCAGCACGATATTCTCGACTACCGGGGCAAAGTACTGATCATTGAATTCATGCAGACCAAATGCGAGAAATGCCAGGCGCTGACTCGGTCGATCGAAGGACGTGTGAAGGCGAAGTTTGGCGATAGCGTTGGTGTTCTGAGTATTGTGGTTCCACCGGACACCTTTGATGAGGTGAAGAAGTACATCAATGTGTTCAAGGTGACAAACCCGATTCTATTTGATGCGGGCCAGGTGGCGAGCAGCTACGTCAAGGCTTCTCCTGATCGCCCGGCCTTGTACTTTCCACACGTATTTTTGATCGACCAAAAGGGTCAAATCCGGATGGATTGGCAATGGACGGCGGCAGGCCTTTATCCTGATGTAATCTCGGGTGACCGCCTGGTGACCGAGATCGAGAAGCTGCAGGCTGAAGGCAAAGCGGCGGCCCCTGCGCCGGCTACCAAGAAGAAATAGCGGTAGTCTAGCGGATGTGAAGCGCTGCATCTTATTTCTGCTGTGCTCCCTGATCCTTGGGGCGGATCAGGGTTTGCACAGTGCGGTGCGGGCTGGGGATATTGACAAGGTGAAGGCGTTGATTGAGGCGGGGGTCTCAGTCAAGGAGCGGGATAATCTTGGGGGAACGCCGCTGCATGACGCAGCCTGGGGCGGGCACAAAGAGATCGCGGTGCTGTTGCTGGACAAAGGGGCAGAAGTAGATGCGCCGCATATGGACATCAACGCCGCGCATACCGAAAGCGGCTCTACTCCCTTGCACTACGCCATTCTCACGAACCATCTCGATATGGTGGAATTGCTGGCGTCTCGTGGTGCGGATCTAAAAAGACGGCACCGGGTGGGGTCGACTGCGTTGCACCTGGCCGCTAGCCGCGGCCACAAAGAGATTGTTCAATTTTTGTTGGCTAACAAGGTAGAGGTGGATGCCGAGGATGGCAGTGGCGCAACAGCGCTGGATGAGGCAGCGTGGAAGGGCCATACTGCGGTGGTCGAGTTGTTGTTGAAGGCTGGGGCCAACCCGAAGCACCGGATCAAGGATACGAAGATTACGCCCCTGCATGAGGCGGCGACAAGGGGTTTTCTTGAGGTGGCGCAGTTGCTGATTGTGGCAGGAGCAGAGGTGGATGCCAAAGATCAGGGCGGGTCGACGCCACTTGATGAGGCATTGCGGCAGCGGCATACCCTGGTTGTGGATTACTTGATGGGGAAAGGCGCGAAGATTGCGGGTGGGGATGCTCGCGGGGCGGCGCGGCAGATGGAAGATGCGGTGCTGAAAGGGCAGACTGAAGTGGTTCAGTTGTTGCTTGAACGGAAGATGGATCCGGATGCGCCGACTGCCAATGGCAGCACGCTGATTCACGATGCTTGCCTCAAGGGGCATATCGGGATTGCAGAACTGTTGCTAGCGGCGGGGGCGAGTGCGAATGCGTTGAATGCGAATGGCGCGACGCCGCTGCATGACGCGGCGCTGGCGGGGCAACTGGCGGTGGCACAGTTGTTGCTGGAGCGGGGGGCGGATATTCATGCGCTGGATCGAGATTCGAAGGCGACGCCGCTGCATTATGCGGCGAGTTGGGGGCGTGAGGAGATGGTGTCGTTGCTGCTCAAGAAGGGTGGGGATAGGACGCGGAAGAACAAGGCGGGAAAGACGGCTGGGGAGCTGGCGCGGGCTGCGGGGTATGACGGTATTGCGGAGTTACTGAAGTAGCGCTGTGGCGCAGGCGCTAACGCGCATTCAGACGGAATGAACGACCCGGTGGCTCTCAGCGTAAATCAAAATTTGTTCGATCAAGTCTTCTGCGACCTCGAACTGCTCGGAAATCTCCGCTATCTTCAAGCCAAATTCGAAGTTGTCGATGATTGCGTTTGCGGGCATGCGGGTGCCGCGCAACACAGGGGATCCGCTTTGAACGTTAGGATCAATTTCCACTAGCGAGCAAGCAGCCCAGTCGATGGATTCGGAATTAGCCACAGCTTGTCTACAGATTAGTATCATTCCAGCATTCATTCATGATTGTTGGTTGGAGGTGGCAAAGTCACCTTTTGCTCCCGAAGTGGAAGCAGCCTCATTTTGCTGCTATGTATTCTGAGGGTGACTTCATTTAGAAGTCGTTTTGAGGTGAGCCGCAAGGTGACACTAGATTGTTTTTTTATTCTATTGAGAAAGGAAATGCGAATGACCCCATTGGAAATACCTGAATGCTTCCCGGCTCTAATTGAGCGCTCTGAACGTGACCGAATATTTCTCGCATGGCGGTATCAGTCGCTTGACGCTCATTCGTCCTGGTCAATATTCAAAACAAAGAAGCCTGTGGAATTTTTCGTGCGGCGTTTAGAATTTGATCCGAGTGATCAGCCACGTGTAAACACTCCGATACATGACGTTTATGGCTCGGAATCGCCAATGGCTGCTGATGTTGCCGAAAGTATCATTCATGACTTTGAATTATTGAGGATTCCGATGCTCAAGCAGTTTCCTGATCTGATTGGGCTCGACGGTACGACTTGCGGTATTCAATTTGGCAACCAACTAGAGGGAACTCGTCTGCACTGGACGTCAAACTCAAACGAAGAATGGGCCCCTTTGTTTCAGCTTTTCGAACGAACAGTCGCTACACTCGACGCTCACCTACCTACCAGTACACTTCGCTACCTACGGTAAAAGCGCCATAGGCGCATGAGTAGTTGAAACAGCAGAGTTGAAGAGTTGGTAAAAGCCTCCTTCCATGGCAATGGCGAGGTTTCGTCAGGGAACTGAAAATTAGCACGTTCGTCTAGAGCAGAACTTAGATCAGCTTGTGGACTGTGGATCGGGAGTGCGACGTGCTTTCCGAACAGCGGCGATCTCGGCTTCTATCTCATCCATAGAAACCACATCAAGACCAGAAGCTTCAGCATTGTTCCAAGATTGACGCAGCCAATCTGGGGCTAGATCGCGCTGGAGCAACTTTAGGACGCTCTGTTCGGCAGTTACTTCGCGTGCTTTGCCTTTCACTCGCAAAGCCTAAACCTAAGCCTTCTTCTGCTCAGGGAAAATGACGTAGCCTTCAGGGGCTCCGATTTTTTCGTGGAGCCAGAGGAGGCGCTTGCGCATTTCGCGGCTTTGCATCTGGCGGGGGCCGGGTTCGACGTCGATGTCGCAGCAGAGGCCGTGGAGATACAGGGTTAGAGTATCGATCGTGGCGACTTTGGCGTAGGCCCGGAACATTTTGGAATCGCGCCAGGGAGTGGTTGCAGCAGCAAGGAGTTCGTCCTTCGCCTTCCAGCTCTCTTCGTCGACTTCGCCATGGACGCGGCGTTTTAGTTCGTCGCGGAGGATCTCTTCGAATTCGTTCCAGAACTTGGGTGCGGCCCGTTCTACAACCTTGGCAGCGATTACGCGGAAGAGGCGGTAGTGATACTCGCCACTGTCGCAGCCCTGCACGGCGAAGGTGAGCACGACGTTGTTGTCAATGAGGGTTTCGTTCTGCCAGATGCGGTCTTCGGCTTCTTCTTTAACCGCACTTTTTGGGGGATCCATCACAACAGTGACTTCTCCGGTGCCTTCCAGATGAGGTACCAAAACGATCGACATGTCGGGCAAAAGTTCGCGCACCATGGGCGGCAAACTGCCAACTGGATCGTAAATCAGCTCTTTTTCGTCTTCTTCGTTCAGGCGCAGGCCTGCGGAATAGAAACTGATCTTCCCCGAGAGAGGAACCATCTCTTTGCGGAAACGTTCCGCGAATGCCTTCACCGTCAACCGCTCTGTCATCAACAACCGAATGATAGCGCGATACGCTGGGTAGAAGTGGCGCGTAAGATCCTGATCTCGGCAGGGGAAGCGAGTGGCGATTTTTACGCCACTGGCGTGGTGGACGCTTTGCGCCGAAAACGCAGCGATCTCGACTTCTTTGGATGCGCTCAGCCGAAGATGCTGGCGGCAGGCGTGCGGCCGGTGATCGATGCCGGCAAGCTGGGTGTGGTGGGGCTGGTGGAGGTGGTGACGCATCTGCCGGGGATTTATGGCGAGTATCAGAAGCTGCTGACGGCGGCTGAGCGGGAGAAGCCGGATCTGGCGATTCTCACTGATTCGCCCGATTTTCACCTGCGCGTGGCGCGGCGGCTGAAGGCGATGGGGATTCCGGTGGTGTATCTGGTTGCACCGCAGGCCTGGGCCTGGCGGCAGGGGCGCGCCAAGCAGATGAGTCGTGATCTGCGGCGTCTGCTTTGTATTTTTCCTTTTGAAGAGAAGTGGTTTTGCGAGCGTGGTGTTGCCACCAGCTATATTGGGCACCCGATGGCCCGGCATATCGCGGCGAAGCGGACGCGGGAGGATTTTCTGGGGTCGCTCGGGCTGGATCCGGCACGTCCGATGGTGGCGCTGCTGCCGGGGAGCCGGCATGGGGAGATCGCGCGGCATCTTCCGGCGTTGATCGATGCGGTGAGGCGGATTGGGGCAAAAATGCCCGTACAGTTTGTACTAGGGACGCCCCCAACCATTGGGCGCATGTTTTTTGCTAACCATTCGCTGCCCGAAGCCATCCATGTGATTGAAGGTCAAACCTGGGAATTGCTGGCACACTGTGATGTGGCGCTGGCCGCCTCAGGCACAGTGACGATGGAAGC
>JALHNH010000078.1 GCA_022843625.1 Bryobacter sp. | reverse complement strand
TGCCCGATGGCCGGGAGAAGGAGGTTGTGGCTCAATTGAAACGCCCTTCATTCATTGCTACCGGCCGGCCCCAGCCCTCGTACCTCTTGTTTTCTGATTTGGCGCAACACTGTGACGCGATCTGCAAGTTTGGAGCAGATCACCGGGTACTGGACCGGCTCGTGAAGAGGGTCGATATTGCTGGGCGTGAGCCCGCTCCTGGCGCGACGCAGTCGCTAGCGTGATGTCTTGCCGCGGAGTAGAGGCTTTTAGCGTCTCACCCGTGTGAAGGGGCACCTTGTGAGAAAGCCTGAACACTTTGGACTCTGCGCACCGCACGGAGGTGGAGTACGGCTACCCGGTCCCACCCACCGGCTGCACTTCAGGATCCATCGGCTTAGCGCCTCCTGCGTCCGGGAATCCCCAGTTGTTTGAGGCTGGATTCCATCTCGGCCAGACAGCGCTCTTCACATGCATCGACCGGCGAAAAGTAATCACGTCGATGTTGGATGCTAATGACCAGGACAACTTCGCTCGGCCCGCGGCCTTCAGAATGAAGCCCGTGGTCGAATGGTTGCACTTCATAGGATGACGGGCGTTCTTCCTTGGGCAGGATTTCCTCGGCGACCTTCTTGAGATCCTCGTAGGTCTGCCTACAGATTTCGCAACCCGGCGTCAGTTGCGAGTGACCATGATCGTGAGTACCGTGCAGTTCCAGGTCGAATCCGACCATAACGCGTCGGGCTTCGTGCATCTCCCAATGCGGCCAAGTTTCGTACCGAACCGTGTGTTTCTCGACTATCGATTTCAGTTCTTGCTCGATCGCCGACATACCGTGGTCCTCCCTTCTTTCGGGTGCATGAGTTACCACTGCATGGCTCAGGCCAATCCCAGAGCCTCGTCTTATCAGCTCGAAGACGTGGCCAGCCCAATGCCTGAGCCCGAAACCGTCCTATTGGTGCCGAATTTCGGACAACCTCCCCGTTCGCCCGAAGAGCCAATCGATTTGAATGGCGGCTATCGGGAAAGCTCGGTCACTGGCCGTCGGCGTGCAAGTCTCTAGCAGTGAAAGGAGACTTCAAATGAAGAACCAGGGACGAGGGGTAGCGAAGGAGATGGCGATCCGGCTTGAGGCCCCGGAGGCGCAGGAGGTCTTTTTGGCGGGCAGCTTCAACGACTGGAATCCGAGCAACATCCGGATGGAGCGCGATTCTGACGGATCCTGGATCGCGATAGTCCCGCTCACCCCCGGGCGACACGAGTACAAGTTTGTTGTCGACGGCAGATGGTGCTGCAACTCAAGTGGGACGGAGTTCGAGGACGAGTGCCCTGGACATGTGCGGAACTCTTTCGGAACGCTGAATTGCGTCATCGATGTGAGCGGCGAAAGTGTTTCCCCGGCGCTTCAGGTGGAGGAAAGGTAGCTTCCATATGGACACTTCGACCATGCCCAAATTCCCGGAGGTCGCGTACTTCTCAATGGAGATTGCGCTAGACCCCGCAGTGCCTACCTACAGCGGTGGGTTGGGCGTTCTGGCGGGCGACACACTACGGGCGGGCGCCGACCTCGGCGTGGCATTGGTCGGCGTAACGCTCGTCCATCGAAGAGGCTATTTCAGACAAAGGCTTGATCGCGATGGTAACCAAACGGAGGAGACCTGTTCGTGGAATCCAGAACAACGGGCCGAGCCCTCCGACGTGAGAGCGTCGGTGGCCATTGAAGGACGGCCTGTTCAGGTCCGAGCGTGGCGGTGGTGGATCCAGGGGATAAGCGGATTTCGAGTACCGGTGCTGCTGCTCGACACCGACTTGCCGGAAAACTCCGAATGGGATCGCCGGTTGACGGACCACCTCTACGGCGGCGATAGTCACTATCGGATGTGCCAGGAAGTCGTACTCGGCATCGGTGGAGTGCGCATTCTCGCAAGCATGGGATATTCGGGCATACGGACCTTTCACATGAATGAAGGCCACTCGGCACTTCTGAGCCTCGCCCTCCTCGAACAGCGCATAGGACCAAATCTCGGCTTGGCGACACAGGACGACCTCGAAAATGTTCGGCGCCAGTGCGTCTTCACGACCCACACGCCCGTCCCCGCGGGTCACGATCAGTTTTCTCGAGATGAGATGCGGAGAGTCGTAGGATCGGAGCGGGCAGCTGTGCTGGAGGTGACGCACTGCTGCCCCGATCACACTCTCAACATGACGTTCCTGGCCTTGCAATTCTCCCGTTACGTGAACGGGGTTGCGATGCAGCATGGGGATATCTCGCAGGACATGTTCCCGCGGTACCCTATCCACTCGATCACCAACGGTGTTCACGCGGCAACGTGGACATCTCCCGCCTTTCAGTCGCTCTTTGATCGACACCTACCCGAATGGCGACGGGATAACCTGTACTTGCGTTACGGAATCAAGATCCCAGTCGAGCAGATTCAGACCGCGCACGCCGAATCCAAGCGGCAACTTCTGGCTGAGGTCGAAAAGAGAACCGGTTGTGCGTTGAAGGAACACGCATTCACAATCGGCTTTGCGAGACGGGCGGCAACCTACAAGCGAACGGATCTCTTGTTCTCAAATCTGGACCGTCTGCGCTGGATCACAAAGCACATCGGGCCGTTACAGATAGTCTACGGCGGCAAGGCGCATCCGAAGGACGACGCGGGGAAAGCACTCATCCGGCGGGTGTTTGAAGCAGGAGCACTACTAAGCGGAGATGTCAGCGTCGCCTATGTAGAGGACTACGACTTGAAGTGGGGAGCGCTGATGACGGCGGGTGTAGATCTATGGCTGAACACACCGCAGCGACCTTATGAAGCATCTGGCACCAGCGGAATGAAGGCGGCCTTGAGCGGTGTTCCGAGCCTAAGCGTGCTCGACGGATGGTGGATCGAAGGGTGCCTGGAGGGCGTGACCGGTTGGGCTATCGGCCATGGCGGCGAGACATCCGAAGATTCGGCCAGCGAAGCGGCCTCCATGTACGACAAGCTAGAGACACTCATCGCTCCGATGTTCTATGGTCGGCCGTCCGCTTATGGAGAGGTGATGCGTCACGCGATCGCAATCAACGGGGCGTTCTTCAACACGCACCGAATGTTGTCCCAATACGTCACGCAGGCCTACGAACGCAAAGCAGACCGGGCGTCATCCTGATTCGCCCTCTTGTTTCAGAGCAAACTTCTCCATGCGATAGATCAGCACCTTCCGGCTGATGTCAAGGTACGCAGCCGCCTTGGTCTGGTTCCAATTGCACTTTTGCAACGCGCGAACAACGAGTTCGCGCTCGACGGCTTCCAGGCTGATGCCTTCCGGTGGCAGTTCCAAGTGAATCGCCTCCAGTGGTGGCCGCTCGCGGCGAAGAAAATCGGGCAGGTCCTCAACGCTGACTTCGCTTCCTGGTGTCAACACTACCAGCCTCTCCACGACATTTTCTAATTCCCGCACGTTGCCAGGCCACCGATGGATCGAGAAATAAGGCAGCAGAGAGGGGGGAACCTTTAGGTCGAGCCGGTTCTGTCTTTCTTTGAACTTCTTAAAGAAGATTGCGACCAACTCAGCGATGTCATCGGGACGCTCCCGGAGCGGAGGCAAGATCAGCGGTATCACCGCCAGCCGGTAGTATAGATCTTCGCGGAAAGTTCCGTCCTCCACCATCGCTTCGAGGTTCCGATGCGTGGCGGCGATGATGCGCACGTTTACTTTGGTAGCGTTCGGGGCGCCGATCCTTTCAATCTCTCGCTCTTGAATCAATCGCAGCATCTTCACTTGAAGATCCAACGGCATCTCGCCAATTTCGTCCAGGAAGAGGCTGCCCTGGTCAGCCATCTCGATCTTGCCTTTTTTGTTGGCGAGAGCCCCCGTGAACGAGCCCTTGGTATGACCAAACAGTTCGGATTCGAGCAGTTCCTTTGGGATCGCGCCGCAGTTGATGACTATGAATGGTCTGTCGCGCCGTGAGCTGTTGAAATGAATGGCTTTGGCCAGCAACTCCTTGCCGGTTCCCGTTTCCCCGCGAATCAGGACAGTTGCGTCGCTCTGCGCCGCCCGCGATGCGTTGTCGAGCGTGGCCAGCAGCGCCTTCGATTTTCCGACGATGTTCTCGAAGCCATACTTGCTGTCAACCATGCTGCGGAGATTCTTCACTTCTTCCCGGAGACGGTGATGTTCCAGTGCTCTCGACACGACCAGCTTCAACGCATCGGCATTGACAGGCTTGATTATGTAATCGTGTGCGCCCAGCCTCATCGCTTCGACCGCCGACTCGATCGTGCCGAACGCGGTCACCACGATGACGATGACTTCCGGATAGTCTTCTTTTACTCTTCGGAGCAGGTCCATGCCGGACATCCCAGGCATCTTAAGGTCAGTGATGATCAAGTCTTGCGGGTGGCGGGCGAGTAGATCCAGTGCCTGCGCGCCATCAGAGGCCGTCGTTGCCTCGTAGCCGGCCTGCTGTAGTTTGAGTTGTGTCACTCTCCGGAGATTCTCCTCGTCGTCAACGACAAGTACTCGTTTGCCAATCATGTTGTCTCCCTCGGAGTCTTGGGGAAAAATAGGGCAAATGTCACACCTCGGCTCTCGTTTCGCTCTACGCTAACGGTCCCACCGTGCTGCCTGACGATCTGGTGGACCACGGAGAGGCCCAGGCCCGTGCCAGTTTCTTTCGTGGTGAAAAATGGGTCAAAGATCTTGTCCAAATGTTCAGGCTGAATACCGATCCCCTCGTCGCGCACCCTGATCACGAGTCCATCTTCCTCCTCAAAAGCGCTAAGAAGTATCTCACCCCCAGATGTTGTCGCTTGGACGGCGTTAATTGTCAGGTTGAGGATCACCTGGGCAACTTGCTCTTCGTCTCCGAGCAGTGGCGGAAGCCGGCTGGAAGTCTGTTTCTTGAATTGTGTACCCTTGCCGGCTGAATGCTTCACCAAATCGATTACAGAATCCAAGACTCTGGAAACGTCAACTTCGCGCCATTCGGGATGCCGCGGGCGGGCGAAATCCAAGAGGTTCGTCAAGAGGCGGTTCAGCCGGGCGCATTCCTTTCGAATTATGCCCATCGTTTCACCACGTACATCTTCGGGGTGATCTGCGGCTTGCATTACCTCCGCGGCGCCGTCGATGCTCGCGAGCGGATTGCGAATCTCGTGTGCAAGCCCGGCAGCGAGTTGCCCGATAGCCGACAGACGGTCGGCCCTTTTGACCTGCTCGAAAGTATCTTGGAGCTCGCGATAGACCTCAGTGAGCCTCAGCGCCGTGACTTGGAGTTCTGCGCGCCTTTTGCGCTCCCGGTCTGCGAGAACACCAGTAACGAGCCCTACCGCAAGGAACATGAAGATCTCCGCGTACTGCTCCATCGCGTAGTGTTTCTCGTGCGACCAAGTCTGAAGAATGTGCGGGATGTAGAGAAGCCCTGCGACAACTCCGGCGGCCAGTCCGCCGACCCACCCGAATGCAATCGCAGCATGCACGACCGGCAGGTAGTACAAACGCTGAAAGAGGCCGTGCCAGAGCCGGTACTCAGGCGGTGTGAGGTAGTGCCCGGCAGTCGTAATGCCAATGCCGCCGATGACGATTGCGAACGTGCGCCAGTTCGCCCGATGCTTGTCCAAGTCGATCATCATGACAGCCTCATCCAGTCGTCGATTATCTGGAGGCGTCGAAGGTCGCGAAGACGACCTGGGAAGTTGCGCTTCGGGCGGGATGGATGGTGGGTGCGGCTTTGGCAAGGTGTCCTTCTCCGAGAAACTGAGCGGCCAAAACCGCAGGCACGTAGGCCTGGGTTTCGCGAGGTAGCAATCCTGATTCAGCCAATTGCCAGAAATCAGATGTCCGCGACCGTTCCAGGGCCCTCTGCACTCGCCTCTCGCCGGCATTGTAGGCGGCTAGCACCAGAGGCCAGTCCCTAAACTTAGCATAGAGAAATTTCAGGTAGCGCGCGGCTGCCCGTGTCGACTTCAACGGATCTGACCTCTCATCTGCCCCATCAACGCGAAGGCCGAACGTCTGCGCAGTCTCAGGAATGAACTGCCAGATGCCCACGGCATTCTTGGGAGAGCGGGCCAGAGGGTTGTAACCGCTTTCGACCAAGCCGACCCACATCAGGTTTCTGGGCAGCCCTTCCTGGTCGAGCACCTCCTCGATCATCGCCCGGTAGTTTTCCAAACGCTGCTGCGAGATTTGAAATTGCCTTGCCCCGGCACCCGAAAAGTACCGGACGAAGCCCTCGACTTGAGGATTTGCCGCCGTTGAGTTCGGGGCGAGGGTAGACGGCTGGCCGGAGGCAGTCTGCGTGGAGGAAGCCCGCACTGCAACGTCGGAGCGTTCCGCCTCGGCGCGCGCAAGGAACTGATCAAGGACTCGTTCCCAGGGCGGGGTGCCCTCGGCCGCGATAGCAAAGTTCGGCGCACTAATCAGTACCGCCGTTCGGAGGATCCGCGGAGTGTTCACCATGAGCAGTCTTGCAGGTGAACCGCCATTCTGATCAACGGATCAATTGCCATCCTGACAAGAGGTTGCAGCCACTGTCGGCCGTATCGCGCGCTACTGAAGAGCGATTCGGTGGCGGATTCTGGACAGTCGTAGCCCCAGATTCTCCAAACCGCCGGTGCCCTTAGTAGGCGGCAGATGCCCAGAAACGTTGATTCCAAAGCCCGATAGCGCGTCTGTCGGATTGGCATGGGAGGTGCTTTGAGATGAGCAGTGTGGAGTCGCAACAGCAGAAGAAGAATGTCCAGCGGCGTGCTGCTTCTGGCCTTAGTGATCGGCTCGGGCGGACTCCTTTTCGCTCAGTCCGACCGCACCGACCTTGGTGATCTGCTGGCCGAGGCGCTCCGATCCAGCCCGGAAATCGCTGCTGCGCAGAAGCGATACGAGGCAGCCCGACAGCGACCTAGTCAAGCAAGTAGTCTGCCCGATCCGATGCTTTCGCCCGGCTACAACAGCAACGGGGCCCCCTGGCCGGGTGCCCGATTAGGGACCGAACCCACCAGCAATATAGGAGTGATGCTGTCTCAGGAGATCCCGTTCCCCGGAAAGCGAAAATTAGTGGGCGACATGGCGGTGAAAGAAGCCGAGGCAGAGTGGCAGCAGTATCAGCAGGTCCAACTGAACGTTGTCGCGAGGCTCAAGCAGGCATACTATCGCCGTTCCTTCGCTTTCGCGGCTGTGGACGTGATCGACCGAAACCTCGAGCTGCTGCGGAAGTTCCTCCGCATTACCGAAGCGCGTTATTCGGTTGGCAAAGCGGCGCAACAGGATGTCTTTAAGGCCCAAACACAGATCTCGATCCTGGAGACCAAGCGAGTCCAGTTGGAGCGGGAGAAACGAGCGCGGGAGGCGGAGATTATCAGTCTGGTGAACCGTCCGCCGGGATCGCCCGTGGGCAGGCCCACCGAAATGCGCCCGATTCCAGTCCCCGTCAAACTCGAAGAACTCTATGCGGCGGCCCGAGAGAACTCTCCCATGCTTCGACGCGACGAGAAGATGATTCAGCGCGCTGAGGTGGCTGTGAACATCGCCCGCAAGGAGTACTACCCGGATTTCACACTCAACGGCGGCTATTACAATATGGGCCGGATGCCGGACATGTACATGTTTCGAGCCGATTTCAAGATTCCCCTCTATTTCTTCCGGAAGCAGCGTGCGGCGGTGACGGAACAGTCTCAGACGTTGGTGCAATCCCGAAGGGCATATGAGGCAACGAACCAGAGTCTCCACTTTCGCATTCAGGATGACTACCTGATGGCGCAGACATCCGAGCAACTGACGCGGCTGTATGGCCAGACGGTCATTCCGCAAGCCAGCCTCGCCCTGGAATCGTCGTTGTCTTCGTATGAGACAGGTGCAATAGATTTCCTGACAGTCCTCATGAACTACATCACGGTCGTCGAGTACCAGATGAATTACTACGAAGAGTTGCAGAACTTCTATTTGGCTCTGGCACGGCTGGAGGAGATGACGGCGCGTCCTCTGACGCAGTAACCGATCGACCCACCTATGAAACCTGTCCGTATCATTCTTTCCATCGCTCTTCTCACCGCCGGAATGCTGATCGGCTTTGGCTATGGCCGCTGGTATGGCCCCCGCGATGAAGGTGGAATGGCGAAGGAGATCGCCAAGCCGAAGGGTTATCACTGTCCGATGCACCCAGCCTTCCACTCGGACAAGCCGGGCGACTGTGGTATTTGCGGCATGAAGCTTGTTCCAGACGACGATCCGAATCATCCCGAGCATGCCCCGGCACAGGCCGCAGGGGAGCGGAAGGTTCTTTACTATCGAGATCCAAAGTCTCCCTCTTTCAAATCAGATAAGCCTGGCGTCAATCCGGAAACCGGCGCCGACCTCGAGCCAGTTTATGAGAATGATCCGTCTTCCATGCCGATGGGCACCATCCGCGTCACTGCCGAGAAGCAGCAGGTGATTGGTGTAAAGTTCGGCGAAGTGACGGCTGGTGCTGGTGTTCACTCATTCCGGGCTGTCGGGAAAGTGACGATGGATGAAACTCGATTCTCCAAGGTTCAAACCAGAATCGAAGGCTGGGTTGAAAAGGTCTACGTCGATTTCACGGGCAAATTGGTGGAGAAGGGGCAGCCGCTCTTGACCATGTACAGTCCAGAGATGCTTGCCAGCCAGCAAGAGTACCTGCTTGCGATGCGTAGCCGCGAGATCATGAAGGACAGTCCCTTGGCCGGATCACAACAGCAGAGTGATTCGCTCTTGGCGGCATCGCGTAAGCGGCTGGAACTCTTCTCTCTGAGCGAGGCTCAAATTGAAGAGATCACTCGGACCCAGAAGCCGCTAACCAATATCACGATCTACTCGCCCATTAGTGGCTATGTCATGATGCGCAACGCCTTTCTGAAGCAGCGCATCACGCCCGAGACGGAATTGTACACGGTTGTCGATCTAAGCAGGGTATGGATCATGGCCGACGTGTTTGAGAACGAAGCATCAATGATCCAGGTGGGGATGCCAGCGCGGATGAGCCTGTCCTACGGGGGAGGCCGGAAAATCAACGGTCGTGTGAGCTACATCCAGCCACAGGTTGACCCCACGACACGCACATTGAGAGTGCGCATTGAAGCTGACAACCCGGATATGGTGCTTAAGCCAGACATGTTCGTGGACGTCGACTTTAGCGTGTCCATGCCCGCCCGGATGACCGTACTTGCTGAGGCCGTCCTCGACACCGGTCTCAAGAAAACCGTGTTCGTGGATCGCGGCAATGGCTACCTCGAACCCCGGCAAGTGGAGACAGGCGAGAGGATCGGGGAGCGAATCGAGATCACGAAAGGCCTGAAGCCCGGTGATCGCATCGTTATCTCCGGCAACTTCCTGATTGACTCGGAAAGTCAGTTGAAGTCCGCCGCGTCTGGAATGGCCGGGCATCAGCACGGTGGACCAACCTCCAAGCCGGCCGCCGACGCTCCCAAGCCCTCTGCGGGGGAGCACAAGCATGATTGACAGCATCATCGAATTCTCCGGGAAGAACAAGTTCTTGGTCTTTATCCTCGTCGGGTTTGCAGTTGCTGCGGGCATCCATTCGATGCGGACTATCCCTCTTGATGCGATTCCGGATCTGAGCGACACGCAAGTAATCGTCTATTCCCGCTGGGACCGCAGTCCAGACATCATGGAAGACCAGGTCACCTATCCGATTGTGACCAGCATGTTGGGAGCGCCGAAAGTAAAAGCTGTCCGTGGATTCTCAGATTTTGGCTACTCGTTTGTCTACATCATTTTCGAAGAGGGGACCGATATCTACTGGGCGCGTTCCCGGACCCTGGAGTATTTGTCGGCGGTCCTCCAACGGCTCCCGCAAGGGGTGAAAACAGAGTTGGGTCCCGATGCCACCGGGGTTGGCTGGGTCTTTCAATATGCCCTGGTGGACCAGAGCGGAAAGCACTCACTTGCGGAACTCCGATCCCTGCAGGACTGGTTCCTTCGTTACCAGTTGAAGTCTGTGTCTGGCGTCGCCGAGGTCGCTCCCCTCGGCGGCTTCGTGCGGCAGTATCAGGTCAACGTCGATCCCAACCGCCTCCAGTCATACAAGATTCCGATCATGAAAGTAGTAGAGGCAGTCCGGGCTGGCAATAACGATGTCGGGGGCCGTCTTGTTGAGTTTGGCGGCACGGAGTACATGGTTCGGGGACGCGGTTATGCCAAGAACGTCGAGGACATCGGAAACATTGTTCTGCTGAATTCGGAGGATGGCGTACCTGTCAGGATCAAGGATGTCGGAAACGTAGTTCTCGGACCGGATATCCGGCGCGGCATCGCTGACTGGAACGGGGAAGGTGATGTGGTCTCCGGCATCGTCGTCATGCGGCAGGGCGAGAACGCGCTCGATGTAATCGAGCGCGTAAAGGCCAAGATCAAGGATCTCGAGCCAGGTCTACCGCCAGGGGTGAAGATCGTTTCCGCTTACGACCGTTCCGATCTGATTCTCAGGTCAATCGAAAACCTGAAGGGAACGCTCATCGAAGAAATGGTGATCGTGGCGCTGGTGATCTTCATCTTTCTTTGGCACTTCCCCAGTGCCGTGATCCCCGTATTCACAATTCCGATCGCGATCATTATCTCGTTCGTCCCGATGAACATGATGGGCGTCAGTGCCAACATCATGTCTCTCGGCGGCATCGCCATCGCCATTGGCGCCATGGTGGACGCGGCCATCGTGGTGGTGGAGCAGACCCACAAACACCTTGAGGAATGGAATCGGACTGGCCGACAGAAAGACTACCACCGTGTGGTGATCGACGCCGTGAAGGAAGTCGGAGGCCCGAGTTTTTTTGCGTTGCTAGTGATCGCCGTTGCGTTTCTGCCTGTGCTGACTCTTGAGGCACAGGAAGGCCGTCTGTTCAAACCGCTGGCTTACACCAAGAACTTCTCCATGATCATCGCGGCGGTCCTCGCCATCACGTTGGACCCAGCAATGCGCCTGCTGTTTACCCACATGGACAACTTCCAATTTCGCCCGCGTTGGCTGGCGCGTGTTGTGAATGCGGTTCTTGTCGGCAAGATCCATTCTGAAGAGACCCACCCCATCAGCAGGATTCTGATGAGGATCTACGACCCCATCTGCCGTTGGTCGCTGCGTTGGAAATACGTGGTGATCGCCGGGGCACTTGCGATGGTCGTCGTAACAATTCCGATCTACCGGCAGCTTGGTTCCGAATTCATGCCCCCACTCGATGAGGGCACACTGCTATACATGCCTTCGACGCTTCCGGGCATTTCGGTCACAGAAGCCCAAAAGCTGATGCAGATTCAGAATCGGATCATCAAGAAGTTTCCGGAAGTTCTCACTGTGATGGGCAAGTCGGGCCGCGCGGAGACCTCCACTGATCCAGCGCCATTCTCGATGATGGAGACGATCATCGTCCTGAAACCGCAGGACCAATGGCGCAAAAAGGACACCTGGTACTCGACGTGGAATTGGCCCCCTCGCTGGCTTAAGGCGGCGTTCGGGCACATCACTCCTGATCACATCTCGACTGAGCAGCTTGTCGAGGAGATGAACGCAGCGTTATCCATGCCAGGAGTTTCTAATGCCTGGACGATGCCGATCAAGGCGCGCATCGACATGTTGACTACCGGCGTGCGCACACCTGTGGGCATCAAAGTGTACGGCTCCGATCTAAAGCAAATTGAGAAAATCGGCACCGAGATAGAGGGCATGTTGCCGAAGGTGCGTGGAACAAGAAGCGTGTTCGCGGAGAGAACGGGTGGCGGCTATTTCCTGGACTTTGATTGGAGGCGGGAGGAGATGGCCCGTTACGGTCTCAGCATGGACGATGTGCAAGCCGTGTTGATGAGCGCGGTGGGCGGAGAGAACATCACCACCACTATTGAGGGCCGCGAGCGATATCCCGTCAACGTGCGATACCTGCAGGATTTCCGCAGCGACATCGGCCGGCTCGGCCGCGTGCTGGTGCCGGTAATGGGCGGCAAGACGCAGATTCCAGTCTCCCAACTTGCGAACATCACCCTCTCCAGCGGTCCCGCCATGCTGCGTGATGAGAACGGGATGCTGAATGGCTATGTTTACGTCGATGTGGCCGGGCGCGATGTAGGCAGCTACGTCGAGGAAGCTAAGAAGCTGGTTCGCGACAGTGTGAAGCTGCCCGCCGGGTACACCCTCGTATGGAGCGGCCAGTACGAAGCCATGCAACGCGTCCGCGAGAAGCTCACGGTGATTCTGCCGTTGACGCTCTTCCTGATTATGATGCTGCTCTACATGAATACGAAGTCGATCACGGAGACCATGCTCATTATTCTGGCGGTCCCATTCTCGGCAGTGGGCGCGATCTGGTTCCTGTACCTCCTCGGCTACAACATGAGTATTGGCGTTTGGGTCGGCCTGATTGCGTTACTCGGGGTCGATGCCGAGACAGCTATCTTCATGTTGCTCTACCTAAACATCGCCTACGAAGGAGCAAAGAAGGAGGGCAAGATGACCAACATGGCTGACTTGCAGAATGCCATACACGACGGCGCGGTGAAACGAATCCGGCCAAAATTCATGACTGTGGCGGTCATGTTTATGGGGCTAGTCCCGATCATGTGGTCCACCGGAGCGGGCGCGGATGTGATGCGACGAATTGCGGCTCCGATGATCGGGGGCATCTTTACATCCTTCATTCTTGAATTGGTCGTCTACCCAGCAATCTATGAGGTTTGGAAATGGAACACAGAAGTCAAGCACCAGCAAGCCGCAGCATAAGGGCCGTCTTCGTTCTCGCCATGGCGACGACAGCCTGGGGTCAAGAACTCGGGTTCGAAGTCCGCCACGAACGCGCACTCAGGGACCACCCCGGCCGCGTAACGTTCGATGATGCCGGGGTAGCGTATCAGCAAGTCCTCACGCCCAAACAGCAGCGGAAGGTTCCCAAAAGCAGAAAACCTCTGAAACTGGAAAACGTGCGATGGGGTTATCAAGACATTCAGCAACTCTGGCTTTCGCCAGAGAAACTGGTGATCGTCACCTATCGCGATCGCAAGTGGTTCCTCGGGGTGGACAAAGAGTTTGAATTTTTCCTCACGGGCAAAAACCAGTCGATAGCAAGCGCCTACCAGTTCTTGAGGGACAAGCTAGACCAGCGCTTCGTTGCTGCTGTTGCAGATCCAAAGCCTCTTGCGGCGTGGGAATTGCCCGTGAAGTTGCTCGGGACTATTCAAGGTTCCGAAGGGCTGCTCCGAGTTGGCGAGGACCGAATCGTCTACAAGACAGAGAAGAAGGGCCAGTCGCGAACCTGGCGTCTTGAGGATATCGAGAATGTGAGCACTTCCGGGCCGTTCCAACTGACACTCACCACCTACGAACGAGCGGTTACGCACTACGGAAGCATGAAGTCCTTCAACTTTCAGCTCAAACAGAAATTGGATGCCAAGCGTGTCGATCTGCTCTGGAAGAGGCTCAACCGTGACAAGGGACTCGAGTTCTTAACATCGCTACAGGAAAGGAATCAGGCAGCACAATGAGGAAGAGCATTCTGGGATTGGTTTTTCTGACCGCCGCGGCGTCTGCGGCTGACGGCGTAGCGCAATACACGGGCGTCATCACCGATACGATGTGTGCAGCCAAGCACGCGATGGGTATCACGCCCGACAGCAAATGTGTCCGGGACTGCGTGAAGACTGACCCGAAGAAGTGGAAGTATGCCTTGCTGGTCGGCAACGAGATGTACGTGCTAAGCGACCAGCAGACGCCTGAAAAGTTTGCTGCGCAGAAGGTCAAGGTGACCGGATTGCTTTTTGAAAAAACCAAGATCTTGAGGGCCGACAAGATCGAGGCAGTTCGCTAGAGGCCACGGAACAAACTCATCATCAACCAAGGAGAATCAAGATCATGTTTATGAAGACAGCACTCAGTGCGCTCGTGCTGGCTGCCGCTGGGGTCGGCGGGGCCTATGCCTGGCAGGAGCATGCCCACGGCCACGACGAAGCGAAGAAGACTCAGATTACGGGGCAGGTCGTGGACATCGCCTGCTTTGTCGGCCACAACAGCTCGGGCGAGAAACACGCCAAGTGCGCCGAGACCTGCGCACGAGCGGGTAACCCTCTCGCTATTTTCGACGGCAAGCAGATCTTTCTCTCCGTCTCGATGGACCACAAGAATCCGAACACGAAGTTGATGCCTTTTATCGAGAAGAAGGTGAAAGTCACCGGGACCCTGATGGAGAAAGCCGGATTCAGAGGGATCGCGATTGAAAAAGTCGAGGCGGCCCAGTGAACCGAGTTATCAGCGGTTGAACTCGGCCGCCAACGCAGCGAAACGGAGAATCTGACCTCCATGCTCTGCCGCAAAGCTCTGCGCTGCCTTCATATCCCGGAAGGCCAGTATGCTGGGCGAGCAGCGGTCGAAATGGGTCTGCAGGGGCTGTTTGTCAGGGGTGACGGCCGCTTCGTGGCTTTTGCATGGGTTGACGTCGCTATTGCGCACGACTACGGCTTCGGCGGGGTTAAGCGCCCCGCCACCCTGGTAATCCGCCAGTTCCGTGATCCGCACCGGCTGCCCAGCCTGCCGATGTTCTGACAATGCACAGGCTGGGCAGCAGTAGAATCCGCGTTTTCCATGTACAATCGCGATAGTCCGTGAATGGTCGTGAACCGGCCGGGAGCAGGCCCGGCAGGAGCGTTGCTCTCTCTCAACGGCATAGTGCCAACCTGCGAAGCCCAATGCTACGAGTGCGAGAACAGCCATGGAAACGACAGCGACGCTCTTTCGGTTCATACTACTGGTCACTCCCATCACCCGATGCTACATCGTCCCGAACGGCAAGGCAATCGGAGGGTTGCCAAAGGGTGTGCGACCTCAGAATGGTGAAAATACGAAACGGTAGGCTGCGGCCGCGATTCTGGAAGTATATACTACTTCTAGAAGGAGGGCCCGATGGCCGAATCGCTATCCGCGTTGGAATCCCGCCGGGCGGATTTGCTCCGCTCGCTTTCGAATTTGAAAGACATGCGCCCTGGATCAGTGGTGGGGGCGGTGTTTCGCTGTGGCAAAGCGAGTTGTCATTGCGCCCGGCCCGGCGATCCGGGGCATGGACCGAAGCTGCGGTTGACTTATAAATGGCATGGCAAGACGGTGACCGAAGCGCTACCCACGCCGGCGGCGGTGCGCAAGGCCGAAAGGGAGATCGCCGAATTCCGCGAGTATCAGCGGCTGGGCCGGGAGTTGGTGGAGATCAATGAAAAGATCTGCCGTCTGCGTCCGGCGGAAGAAGTGCTGACGCCGCAGGAAAAAAAACGGCGGACGCCATCCAGCAGGAAGTTGGGCGCGAAGTAGAACAGTTGCTGCGCACGATCTTCACCGGACCGAGTTGCTGCGCGTGTCCGAACCGGAGCAGCGTGCGGTTCCCTGCCGGTGCGGCGGCCAAGCGCGCTATCGCGAGTTACGTTCCAAGACGGTGCTCACCGTTGGTGCGCTCGGCGATGCACCAAGCGGGAGCCAAAGCCCTGAGTTGGGTTCGGCCACCGTGTCGCGGCCTTATTTTCTCTGCCTGGACTGCCACCAAGGGCAGTTCCCAGCCGACGCGGATCTCGACATCGTGAACACCGAGTTCTCGCCCGGCGTGCGACGCATGAAAGCACTGGTTGGTCAAGACGCCTCCTTTGACCATGGCCGGGAGCAACTCCATCTGCTCGCGGGCTTGGAGGTCACCACCAAGTCGGTGGAGCGCGTGTCAGAAGCCATCGGCGCCGACATCGCGCAACGGGAACAACGGGAGATCGAGCGCGCCGTACAACTCGATCTACCCGTTATCGTGGGTGAACCCATTCCCATCCTCTATGTCCAAATGGACGGCACCGGCGTGCCCGTGGTGAAGAAGGAAACGGCTGGCCGCCAGGGCAAACTCGACGGCTTTCCGGCTTACACCCGCGAAGTCAAACTCGGCTGCGTCTTTACGCAAACTAAGTGGGATAAGAAGGGTTTTGCCCTTCGCGACCCAGACTCCACAACCTACACGGGTGCCATCGAGAGCGCTCAGCAGTTCGGCAAGCGCCTCTACCTGGAGGCTTGGAAACGCGGCTGGAGTCGCGCCGAGAAAAAAGTCGTCATCGGCGACGGCGCCGAGTGGATCTGGAACCAAGCCCAGGAACACTTCCCCGGAGCCATTCAGATCGTCGATCTATTCCACGCCCGCCAACATCTGTGGGACTTGGCAAGGCTCTTGCACCCCGCTGACGCCAAACGCCGCAATGCCTGGATCGGCCTACATCAGAAACGCTGGCTCGATAGAGGCAAGATCGACAAACTCGTCGCCGCCCTCCGTTCGATTCAATCCACCGATCTCGAACTGGCAAAAAAGATCCGCAACGAAGCCGACTACTTCGCCGCCAACGCGCCTCGCATGAATTATCCCAGTTTCCGGAAGCAGCATCTATTCGTAGGTTCCGGCGTCATCGAAGCTGGTTGTAAAACTGTCGTCGGTCACCGCCTCAAACAATCCGGCATGTTCTGGACCGTCAACGGTGCCAACGCCATCCTCGCCCTTCGCTGCTCTCACCTCAACGGCCGCTTCGAGGACTACTGGGAGTCTCGCCGGGCCGCCTGACCTCCACTTTTATGTCGCGCACCCGTTGCCAAACAGGCCTGGCTGACGGAGAGTATCGCTGAGGAAGACGGAAGAAGAAGAAGCGCTGTACAAGCTGGGTGCCTGAAATTCTCCATTGACTGTCCATTATGAGCCACAAGCGCGAGAGCCGAGCGTGCAGCGTGATCGATTGGCCAATAAATCGATGGGGCATGTTGTTCGGCTAGGCCTGGCACGCGAATTGCTTCCACTCCGGGTCTATGTTCCGCCTAGTCCGAGCGACTACCCTGATTGTCTGCATAGTTACGCTCGGAGTCCATTTCGTAGGTTTGCGCCGCGAGCCCATTCAACCCGACGAGTTCGAGCACCTTCATGCAGCCTGGCTGGTTTCACAGGGGCAAACGCCATATGTCGACTTCTTTCAACATCACACCCCTCTCTTCTACTACATCGCCGCGCCGTTTCTTAGCGGGACCGACTGGGGTTTTGACACGATTCTCAACTTACGTTTGCTCATCCTCTTGTTTTGGGTGTCTACAACGCTGATCAGTTGGCTCTGGCTGAGACGCTATGGACAAATTCATGGCTTTCTCGCCATCTGCATGCTTGCTTCAAATTCGACGATGCTCAGCTTTGGCCACATTATTTTTCTCGACACCGTCTCGATACCGCTGCTGATGCTGAGCGCCATGCTGATCGCCGGCGGGGGCGGCAAACCAAGATGGATCTTGGCCTCGGGCATCCTCTTCGGGCTCGCTGTATTGACCAACCTAAAGGCATCAATGGCAATGTTCGCCCCCATCCTGATCATGGTGAGCCGCGGTTGGGTTGCCCGAAAAGACCCGCTGCGCCTCCGAGCATGGCTGGTCGATTGTTCCGCCTACGTCGCAGGTGGCTTGATCTCGATTATCTTATTGGTTGCCATTCTGGGTTCCGCCGGAAGCACGGGCCTGTGGCAATACTGCGTGGAATTAAATCTCGGCTGGAAGGCTCGTGTGTCCGGCGTGCCGACACTGTTGGGAATACTCCGGCGGGATCTGTTTGTCACCTGTCTCGCTCTGACCCTAGTTGCCCAAAGGCTCTGGGCCATGCGGCGCCGCGGGTTCATCCTTGAAGGGCGCGACGTTCCCTGGCTTTTCTTGGCGTCTCTGTTCGCAGGAGTTTTCATTCTGCCAGTAGTCTGGGCGGAGTACTTCGCGATGATGGTTCCATTCTTGGCGCTCGCCGGAGCAGTCGCGCTAGGCGATTGGCTTTCACAGTTACAGGATGAACAGCCCTCGGCCGACATCGGCCTTTTCGCCAATTCGCGGTTTGCCCGCTATTCGTTCTTGGCCCTTGTGCTTTTCAGCATCTTGGCCGTTTTGCCGTTTCGGGCATTCCTGCGTTCCGATTTCTTTGCAATCCTACAATCCGCAATGATACTGGCGTTCTTTGCAATCCTGACCATCGCCGCGCGGCGAGCATGGCGACCGGAATCCGCTCTGTCGTTGGCAATGAGTCTATCTCTGGTGGCCGTTGTCCCGATAGTACGGGTCGGTTCCGTGCTTCACCGGGAAAACAACTTTGAACAGCGCCGTCGGGTGGAATACGTGATGGCGAATACGCTCCCGCAAGACCCGGTCTTTGACGGCTACACGGGCTACGGTGTCTTCCGGCCGCACGTCTACTACTACTGGATGCTCCATCAGGAAGTGCAGGCGATGCTCGATGAGCACATCAAGGGTGAGACGCTCGTCGAGGCCCTCAAAGCCAAACGCCCGCCAATCGTCATTGAGGATCAATGGGTGGCAACGCTTCCGACAATGGTTTGGGAGTACCTCGCGGCTCACTACGAGCCTACTCTCCTTTCCCCAATAAAGACGCGGCGCAACCTGCTTCCCAGCGATGTAGCCCTTCCAGAGCATGGGGAACGGCGGTGATAACGATGGAACCGACCCTGGCCGGAGGGATGCCGTGAGCCCCCGCAAGACCTTTATTCCGGCCCTTCGGTTCCACCGGCTTACCGGTGTATACGACTGGGTACTCAGCCGAACCATGCCGGAGAAGGCGTTCAAGTCCGCATTGCTGAGCCAAGGGTCCATCGCGCCTGGGCATCGCGTCCTGGATTTCGGCTGCGGTACGGGGACCCTCACGCTGATGGCTCAGGCAGCCGCACGGGAAGCGCATGTCATGGGAGTGGATGTCGATGAGCGTGCCCTGTCTATAGCGCAGGTAAAGGCCGCCTCCGCGAACTCGCCGGTCTCCTTCTTAAAGATCTCATCCGGGCCCCTGCCATTTGAGGATCAGTCTTTCGATCGTGTCCTGTCTTGCCTCGTCTTCCACCATCTTCGGCGGGATGAGAAGGTTGCCGCGTTCGCGGAATGCCACAGAGTCCTTCGCCCCTCGGGCGAGATTTACATTGCTGATTGGGGCCTTCCGGGGAGTTCCCTCCTTCGCGCTGGGTTCTTCCTCACGCAACTCCTGGACGGTTTCGAGACCACAAGAGACAATGTCCTCGGCCACCTGCCGGCGTTATTGAGCGAGGCTGGTTTCTTCGATGTCATCGACACCGCGCACTTCCCGACTGTCTTCGGAAGCCTTCGCCTCCTACGGGGAAAGAGGCGCTAGGAAGATCGGCCGAAATTCTCCACAAGTTGTGCAGCTTGAGGCAGGCTTCGCCAGGGTATCTAGTGACCCTCAGGGCCTAAGCCTTTGAATTGTCGAGTGTTCCTTGCGCGCCGTTTCAAGGGCCCCCAAAGTGCACTACACAAGACGTCAATGGTCACCACGTAGCTGAACCGGACGAAAGGAATCTAGAGAAGATGACGCACGCAAAGCGAAGACTGGACCGGGGGCTTACGGCGGCTCTCGTTATGATATCCCTGCTGACCGTTGCTGCCGGTAACGCGGCGGCGGTTGAACCCAAGGGGGCGTTGAAGCCAAAGGAAGTCAAAGCTCTGGTGGCCAATGCCAAGTCCCCCGCCGACCACACGAAGCTGGCCCGGCATTTCACGGCCATGGCTGAAAAGCATGAAGCCGAGGCGAAGGAGCACGACGAGTTGGCTGCCGAATACAGCCGGAATCCCCAGATGCGCGGCAAGATCCCAATGGCGCCGAACACTGCCGAACATTGCAGGTATTTCGCCGAGCACTGCCGGAACGCCGCTAAGCAGATGCGATCCATGGCGGCGGACCACGAAGCGATGGCCAAAGCTGCCCAATAGAGTGGTTCTGCATGCCACTCGACACGATCCGCAGATACGGTCGCCGGGAATTCCTGGCGATCGGCTCAACCACACTCGTTGCTTCCGGAGTGAACCCGCTCTCCAATCCCGCCGGTCCATCTAGTCGATACCCGTTCTTGAGCCGAACCGATGGCCGACTTCTGCTCTCTTGGCTGGACGACGACGGAAACGGGATGCGCACCTTTCGATTTGCGATCCACGAGAACGGGACCTGGACCAAGCCGAAAGCCATCGCGACGGGTCGTCGGCTAATGCTCAACTGGGCTGATTCCCCATCGATGACCTTCCTACCTGATGGCGGGTTGGCCGCGCACTGGCTGGAACGGCACGATAGTGCTGGCGCCTACGGAATCCGCATCGCTTTTGCAAGAGATCCGGAAGCTAGCTGGATCACGGTGTTTGCATCGACGCGTCCAACAACTGAGGGCTATGAGGGATTTGTGAGTTTGGGCGCAAGCGGCCGAGAGGTATATGCGTCGTTTCTGGATCACAGCAAACCGGTGACGGTCCTCCGAGTCGCACGGTTCCGTAGTGACGGCAGGTTCCTGGATGACCGAGTGCTCGATGGCGATGTCTGTTCTTGCTGCCAAACAGCAATTGCGACGGCTGGTGGCGCGCCTATCGTCGCCTTCCGCGGGCACACCCAAGACGAAGTCAGGGACATCCGCTCAGTCACCTTACGTGAGGGACGTGGGAGTCGGCCACGTTTGGTCTCCCGAGATAACTGGAGGATCAACGCGTGCCCGGTCAATGGTCCATCTCTTGTGGCGGACGGTCAACGAGCAGCTGTCGCTTGGTACACATCCGCGACAAGTCCGAGAGTCTGGCTTGCTTTTTCAGACGACGCCAGCGGTGCCTACGGAGCGCCCATTCGTATCGACGATGGCCGAGCGATTGGGAGGCCCAGTCTTGCATTGTTACCGGACAGCCGTGCCATGAGAACGGCAGTGATCTGGCTGGAGCAGGCTGAGGTTGGCGCTCTGTTGCGCCTGCGTGTGGTCAGTCCAACCGCTGGCGCATCGGAACCCATTACGGTCGCTGCCGTGCCTGCCGGCAGATCTGTCGGCTTTCCGCGTGTAGTCGCTGCGAGTGACAGGCTAGTCATTGCGTGGACAAGCGATGTCGGCGTCACCACCTCGACTGTGCCATTCGCACTGCTCCCAGTCCCTGTTCGATGAAGACGCTACCACCATCATGACTTTTCGATGGAATCGAAGCTGCCCTGTGGTGACAGATGACACAAATCTGGCTCTGGGTCGTCTTCTCTCAATTCTAATTCTCGGCAGTCCTCACCAGCACCTTTACCAAGGAGTTGTGGCTTGACGAACTCGTGAGCGTCTACGTGGACCGCCTGGCCGATCTCGGCTCGGTCTGGATGCGCTGTGCGACTCGGCGGATGCAATGCCGCCGCTGTTCCACATCGCCACACGCACCTCGGATGCCGTGATCAGCGATGAAGCCACCGCCGCGCGTCTTCCCGGCGCGATCGGATACTGGGTCGCCTGCCACTCCGCCTGGATGTTCCTGCGCCGTCGCATGTCCGCAGCTTACGCATGG
>JALHNH010000077.1 GCA_022843625.1 Bryobacter sp. | reverse complement strand
ATCGGAGGGTGCGGAAACATCCACGATTTCGAGACGGTGAAGCCCGACATGCAGCATGGCGTAGCGGCCTGACGGGTCGACCACAACCTGCTTCACGGACTCTCCCGGAACCTTGTAACGACCCACCAGCTCCAGCTTCTGCTTGCCCTGCCAAATCTCAAGGCCGCCCTTACCGCCAGCTACAAAGACTTTGTCCCCCGCGACTGCGACTCCAAAGGCGATATCCGAAGTGGGGTACTGGCCGATCTGCCGGATTTTCGTATCCAGCTCGACCACGTGGATTCCTGCCGATCCAGCGGCCAGCACGAACCGGGAGGAGCCTTTGTCACCATCCCAGCGACGTACCTCATGGATCTGCCCGCCGGGCTGGTAAACACGAAAACGGGGATCGGCCGCCAAACGGCGGGCGGGAGTGATCACCGGACCGCGGTCCGGCTCCGGGACTACCGGCGTGGCCAAACCTGGCGCGGACAGCACATGGGCGTCGCTGTATCCGCCGGTCACGTAGATGGAATCGCGCGTTAGCGCGAAGCCCGTAACGGGGCTCGGGACGGTCTCACCCGGCACCAGTACGTAGCCTTCCCCGCGAGCCGGAACTTCGGGCAGACGGCGATGACCCACGAACCGGGGCTGCTTCGGGTCTGCAACGTCGATGACGAAAAGGCCATTGTAGGTATCGGCCAGAAAGGCATACCTGCCCGCCAGCTGCACCCCCCACATGTCCATGAAAACGCGGTAGCGCGCTGGAGTCTTGATGCGGGATAAGAATTGCGGATGCGATGGCTGGGAGATATCGAAGATTTCCAGTCCGTGGCCGGTGCCGAATCCGGGTTGACCGGGTTTCGGTCTTTGATATCCGGCAGCTCCAGAATGATGCCCGGTGGCCACGTAACAGAGCTTCCCGCGAACTGCGACACCGTCGCCGTAGCCATCGAGTTCGGCGCTGCCCACGCGGCGGGGCTGGCGGGGATCGCGGACATCGCAGACTACAAGTTCGCGAGTGCCCCAGACCCCTGCGTACAGGTATCCGTTGCGGGCTGTCACGGACTGCGCCTCCCCGACGCGCACGGTACTGAGGTGTGCGGGGAGCTTCGGGTTGGTGATGTCGATCAGCTCAACGCCACACTGGCGGCAGGCGACGAACGCGACTCTGCCTGAAAGCGCGAGACCGGTGGCCAGCTCAATCGTGTCATAGTGGCTCAAAATCTCCGGCCTGTCCGATTTGCCGACATCAATTAAGAACATCCCGTCTTCACGGGACGTGACGTACGCTATGCCGCCACGCACCTGCATCTGGCGCACATGGCCGAGCCCTGCCAGCTTGCCAACGAGCTGCGGCCCAGCAGGCTTCCCGATGTCGAAGACATACAGACTGCCAAGGGCGCCGCCACCAACGACGTAAAGCCGGTTGCCGGCGATTGCCGCAGCAGATGACATGCCGATGCCGAGGTCGCTGAGGATGCGCAGCTCATGCCCGTAGTCCTCGCTGCTGCCGGCGGCCTCAAGGGGAGCTGCCGCCGCGGTGGTGAGAACAAATTCACGTCGATTCATTTTCGTCCTGTATTCATTCTCGTTCCTGCATGGATTCGTGTCGATTGGAAACTCAGGCGCAGCCCAAAGCGAAGTTTTCCTTCGTCGCTCTTCGCGCTTGTGACGGACAGGAACTTGCCAGGGCCGCGGACCGTGCCGTGCGCTCTTCAATTTCTGCCCGCCTTGGCGACGCCTATTGCATGCTCCCGGTCTACACCAACCACTTCAATCTCGGCTTCAACAAACGCACCCAATTGCCAGACCCTCACAACCCGCTTACCGGCACAGGCAGCTTGATACCGCAATTGGACGTTACTATCCAGGCCAATTACCGGAACAAGCAAGCAAAAGATCTGCTGCGAGCCGTAATACGATTCGCAATATCGGACCGCACCAAACCCGGCAAAGCCGTCGGCCTGACGATATCAAAAATCGCCCAAAAGTAGCGGCAGACAATGAATGTGCGGCTTGCGCACATTCACGCTTGTCGCCTTCAAATGTCTTTCTTGAGTGATGACTCAAGGAGAGATCCCATACAATTTCCGCCAGGAACACCGACGCCGAAATCTGAGCTTTCTTACCAGGCAAGCCTCAAAGCCATCTGTACCCTTCGTGGCGAATTCGCTTGAGCCCGTGAGGTTCCAAACGCTGAGGATACGGGCGAAGTTGTCGCCCCAGCAAATTGGGCCCGATTCAACGAGTTAAAGGTTTCAAACCGGAATTGCAGCTTCACTCGTTCCGTCACCGCATAATTCTTGATCAAGGAGGCATCGAGGTTGCTCACCTTGTCAGCCCTCAGATTTGCGAACCGAGTTGGAAATCTACGAATATTGAAATCTAGCTGATCTGTGGTTCGGGTCACAAATCGAGTAGTGTCGAAGACTTGGTCAATATTGCGGGGATTGAACTTGTTGTCTCCGCCAAGATAAATTGAATTTCCCCATTCCAGCGGCCCTCCTGGCTGAGCCGTATAGATTGCATTTGCTGTCCAACCGCCCACCAGGCCTTGAACTACCTTGCCGCTATCGGAAGCAATCTTCTTTCCCTTTCCAAATGGCAATTCGTAATTGCTGCTGAACACAATTCGCCAGGGGCGGTCTTCGCCGGCGATCCGCTTTTCAAGGTCTGGAAGCGCATCATTGAGATAGCTGCGCTTCTCGATAAGCTTCGAATACAGAACATTGCTAACAAACGATAGTCCGCTATCGAAGCGCCTTTCCACGCGAGCTTGCAGCATGTGGAAGAAGGAATTCCCATTACTCAATTGCTGCCCTGTTACGCCGGTAAATTGAGGAAACGGCTGCAGCAACTGCCAGCGCGGCGTGTTCGATCCATTGAGGGTGGTTCCAGGAATCAGACCGGCGAAGGGGTTCGGGACGTTTGCCGTGAGCTGATTGATTGTCGTTTGGTCTCGTGTCGCAGACGTGGAGAGGTACTGCGCCGGAATGTAATTTAGCCTTCGGTCAACGCCTAGATGTACCGAGTGATTATAAACGTAGCCGGCCTCAAGAACTGTATTGCGCATGATCTCTCGCTGAATATCTAGATTCCAGCGGATGGAATAGGGGTTCAGTGGAGCCTCATTGTAATATTGAACCGCTCGGCCAAGGAAAGTGCCCAAGCCTTGGCTTGACCCTGTTGGGCGCTCAATGCCGGTTGGAAACGGATTGGCAAGCGTGGCCGCTGGTGTCAGAAAACCATTGAGTGTTGGTGTCAGCGCTGTGGTCTGATTAAAGCCGGATTGATTCACACCAAGCGTTCCGAATGGGAAGATGAATATGCCGAAACCGGCGCGCAGCACCGTTTTCCCACCAAGCTTTGCCGGCGACCATGCCACCCCAAAGCGAGGACTGAAGTAGAGTGGCTTCGTCTCATATATATTGCGATCATTGGTGCCTGCAAATTGCAAACCTCCGGGCACGCGAAACTGGCCAGCGGGGACTTCGGCAATTGGATTTCGAGCGTACGCGGCTCGCGCTGCTGCTTCAATAGGACTCGCTGAACTTGTATCAAATCCATTGACACTGCGATTGAATCGCTCAATCGTTGGGAAGTCACGCTCGACACGAAGCCCAAGATTAAAAGTCAGATTCGATTTGACGCGCCAGTCATCTTGAGCAAAGAACGCCATGTAGGGCGCTTGATTGGTTCTGGCTCCGTTGACTTCATAAGATCCACTTGTCGGCAGTCCAAGCAGAAAGCCAGCGAGATCTTGTCCAATAGCAGACGCCGCCGCATTGTCCAGCGGACCGCGCGTCCAGTTGGAGCTGAAATTAAAGCTGCCGGTGGAAAAACCGAAGTTTGTCCCACTCTCTCTCAGCCAGCGGCCGTCGAATCCCAACTTTAAACTGTGCCCGCCGATTACCTTGGTAAGGCTGGCAAAAAGCTGGTACTGTTCGAATGGAAGTGTTACCCCTGCTGTATCCCCGATTGCCGTGTAGCGATCAAATCCAACCCGCGGTAATACCGGTCTGGTGGAGTTTGTCACGAGGTAAGAAGGCAACCCAAGTGTTGTGGCATCAAAGCCAGCGCTGAGATTCGGTCTTGGCTCTTCAAACCGGGTCCAGTTGAGCCGCGTATTGAGCACCGCTGTTGGCGTAAGTGTATAGACATCGTCGAAAGTGACACCCCAATTTGTGCGGTTTGTTCCATTCGCTGCAGTGAAATGGTCTGGTGCGTAGCCCAGACGGCTTCCACGAAGGCCAATTCGATCGTTGAAGCGAGTCGACAAAAAGAATTTGTGCCTTGAAGAGAGGTTAAGGTCCAGGCGACCCAGGAAGGAATTGAAATCGTTGACCTCGCCATCGGTATTGGAGAGGAAGTTGTCGCCGCCATCATTTCGACCGGCTTGATTTGCTCCTGGGAAAATATTCAGGTAGTTCCGGGCGATGGCGCTAATTCGGTTAGCTGGAATGATGTTGCCCGGGAATGGTTGTCTCCTGACTCGGGCACCTTCAGCCACACCAGTTGCAGGGTCGTAGATCGCAAAAGAATTCCCCAAAGCCAGAAGCGAAGAGAAGTCGCCATTTCTTTGGGCTGCACTTGGAACCGTGGCTGTTGTCGGCAAAGGCAAGGAATCCTTGATGCCTTCATGGGCAAAGAAAAAGAAAACCCGGTTACGCCCATCAACTATCTTTGGAATCATAATTGGCCCGCCTGCAGTGAGCCCCCACTGGTTGTATCGCGTTACACTCTTGCGCAAGCCAGCGCGGTTTGTAAAGAAAGGCGTTGCCGCAAATCGGGACACCTGATTGAACGCATAAGCCGAGCCATGAAACGAATTGGTGCCACTTTTCATGACCACATTAACCGTGCCGCCGCCGGAGTGTCCGTAAGCCGCGTCCGCTTGGAAGGATTCTACTTTCACTTCAGCCACCGCGTCTACAGGTGGATTGAAGGCAACTCGATTGTTCCCTGTCGTGTTAGGTGCCCCATCGAGTAGGATTTCATTACTTCTGTTCGGTGAGCCTCCCATTGCAAAATCGGATGGTCCCTGATTGTCGAAGGGCCTCTGTTGACTGGGATTAGAAGTCGGAATGACTCCAAAAGCAATTTGCGCCAAACTGAGCGGCGTCCGTCCCGCCATTGGCAGGTCTTCGATCTGTCTTGAAGTGATCACTTGTCCGGTGGATGCGGTCGACGTAGTTAAAACTGAAACGTCCGCGCTTACTGTGACGCTATCTGTGATGGCACCCACCTCAAGCTGAATGTCCAGGGTCGCTCTTGCATTTGTTGTAATCGAGATACCCTTTCGCACATATTTCTTGAACCCGGAACTCTCTGCTGTCACGGTGTAATTGCCTGGCGAGAGAAAAGGCACTGTATACAGACCGTCTTCACCAGAAACGGTTTCGCTCTTGGCTCCTGTTTCCGCTTGTATTGCAACAATTCGGGAGCCTACGATTGTTGCTCCCTGAGCGTCTGTGATGCGTCCGTTGAGCGTTCCGCGAAATTCTTGGCCGCTTGCAATACACGCGGCGAGAGTCAGAAATACAATTGAGAGTCGATTCATTTAGTTTTCCTTTTAGGTCAAGAGTTCAGAAAGAATTCGCGTACTGTCGGCGAAGCGGGTTTGAGAATGGCCATGAACCCCTAGCAGCGTGAGCCAGAGATTGGAAAGGGGTGTGCCTGCGGCAAAACTCCAGTGCTGACCCGTGCGGAGCTTCCCGCCCGCCCGGCCCGCCATAAGCACCGGCAGTTCCTTGTAGCTGTGAACCGAACCATCCCCAAGCCCGCTCCCCATGACGGCAACGGAATTGTCAATCAGGGCTGCTTCCCCCTCCTTCGATTCCTTGAGCTTGCCTGTCAGATAAGCGAACTGTGAGACATGAAAGCGATCGATTGCCCGCAGCTTTCGAATGGCATCCTCGCCTTTTGTGTGAGTGAGTTGGTGATGGTCTTCTGCTTTTTCTAAGACACCGTGGTATGTGCGTGGCGTATCCCAGCGTTCGGGGTCAATGACCAATGTGGCGACTCGGGTTAAATCCTGCTCGAAAGCGAGAATAATGAGATCGATCATAAGCCGGATGTAAGCGCCACGATCTTCTGGCATGCCCGGTGGCTGCGCGAATGCCTTCGGCGATCTTCTCTTGGTTGCCGCCTCGGCGATCTCAATCCGTCTTTCCACAGAACGAATGCTTCCCAGATACTCATCCAACTTACTGCGATCTTCCTTCCCGAGCGTTTCTCGCAGGCGCTCACTCGCATCCAGGACAACGTCTAGAATACTGGCCCGGGCTGGGTCTTTCTTCGATTGGCCAAAGAGACGGTCGAAAACAGCCCGCGGGTCCTTCTCAACGTTTGCTGCATATCCTGGCCCGAACCAGGAGATCGACTCAAAATATCGCGTCTCTTTGTTGTCCGTGTGGTTGTTCGTCGACAACTCCAATGACGCGAATGCCGTTTCCGCTCCCATGTGTTGGGCCAGCATCTGATCGAGTGAGATGTTCGTCGGAAATCCTCCGTCCAGTGCCTCGGTAGGTGGCGAACTGGTCAGCCAACAGGAACCGCATTGTGCATGCACCCCGGTTCCACTGACATAAGTACGATCCAGGCGTGAGACTACAGTTACCTCTTCGCGATGAGCTTGGAGTGGGCTAAGTGTTGGAGGTAATTCAAAAGAAGCTCCGGCTTGCTTCGGTATCCAGCTGTCAAGGATTACCCCGTTTGGTGTGTAAATGAATAGCGCACGCTGAGGTTGAGCTGGTTTTTCTGCCTGTGCAACAGGTGTCATTTGTTCTAGCCAGGGTAGTGCGATTGCGGCGCCTGTTCCTCGCAGCATGGTACGCCTGTCAATTCTCTTGGCATGTTTCATCGCTTTTGCTCCAGGATTGGATTCAATGTTTTGACCTCAACCGGATCTAAGTTCAGGAAGGGGTGCGAATCTACCACCCCGCGTACAATTGCGCTGAAGCGATATTGATCCTTGGCTGCCGATTCAATGATGCTTCTTACGGCAGGCGCATCTGCATAGTCCAGCTTCCTGTTGAGCGCATAGGAAAGCATGTGCTCAACGAATCCACGAACAAAGTCTTCCTGCCGCTCGAGAATCGCCTTCTTGAGGCCACCCGGGCTATCAAAGCGCCGGCCATGCGAAAGTTCGCCACTTGCATCGATCGCAGCCGACCCATCTTTGTCCCGCCACACCCCTACTGCGTCAAAGTTCTCCAGCGCAAATCCAAGTGGATCCATTCGGGCGTGACAGGAGGCACAGGCAGGGTTCTTTCGGTGCTCTGCCAATTTCTGACGGACACTCAATACTGAATCGTCGCCACCCTGTGCTTCAAGCGGGGCAACGTTGTTTGGAGGAGGGGGCGGTGGACGATTGAATACCGCCTCCAGTACCCAGGCTCCGCGAAATACCGGACTCGTTCTCATCGGTGTTGAGTTCATCGTGAGTGCAGCGCCCATCGTCAGGATTCCACCCCGATTCCTGTCTGGCAGATTCAGGCGAAAGAAACGAGATGGCCCCTTGCGCGTGCCAAACTGCGCAGCTTCCTTCATTTCTTTGACATAGACTCCCTCAAGCTTGTTGTGCCGGATCAATCGGCTATTCCAATAGGTAAAGCCCGGATCGATGAAATCGATAACGCTAAGATCTTCAGTGAGAATCGTCTCGAATAGAAGCAGCGATTCTGTGATCATGTCCATGCCTAAATTGCCCTTGTTGGTGCCAAAGGCATCGAAGATATAAAAATGTTTGAATCGTTCTACATCAGGCTGGGAGCCCAGCATTTCATTTAGTTGAAGCCACTGGATGGCGAAGCTTTCCGACAACTCGCGAATGCGCGGATCAATTAACATGCGCTCAACTTGTTTGTTGCGGATTACGGAATCGCGCAACTGCCCCGAACGAGCCAGTTCTCTTAGTTCTGCATCCGGTGCAGAGGCCCAAAGAAAGTAAGACAAACGCGACGCCAGATCCCAGTCCTTGACCGCTCCACTTGCCTCACCTTGCTCGATGCGAAGAAGGAATGCGGGTGATGACAAGACCGCCCGAATCACAGTTCTTACCCCAACTTCATGCGACCGTCCCGCCTGCCTTTGGCGATCATAGGCTTGCAGGTATCGATTCAATTCGGCAATGTCTACTGGACGCCGAAACGCCGCTTCCAAAAACGGTTGAACCCGAGCACCCAGACTGGTACGAGTAGAGGCGGAAAAGAGCAGTCTCACGATAGAGCTCTCCCTGCTCAGATCGGAATGTTCGGCAATTTCCCTCGCCATGGCGAGGTATCGTTCCATCAAAATCGGCGAGATGTTCAAATTGCTTGAAAAGTTCGTGAATCCATATTCGGCCCTGCCTTCGCCCAGTAGGCTGCTATTACGCAACATCACCGGCATTGGTTGGCCGTATTCGATGGTGTCGACATCGACAGCCTTGGGGAATCGCCGCCCGCTCGGCTTGAAATAAGTCTTTGTGTAAGGTAGGCGTTCCGGGAAAGCAAAGAGATCGCCGTTTAGCCCTAGCAGGTCTCGAACGCTGTTGTTGAATTCAAGTCGTGTCAGACGCCGATTGACCGGTGGCCCTGCTTTGGGCTTGCCAGTCGGCTTATCAATCAGTGCCTGAAGCCAGCCGGTGAATTGCGCCCGCTCGCCTTGCGCGGGTTTCTTCATCGTGGCCGGGGGCATCTGCTCTGCCTCCACCAAATCGAGAACCTTCGCCCAGATTTTGAGATCTGCCTCAACATGAGCTTCGCTGCTGAAACGAGCCAAATTCAACTTGCCTGCAGGTGCAATCGAATTGCCATGACACGAAAGGCAGTGCTTTTTGAGGAAGCCACTCGCTGATTCCTCAAATGAGGCCGCCTTCAGTGACGAAACGATAAATACTAACGTGACTAACTGCATCTGGACGATGGCCTCCTCACCAACTCATCCGGAGTCCAACCCGGAATTGCCGTTCGTCGAAACCATCGCGGCCAAGATTGTTAGCGGTACTTGTAATTTCCATATAGCCACCAAGCCGCGTAAGAGGATTTGTCAGCGCAGGATTGTACGCTGACACATTGGAACCCGGAGTTGCGAAATGCGGAGTGTTGGTGAAGTTAAATGCTTCACCCCGGAATTCGAGGCCGATTCGTTCGTTGATCTTGAACTTGCGAAACAACCCGAAATCCCAGTTTGCCGTTCCAGGCCCGCGAAGAATGTTCAAGGATGTGTTCCCGAAGCGGGCTGCACGAACTGGCGCAAAGGCATCGGGATTGTAGAAAGGATTTCCTCGCCCAACTCCACCCAATTTTTGAACGGACCCCAGAATCTGGTCTGCTGTCTGCACCGAGCCGGGTAGATTCAGCGAGGCGCCGTCGGCAGTCACCGAGAACGGCGATCCCCCAAAGAAGCTCAACACGTTATTGATTTGCCAGCCCCCCAGCACAACGCCGCCAAGACGATTGGAGATCCAACGTTTGCCCTTACCAAAGGGCAGTTCCCAAACGTTGGTGATCTGAAGATTATGCGGGATGTCAAAGCTCGATACTCGCTTGTTCTTGTCGAGGAATTGAGTGGCGGCATAGCTGGCACCGTCGTTGTTTTCCAGGTAGTTGATCGACTTTGACCAGGTATATCCAACGTTCAACTGAAAGCCGGCCGCAAATCGTTTCTCAAGCGTGGCCTGGAGTGAGTCGTAGGTTCCGGTAGGGAAGGCGCGACGAGTATTGACATCAGAACTTCGTCCAAATTGCTGAAACAGAGGCCGGCCATTTTGACCTGTCCCGATCACTTGGCCCGCGTTCAGATTGAAGCTGCCGATCGGTCGAACGCTTCGTGTTGCTACATATCCGGCCTGGGCAACAATCCCTCCTGCTACCTGACGCTGTACCGTAAGATTCCAGCTTTGGATATAACCACGGGGCACGGGGTTATCCACGCTGCGGACAGTAAAGGTTGGAGGAACACTTACCTTGCCCGATGCGATGGATGGAACTGCTACCGCTGGAAGGCCAGCTGCGATCCCGCGTGAGTCGTATGGCAGAAAGGTGCTCGGGGAATTGAGGTCTTGAAACAAAACCAACGGATAGTTCGCCCTGAAGTGATCAGCCAAGGGGAAGGGATCGTTCGTAATTCCATATCCAGCACGAACTACCGTTTTTTCTGTTGGACGCCAGGCAATGCCGATGCGCGGTGTGAATCGAAGCCGGCTTTCTTTAATGCCGCAATTGGTGGGAGTAGATCCGACGCCACAGATTTCGATCAGGTCGGTCAAGGGATTGTACACTTCAACTCCCCGGTCTTCACGCTGCGGAAATCCGAAGTATTCCCAGCGCAACCCATAGGAAAGCGTTAGCTTTCGAGTTACATTCCAGCGATCTCGCACATAGAGGCCATACTGTTGTGCTCGCACCCGGTAGACATCGGGTACTTGAATTGTTTTACCAGCACGAGTCGGAAGGCCAATCAGGAAAGCTCCATAACTGTTGAACAGGTTGGGCGAGTCGCCACCCCGCAGAGCGGTTGGTCCACCGCCGAATACAAAACCACCTTGGGGTCCAAAGTTCGGTCCTTGCGCTTGCTGATGGTTCAACTGACCCGTCGCATAGTCCAGACCAAACCGCACCTCGTGACTCCCCTTGGTCCAATTCAGGTTGGATACAACCTGGGACATCGGATCTGTGCGGTAGTAAGGATAAAAGGGATCACCCACTCCGAGGATGCTCATGTTGTCGATGGCGAATCTTGGCCAGCCGCCATCCATTCTGCGCGGCCCGTTGGTGCCTGGAATTCCGAGAAACTCTAGCCCAAGCTTCTCTTCGATCCTGTCGTGCTCTATGTTTGTATTGGGTCTGGTATATCCGTAGTAGGCATCCGCGATCAAATTGGAAGTGATCAGGTAGGTTGCCGCACCTGTTACGCTCCAGGTATTTCCGAAGCCTCTGCCTTGATTACCCCCGGCGTTGGAAATGTGCTGTCCGCCGGCCGCACCAAACATTGCCGGGTTCAACATTGACCACTTCATCATGCTGAAGCGCCCGAACATCGTCAGCTTGGAAGAGGCATTATAGTTGACCTTCGTATCGATTCTGTTGCGGTCGTAGGTATAGCCACCGGCGGCAAAGAAATTGTTGGCAAACCCTGGTTGGTTGGGGTCTGGAACCAAATCGTTCAGTTTTCTTGTAATTGGACTGATCCTGGATGCAGGGATAATGTTGCCGGCAAAAGCGGAACGCCCCGCTCCAGTAGCGTCTCCCGTCGTAGGATCGTAGATCAGTCGCGGCGATTCACTCATATTGCCTCGCTTCATCAGGATGGTCGGAACAGTTCCGAAGCGCGATGCGAACTGCCGGTCAAATGTACCTTCGTAGCTGAGAAAATAGAAGAGCTTATCCTTCACGATCGGACCCCCAATCGTGCCTCCAAATTCGTTGTAAACCAGCTTTGGATTCCTCTGCCCTTGGGGCAAAAAGAAATTTTTCGCTTTCAGTTTGTTACCGCTGTAATATTCAAAACCAGAACCGTGCAGCGCATTGCTGCCACTCTTGATGCCGACATTCACCGCCGCTCCCCCCGCCAAACCTTGTTCGGCATCAAAACTATTGGTTACGACGTTCACCACATCGATCGCCTCAAGTGTGGGAATGAGCGCGGAGTTGTTCTCAAACAGCGTCATCGTGCTGGCTCCATCGATGCGCGTATTGTTGATGCGGCGGCTCACGCCATTCACATTGAATGTCAGCGACCGCGATGGGTTTGTCGGTACGGAGTTTGTGTTTGAAGGGGGACGAAATCCAGGAATGGTACGGAATATCTGTTGATAATTCCGACCGCCTGAAACAGGGAGGCTCTCCAACGTCTTTGAGTTGATCTCTGCACGAACTTCAGCCCGGTCCGTCTGCAGTACCGGAGAACCCGCTACTACCACCACCGATTCCGAAACCGCACCAATCTGCATCGTGAAATCGGCTCGCGACACGGAATTGATGCTCACCGCCAAATCGCTTTGTCGTAACGGACGGAAACCATCTTTCTGAACCGTCACCTCATATATGCCGGGCGTTAGAGTGGCAAAGTTGTATTCTCCGCTCTCATTGGTGCTTGCCTCTCGACTGCTTCCAGAATCCCGGCTTTGCAGCCGCACTGTCGCTCCTGCAACCGACGCACTCGAGGAGTCTTCTACTCGACCCACCAGCGAGCCGTAAAGCACTTGGGCCGGCAGGCATTCCAAGCCCACATGAAGAACCAACATTAGTTGAAGACTGCGACTACCGAACATGGAGACTCCCTGAATCCTTTGCAATGGGCGCTCAAACCGCCTGATCAGGATGAAGTCTATTGCGTGAATGTGAATTTAAGCGATCCCTTGTCGATAACTCGTAGGTCTCCGTCCAAGTGATTGAAAAGTTAATGCTTAAGGAGAAATACTTCCAAGCTTTACCGCTGGCGGCTCAGCAAGTGAATATCGCTCTCCGGTTGAAGAAGCTCAGTAAAGATGAGCCATTTTTCATCTGGAGAAATCGCAATCGCGTTATGGACGGGGTTGCTTGTCTCGGCAATAGTCGTGATCTTTTTGGCCCCGTATGCTAGGATCCTTGTTGTTCCAACAGCATCTGGCGTGCTCAGATAGTAGATCGTATTTTCGCCGACGGCCAGAGCCGAGCGACCAAGGGCACCGGTAACGAGCGTCTCCTCTTTACCTCCCCCTATCGGTTTGCGACGAATTTCCGCAATTGGCTCTGGACTCGTAAAGTAGAGCCACTTCCCGTCCACCGATTCAACCGCAAAGGCCCCACCGTTTTCTGTCACCCGAGTTGCCTCGCCTCCAAGCGCTGGGATCTTGAAAATTTCTAATCGCCCATCAATGCGACAGCCATAGTAGATCCACTTCCCATCGCGTGACCAGTTTGCCCGCGATTCCTGCAGAGGGGTTTGTGTGATTCTGTTGATTCTTCCCGTGGCGGCTTCTATCGTAAAAAGATCCGATTGACCATCGGGGCGCGACTCATAGGCCACCCATTTGCCGTCTGGAGACCAGCGAGGAACGCTCGCACAGGCATTGCCAAGAAATGTTAACTGTTTCGGCGCATTTTGATTCGCTCGAAAAAGCCACAGTTGAGGGCTTCCACTCCGGCTCGAACTCATCACCACCTGCTCCCCATCGGCGGCAATATCTGGCGAATAATCAGGTGCCGTTGACGTTAGCAACGGTTGTGATTGCAACAGTTCCGAGTTCTTGTGCAATACAAGGTCAATCCTGCGCAGGCTGGTGGACTCGGTGTTTCGACGACTGATGGCCAGGTCTTTTCCATCAGGTGAAAGAGCAAAACTATTGCCTTCAATTCTCATGCCAGCTACATCGCGCACCTCTTGTTTGGCAAGAATCAAACGCGAAAGATGACTGACTCCACCCGATGGTGTTGCACCTGAAAACCAAAGTTCTTTACCTCCCTCAGCCCAGGCCAGTTGATCGATGCGCAGTTTCTTGCTAGTTGCCTGCCTCAACTCGCCTCGGCATCGTACAGCCGCCGGCTCAAAATCCGCGATAAAGACTTCACGCCACTCTGGAGTCGTGTGCCGGGTAAATGCAAGCTGCCTTCCCGAAGGGGAGATCACCGGACTCCGATCCCCGATAGAATCAGCTGGGGCTTGCGTTAGTTGGTGGCGCTCACCATTGGCGATTGAAATGGCGAAAATCCCAAGGTTTCCCGCAGAACTGCGCTCAGCCGTCAAGAGCCATTTGCCGTCAGGCGTCCAGCTTAGGTGCCCTGAATTTCCATCGACCTCGAGTCCGGCCACTTTGCGCTCTTGTTTCGATACTGATTCATACACCCAAAGAGATGTTCCCCCTTCTGGGCTCTCACGCTTGAAGGCGATCATCCTTCCATCGGGTGAGAAACTGGGCGCAAATTCGCGAGCTTTACCACTCGTAAGCCGGCGGGCTCCTCCCGCTCGTGTCTCCAGGATGTGGATGGATTCTCGCGAACCCTTTTCGCCACCCCAGACAAATACAATCTCCTTGCCGTCGGGTGAAAAGTTGGGGCTGTGTTCTGATCCTGCAAAAGTAGTGAGCGGACGAGACACCAGTGTCTCTTCGGTCGAGGGGTTCAGACCGGGGCGAAACAACCACAGCCCAATAGCCACTCCACCTACTGCAACAAAAGATGCTGCCCACCGCCATGAGAGACCCTTCGTTGGGGCTGCAACCACTTGGGGAAGTGTTTCGGGCTCAACCAATGGGATCGTTTGGATTTCAACCGGAACCAAAAATCGATAGCCCAACTTGGGAATCGTCTCAATGTATCTTGGGTTGTCCGCTGTGTCACCAAGAACTTCACGCAGCTTGTTCATCGCCTTGTTCAGTCGCTGGTCATGATCACCCCAGGCTTCGTCAGGCCAGATGGCGTGCCGCAATTCGTCTCTGGTCACCACCTCGCCCTTTTTGTCGAGAAGCAACTGCAGGATCTGAAACGGTTGACCGGCAAGTTTGAGTCGCAATCCCCGCTTCCGCAACTCCATAGCGGTCTTGTTCACTTCAAAGACCCCAAATCGATATGTGCGGATTTTTGTCATTTTCGGTTCAATGGCGATACGAGCTAACAGTCTATTGGACTTCCAGGACAGCGTCTACTCTCAAGAGGCAGGCCGGAATGGAATCTGGTCACGGAACTCTTCTGTTTTTAAGTCTTTACGCGGGGAGGCTCGGAGAACTCAGAAAAGATCGCTCGTGTTGAATCCACATGATAGTTTTTATCAAGTTTATGATCCGTCGTGCTGTCTTATCCTTGGTTCTGTTTTACGCCACAATCAGTTTTGCCTACGCCGCTCCTCCAAAAGAGATCCGAATGCTCTGGGCAGGATCAAGCAGCGTTTACTATCATGACTTGCCAAATCAGCTAGCCAACTTCCTCACCAAGGCTACGGGAAAGCGGCATCGGTCGGAAATTGTCGGGCGTAGTGGAGATAGCATCCAGGTCTATCTGAAACCCGGTTCTTTCAAGCCCGAGTACGGATTCGCCGAAGGTCAAACCTTTCTCGACAAGATCAGGGATGGTCACTACGACTATGTGGTCTTACAGGTCGTTTCACACTTCATCATGGGCGATCAGGGGGAAGACCTGGAAAAAGCCGTCGAGATCTATGTCGATGCAATTCACAAGGCAGGTGGCAAGGCCGTTTTCTACGAAATGGGATGGAACCGGGAATCTCTCAATGATGAGGGGCGTCGACGCATCCGCAACCTCGCCAAACGCCTCGGCGTCACCTATTATGCTCCAGTATCTACAGCCTGGAAACTGGCAAGGCAGGGCAATCCCGAACTCGAACTTCAGAACTTGCCAGATCGTTCCCACCCCGGGACCTTGGGTCATTTTCTAAATTTGGCTGTCTTTGCCGGCGCAATGCTTGGCAGGCAACCGCGCAATTTGCCCCTTACTTATTCGTGGTGGCCCAACCTGAGTGTAGAAGAGAAGGCCTCATGGGGTGCAAGAGTCGATCTCACTCGCTCTGGCGACCCATATTTTCTCGCCTTGCCTCGTTTTCTGAAGATCCGATCTGCAGCTTCCACTTCCTACACCATCGATAAACAAATGGCTTCCTATTTGCAAGCGGCAGCATGGCAAGCAATTCGCATCAAGCCAGAGATCTCCAAATCTTCCGCCCGTGAAGACTGGCCCAGCTATGGCGGGGATCCTGGTGGTACTCGCTACTCCGAACTCAGCCAGATTCATCGCGGAAACGTGAATCAATTGAAAGTTGCCTGGACTTATCGAACCGGCGACATGAGCAACGCCAACGACACCGTTCGAAGTGCCTTCGAAGCTACCCCTCTCATGATTGAAAATCGGCTCTATGTCGTCTCTGCCCTCCAGCGCTTGATCGCCATCGATGCAGAGTCAGGAAAAGAACTTTGGGCCTTTGATCCCAAGCTGGATCGAACAAGACCGCAGATGCTTTACACCCACCGTGGGCCCGCCTATTGGTCAGAATCCCAAAAGAAGCGGCTCTTTTACGGGACTCTTGATGGACAACTCTGGTCTATCGATGCCGCTACTGGAAAACCCGACCCCGCCTTTGGTGCAGAGGGTTTCGTCGATTTGCGAGTCGGTGTTATGGATACAACCAAACAGGGCTCCGGACGCGGTTACGGCATGACCTCTCCACCCCTCGTCTTTGGAGATCTCGTTATCTGTGGTTCGATCGTGCCGGATGCTGAAGTGAAGAGTCCACTTGGCGATGTTCGTGCCTACAACGCCCGAACTGGCGAACTCGTCTGGACCTTCCATGTCATCCCAAAAGAAGGTGAATTTGGCCGTGACTCTTGGGAAGGCACTACTGGCGATGGTCGCGGTGGTGCCAATATGTGGTCGATAGCCAGTTTGGATTCCAAGCGCGGCATTGTTTATTTGCCCCTCACTTCTCCCGCCACTGACCGCTTCGGTGGAGACCGCAAGGGCGACAATCTCTTCTCGGATTCGCTTGTGGCTCTGGATGCAAAAACAGGCCGCCGCATCTGGCACTATCAGATCGTCAAACACGACTTGTGGGATTACGACTTGCCAGCTCAGCCCATCCTTACCAGCGTCAATCGTGATGGCCGCTTGGTGGATGCAGTGGCTCAAGTCACCAAAATGGGCTTCACCTTCCTATTTGACCGCGTCACCGGTAAGCCACTCTTTGATATCGAAGATCGACCGGTTCCAGCAAGTGTAGTTCCCGGCGAACACACTTCCCCAACCCAACCATTCCCTGTCAAGCCGCCGCCTTTCGCGCGGCAAAGTTTCAAACGGGAAGAACTCACGAACGTCACACCCGAATCTCGCGCATTCTGCGAAAAGCTAATAGAAGGTGCCCAGTTTGGCCCGCTCTATACGCCCATAGGCTTGACCCGCACCGTTTTGTTTCCTGGCACCAATGGTGGTGCCAACTGGGGTGGTGCCAGCGTAGACCCAACCACCCACACTCTCTATGTGAACTCCATGGACGCAGGCCAGGTCGGCCACATGGTTAAGGCCCGGGCGGGATCGAGTATTCCCTATCGCTCGGCCGGCGCTCCCACCCAATACTCTCGGTTTTGGGACGAAAAACGTTACCCCTGCCAGGCACCGCCCTGGGGCCAACTCACCGCAATCGATCTCGACACCGGCGAGTTCCGATGGCGAGTTACTCTCGGCGTTGTCGATGAATTGATTGCTCGTGGTATTCCGCCAACTGGCACATCCAACATCGGCGGGTCTATGGTTACCGCTGGCGGTCTTGTATTCATCGGAGCGACAGATGACAGCCGTTTCCGCGCCTTCGACAAAGATACGGGTAAGGAGATCTGGACTTATAGATTGCCCGCAAGCGCTCATGCCACACCCATGACTTTCAGAGGCTCCAAATCAGGGAAGCAATTTGTGGTCATTGCCGCTGGCGGCGGCAATAAGTACAACGATACGTTCGCCGATTATTTGATTGCTTTCACACTGCAATGAACTATTTCATTCTTTTTACCGCCTTGGCGGCTCTCTTCGGATTTCAAACATCGCAGGCTCCTCCTTCCCGTGGAGAAGCGTTTTCCCATCAGCGCCACTCGCCTCTGAAAATGAAATGCACCGCCTGTCATGCCACCGCTGAGAAGGAAGAGTCGGCCTCCTTTCCTGAAATCCAAAAATGCCGCACTTGCCACGTAGATATGTCTCAACGGGAAATTCCAGCTGCGCGCGTCTACGCGCTGAAGGAGTTTGTCTCCTTCTCCCATGGCAGGCACTCGGAATCAAAAATCGGATGCGCTTCCTGTCATGGCGAAGTAATGAAGATGGACAATATCCAGGTCTTTCGGCCTACAACCATGGCGTCCTGCGTTGCTTGCCACAAAGAACACAAAGCAAGTGTCGCCTGCAATACATGTCATGAACTGGGGCAATAAAATTGCCAACAACCCTCAAGGAGATTCAATGATGTTTCGTCGTCAATTTCTGACAACTTCGACAGCAGCCGCTCTAGCCGCTGCGCCAACACCTGAGCAACGAGTCATCCCCTGGTTCGAGGAGCCAGTATTGAACCTCCGGAAATTTGTAACTTCACCGGTCAAGATCGCTTCAGTGGAACTTCTCAAGGCCGGGTCAAACTACTTCGTGCGAACCACGTCCACCGATGGAGTTGCCGGTATTTGCCGCACCAAGCAAATGACGGAATTCGTGCCCATCTTCAAGAACCTGGTCGCACCTGCCTTGATTGGCCGCGATGCCCGGGACATCGAAGCGATTGTCGATGAGATCTTTACGAAGAATTATAAACTCGCGGGAATTGCCTTTTGGTGCCCGGTGGCATACGCAGAGCAAAGTGCCCTTGATCTGTTGGGACGCGTCTCTAAAAAACGTCTGGCCGACTTGTTGGGAGGTGCACTGCGCGAAGAAATTCCTGTATACCTCAGCGGCTCTATCCGTGAAACTACCGCAGAGCAGGAAGTGGATATCTACGTTCGTGGTGTCGCCGAAACCGGCACCAAAGCTGTCAAATTCAAGATTGGTGGTCGAATGAGCAGAAACGTCGATGCCTACCCGGGCCGTACGGAAACAATGCTCAGGCTGGCACGCAAGCGACTGGGCGATGCAGTGATCATCAACGCAGACGCCAACGGATCTTATAACGCAGCCAAGGCAATCGAGGTGGGCAAGTTGATGCAGGATCTCGGGTGCAATTTCTACGAAGAACCTTGTCCCTTTGAAGAGCTCAGTGAGACCAGGGAAGTTGCTGATGCTTTGAAGATCCCGATTGCCATTGGTGAGCAGGATGCCAGTTTGTGGCGCTTCAAATGGATTGTCGAGAACAACGTAGCTGATATCGTCCAGCCTGACATCAACTATGTTGGCGGATTCTGCCGGGCGCTTCGCGTGGCTCGGATAGCCCGCAAGAAGAACATGACGATCGTTCCCCACAATACCCAAACTGGATCGACTGCCGTTAATCTCCTTCACTTCGCTGCTGCCGTCCCAAACATTGGAACTCATATGGAGTTTGTGCATCGCGGTGACGAAAAACCTGAATCTTGGTCGTCGCCGCAATTCAATATTAAGAATGGCAAGATCCCTGTACCCAAAGGTCCTGGCCTTGGCGTGGACTTCGACCCCCAATATTTGGCGAAGGCCATCGCAATCTAGCTTGCCACCGAAGGTTATTGCCCTCAGACAAGCTGGAATTCTCTGATTCAGCCCGGGAGATGCAAAACCCTCCCGGGTTTCTCATTCACACGAAACGAAAATATTTTCAGGCCCATCAGAATTGGGCAAAACCGTTGTGCCGCAAAATCCCGCTACCCCGCCATGCTAAAACTCACTCGGATGGCGTCTCACGCTCATCCTCAAAAAAACCTCTTAGGTGGGCTAGTATGTACGATCTTAATCCTCATTTTGAACCCTCAAAATCAGCCCCGCCTGCCGCTGCCATCAAACAAGAAATTTCGTATATGAGGTTCAAACCCGACTCAAGGCTAACCGCCAAACAATCAATAACATACAGGCCAATAAACCCGTCATATTGCGATTTTTTTCCACATTCCTGCTACCCTAACTTCATGTCTACCACCTGGCGCCACTCCGTCTGTGCATTAGACTGTCCGGACGCCTGCGCACTCCTCGTTCAGGTTGACCCAACTGGCCACGCTACCCGCCTCAAAGGCGACCCCAACCACCCCATCACGCAGGGCTTCCTCTGCGGTAAAGTCGCCAAATACCTCGACCGCGAATACAACCCCGACCGCCTCCTCTACCCACTCGCCCGCACTGGCCCCAAAGGTTCTGGCCAGTTCCGCCGTATCTCCTGGCCGGAAGCCATCGACACGATCACCACTAGACTGAAGTCGATCGCCGCCGAACACGGCGCCCAGTCCATCCTGCCGTATTCTTACGCTGGCACTATGGGCCTTCTTAACGGCTCTGGCATGGACCGTCGCTTCTTTCACGCCCTCGGTGCTTCGCGTCTGGACCGTACCATCTGCGCCTCAGCCGGCGCCGCTGCTCTCATGGCCTCCATGAACACGCGGCTCGGCACAGAACCCGAACAATTCCCGCACAGCAAGCTTATCCTCGCCTGGGGTGCCAACGTCCTCACCACCAACGTCCACCTCTGGCCCTTCATCGTCCAGGCCCGCCGCAATGGGGCCCGCTTCATCGTAATCGACCCGATCCGAACTAAAACCGCTGCTCTCGCTGACCAGCACATTCCTATCAACCCCGGTACAGATCTCGCCCTTGCGCTCGCCCTGGCCCACGTCATCTTCCGGGATCATCTCGAAGACACAACCTACACCCAACACATCCACGACCTCGACGAGTACCGGCAAGTTGCCTCCACCATGCCGCCCGCTCGTGCTGCACAGCTCACCGGTGTCTCCGCTGAAACCATCGAAAGTCTCGCCCGGGATCTTGCCACTACCCACCCCGCTGTCATCCGCGTCAACTATGGCGTCCAGCGTTCTGATCGTGGCGGCCGCGCCGTCCAGGCCATCGTCTCGCTTGCCGCTCTTACCGGCCAGTTTCAGCACATCGGCGGCGGCGTCAATATGTCTACCTCCGCTGGTTTTGCCTTCAACCGTACCGCGCTGGAACGGCCAGATCTTCAGCCCCATCCCACGCGCCTCATCAACATGACCCAGCTTGGCGATGCCCTCACCACGCTCAATGATCCGCCCGTCAAGGCCTTCATCAACTACAACTCAAACCCGGCCGCCATCGCGCCGGACCAGGTAAAGGTCCACCGCGGCCTGGAGCGCGAAGACCTTTTCACCGTCGTGCTCGAACAGTTCATGACCGATACCGCCCTCCGCGCCGATATCGTCCTGCCCAGCACCACATTCCTCGAACATACAGACCTTTACCTCGCCTACGGTCACTATTACGTCCAGCTCGCCCGGCCCGCTCTCGCCCCACCTGGGGAATGCAAAACAAACGTCGAAGTTTTCCGTACACTGGCCAAGGCCATGGGCCTCACCGACCCCTGCTTTGACGACACAGAAGACGAAATGATCCGCCAGACTCTCAACTCTGGCTCCTCCTATCTCGAAGGCATCACCCTCGAACTCCTCGACCAGCAACATGCTATCCGCCTCAACCTGGGCGCGCCCTCTGGAGAATTCCTGCCCTTCAAAGATGGCAAATTCCCTACCAGTCACACACAATTCATCTCTGGTGGCCAGGCTCTTGCCTATGATCCACCCGTCGAGTCCCGCTTCGGGGCAGGGAACTCAAAGCAGTTCCCCCTGGAGCTGATCTCCTGGAAAAGTCACGACTCGATGAACTCCACCTTTGGCAATCGTCCCGACGTCGATGAGGAGACATCCAAGGTGATCCTCCACCCTGAAGACGCCCAAAAGCGCAATATCGCCGACAATACTCCCATCCGACTCTTCAACGATCGTGGTGCCGTTGAGGCGATCGCGAAACTGGATGCCCAACACGTCCAACCCGGGGTCGTCTGCGCCCCCAGCGTCCGCTGGCCATCCAAGTCCAATAACGGCCTCGGCATCAACGCCCTTACCAGCCAGCGCCTCACCGATCTGGGCGACGGCGCCACCTTCTACTCTTGCCTCATCGAGATTGAATCATGCTGAAACTCCTCCTCG
>JALHNH010000076.1 GCA_022843625.1 Bryobacter sp. | reverse complement strand
CCCGGTCACGGTGTTTTTGCGCCCATCATCATTGGATCTTGAACCAAATCAAGCCCAACGGGTCAAATCAGAGGGGGGGCTACAACTGCCTACCGCCTTTATCACCGGCAGGGCATCGTCTCAGGTTCCTTTGACATCAGATCTATTGAAGTATCGGCGGACGGCGAGGCGCAGGTCTCTCACTTCAACCCTGACAAGAGTTTGCAGCATATTGAAAATTCAAGACGGCACAAGAAACAGCACCTGAACGAGCTCTTTGCGATCCCCAACGAAATCGCTTTCGCGACGGTAGAACGACCTCTAGCCGCTTCTGATCAGCCACCGTTAGGGCGTATCTTTGCTCAAGTTCTCGGAGGACCATCCAGAAAAGCCTGGTATCAGCCTCTTCTTCTCCATACCAGCGACGAAGCCAGCTGGCTTCAGTTACATACTCCCTTTTTCAAAGAACTCACCCCCTGCATCTGCCGGCTCACCAGGCCCTCCCCCGCTGAGCGTTTCCACCAGATGAGCGACGCCATCCAGGCGATCGACCAGATTTTGCTGAAGGAGAAAACCTCTGATGAGTCTCGGTAAGCGCCCACTGTCAAGAGACTACGGTCAAGAGGATCTTCTGAAAAAGTACGAAGAGCGACCAGATTACTCGGCCGAGAGGACCCCCCCATGCGTCTTATAACCAAAGCCCTCACCCTTAGCGCTGCTCTCTTTGTAATGGGCTGCGGCAGCGACGACAACAGCTTTCCCATCGGGCCTTTCCCCAATCCCACCCCGATTGTGACCGCCCCCACCGCCGTCGCCGATTCTTTCACGACGCTGGGCAATTCCGTTCTCACCGGCTCAGTCACCGCTAACGACACTCTCAACGGCGCCACCGTCAGCGCCTTTCAAAATCCGAGCAACTCTGGTGGAACCGTCTCGATTAGCAATGCCGGTCAATTGACCTACACGCCTCCACTCAACGCCGCCAACGTCAATGACACCTTCACGTATACTCTGAGCAACTCGGCGGGCTCATCAACGGCCACCGTCACGGTGAACGTTCAGGCTCGGGGCCTCTTCGTCAAAAATGACGCTCCGGCTGGCGGAACGGGCACCCAGAGCAATCCTTTTAATACCCTGGCTGCAGCGGTCACGGCCGCTACCGGTGTGAACGGCGCCCAGATCGTCGTCTTCCGCGGCGATGGCACTTCTACCAATTTGAACACGCCCGTGAACCTTAGCGCCAATCAAGGCATCCAGGGTCAGGACCCGGCCAATCCACCGGTGCTAACTGGACCTGTCTTCTTAAGCAGTGGTAACCGCCTGGCGGCACTCAACTTCCAGGCCACCGCACCGGCAGCCATCAACGCCACCAACGCCAGCTCCGGCACCCTGACCTCCCTGAACGTGACCACCACCGGCAACAAGGCCGCCTTCTTGGGCAACGCCACCGGAACGTGGACCATTTCCAACTCTCGCTTCGCCGATGCCAACTTGGGCGCGCTGGACGCCACCTGTTCCACCGGAACCCTGGACTGGACCGTGCAGAATTGTACGTTTACCAATTGCCGCGCCGAGATTGTCGGCAATCTGACGGCAGGCGGAACCAGCATACAGACTCTCAATGTGCGCAACAATACCTTCAACAATGGCCGAGATGTTGGGGTATTAATCACCGGTGCATCCACTGCCACCAACATGACCTTGACCATGACCAACAACACCGTCAACGGCGGTGGCACCGCCTTGCGCGGCCTGGACATCCTCGTGCAAAACACTTGCAACGTCACCGCCTCTGTGAAAGACAACGTCATCACCGGCTGCACTTCTAATGGCGTCTTCCTCGACAGCCAGGGGGTTTCTGTATGCGCGGCGCGCTTCAACAACAACACCATGTCTGGAAACAATCTGGGTGGTCCTGGGTCCAGTTTTACAGCTAGTAACAATGGCAGTGCCGCCCTCAGGCTCGCCCTGAATGGCAATACAGCCAATACTTATGTTATCGGCAACGTTGGAGCGACGATGGAGGATTTAGCAACTGTAACCTCCCGCAACACAGGGGCTTTCACGAACACCGCTCTGGTGGACGGCCCCTGCCCCGCACCCTAGTCTGGAGAGGGGCGGGGGCGGGGCTGACCTACGTTGTAGCGCGAGCGACGCCATGCCCCCTCTCCAGGCCAGAATCCTCAGTGGATTCGGCGGTAGACCACCTGCAGGGTGTCACCTACCCGAAGAAATTTGTTCAGATCGAGGGACAGCTTACCCTGACCAAAGTAGGCGTTGCCTGAGGTGCTGGCCGCGTTCACCGCAGCTGCATTCAAGTTGCCAACAAGCTGTGCTTGCAGTTCGTCAAGAGTAAGCGAAATACCGGCCGCCGCCAAAGTTTGAATCGATCCATCCTCGAGAACGACCTCGAAGTCGGATTCTGTGAGCAGTGCAGCCTCGGGATGGGCAGCATCATAGCGGCCTACAAAATCCGCCGGCAAAGCCTCGCGCTTGCCTCCATGGCCATCGTCCACCTTGGCAAGACGCACGGTAGCCGTTCCGCCGCCATACCGAACCGACAAGGTAACTGGATAACTCGTCCTCGCCGAGCCCCACCCCATGGCAAATTCAAACTGCAAGCCGGCGCCATTGCCCAGCACATTCACGTTGTCCATCGAGAGTTCGCGGTCCTCGGAGCCGGCGCACACCACCGCCCCCACCACGGTCAGATCCGAAAGACGCAAATTGCCCTTGGACGCCAAAAGCCCCACCAGCTTGGAGCGCTGGCCGGGTCGCCCCAGCACCGTCATATCGCCGCCCGAGATCAGAGCCAGCTGATCCAAAGCCCCCAAGGCCGTGGTTTCCAACACCACTTTGCCGGTGGCGAAAAGGGCGCCTTTCCCGGACAAGCGGCCACGCACCGTCAGAGAGCCATCGACATACAGGATGGCTTCCTCCAGGGCCAGGTCCCCCTCCACCACCAGGTCCCCATCGCACCGCGCATACCCCTTGATGGGCTCGTTTCGGCGTAACGACCCCGGGGCCAATTGCAAAAGCAAAGGCTTACCGGCCGTATCAAACTTGGCAAAATCTAGATCCGGGATCGGCTTCTTCGAGGCGTGGCTGCGAATCTGCCCATCCACCTTCACGCCGCTCCCCAGGTCCACCAAGCCAGCACAAACCAGATCCCCCGTCACATGCACGGGATTTCCCGACAACGCTAAAGAATCACCATTGGACAGCAGCGACGCCTGTTTCAAGTATTTCAAAATGTCAGGCGAATCTATTGGAACATCGGCGTGGTCTGGGTTGTCGATGGTACCGGCGAAGAAAGCTCCGCTGGTGCGAATCGGTCCGGAGCTGGCCACCGCAAAGGGAAAAGCCGGCATGGCCAGCGCTGCCTCAATTTTCACCTCAGCTCCGCCGAACCGGCCAAGAGCCCAAAGATGCGCCGTCTTTTCCGGCACATCCTCATCCCCAGCTTCCTCAAAATGATTGACGGACTTCCAGGCTTGTCCCTGGTCAAAGGTGACCAGGCCTTGTGCATTCTCGGGGTGACCAGGCGAGTTTGCTACGGTCACATTGCTTCGGAATTTAGGATTCTCTACCAGTTGGGCAATGGTCTCTTCCAAGGCGTTTTGTGCATAGATCTCCGCTTGCCGGCGTTGGCGTGAATGCGTCTCGTAGCGCTGTAGCTTCAGGATGCAAAAAACGACGGCAGAAACGGTCGCAAAAGCCAGGGCGGCGAGCATCAGCACAGAGGCGAGAGAGAACCCTCGTTTCACGGACTGTCTCGCACGTAGATCTCGTGTTGAATCACTACATTGCGTTGGCGACGATCTTTCCACCACACAAGTATATCGAACGTTTGGTAACCTGCCTTCTGTCGGACCGCCCCCTTCCATTCAAAAAGCTGATCTTCAACTCTGACTTCTCCTTGATTGTTTGCTGGATTCTGACGCATTTGCTGGACGGCAAACTGGGTAATTTCGAGAGCCTGGCTCTCTTGTTCCCCATAGGGCAAGAATTGTTGAGCCTTCACCAGCAAACCAATAAGCGAAAATCCGACCATAAAGGCAATGCCAATCGAGATCAGGCCCTCGAGCAGCAGGGAACCACGCAAAAGTGCTCGTCGCTTAACCATTCTGCTGCTTACCTTCGTTCTTCCAGGCGCAAAGCTTTTTTTGCAGAAGTCGGTCAAAGATGAGACGGCGGGCCATGACTCTGTTGGAAATTCTAGCTTTACTGGCCATTCTATCTTTGTTAACGATGCTGATCGTGCGCTTCCTTCTGCCTCTGATCGTCTCTTCCAGCAGGCTTTTTCTTGGCATCGGCGCTACGCCGGCACTGGAGCGGACTCTCTCCCGAATTCACGCAGACGCCTGCTTAGCTGGCCCCAAGGGATTAAGCTTTTTCTCTCAGAACCGGGATTGGACGCTGGCGTTGGTCCGACGCACCGAACCTCTCAGCGGACAAGAGACCTGGGAGAAAGTCGCGCAAGTTTACCGCTATCATAGTCAGGCGCAGACCCTCACCTGGCAAAGCTATCCGGGCCTCCAATGGCCAGATGGCTCACTACGTCTAACCGGCCAGGAGCCTCTCCATTTTTCCGAAGACGAAATGACCTCTTTCCCTCCAGGGGAAGAAGTCGTTCTATGCCAGTTTGTACAAGGCCAAATTTGGTCGAAACCCTCTCAACTTTGGCATTTCACTTACTCACCACCTCAGAGCAGGCCGAGTCCGTTTCTCTTCACTCTCAGCGCCGACCTCAAATAAAGTCGAGAAAGCTGGACAATGGCTCCAACAGCGGGATGACCACGGCGCAAGCGAGCACAACAATCAGGACAAGAAGCACGGGCTCTACGAGTGCCATAATACTGTCCATCGCAGAGGTCCATGATACTTCCAGCACGTCGCAAGCGCAGAACATGAGTTTGGCCGTCGCACCAACCTCCTCGCCCACCGCTGTCATATCGATCAATAGCCGGGGGAGAACTAGCGGCAGGCTATCCTGCAACGGTTTACCCTGCTCCAAAGACGCCAGGGCCGCCTTAAACTCCTCTGGATAAGCCACTTTCCCGGCTAGCGATAGGCTTTGAGTTATGGGAAATCCCGACTCCATCAGCTGAGCCAGCACTCGTCCTACCCAAATCTGTTTGGGGGTCTCTACCAGGAAGCGAAGTGTGGCTGGCAGCTTAACTCGCCACAACGCCCTTCGAGCGTTCCAAACGATCAGCAGAAAAACGGGAGGCACCACCAGAATGAGCCAGGGAGCCAGCGGATGAAGCAGCAAAGCCGAAAAACCGCGAAACTGAAAGGCCCCCATGGGGAGACTTTCTGCCACCGTCTTAACCACCGAAGCAAGAACCGCAATAAACAGGGCCGAGCCAAGCCAGGCAAACAGCACCACGAAAACGGGATAAGTCAGACGAGACTTCAGAGCCTTGCGATATTCGCTCTCTGCTTGCTCCGCCCGAGCCAGCCAGTTCAAGCTTTCTGCCAGTCTTCCAGAGGACTCGCCAGCCTCCAAAATACCCACTTGCACTGCGGCAAAGAGCTTCGAGTTTTCAACAGCACGCGCAAACGAAATCCCGCGCTGGACACTCATGGCCATTTCCTTCAGGCGCTCATACAATGCTTGCTGATCAGCTGAGCCGGCCAGATGAAGCATGGAGCGCTCCAAAGGGTGGCCACTTTCATAAAGAGTGGCCAGTTGCCTGAGATACAGTGACCGCTGAAAAGTGCTCCAATGCGCACTTCCCCAGCTTGTCTTAGCCTGATCGGAAACGACTTTCTCGTCGACGAATACCTCGAGCTTTTGCCCAACTACCTTGGTTTCTTCGGAAGCCACCTTGCCTAAGGCTTTGCTCATTCGCTGAGAAGCTTTGGAACTGACCCAGCTACGAGACCGCCTCTTCCCAAGAACATCTTTCACCTGTAGGTCTTCTGCCTGAGAAGGTATTCACTTTCCATCTCCCCAAAAAGCTTCCATGCAGGCCGAACTCAAAGAACTAGACTTCATTCTGGTCCTTGAAGACGACGAGGAATTACGCGAGCTTCTGCTCGATGTCCTGGATTCGTCGGATTTTCGGGTTCAAGGGGCTGTCAATGCGGCCGAAGCGGTCGTGAAAGCAGAGCAACACAACTTCGACATCGTCATTTCCGATGTGCGAATGGCCGGCAGCATCGATGACACGGCAGTGGACGGGCTCGGTGCGTTGGTTCTTCTCAAGAAGCGCAAACCCAATCTCAAGTGCATCGTTATGACCGGTTACGCCGATGACGAAGCCCCCCTACGAGCTTTTCAGATCCACGTGGACGACTACCTTTACAAGCCTTTTGATGTTAGTACACTCCTCAAGTCCATTGAGCAAATTCGCGGGGCGGGCAAGCGTCGGAGCCTCTTTCAGAAGCTTTGGGACAAGTATATTGTCAAGCCTCGGGTTACGCGCTCCCTCGAACAACTATCCCAGGTTCGAGTCGAAACGCTCAATACCTACCGTATCGGCATCCGCTCCAAGCATATCAGCTGGGAAAGAGCCTGGGAGCTATGGTTAGACTGGGAAAAAATCGACGTTCCCTACTCGCGCTTGGACTTGGGCCTGATTGAGCCGACTCAAAATCTGATCGTTAACGCCATTAACCGCTACTCCGAATTTCGTAAAAGCCTGGAGGCAAAAGTAACGAGCCGAGTTCAGCCAAAAACGAAGACGGATGCCGAGATCGCTACAGAGAAGGAGCTGAAGGCTCTATTCCGTTGCCTCTACGCCAAAGTTCTAGCTGGCGATGTCGACCTTGAAGCGTTTCTGATGGCGGCTTTCGTTCGCAGCCTGAACCCCAAAAGACGGGAGCTCGATCCTGATATGGAAGAGCTTTACTCAAACTTGTGGCTGCCATGAGACCAATCCTTGCTTCGGTTGCGCTGAGCGGCTTGCTCGCCGCCCATGCTCTTGCGCAGCCGGAAAAATACAAAACCGTGCGCTTCGAAACTTCCCCGCCAGGCTGCCAAGTGGCCTTGGAGCGTCTTGGCAGCGCGCCCAAGATTTTAGGAACCACCGACAAGGAGATTCGTCTCGAGTGGGATGATTTTCACGATCCAGACTCTCAGTCTCGCTCCAGAACTCTGCTCTTCAGTCTAAAGGACTACCGAACCTTGCCTCTGGAAAACGTCGAGTGGGACCGAATCTCAGAGGGAGTTGTTGTTCGCGACCGGGACGGCAAGCCTCTGACCCTGGCTCCTTCCGGTCCTTGGGTAACCATTAAAGAGCACTGGCTCCTCAGTCTTTCCGTGGGTTCCTTTTTTTGTCTGGGTGGGCTGACCTTACTGCATCGCCAGAAAGAGGCGAAGCGAGCCCAGCGGGCCGCTCAAGAACAAGAACAAAGAGCCCTAGAGGAAGAGAAAAGGCAGCAGCAACAACGGCTGCTGGCCGAGGCTGAAGCCCACGAGCTGGCAGAACGGAATAAAGCTGTACAGGAAGGCGGCGGCAAAGACCCCTGTATGGGTAGCTTTTTTGGTTTTATGCACGATACCTATCGTATAGGGCCCTAGAAAAGCTACCACGGGGGTGGAAGACCCAACCTGTATACGATACCTATCTGCTACAGAACTAAAAAATCAATATTTCGAAAAAAAATCCGTCTCTATATATCATAGGTATCATCTATAAGGATGGATGGTTCGAGGTGTCGTGGGTGTATACGATACCTATCGTTATCCAGGCTGAAGTCCTGAAAAGTATGCCTTATAGAACGGGTATCTATCGGCTTGATGCGGACATACTTGCTGTCCATCTGACCGCCCTGGGCATACTCCACAAAGCGTTCCATCTGCACCTTCATCTTGGGGGGAGGGATGGCGTCTATGCTTAGAGCGATCGGCTTGCCGTTGACGCCGCCACCCTTTTCAACCCAATCCTTGATCATGGACTGAAAGGACTGTGGCCAGAAAGTGAGGTCGTCACCGCTGGCGATGTCTTCTTCGCTGAATAGCTTTGCAGCGGTCAGCATGTAGGTTTTGACCTTGAACTGAATCCATTCGCCGGTCTTCTTGTCCCGCGCGACGCGTTCGCCCAGAAAGCGCAACTTCGCGTCTAACTCTTCCATAATCTTCCAGCCGAATGGGTCCCAGTCGGGAAAGCCACCCACGATGAACGTGCCTACGCGGCCGTCGGCAAAGTCCTTAGCGAACTTCTCCAGTTCAAGAAACGACGGCTGCCCACGCGAAGCCATATAGGAAATCCTGGCGATGTTTTTGTAGGCCCATTTACAGAGTTCGTACATGCCTCGCTTCTCGAAGAACAGCAAGATGCGCGGCTGGTCCTTGCCACGCTGCCAGAAGACGTCGGCCGAGTAAAACTGGAAGGCGCCTCCATACTCGAAGATTCGCCGCGAGACGAAGTCCGCCAGCGCTCCGTTCATTGCATCGGCGGTAGCGTCTCCCGTGCTCTTCAGGGGGCTGCGACCATGTTCTAGCAGATTGTGACGTCGATAGAACGGCTTCACCACCTGATACCAAAAAGAGCGGAGATTGCCGTCAATTGCTAGCATGAGTTTTGCTTGGATTTTGATCCAGCTCTGCCACACCATGGTCCGCAGCAAACGGGCGTCATTGATCAACTGACCCTTAGCGGTGGAGGGAAACTCAGCGACGACTTGTTCCGTTGTGGCCGTCTTCAAATCTGGAGAATCCCAGTGGACCGATCTTTGGAGCCACTTCCAGGCTTTGGATTCCTCGCCAAGATCGGCTTTGAGCTTCCTCAGAACCTTCGCTTCGGTTTCATACCAGGGTAGGTTTTCGCGCCGAGGCTTATCGCTAGCATCCATCCGCGAGGCTTCCGCGCTGGCGCCGGGAATCTTCGCGGCATGCACACTCAAAAACAACTACTTGCCCTCCTGGCCGAGGAGTTCGAAATGCCCGTCACTCGGGTCTATCGGCTCATCAAGCGTTACTACGAAGTGCTGACCAACGACCTGGTCAAAGAGCAACGCATCGAGATCCCCGCGCTGGGCGTCTTCGCCGTGCACGTTCGGCCCAAGCACACCACCGTTCATCCGAAGACAGGCGAGACCGTGGTGATTCCTAAGAAGAAGGCCCTGCGCTACCGCAGTTGTCGACCGCTCCGCCGGCGTTTGAACCCGAAAGGTAAAACAGATGACACCTGAGTTCTGTTTCACATGGAACGTTGTAACTGCCTTCAGGGCGCGGGGAAAGGAGCTGAAATGAGCGGAGCTTCAGGAATAAGAGGGTATCTAGTGCAAACCCTCTGTTGCCTTCTCAAGAGCCTGGATTTGGATTCTTGGGAAACGGTGAGCCTCGAACCAGGCGATGACAAGTCTGAGAAGGTCGACATTCGCTGGGTCGGTCCTGATTATAAGTTGGCGGTTCAAGTAAAATCCTCTAAGAATCAAATAACTAAGCCAAAAGTCAAAGCTTGGGCAAAGGACTTAGAAGAAAAGGCTCCTGGCTTGAGGTCTTCCCTAAAGGTGTGGCAATTCAAAAAGGCGATCTCTCCACCTGTTGAGTACGAATCGACAGATTGGAAAGAACCGCCATGCCAAACCATACCCCTCAGAGCCCTTCTCAGTCCAGCCCCGTATACGAAACCCTGGAACGGTGGGTGCGTCACAGTATCCAAGGAATGCTTCAGTCCGTCCTCGAGGAGGAACTCAAGGATTTCCTTGGGCGCGAGTCCTATTCGCGCGAACAGACTCTGGACGGTCGGCCCGGCCGGCGTAACGGGCACGGAAAGGAGCGTCGGCTCGGGTTGTCCTGTGGCACGATCGTTGTGCGTAGGCCAAGAGTTCGGGACACCAATGAGCCTTTTGAGAGCAAGATCTTGCCCCTGTTTGCTCGTAACTCACAGGAAGTCTCGAATCTTCTGCCCGAGCTTTACCTCCACGGCCTGGCCAAGGGTGACTTCGAGCTGGCATTAAGGGGCTTGCTCGGCGATTCGGCCCCCTTGTCACGCAACTCCATCGACAGACTTAGAGCCAAGTGGTCGTTCGAGATGAAGGCTTGGAGCAAGGCCAGCTTAGCCGACGAAACGATCGTCTACCTCTGGGCCGACGGCATATACGTGAAGGCAGGGCTGGAAAAGGAAAAGGCTGCCCTGTTGGTCATTATCGGGGCCAACATTCACGGCGACAAGAAGCTATTGGCTGTTTCGTCGGGTTATCGCGAGTCTAAGGAGTCGTGGCTCGAGGTGCTGCTGGACCTGGATCGACGCGGCATGAAAGCGCCCAAACTATGCGTGGCGGACGGATTGGCGTCTTTCTGGGCGGCCCTCGCTGAAGTGTGGCCAACTGCCTCCGAGCAGCGATGTTGGAATCACAAGATGGTCAATGTCCTGGACCGCCTTCCGCGCAAATTGCAGGCTGCGGGTAAGGAAATGCTCCGCGAAATCGTCTATGCTCCGTCCCGAGAAAAGGCTGAGGCCGGTCGCGATGCCTTCCTGGCCAAGTTTTCCAAAGAACATCCGAAGGCTACCGACACTCTCAACAGAGATTGGGAGCGCATGGTTGCCTTTTACGACTTCCCCAGCACCCACTGGAAGCACTTGCGAACCACCAATATTATTGAGAGCCCGTTTGCTTCCGCGCGGTTAAGAACGGCCGCTGCCAAACGCTTTCGAAACGTCGAGAAGGCAACGGTCCTGCTCTGGAAACTCCTGCTGGTCGCGGAGAAGCGCTTTCGAAAGCTAAACGACCCAGAGAAGCTGGTCGCGGTTTGGCAGGGTCAGAGGTTTGTGAACGGCGAACCGGTGCCTACACCGATACCGACGGTGGAGGTTACGCGCTGACGAATTGCCACACCTAAAATGAAGACCTCCCTGGCTTCGATCGCTATGAACTCCAACTGTTTGGACCTTGTACGCAGGGAATCATCGATGTTAAGTTTGGAAAGGTAGAGGTCCCTGCACCAAATAGTGTGGCTGTATCACATCTACTGGATCAAGCAGCACACGCCCTCGATGCATTCTTGGAAAAGCGATACTTGAGACCGCCTCCCAGACTTGTCCGTGAACTGCTTGTGCAAGGATTAGTAGGAAAGCTCACAGCCTATTCCACAAGCGGAGTAAACGTTGCTCGGCAAGAGCTTGAAGGCCTTATAAAGGTCTGGCTGTTGGCTCTGTATCCTTCTTCGGTCGAGGAAGCTGTGGCGATGCAGTGCGATGTTCTGGTGGATACCGTCATGCTCCCTCGCCTAGAGCCAACTAACCCTCCGCGAGGGCCGGAAGATGTCGTGATTTGTTTGCCGCTTGTATTCGTCAACGGCGGAATCAGAACGGCAGTTGTAGATTGGGTGGCCATTAAGGTTGTTGGACCGGGCGAAGAAAAAAGATACGTCCCCTTGTTTTGCGTGGACGTGCAAAAATACTATCAGCATATCCAGTTTCAGTTTTGCGTGGCAAGTGGATTCTCGGTATTTGCAGTCACTCCCGGAACAGCTACGGAGAAGTGCGTGGCGTTCGCTCCACATCGCTCGCCGACGGTTTTTCCCTCGCCATGGCTACCCGGCGACTATGTATTGGAAGTAGTTTTAAAGCTAAACGACCGTGAATTTCCACAGAAAGTAGCGGAACTTAAGCTTCAGTTAACGCTCGAGAGTTTACAGGCCTACTTTGCTGGCAATGGGATGAGCAACTTGGACCGCGAATTTGACTTCTAAATTTCCCGTAGCCAGCTAGCCAGTCCAAGCGTGAGATCGTGGGCAAACAGAGTGCCGGGGCCTCGCGCGGAATCAACAAGCTCCGAATTCTGGTGGGAGCTCACTCGTAGTGGGGGAATTACCACTGCATGGATGAGCTGTTCGGTGACATTGGCCCCGAGATCATTGGTCGAAAGAGCATAGTGCAGCCAGAAAAAAAGTCGGGGAGCTTTGACGACCCGCCGGTGCCTCGGGCTGCTGGCGTTATAGCTGGGTGCGTGATAGCCACGATCATAGCTTTGATGGCTGTGAGTTACATTCTTATGCTGGTAGCTAAACCGTCGACCCGCCCAGCCATATTTGTCCAGACCCCCAAATAGCCGGTCCTGCCGCGACACCATGAGCGGTAGCTGAGTGGCCGGGCTTCGCCCGGAATCAACAAAAGCTCAGGCGTAAGACCATGGGCGCAACACTGGTGGCCGGCCTTCGGCCGGAACAAACCTTAAGCATGGGCGAAAGCACTTGGCTGAAAGCCAAGCGATGGCTTGGGCCCGCCTTTGCCGCAAAGGTAAATGAACGTGGCCCAAGCCAAATCAACATTGGGTGCCAAGCGATAGCTTTTAATGGGCAGAGTGCTACACGAAAGCTGAGTGCTGCGCCGGCCCCGGGGCTGCGCCCCGGGGGCCGGCTAAATCAACACGGGTGCTGTGGTGGGGCTTCGCCCCACATCGATCGGCATGAGCTCTAGCCTGGTGGCCGGCCTTCGGCCGGAACATACTTTAGAGCTCAGGCGCAAGTTGTAGGGTTGGCGGTCTGAGCGGCGTGGGCCGCTACACTTGTCTGACAAGTGCGCGTGTCGGCGGTCGCGCCTTAGCGTGCAATGATTTCCGTTTCGTGAGGCACTAGACTGACGCGGGGTCACCTTCTCCGGGCGGTTTTCCTCTCTTGCTCGTAGCGCCGGGCTTTCTTTAAAGCCAGTTTCCAACCAGTAGGGAACTCCAGCAGATCGACGCGGCTCTCTCGATCGTCGGGGACCTCCACTAGCCAGCACTCCATTCCCAAGCGGGCCAGTTCCGCGGCCATTCTTTTCGTTTGTTCGGGAAGACTTAAGGCAAGCCACACTTTGCGCACCCCCGCCTGGCGCAAGGCGGGTAACCAGCCCGGCGTCAGCAGTTCCGCCGCCTGAACGCCATTGATTCCGGCGGCGAAAGCAGCCAGCGCCTCCACCACGCCGTCCACCAGCACCAACTCCTCGCCAAGAGGCCCTGTGGCTAACAATCCCTGGCCCGATCCCGTGCAGCGCTCCACCAACGTTTTCAAAGCGCAGCCCCAAAATCCCGACAGCGTTCCTGTACTCGCAAAGAATGGAACGGTCAGGCAGCCGGCCAGGCGCTCCCGGCCGTTGCGTTCCAACATCTCCAGTTTCTTGAGTTCCTTCTGCTCGGCTGCATCTCGGGCCACGCCCCGCGTGCCGCAGTAGCCCAACCCGAGTGCGGTCCTGTGTTCTTCCTTCTTCAGTCCCAGTTGGTGAGCCAGGCTTTTGGCCTGGAAGTGCTTGCTGAAATTCTCGCGAAACCGCGTTGCATAGCGGTCCAGCGGAGCTACCACAGCGTCTAGACTGTCGTCTGACAACTGTTTCTTCCGACCGGCCGAACCGCCGCCGCTTTGGACGGTGGCCAGCTGCTCCTGGAGCAAAGCCACCTGCTTTTCCAGCTCCTTGATGCGGGCCCGGTCGGTCGGCCACGCCTGACGTTCTTGGTCCACCAAGCGCTCGATCAGACCACGAGCTCCTTCGGCGTTCTCGAGTAGAAATTCGCGCACGTCGGGGCGCAGGCGCACGGTCAGGCGAGGTGCCTGGCCCAGGTCTTCTCCACGGCGGTAGCGGCAGGGAGGGCAGTTGCAATCCGATGTGTGTCCCATGTCTCGGCGATTCGCAGTTGTCAGACAAATGTCCTGGAGAGCATAAGACGTTGTGGCGTAAGCAAAACCAGAATGGATCACTTGTCTGACAACTGTTTATGAACCTGAGCCGCAATGACCCAGCGCCCTGCAGGACCCGGATCGGCGCTCGCCGGCCACCGCCCCGGGAACTCTGGCGTAAAGTGGCGGGAACAGCGGCGCCAGGTCCAGCCCGCCCCGTTCGCGCTGTCTGAGATCCGGCAGCTCGCGGGGGCGCCGGCGGTGGCACTCGTGACCAGGCTCGGGGACATCCCCGCCGCCGCAACCCCCAGTCGCGGTTTCCGTGCACCAGATCGAGCCCGGCCTGGCGGGGCGGCGTTGGCGGTCCTGGCGCTGTCGTCCGCCCGCCTTCCCATCTCAACCCGGCAGGCTCAGCCGTCCCCGGCCTTCCGTGTCCGCCGTCCAGAGCGTCGCCCGTGGGTGCTCGGTTCCCTGTGTCGCTCTCGGGTGCTGAAGGTCCACGCGCGCCTTCGGTTTCGCTTCGGGGACGGATGACCTCGAGCGGGCCGCTCTTTCGCGGTCGCAGAATCCGCAGTGGGTCCCCCGCCGTCCAGGTAGCGCGACTGGCGGGCTCCCGGGGTCCGGCCTGCCCTGCGGCCCCGCCTATCGCAACGGGAGGGTAGCAGGTCGGTCAAGGGTTCGCTCCGCCGCAGATTTTTTATAATTTTTGCGGTCTTTCGGGCGATCTTAGTGGACGGAAAATCTGCGGCTCCGCCGCTTCGCGCCCTTGACCGACCTGCTGGTGATGTTGTTGCGATAGGCGGTTCCTACGGGCAGGCCTCCTGCCCCGGGCGCGTCGCCGTCGCTACCTTACCGTCAGGAGACCCACTATGCGTATTCTGCTTCCCTCTCAAGAGCAACAGCTGCTCTCTGTCATCCGCCCTCGCGAGCCCTTCGGGGCGCGCGATCGGGCCCTTATCACCCTCGCTCTCCACACGGGCCTGCGCTCCCACGAGCTCGCGGCTCTAGACGTCGGCCACGTCATGACCTGGGACGGCTTCCCCCGCCAATGGGTTGAGGTGGTCGGCAAAGGCGGCCACCAGCGCCAGGTCCCGCTCAACGCCGCTGCCCGCCAGGCCGTCATCGACCTGGTGCACTTCAACCGCTCCCGGGGCTTTGCTGTGGCGGGTGAGTCCCCGCTCCTGGTTACTCGCTGCCACCGCCGTCTCCCCACCCGCTCGCTGCGGGCCCTCATCCAGCGCTACCGGGAGCGGGCTGACCTTGACGTCCGTTGTTCCCCCCATACTTTCCGCCATACGTTCGCGTCTCGGCTGGCCAGCTGCGCTCCTCTCCCGGCCGTGCAGGTCGCGCTGGGTCATAAGCGGCTCAGCTCTACCCAGGTCTACACCCACACTTCCCCCGCTGACCTGGCGGCCGCCGTCGCGCGCCTGGCCGGCGGTTAGTCGGTATTACCGCCCCGGCGGGCGGTTGTTACCGGTTGGGGCACACGCCCCAACCGGTAACTCAACGACGTGCTCGGCCTGGTCGACGACAATTAAGAATACCGACGGCCCGGTCCGTGATCGTTGTACTGACGCCATCTGACAGCTATCCATTCAGCGGCGCTCCACCGGGCGCTAAGATAAACCCATCGAGGACGACACCTCCGGTGAAAAAATTCCGGTAACTTGCGGCCTCAAAAACTTCATAGTGAGACGAAAACAAGGGCGAATCCATTTTAGAGTTCGTCTCCGGCTGACCCCGGAGCAGCTCACAAGGCCGTGAGGCCACCCTCGCCACCGGTTTAGCGACTCGCCAGCAAGTTGTAGAAGCCTCGCCGCAAGCGGGGCTTTGAGTTTTGTACGGACCCTGTCACCGACGTTGAAATATCCGGAGTTGACCTGGTCGACCCAAGCGGACCTGTCATCAACGGTTACAGAGAAGTCGGCCCGGCGACCAGGTCGACCCTCTCAGCGCAGAAGACAGACTGGCTCAAGTCATTTGCTAGTCAGCCAACAAACCGATGTCCTGGAGAGCTTGGTGTACATGCGGCACTAACGCCTGGTGGGCCGCGTCAAAACAACCCCCGATGATGTCCTGAAGATCGGCTCGCGCTAGTAGATGCCTGGCTTGGTCGCTAAGATACTGGCGGACTTCGGGGGACGCCGCAGCGATCAAATAGGAGCTTTCGGGTCGGAATGCCAGCACCGTCATAATGTCTTCGATGTCAGAGTTTGCGAGGAAGTCCCCTCCGCCCCGATCGCCGAAAGCGTCGAACTTGGTGGCCAGAAAAACGGCTACATTGACCACTCTGACTGGCACACCGCTTCCCAACGTAAAGATCTCAGGCTCCCTAACGGCCTCACCGTACCAGCGATTGTTAAAGCCCAGGTGGTGACCCTCGACCGGCATGAAATCCACCCGTGTCTCACCGATCATCCAGCGGCAAATCACACCGTCATCACGGCATTCCGCAAAGCCGAGTTCCCGAAGGCGATTCTCCCAATCCGCAAACTCTGCGTAGGAAAAGGCGGGGATGATGTAGTCCACGTCATCAGTGACCCGTAGACCTCGATCATTCGGAGATGGGACCAGAAATGCTGTTGCACAACCGCCAACGAGAACGAGCTGGTCTAAGAGGGGGGCGAGCAGAACCGCCACCCTTTCAACGGCTAATCTGCTCATGCGACCCCAGTTTCTCTAGCTCCAGACTCAATAACTCACCTGCGATTTTACGCTCTCGAGCTCGTCCAGACCGCAGAGCGTCCACCAGTGCGAGTAGCCTGTGCAATCCCTCGTCTTTCTTGGCTGCCGCTGGAGCAGACGGATAGAGAGGCACTATCTCGGGGCCGCGACAGGGACCTTGCAAGAGCGGCATGACGGGAGCCTCGTGAGGATCGAACTGAATCCTTCGGCTAAGAGGTTCCGCTGCGTAACTGGTAGGAAGACCCGTTCGGATGGGCCCGGGCTGAGCCGGGAAAACATAACGAACGCCGTGCGTCAAGAACTCGAGAAGCGACGCTCGATTTTCCCGACGCGAGTTGGGATTGTAGAGGCCTGAACTCAAGCAACGTTTTAGGGCCGCGTGAACCTCTGAGGCACTCATCTCCAATTCGTTAGCCAGGTCGGCATATTTCCAGTCCTGACTTCCTCTGGCTGCCAGCTTAAGGAGAACTAGAATATCCTGACCTTTCATGCCCACAACCTATTCTATTCGCAAATCGCGAATAGCGCAAGAAGTTGGCATGACTTGAGAGACCCAGCTCGAAGGGGTAGCGATACCTTCCGAAAGGCCTAAACCATCGTGAACATCGGGTACGCTCGCGTTTCAACACAAGATCAGAACCTGGACTTCCAAAGACAAGCCCTCAAACAAGCGGGTTGCAAAAAGGTCTACGAGGACCAACTCAGCGGCAGCCGCGGCGACCGGCCGGGCCTGGCTCGAGCTCTGGAAATTCTCCGCGCCGGCGACACCCTGGTCGTTTGGAAACTCGACCGCCTCGGCCGCAGCGTCAAGCACCTGGTCGACTTGGTGGCCGAGCTCCAGGAACAAGGCATCCAGTTCAAAAGCCTGACCGACAACATTGACACCAGCACCACCAGCGGCCGATTCTTCTTCCACGTGATGGCCAGCCTGGCCCAGATGGAACGCGAACTCACTCTCGAGCGCACCCACGCCGGCCTCGCCGCGGCCAAACAACAGGGTAAAGTTGGCGGCCGCAAACGTCAGATGACCGACAGCAAAATCCACTCGGCCCGTCGTCTGCTGGCCGACGGCCTCCCACCCCGCGACGTAGCAAAGAACCTCGGCGTTTCCGTGCCCACCCTGTATCGCTGGGTGCCCGCCCACGCCACCAGCTAGACTGTCATTCTCGAAAACGAGGGTTATCGAGATCGATTTCCTCGGCCTGGTCGAGGTGCGGTGTGACTTTCAGCGATAAGTGGCGCAAAATCTTCAGAGCTATTTGGCGCTTGTCTGCCGGGCAAGCGTCCGGTAAACGGTCGGCCGGGAGACTGAGAACAACTCCGAGAGGTCGCTTATCGAGTAGTTGCCGCTGTCGTGCATACGCCGCAGTTCGCGTTGTTGCTTCTCTGACAACTTCGGCATCTTGCCGCGAAGTTTGCCCTTGGCTCGCGCGATCGCCATGCCCTCTCGCGTGCGCATGCGAATCAGGTCGGCTTCGAACTCCGCAAAGGTAGCCAGCACGTTGAAGAACATCTTACCCATGGGGTCGGATGGGTCGTAAACACTGGAACCGAGCGCGAGTCTCACTCCTCGCTTAACCAGAGAGTCCGCGATATCCCGAGCGTCAGGCACGGAACGTGCCAGCCGGTCCAGCTTGGGAACCACCAGCGTATCGCCGGCGCGCACGGCAGCGAGCGCCTGGTCGAGACCAGGCCGTTCCCTACTTGTGCCAGTGAGGCCTCGGTCGGTGTAGATGCGGTCCGGTGAAACACCCAGCTCAACGAGTGCAGCCTGCTGGGAAGCGAGATCCTGTTTGTCCGTGGAACAACGGGCGTAGCCGATAAGTGTTTTTGCCATGCAACCATTGTACGATTGACGGACCCTCATTGAGAAGAGTATCGTACCAGGCTAATGAGACGATTTTTACTGGCTCAACACCTGCATTTCGGAACAGGACCGAGCGTCCGGTGAAGGATCCCTCTACGGACACCCTGATTGTCGAGCTCACAGCGGAGCAGAGGTCGGAAGCTCTGGCTAGATTTGCTATCCTCAGGCCTCATCTAGAACAAGGAGTGCCCCTGAAAGAGTCAGTCCTGGATTCCCGTGTCCCGCTGAGAACGGCACAGAGATGGCTGTCGCGCTATCGTGCGGGTGGTCTCGCAGGCCTTGCCCGCTCGGTCAGGGCTGATTGCGGAACGCACAAGCTGAACCCGGAAATGCTCAGTCTTATCGAAGGCCTGGCTCTGCGCAAGCCGCAGCCTACGGTGGCGAACATCTATCGGAAAATCCTGTCGATCGGGAAACATCAAGCATGGACTCTTCCGTCTTATGCGAGCGTCTATGCCGTCGTTCGCAGGATGGACCCTGCTCTACTCACGCTCGCCCAAGAGGGAGCGGCCGCCTTTCGAGATCGGTTCGAGCTCGTTTACCGACATCGTGCTGAACGCCCGAATTCGACCTGGCAGGCCGATCACACCCAGCTCGACATCCTGGTTGTAGAAGCCAACGGCTCTGTTGTTCGTCCCTGGTTGACCACGGTCATCGACGACTATTCCAGAGTGATTGCCGGCTACTATCTGTTTTTGGGTGCTCCCTCCGCCCTGCACACCTCGCTGGCGCTACGCCAGGCCATTTGGCGAAAACTCGATCCGCGTTGGCCGGTGAGCGGGATTCCGGACGTCCTTTATGTCGACCATGGAAGCGACTTTACCAGCGAGCACCTCGACCAGGTGGCCATTGACCTGCACTTCGAATTGATTCACTCCACGGTCGCCCGCCCCCAAGGCCGCGGAAAGATTGAAAGATTCTTTGGCACACTCAACACCGAACTGCTTTCTGAATTGCCGGGATTTCTCAAAACGAGTAAGCCCGCCACTCCACCAAAACTATCCCTTTCCGACCTTGATAGGGCGCTCGGTGACTTCATCCTTGGAACCTACAACATACGAGAACACAAGGAGATTGGCGGAGCCCCGGTCCCTGTCTGGCTCTCCGATGGCTGGCTGCCGAGGATGCCGGATAGCCTGGAAGCTTTGGACCAACTTCTGGTCATGGTGGCAAAACCCCGGATGGTTCGACGCGATGGCATCCATTTTCAAGGACTTCGTTATCTCGAACCCACACTCGCAGCGTATGTCGGAGAGCGGGTTACGATTCGATACGATCCGCGTGACCTCGGCGAGGTTCGAGTTTTCCATCGTAACCGCTTCCTCTGTCGAGCCATCAGCCCGGAAAATGCTGGCCAGGCGATCACACTCAAAGAAATACAGGTCGCGCGCGTCAACCACCGCCGGGCGCTCCGCGGACAAATCAAAGAACGTATTCAGCGGGTGGTCGAGTTCTTGCCCGACCAGGCCGAGAAAGTTTATTCGCCCAAACCACCTTCCAAAGCGAAGCATAACCTTCGAATCTACCGAGAGGATGCATAGATGACCGTCGGGAGTCCGCCGCGCAAGCCCAAGAAGTTCATCGTGACCAAGGAACACAAGCGCTTCGCCGAATTTGCCAATGCGGTTCGCCGTGAACGATACATTGGAATCTGCTATGGACCAGCCGGCGTAGGAAAGACGCTCTCAGCGAGGAGGTATAGTCAGTGGGACAAAGCGGAGGCGTTACTGACGGGCTGGGGCCCACGTGACCCGAGTGACAGCCTTATCTACGACGCGCTAAATCGTTCCCGCGCGGTGTTCTATACGCCCTCGGTCAGAGCCGGTCTATGCGAATTTCGCAAGGAAGTTCTCCTGATGATAGGTCGAGTCGATATTTGTGTCGCCCAGGCACAACCTGACCACACTACGTCCATAACCGCGAAAATCAAGCGCTACGTAGAGTTGCTCATCATTGATGAAGCGGAGCGGTTATCGGCCATTACTCTCGAGTATGTCCGTGATCTTTCTGATCGCACTGGCATTGGCCTCATATTGATAGGGATGCCGGGCTTTGAAAAGCGCTTGTCGCGTTACCCGCAGCTTTACAGCCGAGTCGGATTCGCCCACCACTACCGTCCTCTGCGCAGCGACGAGTTGGCCTTCGTTCTCAGCAACCACTGGAAAAAGCTGGGCCTTCATCTCGATCAGACCGACTTCACCGATAGCCAGGCCATCGCTTCCGTGGCCCGCATCACAGGCGGTAATTTTCGCCTTGTCCAACGACTCTTCGTCCAAATCAATCGCATCATGAAGATCAATCAGTTGACGGCCATCACTGACGAGGTCGTGGAGGCCGCCCGGAGCACTCTGGTCATCGGCGCCACTTAACGATCAAAATTTCGCGCCACTTATCTCTGAAAGTCACAAGGTGCGGTTTTACGGCATCCTGGGTTCTCGAAACTCATTCTCGAAATCATCTTCTCGGTTCGGCGCTTAAACACGAGTTTCGAGAAGAACTGTCCAGCTGGGTTCTTAGACTTGCCGAACCAAGTGTCTAGGAAGGGTTTTGGGGAGCAACGGAACAGAAAACTGATATAAGGCCTCCTCAGAGGAGCGTCGGTTACGGCGGCAGGCGAACCACCCTTCGATTTCATGGGATTTCTTTCAAGCCGGACCGGCACGAGTGAACGGAAGACGGCGGAACAGAAAATACGCTTAAGCGCCCGGCCTGCGCAACGGTCGGAGTTCACCGCGGGTTACTGCCTCGGGAACGGCAAAGTTGTATCGACCCAAGAGATTGATGTGGCCGTGAGCGAACGGGGACAGCCGGGCGACATCCTCATCCAAGACAGGCATCGTCCCTTCCCGCCGAATTTCGGCCAGCGCCGCGTCCATATAGATGGTGTTCCACAGGACAATCGTGTTAACCACCAGGCCGAGGGCTCCGAGCTGGTCTTCTTGGCCCTCACGGTAGCGCTGGCGGAGTTCCCCGCGTTTGCCATGGAAGACATCGCGGGCCAGGCTGTGCCGGCTCTCGGTGCGATTGAGCTGTTGCAGGGTGGCTCGGCGACGATTCTCATCGTCGATGTAGTTCAGCACGTGGATTGTTTTGTCGATTCGTCCGAGGTCGGCCAGGGCGAGCGCCAACTGGGTCGGTTGGTCGCCGACTTGCAAGGTTCTCATGATGCCCGTCGCTGGAACCCGTCCAAGTTTGAGCGAGCCCGCCAATCGCAGAAGGTCGTCCCAGTTGGTTTCCAGTCGTTGCAGCGATACTCGATGCCGCGAGACCCAATTCAGGGGGCCATAGTCTGCCTGCGGGTCCACGCGCCAGAATCTTGCTCCTCCAATGTCTGCCAGGCGAGGACTGAATCGGTACCCCAACACACGGAACAATCCGAAGACCACGTCACTGTATGCGCCGGTGTCGGTCATAATCTGGCTGGGCCGCAGTTCCGTCTCTTGTTCCAAAACCAGGGCGAGCAGAACCAGGCTGTCGCGAAGGGTGCCCGGCACGGTAATGCCGTTGAGTCCGGAGCATTGGTCGGAAAGGAGGTTGTACCAGGTCACCCCCCGCCCGAATCCAAAGTATTTGGGGTTGGTGCCAGCGTGAACGGTGCGAACGGGAACAGTAAATCGCAGGCCATCGGCGGAAGCGACCTCGCCGCCGCCCCAGACCTTGGCCAGCTGGGTTTGGCTTTGTGCCGCCACCAGAATATTGTTGGCGGCAGTGTGCGTCTCGTCTCGCAAGTAGTTCTGGTCGACCCAGGCCAACCGATCGCTGGTCAGAGCCGGGATGTCCTCTCGAATCAGTGGTCCGGGACCGGTATTGCAGGCTTCCGCCAACAGAACAGCACAGAGACTGGTTGTCAGGTCCTTGGCTCGAGCCCGGCCTTCCGTCAGGTGAGTGTAGGCCTCGGTGAAGCCGGTGCGCGACGAAATTTCTAGCAAGAGCTCCGGTAGGTCTACCTCTGGGAGCCGAGAGAGGACCTCTTTGCGCAAAGCGGTGAGGGTTTCTGGCTCGTCCAGTCGGTCTAAAGGGCTCAGAATCAGTTCTGGCTTCCCTTCTTCGGTTGCTTCAAATCGAACCGATGGATTCTTCTCTACCCGCTCGAGAAACCGGCGATAGGTCTCGTCCAGCTCGGCGGAGAGCGTGGCCAGCGCGGGCCCAGCCTGGACGGATAGCCCCAATCCGCGGCAAATAACCGGTCGGGCGGTCTCCCATTCGCTGCCAGTGAGCAAACCGGCTCGCGGATCCGAATAGCGCCAGCTGGGGCTGACGAAGACATCGCGGCGCCTCAAAGCTTTTTGAAGGGCGTCGAGCAGACAGAAGGTGTAGGCGCGGCGCTGAACGCCGCCTTCTTGGTCCAGAACATGACGTTGCCAAGCCTTTGTGACGATTCCCTGGGGTGGTTGTTCCGTTTCGTCACTTCTCATCCATTTGAGAGCCGCGGTCACCGCCTCGCCACCGAGACTCGACTTAAAGTGGATGTGCTTCAGCAGGGCTGGCAGAAAAATCCTGACCGCGCGGTATCGAGCATCAAGCTCCTGAAAGTAGATGTCATCTGGTGGCCGCACCAGGGATTC
>JALHNH010000075.1 GCA_022843625.1 Bryobacter sp. | reverse complement strand
CCCTATCGGATCGATAGACCCCTATGCCTTGAAAATCCCCGCCCGCAGGGCGGAATCTTCCCTCTTCCACCACTCTCCAATCCTCATTTTCACTCTGAGCCAAAACACGCCCAGCCAGGCATACTGTATCGATTCGATGAGCCGCAGCAGGGCAGGAATTGCCAGGATTGCCATCAAAGCGCGTTGCCGCGCGGAGGAACTGCGGCGCCAGGCAACGCTCACCGCGATGCACGACAACATCGCGAAGGGTGGTTGAAGTTGCTGGTAATAAAGGTAAGTACCAGACCGGCCCAGGATCCCCGCCAGGACCATAGCAGGCAGCAGTGCCCAAAGCGTCGCACCGAGGATCGGAAACCATTTCGATCGCCAACCAGAAGCCCTCACCAGGAACAAGGCCAAAAGAATATACGTCCCGTGGCGCAGGCACAGTTGGACTAGTGGAAATGGCCCATAAGTCCATGGCCGGCTTTCGGTCGTCAGGGCGAAGAAGCCATGAGCCGCACTCAGGCTGGAGACAAAGAGAAAGAGGACCAGAATCAAAAGGTCCGTGCGAGAGCGCTCCATCCACCAGCCGAATGCCAGAAGCAGCGCGAGAAGTAAATAAACGAAGGCGATCAGCAGGGTCGGTGTGAAGCGACGCTGCCACAAGGCGAGGCCGTCTTCTCCCGTCGTTACAGGCGCGGCCTTTGCATCCGTCAGCAAGTACGGGCCCTGATCGAGAGGATGAAAGGGCAAAGGAGCTCCCGGCCCTGTGCCAAGATGGACCGCCACCACCAATGTTCGGCTTTCGCCTATAGCGTCGCGGGGAATCGCGAAGGATTTGGCTCGCGTGATCTGCGCTTCAGAGGGGACAGCGAGGTCGCCGAACTGCCCGATAGGGCGACCATTTACGAAGACCGCATATTGTTCCCTCAAGGCGCCGAGAGTGAGAACCAATTGGCCCCGATCCACGCCCTCTGCCAAGGTCACAGTTTTGCGGAGCCACCCGGAGAACGAACTTCTCGGCCGATTGACCCATGGCAGGCGAACAGATTGCCAGCCGCTGTCATCGAAATCAGGCTGAGCAAATGCGGCCTGATCCTGCTCGTTGGAGCGCCAGTCGCCGCTCAAGTCGAGATAGAAGGAGGGCTGCGCAAACAGCGGACCCGCGAGCAGCACCAACAGGATTCGTTTCATTGTGATCTCCTCTGCACAGTAACCACGGTGATGTCGTCGTTCTGGCCCCAGGCCTTCGCGGCCTCGGCGATCTCCTGCGCAGTCTTCATCGATATCTCCCGTGTCCGCTCAAATCCGAACAACTCCCGCTCAGTGTTTTCCGCTTCCACAACGCCGTCCGACACCAACGTCAGTTGGTCGCCTGCTTCGAGCGTGAACCCGGTCTCCTCGTAATCAGCGTCCCCAACAATACCCAATGGCAGCCCTTGCTCTGCGGGCAACTCTGCACCTCCGAGGTAAGCCGAAGGATGACCGGCATTGGCGAGTGTTGCACTGCCGCTGGTCTCAATCCTTGCCACGACACAAGTTACAAAGCCACCGTCAAGCTTGCCGTGCAGTACGGAATTCAACTGCTTGAGCAAGGCCGCCGGACTATTGCTTTGCCGGCTTCTAAAAGCACCCACCACCATCGAAACCACCATCGCGGCCTTCAACCCTTTGCCGCTAACGTCTCCCACTGCAATCAGATTTGAACCATCCGGTAATGGCTCGACAAGGTAGAAGTCGCCACCCACAACCTGTGCTGGAGCATAAACCGTTTCTACGCCCCCAATGAGATTAGTTTGCGGCAGCAAAAGAGTTTGCACAGTGCGGGCAGCCTCAAGGTCCGCTTCGAGGCGCATTTTGTCATCGCGGTCGTGCAAGAGTTCCCGAACCAGGCTGAATGCAATGGAGGCGCTCAGGATGGTCACCAACATTACGAAAGGATTGAATCGATATCCGAACAAGAACGCCTCATCGAACGCGGGAAGGCCAACGCGTAAAAAATCCGTTGAACCCTGCAAATACACCGTGAAACCAAGGCCGGCCACCAACCAGTAGCGTTTCGGGGATTGGCGTTGATATCCGATCCAAATCCCGATCAGCACGAACAATCGAGCAATCAAAGTGACAGCCGCTCCAGCTGTCCAGTCTGGGAGGAGAATGCCAAGAACAGGCAGAATCCAGGCCGGGATCAATATCCATCGCGGGGCTCCAACCGTTAGGCAAACCACATGAGCAAGTAGTGCTACTGGAATCTGATGTCGAATGAGTTCTACCAGAAATCGAAATTGAAACGGCTCGCTGTCTCGCTGGATCATGGAATAAATCCAGAGCCGGCCTACAGCAAGGCAAATCAGAAGTGCAAAAGTCCACCCGAGCACGGTGCGATCGAAATTCCTGATCCAGATGAGGCCAATGACGAATGCCAGGCTGAGCAAGATCATAGGCTGCGTGAGATCAGCGATCCGAAACAGCTTTCGGCGCGCAATCGTCAATTCAGCTGAATTGCGTGGCGCCGCGATGGATGTCGTCAGCAGCCACGGGCCTTCATCTGTGATGAGCCAGGCCCCAGTTACACGGTTCAGGGACTGTTTTCTCAAGCGGATTTCAATCTCAAGCTTTTGAGTCACCAGCCCTGCGGGCAAATCGAAAACCCGGGGTTGAGCCAGCGATTCGTGTCCAATCGCGCCAACACTTCCGACGAGGGCACCGTTCACAAACAGTTCGTAGGATTCCGCAATGGCACCAATGGTCAAGGAGAGCGGATCACGAACCTGACTTTCTAAAGGGAAATTCCGCTTGAGTGAACGGATCGAGTCATTCGGCGTGCGCAGCGGTAACTGAACTTCGAATTCCCGGCTGCCATCGTTAGCAAGCCAGGGCCCGGAGAGATCCAGCCAAAAGGCGTTTTGAGCTACCGCTACAAAAGCAAGCAGAAGAAGCAACAGGAATCTCATAAGCTCCTCCTCACCGTCACCACAGTAATGTCGTCGTTCTGGCCCCAGGCCTTGGCCGCCTCGGCGATCTCCTGCGCGGATTTCGCTGAGATCTCGCGGGTGCGGTCGAAGCCGAAGAGTTCGCGTTGGGCGTTCTCGGCTTCGACAACACCATCGGAGACAAAAGTGAAATAGGTTCCACTCACTGAAGACTCCTGGTAGTTCGCCCCGTCCACAATTCCCAGCGGTAAGCCGGCCTCCACGTCAACCTCTTTGCCGTCGCAATAAGGCGACGGATGTCCGGCATTGGCGATGGTCACCTTAGCGTCGGCGTCGAAGCGCGCACAGCAGGCAGTGACAAAGCCGCCTCCGGTTTGACCCAGAAGCACTCGATTCAGGTCGGTCAATATCTGAGACGGCGAAGACTCACGACTCTGCCGCAGCGCACCCATCACGACCGACACCAGCATTGCAGCCTTTAGGCCTTTGCCACTCACATCGCCAATCGCAATGAGCCGCGATTGATCGGGTAAAACGGTTGCGTAGTAGAAGTCACCGCCTACTTCCGCTGCGGGAAGGTAAACCCCCTCAACACCTGCAATCGATTGTGCGGGTACCAACAAGGATTGAACCTGCGCCGCAGCGGCAAATTCCTGTTGCAACCGGGCTTGCTCCTTGTCCTGACGTGAAGAGCGTTGGGCAAGTATGATTCCCATGGCGAACATGAGTAGCAGAATGGGCGACCGCAACAACACATCTACATAAGTAAAAGCAGATTCTCCATATTGCCTTCCGCCGAGCCAGAGAAGAAGAAAGAACAGAGTGTTCAAAAATGCGAAGCTACCCATTGCGAGATGCACTGGCCAAGCGCTCGATCTGGAGATTACTTTCTTGTTCGCCGCTAGAGCAGTTTCGAGATAAGTAGCACCCATTAAGAAAATAAGCAGGGTCCGGAAGCCGATGGTGTTGATGTCCGAGTATTCAAGGAAAACGATAAGCCAATAGAAACCGATAAAGAATCTGGCAAACCAGGAGCTTCTCAGTTGGAAGATGCTACAGGAAAAAAAGACCCAAGACACTGGCACCAGTAAGTCACTGGCAGAGGAAGACAGGTGCAGAATCAAGCGATGGTCATTGATGAAGTGAGGCAAAAATTGACTAGTCCGGTTCCACATGAGCGAGAGCACGAGTAGCCCACCCCAAAGGTATTCACGGCTGGACGTCCTGAGTGAAAAGACGGCGAGAAAGAGGAAACCACCCAATGCGAGCGTCACGCAAAGCAGTACCGCAGCCAGACTGCGCTCGTGCCGATCCTCATGGAACTTCGAGATCAGTAAGCCGGCAGTGTGATCTAAAGCAATCCAGCTCGCAGATATCTGAGTGGAGCTGGCTTGTTTTCCGATGTACTCCAACGCGTCATAAGAGCGGATCGCCAGAACCATATTGGTGCTGCGAGGCAATGCGAACTTTGCCGGCTCGGCAAGGTGCTGTCCTATTGCAGTGCCCAATTCACCGCCAAAGGAACCGATCTTCTGCCCATTAGCGAAAATCTCATAAGCGGGATAGAGCGGCCCAATCACAACAAAGAGAGGCTCCTGCGGCAGGGAAGCTGGCAACACGACATGGATGCGATGCCACGTATAACCTCTTGCACCTGGCCTGGCTGGCTTCGGCATAGCGACACTGGTCCACGAGGAATCATCGAAAGCCGAATCTGCCCAGCGGGGATCGTCCCCGAGTTTTTCTTTCCAGACGCCGGCCAGCGGAGCGGCTTCACCAAAGCTCTTGATTTCGATCGGCTGGGCCAAAAGATTGCCTGCAACCAATGCCAGGAGAATCCACTTCATGCATTCCTCTTTACTGTCACGACAGTGATGTCATCGTTCTGGCCCCACACTTTGGCAGCCTCGGCGATCTCTACCGCACACTTCATGCAGATGTCACGCGTTCGGTCAAATCCGAAGAGTTCACGCTGGGCGTTCTCAGCCTCCACCACCCCATCGGAGATAAAGGTAAACCGCCCACCGTCTGCAACGGTCTCCTCATATTCCATGCCCGCCACCACACCCAAGGGCAGTCCGGCCTCAATCTCGATTTCACGGCCATCGCAATAGGGCGACGGGTGTCCAGCGTTGGCGAGGGTCACCTTGCCCCCAGCTTCAAACCGGGCACAGCAACAGGTCACGAATCCACCGCCGGTGTGCCCCACGAGCCCTTCATTCAAAGCGGCCAACACGGCGCCGGGCGAATCAGACTTTTCATTCCTCAGAATCCCGATCGCCGCCGATACCAGCATTGCCGCCTTGAGTCCCTTGCCGCTTACATCACCCACTACTAGCAACAGCGATCCATCGGCCGCCGTCCGGTTCCAATGAAAATCGCCGCCTACCTCGGCTGCCGGCTCATAGACAACATCTACTCCTGCAGCCCTGCCCTCTGCGCCGTCACCTAACAGGAAGATCTGCGCCGCACGCCCTGCGGCCATCTCACTGCTGAGCCGCTCTTTCTCCCGGCGGTCAGCGATCACTTCTCGTAAAAGGAATACAAGGATCACGGTGGTGAGTGCCAGCGATAGCAAACTTGGCAATTCAAATTGATAGCCTGCAAATACGAAGCTGACTTCGGTTCCTCTTCGATAAACCCAGACGAGTCTTTCCATTAGGATCAGCAGCAGCACCAGCAACAGGCCCTGCCTCGGCAGAGGATCTTTCTCCAGCCGCGACCTTCTCCATGCGATCCCAATGAGAACTGCTCCGGTAACCACAGTAAACAGTCCAAAATTAAGGTGCGCACTAAACCAGTAAGTTGGAACTGGCATCACTTGCGGCCAGTTAAAAACGATCTGCAAACCAAGCCACAGTAGCCAAACGATGGCCTGCAACCAATACAAGCGAAACCGTAACAGGACAATCAGAAATGTTGTAAATAGGGCAAAGGTAGTCGACTTCATCCCGGAATAGAGCCAGGGGGCTCCCTCAGGCCCAAACGGGTAAGAGTCTGGATAAAGAGACCAAATTCTCGTGGAATCCAGAATCGCGGCCGCAACCAGATATGCAGCCAGCCATGGCAGTTCTTGACGCTCTCGATCGCCGATCCACGCCACCAGAATCAGTACACACAAAAGCAGATAGGTAAATGCGATCACGAGGTTGGGTGTGAGCCTCTCTCGATGCAACGCCAGACTCACTGCACCGGCCTCAGCTAGTCCTTCATTCCGGTCTGTGATCGAATACTCAGTTTGTTGGGGCAATCTCCATGGCGGAGGAACGTTGCCCGATCTTCCAATGCGGATCGCTATCACTAGCGGTCCTTGGCCAGCAGCGACTTCGGGAGGGATCAGGAAGCTTCGTGTCTGGGGGATCTGACTTCCAGACTGCGTATCAAAGCTGCCCACCCTGCCAATTTCGACCCCATTGACGTAGACGGAATAAATGCGGCGGAAAGGCCCCAAAGTCAATATCAGCCGGGAACGATTCGCGCCAGCCGGGATATCGACACTCCGGCGCAGCCAGGACGGTTGCGTTGGCACGAGAGCAGACGGCATCTGGACTGAGGTCCAGCCGCTGTCATCAAAGCCAGGCTGCGCCATGGCCGGGTTGTCCTGATCGGTGAATCGCCACGGTCCACTCAAATCGATCCAGACCTTGGGCTGTGCACTCAGGATGGTAGTCAACAAGAAGCTGAGGGTCAGAAGTCTCATGTAATCCTCCGCACGGTGACGACGGTGATGTCGTCGGTCTGGCCCCAGGCGCGGGCGGCGCCGGCGATCTCAAGCGCGGACTTGCCACTGATCTCCTTCGTACGCTCAAAGCCAAACAACTCACGCTGTGCATTCTCCGCCTCCACCACACCGTCGGAGATAAACGTAAACCGCCAACCGTCTACAACGGTCTCTTCATACTCGATGCCCGCCACCACGCCCAAGGGTAGTCCGGCCTCAATCTCGATTTCACGGCCATCGCAATAGGGCGACGGGTGTCCAGCATTGGCGATGGTCACTTGGCCCCCAGCCTCAAACCGGGCACAGCAACAGGTCACGAATCCACCTCCGCTCCGTCCGATGAGACCTTCGTTCAGAACTGAAAGAATCCGAGCCGGTGATGATGACTTCTCGTTGCGCAAAATTCCGACTGCAACCGATACCAACATCGCCGCACGCAGACCCTTGCCGCTGACATCGCCGACGACAACAATGCGCGAGTTGTCGTCACGATCTACCACCTGGAAGAAGTCGCCACCCACTTCGGTTGCCGGCAGATACACCATCTCGACTCCCTCAATCGCCTCGGAGGGCAAGAGCAACGACTGCATTTCCGCCGCAGCGGCCATCTCTCCGGCCAGTCGCTGCTTCTCACGTCGGTCTTCGCCAAGTCGCAAAATCAACAGAACAAGCATCGCCGAAGAAAGCACTGCATTGACGGCCGAGATCGTTACAACCATGAAGGGCCCCACCCAGAACACACCCGGAATCGGCCACAGGCCGGGAAGCGTCCGGCTGAAAGCGCTATTCATGCCAGCGATGGAATAGATCAGCACAGCAAGGGCAAAGAGCCGATCTGGCAACTGCGGGCTTCGCAGCCGCCCCACAGCCCAAACGAGAATCAACAACAGTGGAGGAACTTGCCAGGCAAAACCCGGCAACACGATTCGGGAGCCCAAGGTGAGCAAACCTGCTGCGAACCACCAGCCCAAAGGCATCTCAACGTTGAAAAGCACCAGATGAGTTGCGGCCGTTATGAACAAGAAGGCGGCCGGAATCGACCACGTGAAGAGCAATAAGGGTACATTCCCTTCGTAGACGAACCACAACTGAGAGGCGCTGAAGGCGAAGATGCTCATTTGAAATAGTCCGAACCAAAGCAGCTCGCGCCGGGACGGATTGGTGGCCCAGAGAACGAGTAGCAGACAACTGATACCGAATGCAGTCCAGGAGAAGACGATGAAGGAGGATGAGTTACGTTGCAGGCGGCCCAGCGCTGCGCGGGCAGACTCTTCAGCAAGAGCGGGAGTTGCCAACAGGTAGGGCCCTTCGTCGAGAAGGAACGAAGCATTGCCCCAGAGTGCAAAGCGTTGTTCTCCTCGCAGGGCAACTACAAACTTTTCGCCCGGCTTGATTAAGCCTTCTGGAATGGAATAAACGCGTGGCACGAAGAACGGCGGATCCTCTCCCGGCTGACAGGGAATGCGACCGACGAGCACACCGTTCACGAAGGCTTCGCCGCAGAAGTTGTAGGAACCAATGGCTAGCGCGAGCTGTCCGATAGAAGCTGGAGCGACGGCCTCACGCCGAATCCAAACCACGCCGGCCGGCACCTGTTCTCGACGGGGAAGGCTCGTAGTTGCCCAACTGGAATCGTCAAATCCTTGCGCGGCGAAACGAGGGTCGTCTCCTTCATGCCACTTCCAGGATCCTTCGAGGCTTAGGGTTTGGGCCGCGAGGCTGAAGGACAAAAGCAGCAGAATAGCGATAGTCTTCATGACTTCCTCCGCACTGTAACCACGGTGATGTCATCGGTCTGACCCCAGACGCGAGCGGCCTCGGCGATCTCTTGCGCAGACTTGCCACTGATCTCACGAGTCCGCTCAAAACCCAACAACTCGCGCTGTGCATTTTCCGCTTCCACCACACCATCTGAGACAAATGCGAATCGGCTGCCGCTCGCCTTCGTTTCCACATAGGTTGTGTCCTCTGCGACGCCCAGCGGCAGCCCCGCTTCCACCTCAAGTTCCACGCCGTCGCAATAGGGCGAAAGATGTCCCGCATTAGCTAGCGTCACCGTTCCGTCAGGGTCGAAACGAGCACAACAACATGTGATGAAGCCTCCTCCGGTTCGGCCCACAATTCCGGCATTCAAAGCCTCGAGTATCACCGCTGGTGAAGTCGACTTCTCATTGCGCAGAATCCCGACAGCCAGAGACACAAGCATGGCAGCCTTCAATCCCTTGCCGCTAACATCGCCGACAACTACAATCGCGCCGCCCTCTGGCAGCGGCAGAAACTGATAGAAGTCTCCGCCAACTGTTCGCGCGGGCAGGTAGGAAGCCTCAAAATCCAGGCCAACAACTTTGACGCCTTCCGTTGGCACCAGCAACGCCTGGACCTCTCGTGCCGCTTCCAGTTCACGAACAAACTCCGTCTGTTCTTTGTTGAGTCGAATGAGCCGTCGAAGCAAAATCGATGCCATCACCGCTGCCGTAAGGAATTGTCCAACCTGGATCAAATCCACAACAAACGGCTCTGCGATGAGCACTGTGTTCGACTCTCGGATACTCGCTCCTCCTATTTGAAGACCTGCAATATTCTTTGTGAAAGCGCGAAAAGTGTAGACGAATTCGCCAATTGCCACGATGGAATAAGGCATGAAGAACCAAAGCGGTTCGCGATCTCCGCGACGGAAGCGCGACACCACCTGCACCGTGTTCAGCAAAGTAGTGAATGCGATCCAAGCTATTACCGCGATGGCACCAATCGAAAGGGGAACCAGAAGCGTCCGGCGCAACACGCAAAGGACGCAAACCACGGCACAGATGGCTAGCATCCACTTTGTGTACTTGCCTGACCAAAGCGATTTGCCGTCACCACTGAAGAACCGCCAGGCTCCATAATAGGCAATCACCATGAGGAGCTCATCCAGCAGTACGAAACCTTGATTCACTCCCAGAGGGCGGAGTGTATCGATGTCACTGGCCACATAGCCGAGGAAGATCAAGGCAAACCATAAGTAGTCCAACCGGTCATTGCGGCCTCGCCAATACACAAGTGCCGCAATCGCCGTCAGCAGTGGCAGCAGCAGAACCAAAATTGCAAAGCCCGAATTTCGCAAGAAAAGGAACCTGCGATTTTCGACCAGGGCCTCAATTTGTGCCGAGTCTCCCACCATCATGGTGCCAGCGATCCCCGGCCCCCCCATCAAAGCGCGCACCCGCAGGGCGACAACCAAAGTTCTCGCCTTTCTAACAGAATCAGGAATCATGACTGCTGGCACCACGTCGCGCAGGTGAGTCCACCACGATTCGGGCACTCCGTAGTGGAGTGCTGGTTGCCCGTTGAGGTAAACCACACCAGAAGAAAAAATCGTGGGAATCCATAAGGACAGCGCGGCATTCCCTGGTGGAAGAGCGATTGTCTGCCTGTACCAAACATAACCGTCATGCCTGGGGAGCTCGTTTGCGCTGATCCAGCCAGAATCGTCAAAACTTGGGGCAGCCCACATCGGATCATCCCCGATCTGAGCTTTCCAGGGAGCTTCAACTTTGTAGACTTGCCCGGCAGGAATCAAGGGAGCCGGTGCAGCGGCGTTCGACACCATCACGATGCCCAGGAAGAACTGAATCAAGCGCATCATGAAATCTTCCTTACTGTTAAGACAGTGATGTCATCGGTCTGACCCCACGCGCTGGCGGCTTCGGCAATCTCCTGGGCAGACCGCATGCTGATCTCAAGCGTTCGCTCAAAGCCAAACAACTCACGCTGCGCATTCTCTGCTTCCACAACCCCGTCGGAGATCAGGGTGATGCGCGAGCCGTGGCTTACGACTTCCTCGTAAGTTGCATCCGCAACGATCCCAAGCGGCAAGCCCGCCTCGACTATGGCTTCGCGGCCATCTACATACGGCGAGGGATGACCTGCATTGGCCAAGGTCAAATGCCCGTCATTCCGCAGCAACGCTGCACAGCAAGTGACAAAGCCTCCGCCGGTCTGCCCATGGAGTGCCGTATTCAAGTTTTGCAGAAGCAGCCCGGGTGACCAACTTGTGGAATTACGGATGGCACCGAAAGCTACCGAAGCCAACATCGCCGCACGCAACCCCTTGCCGCTGACGTCACCAACAACGATCAACTGCCCCTCCGGTGTGTGACGGCAGAAGTAGAAATCCCCACCAACTTCCTTAGCGGGCAGATAAGCAACTTCCACCTGCGCCCATGGCGCAACGTCAAGAGTGGAAGAGGTGAGCAGGCGCTGTACCTCCTGCGCTGATTTCATCTCTCCTTGCAGCAGGGCGCGATCCTTCGAAACACGCCGGAATCGCAACGTAACCACCACGAACATGGCTAGCAATGACGGAGCAGAAAACCATGCCTGCAGGTTTCTTGCATCAGCCAGAGTCCAGGAGGAAAACCAGCGTAGCTGTGCGACCTGGTTAGAGATCGTACCGAGAAACCAGAACAGACTCACGATACCTACACCATATTGCGACTTAGGAAGGCGCCACACCGGCCAAAAAGCCGCAACTGGAGCCGATATGAGGATCAAACTGAAGTACGGAAGAAAGAGTGCCAGGTAGCTTCCCCCTGAAAACCAGAATCTTGCGTTCTCCGGGACGAATAGCAAAACGAAACCCGCGTAGCCAGTTAAAAAGATTTCGACGCACACTACAAGAACAAAGAACTTCGGAACCGACTTTTCCGCCAACCCGTAGAAAAGCGATACGAGTGAAACGTAGTTCCAGCTGTTGGAGAAAAACCAAAGTCCAACGATCCACAGGAATTCCCCGGCCCGGCCCGGGACGAATAGCAGTCGGGTTACCCCCAGGCTCGCCGCAGTCAATCCGAACCAAAGCAGTTCCTTCTGTGTCCAGTCCGAGCAAAAGAGGATCAGCAGTAGCAAGCCAGCCAGAACGGCAAAGGCTCCGAAGACTAGTGCCGGCATTACCGTTTGCAAGCGAATGCTTTCGTCTCGGGCATTGATAGCAAACAAGGTCGACTCAGCACCAACCAGGATCCGCATGGCGGGATTGCACGGCCCCGGCCCGAAGATCAAGCTGAATTGCCGCAACGCAACCTTCACCACTCTGCGCTCCGGCGATGGCGATAAAGGCAGCAAGCCATAGACGCTAAACGGAACACGCCCATTGTGAATCTCGCCATGTGAGGCGGCAAGCTTCCCATCAATATAGAGCTCCCAGGCTCCATGCACCTGCACCAGGGCGGAGAAGGGCCCCGACACAGCGAGCGCGCTCAGATCGAGCTGGCAGCGGCTCCAGGTGTATGGGGTGCCAAACCTGAGAAAGTCCGTCTCCCAGCCAGAGTCGTCGAAATCCGGGCGAGCCCACGCAGGGTCATCTCCTGCGGTATGGCGGCATCCGGTGGCCTCCACACTCAGCTCGGTTTGGCCAAACAGAGCGCTGCCCAGCAGCAGGATCCAAAGGATTTTCAAACGCGCCTCCGAACTGTCACAACAGTAATGTCATCGGTCTGGCCCCACGCCCTGGCGGCTTCGGCAATGTCTTGAGCAGACCGCTTGCTGATCTCAAGCGTGCGCTCAAAGCCAAACAACTCACGGTGAGCGTTCTCGGCCTCAACGACCCCGTCGGAGATCAGGGTGATGCTCGTGCCCTGGCTGACGGCTTCCTCGTAAGTTGCATCCGCAACGATGCCGAGCGGCAATCCTGCCTCTACGGCCAACTCGCGCCCATCCACATAGGGCGACGGATGTCCGGCATTGGCCACCGTCAACTGTCCGTCATGCCGCAACAGCGCCGCGCAGCAAGTGACAAAGCCGCCACCGGTTTGCCCGTGCAATGCGGCATTCAAGTCCTTCAACAAGCCTCCGGGAGACTGCATTTCCGGGTGTCGCAAAGTTCCAAGTGCAACCGATGCCAACATAGCTGCGCGAAGCCCCTTACCGCTCACGTCACCAACAACAACCAACTGGCCCGCTGGGGTTTGCCTGCAGAAGTAGAAATCGCCACCCACCTCTTTGGCGGGAAGGTATGCCACATCTACGCTGGCCCAGGGAGCAACTTCGAGAGCGGAGGAGGTGAGCAACCGTTGCACCTCTTGTGCCGACTTCATCTCTCCTTGCAACTCCGCGCGATCCTTCGATACACGCCGGTATCGCAAAGTGATCACCACAAACATCAGCACCAGTGCCGTACCAGATAACCATGCCTGCACGTTTCTGGCGCTGATGAGCGTCCAACCTGGAAGCATCGGGATTTGCACCGCAACGATACGGTTGATGAAGTTACCAAGAAACCAGAAGAGACTCACCAGAGCGACTCCGTACTGCGATTGAGGGAGTCGCCAAAGCGGCCAAAAGGCTGAAACTGGAGCGCAGGCAGCCAAGAGATATACATAACGAAACAGGATTTGCGGGGGACTTTCCCGAACGCCCCACGATTGAGCATCCTCAGGAGAGAACAGCAAACCCAAACTAATGCTGCCAAGGAGGGTAATTCCGATAACCACCAGGACGACGTAAGAACGCGAGACCGCTTTGCCCGCCAACCGGTAGAAAGGCCATACCGCAAACACAAGCATCAAACTATTGCCGAAAAAGTAGAAAACTACGATACCCCACACGAAATCTGTGGCTTGTCCCGGTATATCGGCCAACCGGTTCATGCCCAGGCTCATCGCCGACAGCCCGAACCAAAGGAGTTCCTTTTGCGTCCAATCCGAACAATACAAAATCAGCAATAGCAACCCGCCAACAATGGCAAATGCTCCCAAATAGAGCGCCGGCAATGCCGAAGTGAGACGGGCATTTACATCCTGAGCGTTGATGAAATAAATATCGGACGGAGCTCCAACAAAAATTCGAAGAAAAACATTGTTTCTGTTGCCGAGGCCCAAGCTAAATCGCCGTAGCGCAAGCCTTACTAATTTACGCTCCGGTGACACAGATATAGGCCCCATGCCATAGGAATTGAACGGTACACGCCCATTGCGAATGTCGCCATGCGAGGCGGCAAACTGTCCGTCGATGTAAAGCTCCCAGGCTCCATGCACTTGCACCAGAACAGAGAACGGACCACCGACTGACAGCCTGCTCAGGTCGAGCTCGCAGCGGCTCCAGGTGTAAGGATTGCCTAGCTCGGGGAGCTTTGCCTGCCACCGGGAGTCGTCAAAGTCCGGGCGAGCAAAGGCAGTGTCGTCCCCTACCGTATGGCGGCATCCAGTTGCCTCCACACTTAGCTTAGTTTGGCCAAATAAAACGCCACCCAGCAGCAAGCACCAAAGGATTCTCAAGCGCGCCTCCGTACTGTTACTACAGTGATGTCATCGGTCTGGCCCCATGCAAGCGCTGCCTCGGCAATCTCTGTTGCGGACTTCATCGACATATCTCTCGTTCGCTCAAATCCAAAAAGCTCACGCAGCGAGTTCTCGGCTTCGACAACGCCGTCAGAGACAAGCACCAACTGCTCGCCCGGAGCCAGTCTCGCCGCTGCCTCTTCGTAGGTCGCTTCAACCGTCACACCCAACGGGAGTCCCGGTGGAACCTCCCATTCCACACCGGCGAGAAACGGCGACGGGTGCCCGGCGCTGGCCAGAACAACCTCTCCCCCAGGCGACAACCGCACAATCGCGCATGTCACAAAACCGCCCGCCTTGCGCTGCACGAGCGACCGGTTCATCTCCTCCAGCAACTCAGCGGGTCTGCTTGAATGCCGGTTTCGTAGCGCACCCAGGGCCAGCGCCACCACCATGGCGGCTTGCAAGCCCTTGCCGCTCACATCACCAACCACCACCAGCATCGTTCCATCTGGTACGGCGATCAGTTCATAGAAGTCGCCACCCACTTCGAGCGCCGGCCGGTATACAGCTTCGGCACTGCAACCCGCTTGATCCAGAGTGTTCACCGACAACAGCGACATCTGCACACTGCGTGCGGCGTCCATCTCCGCCGCCAGCCGGTCGCGTTCTGCTCGTTGCCGTTTCAGTCGTTCGACGTACTCAACCGAGATCCACACCGATGTCACAAGATAGGCCACAGGCGTAACGGGAATCGAGAATCCCTGCCACTGGAACTCCGGACCAGCGGATCCAGAACGAGCAGAAACAAAGCTGACCGACAGGCTAATCGCGCTTGCCACCGCTACAAGCAACGCTGGGCCGACATAGGTCCTTTGCCAGAGCCGGATCGCCGCCAGACACAACGCCAAGCCTTGAAGGAGCAATACATTGATGGCGCCAGACACGTTCGCGTAAGGATTCAGGTAGGGCACCAGAAAGCTCCCCGAATAGATCAAGGCCACGAACCAAATCGCGTACTGCCACGGCCGGCGCGCAAAACCGAGTAAGTCGAGCGAAGTGATCACCCAGCCAATCCAGCCCGCTACATTCAACAGAGAAAACAGTAAATTCCACAAGCTGTTGACGTGTGATTCGTACCCACGAAGGTGGCTAAAAAAGCACCACAGGGCTCCCCAGGTCGCGAGAAAGAGACCCAATCCGAAAAGGTCGCGCCGCCATACGATCATCAGATAAAGGCCCAAAGCGACTTGCGCCACCGAGAGCAGCAGGCGCGGGTAAGCGGCTTGGCGGTTCACATTCCAGAACCGGTCCAGTGCCGATTGCGCAACCGCTGAGCTGCCCAACCGGTAGGGGCCGCTATCTTTAAACAAGCCGGCCGACCAGACCTTGACTTCCCAACAGCGCAAAGCAATGGTCACCTGACCCGGCGGCAGCCCGCCGGGCAATTGAAACGAACGCGGTTGCCACACCTCAACCCAGCGGCTGCCAAATCCGGGCACATCCCCCACACGCTGGCCATTCACATAGACTTCGAAGCTCGAAGCCACTCCCCCCAACACCAACACCGCTTCCGGCAGCGCCGCCTCCAGCGTCACGGTTTTGCGCAACCAGAACACACCTCCGGCCGGGCGTTCCTTCCACGGCAATTGCACTGTCACCCAATCGCCATTCCCGGTCTGAGGCTGCGCGAACGACTGCGCATCTGTGCGCGACATCCGCCAGGGCCCTTCGAGGGAAACTTGGGCGCTGAGAGAAACTGCGATGCCTAGCAAAAATAAGTGCTTCAAGATTGCCTCCGAACTGTCACGACCGTGATGTCATCCGTCTGCCCCCAGGCCCTGGCCGCCTCGGCAATCTGTGGCGCAGTCTTCATCGACATCTCCCGCGTTCGCTCAAATCCAAACAGCTCCCGCTGTGCGTTCTCGGCCTCAATAACTCCGTCTGAAACAAGCAAGAGAATTGTCCCTTGGATCGTAGATTCCTCGTAGGTGGCATTGGCAACGACGCCGAGTGGCAAGCCGCCTTCCACCGTCACCTCGCGGCCGTCGAGATAGGGTGAGGGATGGCCAGCACTGGCGACACGGACTTCTCCGTTGGGGCGGAATAGCGCCGCAGAACAGGTAACAAAGCCTCCACCGGTTTGTCCATGCAGAGCGTTGTTGAGGCCGTACAAAAGATGCGCGGGTGAGCTGGTCTCTAGAGAACGCAGAGAGCCCAAGGCCACCGAGGCCAACATCGCAGCGCGGAGGCCTTTGCCGCTGACATCGCCCACAACGATCAGTTGCCCCTCGGCTGTCTCGCGCAAGAAGTAGAAGTCGCCGCCCACTTCTTTAGCCGGAAGGTATGCGACTTCAACGTCTGCCCACGCCGCGATGCCGGCAACAGAAGAGGTAAGCAGTTGCTGCACTTCCTGGGCTGATTTCATCTCGCCTTGCAGCTCTGCCCGGTCCAGGGCAACCTGCCGGTTCTGGCGCGCGATCACGACGAAAAGCCCAAGGAGGACAAACAACGCCACTATCGATTGGAAGTTCGCGACATCACCTTGAACGCTAAACCCCTCGAGCCCCCTCACTTGTGGCAACAAGCGCACGATCAAGCCCAGCATGAAAAGAAGACTCAAATTCCGGGCTAAGCGCAGCGACGGGGGCACTTTCGAGAAAGGCCAGAATGCTGCGGCCGGAGCGGTGACCAGAAGCAACAACAATGGAATGCCAAAGCCTCCCCAGACTGCCGCCTGCTGCGCAAGCTGAATCGGAGCAAAGAGCGCGGCAAAGGCCCGGAACATGATGAATAGGACAGCTGCTGCGGCCAGAAGGAAATAAAAAGTTGGAACCCGTCGGCCGGTCATGCAGAAGAAAGTATTGGGAAATGTTCCAAACGCAATGGCGGTCAAAGGGCCCCATAGGGCGACATAGAGCCAGTTGGGAAATCCGGATGCGGTTTGCACCAAATAGTATTCCTGAAAACGAAGGAATCCATAGCAGACGCTGTAGAGCCCGAACCAGAGCAGACTCCGCTGGCTCCTGTCTCCCGAAAAGAAGAACAGCAGGAGAAGCACCAGTCCGATCACCACCGTGAACGCACCACCTGCCCAACTGGGCCAGGTTCGCCACAGAGCCGCGGAGAGTCCTTCAGAATGCCACACCCGCAAGGAATCCGGGTGCCCAGCGGCGATGGAGGGCCGCAAGGCGGGAATGATGAAGCGGCCCGGGACTTGCCTTAGCGCCACCACTGTAACGCGCTGTCTACCTGCACCGGCAGGCAGGGGGCGCTGCTCGAAAGAGAAAGTGGAGAAACCAGTCTGCATGTCACCGAATGACCCGGCAGCCTGGCCATCGACAAACAATTCCCATGCCGTAGCCGGCGGTGCGCTGCGGCCCCGCGTGAAGATGCCGCCCTCTACCCCGATGGATGCAGGAGCCGGAAGGGCGGAAAGATCCAGCCGGCAACGCGTCCAGATGAAGGGATTGCCGATCTTGGGAAACTCAGTAGACCACTGGCGGTCGTCGAAGTCCTGGCGAGCCCAGTCTGGATGGTCGCCTGCCTGATGGACGCAGTTGGTGACTGTGACGATCTGTGCTGAGAGTCCTTGCAGTGCCAGCAGCGCCACAATCAGAAGCCTATACATTCTTCCTCCGAATAGTCACCACGGCCAAGGCCAACACAACTAGAATCTGCATCGAATTTCCCCCTGTTCGTAACGCTGAGTTAGCATAAAGGAGGAGCGACAGGCATGAGCAGCAAAACCCTGATGACCGTTGAAGATTTCGCGCTGATGACTAACTCGGACATCGAAGACTTCGAGTTGGTCGAAGGAGAACTGATCCCCTTGTCCAGCGGCAATCCTTTGCATGCAAAGATCCGGCAGAACGTAGAGTTTGACATCCGGAGCTATTTCCGGCAGCAGCCCATAGGTGTGATTCTCGGCGAAATCGATTGCCAACTCACCCACGACACGGTCCGTCGCCCCGATGCCGCGATCTTCTTTAATGAGAGGCTTCAGGCAATTGACCGCAAGAAGATCCCGGTCCCATTCGCTCCAGACATCGCCATAGAAGTCCTGTCTCCCTCCGAAAGCGCCGTCGACGTCCATCGCAAGGCCCTCGAATACCTCGCCGCTGGCAGCACGGAAGTCTGGCAGCTCGACTACGACAATGGCGAAATCTTCGTCCAAACCAATACCGGTATCAGCCTCCTGCGGGGCGAGCAGGCACTGGAATCTTCGCTGCTCCCCGGCTTCTCGGTCACGGTAAGTGTTTTGCTCCAGGGCTTTTAGTTTCCTCAAATCACCGTCCTCACCGTCACCACAGTGATGTCATCCGTCTGGCCCCAGGCACGTGCGGCTTCGGCGATCTCTTGCGCAGGCTTCCCGCTGATCTCCCGCGTCCGCTCAAAGCCAAACAACTCTCGCCGAGAGTTCTCTGCTTCCACCACGCCATCAGAGACGAAGGTAAACCGGTCTCCTCGAACAACAGCCTCCTCGTACTCCAATCCAGGCACAATCCCCAAGGGTAGACCGGCCTCAATCGTAAGTTCCCGGCCGTCGCAATAAGGCGATGGGTGTCCCGCATTGGCTAGCGTCACCATCCCATCCTCGTCAAATCGCGCACAAGAACAAGTAACAAAACCGCCTCCAGCGCGCCCCACCAGCCCCTCGTTCAGCGCAGCGAGAATCAAGCCCGGCGACGTTGACTTCTCATTGCGCAGGATTCCAACGCACACCGTCACCAGCATGGCGGCGCGCAGCCCCTTTCCGCTCACATCGCCTATGACAACGAGCTTTGATCCTTCTGGCAAATCGACAGCGTGATAGAAATCCCCACCCACTTCTGCGGCCGGTTGGTAGAAAGCGTCAACACCCTCGATCGCCGACGTAGGCAGAAGGAGTTGTTGGATCGTGCGCGCAGCTTCCAGCTCGCCCGCCAGTCTCTCGCGCTCGCTTCGGTCACGGGCCGATTGCCGGACAACCATCAGAATGAAAATCAAGCCGATCACAATGCGATAACCAGGGACAACATTCATCGCCAGCGGACCCACCATGATCAAACCAGGCAATTGAATGGGCGGCAGCAGCGCGGCTTGCACCAGGTCGTAGCCGAGCAAGAGCGTTAGATACTGCCGCGCTAGAGGTTGGCTAAGTTCCATTGCTTTCCAGATCAGAATTGCATCTACAAGCACCGCGATCCACATCTTCGGCCCTGAGTAAAAGCCGCCCATTACCGCAAACAGAGATAGTAAAAAGTAGTAAGCGAGCCGAAGCGTCAGCGGCAGTGAAATCCCAGCCAGCGCCACCCCAGTTTCGGTTAGCAGCGCCGTGGCCAGGAAGGTGTATAGCGGCAGTGACAACGCGAGTAAAGTAGGACTGCCGCCAGCGAAATAAAAGCCAGCCAGGATGGCATCGAAAAGCACTACCTGCATCAGGAAGAAGAGCGCCATGAGACGAAGCGGAAAGCGATAGCGGCTACCCTGGCTCATAGCCCAAAGGATTCCGGCAAAAAGAAGTTGAAGTCCGCAATTCACCACAAGATAGACACGCCGGAGTTGGCGCGTCGAAATTTGCCCCTCGGCCAGCATCTTCAGTTGAGTTGTGGGCCCCAGCAACGGAAGGTCGCGAGGATAGCTCAACTGCCCGATCGGAAGTAAGCGCGCTGTCGACACCTCCATCACAATTTGGTTCTGCCCCGGTCGCAATCTCCCATCTGGCAAGGCAAAGACGATGGGGTTGGCCTGTGGGCTCAGCAGTGATTCGGGAGTTCCGTGCTGGCCGATGCGCGTCCCGTTGATTTTGAGCGTGTAAGCCCGCTCGAAGGGCATGATCAAAACCGCCAGTCCATTCAGTGCCGTATCTGGCAGCGTGATCGTCTTTTCCAGAACGAAAGGTTGGTCGCCGGGCAGCTTCGCATCGTCAGCCAATGGCAAAACGAGCACGCCTGAAGCAATCTGGGAGCCGGAGACTTTCCATTCTCCCGACAGGTCCATGTAGACGGTTGTGGACGGCGCTGCAATCGCACACATTGCCGCCAACAAGAGCCAAATCACGAAGCTCATGCCTTACTCCGTACCGTCACGACAGTGATGTCATCGGTCTGGCCCCAGGCCTTGGCTGCGTCGGCAATCTCTGCTGCGGGCTTCATCGAGATGTCCCGCGTGCGATTGAAACCGAAGAGCTCGCGCTGGTCGTTCTCCGCCTCTACCACGCCATCAGAAACGAACGTAAACTGCTTCCCGTGAACCACGGTTTCCTGATACTCGATGCCCGGCACAACGCCCAAAGGCAACCCGGGCTCCATCGTTAGCTCCCGGCCGTCGCAGTAGGGCGATGGATGTCCGGCATTGGCGATGGTCACCGTGCCATCGGTATAGAAACACGCACAGCAACAAGTAACAAAGCCGCCGCCCATTTGGCCGGCCAGCACGGCGTTGAGCTCTTCCAGAATCTCGCCCGGCTGGTGCGACCGGCGGTTGCGGAACGCACCGACCACCAGGCTGACCACCATCGCCGCGCGCAGCCCCTTTCCGCTGACGTCGCCCACCAGGACGACCAAGCCGCCCCAGGCCAGCGGCGCGAGTTGAAAGAAATCGCCGCCCACACGCTGCGCGGGCAGGTAGGCGCTGCCCACTTCGAAGCCGGGCACCTCCACCTCTGCAGCCGGCACGAGAAACTCCTGCACACGACGCGCGGCTTCCAGTTCCCCGCTGAGCGCCTGTTGGTCCCGGGCCACGCGGTTGAAGCGCGCCAGCAGGATGCCGCCCATCACCAGAATGCTGAGCAATGCCCCCGCCTGAGACAGATCCACCTCGAAGGGCTCGCGTAGCACAAGCAGGCCGCGGCTCTCGGTGAGGGCACCGCCCAGGGCGGCCTTCAGCGAGCGGGCATGCCAAGCCACCCAACCCAGAGCGTAGACAAGGTAGGGAACCAGCAGGACGACCAGGGCCCTTCTCTCGTCGCGCGGGGTGGTTTGCACCCCCCGCGCAGCCAGAACCATGGTGACCAGGGTCGCAAGCAGGCTAACGGCGTAGTAGCTGCTCCATTGCAGAACACCCGCATAGGCGGCCACGGTCATCGCGGTGGTGAGTGTGACCGTTAGAGCGGCCAGACGCAAGTTCCGCAGGCCCGGCCAAGCCGGAGTGCCGTGAAACAAAAAGACCCAGGCGACGAACTCGGCACCAGCCACGGAGTCGCCGGGCAGCGTCCACGCCGCGAGCAGATCGGAACAGTTATTGGCAAACTGGGGAATGTTCCAGACGGCTCCAAGGACCAGAGCGACGGCGAACCAGAGATAAACGGGCTGGCCCGGCTGCATGCGCCAGAACACGAAGGCCGCTGAGGCGAACAGGAGATTCAGCAAACCGAGCAGAAGCCAGGCGAGATTCACCCGGTAGAGGCGGAAGCGGTTCCGGTCGTAGCCGTCCGCCAGCGCCGCCGGCGAACCCAACAGCGGTGGGGTCCAAACGTCCCAAACGCCATTTTTCGACTCATACACCCGCAAGGCGATGACGAGGGTGGATCCGGGCGCGGCATTCGCGAGGGACAGGACCGGCGGGGGGCCCCAGCGCTGGGTGAACCATTGGCCGGGCGTCCCATGCCGCAGCGCGAGACGCCCGTTCACGTAGATCTCGGCTTGGCGGGCCAGGGACGGAAACCAGAGAGCGGCGGGCGACGAGAGGTCGGCCGGAAGGCGGAGTGTGCGGCGGTACCAGGCGAAGCCGGGCTCCGCCAGCGGGGGTACGCGCTCAGGCCAGGCCGAATCCTCGAAGTCCGGCGCCGCCCAGCGCGGATCGTCGCCTGCGTGTGCTCTCCAGGGACCGTCGAGCGTGTAGACGTGCATCGGCTCGGCTGCGGCGAGATGTAGGGCGCACCCAAGGAGGCAGACGAGATACTTCATGCGCTCCTCCGCACCGTCACCACGGTGATGTCGTCGTTCTGGCCCCAGGCCTTGGCCGCCTCGGCGATTTCCTGCGCGGACTTGTCGCTAATCTCGCGCGTGCGGTCGAAACCGAAGAGTTCCCGCTGGGCGTTCTCTGCCTCAACAACACCATCTGAAACGAAGCAAAACCGCCCCCCAGCCAAGACAGATTCCCCATAGGGCAATCCATCCATGATCCCGAGTGGCAGCCCAGCCTCCACTTCCACTTCACGGCCATCGCAATAAGGCGCGGGATGGCCGGCGTTGGCAATCGTGACTGTGCCATCGTTAGCAAACAGAGCACAGCAACAGGTGACGAAGCCGCCCTGTGACCTGCGATGCAGCGTCTGATTCAATCGCGAGAGCACTTCCCCCGGAGCGAGATCGGTCAGGGTTTCAAGCGCACCCAACAGGCGCGCGCCCATCATCGCCGCCTCTAAGCCTTTGCCGCTCACATCGCCGACAACCACCATCAAACTGCCATCGCTTCGCGGCATGAACTGGTAGAAGTCTCCACCCACTTCAAGGGCGGGAAAATAGGCCTTTTCCAACTCGAACAGGGACGTTCCGGTGGATTCGCTTTGCAGCAGAAACTCCTGGACGCGCTGCCCGGCAGCCAGTTCTTGCGCCTGTCGCCGCTGCTCCTTTTGCTCGTCGCTGAATCGAAGATACAGCACGGCCAGACAGCACAATGCGGTCGCTGCCAGGGCCATATCTCTAAGATCAAAAGTGTAGCCTTGCCAATCGATAAGATTTGAGCCAAATCGTCCGGAAAACCGAACCAGGGTGAAAAGAACCAGGAAGACGGCCACAACGCCATCCCGCTTTTGACGCTTACTCATTAGCAGCGAGATAGCGACTAGTGCTTGCGCACACAGAATGATTACAGGTTCAAAGCTAATGTATTCGGTGCGTTCGAAATCGAAATAGTAGTAAGTGAAGAACCAAATTGCCTGAAGTATACTGATCCCCCAGGTAAACAACATCAACCAGCGCGCACGAGGAGCGAGTTCCTTGAGGAACAAGCTAGTCCAGGAAGCTGCCGCAATGTATCCCAGGACGATCAGAGACGGGATGAGGGATCGCCTTGGCAGATCGAGAATCACCGCAACGATGCCCAGATGAGAGAAGAGTCCGAAAGAGCCCATCGCCAAACCGAGCCAGAGATACTCGCGGCGAGCCCGTTGCTCGAAGTAGAGCACCATGGCGACCAAGCCCAGCAGCAATAGAATCCAGGATGCAGCGCGCCTGGGGCTTCTGGACCGCTCTCCCTCCAAACGGTGTAGTTCCTCCTGGGCCTGCAGAAGGGCCGCCAGGCCGACGCGCGGCGGATGCTTTGTCCCCCCGATCTGGCCTGAGGATGTCAGTGGAACCAGGTTGCTGTTGCTCTTGCCCGACCAGCGGCGAATTGCGATGGTGATCGTATCCGATCTTTGAGCTGGCAATGGATAGGCGGCATGACGATCAAAGCGGCCTACGGGTGAAGGGTCGATCGACCCGATCCCACCGATGCGCACTCCATCCACAAAGACCTCATAGGCTTCGTCCAGCGGCGGAAGGGCGATGGCGAGCGATTGAGTGGCTAGAACTGCAGGCAGGCGAAGCCGGGTTCGGTACCATCGGATGCCGCTGGTCTGGATGCCTGCACGGGTCACGTACAACTGCGGCGTTTCGGTTGCCTGCCAGCTCTGGTCGTCGAAATCTGGTGCAGCCCAAGCCGGATTGTCACCGGCCTTGACCTTCCAGCGATTC
>JALHNH010000074.1:7452-24347 GCA_022843625.1 Bryobacter sp. | reverse complement strand
TACCTCATGAACATGGCCGCGTTCGTGTCGCTCGAAGACATTTCGGGCGCACTGCCCAGCTATCTGGAAGAGGTGATTTCGGTCGAGATGGACCCGACCCTGCAGAAGGCGTATTCGGATCTCGAATCCGACATCCAGGGCGCCCTTCGCGATCACCACGGCAATGCTTCCGTGATCAGCACAGCAATGAACGCTCTGCTGCTTTACCCGGACAGGCCCTTTGGACTCGGAGCGCTCTATGGCCATAGCGTCAATCCGGATTCGGGGGAGCGGGAACGCTTCCTCATTGCAGAGCCTCCGGATCTCGATGAGAGCGTCGCGTACGCCAAAGAGCGGCGTCTGCTTGCGGAGGTGAAGAGCGAGTTGGCGCAGGGCCGCAAGGTGCAAATCTATGCCGTGTATACCCAGAAGCGGGATGTCACGCGGCGTCTGCAACGCATATTGCGGGAAGGCGGCGTAATGGCCGAAGTGCTAACGGCGGATACACCGCCAGAGCAGCGCGAGGCCTGGTACGAGCGCCAACTCAAGAATGGCATGCAAGTCTGCATCTGCCACCCGAAGCTCGTGCAGACCGGCCTCGACCTGCTGGAATTCCCTACGATCCTCTTCTATGAGACCGGCTACTCCACCTACGTACTGCGTCAGGCCAGCCGGCGCAGTTGGCGTATCGGGCAGAAACATCCCGTCCGGGTCGGCTTCTTAACGTACGCCGGCACAGCCCAGGAAAGTTGTCTCCGCCTGATGGGTAAGAAACTCCTCGTCTCGCTTGCTATGGAGGGCAAGCTGCAAGCCGAAGGGTTGCAGAGCATGGACGAGGACGACGATGTCCTTACGGCCATGGCTCGCGAACTGGTCACGCGCCAGGGCGTCGGTGAGCAGGCCGCCGAAGTGTGGCGCTCCCTGCAAACACAGGCACCACAGCAGCAGGCCCCAAAACCAGTGGCCATCGTCGTCGATGTCCTGCCGGAACCAGAACTGCCAATCGCGGTAGTGGGCCCGGCCGTTCAGCTTTCACTCTTCTGATTTCCCAAGGAGCTCAACATGCTTCAGCACGCCGCACCACGCGACCCCCGGTCGCTGTTCGAGATCGACGAACACCTCGTCGGACTAATGGACCGGGTAGAGGAGGAAGCCGGGGAAGGGCAGGAAGTCTCCGCCGAACTGGTGGAAGAACTGAACGAATACATCGCTGCTTTCCACGCAAAGGTGGATCGCATCGCCGGCTACCTTCGCTGGCAGGAGTCGATTGCTCTGATCTGTGGCACCGAAGCCGATCGTCTGTCCGCGCGAAAGAAGGCGGCTGAGGGTCGGGTTACCCGGCTCAAGGGGATGCTGCAGCACTTCATGCTTTCCCGCGACCTGAAGCGCCTCGAAGGCGAACGGGCCTCCATCGGACTGCAACAGAACTCGGCCGCCTCCCTGGTAGTCGATGACCCGCTCAAGATCGGCGAATGCTACTTCGAGCGGACCATCGGCTTTACCAAAACCGAGCTGCAGGAGCTGGTTTACCAGTTGCCTGACGGCGATCTGCGCAAGGGCCTCGAAGCGCAACTCAAAACCGAGGGTTGGCAAGTGAATGGAAGCGCCGTCCGCGCAGCCATTGTGAATGGCGTCCCCGTAGAGGGTGCCCGGCTGGTAAAAGGCCATCACATCCGGCTGCGGTAGGGTAACTCGCTCGGCGATTGCCCGCATCTGCCTGACAATTCTCCGCAGTGGACTTTCCATCAAACGCGACCGCCGTCGCATGCACTCTGGGCTTGCTCTGGCTCATGTGGAGATTGCAAGGCAAGCTCACGACCAATGGCTTCGAGTTCCTCAACTGGGACCCAGTCAGTCGCAACTGGATCGCCATGGCATTCTTTGCCGGGATGACCGCCGGACTCATCGCAGCTTACGCTTTCCACGGCTACGGCCGCGGCGCCAGTCCGACGTTCACGGATTTCTGGCTGGCCATCACGATCGGCCCTCTCTTTGAGGAATTGGTCTTTCGCGGCTACCTGTTCTGGGCCATCGGCACACTGCTTCAGCGTCTCGCCCCTTCCCTCAGTCCACTGACCACGATATGGGTCGCCACGCTCTTCTCCCTCGCGCATGCCCCGAAGCCAGGCATTACCGATACCCAGTTAGCCGCCATCTTTGCCACGGGCCTGCTCTACGGACTGCTGAGACAACGCTCAGGCTCCACCCTCCCGCCAGTCATCGCCCACATGGTCTTCAACGCGGTCATCTATATGGCCGCCGTCTTTTTCTAAACCAGTTCTCCAGGAGCATTTCCATGTCTCGTTCCACCGAGGAATTCCGTAGTGTGTTCAAGGCCGCCCGCCGGGCAGCCACGCCGTTGATCGCCGTGCGCACAGCCGACCCGGCCAGCACCATGGCTCAAGTGACGGCCAGTCTGAATGGCAAGAGTGAGGTCCCCATCGTGGCTTGGGACATTCTCAACGGCCTCGCGGGGCGGAATGAAGCGGGCAAAGCGGCCGTGGCAAAGCTGGTTGGCGAGAATGCCGGTCAACTCGGTCCCGCCGACGCGCTCGCCGCGGCGCAGAAGATTGCCAAAGACACGATCCTGTTTTTTCTGAATCCGCAGCGAGTGTGGGAACAGGTGGATGTCCTGCAAGGCATCTGGAATCTCCGCGATGTCTTCAAGACCACCGGGCAAATGCTGGTTCTCATTACTACTCCCGGCGCGGCACTCCCTACGGAGTTGCAAAGCGACGTGATGGTTCTCGATGAGCCGTTGCCCTCAGCGGAAGAACTCGCCGCACTTGTGCGGGAGACGTTTGAAGCAGCTGAACTCCCCGACCCTTCAGACGAGACCATTACCCGGGCTGTAGATGCGCTCGTGGGCCTGGCCGCCTTTCCAGCCGAACAGGTCCTGGCCATGTCGCTCTCAAAAGATGGGCTCGACTTCGAGCGCCTTTGGGATCGCAAGCGGCAAGCTGTGGAACAAACGCCCGGACTCACCATTTGGCGGGGCGGCGAAACCTTCGATCAAGTCGGCGGCTGTGAAAACATCAAGCGCTTCCTCGACGCCGTAATCCACGGTGAAGAAGCGCCCCGCGTCATCGTCTTCGTAGACGAGATCGAGAAAGCCTTCGCTGGCAGTGGGACGGATACTTCGGGCGTGAAGACCGAGATGACTGGCACGATGCTCAGTTGGATGCAGGACCGCAATGCCGACGGGGTCATCTTCATCGGTCCTCCTGGCGCGGCGAAGTCCGCCGTGGCAAAGGCCGCAGGGGCAACCGCTGGGATTCCAACTGTAGCCTTCGATCTCAGCGCTATGCAGAGTTCGCTGGTTGGCGGTTCGGGCGAAAGACTGCGATCTGCCCTCCAGGTGGTCGATGCCATCTCGCAGGGCCGCAGCCTCTGGATCGCCACCTGCAACTCCATCACGAGCCTTCCACCCGAACTGCGGCGTCGCTTCACGCTGGGGACCTTCTTCTTTGATCTGCCGTCCGCCGATGAGAGGGAGGCCATCTGGAGTATCTACGAGCAGCGCTGGAACGTATCCGGCGAGCGCCCAGACGACGACGGCTGGACAGGCGCGGAGATCAAGGAGTGCTGCCGCAAGGCATGGCGACTCAAGCTGTCCTTACGCGATTCGGCAAGCTATATCGTCCCGGTCTCGCGCTCGGCCGCCGACCAAATTGAAGCCCTGCGGCGGCAAGCTTCGGGCCGATTCCTGGGAGCAGCCATGTCTGGAGTGTATTGCGCCGATGAACCTGGTTCGGTCCTCTCTCCCAAGCGTCTGGTGCGTGCAGCGATTGAGTAGAAGGTGTTGCCGCACGGTGTCCGCTCGCTAAACCGCCAACTATAAGCTTGCTAGCATGGCACGGCGTGATGGACCCAGCAGTTTCCCGTACTATGTCGGGTGAAGCTTTACTTCGGCGGAGGAAAGAGCCCGAGTTGAGCCGCCAACGAGAGCGAATTCGTGACGCTCCAACGCTCCACACAGTGTTCCTTCTCGAATCGAAGAATCGTCATTCCAGACACCCGCACGGGCTTTTGTGTTCCATCAATTCCGAGAAATATGCCGCGATGCGTACCAGTCAAAGTGAACCTTACCACAACCTTGTCATCAGCTTCGATGATGTCGTCTGGCACTACGCGGGCATCTGGAAAAGCGAGCCAGAACGAGGTGTAGTACTGCTTCACGGCTTCAATCCCTGGGCCAACTCCTTCGTAACCGTGAAGCACAATGTCGGGTGAATACAACTCAAAATACCGATCACGCTTGAGTGGATCCGCAAAGTTTGCGAGTGCTTTCTCAACGGTCTTCCGATTCTGCATTGGAGCTCCCGATATCACCACCTGTGCGCCCACTGCTCCCCCGAGGGTGTAAAGAAAATGTCGCCTCTCGAAGAAACGCCTGAGCACTCTTCAATTGTACTTTGCGAATTCGAAAGGTTTATAAGCATCTGTATGGAGGGTCTTTTCGGCAAGCGGATAGCTTGGAGAATTTAAGGCGAGTGTGGGGTTCGGAATGCCATCGCTGCTGGTCCTACCTACCATCGCTTCCTGCTGACCTATGCCTCAACGAGATGAAAATGATTGAGCCTTAACCATGAGCAAATACGAAGAATTGCTAACAGTCCTGTCCGACGAGCGTTTCCTTTTGGAGGCACTTCACGACCTAGGCTTCAGTCCGGATGCTTCTGCGGACGGTCTGAGCCTCTACGGCTACCTCGGCGATGAGCGCCCTGAAAAGGCAAATATCGTCATTCGCCGCCGACAACTCAATTCGGCGAGCAACGACATTGGCTTTGCCCGCGACGCGAACGGTGTGTACCGTGCCCTCATCAGCGAATACGACCGCGGCATCGGGTTCGATGACGCCTGGCTGGGCCGAATTGCCCAAAACTACAAGGAACGCCAAACGATGGCGGTCGCAAAGGGGAAGGGATATCGGTTCCTGGGTCGGCAGGTCGTTGAGACCCAGGCCGGCAAGAAGGTACAACTCCGATTCGCGGTTCGCTGAGGAGGCTCCACATGGGTGAAAAGATCATCACCATAGAAATCGACGACCAAGGCAATAGCTCGCTGGATCTCAAAGGCTTTCAGGGCAAGGGCTGCGGCGATGTAGCCGAAGCGTTCCGCGGAGTGGACTCCCTTGTCGTGGATCGGCAGAAGCGCGATTACCATGTGCTCACCGCCGAGGGGCGCAAGGTTCACAACGTCAAGCAAGGCTGAACCACATGACGCTCCGCCTTCATTCATTGATGGAGTGCAGCACCGTGAACGGCCCCGGCAGGAGAGCGGTGATCTGGACGCAGGGCTGCTCGCTCCAATGTCCCGGTTGCTGGAATCCACAGACCCACAACCCGCTCCTTGGCTTCCGGCGAGAGGTCCCAGAAATCGTTAAGTGGCTCTCAAAGCCAGGGCGCGATAACAGCATCGAGGGGCTGACAATCAGCGGCGGCGAACCCATGGAGCAAGCGCCGGCAGTGTTGGAGCTGCTCCACCAACTGAAAGCCGTCACCTCTGCCCTAAGTGTCGGGCTGTTTTCCGGCTACTCCGAACGGGAGCTGCACAGCACCGATTGGTTGGCCATTCGGAACTACCTGGACTTCGCCGTCCTCGGTCGCTACAACCCCAGGCGTCCTGGCACAAACGCCATGGTCTCCTCCACGAACCAAACGCTTCACCTCTACACCTCACGCTATTCAAGGGCCGACTTCGCGGAGCAGTCTGTCGAGATCCAAATCGACGACACCGGACTGGCCCAAATCACCGGCTTCCCCATTCTCGGCTCACCCGTTCTCGACTGATTCATTCCAACCCAACAATCTGGAGGCCATTTATGGCTACACAAAGCAGTCTCTTTTCGTCTGCCGCGACGGCGCTCGCCATCCCGATTCCGCTTATCCCCGGAGGCAACTGCGAGGGCGGTGTCCCACCGACTCCGCCGCCGCTGGTTCCCATTCATGACCCCGGTCTTGATCTCGCGCGGAAGACCGTCTGCATCAAGGTTCGCCTTTCCACGATGGGCAACACCCGCAAGGTCTCCACCTCGCAGATTGAGGCCGACGCCGACAAGGATCTTCTCCGCGTCTCCAAGCACCTGCTCGATTCCGCCGAACTGAAGGCCGTCGGCCGCTTCGACGGCGAGGTCCGCCGCTTCCTCTACAACATCTGCCTCCCCTTCGAGGTGGGAATTCATCTGCTGCCGGTTGCCGCGATCGAAGTGGTGGAAGAGAAGCTCCGCCACTTTGCGACCCAACGGCAGGAACTGGTGAAAGCTTTCCTTGCCGCTTACCCAGCCCTCTGCCACGAAGCGGCGAAGCGTCTGCGTGGCCTCTACAACCCGGCCGACTATCCGCCGGGCAACGATGTTGAGCGCGAGTTCGGTTTCGCGTGGCAATACGTCAGCTTCGGTGTGCCGGACCAACTGAAGGGCATCTCTCAGGAGGTATGGCAGCAGGAGCGGGAGAAGGCGGCGCAACGCATGGCCGAAGCGTCATCGGAGATCCAGCAGGTCCTGCGTGAAACCATGGCCAAGCTGGTGCAGCATATGGCGGAGCGCTTGAAGGTCGGCGAGGACGGCAAGCCGGTCCGCTTCAAGGAAACTACCGTGTCCAACCTGGTCGAGTTCCTCGCCAACTTCGAGTTCCGCAACGTCACCGATGATGCGGAACTGCAAGGGCTCGTGAACCAGGCCCGCACGCTCCTTCAAGGAGTGGAGGCGGATGACCTGCGAACGACGGGAGAACTCCGCGCCCGTGTCCAATCGGGCATGGAAGGGCTCGCATCGCAACTCGACACTATGCTCACGAAGACCGGCGGCAGAAAGTTCCGGTTCGACGAGGAGTAAGCAACCATCCCCACGCTGGCGACACAGCCGCCCGCGTTTTCCAAGACACCCCAAAGCCGGGCTCGCCCGGCCATTTTCATTTCAGGAGCAATAACACAATGAGCGGACTCAATCAGATCACGATTGTCGGCAACGTCGGTGCCGCCCCGGAACTCAGCTATGGCCAGAATAACCAACCGTACTGCCGGTTCTCGGTCGCCGTCAACGAGCAATGGAAGAGCAACGGCGAGAAGCGCGAGCGGGTAACGTGGTTCCCCGTGGTGGCCTTCAATGGCCTTTCGGAAAACTGCGCCGCCTACATCGAGCGCGGCCGCACCGTCGCCGTCGTCGGGCGTGTGCAGACGCGCGAGTACGAAGACAAGGAAGGAACCCAGCACCACATCATGCAGGTCATCGCCGAGAAGGTGACCTTCCTTGGCTCTGCCCGCAAAGAAGAGTCGACCGCGCCTGCCCGTCCCGGTAAGCCTGCCCAGCAGCCCGAAACCGATGACGATGACCTGCCCTTCTGAGGCATCCCATGACAGACCACACCCCGACCCCAGGACTGTTCTCGCAACTCTTGCCCCTGTTGGCGCAACGCGCGATTCTCATAACCGTCTCCAAACTGGAAGAAGGCGACCAGTTGCAGGTCAACATCTGTCCGCGGCTACTCAAGGAAGGTGAAAACCAGGCACTGACCACGCCGCTTTCGGTCTGCGGCAACGCAGCCGAACTTGATGTCGAACTCGTGCCACAGGTCGCAAACTTCGTTGCCGCCCAGGTCCGGCTGCATTCCAATCTTTCTGCAATCCAGAAGGAATTGGCTGCGGCCGAGCGGGCCGCCCGCGATGAGGCAAGCAAGAAGCACAAGACCGTCGGTAGTGGCGGCAAGAAGCCCGAGCCGCAACCGTTGAGCCTGTTTGAAACGCCAGCAGAGGAAGGAGATTGTAGGTTGTCGGATTAGGTGACAATCCCGGTGTTGATTCCAAATGCAAAACCGATGGTAAATGCCACATTTCGAGAGGAGTTTCGCCACAGTTAATGGCAAGATCCTATGCTTTTGCCACTGTTATTGGCAACATCCTATGCCAATAGGGTTCGGCCCGCGCCACGCTGGGTTTACGGGTTTACCATAAGTGGGGGTCTATGCGGCGGTGCAAGGACGGCGGCCTGAAGCAGGAACTCGGTCTCACGAAGTAGCGGAAACCCGGCTCACACAATCCGATCCGCATCGGCGGCCGTAGGATTGTGCCAAGTAACGTGTCACAACTTGTGAGCAATTGTGGCACGAATTGTCAACAAACGAGTCAACCTACAGAGATTGAACCATCATGCCCCTAACCATCACCAAAATGACCCGGCTCTTCACTTTCAACGGCATCCGTCTGCCGGACCCTAACCCGAACATGAGCGTCGATGAAGTCAAGGCGCTTTATTCGGCTCAGTACCCGGAACTGGCAACGGCCGTCGTCAACGGGCCCGAAGCCGTCGGGGACAAGATGCGCTACTCCTTCCAGCGCGCGATCGGCAGCAAAGGGTGACCCATGCGCCGTCAAAGTTGCAAGGTCAAAGCTGAGGTCATCCGCGAATTGAAACAACTTGCGGAGGGCCGGACAACCGAGCAGCAATCGCTGTTGGAGAGGTACATGGAATGTCCCGATTGGCAACTCGCATCAAAGATCATCCGCGACGCAGTCCAGGCTTCGCTCCGCGGACGAGGACGAACCCGACTGTCTCCACCACCCGGCTGGATCCAGCCGCTCTGATGCCAAAAGGCGCCGGGTGGACCATCCCGCGCCTCATCCATCCCGATGGTCACCCGGTGCCCACAGAGTTTCGGTTGGTTGAGGGTGAGCGCGCCGCCGCAAAGCTGGCCCTCAACTTTATCGAAGCTGGCATTGGCTACGCCGACGAATGGGCAGCTTCCGGCGGAAGCGCCACTAGCTTCATCCAACGATCTCTCAATCGCTGGCTCGACGACCACGGCCGCGCGAAGATCCAGGAGCACTTCTTCCTCGACGTGGTCCTCTCCACCAGCTTGGACCGTTACTGCTACGGTCAGCCAGCGGCGTCCGGCGACATCTCACGAATGTTCGTGACGATCGAGCCCGAATCCGCTGGCTACGTCGTACTCGGCCCAACCCTGCGGCTCCTGGAGGCGGCTCATCCAAGACTCCCCGCAACGTTTCTAAACCTGTTCCTCGGCGGCCTCAATCGCTGGATCCGCGTGTACGACTACCGGGACGCCCTCGATCGCTTGGAGCGGCTACGCGAATGGTACGAGGACGACCCAGAATCAGACCAGATCGAACTGCCCAACATCGAGGCCTCCATCCCCGAATGCGTTCGCCGCAAGCCGCTCAGCCCGCGTGGGCTTGCCCATGTCATAAAGACGCTCAAGGACGACCGCGCGCTACACCTCGTGGAACAGGCCGCCGAGCTGGCTCGAATTTCCAATTCCGTCGAGCCGCCATCCATCGATAACGAAACTCGCGAACTTCTAAGCGACTGCGGCGACCCTGTTCCGGCTTTGGTCGCGGTCTTCGAGGAGCACGACACCATCGAGGGCTCCTTCGACGAAGAATCACAAGGAATGCTCGAAGTCACCCCAGAACCAAACCTGATCCTTTCGCTCAATGGCAGCCATCCGCGAAGCATTTCGGCTGCCTTTGCCCATTTGGGATCCCTCTGCCGCACCCTGCTGCTTGCCGCAAGCCTACTAGACAAGGCTTCAAGAACAAGTCGCCTTGCAACCTGAGCTGAGATCCCTTCAAGAGCTTCCTAAAAACTCCACGATTGCCGTCGCGACAGCGCTATACGCCAGCTTCCAGATGGCCGAGGATATGGGAGTTGGGCGATTTTGCGTTACGGTACGTCGCTAATCGTTCCTTTAATTGCCTAGGAGCATCGGGAGCCCTGGAGTCCTCGGAATCAGATTGTCAAGATCACCGCTTTGACTCGACTCTCCCCACTTCCTGACAGCGAGAAAAACGCCGAGGAGAATCCCCGAAACCAGCGCGGCGAACACTGCCGTAGCTAGCACAAACAGGCAAATGCAGACCGCGCCTAGCATCGTGGGCTTTAACAGCACCATTCCCAAGCAAGCCATTCCGGGTACTGCGCAAAACGCCGCTGCGGTCCCTCGAACGAGAACATGGAAACATGAGCACCACTGGCCGAAAACGACAGCAGTTCACGGCTCCTAACCTGTGTCTGTTTGGCGCCAGTCCTACCTTACTCCAAGCGCAGCGCATCTACCGGATCGACGCGAGTCGCGCGAAATGCGGGGATCGAGCAAGCCAAGACGCCGGCGGTCGCGAGAGCAAGCGCTACGACCATGTAACTCGCTATGTCGGCTTCGAATACGCCCGCGAGGAGACTTCGCAACGCCCTCATCAAGCCGAAAGCTGCGATTAATCCCACGCCAAGCCCTAGTGCGACTTGCCCCATCCCCTGAGCAAATACCGAAGCCATGATGCGCGCAGGTGTCGCCCCCATTGCCAACCGCACTCCGATTTCCTGCGTTCTCCGGTTGACCGAGTGAGCCACTACGGCATACAAGCCCACCGAAGCCAACACCATTGCAATCAGCGAGAATATCCCGAACATAGTTCCAAATACGCGGATTGCCCAGTCATGCAGTTCTATGTCGTCCTGCAGCGTGCGCAACGCGATGACGGGGAGATTTTCATCCAATGCCTGGACCGCCTTGCGGAAGTCCCGACCCAATGTCGTGGGTGGAACCGCTGTGCGAGCTACGACGTACATGTTCGCCCGCGGTCTTTGCGTAAACGGGAGGTAGATAAGCGGCTGAAATTCGCGCCGGATTTCATCATTTTGCCAGACGTCCGGGACCAGGCCTACCACCGTTAGCCATCGTTGGGGCACACCGTTTTCAAACAAACGGAGCCGTTGGCCTATGGGGCTCCGGTGCGGCGAATGCTGGGCAGCAAAGCTGCGGTTCACAACAACTGCGGGTTGCCCGGCCGGGCCTTCGGCCTCAGTGAACTCACGGCCTGCCATCGGCTTGACATCCATTGTGCGGAAGTATGCCGGGCCAACCACCAGACCGCGGACCCGAGGCCGCGCGGACGCATCGGCCGGTGGGCTGCCTTCCAGCTCGAAGGCAAAGGAGTTGGCTCCATGACCCGGAAGTGTCGAAGCGATCGATACGTCTTTGACTCCCGGCAAGCCCTTGACTCGTTCCTGCAACTGCTCATAGAAAGAAATCCGGTCGCCGGGGCGCGAATACTTCCTCTCCGGCAAATCTACGACCATCGTCAGAACACTTGTGGGATTCACGCCAGTTTGCGAGCGGTGTAGTGTCAGCATGGTCCTGACCGCAACCACCGTAGCAACTAGAAGTAGTACAGTCATGGCTATTTCGCTGACCACTAGTACATTTGCCAGATGCCGCCCGCGCACGCCTCCCCGCGCTCCGTGCCCGCCGTCTTTGAGAGTGCTGTGTATGTCGATTTTGGACATCTGGAGCGCTGGTATGAGGCCGAATAAAATTCCGGTGCCAAGGGATATCACACTAAGATAGGCGAAGACCGTATAGTCCATCGAGAAATCCAGCCAGGGCGGCTTCCCGGAACCGGCAATGGCCACATCAAAAAGACGAACTCCCCAGATTGCCAGTAGCCAGCCAAGAATCCCGCCTGCGATAGAGAGAGTAACGCTCTCGGCGAGGAGCTGCCGCACCACCCGCCATCTCCCAGCACCAATCGCCATGCGAATCGACATCTCGCGCGCACGAATCGCTGCACGCCCGAAGAGCAAATTTGCCACATTCGCGCAAGCAACAAGCAGTACCAACCCGACAGCGGTCCAAAGGCCAAATAGGACTGTTTTCATGCGAGGATTGAAATAGTCCTTGCCCTCCAGTACCTGGAGTCCGATCGCCTTGTTCTCCACCGGATAGGATCTCTCCAGTCGACGCGAAATGGTATCCAACTCCGCCCGGGCAGACTCGGCCGTTGTATCTTTTTTCAAACGCGCAATCATCATGACGTTCCGGTGTTCGCGCTTAAGCCAATTGCCGCTGGGCACCAGCGGCATCCATAAGTCGACGCCCACCCGAAACTGCATACTTGGCCGCATCACTCCGATCACTACGGAGGGCACTTCGTTAATGCGAATACTCTTTCCAACGATCGTAGGGTCGCCGCCATAACGTGCTTGCCAGATTGCGTAGGTAAGCATTACAACCGATGTTGCGCCTGCTTGCTCGTCCGATGAGGTGAAATCGCGTCCGAGCAGCGGCGTCTGGCCGAACACCGAGGAGGCGTTGGCGGATATCTTCAGGGAGCGATATCGCTCCGGGAGCGTGATCGAATCGCTGAGGTTCACGGTTTCAAATGAATATCCTGCCAGCTCTTCGATGGATGCAGCGTGCGCCCGAAATTCCAGAAAATCCGCATAAGACCGACCGATATCGCAAGGCAAGTCGCAACCCGGCTCATGACCCTGCACGTAGACAAGACGACCGTCGCCCTCATACGCCGGAGCCTTGAGAAGCACAGCGTTGGCAAGGGTGAAGACGGCGGTGTTCACGCCAATACCGAGACCTATCGCCGTTACAGCTGCTAACGCAAAGCTCGGATTCTTCCTCCATAAACGTAGCGCGTAGCGGATGTCCTGAATCAGGTTTTGGATCGTGGCCATGGGATCGGCCTCCTGGGTGCGTTCGCGAACCCGCGTAGCATTTCCGAACGCACGCATTGCGGCGAAGCGGGCTTCTTCGGGAGTCATGCCACGGTCTATGTTCGCCTGAGTCTCGAACTCTACATGCGTCTGGATCTCGTCTTCCAGATCGCGCTCGGAGCGCCAGCGCAGCCACAGAGGAAGCCTCATTATGCCTCTTGCCCTCCTGACTTCAGAATCTGCGTCACCGCCCGAACCATTTTTTCCCACCGGCCGGTTTTCGCGGCCAGCCGCGCCCGGCCGGACCGCGTGAGCTTGTAGAAGCGTGCCCGGCGGTTGTTGTCAGATGTTCCCCACTCAGAAGCGATTAGGTTAGCCTTCTCCAACCTCTGCAGCGCGGGATAAAGTGATCCGTGGTCAATCAACAGAACTTCTTCGGAGATCCTCTGGATGGTCGTTGCGATTCCGTGCCCATGACGTGGCCCGAAGACCAGTGTTTGCAGGATAAGAAGATCTAGTGTGCCCTGAAGCAATTGGATTCGGTCGTCGTCTTTAGATTCCGGCATTCTAGGAGAGAGTCTACCTGACGCTTAGGAGAATGTCTACCAAACGCTATGCTTGTCCACACATCGCCTGACTACTCGGCACCTTTTGCCAAGTGTGGGATTATACGCGCGGTTCCGAAGTTATCACGCGCGATCCGGAAGTTAAGCAAATGTCAATATCCCCTTGAACCGAGAGTTGGCAACCAAACCGAGAAGTGGTCTCTATTTTGGAGCAGGGGTTCATTTCTGGCAATGAAGGAAAAACATGAATGCCTTTCTCGAACTAGGCGGCTCCGAGAGTATCGCCCTGAAGGGAGCACTGCTCCTTTATGAAGGCAGAAACCGCGCCTTCGGCGTTTGGTACGACGCGAAGCCAGGCAGGAACGAGTGTCCTCAGCTTGGAGAGGGCCAAGCCCTGACGATGGAGTTCGTGAGTGCGCTCAATCGGGGACTCCAGAGAGAAATGCAACCGGAAGTGTTGCCGGAGTGCGTGCTCGTCTGGAATGCGGACCTGGTAGTCTGGTGGTCCCTTCAATGTACTCGGCGGATGTTCTTTCGCCAAAGCAACGAGGCACCGACTGGCCTCAGCGGCGCAGAGTTTTCGCAGCCTCCGCTGCTTTGGTGCGTCTCAGGTCAGGAACTGACGCTCCGGGCGCTATCGGTGAACCGACGTCCAACCGCTGAAACGTCGTTGATGATTGCTCCCTATTGGAATGTGGACGGGGATACGGGCCGAGTCTGTTTGGGCAGCATGAAGGTTCCGGAGTTGGCCGGCGTTGCAGCGCTCGCACAGTGGGAGAATGCCTTCTTCGAGAGTGAGTTCACCCACCAAATTGGAGTCAAGAGGTTGGTCCAAGGCCCAAAGGGATACTTCGATGTGTGGGAACAGGTTCGCAGCGGTCCCCGAGCGTTTCCATCAAAGTGCCTGGTGCCGGCAAACGAGACATTGTCTGATTTGATTCGCCGCTGCAGTTGAGGAGGAGCCATGCACCAATTGCCAGCCGACCTGCTACGGCGGCCTGTTCGAGTGGTCGTTATCGGTTGCGGAGGAACCGGCAGCGTCATCGCCGCGGGACTGCCCTATCTTCATCAATCAATGCTGGTCTCCGGCCATCCCGCCGGACTTGCGGTGACGGTGATGGACGGGGACACCATTTCGCCGACGAATACTGTTCGCCAGCCATTCTGCGTTTCAGAAATTGGCTTGAACAAGGCGATCATTGCCATTAGCCGATTGAATCTGTTTTGGGGTTTGAACTGGACGGCTGTGGCCGAGCATTTGAATGAGCGTTCCGACATCAGCGCTTTCGACATCGTCATCGGCTGTGTGGACACCCGCGCTGCCCGGTCGTTGATTCACCGGAAGGTACAAGGCTTGCGAAGCCACGTCGCATACTGGCTGGACTTGGGCAATGGATCGGAGGGAGGGCAGTTCGTTCTGGGTCAGCCGCTCAATGGAAGAAATCGTCGCAGCGCCGAACGCCTTCGAACCTCCGCAGAACTATTTCCCGAAATCATCGACCCCAACATAGACGAGGATGACCTCCCCAGTTGCAGCGCAATTGAAGCACTGGAACGGCAAGAGCCGTTTGTGAACCAGGTCCTGGCGAATCATGCCCTCGCCCATTTGACCCGGCTGTTCCGCTATGGCCACATGGAGCACCATGGTGCGTTTGTCAGCGTAGCCAGCCCGCGAGTGGTGCCGATCCCGGTCAGCCCCTCGATCTGGCGACGCATGCGTCAACGCGGGACGAAGCAGCTTTCGGCCGCCTGACTCGATTCGGTTATGGGATGTCCCGCCAACTCTCCCAAATCGGGTTCGAAACTCTGAGGAAGTTCCTCCGCCAGAACCGCCCAGATGCCCGCCGGGTGTTCCCGCAAGATGATTTCCTTCAATTCCTCATTCATCGGTACTGCTTCCATATCCGTTTTCCTTTCCTATCGTCGAATGCTTGAGCACATCGGCCAGCCATCTCTTTTTCTTTGTGCCACGCAGTACCCGCCCCACAAAGCCAAGTTCTGTCGCTACGCCGTCCTTGTTCATGCGAATATCGGTCCGCGCCACTCCGCTGTATCGACGCAGGAAGCGATCCATGTCTGGAGGTTCGGCGAAGATATAGCTGGCATGCCCGGCCATGGGAATCTCTGAGACAACGGCTCCGGGCAGGACGAACAGGTATTCCTCGCGGAACAGGAACCACACCCGCGACCGCTGCCGCAATTGGTCGAAATAGAACTCGTCGTATTCGGATTGCCAGGTAGCAAACTCAGGTCTCAACGCCGGAGCAGCACCCAGTTCGTCAAACCAGAATTGAACGGTGCCGGCTTCCAAGGGCTCGCGCGCGGCTTGTTTGCGAACCCTGGTCAGAATTTCAGCATGGCGACCCAGTAAATCGTGAAATGTCCGCGCGAGTTCGATGTCCGCCGAGAGCGAGGCCGGCGGCGTTACGCTGATTCGGGAAGGTAGCGCAATCCACCAAGAGGTCACAACCCGCTCGCCGCCGTCGAAGTGAACTTTGGGCGCCTCCACGAAGTCTGAAGCGATTGCGATCCGCGAGCGTAGCCACTGTTTCCAATTGTTCCAGGTTGAGTCCCACGCCAATCCCGCGAGCAAACCGGGATCTAACCAAAGCTCGACCTTGCGCTTGGAGTCCTTGAATATGATCCGATCGGGTAGGAACTCACACTGCCGCAGGAGCACTTCGATCCTTTTGGGCTGTACATTCGGCTTGAACGCCAAAATCGAATCGGCAAAGAAAGTCTCCCTATCCTTCGACAATTGTCCCGCGACCACGCAATCGCCACTCGCCGCATAAGGGAAGGGAAGCGGATTGTCCTCGTCCTGAAGCCACGCGTCATAAGCCGCGCGAACTTCGGGGTTGGCTAGCAGGTTGAAAGCACGCTCTACTTTTGCCTTGAGGTTAGCTGTACTGGAAAGGTGTGCCGCGACGGTCTTGACCCTCCACGCCAGTCGAAGCACAGCTAAGTTGGCTTTCTTGTCGGCCGACAGTACTTCATAGAGGGATAATCCGCCATTGCAAACCGATTTGGGGTAAAAATAGCTCTTTATAGCCTCTGCGGTTACGATGACACGCTTCAGAGCGCTAGCGCCCTCAAGCTTGATGGGGATGCATAGGTCTGATGTATTGACTTTCGCACTTGCATTCGAGACTTGGTCGATTCTGGCGTACATGACGTCCTGCCGCCTCTGTCTAATTTCCGCGCGTCGAACCAAAAATAGATGGCCATCGCTTGACAGGCGCTCGAGTGAATCTGATGACGACGCGAAAGGCAACAGGAGTCTGGGAACGCGCAGCTCCTCATTCAGGTCCTGTGCTGTTTCAGTTTTGAGTGGGTCGGATAACATCCGTAACGATGGGCCCTTGCCCAAGCTTATGGATTTATGAACTTCGATCAAAGGGAGTTTTCCGCGATGCCTTGGCGAATGAGCTTTCGGACTCAAACCCCGGCAATCACCCCCCAACCAGTACTAAAATCAAGAGTTACCGCCATGCACCATGTGGCTCGTCATTCTCTATGCCTCTCTCGGTCCGCCGCTGGAAACAGTTCGCAGAATCGCAATATCCACACGAGCGCGAAGCGCTCGAATTTCTGCGCGAAATCTTGCCCGATCGCGACCCGATCTTTCTCTACTCCAACTTCGAGTTCATCGCTGACGATGGTTCGGTAAATGAAATCGATGCCCTTGCCGTTACCCAGGCTGGAATCTTCCTCATCGAGCTGAAAAGCCGTGGTGGAATCGTCACCGGCAACCGCCATCTGTGGGACTGGAACAAGGACGGACACACCATAACGGTTGACAGTCCGCTAGCGCTTACCAATTCCAAGGCCCGCAAGCTTGCCAGTTTGCTGGGAAGGCAAAAATCGTTTCGCGGAGAACGCGCGCCATG
>JALHNH010000074.1:0-7442 GCA_022843625.1 Bryobacter sp. | reverse complement strand
ATGGATTGAGGCATTGGTGTTCCTCTCCGCGCCCGGGATCAGTGTTCGTCTCTCCGATTCAGAACGGATGCGGATCTGCGAACGCGAGCCGCGCGACAAAAAGCCTGGCATCGCCGCCGCACTCCTGCAGCGCGAGTACTACGGCAACGAATCCGCACGCGGCCCCTTCCTCGACCTCAGCGTCGCGCGCCGCTTTGCGAAGGCCCTGGAAGAGGCCGGAATTCGTCCCTCGCAGCGGCAGCGCCGCGTCGGTGATTACGTGCTGAAGGAACTGATCGAAGAAAACCCACTCTTCGCCTACCAGGATTTTCAGGCAGAGCACCCGACAACGAAAGCGACCCGACGTGTACGGCTCTATACCGTCGCGGGCAAGGACAAGGGAACCCACGAAGCTGTCCGGCGGGCGGCACTCCAAGAGTTTCAAATCCTGGAAGCACTCGATCACCCTGGTATCCTGCGCGCCCTCGATTTCAGCGAACATGAACTCGGCCCCGCGATCCTGTTTCGGCGGGACTCTACCGAAGTCCGCCTGGATCACTTTCTCCGTCAACGCGGTGAAAAGCTGCCACTCGACATCCGCCTCAACCTGGTTCGGCAAATTGCCGATGCTGTGCGCTACGCTCATAGCCACCGAGTAGTCCATCGCACCCTCAGCCCTAAGAGCATACTTGTCGTAAACCCCGATTCCGACCGTCCGGAAGTACGTTTGTTCAATTGGCAGGCTGGCCGGGTGCTGGCTACGGGTTCGACACCGGGGACGCCGCCTTCACGCACCAGCACTCTCCACCCCAGCCAGTTTTCTGAAGAATCGATGCTCTGTTATCTCGCCCCAGAATCAGTGCTCGATCCGCGGGGACGTGATCCGATGGCTGACGTCTTCTCTTTGGGCGCCGTGGCGTTTCACATCTTCAGTGCTCGCCCGCCAGCGATGAATGGCGCGGAACTCAATCAGATCCTGACAGAGCACAAAGGCCTTTCCCTGAGTGCCGCCTTGGACGGGGCTAACTCTGGTCTCCAGGAACTGGTTCGCGAAGCCACGGCCCCTGACCTGCTTTTGCGCACGGAAAGCGCGCGAGACTTTCTGGATAACCTCGATCGTGCCGAAAACGAACTGACGGCACCGCCCCAAGAGGAGCTTGCGGACCCTCTTGTCGCCAGACCTCGCGATCTGTTGCCGCATGGCCTGCGGGTACTGAAACGTCTTGGCGGGGGTACATGCGCAGTCGCGCTTCTAGTCGAACGTGGCGATGAAATCCTTGTTCTCAAATACGCCCGCGACATCAGGGATAGCGATCGCATTGAGAAGGAGTATCAGACGCTGGAAGCTCTCCGGCATGAGTTGATCGTCAGTGCCAAAGGACTGCTCACCTTCCCCAACGGTCATAAGGGCTTCCTGATGGAGTACGCCGGCGAATGGAAGCGAGATTCATCTTCGAAGAAAGATGCCGAATCGGAAGAGCCACGCCGCGACACTCTTGCCCGCGAACTGAAGGCGGTCGGTCGGCTCTCCTTGGAGTTTCTCGGCCGATTCGGCGACGATCTGCTTCACGTTGTGCAATACCTTGAAGAAAAAGGCGTGGCGCATCGCGACCTGAAGCCCGACAACATCGGCATCAAGGAGTACGGCAAGAAGCTCCATCTGAAGATCTTCGATTTTTCGCTGTCGAACGCTCCTCTCGACAATGTGCGCGTCGGAACTCCTCCGTACCTGGAGCCGTTCCTGCAACTTCGCAATCGCTGGGATACTGCAGCAGAACGCTATTCCGCAGCAGTGATTCTTTATGAGATGGCAACCGGTACAACTCCCCGATGGGGCGATGGCCAGAGCGCCCCTCATCTGATCGAGGCATCTGCCACGATTGATGCCGACCTCTTCGATGCCCCCGTGCGGGAAGACTTGAACGACTTTTTCCGCCGCTGCTTCGAGCGCAATCCCCGCAAACGTTTCGACAACGCGACGGACATGCTGCTCGCTTGGCAGAACATCTTCCACCGGGCCACGGTGAGCGACAGCCGCCAACCTGACCCCAGTGCACAGGCATTGGCCCTGGCGAATCTCCGCCCGGACACACTGCTATCGCAAATCGGCCTTAGTACTCGGGCACAAAACACTTTGGATCGACTCGGCATCCTGACGGTTCACGAACTCGCTGCCGAGCCCCCGGGCAAGTTCTCCAACCTTCGCGGCGTGGGCAACAAAACCCGTCGCGAGATCATGGACCTGGTCGGCAAGCTGCGCACGCGGCTTCCACAATCGACGATTCCAGAGCGGACGCAAGTCGAACGGCCAGACGAGAAATCGGCTGAGGAAGCCGCTAGCGAGGCAATCGCTCCGCTCGACGTAGACAGTTTGACCGCTCTCCTCATCCCGGTGGAGCGCGGTGCTTCCGGCAAAGTGAGCCGTCAGATTCTCAAGGAATTCCTCGAATTGGAGGATGCGGCGAGTGGTCCGCCGCGATACCCTACCCAGTCGGAAGTTGCGGAGCGAACTGGGAAGGCACGGGCGCAAGTCAGTCAGGTCATCATCAAGGCGCGCGAGCGCTGGCGGAAAACCGTCCCACAACTCACGCCCGTTCGCACGGATCTGGCGGAATTCGTCGCTGCCCAAGGTGGAGTCACCCACATTTCCGAACTCGCCCAGTTCCTGTTGGCCAGCCGTGGCTCAGCAGCCCCTGAGCCGTTAGCTAGCCGCCGCGCTGCCGCCGTGGTTCGATCCGCGCTTGAGGCGGAAAAACCATCCGACAGTTGCCAATTCAAGGAGCGCCGAAACGAGAACACTTTCTTTGTGGCACACCGGCCGACGGAAGTGCGCAACGGTACAACCTTGGAGTTGCCCTTTGCCGAGCAAGCGCTGGAATATGCGATCGCCGTCTCAGAAGCTGGCCTCTCCCTCGCTTCGACCGACCCACTACCTTCACCGGCCCGTGTCCTGGAAGCGCTCCGCGCGATCGCTACTCCAATCCCTGGGCTCCGGGATGACCGTTTGGTGCGTATTGCTGCAGCGCACCCCCAGGTTGCGGTATCTCCACGCCTGGAACTCTATCCGCGAAACCTCGATTCGCTGCGTGCCCTCAAGCTGGCTCAATCCTCATTTGCAGGGATTGCCCGCATCTCGGCCGACGAACTCCGCAGCCGGGTGCACGACCGTTACCCGGAAGCTCAGCACCTCCCGAATCCGCCGGATCTTCACCGCCTCGTCGAAGAAGCGGGCCTTGGGCTCAAGCCGGATTCTGCAGGCACCGTTTACGTCGCGCCCTCCATCACGGGTATCGCCTCGTCCACCAGCCTGCATCGCTATCAGACCATCGTTTCTCCCTCTCCAAGTGCTGGGGCTTCTTCGTACCTGCCGTCCATCGAGCAGCCCCGCGAGATCGAGGAAGCTATCGAATTCGAGCGGCGCCTGAAGGCCGCCTACCGCGCACCCAGCTACCTCGTCTTGGCAACGGAACCAAAATTGAAATACTTGGAAATGGCTCTCAAGAACATCGCCAAGCACTTCCCGATGGAAGTCTTCCACTGCGAGCGCGCTTTTCTTGCCGCTCTCAAAAAAGAAGCGGAATCGAAGCGCGTCAAATGGGATGTGGTTCTCCGAGCCGATGCCACCAAGCCAGCGGGGAACGGCCAAGTCGTGCGCGATTGGGAGAATTTGCGGAAGCTGTCGGCCAACGCTGCACGGAGCGTTGCGGATCAACTCCGCTCTCGTACTCAGCCCACTCTAATCGTCTACCCAGGATTGCTCGCACGCTACGGCCAACTCTCCATCCTCGACGAATTGGCAGACTCCATCGGCCAACATAGTTTATGGCTTCTCGCGGGTAGTGACCGTCAAGCGGCTTCGCCCATGATCGACGGTCTGGCGATTCCGGCGCGACCTACCCAATGGGGTTGGATTCCTCCCAAGTGGCTGGACAATGAATTTCGCAAAATCAAAGGCGGGTCAGCGGCATGATCGATGAACAGCTTCTCCGATCAGGACTTCAAAAGCTCCTGAAGGAGACCGAGTCCGCCATTCGAGAGCGCCTGGAAGACGAGCCTAGTCTGCAAGCGCAGCTGAAGGAACGTCATGACGCAGCGGTGAGGGCGGAGCGAACGGAGGGCTCGAAGAATGGCTGGGTTACCTTCTCCGATGAAGCCATTACTCAAGCCGCCGTGCATTGGTTGCTGGGTTGCGTATTCGTCCGCTTCCTTGAGGATAACCGCTGGCTGGACGAGCGGAATGCAAAGGTTGCGTGGATCGCGGGTCCTGATGAGCGCTTGGCCATTGCAAAAGATCGGCGGACTCTATTTCTCCGGCCGGATCCGAGCCTCACGGACCGCGACTATTTACTGCATGTCTTTGCAGAAGTGGCGAAGCTCCCTGGCGTAACCGGATTGTTCGATCCGAAGCATAATCCGCTTTACTCGCTGCAACCCACAGCGCAAGGCGCTGCCAAGATCGTCGAGTTCTTTCAAAAGGTCGACCCCGATTCGAATGCCTTGATCCATGACTTCTCGGACTCGGCCCACGGCACTCGCTTCCTTGGGGATCTGTATCAGAATCTATCGGAATCGGCCCGCAAACGATATGCTCTCTGCCAAACACCTGGCTTCGTCATCGACTTCATTCTGGACCGCACTCTGACTCCAGCCCTTGACGCGTTTGGCCTGGAGACCGTCCGCATGATTGATCCATCATGCGGAAGCGGCCACTTCGTTCTCGCGGCCTTTGCGCGACTCTTCCGGGCCTGGCAAGTCAAGGAGCCGGGAACGAACCCGCCCGCTCTGGTTCAGCGCGCTTTGGATGCGGTATTTGGCGTTGATCTCAATCCTTTTGCGGTGGAGATTTCTCGATTCCGGCTCTTGATAGCGGCCCTCGAATCCAGCTCAATTGTGCGTCTTGTGGATTCTCCTAGCTTTCGTTTCAATCTTGCCGCAGGTGACTCGCTCCTGCATGGAACACGCGTAGGTGGAGGCGGAATCGCCCAAGAGCTGTTTGAAGACCGATTGCAGCATTTCTATGACACTGAAGATGCAGGTGATTTGAAGCGCATCCTAGGGCAGCCCTATCACGTCGTTGTCGGCAATCCTCCCTATATCAATGTGAACGATTCGGTACTGCGCGAGGCCTATCGTCACAGATTCTCGACCTGTCACGGCAAGTATCAGCTTGGCGTTCCATTCACGGAGAGGTTCTTTGATTTAACCGTCCGTAGCGAATCTCTGGACGATGCGCCTGCTGGATGGATGGGCATGATCGTCTCCAACGCGTTCATGAAACGATCCTTTGGAAAGAGGCTGATTGAGGCGTACCTACGCAATCGGGATCTGACGCATGTAATCGATACAAGCGGTGTCTATCTTCCCGGACATGGCACGCCTACCACGATACTCTTCGCGCGTCACCGTCCCCCGGTCAGCAACGTTGTTCGCGCGGTTAGGGGAATTCGGGGCGAGACTGGCGTGCCTGATGAGCCGCAGAATGCACCTGTTTGGAGTGAGATTGCTGGCCACGTCGACGATCCTGGTTTTGAAGGTTCTTGCGTTAGCATTAGCGACGCTCCGCGCGAGTTTTTCTCGATACATCCATGGGCCATCGGTGGTGGCGGTGCTGCAGAGTTGAAAGAGCAGCTAGATGAGGTTGCGGTTGGAACTCTCGAAGACCTGCCTTCCGATAATGGCGTGCAGCTGGTCACTGGAGAGGACGAGGTGTTTGTTCGTCCCCTGGCTTCATTTAGGAGAATCGGAATACAAGATGTCCTCTACTTCGGCTTTGGAGACAGCCTCCGCGAATGGGTCGCGTTCTCAGACCTCGTGTCACTCAAACCTTCCGAGAAGGTAGAACAGCCGCTCTGGCCGTTCCGGATAAGACTTGCGAGGCGGGTGTATTTTGGCGAAACCCAAGTCGAACGCGGCTACGCATGGTGGGACTTTGGGATCGTAATCAGCCATCGACTGCAGGGTTGGTCGATTGCATATGGCGAGGTAGCAACGCACAATCACTTCGTTCTCGACAGGGGCGGCAGGGTTTTCAACAGAACGGCCCCCGTTGTTAAGCTACCTAAGGGCACCGAAGAAGATCGTTACATTGAGCTTCTTGGTCTTCTCAATTCTTCAACTGCTTGCTTCTGGTTGAAACAGATTTGCTTTCCCAAGGGCGGTGATCACGTAGGGTCAGAGGGTGCAAGGGTAACAAAGAATCAATGGGAAGAACGATACGCCTTTGATAGCACGAAACTTAAGCGGTTCCCTATAACTAAAGAAAAGCCGTTGATCATTACCAAAGTGTTAGAGGCAGATGCCGAATCTCTTTCTGCACTTCTTCCGGACAAGCTTTGCGTTGCTCAGGTTCCTACGCGGTCAATGCTTGACGAAGCGCGTGCTGAAGCATCGACTCATGTACATCGGATGATCTCTTTGCAAGAAGAACTGGACTGGCAATGCTATCGGCTATACGGGATTATTGAGGACGATCTGACGCTCCCTTCGGATCGGATCCCTCCTCTGCAACTGGGTGAGCGTGCTTTTGAGATCGTGCTCGCTCGTGCGGGAGAAGAGGCGATCTGGTTCGAACGTCACAAGTCAAAGCCGATCACTGAGCTTCCGGCTCATTGGCCAGAGGACTATCGCCAGCTGGTGGAGCGCCGGATCGCAATGATTGAAGCCAACCGAGACATCGCACTCATCGAGCGGCCGGAATACAAGCGACGTTGGAATCTTCCTACCTGGGAAGAGATGGAGAAGTCGGCATTGAAGAGCTGGCTGCTAGATAGTATCGAGCAGAGTTCCATCTGGCAAAACCACATGCTCGTCTCTTGCGCCCAACTGCGCGATGCCTTGGCGCGCGATCCCGACTGGCTCTCTGTCGCTGAGATCTATCATGGTTGCCCGATCGAAAGCTTAGATCGCTTCGTGATCGACTTAGTGACTCTCGAAGCGGTGCCCCACTTGCCTGTACTTCGTTACACCGAATCCGGCTTGCGAAAACGATCTGAATGGGAAGCGGTTTGGGAACTCCAGCGAGGCGAAGATGCGGGTGAGAAGGTCGAGATCCCGGTTCCCCCGAAGTACGCAACGAAAGACATGCAGAAGGGCGATTACTGGCGGCTGCGCGGCGGTCTGGATGTTCCCAAGGAGCGATTCATCCTCTACCCGTTCTTCCAACGAGACTCCGATGCTAGCCCGGTGCTGGGCTGGGCCGGCTGGTCCCATCTGGAACAGGCAAGAGCGTTAGCAACCTTCTATCAGACGATGCGAACGGAGGAAGGATGGGAGCCGGAGCGTCTGAAGCCAATCCTGGCAGGACTGCTCGACCTGAAACCGTGGCTGCTGCAGTGGCACAACGAGATCGATCCTGAGATGGGAGAGCGTCTCGGTGAGTACTTCGTGCGCTACGCCGAGAGCCAGTGCCAAGAACTGGGCTTCTCGCCTGAAGAAGTCCGCGCCTGGCAACCGCCCGCCAATTC
>JALHNH010000073.1 GCA_022843625.1 Bryobacter sp. | reverse complement strand
CGCTCTTCCGATCTCGCAAGCGCACGCGCCGCTCCCAGGTCTGCTGGAGTAGCCCCGGCAAGTAAGCATAAAAGTCTGCCTCAACCGCACTTGGCTCTGGAATTGTGACACTGCGTTCGCTCTCTTCCCGGTCGGTGTAACGCAGCCCCAGGCTCAACTTGCGTACCTCCATCCCGTCGGCCCGAACCGATTGCATCAGGGTTTCGAGCAATGACCTCAGCGCCGCCAGCAGCTTTGCGTTTTCCCAGACGTCTTCAGCAAACTCGATGCTCTCGCGCCAGGAGGTCTCTGTGGCTGCCTTTGTTTTTCCAACCGGAGATTCATCGATCCCCTGTGCACGGCGTTGCAGCTTTAGCGCATTCCGGCCAAGGATCATCGCAGTGGCATCGAGCGGTGCCCGTGCCAGATCGCCAATCCTCTTCAGCCCGGCCACCTCCAGCGTATCGGCGTGTTCGTTTGTAATCCCAGGTAGCCAGCGTAACGACAGTGGAGCTAGAAAAGCAGATTCTCCACCGGCCATGATTTCGTAAGGCGCATGGGGCTTGCGGATGCGGGCGGCAATACGTGCGACGGTTTTGTTGGAAGCAAGGCCAAAACTCAAGGGCACATGCAACCAGCTGCTGACGGTTTGTCTGAGCTCATGGGCATAACTCAGCGCCGGGCCGTTGTGCGTTTCGGTTCCGGTCAGATCGAGCCAGGCAGCGCCAGCTCCAGATGCTTCCACCAGCGGCGTACGCTCTTCGCACAGCATCAGGATCTGTTCGCCGAATCGCTCATACAGATCGAAGTGCGCTGGCAGCGTCAGCAGAGGAGGGCACATGCGCCGGGCCTTCTGCATGGGTGTGCCTGGCCGTATGCCGTAGCGCTTGGCTTCAAGACTGGCCGAAAGCACTACCCCTCGCTTGGCCCCGCCCACGGCTACGGCACGGCCGCGCAGGCGTTTATCCGCTGCCTGCTCGATAGAAGCAAAGAAGCCGTCCCCGTCCCAATGAATGATGCTGCGCATGAATACTGTAAGTATTTACAGTATAGAAGATTTTGGCGGATTTCTGCCTGTCCTGGCGCTTAGACAATGAACGGATCTTCGGGCCAGGTTATTCCCGAAGACCAGATTCTTTGAGGAGACGCTTTATGTACACAAGAATGAAGTGGTTGATGATGTCGGCAGCACTCGTTTTGGGTGCTGTACCCGGAATGAGCCAGGAGGGCAACTTCCGCCGTATCATGCGCTTTCATGTAAAGCCCGATATGGTGAGTGAATTTATGGCAGCGGTTGAAGCTGACAAAGAGGCGATGAAGAAGATGGCCCACCCGCGCCGCCAGACATGGTGGCAGTCCACCAGCGGTCCAAACGAAATCCTGCTCGTTCGTTACTACAAGAATTATGCAGATATGGATGAGACCGGTCTGCAGTTGACTTCCCAGGTCTCACTAGCTCGTGCCCGCGTGATGAAGTGTGCGAATTCAACCGAGACGGTCATTGACGAATTGATTCCAGCCGCCACTGTGATCGCAGATCGCAACGCGCTGCCCAAGTACATCCGTACGCTGCGGAGCGAAGTCAAGCCCGAGAAGATGCTGGAATACGCAGCCTGGGTAGAGAAGGAAATCGGGCCTGCGGTGAAGAAGTCTGGCACAAAGCTCTTTCTCAATAGCCGCGTGCGATACGGGTCCACCACCAACATGTATATCAGCGCCGTTGGCATGGACAGCATGGCGAATTTCGATGAGCCACTGCCATTGCTGAAGGCAATGGGCAAGCCAGCCTACGATGCAGCAATGGCCAGGCGCTCGGCGATGATCACCCACACCGAGGCGACAATCTACCGCAGTCTGCCCAACCTGAACTACATGCCCGAAGCGAAGTAGTAGTTAGACAGCTTTAGGCGCATACTTACGCTGAATCACAGTGAGGTACATAGTGACGCCAAGGCCGAGGAAGAACAGTACGGCCATGATGGCACCCTGATAACCTCCTGTGGTCTGGATCAGCCAGCCCGTCAGGATCGGAGCCACAATGCCCGGCACGTTGGCCGCACAGTTTTGTACACCGACTATGCGTCCAACGGCCGCGCCGGGAATCAGGGTTTGCGTCAGTGCCCAGTAATTGGCTGTGGTCAGGCCGAGTCCGCCGAGTGAGGCAATCACCATCCACATGGCAATCTCGGGCGGTGTGTTGAGAGCCGCTACCAGGCCGGCTCCCGCCGTTAGAAACCCGGCAACGGTAAAGCTCTTGCGTACCGTCACCGCGTCATAACCCTTCCCAATCATCGCGTCTGCGGCAAAGCCGGCCAGCGTAGCCACAACGGCCATACACATGAAACTGGCAGCGGTAAAGACACCACTATCGTTGAGTGACATCTTGAAAGATTCTTTGAAGTAGGCAGGCATCCACGTGAGGGCGAAGTAAACGAAATACTGATAACAGAAGGTACCGACGATGGTGCCCCAGATCACGGGACTGGCCATAACGGTGCCGAAGCTGATGTCTTTACCACCGGCCGCTTGTTTGGCTTCCTTCTCGCGAGCCCGGTCATCGTTGCTCATCAGAAAGAGCCAGGGTACGAGCCACAGCATGCTTCCCAATCCGATCGTGAGAAACATCATCTGCCAGCCAACGCTACCCAAAAGTTTTACAGCAAGAAAGCTTCCCAGTGCCGGGCCCACCTTGGCTGCCGCCATCAAAATTCCTACGGCAGTGCCGCGGCGGCGCTCGTCGAAGTTAAAGCGGATCCAGCGCATCGCCGCCGGAGTGACAACGCTCTCGCCCACCCCCAGCAGGATCCGTAGCAGAAAGAGCACCTCGAAGCCCGAGACCCAGGCCGTAGCCGCACTGGTGATACTCCAGAGCAGGAAGCCAATGGTGTAGGTCCATTTCACTCCATAGCGATCCACCAGCCAGCCTGCCGGAATCTGCAACAATGCGTAACTCCAGAAGAAGGCGCTGTTGAGCAGGCCGCGGTCCTGATTACTGAGCTTGAAAAAGCTCAGGAAGCCGTCTTTGTCTGCCAGTGCGACCGAGAGCGTGACCCGGTCGAAGTAGGCAATCATGAATCCGATGCAAAGCAGAGTCAGGATGGTCCAGCGCCGGCCTTCGCTGATGGCGCCGATCGGTTGTCCTGTGGGTGCGAGTGTTGAAGTTGCCACGTCCTTAAAACACTATCAAATCGATGAGTTTGTCCGATAAGAAATCCAAGGTTTTCACGAATGATTTCGATTTTCCAATCTTCCCGGTCTGCTCCAGCACCTGCTTCTAAAGATGGGGCCAGGGCCTTGGGGCTGCTCTCGCAGGCGCTCAAACTGAATCTGATTCGGGCCAAAGGGCTGAACTTTGTAGAACTCGCGGCTAGTCTCGATGCCCTGGCCTATGCCGTTGAGAAAGCCGAGGGCGAGGCTGCTGTGCTTGAGTCCAGCAGTCATACCTGCGGTGCCGTACAGCATTATTTTGAACAACTGGGTCAAAGCATCGATGCCGTAGGATTTGACCTTGCCACCAGCATCCGTGCTCTAGCTACTCTTCTGCACACCGATTCAGGCAACCAGGAGGAATTCCTGGGCAAGATGGAAGAAATCCGCGACAACTTCCAGGCCGGTCATACCCTGGACGATATCCATGTCTTGCGCCAGCACCTCGATTCCTGCCTCACCAGTTTGCGTTCAGAACTTTTCCAGGCCCGGCAGAATCATCAGGCCAGCCAGGCAACGATGCTCGACCATATGTCTCACCTGCACCGCAGCATCTCAACCCTTCGCGCCAAAGTGCCGCCTAAGCACACCACCGGTCCTGCTCTTTGCATCCTGAGAATCCGCCGTCTCAAGGCAGTGCGAGATCGCTACGGCGATACGGTTGCCCAGCGCATGCTTGACTACGTAATTCAGATCCTGCTCGTGCGCTGGCCTGCTGCCTACGACATTACCCCTTATGGCGACGAGTGTCTGGTCGTGATCGATAGCCAAAACCTCGATCTCGATTTCCATCGCGAAGCACTGCGTAAACTATCGGGTGAGAAAAACGTGTTTAACACTCAGCATGACGGACATGAAATCATTTTGCCTCTGGCCCTCGATTGGACCGTAATCCGCGCTCCAGCCGAAGGCGACATGGACGAATTTATTCGTAACTTTCTCGACGGCATGTCACAAAAAGACAACCAGGCTGCTTCCCTCGACCACGCGCTCGGACTACAGCCTAACGCGCCCGGACTATAACCTAAAGCGATTGGCTGAGCCCGTCGACGATCAACCTCGCCAGATCCGCAATCATCAGCAGACCAATATTGTCTTCCCCATAATCGATCCCGGGGATATCCTCCACCGTAATTGCCATCGCAATCGGTCCCGCCTTTGTGTACACGATCCCCACATCGCTCCTCAGGTGATCGAGTGAGCCTGTTTTGTTGGCGATCGTCAATCCATCCAGTTTCCTTCCAATCCCGTCGCTGTATTGCTGACGCTTCAGAATCTCGAGGATCTCCTTGCTCCCGGCCAGCTTGCCCGATTCCAGCATCTCCAGCAACTGGATCATCTCGAGTGAAGTCGAGGACCCAATCCCGTACTTCTTGTTCTCTTCGAGCAGTCCCGCCTGGGACCACCCCTCGGCTGCCTTCAACTGCTTGCCGTCCCCACGGATCTTGCGCATCAGCCTGGTTCGCGGCAATTTCAGTTTGTCCATCCGCGCATTCACGGCATCGGCCCCGATCCTCTCGATCAGCATGTTGGTTGCCGTATTGTCACTAACGACAATCATCAGGTTTCCAATGTCTTTCAGCTTCAGCTTGGTACCTGCACTCAACTCGCGCAGCACGCCGCTGCCGGAAACAATATCTGCCTGCCGCATCACAAGTTCTTCGTCCAGCTTTAACTTGCCTTCACTGGCCTGTGCGTAAACATCGACAAGCACGGGCAGCTTGATTGTGCTCGCCGTCCGAACGGCTTCTGTCCCCCGGATAGAAACGCTCTTTCCCGTCTTCAAATTCTTCGCCGCGAGAAAGACCTTGGCAGGGCCGGAGGCGATTCGCTTTTCAAGAGCGGTCTCGAGCTCTCCCCCAAGGAGGCAGAGGGGCAGCAAACAAAAGGTGAAACAGTTTCGCATGGTTGAATATCAACTGTATCGAATGATCTATGCTGAAGGCAGCAGTCGATTTCCTAATTTATGTCAATTCAAAAACTCACCACCACGCTTCTGCTTGCGTTTGTCTTTACTCTGCCGGGATTCTCGGCGATCACACTGACCAATTCAAGTTTGACCCCGGCCGTCCAGGGCACCTTGTACAGCTCCACCCTGTCGGCAATTGGCGGTACCGCACCCTACACTTTTACTCAGCCTAGTGGTGTGTTGCCTAGTGGGGTGAGCGTGAATTCTACAGGGATCCTTTCCGGCACGCCCGCGACTGCGGGCACCTACAATTTTACGGTGCGGGTTACTGATGCCACGTCCACGTCTGCTGATATCCCGCTGACGCTTCTAGTGAATTCCAATAATGGTCTTCAGATCGTTACGGCAACTTTGCCTCAGGGGCAGGTTGGTGTTGGTTATGACGCGACATTGTCCGCGACCGGTGGTAGCCCACCGTACACTTGGACTGTTGAACCAGGAGCTGGCACTCTCCCGTCCAACTTGACTCTCACCACGAGCGGCCGCATCCTGCAAGCCCCAACCACCGTCGGCTTGTCTAACTTTGTCATACGAGTGACCGATTCAAGCGGTGCCTTTGCGCTGGCGAACTACACAATACAGATCAATTCCAATGTATTGACCATTGGTACAACAACTTTACCAGCGGGCAGCCTGGGCGCCTTCTACAGCCAGACGCTTTCGATCACTGGCGGCGTACAGCCGTTTGCTATTGCAGTCGTCAGCGGAAACTTGTCTCCTGGGCTCAGCCTTACATCGAGCGGTGTCATTACAGGAACACCCACTGCAATTGGTACTTCCAACTTCGCGATCCGTGTCAGCGATGCGCTGAATAATTCATTTACCAGGGCTCTTTCGATTACCGTCGGGCCGGCTCAATTTGCAATCAATCAGACACCGCTGCCGACAGGACAGGTCGGTTCGGCCTACTCGGCAACGGTTAGCGCTGCCGGGGGCTCCAGCCCTTACACCTTTACCCTTCTTTCCGGCGTGCTCCCTGCGGGAATTTCATTCAACAACGGTACCTTCAGCGGCACCCCCACAATTTCGGGCAATTTCCCGCTTACCCTTCAGGCTCGTGACAATACCAATGCCACCGTCTCCGCCAGTTTTTCCCTGGTAATCAACTCAACGACTTTGCTGATCAGCACCACCACGCTGCCTAATGCCGTGGTGAATCAAAGCTATTCAACCGCAATCTCTGCAAGCGGCGGGCAGCCGCCTTACAACTACAGCGTGGTGGGTGGTCAGCTTCCCACTGGCTTTTCTCTCACCCCGAGTGGAACACTTTCTGGCATCACCCCCACAGGGGGAAATTTCCAATTTATCGTGCGGGTCACTGATGGAGCGGGTGCAGTAACCCAGAACACCTTGCAATTGACGGTTGCCACCAGCAATCTGGCCTTCGTCTCAACCGCATTGCCCAATGCTCAGGTGAACCAGACTTACAATGCCACTTTGACAGCCTCGGGCGGTACTTCACCCTATCTCTTCACCATCACTGGAGGAGCGCTCCCGCAAGGTCTCACACTTGGTACCAATGGAACCATTTCCGGCGTTCCTACCATCGCGGGGAACTACCAGCTCACCTTCCGTGTACAGGATGGTCTTCTGAACACGGCACAATCGACAATCACTCTGGTAGTGAATGCCTTTGGTTTCCGCATCACCACGCCATTTCTTGCCTCCGCACAATTGGGACAACCCTACTCAGGTAACATCTCAGCCGAAGGAGGGGCTACTCCATACGTCTTCTTCCTCGCGTCCGGTCAACTTCCTCCGGGCCTAAATCTCAACTTTAATAGTGGCGTCATTAGCGGCATCCCCAGTACCGGGGGTAATTACTCTTTTACCGTCCGCGCCCTCGATAACGGCAGCCTCAGCTCAGAAGCGAACTTTACTCTAAGCGTCAATGCTTCCGGCATCAATCTCAGTAATTCGACATTAGCTTCCGCGCCACTGAATCAGAGCTATTCTGTAGCACTCAATGCCACTGGAGGCACCGGTCCCTATACTTTCAGCATCGTCAGTGGCGGGCTTCCTGCAGGTATCAACTTCAGTTCTTCGGGCGTGATCTCGGGTATTCCAACCGTAAGCGGGAGCTTCAACTTCGCCGTCCAGGTTCGCGACAGCACCAACGCTACTTCGATTTTTAATCTCAGCCTGGTGGTCAGTACTTCTTCAATCTCGATCACAACAACAACTCTCCCGGGAGCTAGCGTCGGGGTTGCGTACTCAACGCCAATCGCGGTTGCCAATGGAGTGGCACCCTTCTCGTTTGCACTCAATGGCGGAACTCTGCCCAATGGCCTGAATTTGTCCAGCGCCGGAGTGATCTCGGGTACCCCCAATGTGAACGGGACTTTCCCCTTTACTGTGAGGGTTACCGACAATCAGGGCAGCACCGCGACGGCGAATCTGAGCATTCTGGTGAGCGGAACGGGCAATCTTACGATTACTACGACCTCCTTGCCTGGTGCTCAAATCAACCAGCCTTACAATGCCTCGGTGAATGTGTCTGGCGGCGTTCTGCCCTATGCTTTGACGATCATTGGTGGGCAGCTTCCCCCGGGTCTCAGCCTCCTGAGCACAGGCGCGATCTTCGGCACGCCAACTTTGGGTGGAAACTTTACCTTCATCATTCGTGTCGTGGATGGCTTCGGTTCTGCAACCCAGGAAAGCCTCTCCATTAATGTCAACAGCTCAGGCCTGGCCATCACAACCAGTGCCATCCCCAACGGTCCACTTGGTCAGTTCCTCACAACCCAGCTATCGGCAAGCGGGGGACAGGCTCCTTACACCTGGACTGTCGTCTCTGGAAGTCTGCCTGTGGGCATTACCTTAAACAGCCAGGGCATCCTGTCCGGTCTCCCTTCAACCGGTGGCGGATTTGAGGTAGTGATCCGGGTTACTGACACAGCGGGTCTCACTGCTCAAAAGACCTTCAACTTCGTTATAGGCTCAACCTTCCTCAGCTTTACCACTTCCACATTGCCTCAAGCCTTTATCGGCCAACCCTATTCTGTACAACTTCAAGTAAACGGCGGCGCCGCTCCTTATGTTTTCACGGTGATCAGCGGCAATTTGCCCAACGGCTTGAGCCTCACCTCTGGTGGCTTACTCTTTGGAACGCCCACTAGCACTGCTTTTGCTTCACTCACCTTCCGCGTTACCGACGCCGCCTCCGCTGCAGCACAAGTGAATCTGAATCTCGCGGTGGGGCAATCTACGTTGCTCTTCTCTTCCAACAACATTCCCAGTGCTGCCATTGGCCAGAACTACAACACGGCTCTGGTAGTCAGCGGCGGAACCACTCCATACGTTTTCAGTGTTTTCAGTGGCAACCTGCCCACTGGGATTGGTCTCTCTCAAGCTGGAGTTCTTGCTGGAACCGCAACGATACCTGGAATTTATACCTTCACGGTGAGAGTGCAGGACGCGGCTAATGCAGTTGCCTTGCAAAGCTTCGCACTCAACGTTTTAGCCAGCAGCTTGCAGATTACGACAACCACGCTTCCCGGCGGCCGTGTCAATCAGCCTTATCTGCAAACGATACAGACGGCTGGTGGTGTTCTTCCCATTCGAATTGAACTGATCTCATCGATCAATGCGGGCTTCCTTCCCACAGGTCTGACGCTCTCGCTTGGCGGAGTACTCTCCGGCACGCCTCAATCTACCGGAACATTCACTTTCTCTGTTCGAGCCACAGACAGCCAAAACCTCGTCACTCAGGCTACCTACACCATAGTGATCGCTGCCGCTGCACCGGTGATTACTACAACCACCTTACCCGCAGGAACGGCGGGACAAGCCTATAGCCAGAGTATTTCGGCCAGTGGTGGAACCCCCCCCTATATCTTTTCGCAGGTTGCAGGCAATCTTCCCCCCAGCCTCAACTTCAGCCCTTCGGGCATCCTCTCAGGAAACGCCAATACTCCCGGCACATACACCTTCACTGTGCGTGTGATCGATAGCGCCCAGCAAAGCACGGACGCAACTTTTACAGTGGAGATCGCCTCTGGCGCAACGCAGCTTTCGATCAGTGCGCTTGCTCCCCCTCCCGGTTTGCTTTACTTCCCTTACAATTTCACTCTGTCGGCAACCGGTGGCCGGCAGCCTTATGCCTGGTCCATTCCACTCGGGCCGATTCCAAACGGGCTGCGTCTGGATGCGAACGGCGTGCTGAACGGTTTGCTGTTGTCCCCTGGCTCTTATCGCTTTACTGTCAGAGTGACTGACGCCAACGGGGCTACGGCTGACACTTCGCTCGCGATCACGGTAGCAGGGCCCACCCGCCTGGCTCAGGCGAGGGTTGGAATGCTTTATAGCGCTCAGGTTCCTCCCCCCACGGCTGGCCGCCCACCCTATACTTATTCGGTCAATTCTAACGCCCTTGGCGATTTGCCCACAGGGCTCAGCCTCGGGACAGATGGATCTTTGAGCGGCACACCCTCGGCTGCAGGTGATTTCACCTTTGGTGTGTTGATTCGCGATGCCAGCGGCTTTGGCTCCAATGTCACCATCACGGTTCCGGTCGCTGCACCGGCAGGGCTTTCCATCGTCACCCCCTCGCTCCCCGGCGGAGCAACTGGCGCTCCCTACAGTCAGCCCCTGACTGCGACTGGCGGCCGGCCACCCTATACCTGGGCTGTTACTGGGGGCACTGTTCCCAATGGCTTGAACCTCAACCCGTTGAGTGGACAGCTCTCAGGCACGCCGACAATTCAGGGCGCTGGCTTCTTTCTCGTGCGGGTCACGGATTCGGCTGGGTCCACTGCTACTTCTTACTTTGGGGTCCAGGTTGGAGCCGCTGGTTCTCCTGTTCTGAATGCCATCACCAGCGCAGCCAGTTATGGGGCCAACGGGGTAGTGCCTGGGGAGCTGATTGTCCTCTTTGGCAGCCCGCTCGGTCCGCAATCGATCGCTACCTTCGCTCTGGTGAATAACGAGGTGCCGACTCAACTTGGTGGCACCCGAGTCTTGTTTGATGGTGTCGCTGCTCCGCTCATTTACACTCTTACCGGTCAGGTGAGTGCGATTGTTCCGTTCAACCTCGAAGGACGGGCCTCGACTCGAGTTGTAGTCGAGTATCTTGGCTTCCAGTCGACTCCCTATTTGTTGCCAGTTCTCAGTTCCAAGCCCGGCTTGTTTACGGTAGATGGCAGCGGCCAGGGGCCCGGAGCTCTGCTGAATGAAAATGGATCTGTGAACACGCAGAACAACCGTGCGGCACGGGAATCTGTGATCGTTCTCTATGCAACTGGTGCCGGGACGATGACCCCAGCAGGACAGGCCGGTCGGGTTGCCGCCGGGATTTCAAGCCTCAACCAGCAAACTTTGGTCACCGTAAACGGCGCCCCATCCACCATACTGTACTCCGGCAATGCGCCAGGTCTGGTAGAAGGCGTGGTTCAGATCAACGTCAAACTTCCGCCCAATACCGTTCCCGGCCAGAACTCAATCAGTGTCCAGATTGGCCCTAACTCCACCACTGCCAACGTAACGGTCTGGGTGGAATAGCAGCAGACCTATTGCACAAAGACCATCGTGCCGAACCTGCGGATGTTGTGTGGGTTCGGCTTCACTTTGGCCGAGTCGCTCCACAGGCTCAGGCGACGATCGGGCTCGACGCCGTCCCAACGATTCAGGTTGATCGTCCAGTTGTCGCCAGGCTTGGGTGTGGCGCTGCTTAAGGGTTCAAACTCTGCGAAGGGAATTGCCACCTCAAGGCTCCAGCCCTGATCCTTGTCTCCGCTCGCGTTCAGGGTCCCATTGATGTGCGTGGCAAGCTGGAAGCCTTCGAGGTTCATGCGTTTCATCAGATACTTGGCCTGGAAGTAGACGTAGTCGTACATCACGGCGCGGGCGTTCATCTCAAATCCGAAATAGCCATCCGTTTGTGAAGGGCGTGGGTTGATGAAGGCCTCTACCGCGTCGTCCTTGTAGGTGGGGTCATCCCGTTTGGTGTAGTGGGCTACGATGCTTGAGTCTTCGCACTCGTAGGAAATGTAGAGGAACTGATCGTCCCACAGCAAGCGCGCGGTTGTCTTCTGCTTTGCCCCTGTTTGCTCATTCCAGGGGAATTGGAAGGTGACGGCATCAGCCTTCTTCCAGTCCGCTTCATTGAGCATGCCGTCGATGGTGGGACGTACGCTCGCGCGTCGCACTTCCAGTTTGGGAAGGGGTGGCAGGTTTGTAGCGCGATCGTCTTGTCCTGGTGCGGTAAGGCAAAGCAGGAAGAGGGAAGGGAATAGTCGTCTCATACGCTCCACATCATATCCACATCTGCCCGCAATAGAAAAAGCCCGCCAATTGGCGGGCTTTTCGTGACTTTAAAGATTTTGCTTATTGAGCGGATTCAGCCTTGCCTGCCTTGCGGGCGGCGTTTTGTTCCTGAAGAGCCTTGGACTTGGCAGCCTTCCTCTGGAAGAGAGAGACGCGGCCTTCGGTGTCGATCAGCTTCTGGCGGCCGGTAAAGAAGGGGTGGCAGCTCGAACAAATTTCGAGACGTAGGGTGTCGCCCTTCACAGTGGAGCGAGTCGACCAAGATGCCCCACAAGCACAGGTGACTTTAATTTCGTGATAGTTGGGGTGGATTCCAGCTTGCATAACTCTTAGAGTTTAGCATGTAACGGAAGGATTTCGAAAGCCAGCACTGCCTGAGGCCCGTGTATCGGCTGGTTTTGCCCGGCTTCATGCAGATCTCGTGGGCTGCGGCTGTTGCATCTATACTCGTGTATTGGGGTTCGGGCAGGCTTTGCGCAACAAACCCATGTAACGAAGCCAACTGCAAAACCGAGATTCTCCAAACTGCGGGGTTTCCATATGGAACTGTTTGTAAAGATATGTCAGCTGATCATTGGGCTGGGATTGCTGAATGTGTGGCTGCTGCGTACCAAGAAGACGACGGCCTGGCGGGGCGGGGATGCTAAAAACATGCGGGAGGAATTTGCCGTCTATGGACTTTCTCCCACCTTTATGATGACGATCGGGTTCCTCAAGGTGGCACTTGGACTTTGCCTGATTGCAGGCCTTTGGGTGCCTGAACTTACCCGGCCCGCCGCGATTGGAGTTGCCGCTTTGATGGTTGGCGCCGTGGCAATGCATGTCAAGGTGAAGGATCCGCTGAAGAGTTCGCTGCCCGCCTTGACGCTATTAGTGCTTTCTCTGGTGGTTTCTTATCTATAGGTGGTCCGCACTGGCGCGTCAGTTCCAGGACCTGATAAGGATATAAGCGTTTAGCAGCAAAAAAGCGAAGGCTGGCAGACACAAAATCCAGCTATCGCCAACCCTAAAGCGGACTGAGAGTCCGGCAACCATTAATAGTGCAATACCGGCTGATGAGATGCGCAAGGCGAAGGGCAATTTCAAGCCCACCAAAAGGCCGATTCCACCCAGCAGCTGAACAATTCCGGTGAAAGTTCTTAATTCTTCCAGTCCAAAACGTTTAAATTCCTCTTGCATAGACGATGTGCTGAGGCTGAGCCAGCCGTAGACGATAAATGACAAGGCAGATGCGAGTATGGCCAGGGTGTACAAATTCATTGGTCGAGTCCAAAGAGCGAGTACTGTTTACAAAGAACGATTCTGGCTGGAAATGACCACAAGGCACACGCCTATATAGAGCTCCCCGTTGAAGAAAAGGTTCATTTTCAGCGAATCGGGGCAACAGCGCGCCTTCAGAATGAGCCCAGCCACTCAGATAAGCACGAATGCGACATTCGGAGCCTGATAAGGAAAAGCGGCAGGCTTTCGCATCGCAAGCCTGCCGCTCGTTTCTTTAGAGCCTTGCTTCGCAGGCGCGGATGATACCAAAGCCGTTGAAGAGATCGGTGCCAAGGCCACAATCGATCAACGGGAAAACATCGTTAGGCAAGCCGGTGCCAAAGATGCCGGTATCGGTGGTGAGGATCAGTTCGTCGTTGCCATCGCCGCCAAGCAGAACGGGGCGGAGCGTTTGGGAGGCCTGATAGCGGCCCTTGAGGATCTGTGAGAGGCGGTCTGCGCCGGGTCCGCCGTTGAGGGTAAGGCCGGAGATGGTGGCAAAAGCATCGGTCTCAAAGAGGAGGGTGTCGTCACCGGCGCGGCCGAGTACGCTGCCGCGCTGGGTGACGGTGCTGCCAGCGGCGGAAACAAAGGCTTCTACCTTGTCAGCGCCGCCCAGGGCATCGATAGCCCAATTTACATGGAGTTGCGAGGCACGAGATTGAGCGACTTTGTATTTGAGCTCATCGTTGCCCGCCGTGCCCCCACCCTTGAGGTCAAGATCGAGTGCCGCTGCGGCTGAGCTTAGCTCAAACGACAGTTTGGGTGCGTTGGCGGTAAAGCCGACGCGCAGATACTCACTGCTATTGGACGAGGTGAGCTTGGTATTAACGTCACTGGCTATCCCGGCGTCTACCGTGAGAGCGGCCCGGTTGCTTTCATTTTCGAGTTCGAGGGCAACGTTCTGGGTGCCTGCCGGGGAGCCCGTTCGGGTGAAGGTGGCTGCAGGCATTGAGGCCCCCCCGAGAATCCGCCACTTCAATTTGGTTTCGGAGCTGCCTTCGCCGGTGTCGAGACGGACATCAAAGCTCTGGGCCGAGGTGACTTCCACTTCGACAGAATCATTGCCGGCGCCCGTGTTGAGGCTGACTCCAGTGAGAGCCGGGTAGGAGGTGCCATCGGGGATACCGGCGAAGCCAAAAACCCGGACGACGCCGGAGACGGCTTCGATCCTGAGGTTCTGGCTGTTGCCGGTGGTCGTGAGTGTGAGCCGGCCCCCGGTGAGGTTGGATAGGGTCTGGGCATGTACGCCGCCGGCGAGCAGTGCCGACATCAGGACTGCTCGTGTAAAACGAGATGAAATCATAAGTGTTCTTTTCATAGCTTTTGGGCCTTGCATGGGAGTGCTCGCGAGCTGAGCCAAAAATAGGCTCGCTTGCAGAGTTTTTCGATTTTGTGCTTGATGTTGGCGGGATCAGGCTACCAACAATTCTTCTTGACAGGAAATATCACAGTGATATCATTTCGATAGGAGATTGATTTCACATGATAAAAGAGTTCGAGTTCCAGACCCTGCCTGGTGTTGGAATGCTCGTGCTGTTACTTGGCGCAGGCGCGGCAAGTGTTTTCGGGATGGTCGCCGCCCGTCGGGCCGACTATGGACTCCCCATTTTTCTATTGGCCATCCTCACGCTTCTGGTAGTTCTGGTGATGCTGTGCGGGTTTTTCATCATCGGGCCGAACCGGACGGTTGTGGTCACACTATTTGGCAAGTACAAGGGCTCGGTACGCAAGCCGGGGCTGCACTGGGCAAACCCCTTCATGAGTAAAGATCGGGTAAGCCTGAGGGTTCGCAACTTTGAGACAACACACCTGAAGGTGAACGATCACGACGGCAATCCGATCGAGATTGCTGCAGTAGTGGTTTGGAAAGTAGTGGACGCTGCCGAAGCGCTGTTTGAGGTAGACCACTACGAAGACTACGTGAAGGTGCAGTGCGAGAGTGCGCTACGCAACCTGGCCACTGCCTTTCCCTATGACGCACACAACGACGACCAGATGTCGCTTCGGGCAAATGCCGTCGAGATAGCAGCGCGTTTGAAAGTGGAGATCGAAGAGCGCGTGCTCAAAGCAGGCATCGATGTGATTGAAAGCCGTATTTCTCATCTGGCCTACTCGCCTGAAATCGCCCATGTGATGCTGCAGAGGCAGCAGGCTTCAGCGATCATTGCGGCACGATCGAAAATTGTGGAAGGCGCCGTGGGGATGGTAGAGATGGCCCTCGACATGCTCAATAAAAAGGGAATCGTCGACCTGGATTCCGAGCGTAAGGCCGCCATGGTGTCCAATCTTCTGGTGGTGCTTTGCGGCGAACGAGGCACACAGCCTGTCGTCAATGCGGGCACGCTTCACCACTAGAGAGCAAATCCAATGGCAGAGAAAAAGTCCTTTCTATTGCGCGTCGACGCCCACACTCTTGATCAACTCAAGCGGTGGGCGGATGACGATTTGCGCAGTCTGAACGGGCAAATCGAGTATCTGCTCAAGCTGAAGCTGAAAGACGCCGGCCGCTGGAAAGATCCGCCTGTCCCAGAAAAGTAACGCAATTGAAGCCTGCGTCCTGATACAACAGAAAGAGCATGAATCGTCGTCAGATTTTCTCTCTTCCGTTGGGTTTGGGCGCAGCCGCCATGTTGACTCCGGCACAGGTCAAGGCTAAAGCCGGTAAGCCGAAGAACATCATCTTTTGCGTTGCGGATGGTATGAGCCCGGGCGTGTTGATGATGGCTGAGTATTTCTCGCAGATCGCACGGGGGAAGGGAACCCGCTGGGCTGCATTGATGAACGATATGACGGCTTCGCGGGGGGTGCAGGATGTGGCGGCGCTGAACTCGCCCGTGACGGATTCTTCGAGTTCTTCCTCGGCCTGGGGTTCGGGCAGCAGAATCAACAATGCGGCTGTGAATACGTTGCCGGATGGTACTAAACTTACTCCCATCCTCCACTTAGCAAAGCAGGCAGGGCGCAAGACAGCGCTGGTGACTACCGCTACGGTCACCCATGCCACGCCTGCGGGTTTCGCTGCCACACAGCCAAGCCGGGACGATGAGCATTTGATTGGCTTGCAATATAAAAACAAGGTGGACTATGTGCTCGGGGGTGGCCAACGCTTCTTTCTACAGAGCAAGCGGAAAGACAAATTCGATGCAATGGCTGATTTTGCCGGTGCCGGTTATCAGATCGTAAAGACCAGAGCGGAATTGAATGCGGCCTCGAAGGCGAAGCCAGTGCTTGGGCTTTTCTCGGATTCCCATGTGCCCTACACGATCGACAAGGTCGATGTGCCTACGCTGGCAGACATGACGACGTTTACGCTGGATGCGCTGTCAAAGTCTTCGCCCAGGGGATTCATCATGCAGGTGGAAGGGGCGCGCGTGGATCACGCCGCTCACGACAACGACATCGCCGGATTGCTTTGGGATCAACTTGCCTACGACGATGCTTTGGGGGTTTGCCTGGACTTCGCCGCCCGCAGTGGCGATACGCTGGTGATTACAACAAGTGACCATGGGAATTCAAGCCCCGGCTTGAACGGGATGGGGCTTGAGTATGTCGATTCAGGTAAGTGTTTTGAGCGGATTGTAAAAGCAAAGAGTTCGTTCAATACGATCAGTCAGTTACTGGGGACGAAGCCTTCGGCGTCACGAGTGCGTGAAGTGATTGAGGCGCAACGCGGCATTGCGATTACAGCGCAGGAAGCTGGTTGGGTTGCTGCCTCGGCTTCCGGGCAAAAGGGTGTATCGATCAATCAGATCCTCGACAAACCAATGGGCGTTCTCGGGCAGGTGTTGAGCAATTACTACGGAGTGGCCTTTACCGGGATGAATCACACCTCCGAATACACAACGATCACCTCTACGGGGCCCGGGAGTTTGCCCTTTGAAGGGCTGGTGCAGAATACCGACGTGTTTCCCCGGCTTACCAAATATATGGGGATCCAGTTCAAGAATCCCAGCATGACTGCGGCGCAAGGGGCGAAGTTCAACAAAGGCTAAAGCGGCATCGGAACATCGAGCTTTTGAGCCCACTCGGACAAGCTCTGCCAGGTGTCGTCGGCCAGTGGAATGCCTTCTTTACGCCGTTTGGCTTCGCTTCTGAGCTCGGGTTCGCCAGCGACAAGCACCTCGTCGTAGCCGCTGGCTGGCTGCACTTCCTTTAGCTTCTGCGTCATCTTCACCGCTCGCGATTCATACTCACCGGGATCCAGAAAGCATTTGGGATCGAGAGCCAGATAGAATTGGCTGACATCTACGGGCGCGCCTCGAAACCGGATGCCACCCAACTCGTTGGACATAGCCCCCCCAGAGAGCACCCCACACAACATCTCAACCATTACGGCAAGCCCCGAGCCCTTGTAGCCACCCAAAGGATTCAGAAGCCCCTTGTATGCAGCTTCTGTGTCTGTGGTTGGGACGCCATCGCTATCGAGAGCCCAGCCTGCCGGCACCTCAGGTTTGCCAGCGCTGTAGGCGTTAAAAATCTTGTTCGCCGCGACGGTGGTTGTAGCCATATCGAGCAGAAAAGGTGAAGCCCCGGGAACACCAAAGCAGATCGGATTAGTGCCGACGCGGCCTTCCTTGCCTTGCCATGGGGCAACTGCGGGCGAGGCGTTGCAAAGCACGATACCGATGAAGCCGGCAGCATTGAGACGCTGCACCCAATACGCGGCAGCTCCAAAGTGATTTGAGTGTCTTGCAGAGACGATCCCGCAGCCGTGGTCCATGGCAAGAGAAATTGCCTGGTCGCAACAGAACCGGGCGACGATCTGACCGAGGGCGTTGTGGCCATCCACCAATGCCGTACAGCCGGAATTCGAAAGCAGTTCCGGATCGCCTTGAGGCTCCATATCGCCACACTCGAGTTGTTCGAGGTAGTAGCGCATGAGGGCGACGCCGTGGGAATCGACGCCCCTCAGGTTGGACGCAACCAGAGCGGTTGCGGCAAAGTTGGCTTCGCTCAGGTTGACGCCTACACCTTCAAGCAGCCTGGAACAAAGCTCTCTCAGCTGCGAGGCGTCAACAACCGGCATTTACTTCAGCTCCGGCGAAAGCAGCCGCTGGTTTTCCGGTTTGCCTACTTCTTCGGCAAAGATCACTTTGGCAGAGAGGTCGATGCGCTTGGGAGGCGTCTTGCCGTCGAGCTTGTCAACGAGAGTTTTCACGGTTTGATAGCCCATTTGAAAGGGGTCCTGCACAACCATGGCCTGAATGGCACCAGCCTTCATGTCTTCAACCAGATTGTCGGATGCATCAAAGGCGACAACCTTGACCTTGCCTGTCAGGCCGCGGGCCTTTACGGCCAGCGAGGCTCCGGTGGTTGAGGGTTCAGACGACCCAAAGAAGCCGCTCAGGTTGGGATGCGCTGTCAGAATATTCTCGGCGCCAGCGCGAGCCTTCGATCGATCGGCCATCCCGTATTGAGTCGCCACAATTTTGATCCCGGGGAATTCTTTTTCGATGACATCGGTGAAGCCCCGTTCGCGGTCCATCGTTGAGGCGCTGCCTGGTGCGTGCAGAATGAGACCCACTTCGCCTTTGCCGCCGATCAGCTTAGCCATGGCTCTTGCGCCCAACTGGCCGCCTTCGTAGTTATTGGTAGCCACGTAGCTGGTGTAGTTTTCACCTTCAATGCCACTATCAAAGATGGTGACGGGGATGCCCTGCTTCATGGCCCGATCGACGCTCGCCACCAGCGCCCTGCGTTCTGTAGCGGCTACGGCCAGGCCATCCACTTTGCGATTGATCATCGAATCGACGATCTGTATCTGTCTGGCATATTCAGTTTCCGATGGGGCACCGTTCCATTCGATGTCTACCTGAAATTCTTTGGCGGCTGCCTTGGCGCCTTTTTCGACAGCTACCCAGAAGACGTGGGATGTTGCCTTGGGCACCACCCCTATGAGACGCTTCTTCGACTGATTGCAGCTTCCGAGCAACAACAGGGAACCGATCAGAACTGCACTAAGACGCACACCAACCTCCGTCGATCAAAATGTCGGTGCCCGTGATGAAGCCAGCGGCATCAGAGCAAATGTAGGCGGCGAGTGAGCCGATTTCTTCCACCTTGCCCCAACGGCCTACCGGAATTTTGGACAGGAACATGGCGTTCTTTTCGGCATCGTTCGAGATGGCGAGATTCATTTCGGTGAGGAAGGGGCCAGGAGAGATACCTACGACGGTGATGTTGTCGGGAGCGAGTTCCATTGCGAGCGATTTTGTCAGGCCCAGCAGTGCGGCTTTGGTGCTGGAGTAAGCGGTGCGCTCGGGCAGCGAGACGTGAGCCATGATTGAGGTCATGTTGATGATCCGGCCGTAGCCCTGACCTTTCATGTGTGGCACAAATGCCCGGCACATCAGAAAGACGCTGGTGAGATTCGTGTTGGTGACGCGCATCCATTCTTCGAGGGTGAACTCGTGGATCTTTTTGCGCAGGTTCATGCCCGCATTGTTGACCAGGATCTGAACCTTGCCGAAGCGGGCGATGACGGCTGCTTCAAGAGCGGCAACGCTGGCTTCATCGGTTACGTCTGCAACATAGGTTTCGGCTGTTCCGCCGATGGCCTGGATGGCTGCGCTGACTTCTGTGAGCGCTGCGGCGTCTCTTGCCACCAGGGCAATAGATGCACCCTGTTCGGCGAGGGCGAGCGCCATGGCTCGTCCCAATCCACGGGATGCGCCCGTGATCACGGCTACTTTATTTTCGAGAGTCTTCATGGTTAACCTCTCAATTGTATAGTCAGCGAATCGTGACGAAGGCGGGAGGGCTTGGGATTCCTCCAATACTGATGATGAGAGGCTGTTCGCCGAGCGGCGCGTTGGGTGGAACTTCAAGATTGACTTGCATCAGCCCTACCAGGCCATAGGGAATGGCGGAGAACAGAATACGTGCGGGAATGCCCGCGACAGAGGCTGTAACGGACCCTCGTGGCCGGGGCAGATTGTTAATCGCAATAGATGTGTCTGGTGCGTTCCCTGTGGCCACCAGGGGGGTGACGGCCCCGATGCCGGAAACAAAGGCGAGGAACACCGAAGAGCGGCTGACTATGTTTTGCGGTACAAGTTGGCGGCCGTCGCTCGTGTAGATGCCGGGGTTGACGTTGGTCACCGGGAAAGACATTTGGGTGGTTTGCCCGGCAACATCGACGGTTAATGTGGCCGTGCCTGTTTCTGTCTCCCAGGGTACTTGGAAGTTGATCTGGCCATCCCCGACGTAAAGCAGCGGCGCAATGCGGTTGTTGACTTTGGCCTGTGTAATTCCCAGGGTATTAGGCAATGGAATTCGGCCGGCGATTCCAACCTCACCCGCGAGATTGGTTCCAAAGGCGCTGGCGAGCGCGCCGGCCGTAAGTGCGCCACGATAGGTTGCGTTTGGTACAACACCGCCGCTGGCTAGCGTCGGCGCGGGCCTCGGTGCCACCACCTGAAAGCGGACGGGAAGCAGTAAAGTTTGCGGCAGGGTTTGCGCTGACTCAATAAAAAGAACCGCACTGTAGGTTCCCGGGCTCACTCCAGTAAGCGATGGCGCAAAGGACATCACCGAACTGCCGATTCCAGACAGCGGGCCTGCGCTCAACCACGAAACTTCCTTCTGGGCAAAGATCAGTCTGGCCGTCCAGGGCACTCCGCTGCGGCTCAGTGTCACAGGCAGTTGGGCCGGAGCGATAGCGTTTGTCGCATTCGTCACCGACGCGAAGCTAAGTTCTGAAACGTTGGAACTCAGTAGAGCGGGATTCGCCAAAGGCCCGACAAAGCGCGTAGACACTCTGGTCTCAACGCGGTTGCCGGCCTGATCCACTCCTTCAACCAGCACTTCGATGATGTCGGGCGCACGAATCCCTGTCCAACAGATGCCTCCAATCGTTGAGCCTCGCGCTGGAAGCTCAAGAGTTTCGAAGAAGTCCGCGATGTCGGCGCTCAAATCATCCCCGTCAGCAACCAGTTTTGTAAGCCGGATGGGAAAACCGCCTTGCTCGGCGACGGCGAAATATTGCAACCACTGACAGTCGGTGGAATTCGGATCCTGTTGCACTTGTGTTGGCAGGCTGAGAATTGAGAGCTGAGATCGTGCAGGCTTTGGCTGAAAGGGTACGTTCAAGGTGCGGCTCCAGGTGCGCCGGGTCGCGGGGTCGATACCTCCCATCACAAATTGCACCGTTCCCGGCACCCGTATGTTGCGGCCTCTGAGATTTACTTGCAGGGTCGCGTTTCCGCTAAGCGTGCTCGACCCGAACCATTCGCGAATGCGCGCCGAGAAGTCTGCTCCGTCAATCGTGAGCGAGGTGATTTGTGTCGCTACTCCAGCGCTTTCCGCCGCGCTCAGGGTGTAGAAGAAGGTGAATCCATCCGGGTCCGGGTCGCTCTGCAACACCGGATTGGGCGAGGCCGAAAGGCTAACCAGACTTTCCCGGTTTATGACATTCACCGTTACGTTGATGGTGAGCGGAACAAGGGTTCCCGAGCTGACGAGCACATTGCCGGTTTGTGTTCCCGCAGTGGTAAAGCCTCGTGGGTCGATTTCGATGGTGATCACCGCCGGGCTTCCCGCCCGCACCTGGGTGAGATTCGATCTAGCCCTTAGCCATGAGTCCGAAGGCGTGAGCGAAAAGGTGGCAGCCGTAGCCGAAGCGGAACTTAGCGTCACATTAACTGAAGCTGCACCAGTGACGTTGCCGCTTTCCACGTTGAAACCGACTGCATTGGTTGACAGGGAAAGCGAAGGCGAAGACTCATCTTCGAGAAAGGGCCGGTACGCCGTGAATGCCGAGGAGAAGCGCCCATATCCGGCAGTCTGCTGGCGCAAATCACAAACTGTGCGCCCGCTAGGCGGAACGGGCCCATAGCTGAGCGTGCCGTACATGACGCCGGCATCGGTCATGATAGGCGAGCCTGAAGAGCCTGATTCCGTAAGACCCAGGCTATAGCCGAGCTGAAAGTAGCTGGCTGCCGGAGCGAATTCTCCTTCCACTCGCGCCGATTCATCGGTGCGCCGGGTACCGATCGCAATCCGCCGCCAGCTACCACGCGGGTAGTGAAGTCCGACAAAGCTTGTGTTGAAGGGCATCTCTGCCGCACTCCAACCCAGAAAGACCGTGCCCGGCGGTGGCGCAGCGTTAAGCAGCAAAAGCGCAAAATCACCTTCGTTCCAACCGCCTCCCGCCATGTAGCGTGCACCGGATACTCGAAAGGCATCCTCACGAAACACGGGTGTCGCATTGCAGGTGCGGGATGCATAGTTGAAATAGGCCTCTACGGTTCTGGCTTCTTTGTCGGAACTGATGCAATGGTTGGCTGTGGCAACATAGGGCCTCAGGCTGGACGACCGGGTGTTGATCATCGCTCCGCTGCAAACATAGGAAAATCCCTCATCGCTCAGGAATTGAAAATGCAGCGTGGCCGAAGCAAGATTGTTGTACTGCGGATAGCAGGTGGCGTCCACTTCACAACTGGCTGCGGGGATCACTGTAGCCGCGGGAGGCGTAGTTCCCGCCATGGGTGCCCGCCTGAATGCGGGTCTCGCTGTTTTGCCTTCGCCAGGGGCTGTTACAGAAATGGCAATATCGGAATAGAGGTGCAGGATGCGGTCCAGACTTAGTTTTGGAGCTTCGTTTTCGTTGGAAGATTCCACTTCAAGAACGGCCGTATCGCCAAACACGGTTCCGCTCCAGAAATCGAAGCCCTCGTCGCTGAAGGGCCCAAGCACTGCCGGTGCCGCAGACTTATCGCCATCAGGATAAATCCAGAGCAAGTCCGGCCCAAGATTCAAATTCTGGAAATGCAGCCGAAGCCCTTGTGCGCCCGTAGACTGAATGGCTGTGCGCCAGACAATGCGCCCATCGGTTAATTTTCTGCTCTGCCAGCCGTTGCGCCAGCCGGGATCGAGCAAACGGGATTCCCCCGTGGGTGCAAGCCCTGCTTTGGCTCTGACGGGTTTGGCAATCCGGGAAAGCGGACGAAGGCGATGCTTCTGCCCCCACAAGTCTTTGCTTTGCCACGAGGAAGGCAATCTGGCGCTGCGGCTTGCGGTCAAAGTGGCATACTGCTTCGCGTTGGCAGAGGTAGCCGGTATATGAGCGGGTATGGATTGCCCAAACGAAAGCGCCGTCATCACAAAGCTGGTCAATATGGAGTAGCGCATCTTGTATTTGAATGATAATGCTAAGTGCCAAGGTTTCGTCACGTTGTACAGACTCGTTCTCCTGCTTACCGTCGCCGCTGCCCGGCTGGATGATCCAGCCGACCGCACTGCATTTCGCCTCTGGTTTACCTATCTGGCCGAAGCACAATATTTTGTTGAGCCAGGAAATCGTCCGCGTGAAATCAAGGATTGTTCTTCGCTGGTACGCTACGCATTTCGAGAGTCATTTTCTCGAAGGGATTCCGCCTGGATTGCCAGAAACCAGTTGCCGATGGTTCCTGCACTTCCTGACATCCAGACTCGCAGTGGACCTCTATTTGCTACCCCGGAAGGGCTGCGCCATTTTGCTGACGCAAAGACTCTCATGCGCGAAAATTGCCGCCGGATCGGCGATACTCTCGATCGTGCTCGTCCCGGGGACCTGCTCTTTTATGAGCAACACGATCCGCCCAATTCCTGGCATGTGATGGTCTTTCTTGGACAAAGTCAGATTGAATCTGACAACGAACGCTACGTCGTGTATCATACTGGACCTGTAAACCAGAAAGCTGGGGAGATCCGGCGTCTGAGTTTGGAAGAATTGATGCGGCATCCACAGCCTCGCTGGCGGCCGGTGCCGGGAAATAGCGCCTTCAAAGGTGTGTATCGGTGGAAGATCCTGGAGGGATAATTCTATGCGGCGTTGGCTTACGCTTGCTGCTCTGCTTATTGTTGTTCCTGTAGTGGCTCAGGAAGAGGACGCAACCTACTTTGCGCTCACCTCAAACAAAACGTTTGCTCCTGGCGAAAAGCCCAGGATCCAGATGTGGGCTCAAAATCTCAAGGGCCTGGATTTCCGGCTCTACCGTGTGGAAAAAGCTGGTGAGTTTCTCGGCCAGTTGGGTGATCCCCACAGTTTTGGCAATCAAGTGGCGGATCTGCCAAAAGAAGACACGTTGCTGTTCAAGTTTCTCAGGATGAAGCGCCGGCTGCGCGACCGTACCCAGCTCTTCGTCCGGAACCAATTTACTGCCGATGCGCGCATGTCCTGGCGTGGCACCAGCAAAGCCCAGCCGACAGCCCGGAAGACGGGTGAAAAAGGTACAACCTACGCCGCCATTCCATTTTTGAACGAAAAGCAACTGATCAAAACCTGGAAGGAGACGGTAACTACGAGCAAACGTTGGGACGAGCAGCCTGTAGATGTTCCAGCCACCGAACCTGGGCTTTACCTGGTTGAGGCTACCGACGGAAAACTCCGCGCCTATACTCTGGTGAGCGTCAGCGCGATGGCCGTACTCACAAAGACCCAGCCTGGTCAGGCCTATGCCCGCGTAGTGGACCGCATCAGTGGACACGCCCTTGCCGGTGTCGATGTCGAATTCAGGTCCCGCAAGACACTCCATGCTTCGGTGAAGACCGATGCTCAAGGATTTGCCAAAATCACGGGCAAAGATTCCAGCGACGTATTTGTTGTTGCCACCCGGGGTAAAGATGTTGCCTTCGACGCCCTGAATGAATATAGTTTTCAGCCCAACGAAGAACGCCACATCAGTACTTATGCCTACACAGACCGACCCGTTTATCGTCCTGGCCACAAGGTTTACTTCAAAGGCATATTCCGAAAGCCGGCAGTCTTTGGCTACGAAGTTCCGGCATTCCGTGAAGTTAATGCCGAGATCCTCGATGGAGTAGGCAAACCCATCTTTCGAAAAGAACTGGCACTTTCCAGCTTCGGTTCGGTCAAAGGTGAATTCGAATTGCCTCTCACCGCCGCCCTTGGTTTCTATTCGATCAAATTCAGTTCGGGGCTGATGGAAAGCTATACGAGCTTTCAGGTTGAAGAATACAAGAAGCCCGAATATGAAGTGAAGATCAAACCAACAAAAGCTCGCGTGGTGCAAGGGGAACGAGTGGAGGCAACCATTCAGGCGAAGTACTTTTTC
>JALHNH010000072.1 GCA_022843625.1 Bryobacter sp. | reverse complement strand
CCTGCAAATGGGGGTTGAGGGATACAATCTGACGAATCGGGCAAACCCCATTCGGGTGCTGGGTTACTACTCTGCACAAGGGCAGAAGTTGAACAACTATAGAGACGCAATCGAGTTCAGCCCGGCACGGCAGCTACAGCTTTTTTTACACTTTGAGTTCTAAATGGCTTCACAATTTCGCGTAGTTGCCATGAGGACGATGACGCCAGAAGAAACGAAGCGTTTGATCGCAAGATTCGGCCAATTGCAGCCGGACTCTCCGGCCATCTGGGGCAAAATGAACGCTGGGCAGATGGTTCGCCATTTGCTGGATTCGTTTGCTCTGGCGATGGGAGAGAGGTCTGCATCGGAACAGAGCAGTTGGGCGGAACGCAAGATCCTGAAGCATATTGCGCTTCGCCTTCTCACGCAGTGGCCCAAGAACGTAAAGACCCGTCCAGAAATGGATCAGGAGCTTAAAGGCACCCCTCCCGGGGAATTTCATCGGGAACTTGAAGAGCTAAAGGCAGTCATGCATCGATTCGCGAGCCCATCCAAAAACTTCCGCTTCGGTCGTCATCCGGTTTTTATGGAGCTTACCGAGTGGGAGTGGATGAGGTGGGGCTGGATGCATGCCAACCACCACCTGAAACAGTTTGGGCTCTAACGGTCTTTGTTAAACAGGCGAATGCTAATGCCGCCCACGAAGGTAATCGGATAGCCGGGAGTGACGTGGAAACGCTCCATCGGATCCTGGCCTTTGAGCGCCGAGGTGTAGCTATCGACCGTCTCGAAATAAGTGCGATCGAAGACGTTGTCGATCGAGAGATTGAAATCGATATCCCTGGTCAATCTGCGCGACATGCTGAAGTCTGTCACGCTATGTCCGGGCGCTCGCCTTGGAAATTCGCCTTCGCCGTTGACGTAAAAACGATTGATCGCCCGAAATCGGATTGACCCGGACCAACCGTGCCACTCACTAAGCGTAATGCCGGTATAGCCCACAAAGCGCGGCGCGCGATCTACGTAGACTCGGGGTTGCGTGCCAACGTAATAGGAATTTCCAACCTTGGTGATGCTGGCATTGATGGAAAGAAATCGTGTCAGTTGAGTGGAGGTCTTTACTTCAAATCCGTATCCTCGTGACGGCCCTACCAGTTCGTTGGAGCCGTCGTCGGCAACATAGACCATCTCATTGGAACGCTTGATCAGAAAGAGATTTGTCGCAACCGAAAAACGGCCCTTATTGTGGGAAGTTCCCACGGAATAAAAATCGGTGCTGGCAACGATGGGGCTGTTGCGATCCACCAGGAAGGCCCGGGCCCCTGTGCTGGTCACAGCACGGCCGTAATTGGCATGGAAAGTCAGCGGCTTATTGAGCCAGGGCGTATAGGCAAAGCTCGCTTTGGGCTGCCAAAGGCCCCCCCGGGAGTTCACCTTATCGGTGATGTCGAGCCGGCTGGTGGCGCGGAAGCTGTAATCGTCATAGCGAAGGCCGCCACCCAATTGAATCTTGCCCTTTGCCAGGCTGAGGTTTTCCTGAATGAAATAGCCGGGATTGTCTATTTTGACGTCGGCGGAGGTTACCTGGTCGGTGGGCACTCGACCGATGCGGTTGTAGAGCCCCAGGTTGAGCTGGTTCCCAAGATAGTTGAAGCCGCCCGTAAAGTTGCCCAGCCCGCCCAATACCTGGTGCGGCTTATTGTAAGAGGCGTTGAGTGCCTGCTGCAGGCGAGAGTCGTGCTGACCAAAACCATCCCCGTCTTCCGGATTGTTCAGGAAGAATGTGAAGTTCGAGAAGAGGTCAAAGAGCACCCGGTTCACCATACCGCTGACGTTGAAGCGCTCGCCATTTGCTCGCTCTTTACTGTAGTAGCCGGTCACAGTTCCAGACTTGGAAATGCCACCATCTGTCGGGTCGATAAATCCGAAAAGCCCTAATTTTCCTTCTTCGATCTGATCGAGCGGCAACTGTCCGGCGCTGTAAAAATTGTTGTAGGCACCAAGAAGCCGAAAGCCGAAGTTTTCACCAGGACGCACAGTGTGAAAAAGTGTAGCGGTGAAGTTGTCACGGGTGTACTTCAGAGGTTGCTCATAAGGCCCGTCAGAGTAGCTGTATTCATTGGCAAACAGCATGCGGGTATTCTTCAATGTGGGGCTGTACGCAGTGAAAACGCGTCGGGTATTGAACTGACCAAACTGAACGCGCCCCGTAAGCTGATTGGGCATTTCTTCTCGCGTCTTGATATTCACCACACCCAGGCCGCTGAATTCTCCGTAGGCGGCGTTGAATGGCCCATTGATCAGATTCACGTTTTCAACGAGTTCGGGGCTGAGCCCCTTGAGCGCACCAAGGTAGCCGTGAGCGTGCCCACCTGAAACCTGATTCACGATCAGGTCATCCATGTTCATGCGAAGCCCGCCACCGGTCCCTCCGTGGTCCAGGTTATAACCGAAGCGGCGTACTTCCAGCGACTTGCCACCACCAGCGTGCTGACCAAAGTTCAGCCCCGCACCCAAAGTTTGAAAGATCTGGTCATCTCGCGTGAAGAGCGTTTTGTTGAAAATGGCGGCATCGCGCTGATCTACGCTTGGCTCAATGACACGCTCGTTGACGGTTAGAGTCAGTTCGGCTTTACTCAACGATCCGAATTTGACATCCACTGTCATCGAACCGCCCTTCATTTCAAGCAGGCCGGTGGTAACGGGTTCAAACCCAACCGTTTCGGCCACCAGAGCGAGTGTCCCCGAGCCGACTATCTTGAGATTAAAACGCCCTTCAGAATTTGCAGCGCCAGTCTGCTTCACCCTGCCCAGACCATCCACAACTTTGACAATTGCATTAGGAACTGGTTTGTTTTGTGTGTCCAGAACACTGCCACTTACCAGAGTTTCAGTCAGACTCTGCGCCAATCCATAATGAGAAAATATTATCATTATTAATGATAAGATTAACTTCCTAAATACATGCATGTTTTTAGGCTAACAGGCAGCTACACGCAGATGGCGGATTTCTCGCGAGAGGCAAACTAATAACTGCGAGCGGGCGGAATCAGCCTTCCAACGGTTACGATTTATCCGCGGTGGCCAGGACAGTTTCAAAGAAGGGCGATTCCTCCTCACGGTGCACTACTGCGATATCGACATTGCGGAAGCGAGCCTTCTTCATCATTTCGGCCAATTCCACTTGAGAGAAGCCCAGCCAGAGGTCTGCATACAGATCGCGGGCTTCTTCAAAATTGTGTCGGTTAAGATCGAGGACAAAAAGCTTTCCGCCCGGACGAAGCACCCGGTGGGCATCCTTGAGCGCATTCAATGGGTGGATGGCGTGATGGAGGCTCTGGCTGAACAAAGCAAGGTCGACAGAATTGTCGTCGAGAGGAAGTTCTTCGAGATCGCCCAGGCGATATTCAAGGTTTTTGACGCCGGCCTTGGCGGCGGCTTCACGGCCGTAGGCAATCATCTGCTCGGAGTTGTCGACGGCGATCACGCGCTCCGCCCCTTGGGCAAGCAGCATGGATAGGGTGCCCTCGCCAGCGCCGATGTCGACGATGCGCATCGGAGGCAGTAGCTTGAGCAACATATCGGCCAGTGCCTTCCACGAACGACCCGGAACATAGTGACGCCCAAATCTTCCGGCCAGTTCGTCGAAATAAGCGCGGACCCGATCTTTGCGCTTTTTGAGTGTCAGGCTCAGGCCACTGTCATCGTCCAAAGATTCGCTAATTTCCTGAGAGGTTTGTTCGATAAGGTTTGTTACCGTTGCATCGCCCGTATACCGGTAGAGGTGCTTTTGCCCGCTCTTGCGCAAGTCCACCAGGTTGGCCTGCTTGAGCTGTGCGAGAGACATGGAAATCCGGCTCTGCCCCATGCCGAGGATTTCCTGCAATTCGGCCACACTCAATTCTTCCTGCATCAGCAAGCGAAGGATACGGAGACGAGACTCGTCGCCGAGCAATTTGAGACTTTTGAGGAGGGCGGGCATGGGCAGTAAAAAGAGTGTATCAATAAATCATGATGAGTTCAAAATTTGTGTTATGCTCAAGTCATGTCTGCAACCGCAACCAAAATTGCGACCGAATATAAGGTCGCTGACCTCGGCTTAGCCGAGTGGGGCCGCAAAGAAATTTCCGTCTCCGAGTACGAGATGCCCGGCTTGATGTCCATTCGAGCCAAGTATGCCAAGGATAAGCCGCTGGCTGGTGTTCGTGTCACCGGTTCGCTGCACATGACGATCCAGACCGCCGTCCTGATTGAGACGATGGTAGACCTGGGCGCAGATGTGCGCTGGGCGAGCTGCAATATTTTTTCAACCCAGGACCACGCCGCCGCAGCCATTGCCGCCGCTGGCACCCCCGTATTTGCCTGGAAGGGTGAAACCCTCGAAGAGTACTGGGATTGCACCTTGAAGGCAGTCGATCATGGTGCTGGCAAAGGCCCTCAGCTTGTGATCGACGACGGCGGCGACGTTACGCTGCTGATCCACAAGGGTTACGAACTCGAAAACGGTTCGGATTGGGTAAACACCCCTTCCGGCTCCCACGAAGAGAAGGTAATCAAGGACTTACTCAAGAAGATCTACGCCGAAAACAAGAACTACTGGCATCCGATTGTTGCCGAGTGGAAGGGTGTCAGCGAAGAGACCACCACTGGCGTCCACCGCTTGTACAAAATGTTGAACGACGGCAAGTTGCTGGTACCGGCAATCAACGTTAACGATGCAGTAACCAAGTCCAAGTTCGACAACCTTTACGGTTGCCGCGAGAGCCTGGCTGACGGCATCAAGCGCGCCACCGACATCATGCTGGCCGGCAAGGTAGCAGTAGTTTGTGGCTATGGAGACGTAGGTAAGGGCTCTGCTCATTCCCTCCGCGGTATGGGTTCACGAGTAATCGTCACCGAGATCGATCCGATCAACGCTCTGCAGGCCGCGATGGAAGGCTTCCAGGTCACGACGATCGAAGAAACTCTGGGCATCGGCGACATCTATGTCACGACCACCGGCAACGTTGACGTAATCACCCTCGAACACATGCGCCACATGAAGGATCAGGCAATCGTTTGCAACATCGGCCACTTCGACAACGAAATCCAGGTCGACAAGTTGAACGTTGAGGCTGGTGTCGAGCGTCTCAATATCAAGCCGCAGGTAGACAAGTACACATTCCCCACCGGCAACAGCATCTACATGCTGGCAGAAGGCCGCCTGGTGAACCTGGGTTGCGCAACGGGCCACCCCAGTTTTGTGATGTCAGCCAGCTTCTCGAATCAGACACTCGCAGCTCTTGACTTGTGGAAGAAGAAGGACGAGTACGCAGTGGGCGTTTACATCCTTCCCAAGCACCTTGACGAAGAAGTAGCCCGCTTGCACCTCGAAAAGATCGGCGTGAAGCTGACCACCCTGACCCCTGCACAAGCAGAGTACATCGGTGTTCCCGCAGAAGGCCCTTATAAGTCGGATCACTACCGCTACTAAGCTTTAGTCGAAAGCAGCAACGCTTGAAAGAGCCGGTCTTCGGACCGGCTCACTTTTTTTGTGGGCTCATGAACGCCTTAAGCTGGCGATAGGCAGACTCTTCGTATGCAAGCTTCAGCCGCTCGCTGCCAAAGAGTTCTTCGCGTGTGGGAACGCCGCTTTGAGGCCGCAAGCTGCGTCCCAGCAGCTTGGTGGCTTCCTGATCGCTTGGTTCGCGATCCAGCGTACTGCGGAATCGATCGGCGGCTTCAGCGAAGGATCCACGCAGCAGCAACGCCACCCCGAGATTGAAATGATAAGTCGGGTCTTTATCATCACCCTCAAGTGCGCGGCGCAGATTCTCCAGTGCTTCCGGCATGTTGAGCCGCAACTGGGTGACCCCAAGATTATTGAAAACTTCACTGAGCGGGACATCTTTACTCACGCGCAGGAAAGCAGCTTCAGACGCTTTAAAATCCTTCAGGCGAAAACGAGCGAGACCCAGCAGAAAGTTTGCCTCTCGATAATGGGGATCCCAACTTTGAACCTTCTCCAGTTGAAGCGCAGCACTGGTAAGGTTATCCCGGCGAAAGAGCAAACGCCCGTATTGAAAGGCGGCCTGCGAATAACGTGCGTCCAGTTTCAACGCCTGCTGGAAAAACCGCTCCTGAACTTCGGGTGAAGTTGCCAGTAAGCCGCGAACATAGTTCTCGACTGCATCGACTCTAATGTTCGTGCGAGCCTGACGGAACTGTTCTTCGCTGGGAGCTGACTTTGGCAAGGAACTTTTTAAGACCTGCCAGGCCAGATGCGATTGCAGAGATGCGAGATCCTCAAGAGGGCCGGATTCCGTGAATCGTCCACCACGGCGCAAATCGCGAACGTTGACAGACTCAGCAACGATCTTGAGAGTACCCATAGCCGCAGGATCTAATGCGGGAACCAACTCATAGGACCCGAAGACCAGATGATCGGCATCGAGGGCTTCGGCCAACTTGAGCATGCTGGCACGCGTCCAGGGGCTGTTGTTGCGCAGAGCCAGACGGTTTTCGCCCTCCTTGCGATCTTCACGATCAACAACCAACAGATCCTGACGAACCAAAGCTTCCGAGATCGACTCAGCGGCAGATTCTCCAATCCAGTCGAGTGTAGTCTTGGCCGTTTGATTGAACAGCGGGATCACCAGCCACGTATCAGCAAAGACAGTGGAAGAAAATGCTGCCGTAAGAAATAAAAAGGCCGATATGCGGCGCATCGCTATCAGCGTAGCATTGCGCGCATACCGGCCAGTTCTTTCGGAGGGAAGAAGCTTAGAGCCCGGTCTGGGTTGCACCGAAGACCAGCTTGCGGTTGGTACCACCGAGGCGGATCTCCTGAACCTTGTACTTGCCGTCTGCATTGGCATACCGGATAGAGGTAGAACCGAACTTGGCATCGGCCTGTTCTGTCTTTACGCTGGCTTCCACCTTCTGCTTGCCTTTGGAGATGACGAGCTTGTCGCCATCGAGTTCCATGCGGTAGTCTCCGGGAGCCAGTTCGGTCCCGTTGACAAAGGAAGGCTGAAAGAGCGTGAGGTTGTGCTTTTCGGCGGCGCTTACCACCATCAGTGCGGCGGCAGCAAAGCTGAGAATGAATTTCTTGGTCATTGTTTTGTAAACTCCTAAATCTGATCTGTCCCCAGGTCATTGGTATCGTCAAGCCGACTTTAGTATTTGTCGTTACTTGCGTTACACACCTCAATGTACGAAGGCCAACTGAATTCGTTCCGTCAATGAAAAGAAAAATTGATGACTCAACCAAGAAATTTGTTTAAGTGGGATTCAGCCAGGGACTGAACGGCGGAATCTTCGCCAAAACCGTCCAGCCAGACAACTTCAGCATCGCGACGAAACCAGGTCATTTGGCGTTTTGCGTATTGCGCGGTGCGCAGCGCGGTATCGGCAATGGCTTCGGCTTCTGTGCATTTACCGTCGATCAGGGCCTGGGCCTGGCGATAACCCACAGATTCCATTGCTTTCGCCTGCGGACCAAAGCCATCGTTGCGCAGTTTCCGCACTTCCTCAATCAAGCCGCTTTCGAACATGAGGCGCGATCGAACTTCAATTCTTTTTCTCAATTCAGCGCGAACCGGGTTGAGTCCAATCTTGAAGATCCGAAATCCTTCGAGTCGATTTCGTTCTTTTCGATGAGCCATGACGAGCGGCTGCCTCTCAACAAGAATCACTTCTAGCGCACGAATTAGTTTATTCACATCGTTTCCATGAATCCGTAACGCAGTGCCGGAATCCCAACAACTAAGGATTCGGTGGAGAGTGCCATCACGTCTGGTTTCCAGTTGCCTCAGCCGCTCGCGAATTTCATCGGATCGTTGTGGCCCGGGAAAGAGCCCTTCGAGCAGTGCTTTGAGGTAGAAACCGGCACCACCGGTGACGATAGGTAATTTATGGCGTGTGGAAATGTCGCTCAGGGCAGCCCGGCCGAGACGAGAGTATTCTCCTGCAGTAAAAACCTGATCGGGGTTGCGTACGTCAAAGAGAAAGTGAGGCAGCGATTGTCTTTCAGCCAAACTTGGCTTGGCCGTACCAATATCCATGCCGCTATAGATTTGCAGCGAGTCGCAATTGACGATTTCGCCCGCGAATCTGGTTGCGAGATGGAGCGCCAAAGCGGACTTGCCGCTGGCGGTAGGGCCAACGATCACCAGGAGCGGAGATATACTGTTAGACAAATCGGGGAGCGCCTCCAGCGAAGGACCAGTTCAAAAATGCAGAAGTCAGTTCAGATAATGTTGGCATTGAGCCTAGTCGTATGTTCCAGTAATGCGGCATGGGCTCAGCAGACGGCGCCCAAACCAGCCAAGACCGATAAAGGCTCGGCGTATTTCAATTATTCAATGGCGCACATCTTCGCTGACCTGGCCGCATCATCCGGCAACAAGAGCGAATACCTGAACCCCGCCATTGATTATTACAAGAACGCGATCAAGGCAGACCCCTCGGCTGGCTTCATGAGCACCGAATTGAGCGATCTCTACGTGCAGGCTGGTTTGGGGAACCGGGCTGTCACCGAATCTGAAGCAGCGCTCAAAGTGAATCCCAACGACCTGAGCGCCCGGCGTATTCTCGGTCGAATTTTTGCCCGCTTGATTGGCGATCCACAGGCCAACCGGGTCCGCGAAGACATGGTTCGCAAGGCAATGGATCAATACCAGAAGATCGCCGATGTAGAACCGAAAGACGTCGATGCGTGGGTCATGCTGGGACGTCTGAGCAAAGTAGGCCAGGATAACGCCTCCAGCGAAAAGGCTTACAAGAAGGTATTGGAGCTGGACCCGGACAATGAAGATGCCCTGACTGGCCTTGCGATGTCGGCGGCAGAAGCCGGGGACGTCACCGGTGCGGCAGCGATGCTTGAGAAAGCCAGTTTGAAGAATCCGAATCCGCGCGCAATGGCTCAGTTGGCTGAAATGTATGAGCAGATGAAAGACTTCAAGAACGCTGCCAAGGCATGGCAGAAAGCCCTTGACCTCAGTGGCGGCAACCCCGAGATCAAGCGCCAGCTCGCCAACAACCTGGTGATGAGCGACCAGTTGGATGAGGCTGTTCGCGTTTATGAAGAACTGGTTGAAGACGAGCCCAAGGATTTAGGTAGCGTACTGCGGCTCTCGCAAATCTACCGGCAAAAGAAAAGTTTCGACAAGGCCCGGGACTATGCAAAAAAAGCCAAAGATCTGGACAGTACCAATCTCGATGTCCGCTTCAACGAAGTTGTACTGCTTGAGGCTGAAGGCAAGCCACTTGAGGCGATTGCTTTGATGAAAGAGATGCTCACCACTACCGCCCGCAAGAGCTATTTGCCTCAGGAAAAGACGGCCCGGATTTCGCTGCTGGAAAGACTCGGAGTCATGCACCGCAACTACGAACAGTTTCCTGAGGCCATCAAAAACTTTGAAGAGATCATGACTCTCGATTCCAATTCAAGCAGTCTGATGCAGGCTCAGATCGTCGAAACCTACCATCAGGCCAAGGATTATCCGAAGGCTGAAGCGACTGTTGACGAGTATCTGAAGAAGAGCCCGAACGATCGCCGCCTTCTCCGGCTAAAGGGTGCCTTGTTGAGCGAAGTTGGCAAAGCGGCTCAAGGTGCCGAAATGATGACTAAGCTACTCGATGGCAAAGAAGACCGTGAGACCTACCTCTCCATTGCGTCGATTTGGGAAAAGGGCAAGAATTATGGCGAAATGGCCAAAGCCCTCGACCAGGCTGAGAAGCTATCCAGGACTCCCGACGACATTGACTCTGTTACCTTCATGCGTGGGGCAATGTTCGAAAAGCAGAAGAATTTTGATGCGGCCGAAGCTGAATTCCAGAAAATTCTGAAAACCGACCCGAACAATGCAGGTGCGTTGAATTATTTGGGCTACATGCTGGTAGACAAGAATGTCCGGGTACCGGAAGGCTTTGCCATGATCCAGAAGGCCCTCGATCAGGACCCGCAAAACGGTGCTTACCTCGATAGCATGGGTTGGGCTTATTACCGGATGGACAAGCTGGATGAAGCGGCCAAGTATTTACAGATGGCGCTGGAGAAGACCAGCAAAGACCCCACCGTTCACGACCACATGGCTGATGTATTCTTCAAGCAGGGCAAGCTGAAAGAAGCAATCGGATCCTGGGAACGCAGCCTGTCGGAGTGGGCCGTTGTTGCCCCAAGCGATAAGGACGAGAAGGAAATTGCCAAAGTACAAAAGAAGCTGGATGGGGCGAAGGTTCGCTTGACCAAGGAATCCAGTGCACGGCCGAAGAAGAACTAGGAGAAGCTGAAAATGAAATCTATAATTGGAATTGTATGCTTGAGCGCCGGCCTGATGGCTGCCGCAGAATTAAAGCTCGGTAAGCCGCTTACGGTGAAAGAACCCGTGAGCATCGAGAAGATCTACTCCGAACCTGAGAAGTTTGTTGGCAAGACAGTAGCCGTCAAAGGCAAAATCACAGAAGTATGCCAGATGATGGGTTGCTGGATGAATCTTGTGGATTCCGCAAGCGGCAAGTCGATCCGCATCAAGGTAAACGACGGCGAGATCGAGTTCCCGAAGAACGGTGCTGGCAAGATCGCGATCGCGGAAGGCACTCTGACCAAGATTGAGTTGAGCAAAGAGCGTGCCATCGCCGAAGCAAAGCACGAAGCCGACGAGATGAAGAAGCAGTTTGACCCAAAGAGCGTTACTGGGCCCGTCACAAGGTATCAAATTCGCGGCACTGGCGCGGTGGTGTTGGATTAGCCGCAAGGCTGGTGTATACTAAATCTGTAAGGCAAGTGGGCCTGTGGCGCAGTTGGGAGCGCGCTTCCATGGCATGGAAGAGGTCATCGGTTCGAACCCGTTCAGGTCCACCAACTTTCTCCCCTCCTGTAGTAACCCCCTCAAAATTTTAACTGCATGCTAGTCTTGCGTTCATGCGTGTCGTCTTTCTTGAAGTAGACACCGAGAGTCAATGGGCGATGGCCTCTCTCGGGCCTGCCTTTTTGGCAGCTTTTTTGCGTCAGCACGGCCATGAAGCAATTCTGGTTCGCGCCTTGATAGAGATGCCTGACGATGAAGTTCTGCGGCTGGTGCGCGAGGCAGAGCCCGGCTTAATTGGAGTTTCGATGACGACCCGGCAGTGGCTGCGAGCAAAGCACCTGGTAGGAATAATTCGCCAGCATTTGGACGTACCCGTTGTCGCCGGGGGGCTGCATGCAACCTTTTCGCCAGAGGGAGTGCTGGCCGCGCCCGGTTTCGACTATGCCGGGCTTGGAGAATGCGAAGAGGCCTTGCTCGATCTGGTAAATGCCTTGGAGGCCAAAAAGTCGGCGCACGGCATTGCCAACATCTGGGTACGTGGTGGGTTTCGGCCGGTACTGCGGCCTCCGGTGGAACCATTGGATCGCCTTCCATTTGCCGCTCGCGACATGCTCGAAGAACCTCGGGGCACCGTTCAGGTTTCGACTCAGCGGGGGTGCCCTTTCCCCTGCACCTACTGCGGGGCGCGGATGTTCAATGAACTCTATGAGGGGACCGGCGAATATGGCCGTCGTCGTTCTCACGAGAACGTCCTCAGCGAATTACGAGGGTTGAGAGATCAGGGCCGATTGGGCTACGTTATTTTCCTGGATGACACATTTACAATCCACCACCCCTGGGTAAAGGAATTCTGCCGTCTCTACAAAGAGGAATTCCGGGTGCCGTTCTGCCTTCATGCAAGGGTCGAAACCGTTACCGAACCCATGCTTCATATGCTTGCCGATGCTGGCTGCCAACAAATCACCTATGGGGTGGAGAGCGGCAGCGAAAGGGTTCGCCGTGAGGTGATGAAGCGGCCGGTGACCAACCAGCGATTCCGCGACGTCTTTCGCTGGACGCGAGAAGCCGGGATCTTCGTAATCGCAAACTACATGCTCGGGCTCCCCGGTGAGACCAGAGAAGAATTGCACGAGACCTACGAGTTGGCCGAAGAGTTGCATAGCTTCGACTTTGGTTTCTTCGTCTTTTATCCTTACCCTGGTACGCATTTATTTCAGACTTGCCGCGACAAGGGCTATTTGCCAGCAGACTACTTAAACCGCCCGGCCAACCATCGCGAGACGATTCTAAGCTTGCCCGATCTGACGCAGGCCGATATCGACGAGATCTATGACAAGTTCACAAGCCTGCGAGTGAAGAGAGAACGAGAGCGCTGGGGCGCACCAGATTCAACGGCTGTAGCTGATCATGCCTACGTCGTTGCCCGCAATGGCTAGCCCTTGCGGCGAAGCCTCGCACAGTAAACATCGTATTCGGTAGTAGAACGTTCGTGCGTCTGAAGACGCCATTTGACATTGTCTTGTTCGGCCTCAATGAAGAGCCCGGTATCCACTCCGGCTTCATTCCCCACCGACAGGATGCGTCGCAACTCCGCGAGCGAGGAGCCCTGATACGGGGTCGACCGTTGGGAGTGCCCACCGATCCAGGCAGCAGGCTCTGTGGCTCCGGCAGCCCAATCGAAGGGAGTGCACAGAAGCGACTCTGAAGAAGGCTTGGTGACACGCCCCACTTCAAACAACAGGCCAAGAGGCGAGGCGACACAATCAAGCATGTTCATGCAGACGGCCCCATCGAAGGTGCTGGCGACAAAGGGCAGAATGGAAACATCGGCGCACCAGAAACTTACCTGCTCAAAGGGATAACCCGGAAGCTCGTATTCATGGCTGTCGAAGACCAGCCCGACACGCCGCGATTGGTACTTTACCCGGCGGCTTCGCCTGATCCTTTGGGCCGCTCGCAGCATTGAAAAATTTAGATCGAGTCCAACAACCAGGTCACCCGTGATGTTGGCCAACTCGTAGGTGCCCCGCCCAAGAGAGCAACCAATGTCGAGCCAGACACCTGCCGGCATAGCGGCGAGTAGCCTGCTGCCTGCTTCAAAGAGCGTGAGATAACTTGGATTCGATTCCGCCCAATGCGAATGGGCATAAATTGCGTTGTTGCCCCGGTCCCGGTCCAGAGCGGAAGAGTGACCGGAGAGATCTCCAAGCATCGATAAAATAAAGTCACTCAAATCTTCTCGCTTGAGCACACCCAGGACCTGATGATTCAACCAGGAGGAGGCATCGGCAAGCACCACGGGAATTCCATCGATAATGGGATGTTCTCTACGGCATGCGCTATTGGTGCAGATCAGCGAGCCTTCCAGAATTTCGCCGTCCTCCTCCACAGCCACTCGACCTATAGCCAGAAAACTTTCTACAGCATGGCTAAGCCGGCAGAGAGGACATACGGGGCGGACTTTATCAAAGTGGTGGCGGAACACGGATTACTATCCGCCAATGATGACGTCAGTCGAGCAGGGAGGAATAATTTTCCCCGTAGTGCAAGGAATGGGGCCGACACAAGTTTCAAAGAGTACAGCATCCCCCAGACGAGCAGCAGGCATCATATTAGTAAAAACAGAACTGGAGCCCTTAACGATCATGCCTGGCTTGCCTGGCACACAACTTGGCATGATGCAAGGCAATGTCATGCTGCCTATCATGGCAGCCGGAAGCTTATTGATAATCACGTTCGTCGAAACGGCCGGGATGATCTGGATTGGTATAGGCGGATGTGGCATCGGCGTCGGCGTCGGAGCAGGAGGGTGAATAGGGGCATGACAATGAGGCCAGTCATGCATCACGTTGTCTGTCATTCGTGCGGCTGGAGGCATATTAGTTCAGGTAAATCTTTTCGCCCTTGACGATCACATCGCCATTGGCATTGACGCGAACGTCAGCCTGGCCGCTCAACTGCATAGTGGAGTCGGAATGAAGATCAACGCTCTCGGTTGCCCGCACTTCAAAGTTTTTGCATTCGACGTTCACGGATTCAGAAGCCTTGAGTGAAAGTCGTACGCTTTCCATTTGAAGGACAGGGCCTTCTGGAGTGAGTTTGACCCTGAGTTCGAGTTGCCCTTCGGCCCCGCGGATTTCAACCACATCGTGGTCTTCGGCGGGCGTTACGGTAAGGGTCTTCGCATTTTGCAAATCAAGAGTATGTGCGGCCATAACCAACGAATCCTTCTTCGCCGAAGGTTATCACGAATCAGAGGCCAAAGCTCGACAGTTCCAGGTTCTTGCCCCAATGTTGAATGTATGCCCGCTTAGTCGTAAACTCCGATGCAGGCATGAAGTCCCCAAATTGAACCTGACCGGAAATTTTTTGCCATGCAAGCGCCTGCTGGAGAAGGTCAAAACCAGCTTCTCCATAGAGGGCCCCAATAGCGGTCTCACCTCTATCAAGTCCTGGCCAAAAATTACCCTCCAGATGGCGGGTAACAAGCGGTAATTTCGAAATTGCCTTCGGTCCATACCCAGTCAGGGAATGGACACATTGAAATGCACCAGCCATCGCCTCCCGGCTTTCTGAATCTTGCCAGCAGCCATGGGCTGCAATGGCACAAAAAGGGGCGAGGAGTGTCGAAAGCAGAAGCGAGTTCCAACTAGCCTCAATTTGAAAATTCAAGCTGCGGTCTTCTGAAATACCCTCACGGGCAATCGTTGTAGTTGCCGATTCAATAGACTGCTTTGTCTGAGCAGCATGACGAGCAAGCACAGGGTCCTCCCAGATGGCCTGGCGCTCCAGATAGATATCCGCAAAGCAAGGGGCCTCGGCCAGGGCCAAAGGCTTCGCCTTGTGCCGAAACACGGACCCACTCTTGAGTGTGGAGACCCAACGAGATCGGGCAAACTCCAAATCGGAACCCAGGTCTTCCGGCAAAGACGGTGAAGAATGCTCAGTGGCCGGCCAAAGTTCATCAAGCCAATCGTGCGGCGTATTCGAGGTCCAGGGCAAGCGCAGACGATAGCGTGGCTGGTGGATCCAGGTACGCTCGCGAAAGGCAGGATCGATGGATCTCAGCGATTCAAAACTGGTTTGCACGACATGCCAATTGGAGTCTCTGTCGAGGTGACTGGTGTGGACTCGAAGCAGGCATTGAAAAAGCCGCCCAATAGAGGTGCAGACTGCAATAGACTTTTCACGCAACGGGGCGGCTGCCTGCTGCCCTTTCAACACAGCCGCATAGATGCCGGGGTGATCCTCACCCTCAAAGGCATGCAGATACTCGATACCCGCAGCCGAACTTAGCCACGGGTCATCATACTTGGCTGCGATGCGAGCAAGATTGGCAGCCCGGTCGAGAGAACCTGCCCTCGCTAGCTCCAGCAAGTCACCACTTGCCTTCAGGTACTGCTCAAGGGTCGCCGCATCATTAGCAAGCGCGATCTCGTGGTCGAGGGCCAGGAGCTGATGACGGTTCCATTCCGGCTGGAGCAGACAAGCTTCTCGAAGACGAAAGATGTAGTGGTTGTCTTCGAGAACCAAGGTCTGGACCTAGCTGGTTGGGAAGTCGCGGGGAATCAGTTCCGCAGCCTTAAGCTCTGCCCAGACAGGCGCAGGAACTTCCGCCTCCCGTACCAGACGCATCGTCTCAACCAGGCGGCTGGGAGTCATCGTTGAGGTTACGATCTGGGTCATCGTTTTTGGGAAATGCACAACGAGGAGCCCGGCAACTGCGGCGGCCAGATGCAGCAATGGCGTGGAGCCACAGATCTTGTAGTAGCGCGACATCAGCGCCCGTTCTTCAGCGTTGGCCACTTCGTAGTTGTAGAGAAAGGGCGGCGCAGTGAGCGGGTCTTCTGTCAACGTAAAGGCCTGCCCATAATTGATCCCCATCAAAGTAACTTCAAAGGGCTGCGTGTTGCTGGCGTCAATGATCTTCATCAGTTGCCCCAGGATCGATGGGCAGAAGGTGAGCCCCGCATAATCGAGTGCACCTGGCTCATTGGCCAGGAAGCGATGAACAAATTCCGGGTCTTTGATGCCGAGGCCAATTCGATCCACAAAGCCTGCAGCCTTGGCGGCCTTGAGATAAGCCACTGCCGGACTCACATCCGTCTCCCAGTTGAGGCCCACCTGCTTTTCCATGTCAGGCGAATCGTGCAGGGCAACGCCATAAAGCTTGTCGCCGCCATATTCGATCCGCTCGCGGCAGATCTGTTGCTCGACACCCTTAGCGGAACAATCCCACTTGTCAGTCAAGCCGTGATAACGGCGCGGGATTCCCTGCAGCAAGGCTTCCGGCTGGTGCTCAACGGCAGCATCCATTGTGAGCCCGAGATATCGAAGGCATTTGGTTTGAAAGCGAATCTCGTTGGGATCAATCTTGAGGGCCTCAAGTGCCTGCCCGAGTTGCAGCGTGGCGCGGTAGAGAACGGCTGAGTCAAAAGTGCGGATGCCGGATTCCCAGGCGATCTTGACCAGCGGGATCACGTGCTTCTCAACGTCAACCAGACCGCCACCGGGCGCGGGCCCGAAACCAAAGCGGTGGCAACCAAAGGCAAACTTGTCGGCGGAGATTTCTCTTTTTAGCGGCATGAATCGTAAGGATATCAATCAGACTTCGTCGAGGGGTTGAGTGGCATCGCCGAATTGCTTCATGCGAACGTCCATCTTGTCCATCAGCGACAGGTAGAGGCGGCACATCTGACGATCCGGCTTCTCACGATAGTCAAGTACGCGGCCTCCGCGAATCCGGCCGCCACCACCGCCGAGAACGATCACCGGCAACTGCCTGGCCTCATGATTCCCAGTAAGCATGCTCGAACAGTAGAGCAGCATCGTGTTGTCGAGAAGCGTTCTTGGACCTTCCTGAATCGAATCGAGCTTTTTCGCGAGATAGGCAAGTTGCTCGAGGAAGAACTGATTCACCTTGAGCCAGTCTCCTGTGTCGGAATGCGAAAGCAGATGGTGGATCATGTAATCGACCCCGAGATTAGGGAAGCGCAGTGAGCTGTGGTCGTTGTTCAACTTAAGCGTTGAGATGCGGGTTGTATCGGTTTGGAAACCCAGCACAACAATATCTGCCATCAGACGCATGTGCTCGGCAATGTCTTGCGGGATGCCGTCCGCAGGGCGTGCCATGTTTGGCTTGTCCAGCGTCGGGCGCCAGCCTTGCAAGTGCCCGCGCTTGCCTGCATTGGCAATGCGCTGCTCGACGTCACGAACGGAATCGAGATATTCATCGAGCTTACGCTGGTCTCCCTTGCTGATGTCACGGCGCAGGCGGCCGGCGTCGGTGAGAACAGCATCAAGAACGCTTTGATCGGCCTTGCTGGCTTCATCTTTGAAGAGCCGGTCGAAGGCGAGTGCCGGATACAATTCCAGCGGCGTTGGCGTCGTCGGCGAGCTCCAGGAGATGTGGGAGCTGTAAAGCATCGAGTAATTCTTGTGCACCGATGGGTTCGATTTCTCGCAGCCAAGCACCAGGCTGGGTACTTTGGTGGATGCTCCGTAGCGCTGGGCCAACAACTGATCGATACTGGTGCCCGAGCGAATCTCCCCACCAGACGCAAGCGGAGCACCAGACAACAGATTGCCGGTCTGCGAGCTGTGGATATTGCCTTTGAGCGCTTCAGCATTAAAGAGCCCGCGGACGAAGAGCATCTTCTCTTCAAGACCCTTGAGCGGCGCAAGCACCTGGCCCAATTCCATTTGCTTACCTTCGCCTTTGGCCCACCACTCTTTGCTGTGGAAGCCATTCCCGGAGAACAGGACGCCAAACCTTACCGGGGCCTTCTCACTCTCCGAGGCCCGCATCGATTCCAGCCACGGCAAGGCCATCGACACACCAAGGCCGCGCAGCATACGACGTCTTGAAATTGGATGCTTCATCATGTTGCCTATTCCTCTGGCGCAGCGTCGCGCCCGCGAATCTCTCTAAACTGACGGCTCTTCACAATCATCTCAATTACCGAGGCAACCGGACGATCAGCAGCCGCCAGGGTGTCAAGCAGAGGCTCATCCGATAGCTGAACGGCACGCCCCAGGGCAAAGCCCAGCAGCTTGCGGCTGAACTGCCGCGCGAAAGCGGTGCGCCCCTTGGTCAACAAGTACTGACGGAGCCCCGAGAGCCCTTCGATCTCGGAGCCATCCATCACTTTCGTTTTGGTGTGGATCGCCCGGCCACCTAAATCTTTCTCGCGATGCCGGCCAATCGCATCGAAGGCTTCTAGAGCATAGCCGTAGGGATCGATGCGCTTGTGACAAGTGGAACAGCGTGCATCTGAGGTGTGTTTCTCAGTCAGCTCTCGCATCGTAAGGACAAGGTTGGCCTCGTCTTCGGGCAACTGCGGAACGTCCTTCGGGGGCCTGGGAAGCTTGTCGCCCAGCAGGACTTCAGCAACCCAGTTGCCTCGCAGAATCGGGCTGGTTCGAGAGGCTCCGGATTGCTTCGCAAGCGTTGTGGCGTGGCCAAGTACACCGCCACGAGCACGCGCCTTCATGCCCTCCACACGGCGCCATTCCGGCCCTTGCACCGTCTCTATGCCATAGTGTTTTGCCAGTGCTTCGTTTAAAAACGTGTGGTCCGCATCGAGCAGGCTCGACACGGTGCGATTGGACTTGAAGAAGTCTGTGAAGAACTGAATCGATTCCTCGTACATATCTCCCCGCAGGGCCTTGAAGCTGGGGAAGTGGCGTTCACTCTTCTCATCGAGCGTGTCGAAGTCTCGAATGTGAAGCCAGGATGCACCAAACTCGGTGGCCATGCGCCGTACGCGAGGGTCCTTCAACATACGGCGAGCCTGCGCCGCAAGACCATCGGCGGTCTGCAGCTTGCCGACGGCCGCTGCCGCACGCAGTTCCGCATCGGGTTGCGAAGACCACAGAAAGTAGCTCAGCCGGCTGGCGAGCTCCCAATCCGTTACCGGCGCTTGCAGCTTTGCCGGTGCAGCCTTCTCGGTTCGATAAAGATACGCAGGTGACACCAGGACTCGGGCCAGAACCAACCGGAGAGCTTCGTCGTGAGGCAAGTCCTGCTGACGCAGGCGGGCGTACAGAGACCGGAGATCGTCCTTTTCAGCCCCGGTAATCGGACGGCGATAGGCGCGATTGGCGAAGTCCACCACCGCATCGAGATGCCTGGGTTCAGCGGCAAGCATCTCAGCCCGGAAGGCAGCAGCACGATCGTTGATTGGCTTGCGAAGAGGCTCAAACTTGGAAGGGTCTGCGTCCTGTGTCGCGTACTGCCATAGCTGCTCGAAAACATCCACCTGCATCAATGGCGCTCGGCTTACGAAGTAAAGCGCTGCCCAGAGGCGATCTAGCTTTGCCTTCTCAGCATCACTCAACAAAAGTCTGGCGAGGTGATCGTCTTCGCGGTGATACAGGGTAAGCGTCACAACCTCATCGACCGGAACGATCTTGGTGTAGCAAAGAGACGCAGGGAAGATCTGGCGGAACTCATCGAAGGTAGCCTCAAAGCGGCGACGCGCGGCACTGCCGTCGTTTACGACAACCGGCATCGCATAGGCGACCTTCTGATTGTTCGACGTCCAGGTGCCGTCTGCCGTGCGCACGGAGGTGCCGCTCAGCCGCAAGCCGGAGACTACAGCAGGTGGAGCATCAAGAACCTGAAGCTGCACGCTACCTTCAGCGCCAACGACCGGATCGAGCATTCCCGCAACACTAAACTCGGCATCAGCGACAAGGTCTGCGGGGAGTTGAAACTCGATCACCGACGGAGCTTTGGTGCGCAGGTTCTCACCTTCAAACAGAGCCGGGTCGAGCCCCCATTGCGAGGTCCCGGAGCCTCCCGTCACCCCGGCAAACAATGGGCCGGCGAGCGAGGTGAGTTGGCGGAACAACGCACCGTCCGGGGTATCGGCAGCAGGGGCGGGAGAGGTGAGCAGCTTTTGCAGGGCCTGCGCTAACTGACGCTTTTCTTCGGCGGCCTCAGCCGCCTGCCAGCGGGCCAGCAGAGATCCTTTCGGAATCACCGTGCCACTGCCAGCACCAGCCACTGGCTCACTGTAGAAATGCCAGATGCTCTCGTTTCCTAACGCATCAGCGTGCGGATTGGCAGCAAGTACAGAGCCTGAAACATCGCGACTGAGCGACCATTCCTTAGCTGCACCCGACAACTTGAGCTCCAGATCTGTAAGGTCGCAAGAGGCATTGCCGTCGTTAGGGCCAATCAGAACTGATAGCAGGTCTCCTGGGCGAACCGAGACTCGCTCGAGTGGCCCCACTCGCACGGCGGCCCCTCGAGCTTTGCCTTCTGCCAGGCGTTGACGTGTACCGCCACGCCGCAATTCCAGCGACCAGACAACGCCATTGCCGCACTCGGCGTGCGCCGGAGTGATCGTTCCTTCGATGCGCAAGGCGCCAGCGATTGGGCTATGCCAGCCGGTGGCCGCATAGTGCGTCGAAGTGGGCAGCATCGCGACCGCATGGGGCTTCATTGTGCCGGGGATGCGTACTTGCTGGTCTGAAGAATTCGTGAGCAACGACGGGGCCTTGCCACCTCCCCAGCCTTGAATGAAAGTGTGAGTTCCCGACTTCTCGATTTTGGTGGCGAGGTAGTCCAGCTTCAGAGCGTTGTTATTGCCGAGGCCCAGATAATCGAACCAGGCTTTTCTGGCCGTTGGATCGACATCGACCGAAGTGAGGCCAGCGGCGGCATTCAAGCTCTGCTCCGTTGCAGAAGAGATCAGCTCGCGTTGCTTGGATAGGGTTCCGGCAAGTGCACGGATATCTCGTAGTCGCACGGGCGGGCGGCCCGGAATCGTGATGCGTGGTTCTTGCCAGATCACGTTATCGCTGGTGTTTCCATCTCCGGCATCCCCGGCAACTAGAAAGAGCTTCACCTCATTGCTGCCAGCGGCCGGGGCCAATTTGGTGCGAAAGTCCTGGCGCGGAACGATGGGGCTCACCGGCTCCATCCAGGCCTTGGGGCCATCGAGCTTCCCGATATGACCGACGCTGCTGAACTTCCAAAGCGACTGTTGCCACTCTTCAATTTCGTTGGCGATTGCAGGTACGTCTTCAGCTTTGGCATTGCGCCATTTCCTGCGCATTCCTTCCATTAAGGGGGATGGTTTCGCCGAGGTCATGAGCTGAACCAGAAGCGCCAGATACTTCGCCTTCAGGCCTTGTTGGCGTGCCACAAGCTCCACGTTTTTTCCGGCTCGCACCGCAAGGGAAGCGCTGAGATACTTCTTGAGCGGCAGAGCACCACCACGATTCTTGTCGAGGGCAATGCCTTGCTGCGTAACAGTTTCAGCACCACCGGCCTCGGTGAATTGGCTGTAGAAAGACCTTATCTCGCTTAGGGTTTCGTTGGCCCAATCACTTCGTGAAGTAGAAGGGGAGAAGCGGATCCCACCGGGGAGGAGAACGGCATGATTTGAAATCTGCTTGGCAGCGTCGAGATACTTTGTGACCAGCGAAGGCGACATTACCAATGAGTTGCCCGTATTCGTGAAGCCTTCTCCAGCGGCCCCGTCGGCGGGGAATTCTTTTGTTGGTTCAAGGGTGGCCACTCCCGTGAGATCTCGAATCGTGTAGGTGTACTCGGCGTTGTTCAGTCTTCGAAGGACCACCGGCCCGGGGTCTCCAGCGTTGGCAATCGCAGCCTTGCGCAACGCCGTGCGAACCGAGTCGAGCAGCTTCGCGCGCTCGGCATCAGACGGCTGGGGCATGCCCTTTGGTGGCATCTCACCCAGCGAGAGCTGCTCTACAACTCTCTGCCAGACCTTTGCATCTGAATTCAATGCGAGGCGTTCGAGGTCGAGGTCTCCCATATGCCGGACGGTTGAGTGGCAGCCCAAACAATATTGCTTGAGCAGCGGCTGTACGTCCTGTGCCAGGAGATAAGTGGCAGCCCCGAAGAGCAAAAATAGCCTGATGTTCATGCACTCCAATTCTGTTTCACGATGGGGAATTAGGCAAGTCTTGTAGGCTGAAAGAAATCACTTGGACTCCCCTTCGATTTTCGCGATTGCTGACGACCTCACCGGAGCGCTCGAAGTGGGCGCAAAGTTTGCGGCCGTGGACCTTGAGGCTCAGGTCACGACCAAGCTCGTCCCGCGGGCTGGAGGCATCGTTGTTTACGACACAGAGACCCGGCACTTGAGCGGACCCGAGGCCGCCTTGACGATAGCCACTCTCGTACAAGACAACAGCCAGAGACTGATCTACAAGAAGACCGATTCGACCCTTCGCGGCAATATCAGTGCCGAGCTCGGTGCTTTGGCCAGAGCATTTCCTGATCGCAGCATCGTGTTTGTGCCAGCCTACCCTGCCCTTGGCAGAACGGTACGCAATGGCGAACTGCTGGTAGACGGAATCCCCGTGCACGAAACGCCCATTGGCAGGGACAAGCTGAATCCGCTTCAGTCGAGCTCGATTCGGGCTTGCCTCGGTTTGACAGAAGCAAAGGTGATCGACGGAGAAACTGATGCGGATATACGGGCAGCGGCGCGACAGATTCTCAAGGACGGTCGCCCTCTGATTGTTGCCGGACCGGCCGCAATCGCCGGAGCCCTTGCCAGCGAGTTGTCGCACGCTAAACGCGATGTTGAGTTGCCGCAGAAGATGCGCTGCCTGGTGATCAACGGAAGCCTTCATCCGGCTTCAGCAGAACAGATGGCGCATTGTCCTTTCGACGAGTTTTGGCATCGCTTTGAATATCAGGGTTCTGATCAGGGCCTCGACCGTGCGGGCATGCTGGGCGCGCAGGTGAGGGCCGTGCTGACAGCATCCCGATTTGAGGCGATCATCGTATTTGGCGGGGATACCGCATACGGGATTCATGAGGCACTGGGTGCCGTTGATTTCGAAGCCTGTGGCGAAATTCTGCCTGGACTTCCTGTATCGAAATCACAGGGATTGTATTGGATTACAAAGGCGGGCGGCTTTGGCAAGGCCGATCTGCTGCAGCGTTTGAAAGAGAAACTATGACCAAAGTGTTTGGGGTGACAGTTGGGGATGCAAGCGGGATCGGGCCGGAGGTGTTGTTGAAGGCTTACAAGGAAGGCCGCATTCGAGTCCCGATTGTGGCTTATGGGGATCTCTCGGCGCTTGATTACTACAACAAACTGTTGAGCTATGAAGTTCCGCTGCGATCGATCCGGAGCGTCGGCGAGTTCAGTCCCGACGCGCTGAACGTCATTGACCACGGCTTGCTCACAGAGGTGACTCCAGGAGCGCTCAGCGCTGCAGCGGGCCGGGCTGCGCGTGAATACGTCATCTCGGCCTCGAAGGCCGCCCTGGACGGGGAGATCGCGGCGATGGTGACTTTGCCGATGAACAAAGAAGCGACGCAGATGACCGACCCGGGCTTTGTTGGCCATACCGAGCTGATCGGCGCGGTTTGCGGTGTTGAGGACGTTACGATCATGCTGGTCTCAGATGATCTGATCGTTACGCACGTCACAACCCATTGTTCGCTGGCTCAAGCCATTGAACGAACAAAGCGGCCCAGGATTCAGACGATTTTGAGCCTCACTTGCGCGGCTGTATCGAAGCTGATCCCCAACCCTCGTATCGCCGTCGCGGGGCTCAACCCACATGCCGGCGAGCATGGGCTCTTTGGACGGGAGGATATCGAAGAGATTCGGCCTGCGGTTGAGTGGGCCCAAGCGCAGGGGATGCCGGTGGATGGGCCTTTCCCGCCGGATACGCTTTTCTATCTGGCAGTACGGAAGAAGCGTTACGACGCCATCGTCTGCATGTATCACGACCAGGGGCACATCCCGTTGAAGTTGCTGGATTTTGAAGGCGGTGTGAACGTCGCGCTGGGGCTGCCGATCATCCGTACCTCTGTTGATCACGGCACTGCGTTTGACATCGCAGGCAAGGGAGTGGCTGGGGCAGGCAGCTTCGAGAAGGCTCTCGAACTCGCAGTACGCATGGCCGCGATGTAGCGCCGCTGCTATTTGTCTCGCACGCAGCGGAAACTCATGTGAGTTGTTGCGCTGTCGGGCGTGTTGGAGGTTCGTGCTGCCACGCGGTAGCGGTTGCAATAGGACTTGTGGCAGAGGTAAGAGCCGCCCTTCATCACACGTGCGTTGCCCTCGGGCGGACCTACGGGATTGGAGCGTGTCGCGGCTACGTGGTAGGTGGAATTGAACCAGTCGCTGCACCACTCCCAGGCGTTGCCGGTTACGAGATTGAGGCCGTAGCCATTGGGCGGGAAGGCATCAATAGGTGCCACAGCAGAATAACCGTCATCGGCGAGATCGACGTTGGGGAATTCCCCCTGCCAGATATTGCAGAGGTGCTTACCGCCCGGAGTGAGTTCATCACCCCACGGGTAGACCTTTTGTTCGAGGCCCCCACGGGCTGCGTATTCCCACTCGGCTTCGGTGGGCAGACGCTTCTGAGCCCAATTGCAATACTGCACAGCATCGTTCCAGCTGACCTGGATTACGGGGTAGTCGTCTTTGCCTTCGATGCTCGAATCAGGGCCGAGGGGATGTTGCCAGTCTGAGCCCCAGACCTGACACCACCAAGGCACTCCAGGCACGGTTTGATCTACGATCTCTTTGTAACGCTCAGCGGGAATGTGGCCTTGAAACACGAAAGACCAGCCGATGCGCTCAGCTTCTGTCTTGTAGCCCGTGGCCTGAACAAATTCTGCGAAGCGTTGATTCGTTACCGGGTTGATATCAATGTAGAAAGGATCGACGTGCACTGTGCGGATGGGGCCTTCGCCGTCGCTGGGGAAGGCGTCTGGCGAGTCTGTCCCCATCAGGAATGTGCCACCGTCGAGCTTCACCATTGCTTCGGTAGAGCCGGTGGAGATTCGGGGAAGCGCGGCAGAAATCACCCGGGACTCGGCCAGTTGTTGGGCTCGCAGCCGGGTGGGTGCGCAACAGGAACCGACGATGGGAAGCCCGCTCAAGACTGTACTCCCTTCTCTGGCCTGTCCTCTGGCCTCTTCTCTCTACGAATGTCTGCGCCGATGCGCAGTTGATCGAGATACGCGTTCAGCTTTTCTTGCTTCTTCTCTTCGAGAAACTGTTGCTCGATCTGCGATGAAACTTCAGAGAAGGGGCGAATGCCAGCGGGCATGCGCTCCAGCAGTGTTGCGATGTGAAAGCCAAACTCGGTGCGGAAGATAGGACTAACCTGGTTTGGTTCCAGGTTGAAGACGACATCGTCGAAGGCCTCAACCATGTTGCCTCTTTCGAAGTATCCGAGGTCACCCCCTTTGCCGGCGCAATCGGAGAACTCATCGGCGACTTCGGCAAAGGGCCGCCCCTTCTGAAGTTCCTGCTGAGCGAGTTCGATGCTCGCGCGGGCAGTTTCTTCACTTTGATTTTCGTCAACGTTCTTGACGATATGGGCAGCGCGGATTTGTTCTGGTTGCTCGAAGGCTTCGCGATGTTTTGTGTAGAAGGCAACAACTTCTTTGCGCTTGGGTGGCTCCACTTTTGCAGTGACCCGCGCGACGAGCCGTTCGATACGGACGCCGACTTCGGCTTCTGGGGAGCAGCCTTCTACTGGCTGAGGATCTTTGATGGCAAGCTGGCGCAATAGCGTGGCTTCGATCAGGTTTTCTTCGGCCCATTCGCGAGCGCGCATTCTGACAACCAGGGGGTCTTCGCCTTCCATCTCCACCATCATGATGTTCAGCATGGCTGCCATCTGCTGCTGGATCGCGCTCTCTTCAATTGCTTCGCCGTTAACGATCAGGACGGTCATTCCAGTATGTTTGCACATATGGGAAGCAGCGCTGTGGCGGCCGGGCCTTTGGGGGATCGGCCGCCACAATACCCGCTTCTGGACACACGTCGGGCTTTGGTTTGTTTTTTGGAACAAGCAGGATGTCAAAAAGCTTGCACGGCGAGCAGAGGATACGTACCTTGCTGCCGCTGGCCCGTGCCCCCGGAAAGTAATTTCCGAGGCATTTTTTCATGGTCAGGAATCCTGGTCTACAGCAGAAGTGTGTGGTTCAAGCTGCCAGCAATAAAGGGTTTAACTCCAATTTGGCTTTGTTCGCGATTTTTCGCACGTGTTCGAGGCGGTTGAGGGTTCGTTGGAAGAGTGCCATGAGGCGGAGCTCCATCGCTTCCTGGCGAGCAAAGGACGGCTTCAGGT
>JALHNH010000071.1 GCA_022843625.1 Bryobacter sp. | reverse complement strand
CAGTGCTGGGCCGCGTAGGAGCTCAAATGATCCTCGAAGAAAAGATGGTCAAAGAAGCCCTGCAACTCGGACAGTACAGCCAATGGGCCATCCAACTGGCCTCTGCCATAGCGGTAGTCGCAATAGCCAAGCTGATCCTCAAACGCCGGTCTTAAGCTCTGCCGACAATCCCTTCGCTGCTTGTATCGCCGCCACCGGATTTCCCGTCACCACCGCCGTCCCTAACTGAATCACCCCAGTCACGACCCGGATCCCCTTCTTGACATCATTGATCTTCAGGATGGCTTTCGTGCCGCGCTCGGTCGCCTTCGTGATTGCCTTCAGGTCTTCACTCAACCCCTCCATCGCAACCACGATCGCCTCATCGCGCATCTTCTTCGAGAGCCGCCGTAAAGCCTTCTCCGACTTCGACAACTCTGCTGTATCCTCCTTGCTGAGTGCATCAAAGTTCTCATCAAGAAAATCGGCGATCGCATTTGCCGCATCGTTGTATCTGGTTGCCCACCGCTCAGCGGATTCGTTTACTGTTTCTGGCATATGCTACTTTCCTGACGCAAAGGCCTGATCTACCTTCTTCTGTTCCACTTGTATGGCTCTGGCCGTTTCCCCCAAAAACTGAGCAAGGCCAGCAGACTTCCAGTTCCCATTGGCCTCTTTCAACTTGCGATGCCCGTCAGCAATGGATTTCAAAATCTTGCGATAAGACAAAGTGGCATTCTTCTTCGCCCTCAAGGCCAGCAGCACGTTCTCTCCCTGTTCGATCCACATCCTCGAAACGATAGACTCTTTATCCTGGCCACGAAGTCCCGCTCGATAGTAGCTCTTGATGGCATCGGCAGTGGCATCAAAATCGTCCGCGATATTCTCACCAATGACACCGCTCATCGCGGCCACAGCAGATTGCAGAGGCTCATCCGCAATATCGATCATTTTGCCCAGCTCACGCCTTCGGTACCCATCCGTAAGTGCTTTGCTGAGCACATTAGTCAAGCCCTTGAGCGCTGTCGCCTGCGCCCCTGAAAGTTTGATCGGCCCCTTGAGGCTGTCAATGGCCGCATCCGCTGGCTGCGTGATAAGAACGTTGTCGCTAGCCAGCAGCTTGAGCGTTCCCATATAGTCTGCAATAACCTTATGCGCGGTTAGCAATGCAGCTTCCGCCTTGAGTGAACTCCCGCACTCGCCGGTGGTTTCAGCGGCAAAGACGCTAGCCGCATCCTCGCGCGTCGTCTTCATCAGTACTTCGCAGTTACTGACTACCGAATGTGCAACGCCGGCAAATTCACTGGTTGCCTTGTCCGCCAGAGCCGCAAAGGCGGCAATTTCCTGAGTCTGATTGCAGCTGCCCAGCAGCAATGCCAAAGCGACCAGCGTCAAGCGAGATCTTCTCATGGGTCTAGGAGCTTATCACAGCTCAAGACAAACTACCGTTCGAACGTAAGCGTCGCCGTCCCAGCCGCACCGTTATAAATCAGCTCCAATTGCCGGATCCCCTCATCCTTGCCGCGATACTGAAAGAACACCAATCCCGCTTGTGGCAACGGTCGCTCTCCCTCAGCCAGCACCGCTTTGGTCACCTTCAACTCCATCGCGCGCCGCAGTGGAAAAGGCATTTTCGGCGGCAGAGGCTTCGGGTCGCCGGCCGCTCCGCCGCCCCCTCCATTGATGCTCCCCTTGGACTTCTCGGCATCAGGTGAAACCGGCGGCTGCCACTCAGGATCCTTGAGCGACTTCAGCGCCAACCCAAACTGTGTAGCCGGAGTCGGCATCTTCTTCCCGTTGATTCGCAACGAGAAGTCTTCCCAGGTCAGCTTCAACTTCGCATCAGGCTTGCCATAGAATGCTACTTCAATGACGACGTAGTCTTCATTGGTGAACATTCCGTCCGGCGTCGGCACTGCATGGCCCACAAAATCGGCCGCAATCGTAACACCGCCAACCTCAGCCTTTGCCTGGTAATCGACTGCCCCAGCGCGAGCCGGAACTCCATGTACTTCAACCGGCGCTTGCGCACACAAACTCAGTGCCCAGACACCGCCCATCGCCAAAATCAATCTCATGGATCGCATTTCTCTATTCTCGCTTGAACCTGCCAAGTGAATCAATCTCCCATGGCAGACGCATCAGGTTGATAAAGCACCAACCTCCAGTCTTTGGGTCGCACCGCAACAAATAATAATATCGATTTGGGCGTCCCTCAAGCGATAGCGCAATCAATCGGTTGAGCACGATTCGTGCTTTCTCTTCCTTCGCCCCGAACAGAACACTCTGCATCCCCCAGGGAATGCCCGCGACGGAAGCCTGGCAACAATGCACACGAAACCCTGTTTGTTTGGATAATTCTTGCGAGAGAATCCCGGCGCTTTCTGCCAGGCTGCGAACGCCAGAAGGAATCGTAATCAGCCGATCCAGAAGAGGCATCATCTTCCCTTGCTCCTCCTGAATCAAGATCCGGCCTTCTACCCGGTATTCGGAACCAAATTGATGCTTTGCCTCATCTACTAGCGTCTGCAGCAATGCCGGAATATTTTCGATAGATCCATCCCGAGCGAGTGCAAATGAGACATCCAACTTCCCCGGCCTTGGCCCGGATTGCAATTCCTCCACGCTCACTGCGACTCCAAATTCGGTCGCAAGCAAAATTGCCGCCGCATCGAGTGGTCTTAGAGCCTCAACCAGTAACCTGGCCTTCCCTCCATCGCGAACTACACGGTCTTGAGCGAAGAGGACGGAACAAACCAGAATTCCTAACAAGCCACATCTCATAAACGCTGGACGGGGCCCCTAGCAGTTTAGTTACTGTCGTCCAATCCTTGCTATAGCGGCACGTGCTGCTTCAACTCCCCGGAATTGCGCCTCTTCGAAGATCGAGATCCCGCTCAAATCCGAGTTCGCATAAAACAACCCGTCGTGACCTTTCAGCATTTTCTGCCTGCCAGCCGACGCAAGGAAGCCCGGCGTCGGCCGCACCATCGCGTGGCCATTGCGAAAGATATCAATCCTCGAAACACAGTCCGCCAGATCCGAATGCGCCTTTCCCAAATCCGCCATCGCCAGATCCCGCCAATACTCCCATGGCTTCTCAATCAGGATCCGCCTCGCCTCGTTCGGCGTCTTCTCTGCGAATGCGTAATACCAGGTCCATACGGTCTGCTCCCGGTGCATCGCCACACTCTGATGGGTCGCTACAACATAGCCCAGTGACGGCGAACCATAGATCACGTTGTCCCAGGCCATCTCTGCCCCGCCACTCAACTTTGGCATCCTGTCCAGCGTCAAATTGGCAGTCACCCATGGCGAATAACTAAAGCCCTCCGCTCTCGGCGCACCTTCTACGATGTAGCTCGCGAGAAAACTCGGCGCTGCCCAAATCACAGTTTGCGCTACGTACTGCGTCTTCGGCGTCATCACATTCCAGGCCCCACCACTTCGCCCCACCCGATACGCCGGCTCGCCCGTCCGCACATGCCCGCCCACCTTCGCCTGTAGCTGCTTCAGCAGCCAGCCATTGCCTTCCGCCCAGCAGAATGGCCCCTTGTCGTCATGATCGCGAGCCGCAAAATAATGCAGTCCTGCCCATGCGCTCGTATCTCCCAAGGCACACCCATAATCATCGCGAGTGGAGTAATCGAGATACCACATCAGTTCCGGTGCATCAAAGCGATTCGCCTTCAGCCAGTCCACGAACCGAATCCCTTCAAGGCCTGGATCAATAGAACCGAGCGCATGAGGAATCGCCCACTTACCCGTCCCATGCAAGCCTGCAATCAAGGCATCAAATCGTTTGAACTGTTCACGCCCCTTGGGTGAAAGTCCAATCTCTGGCTCCAGCCCATACTGCCATCGCCCATGAATGAAGAGCCGCTCCTGAGGGCTGTGGCAAAGATGCCGCTCATTCAACTCGCCATCGACAATCAAGCCAACTTCCTGAAACAACTCCCGCACCAGTGGCGACTTCTGATTCGGAATCGGCACATAGTGCGCCCCCCACGGATAAGCCGAAACCGCATTCTCCCCGTAGCGCGAATTCCCCCCCGCCTTGTCTTCCATCTCAAGCATCACAAAGTCGTTGAAGCCCCGCTTCTTCAACCACCAGGCCGCAGACAAACCCGCCATTCCCGAGCCCACGATCACCAGCGGAAGCTTCTTCACATCCTTGGGCGCGGCAAAACTGGCATGGTCCCGCAGCTTGTGGCCAAGCGGGAATCCATCCATCACAAAGCCGCCCGCAATCGGGGCACGTGCCTTCCGCCCCAACTGCAAAAACGGTGCCGCAACTAGATCGCGTCTCTTCATCTGGTCCAGTAATAGGTAGCTGCCGCGGCTGCCACGCACAAAACCGACGACGCGACAACATAAGCCCCTGCCATCCCCAGCCGCCCCTGTTCGAGCAACGTCACAACCTCAATCGAGAAGGTCGAAAAAGTAGTAAATCCCCCGCAAATCCCGGTAATCCAGAAGAACCGGGAATCCCCCGTCAGCCGGTGCGAGAAGTAGCCAATCATGGCTCCTCCCATCAAGTTCACCACAAAGGTCTGCCAGGGAAAGGGAAGCGGCAACGTTGTCGAGAGCGCATAACGCGCTACCCCGCCAATCGCCGCTCCCCCTGCAATCCAGGCGTACTTCATGATCTCGTCAGCGGCGTCACTGTCAGTTTGCGAAACTCCACCACTCCATGATCGCCCTGCACTGCAATCGGCCCGGGCATCGCTTCATTCGGGTCAAAGCACATCGCCGTCGGCCCTTCGATCTCCTGATGATCGATGATCACGTTGCCGTTCAGCTTCACGGTCACCGTACGTCCCACCAATCGCACATCGAGCGTCTGCCATTCTCCAGGCGCATTCGCTGCATCTGCCGTCGGCACGATCCGCGAATACAGCGCCCCGTGCGAGTGCCCACTCACCGGCTCCCCGTGCGTGTCCTGAATCTGCACCTCATAACGCCCGCGCAAGCCAATTCCGGAATTCGATCCCTTCTCGTATCGATATTCGGCATGGAGTTCCAGATTCCAGTAGGTCTCCTTGGTTCGAATGTCGCTTGCTTTGCGTGCATTCTTCATCACCCCATCGACAAGCGTCCATTCCATGGTCCGGCCCGGAAAGGTAGTCTGCCAACCATCGAGACTCTTCATCAGGTCTTCTGTCTTGCCAGGCTTCCATTGATCCCCATCGCGATCGCGAATCACCGGCGCCCGCACGCCGCGAAATGTAAGAGTCAACTTTCCGTCAAGGTAATACTGTCCGATCAATTCACCCTTCTCGATGCTGGCCGTATAGTAATGCTTCCTATCTCCTTTCTCGAATCCAAAACGAAGGGACTCTTTTTGGGCGATTAGGATGAAAGGAATCTTGTCCATCTGGCCGCCCGGCGCACCTACAAAGCGCCCTGCGATCGCGGGCGTTCCCGCCCCGGACACCTCAAGCCACCATGCCCGACCGCGAGGTTCCTTCTCGACGGTCAGGTTCCAGCGGCCATTAAAATCCTTGTCTGCACCGAAACTCATCGCAGCAAAACTTGCAATTAGTAGAAACTTGTTCACTTTCGCTATTATCTAAGATGTAGTGCCACTCTTGCGCGCCATCTCGATTTTTTGCATGATGCTGCTCCTCGTAAGCGTGCATTGTCGCGCAAAATGCGTCGCGGTCCCTCACGACTCAGCGAAGCATTCTCCTGAATGCCCGCTGCACAAACAGAAGGTTCCAGATTCACAGAAGTGCACACACGCCCCGCAGTGGGATCTTGACGACGCCAAGCAATTTGTCGCCATTACCGAAGAGCCCAGCCTTCCAGTGGCCCCGCTCGCAAGGGTTGCGAGCGTCGCTAACCTCAATCCGCCCGAACCCTTCTTCGAGCACCGCGTCCCTCTAGCCCTCCGCATCTGATCGCTTTCTCCTAACAACGCCCAACATCCCAACTGACCTAGGAGAACTGTAATGATTCGTGTCCTAATGCTCCTGCTTGGCCTTGCACAGTCAGCCAAGTACGGAAAATATGAAGTATCCCTGCGCCTCCCCGCCGATGGCCTTTTTGCCGGCGAAGAGATGCAAATCGAATTCCGTGTCACCGACACAACCAACGTTGACCCCTTGATGGGCGCAGACCCCGTTATCCGCGCCAAGATCCAAAGCGCGATCGACATGCCTTCGATGGCTGGCATGCCAGTGATCCGGGAGACCTCACACCCTGAAGGCGTTCCCGGCGACTACGGCCTTCACCCCTACTTCGTCCATGGCGGCGAATTCCGGCTGAAGCTTACCATCGAGCCTCAAGGCGAAAAGGCTTTCGAAGCCGAGTTTCCGCTACAGGTAGGGGACGCCCGCCCCAATCGCCCCAAGGCCGTCAGCCCTTACAAGATGAGCTTTGACAATAACGAGATCCGCATCACCGGCCCCGAAGGTCAGGTGAAGGACTTCGACACCGTCCACGAAAAGAAGCTCCACTTCATCGTTGTTTCCAAAGACCTGAGCTACTTTGCCCACCTCCACCCGGAACCCACCAGCAAGGGCACGTTCAAACTGAAGGAAACCCTACCCCCCGGCGACCTGCGTCTCTTCGCAGACTTCGCCCCCCAGGGTAAAGGTGGTCAGGTGCTGATGCTCCCGCGCAATAAATCGGGCAAAGCTCCAGTCATCGAAGACAATCTCAAGGTTCCTGCCAAACTCACCGGTGATCTCATCGCCGGTAAGACCACCAAAGTCACTCTCGAAGGCGGCCTGCCACTCAAAGACCTCGAGCCCTATCTCGGCGCCCAGGCCCACCTCATCATGATCCACGAGGATGGCGAAACCTTCGTCCATTCCCACCCCATTGATGATCCCGCGCAACTCGTCTTCCTCGCCCGTCCTCCAAAGGCTGGCAAGTACAAGGGCTGGGTCGAGGTCCAGTCCAAGGGCCAGGTAATGCACAAGAGTTTCTGGCTGGAGGCCGCTAGTGCGCGTCGTTAGCCTCCTCATCGCAACCGTACTCTTTGCCCACGAAGGCAACCTCGTCAATCGCAAACCGAGCGGTGCCGATCCGCAAATCAAACTCGCCCGCAAGAAGCTCACCCTGCTCAAGCGCGGCAAGTACGCCTGTTGCAAGCGCACCAGTTGCGACCTCTGCGCGATGCGCTACGGCAGGTGCGATTGCGCCAAAAACCTGAAGCTGCACAAACAGGTTTGTGGCCAGTGCCTCCCCGAGCACAAAGCCAACGGAGTCACCCTCCGCAAGCCCACTCCCGCCCTGCCACCCAGCAAAGAAACGCAGGAAGTAGCCAAGCTGCTCCTCGATGCCAAGCGCATTCTGGTGAAAGAAAAACGCTACGCCTGCTGCAAGCGCGGAGGCTGTGACGAATGCACCTTCGAAGCCGATTGCCCCTGCGGCAAAGACCTCGCCGCCAAAGGAGAAAAAGGCGTCTGCGGCTCCTGCTATGACGGCTGGCACGCAGGCGAAGGAAGCTTCCGCAACATCGACGTAGCCGACGTCAAGTTGGCCGAGATGCCAGGCATGACCATGCCCTACGTTTCCGGCACAGCCCAGATTCCAGACCAGGCTCCGATGTACATGACCGAACACCGCAAGAAGGATTGGACCTTCATGACGATGGGCCAACTCAACGTCGTGAGCTCTCAACAATCCGGCCCCCGTGGCGGCGACAAGGTCTTCGCGGGCAACTGGTTCATGCCGATGGCCAGCCGCCGGGTGGGCCCCGGCACGCTCACGCTTCGTGGCATGTTCAGCATGGAGCCCGCTACCGTTACCAAAGGCCGCTATCCATTGCTCTTTCAGGAAGGCGAAACCTACAAGGGCTTACCCATCGTCGATGGCCAGCACCCGCACAACGCCTTTATGGAAATCGCCGCGCTCTATCAGATTCCCGTATCCGATCGAGTCAGCGTTTACTTCTACGGTGGCCCGCGTGGCGAGCCAGCCATCGGCCCGGTCCCCTATCCTCACCGCCTCTCGGCGAGCGAGAACCCAATGGCCGCTCTCGGCCACCACTATCAGGATTCCACCCACATCGCCAACAACGTGGTTACCAGCGGCGTCACCATCGGTAAGCTAACGATCGAAGCCAGCGGCTTCAGCGGAGCAGAGCCCGGCGAACGGCGCTGGAGTCTCGAAAAAGGGGCAATCGATTCCGTCTCCGGCCGCATCAGCTTCAAGCCTACCGGCCGCTCGCTGGTGCAGTATTCGCAAGGCAACATCAACGGCGTTGCCGAACGTCAATCCGCCAGCTACACCTACGTACGCCCGCATACCGGCGGCTACTGGGCAAGTTCGCTCATCTACGGCCGCAATGTGGAACCCAAGCACACGGCCAACTCCTTCCTCGCCGAAAGCACAGCATTCCTCAAGCAGAAGCACTGGGTCTGGGGCAGGGCAGAGTATCTCGATCGCGACTCATTCCACGGCAAAGTCACAGCCTTTACTGCCGGATACGCCCGTGAGATCCCCAGCCGCACCAAGTGGCTTTCGTTTTCACTCGGGGGCCAGTTCAACTGGTACCGTGTGCCACCGGAAGCCGTACCCATCTACGGCAGCTCCCCCGTGGGCGCGCAGATCACACTGCGGGCAAGACTAAAGAGCAGTCGAATGTCGTTTTAGGATCTTGGGCAGGTTGACGGAGAACGCACTGCGCGGCACCACGCTATCGCAGCCCGCGTCTACGGCAGCCTGCTTCCTCTCCCCATCCACGTGAGAGATAAAGCCGAGCAGGCTCACCTTCTTCAACTCATCATCGGCCTTATAAGCCTTGATCAGCTCCAACACATCCAGCTTGTTGTGGTTCAGATCAATGAGAATAACCGAAGGTAAGGCCCGCGCCTTCGACATCGCATCCTCCATCGTCTTGGCGTATTCAACAGTCACGGAGTTTTGCCGCGCTGCGGCATCAATCTTGACTGCGAACATCAGGTCGTCAACGACCGCGAGTACTTTGCGGGACTGCGAACCCGACTGTGGAGATGACATATTGTAAAAAAGGGATCGAGCGGTGAATGCCGCGCGAAGCTCTATTCTCGCACCAATATGACCACACGCCGTACGCTACTGCTGGCCGCATTCGCCCCCAACTCGCAGATCGTCTACAAGGGTTACCCCAAGCCCTTTCTTTATCCGATCCTCGCCCCCGACGGCACCGTCCTTTCGCGCGGTTGGCCCATCGATCCAAGACCCGGCGACAAAGAAGACCACACCTGGCATCGCGGCATCTGGTGGGGCCATGGCGATATCAACGGCCACGACTTCTGGCGAGAGCAAAAAGGCACAGCCTCGATTCGCGTCGACAAAGTTACCAGCTCAAACGAGATCCACCAAACTCTCGTCACCGCCAGCGGCGAGGTACTGGCCAAGCTCATCACGCGCTACCATTTCCGCACCGAACCGGACGCCTACCGCATCGATGCCTCGCTCACACTGCGCAGCGACCAGGCCCTGCGCTTCGGCGACACCGACGACGGCGGCTTTGCCTTCCGCTTGCGCGAAGAATTCCGTGAAGACCGCGGTGCCACCTTGCTGAACTCCGAAGGCCAAACCGGCGCGAAACAAATCTGGGGTAAGCCCGCCTCCTGGACCGACTACTCCACCACGATCGACAACAAGCAATACGGCGTAGCCATTCTCAGTCATCCCACAAACCTGCGCCACCCATCCGGCTGGCACGCCCGCAACTACGGCCTCAACTCGGCCAATCCCTTCGCCGCTTCAAGCTTTGCTGATGAGAAGAACGGCCAACGCGGAGCCTACACCCTGCCCGCCAACCAACCGCTCACTCTCAAGTACCGTATCTTCATCCACAAGGGAGACGCAACCAAAGCAAAGATTGCCGAGCGCTATAACCAATACGCAAAGGAAAGCTCAAAATGAACCGCCGCACCTTCATAGCCGGATCGATCACTTCTCTTTCTGCCGCAAGCGACCGCACCCGAATCGCCATCATTGGCGTCCGTGGGCGCGGCCGCGCACTCGCCGGCGACTTCCTCCAAGTCCCCAATGTGGAGATCGCCGCTCTCGTCGACGTCGACCAGCGCAGCTTCGCCCGCGCCGCCAAACTCATCACAGACAAAACCAACAAGGCTGCCACCCAACATACAGACCTCCGCCGCGTCCTCGACGACAAATCCATCGACGCCGTTGTGATCGCCACTCCAGACCACTGGCACGGGCCTGCCTCAATCCTCGCCGCCGAGGCAGGCAAAGACGTCTACGTAGAGAAGCCATGCTCGCACAACCTGCGCGAAGGCCGCCTCATGCTCCACGCCGCAGCCAAACACCAGCGCATCATGCAGGTCGGCACCCAGGCCCGCAGCCGCGCATCTACTCAGCGCGCCATCTCCCTCATCCACTCCGGCAAGATCGGCAAAGTGCGCATGGCCAAAGCCTGGAACGTCCAACTCCGCGACAACATCGGCAAGCATCAGGATTCCACCCCACCCAAAGAAGTCGACTATGAGCTCTGGACCGGCCCCGCACTCGCCACCCCCTACCGTGAGAACCGCTTCCACTACAACTGGCACTGGTGGTGGAACTTCGGTACTGGCGACATGGGCAACGACGGCGTGCACCAGATGGACATGGCCCGCTGGGCACTCAACGTCGACGCTCCCATCTCGGCCTCCGGTTGGGGCCGCAAAGTCTTCTTCGATGACGATCAACAAACCCCAGACTCGATGAACATCACCTTCAACTATCCGGGTGGCGAAGCGATGATCTTCGAGCAACGCATCTGGACGCCCTACGGCATGTCCGATCAGGAAAACGGCGTCGCTGTGTACGGCAGCGACGGCATGGTCGAGATCGGCCGTTGGTCAGGCAAGTGGGGCTACAAGGTCTACGACGCCAAGGGCAAGCTCACCCAGACCGATCAAGCAGACAACGACGAAACGCACGCGCAGAATTTCATCGACTGCATCCGCTCTCGCAAGAAGCCAAACGCGACAATAGAAACCGGCCACACCTCAACGCTCCACGCCCACCTCGGCAACATCGTAGCGCGCACGGGCCGCAATCTCATATTCAACCCAAAGACCGAAACCATCGCCAGCGACACCGAGGCCACACAACTCCTCACCCGTCCTTATCGCAAGCACTGGGCCACACCAAAAAATGCTTGATACGCTCCTTCTCGCCGCAACTCTATTTGCCCAGCAACCCTGGGCCCGCCACACCATCGATTCGAGCCTCAAAGGCGCCGACGGCGTTCGCCTCAAAGACATCAACGGCGACGGTTTGCCCGAAATCGCCACCGGCTGGGAAGAAGGCCGCACCGTCCGCATTTACCAGCACCCACCCCGCAACACAACTCGCACCATCGCATACTGGCCTGCCATAACGGTTGGCCAGGTCTGCGCGGCTGAAGACGCCGTCCTGGTTGACCTCAATAGAGACGGCCTCACCGACGTGGTCAGCGCCTGTGAAGAAGGCAAACCAACCGGCGTCTACGTCCACTGGGCTCCCGACTGGACGACCGAGGCCATCCCCGAAGCCAGCCAAACCCTCCGCTGGATCTACACTCTCCCCTTCAGAATCAAAGGCGATGCCCGCACTCACATCCTCGCCGGTGGCAAACTCGATGGTGCAGTTCTCAAGTTGCTAACGCCAGGCAAGCAGCCACGGGACCTCGGCTCCTGGACAGGTACCATCCTGCAAAAAATCGGCTGGACCATGAGCCTCTTCACCCTCGACATGGACGGCGACGGCGACAACGACATCCTCGCGAGCGATCGTCGCGGCCCCACCAGCGGCATTTTCTGGCTTGAAGCCCCAACCTGGCAGCGGCACAACATCGGTGCCGACAGCGAAGAAGTCATGTTCATAGATCATGGCGATATTGACGGCGATGGCCTCATCGATATCGCCGCCGCCGTTCGCCCCGAGGCAATCGTCTGGTTCCGCCGCCTCGACGCATCAGGCCGGAGATGGAAGAAGCAAAGTCTGCCCTATCCACCGAGCGCCGGCACAGCCAAGGCGGTCGCCATAGGCGACCTCAACGGCGACGGCATCAAAGACATCGCCTTCACTTGTGAAAACGCCAGCAACGGCAAAGAGGGAGTCTGGTGGTTTGAGCAATCGAGAGGCGGCGGCTGGAGAACCCACCGCATCAGCGGCCCCGAAGGAATCAAGTTCGATCGCATCGAACTCCTGGACATTGATGGCGACGGCGATCTCGACCTCATCACCACCGAGGAGCGCACCCCCCTCGGTGTCGTCTGGTACGAAAACCCAACCAGGAACTAGTCCGCCCCCTGTATTCCAACTGTGACATTACTGTTACGGATTTGTGACAAAGTAGGGATACCATGAGATCAAACATGAGGAAATTAACACTCGCGATATTGTTCTTTGCCTGTCTCGTCTTCGCGCAATACGATGCTGCGACCATTCTGGGCACAATCACAGACCCCTCCGGATCACCTATGGCCAATGTCAAGGTGACTCTTGAAAACACCAACACCGGTGTAAAAATTACGACCACCACCGATGGTGCCGGCACCTATAACTTCCTGAATCAGCGCATCGGTAGCTACCGCGTCAGCGCTGCAATCCAAGGCTTCAAGGCAGCCACATCTTCCGCCTTTACTCTCACCGTCAACGCCCGTCAGCGCGTAGACCTCTCACTGCAGGTCGGCGACGTAACTCAACAGATCGAAGTCACGGCTGCTGCAGCCGCCCTCGAATCAGACTCCAGCGACCGTGGCCAGGTCATCACCCGCGCCGCTATCGTCAACCTCCCCCTCAACGGCCGCTCCTATGCCGACCTTGCCCTGCTCGCCCCCGGCGTCCGTAGATCTACCATCACCAACCGTGACGCATCCTTCAACGTCAACGGCCTCCGCAGTGCCCTCAATAACTTCATGGTCGACGGCGTTGACAACAATGCCTACGGCACCTCCAACCAGGGCTTCTCCAATCAGGTAGTCCAGTTGAGCCCCGATGCAGTGGAAGAGTTCAAGGTTCAGACCAACAACTTCTCAGCCGAATACGGCCGTGCCGGTGGCGCTGTCATCAACGCCAGCGTACGCGGCGGCACCAACCAGTTTCACGGTGCAGCCTGGGAATTCTTGCGCAACACCAAGCTCAATGCCGTTGGCTTCTTCAAGCCCTCCACCGGCGTCAAGCCCGTCTTGATTCAGAACCAGTTTGGCGGCGCAGTAGGTGGCCCTATCAAGAAGGACAAAATGTTCTTCTTCGCCGACTACGAAGGCTTTCGCCGCGTGGAACGCACCCTCCAGTTCGCCACTCTCCCTACGATGGAACAGCGCGCCGGCAATATGGGTGTAGCCATCAACAATCCTGTAGCGGGCGTTGCTTACCCCAACGGCGTCATTCCTTCTTCGGCCATCACTCCCTTTGCCGCCAAGGTACTGGCCGATCTCCCCGCCCCCATTCGCAACACTGCTTTGGGCGCGCTGCCATCTAACAACTACGACCGTCTCGTACCCATTCCCTGGCAGGACAATAAGGGCGACGTCAAGTACGACCACTACCTTTCCTCGAAGCTTACGGCCTTTGTTCGCTACAGCCATCGCTTGCAGAATCGCGTTGAGAATCACGTGATCCCGGGTAACTCCGGCGGCGACGCCAATGGAAATGTGCGCATCCTCAACCAGGCAATTGCTACCGGCTTCAACTACACCCTCTCACCCACCTCACTGATCGACGTTCGTTTCGGCGTCACCAAATTTGAAGGTGGTAAATTTGCACTCGGAAGCGAGCGCCCCTTTATGCTGGCTGGCTACGGCATCTCGGGCCTCCCGGAATCGCCCATCATCGGCGGTGGCCTCACCACGCAGTCCATCTCTGGCTTCACTACTCTGGGCCGTCAGAGCTCCAACCCACAGTTCCAGAACCCATTCACCTACAACCCGAAGGTCAACTACTCAAAGGTTCTCGGCAAGCACACCTTCAAGTCTGGTTATGAATATCAGGCCATCAACACCGACATCTTCGACTTCAACCCACAGTACGGCCAGGATAATTACGGGGGGCAGTTCTCCCGCCCTGCCGGCGCTGCCGCTTCGAATTTGTTCAACTTCCCTGACTTCCTCACCGGCGCACGATCTGCCTACAACCTCAATAACGAGATTGTTCTCAACTACCGCCAGCGAATGCACTTTGCCTATCTCCAGGACGACTGGAAGTTCAGCAAGAAGCTCACCCTCAACCTGGGCGTCCGCTACGAATTTGCCACCCCGCAATGGGAAGAAAAGAATCGTCTCGGCAATTACGACCCGGCAGCCAACCGTCTGATCCAGGCCAAGAGCGGCAGCCTCTACGATCGCTCGCTGGTGAATCCCGACTTCAACAACTGGGCACCCCGCATTGGTTTCGCTTATCAGGCCAACTCCAAGACGGTTGTCCGTTCCGGCTACGGTATCAGCTATGTGCACTTTAACCGTCTCGGTGGCGAAAACCTCCTCGGCTACAACGGCCCTAGCGTCCTGAACGTAACCATCAACCAGAACCCCGGCCAGGGCTTCTGTTCTGGCAATAACTTCGTCAACTGCTTCCGCACCACGCAGTCGGGTTACCCCACCGGTCTCACCGACCCTTCGCGTTTCTCAACCCTCACCACTCGCACCAACTACACGCCAGCCGACTATCGCACGAGCTACGTCCAGAGCTGGCACCTCACCACGCAGCGTGAGATTGGTCTTGGCCTTGTTGTGGATCTTGCCTATGTGGGCAATCGCTCCAACGGTCTTATGATCCTGGGCGACTTTAATCAGGCCGCTCCCAACGTGCCCGGAGGCAACCTGAACGTTCTCCAGCGCCGCCCCATCTCAGGCTTCGATTCGATCCAGATCTCTTATGGCGGCGGCTTTGCTACCTACCACTCCTTTCAGGCCAAGCTTGAGAAGCGCTATGCCAACGGCTTCTACTTCCTGAACAGCTTCACGTACTCTAAGGCCATCGACAACGCTGGTGGCCACCTCGAAACCGCTAACGGCGATAACTCCCGCGTCAACCTGCGCAACCTCGCCGCAGACAAAGCCCGGGGCAGCTACAACCAGCCCTACAACAACACAACGAGCTTTGTCTGGGAACTTCCCTACGGCAAGGGCCGCCGCTTTGGCTCGAGTGTCAACGGTGCTGTTGATGCCATCCTCGGCGGATGGCGTCTTACCGGCATCCACACAGTGGCTGCCGGTCTGCCGATCAACTTCTCCTACAACCCTGCAACCGGTGCTCAGGTGGCTACTAACGTGTCTCCCACTTACCGGCCCAACTATGTTGGCGGCGACATCTACTCCTCGGAGAAGAGCCCCAACAACTACTTCAACCGTGCCGCCTTCGGCCTCCCAATCGCCTCGCAGCCCTTCGGTAGCATGGGTCGCAACACGGGCGTAGGCCCTGGCCTCTATAACTTCGATGGTGGCGCTCACAAAGAGTTTGCCTTCACCGAGCGCATCCGTCTCCAGTTCCGTGGTGAGTTCTTCAACTTGTTCAACAAGACGAATTTCGGCTCGCCCAATGCCAACTTCTCCAATGGCAACTTTGGCACAATCACGGGTCTTGCCTCACCGGCCCGTCAGATCCAGTTTGCCTTGAAGCTGGTTTTCTAAAACAACCCCAAGCAGAAGCCCCTGCCCTCACCAAGGGCGGGGGCTTTTCTATTTCAGTGCCGTGGCTACGGCCCCAAAGAACTCGATATCGACTACCGGATTGATCCCCACCGGCTTTGGCCGTGCACTCAACACAACGATCACCAGCCGCTCTGCCGGATTCACGTAAATGGACTGCCCAAAGATCCCCACCGCTCGAAACGCGCCTGTATGGATCGGATCGGTCGATGGAATCGTCCACCACAAATACCCATATTCCACCGGCTTGCCGCCCAGCATCTGCCGACGCGAAGCTTCCTCAAACCAACCCGCTGGCACGACTCCCTTTCCACCCTCCAGAACAAACTGCCCAAAGCGCCCATAATCCCGCAACGTAGCCGACACCCCAGTGCCGCCAAACCCCATGCCATTTTGAGTTTCTGTCCACCACGTGGCATCCTGCTCCATCCCCAGGCGAGACCAAAGCTTCTCGCTCAAGTACTGCGCGAGCGGGCGCTTGGTTGCCCTCTCAAGCAGAGCCCCAAGCACAAAAGTCTCCCCAGTGCTGTACTTCCAAACTGTCCCCGCCTCTGTCGCACGGGGCAGGGAATTCATAAACTGCAAAGTAGCTCCCGGTTCACCCTTCAACTGAATATCAAGCAACTGGCGACGGTCTGATTTTGGGTCTGTATAAGTCTCATCCCACTTCACTCCGGAAGCCATCTGCAGTAACTGCCGCACTGTCACCTTTGCATAGGTCCCCGTGGCCAGTTCCGGCACATACTGCTCTACTCTGTCATCGAGACTCTTGATATGTCCATCGACAAGCGCTGCTCCAATCAGCGTGCTGGCCATCGATTTCGCCAGTGAAAACGAAGCCCACCGGGTAGCAGCCGTCGCCGTTAGCTGATAGTCCTCCCGCACCACTTTGCCGTCTTTCAGGATCAACAACCCCGCTACACGGTTCATCGACAGATAGTCGTAGAGATCATAAACACGACCGCCGGAAGGGATCGCCAGTGTAGTCAACTGACGATCGGAAGCAACCAACGGCTGCACTCGCCCACCCCGCATCACCTCTCGAACCGGCCACAACTGATCGCTATGCGAAAACGTATAAACAGCCGTATCGGGCAGCATCGCCCCATCCATTAATTCGCGGTAGGTGGCAATCGTTTGGCCGAAGAAGAGCAGGGCAACTAAAAGCATTCCGAGAGTTTAGCAACTCAGACGTGTTGATCAAACAGGATCTGGTTGCCGTCGGGATCTTCCAGCGTAAAGCTGCCTGGCCCGGTCTTGCTCTCATCCGCTTCGCTGGTCAGGTGGATCCCCTGAGCCTTCAACTGTCTTTGAATCTCTCGTACGTCGGTAAAGGAATCCAGCTTGTTGCAGCTCTGATCCCAGCCAGGATTGAAGGTGAGAATGTTCTTTTCAAACATTCCCTGGAAAAGGCCAATCACGTGATCACCATTCTTCAGGATTTCCCAGTTCGTTCCGTTTCCGCCAAAGTGCTTGTAGCCCAACTTCTCATAGAAGGCCTTGGAAGCCTGTAGATCCTTGACGGCAAGGCTCATCGAAAAGGCTCCAATCTTCATCTCGGAGGTCTGTGGCGTTACTTCTGTGCTCATTGCGATTTTGCTCCTTTTGGTATGGGCGAATCATAACAATTTGCTCTGGACAATCCAAGCTACGTGTAAATTGGATTCGATGAATGCCATCTTCAAAAAGTTGAATTTCAAAAGCCAGGCTGCAATCTACATTCTCAATGCCCCAGTCTCCTTCGTGCCTGTGATGGATGAAATGAAGCAGCTGACAATGATCCGAACAAACCTCGACAAAGCGAAAGACATCGCCTTTGTCATGGCCTTTGCCACAAAGCAAAAGGAGGTGGATGCCTTTGCGGATCGAATTGCAAAACAAACGATCGATGACGCAGTGATCTGGATGGTTTATCCCAAAGGCACATCCAAAAAATACAAATGCGAATTTAATCGGGACAATGGCTGGAAGCGCTTCGGCGAACTCGGCTTCGAGCCAGTGCGCATGGTGGCGATCGACGAAGACTGGAGTGCTCTGCGCTTTCGCCGCGCGGAGAACATCAAGACGATCACCCGCAGCTTCGCCATCTCCAAAACCGGCCAGGAAAAAGCTCAGACGCCACGGTTTGGATTTGAAGCGAGGCAGACTCTTGATGCCGATTCATACTTTTTGCAAAACGGCTTTCTAGTGTCATAAGTAGTTAATAGCGCTCCGTGGCCCAAATATCGGAAAGGGTATCTCACGGCTGCCCTTGGATCTTGTGCCATTGATGAACCTCATCAGTCTCACCCTGTGCCCCAACCTTAACGTGGCTGCGACTTGATCTCAGCAACGGGTAGGGAAGCCCGCTCCGCCAATACTAAAATCTCAAGCCGGTTGCCGCTGGCCGCATCGTCAAAGCTGGCGAAGAGTACTTCAACCCCAACCGGAACCACCGCAGTTGAACTCATCTGCCGCGAGTGCACCACGGGCAGAAATCCAGCCGCAACTGGCTTGCCTTCCTGATCGGGTGCGACAAAGCTGCTCTCAAACGAACATTCGAGCCGTACTCCATTTTCGCGGTCCTCGGGAATACATTCGAGTATGCTGCCCAGAGCCGCCAGATGCAGTTCTCGCGTCTCGCCCTTGGTGCTGGTGTAGTGCGGAAGCCTCCGCGAAGCGTTAATCTTGCCACGCGATCTCGACTGCACCAACATTTGGAAGTTCTTGGTGCTCCCCGAATTTTCCTTTACCTCCGGCCGTGCTTCGGTGATCCGGAAGTTCAACCGGTATGTAGAAGGCGCAGGGTCTGCACCCCAAAGGCCGCAAAGCAAGGCAGTGGTGACTGAGAGGATTCGAATTGCGCTTTTCATGCAAGCTCTGACGAGCAATGCTGCCAATTCGTGTATACGCAACTCTCACTCTTGGCCGTTCGGCGCTAGTTGAAGAGGTTCTTCACCTTGCCAAAGAGCCCGCCCTTATCGCCATCGGCACCAGCCGCGGGCAGATTCTCCCGCAACTGTTCAAACACCTTGCGCTGCTCGCGAGAAAGCTTGGTTGGAATATGCACTTCGACATGGATGTACATATCTCCACGCCCTGCAGCATTCACTCGAGGTACGCCACGATTCTTAAGCCGCAATTGTGTGCCCGGCTGGGTCCCCTCGGGGATCTTTACCGATTCCATTCCTTCAAAGGTGGGGATCTCGACTTCTGTGCCAAGCGTTGCCTGAACAATGTTCACAGGCACCGTGCAGTGCAGATCATAATCCTGGCGATCAAAGACCGGATGCTCTTTGACGCTCAGGACAACATAGAGATCACCGCTCGGCCCGCCATTCGGGCTTGCCTGGCCTTCGCTGTTCAAGCGTAGTTGTGTTCCGGTATCGACACCAGCGGGAATGTTGACTTTCAGTTTCTTCTCGCTGCGCAGGCGTCCTTCGCCCTTGCATTCCTTGCAGGGCCGGCGAATGATTTGCCCGCGCCCGCCGCAAGTGCTGCAAGTGCGCCGGATCGTCATGAAACCCTGCTGGAAAAGCTGCTCGCCGCGGCCACGGCAAGTGGGGCATTGCGTAAGCCCGTCTTCCTTCTCTGCCCCTGTGCCTTCGCAGCGCGAGCACGCGTCGAGTTTCGGAATCTGGATATCTACCGAGGTGCCGCGTACAGCATCTTCAAATTCAATTTCGAGATCATATCGAACATCTTCGCCTCGACGCTGACGATTCCCGCCTCGCCCGCCGCCGCCCTTGCTGCCACCAAAGAAGTCTCCGAAGAAATCGCCGAAGATGTCGTTGAGGTCTGTATATTGGCCGGAGTCAAAGCCCCCGGCACCACCGCCGGCGCCGGATAGACCCTGATGACCGTAGCGATCATAGGCGGCGCGCTTCTGCGCGTCACTCAAAACGCCATAAGCTTCAGCCGCTTCCTTGAACATCTCCTCAGCCTTGGCATCATCCGGATTGCGGTCTGGATGGTACTTCATCGCGAGCTTGCGATAAGAAGCCTTCAGGGTCTGATCGTCAGCGCCACGATCGACGCCCAAGATTTCGTAGTAGTCCCGTTTTGAAGCCACTCTTACCTACTTCTTGACTGCCACGCGGACCATAGCCGGCCGCAGAAGCTTGTTACGAAAGTGATAGCCCTTTTGAAACTCGGCAAGAATCGACTGATCCTCCGCTTCGTCGGTTTCCACCATGTCGATGCCATGGTGCAGATTGGGGTCAAAGATCTGGCCGGTGGTGTTGATGGCTTCGAGGCCCATCTTCTGCAACACTTCCTGCATCCGGTTGTGAATCAGCATCACACCCTTGGCGTAGTTGCTATCGGTGGTCTCAATGGCTATTGCCCGCTCAAAGTCATCAAAGATCGGCAGCAGCGTCTTTACGGTTTCAGCGGCTGCCATATCGACTGTGTCCTGACGCTCGCGCTCAGAGCGACGGCGAAAGTTTTCAAATTCAGCCTGGCGGCTCTGCGCCAGTCTCAGCAGATCCTGCTTCTCGGCTTCAACCCGAACCAGTTCCTGTTCAAGGAATTCAATGCGTGCACCTGGGTCAACGGCAGCCGCATGGCTTTCGTTCAAGTCTTCAGGATTGGCAGCGTCGATATTCGACTCCGTCATGTTGCTTTCCTCTATGAGTAGTAAAAATTGTGATCGATCAGAGCGCGGATTCCGCGAGAGCTTGTCCCACTTCCATTACCGCTGCGATCGTACGTGGATAATTCAATCTTAGCGGTCCCAGCACCGCAACGCGAGCCGTCATTCCGCTCCCCAGCGGTACATGCACCCCAACCAACGAGAATTCGCTCAACGCCGGATGCGCTTCTGCCAGCCCAATCTGAACCGCAGGGGTCTGATCTGAGCCTTGCAAAAACTGATCCAACATCTGCAATACCTGTTGCTTCTGCTCAAGCGCTTGAAACAGCTCCCGCATCTTTTCGCGAGTCAGATGGAGATCCAGACCCACCAGGTAGGCTGCTCCATCGAGGAAAACCCGTGGCCCCTCAGAACCCTCAAACAAGCCCTGAGCATAGAAGATTTCAATACGCTTGAGAAGAGAATGATACTGATTGCGCTCATCCTGCAATCGCTCGGTGAGAGCCCTTCGTGCGTCTGCCAACGTCCAGCCCGCAAATTCCTGATTGATGTAGTTGCGCATCTCGGTGAGGTCTTCCGGGCGCAAATCCTGATATACGCTTACTACCTGATTGCGCACAGCCCGGTCCGAAGTGATCACCACCATCAGGTATTGTCTTGCCGCCAAAGGTAGCAATTCCACCTGGTGCAGCATCTGGGAAGCAGGCGGTACGGAAGCAGTGATGCCAACATTGCGCGTCAGGCCAGTTAATACGTGCGAACCCTCTTCAACTCTTTCAGAAAGGGAATGCATAGACTTTAAGCGCTGTTGCAGCTTGGCAACTTCGGAAGGATTCGCTTTGAACTGCCCAAGAGAGGATACATAAGACTGAATTGCCAATGGAGTAGGAACTCTCCCGGCAGACGTGTGCGGCTGAGTTAAGAAGCCTAGTTCCGTTAATTCAGCCATAGCGTTGCGCACTGTTGCAGAGGATGGCGAGGAGCCGGTAAATCGTCGCTGCGCTATAGCGGAGGAAGAAACGGCTTCCCCCGAATCCAGATAAGCCTCGACAATAGCGTGCAATATTTGCCGCTTCTTGCCCTGCGTGGGCTGCAAATTGTTCGATGTAGAGTCCATGAACGTGCTTATGCAATCGATTCTACAGCAATTCGAGCACCGAAACGGGCTCAAGTGAGGGCTTACAAAACAATTTTGTAACAATATTTGCCTAATAAATCAGCAAGTTAACGATTCCTATTAGGTTTACGGGTTGCGCTGTCCGATCCTGGCTGCTAGATTAATATTCATGCAACGGTGTGAGCGCGAGTGCGGCACACGGAGCGAAGCAAAAAGGCGAAAAAAACTTCTTGCAAAACTTAGTCTGCTACGGTAGACTAACAAATGGCCGGACATAAAAGGTAGTGAACGACAGAGCGGTAAGGATGGCGACAGTCAAAAAGACGACAGCCTCCGAGAACGCAGCCACGAGTTCAATCGGCCATCGGGTGAAGCCTACGCATGAATGCGACAGGATAAGCCTCAGGTAGTAACCTTTCAATAGTTCTTTAGTTTTATCAATTTTTAGGTGGACCCGGAGATGAGTATCTCTGTGCGGTTGCCTGAACGGCTTTCGAGGCCGCCTTCGTGGTACGTATGTGGACAGCAATGTTCGCTCGTGCAGAAGGGCAGATCTTTGACAATCTGGTTGGACGCAAGTCTAAAAGAAGAAGATAGTAATATTTCGTCAAGTATTGAGTCTAAGTAGTTGCGACCGAGCCGATTCGTCGGCTCAATCCAAAACAACAATCCGAGATTAAACGAGAGTTTGATCCCGGCTCAGAATCAACGCTGGCGGCGCGCCTAACACATGCAAGTCGAGCGAGAAAGGGAGCAATCCTGAGTAAAGCGGCGTACGGGTGAGTAACACGTAGGTATCCACCTCTTAGTGGGGAATAACTCGGGGAAACCTGAGCTAATACCGCATAAGTCCGAGAGGAGAAAGCAGCAATGCGCTGAGAGAGGAGCCTGCGGCCGATTAGCTAGATGGCGGGGTAATGGCCCACCATGGCGACGATCGGTAGCCGGCCTGAGAGGGCACACGGCCACACTGGCACTGAAACACGGGCCAGACTCCTACGGGAGGCAGCAGTGGGGAATCTTGCACAATGGAGGAAACTCTGATGCAGCGACGCCGCGTGGACGATGAAGCCCTTCGGGGTGTAAAGTCCTTTCGACCGGAACGATAATGACGGTACCGGTGGAAGAAGCTGCGGCTAACTACGTGCCAGCAGCCGCGGTAATACGTAGGCAGCAAGCGTTGTTCGGAATTATTGGGCGTAAAGAGTTCGTAGGCGGTGCGGCAAGTTTGGTGTGAAATCTCCCGGCTCAACTGGGAGGGTGCGCCGAATACTGCCGTGCTCGAGTATAGGAGAGGTAAGCGGAATTCCTGGTGTAGCGGTGAAATGCGTAGATATCAGGAGGAACACCTGTGGTGTAGACGGCTTACTGGACTATAACTGACGCTGAGGAACGAAAGCGTGGGTAGCAAACAGGATTAGATACCCTGGTAGTCCACGCCCTAAACGATGCATACTTGGTGTGAGCCATTCACTTGGTTCGTGCCGTAGCTAACGCGTTAAGTATGCCGCCTGGGGAGTACGGTCGCAAGGCTGAAACTCAAAGGAATTGACGGGGGCCCGCACAAGCGGTGGAGCATGTGGTTTAATTCGACGCAACGCGAAGAACCTTACCTGGGCTCGAACGGCTTCTCAACGGTCTGTGAAAGCAGGCTATCCCGCAAGGGAGTGGAGTCGAGGTGCTGCATGGCTGTCGTCAGCTCGTGTCGTGAGATGTTGGGTTAAGTCCCGCAACGAGCGCAACCCTTGTCCCGTGTTGCTAATCCGTAAGGATGCACTCTCGGGAGACCGCCAGCGATAAGTTGGAGGAAGGTGGGGATGACGTCAAGTCATCATGGCCTTTATGTCCAGGGCTACACACGTGCTACAATGGGCGGTACAAAGCGCTGCGAAACCGCGAGGTGAAGCTAATCGCAAAAAACCGTCCTCAGTTCGGATTGCAGGCTGCAACTCGCCTGCATGAAGCTGGAATCGCTAGTAATGGCAGATCAGCATGCTGCCGTGAATACGTTCCCGGGCCTTGTACACACCGCCCGTCACATCACGAAAGTGGATTGTACTAGAAGTCCGTATAACCGGCCCAAGGTATGATTCATGATTGGGGTGAAGTCGTAACAAGGTAGCCGTAGGAGAACCTGCGGCTGGATCACCTCCTTTCTAAGAGAGAAAGTGGCAGGAGTTTCTGAACATGTCGCTACCCTTTGCGATAAACTGATTCGGTCTTGTACTGAATCAGGAGTAAGAAACAGCCTTTCCTGTCCACAGCAACTACACTCTTCTCGATACTTTGACTATTTTAGATGCCGGTCTGCCTTGTGCGACTGGTTGCGTCCAACTGGCCTCGATACAATTTTCTATCAACGGGGCTGTAGCTCAGCTGGGAGAGCGCCTGATTTGCATTCAGGAGGTCGCCGGTTCGATCCCGACCAGCTCCACCAAGTTGTGTTCAGTGAATGCTTTGCAAACGGGCCTGTAGCTCAGGTGGCTAGAGCGCACCCCTGATAAGGGTGAGGTCGCTAGTTCGAGTCTAGCCAGGCCCACCACAGAAACTGATCTAGCCTTAAAATAGGCGGGTAGAAAATTAAATAACCAAGTCATGTAGTTAGACTATTTTAAGAAGTAGTCCTACTAGATGGCTTAAACATGCGGCAACGCATGCGCGATCGAGATCTTTGACAATTGAATGTTGACGGGCAATAACTACAAGTAAGAAATGCTGCCGTTTGTAGCGGCAGCGAGCGAACCTAGAGTAACAACCTCCAGGATGAAGCAAAACAACGCCGTTTGGCTTAGTTTTGTGGATACAAATATCTGGTGGCTGTGTTTGACGTAAAATTTATGGTCAAGCTACTAAGGGCGTGCGTGTGGATGCCTTGGCTCAAGCAGGCGATGAAGGACGTGGCCAACTGCGATAAGTCTCGGGGAGAAGTAAGCATTCTATGATCCGGGAATTTCCGAATGGGGGAACCCAGCAAGTGTGAACACTTGTTACTGTACAGTGAATACATAGCTGTATAGAGCGAACGTGGGGAAGTGAACCATCTTAGTACCCATAGGAAGATAAAACAACAGTGATTCCGCTAGTAGCGGCGAGCGAACGCGGAACAGTCTAAACCGGTCGATCTTCGGAGAGACCGGGGTTGCAGGGCCTCAATATCAAGAGGTCACTTACATGCAAATGTGAGTGCCTTCTTGGTAAAAGAATGATAAGAAAGCAATAACTGAACGATCTTGAAAGGTCGGCCATAGAGGGTGACAGCCCCGTATGTGAAATTGCAATCTTCGTTCTAGAGGTTCCTAAGTAGCGCGAGGCACGAGAAACCTTGCGTGAATCCGCCGGGACCATCCGGCAAGACTAAATACTCGCTTGAGACCGATAGTGAACCAGTACCGTGAGGGAAAGGCGAAAAGAACCCCTGCGAGGGGAGTGAAATAGTACCTGAAACCGCATGCCTACAAGCAGTTGGAGGACATTAATGTCTGACATCGTGCCTATTGAATAATGAGCTGGCTAGTTAGTCTCAGTGGCAAGGTTAAGCGAAAGCGAGCCGAAGCGAAAGCGAGTCTGAATAGGGCGAAGAGTCGCTGGGATTAGACGCGAAGCGGGATGATCTACCCTTGGCCAGGATGAAGGCCGTGTAACAACGGCTGGAGGTCCGAACCAGTGTTGGTTGAAAACAGCTTGGATGAGCTGAGGGTAGGGGTGAAAGGCTAATCAAATTCCGTGATAGCTCGTTCTCTCCGAAATAGCTTTAGGGCTAGCGTCGGTTGTACCGTCTCGGCGGTAGAGACATGGATGGACTAGGGGCCTTTCCAGGTTACCGAATCCAATCAAACTTCGAATTCCGAGAATGAATTAACCGGCAGTCAGACGGCGCGGGCTAAGCTGCGTCGTCAAAAGGGGAAGAGCCCAGACCATCGACTAAGGCCCCCAAATTCCAGCTAAGTGGGAAAGGAAGTCGAGTTGCAGTGACAGCCAGGAGGTTGGCTTAGAAGCAGCCATCCTTTAAAGAAAGCGTAATAGCTCACTGGTCGAGCGACTCGGTGCCGACAATCCAACGGGGCTAAAGCTGGATGCCGAAGTCATGGGTGCACAGTAATGTGCGCGGTAGGAGAGCGTTCCTAATGCAGTGAAGGTAGACCGTGAGGACTACTGGAGTGTTAGGAAGTGACTCTGCCAGCATAAGTAGCGAAAAACAAAGTGAGAACCTTTGTCGCCGTAAGTCTAAGGTTTCCTGAGAAAGGTTAATCCGCTCAGGGTTAGTCGGAGCCTAAGGTGAGGCCGAAAGGCGTAGCTGATGGACAACTGGTTAATATTCCAGTACTTCTTTTAGTTTCGATGCGGGGACGCTGGATGAAGCTCTGTTAGGTAATGGTTTCCAAAACAGGGTGGATTCAGAGGGGGATAGGCAAATCCGCCCCTTCGTCAGCCGGGAAAATCCGCTAAGGCTAGGCTAAGAGAATCCGTACCACAAACCGACACAGGTGGACGTGTTGAATATACTCAGGCGCTCGGGTGATGAGTTGTTAAGGAACTAGGCAAATTAACCCCGTAACTTCGGGAGAAGGGGTGCCCTCGTAAGAGGGCCGCAGTGAAACGCGTCAGGCGACTGTTTAACAAAAACACAGGTCTCTGCAAAGTCTAAAACGACGTATAGGGGCTGACGCCTGCCCGGTGCTGGAAGGTTAAAGGGAGTGGTTAGCGCAAGCGAAGCTATGAACTGAAGCCCCAGTGAACGGCGGCCGTAACTATAACGGTCCTAAGGTAGCGAAATTCCTTGTCGGGTAAGTTCCGACCTGCACGAATGGCGTAACGATCTGACGACTGTCGTAACGACTCGCCCGGCGAACTTGTGGTTCCGGTGAAGACGCCGGATGCCCGCCACTAGACGGAAAGACCCCGTGCACCTTTACTATAACCTAACAGTGATTTATGGCACATGCTGCGCAGGATAGGTGGGAGGCTTTGAACTCGGATTCTTGGATTCGAGGGAGCCAATGGTGAGATACCACCCTGCATTTGCTGTGAATCTAACCTACCGCCCTTATCGGGCAGAGGAACATTGTTAGGCGGGTAGTTTGACTGGGGCGGTCGCCTCCTAAATTGTAACGGAGGCGTTCGAAGCTTAGTTCAGGTGGTTTGGAAATCCACCGACGAGTGCATTGGCATAAACTAGGTTGACTGCGAGACATACAAGTCAAGCAGGAGCGAAAGCTGGACAAAGTGATCCGGTGGTTCTGCATGGAAGGGCCATCGCTCAACGGATAAAAGGTACGCCGGGGATAACAGGCTGATCGGAGTCAAGAGTTCACATCGACGCTCCGGTTTGGCACCTCGATGTCGGTTCATCGCATCCCGGGGGTGTAGAAGCTCCCAAGGGTTAGGCTGTTCGCCTATTAAAGCGGTACGTGAACTGGGTTCAGAACGTCGCGAGACAGTT
>JALHNH010000070.1 GCA_022843625.1 Bryobacter sp. | reverse complement strand
CCTCCCGTCGCTGGTTACCATTAGAGAAAGCACTCATGTCCAATATTCTTCAATCCTTACCAATCGGCGATAAGGTCGGTATCGCGTTCTCCGGCGGCCTCGATACTTCGGCTGCCATTTACTGGATGCGCCAGAAGGGGGCCATCCCTTATTGCTATACGGCGAACCTCGGCCAACCCGACGAGCCCGACTATGACGCGATCCCTCGCAGGGCCTTAGACTGTGGCGCTGAGGTTGCCCGATTGCTCGACTGCCGCGAACAACTGGTGCGCGAAGGAATAGCCGCTTTGCAGTGCGGAGCTTTTCACATTACCACTGCCGGACTGCCCTATTTCAATACAACACCCATTGGCCGGGCCGTTACCGGCACCATGCTTGTGGGTGCGATGAAAGAAGATGACGTCAACATCTGGGGAGACGGCTCTACCTACAAGGGCAACGACATCGAGCGCTTCTATCGCTATGGCCTGATGGTGAACCCGACACTGAAGGTCTACAAGCCTTGGCTCGACCAGACCTTCAACAACGAACTCGGTGGCCGCAAGGAAATGTCGGAGTTGCTTGAGAAGGCCGGGCTTGGCTACAAAATGTCGAAGGAGAAGGCTTACTCTACCGACTCGAATATCTGGGGCGCCACGCACGAAGCCAAAGATCTGGAAAGCCTCAACACCGGCATCAAGATCGTCGAACCCATCATGGGGGTCGCCTTCTGGCGCGACGATGTGAATATCAAGGCCGAAGAAGTCTCTGTGCGCTTTGAAGAAGGCCGACCGGTCGCCCTCAATGGCAAGACGTTTGCGAACGACGTCGAACTGGTACTGGAAGCCAACCGCATCGGCGGTCGTCATGGCCTCGGCATGAGCGATCAGATTGAGAACCGCATCATCGAAGCCAAGAGCCGCGGCATCTACGAAGCCCCGGCGATGAGCCTGCTCTTCCTCGCTTACGAGCGCCTGATCACCGGCATCCACAACGAGGGCTCGATCGAACAGTATCGCGACATGGGCCGCCGCCTCGGCCGTCTGCTTTATGAAGGCCGCTGGTTTGACCCGCAATCGATGATGCTGCGCGAAACGCTGCAGCGTTGGATCGCCAAGGCTGTCACCGGGGAAGTGACTCTCGAACTGCGCCGTGGCAACGATTACTCCATCCTCAATACGGATTCGCCGAATCTCACCTACGCGCCCGAACGTCTGTCGATGGAAAAGGTGGAAGGCACCTTTACTCCGCTGGATCGCATCGGTCAGCTCCACATGCGCAATCTCGATATCGCGGACTCACGAGCGAAGCTGTTCATTTACTCAAACGCCGGCGTGCTGCCACCTTCTACCTTTGAAGGCTTGAAGCTGCTCGAAGCAGACGACAAAGAGTAGCCCCGCCTCAGCCCAATCGAATATGATGCTCACGAGGAAAATCTCGTGAGCATCGTCGATCAGGCAGTCGCAACCCAACTGAAGAACATTGAGAAGAAGACCGGCAAGTCCTTTGCCGAATTGAGAAGCATGATCCTGGCCAGCGGGCTCGGCAAAGTGGGCCTGATCCGCGACATGCTCAAGAAAGATCTGGGACTGGGCCACGGCGATGCCAATATGCTCGCCATAACTGCCCTGAAGCCTGAATCGGAAGCAGACCCGGTTGAAGAGATCTACAGCGGCCCCAAGGCTGCGTTGCGCCCGATCCACGACAAGATCATGACTGAGATACAAAAGTTGGGGAAATTTGAAATCGCCCCCAAGAAAACCTACCTGAGCCTACGCCGCAAGAAGCAGTTCGCGATGGTAGGACCGGCGACGAACTCGCGCATCGAAGTGGGCCTCAACATGAAGGACGTGCCTGTGACAGAGCGGCTGCTGGCCGAGAAGCCGGGCGGCATGTGCCAGTACAAGGTGAAAATCACGGACGCGAAAGAAGTCGACAAAGAACTACTTGCTTGGGTGCGGCTTGCCTACGACGAATCGGCTTGACCGCAGATTGATTTAGTTCACTTCCTGGTTCACAATTGAGGCATGAAGCGAGTCAGCATGCATGAGGCTAAGACGAACTTGTCGCGCTACATCGCCGATTTGGCTCCCGGTCACACGATTCTTCTTTGCAACAGGAATGAGCCGATTGCGGAGTTAAGAGCGTTGGGCAAATCCCCCACACAAGGCGTCCGCATCGGAGTGATGGAGGGTCAATTTGAGCTGCCGGATTCCTTCTTCGAACCCTTGCCGGATGAGCTCCTGAAGGCATTTAACGGTGAAGGTCCCCTTTACAATGAAGATCCTGCTTGATACCTGTTCCTTCCTTTGGATCGTTGCCAGCCGCGCCACACTGAACACCATTGCCATCGACTTACCTGAAGATCGAAGCAACCAGGTTTTTCTCAGTAGTGCATCTGCTTGGGAGATCGCAACAGAATATCGAGCAATACGCAGTGCGCGTGCTTTGGTAATAAACAATGCTTGCCGTCAAGATTGAAACTGGACAAGTCTCCGTCTTCGAGAGACCGAAGCCACGTCCGCGCAAAGGCCACGCACTTTTGCGTCTGCGCCTGGCTGGTATCTGCAACACCGACATTGAGCTCCTCCGCGGCTACTACGGCTTCTCCGGAATTCCGGGTCACGAATTTGTTGCCGACGTCGTAGGTGCAGCCAATCCGAAGCTGATTGGCAAGCGTGTCGTCGGTGAAATCAACCTCGCCTGCGGCAAGTGTATTTACTGCCAGAAAGGGCTCGGCCGTCATTGCCCCAACCGCACCGTGCTAGGTATCGTCAAACATCCGGGAGCCTTCGCGGAATATCTGACGCTCCCCGAGGAAAACCTGCGTCTGGTGCCCAATTCGATCCCGGACGAAGAAGCGGTTTTCACCGAGCCCATCGCCGCCGCTTGCGAGATACTCGAGCAGGTTCGCTTTCCAAAGAATGCTCCAGTCGCAGTAATCGGTGACGGGAAACTTGGGCTCCTCATCGCCCAAGTCCTGCACCTGCATGGACTCAAGATCCATCTTTTCGGGCGCAACCAAACCAAACTCGCGCTTCTCGATCCCCTGGGCATCAAGTTTTCGATTATCAACCGCGAAACACCCAGCCTGCCAAAGGCGGCATTCCCCTTCGTCGTCGATGCTACGGGTTCGACCGAGGGATTCAATGCCGCTCTCACGATGATAGAGCCGCGAGGCACCATCATCATGAAATCAACTGTTGCTGAGCGCCTTCATGTGGATTCCGCCAACTGGATCGTAAACGAAATCACGCTGGTTGGCTCACGATGCGGACGCTTTGCGCCGGCTCTTAAGCTTTTGAAATCGAAGCGGCTCTTGCTGGCACCCATGATCCATGGGCGTGAGCGCTTGACCGATGCCCCGCAAGCATTCGCGAAAGCCCAAGCGGCTGGCGTCCTCAAAATTCTCCTGGCTCCGGGCCTCTAAGCAAATTGACCGATCTGAATACTAAGCAATTCACCCGATAGGCCAAAAGCTTCGTACTAATAAAGTTTGGACCCTGAGTCCTATTGGCCCTCTTGACATGGAACCCTACCATCAGTAGGTAGGTACTATCTCATGAATCTGAGCGGCTACGAGTTTCAAGTCATATTTTGCGCATTGATCCTGCTGAGCCTGGCATCAGTCGCACTTGTGGTGGACTATCTCAAAGGGATGAACGAAAAGCTGCGTGAGCGGCATATCGATCTAATGGCCCGCCATGAGACAGTCGTCCAGCGCGTTGAAGAAGACAACACGAAGCTACTGCGTGCCCTCGCTGAACAATCGAAAACCTTCCGTGAGATGACTCGCAACTCGATTGCGGTGAACACGATAGCCGCCGGGCAGGCTTTACCCGAGATCACCTTGGAACCGATAGCCGAGCCAGTGGCTCCGCAAAAGATCGACGAAGTTCCAGTGCTATCTGAATCTGGTACTGTCGCCGTAGCTGACCCGGAGCCCGCTCCCGTTGAATCTGCTGAAGAATCGCTGCCATCGAATGTGATCCGCATTCGCTTGAAGTCCAACGAGTCACCAGAGCCCGCAAAAGTCGAAAATTCAGAGCCCAACTTTGAAAAGTTTCTCGAAGATCTCGTGACAGAGTTTGAAGAACCTGTCAGCGATGCCTTGACAAATCAGACAGAGTCAATTGGAAGTTTAGCCCAGCAACTAGAATCCTTCGAAGACAGCTTGCAGGTGCCTTGCGGCACTCATCCGCCTTCAACGCTCAATCAACTCATCAACGCAACAGCTCCTTTCACCGGGCTTGTTATTGCCGTAGGTATCAATGAGTATATGAAGTTGGATGAAATTCATGGCCGGGCTGCCGCCGAAGAATTGCTTAATACCGTTGACGCTCTGATGGGGGAAGTTGCGGGCGAGACTGGCTTCTGCTCCCGGAGCAGCGACGATGAGTTCGTTCTGATCTTCCCCAAACTTACCGGCGCACCTTCACAGCAGCGCCTCAGCGAGATATCGGAGAAGCTCTGGGACTATCAACTGCAGTCGCTAGGAACATTTTCCGTCGTATTTTCCTGGGGAGCCTCTGAATCACAACGTCAACCACTCACGGCAGCACTTAACATTGCAACAGAGAACATGGCCGAGACACGCAGCAGCCGCAAACATACGGCTGCTGAATCAGACACCCCGCGCCGCGCTACTGCTTAATCTCGGCTTCAATTGCTTCCAGTTCCTTCGCTGCATCTACAAACTTACCCTGCCCCATCAGTTCCTTGTAATGTTTGAGGCGCATTCGCACCTTGTCCACTCGAGGATCTCCGGCTGTCCGGGCCTGCGCGGGGACCGCCCCGGCAACTGGTGCAGTTGCAGCAGTCACGGCTGCCTCAACGATTCCGCCACCCAATTGCGATAGAGCCTCGGCGTAGGTATTTCCGTAGCCAATCAAACTGCCTAACCCAACAGCGACTTTCTTCAATTCCGGCATCGGCGCATTGCTGGCCTGAATGTAGATCGGCTCCACATAGAGGAACTGTTCCCCCATTGGCAAGACCAGCATCTGCCCCTTGATCACCTTGCTGCCCTGCTGGTTCCAGAGCGTCAGATCTTTGGAAATTGTCTGATCCTGATTGATCCTCGCCGCAATTTGCATGGGCCCGTAAATCAACTCTTGCTTCGAAAGCCGCAAAACTTCGAGCTCCCCCAATCGCGTTCCATCGCAGCGAGCCGCCATAAGGCCAATCAGATTCGGCTTGTTACGAGGCGTAAAGGTGGTCAGGAGCAGGAATTCCGGCTTGGTCTCACCTGGCAATGTGGCCATCAGATAGGTGGGCTTGACAGAGTCGGTTTGCCCGTCCATACCATCGGAAGTTTTCGCCAGATCCCAAGGGTCCTCCCGATTGTAGAAGGACTCAGGATTCTTCATGTGATAGGTGCGATAGATCTCTGCCTGCACACGGAAAAGCGTCTCCGGGTAGCGCGCGTGCTCTCTTAAATCAACAGGCATTTCGGCCTTATTGCGAAACAGCTTCGGAAAAATTTTGCGGTAAGAGGCCAGCACAGGGTCGGTCTCATCCCAGGCGTAGAGCGTGGTTGCCCCGTCATAGGCATCCACTGTTGCCTTCACACTGTTGCGCATGTAGTTTACGCGTCCGAACGAAGTTGCGACTGACCGGGAATAAGGATGCATCGAATGCACGGTATAGCCATCGATCATCCAAACCAGTTTGCCGTCCTTGGCCACCACCATGTAAGGATCCTCGTCCCAAACCACAAACTCCGCCAGCTTGTCGACGCGCTCGGTCACCTTGCGATTGATCAGCATCCGCGACTCTGGCGTCAGATAGGAAGTGAGCATGATGTTCCAGTCGCCTTCTGCAACTGCAGCAGCAAAGCGCATTAGCATTCCGTCGATCGGAATCCCGCCCTGGCCGGAGTACTTGCTCTGAACATTGTCATTGCCCGACGGGTAGTTGAATTCGGGCTGCGCCGTCCTTACAAAGACCGGCTCATGCACGGCCTCGCCATAGTAGAGCTCGGGCCGGGTCACCTTCGGAGCTTCCGGCGTTGCCACCAGAGGTGCATCCTTCAACATCAGCGAGGGCAGCCCATCTGCGGTGATGCGATTTGCTTCGGCCATCACCATGCCGTAGCCATGCGTATAGATGAAATGAGGATTGATCCAGCGGCTTTTGGCGTCAGGCAACTGCCGCACATCCAGTTCCCGAGGGCTTAACAACACCTGCCGCAACTGACCATCGGCCCCGCGGTAACGATCGACATCGGTATCGGCAAACACGTAGTAAGGCCGCAAGGCTTGAATTTGCGTGATGGTGTCGTGAAACGCCTTCCAGTCCCAAAGCCTTACATTATCCAGCAATTCCTGATGCTTGGCAGGCTCGAAAGTGCCGCTGATCTTGGCCGGGAAATCCCGTTCCTTTAATTGGCTCGCCAGGCCAAATGCCGTGCGTGTCCCCTCAATGTGACGCTCGATATAGGGTTTCTGCAGCGAGATCTCATTGGGACGAACACTGAGCGCATTCACAACGCGCGGCACAATGCCGCTGACAACATAAACCAGGACAACCAGCCCTACGGCCAGCCCGATTTTGCGAGCCATCACAAGAACCGCTCCGATCACACAAGCACCCACCAGGCCCCACACCATGGGCAGAACAATGTTCACGTCGACATAATCGGCTCCCACAAGAAAGCCATGATCTTCGAACAAGACGTCATAGCGACTCAGGTAAGCACGGCCAGCCAGCAGCAAAAAGAAGAGAGCTACGGCAAAACGAATCGAAGGCCCGCTCAAAGCGTCTCCGAGATTAAGGCCGCTCAGGTCAATTCCATCCTGAGTTTGCATCCGCGAGATCCTGTCGCGCAAATGCTCAAAGCGGCTTGCCACCCAGTAGACAATAAAACCAACTACCAGAATGCCTTGAACATAGGCGAGCAACATTTCATAGAAAGGCAATTGAAAAAAGTAGAAGCCAATCGGTTGGCCAAAGACTGGGTCTCGCCAAGCATCGGCTACCGCAGCGGTAGATCCGTAGTAACGCACTACCGTCCAGTTATCGATCAGTGCTGCGCCAAGGATGAGTGACACTATTAGCGCCACCCCAACCTTCCACCACTGAAACCTAGCTGCATTTGCCCTGGAATAGAGAATCCAGAGAATTGGGAAAATGATGAGGCCAGCACCTATGCTGGGCAGCCAGCCATAAAGCAGCATCTGCCCCCAGGTATCGGCTTGGCCGACTTCGGTCCACCAGGCATAATCAATCCAGGTGCGGGCCAGCGTGCGAGCACTTGCGATCAGAATAAAAAGCAGCAGAAGCCAGCCACCCAGTCCAAAACCACCCGATCTGGCTACTGGGCGGCGGCTGGGAAAGTCATCCATATCAATTACATCGGGTCTAGGCATTTCACCTCCACATTGGCACAGAATCGACTCTCCCGCTTAAACTCAGGTTGTATGAGCAAAAATCTGCGGCTTGTCGTTGCCTTGATCGTGGGAATTCCTTTGCTTGCTTTCCTGGCGCTTTACCTTCTTGTTGACCCTCAGAAGCTTAGCCCTCTTGTCGTCGCTCAACTAAGCAAAGCGCTGAACCGCAATGCATCTATCGAAAAACTCGACTTCAAACTTTTCCCGCCCAGCTTCAAGGCAACGAATCTTGTTGTGGCCGATGATCCCGCCTTCGCTAGCAAGCCTTTTCTGACGGCCGAAACCCTGGAAATACGTCCGGCAATTCTTCCGCTCCTGTCCGGCCAGGTTGAACTCCGAAGCGTGCGCATCCTCGAACCGGCCCTCGAGCTGATCCAGGATGGAAAAGGAGTCTGGAATTTCGATTCCATCGGAGCCTCCAGCAAAAGCAATGAGCCCAATTCGTTGAGCCTCAATCAACTTGTGATCGAAAGAGCAACCCTGGGTATCAAACGTTCAGACTCACCGCGAGAGCTCTACTCGAATCTCTCCGCAGAACTCCGAGATTACGCAGAAGGCAAGCCCTTCGGCCTCAAACTTGCCGCCCGGATGCCTTCCGGAAAATCAATCGAAGCCGAAGGCACCATCACCAGCGCAGGTGGCAAAACCACCTTCTCGCAATTTACTCTGGCACTAGCCTCACTAAAGGCAAATCTCAGCGGCGAGCTCTCTAACAATGCCATGAATTTTGAGCTCAAAATCCCGAAATCACCGATTGCCGATGCCGCACCGCTCTTCCTGCCATCAACCATGGCAGTAAAGGGTGACGTTGTCGCCGGCGTCAAAATCACCGGCACCCCCGAAGAACCAATCCTCAATGGCCGCGTCGACATCGCGGGCTTTGAAGTCTCGGGCGGCGACATCAAACAACCGGTCAAAACCGCCAAACTCAGCCTCGTACTCACACCCGAGCGCATTATGCTCGAGCCAGCCAGCATCTCTAGTGGCTCTACACAGCTTCAGGCCTTTGGCGTCATCTCGCATTACGACAAGGCCCCAAGGCTTGAGGCAACACTCATTGCCCCAGACGCTCAACTTGCTGAACTTCTTGCCATTGCGCGCGTCTACGGCCTGACTTCGGTGGAAGGACTAAGCGCAACGGGTCAGGCAAAACTTCAGATTCGAGCCTCAGGCTTGCTCAACGCAAAAACACCGCTGGCATTCTCAGGCACGGGTTCACTTCGCAATGCAAGCTTCCAGTCTCCTTCCCTCACAAAGCCAGTCGAAATTGCCAGCACGGACTTTCGCTTCGAATCAAACTCGGCCTCGCTTTCGGCGATTCAAGCCAAACTTGGCTCATCCAACATTCAGGGTGATTGCATAATCTCCAACTTCAGGAACCCGTTGCTGGAGTTTCACCTCGCCGCTGACAGGATTGTGATCGATGAGCTTCGCAGCCTTTTCAGAGACGGTACATCGAAAAGCGATTCTCCGGCCAAACTCAGGGCTAGCGGGTCCATCAGGGCCGGCATGGTTCAACTGGCTGAACTCACCCTCACGCAGGTCACGGCAGAGAGCAGCTATCGTGAGGGCCACCTGGTGCTTGCCCCTCTTACAGCCTCGCTTTATGGCGGCCGCCACACCGGCTCGATGGATATCGACTTGCGTCCTGCCAAACCCGTTTACAGCATGAATTCGAAGCTGGAGAGGATCGAGTCCTCGCAACTTCTAGCTGCCGCCACCTCGCTCAAGGGCATCATCAGCGGTCCCTTCTCAGCCGATCTTCGAATTAACTTTACCCCGGCTGATCCTGTTCAGATTGCCCAAAGCCTGAATGGGAAGATCTCACTCAATTTCGCGCAGGGCCGCATTGCCAGCTTCAACATGACCAACGAGCTTTCAGCCCTCGCCCGGTTCCTCGGATTCAACCCTGCTACCGAAAAATACACCCAGTTCATGGGCCTTACCGGAGATCTTGAAATTACTGGCGGCAAAGCGTCAACGCAGAACCTCAAGATCGATCTCGCCAACCTTACCGCCGGGCTCACGGGCAACATGAACCTCGCCGATCAAACCTTGGACCTGAAGCTGCTTTCGGTGCTGGACAAACGCTTCTCAGATCAGGTTGGTGGCAATAGAATAGGCGGCTTCATGACAGCCGCCTTTGCCAATTCGAATGGAAATTTGATGATCCCGGCCAGCATAAAGGGAACCTTTGCAAGACCCATCATGTCGCCAGACCCCGGGGCGATTGCCAAAATGAAGCTGCAATCGTTCAACCCCAAAGATCCGAAGCAAATGATGGACAGCGTCAACTCCATCTTCGACATGTTCAAGAAGAAGCCGCAATAGAATTAACGGTCTTCGCGAACTCGAATCGCCGGCATCGTAGGCATCGGCATTCTCATGTTGCTCACTTCCTCTATCTTGTAATCAACAGGCGGCTCAAAAAGGCTTTTGGGTGGGGCACCCAGCTTGATGTTTTCAAGCCGAGTCACAGTCTCGCCCATCCGTGGGTCATTGTGCTTTGTCAGCACCATTGCATTGATTTCTTCGCTGAACCAGGTCTCGGTCACGATCTCGATTGGCCGCTCGTTGCCGACGTCCCCGGCCGGGATAGTCATCGTCATTTTCGTACCTTTGGCATTGAGCCCCTCGATCATTCGCCGACCAAGGTCTTCTCTCTTTACGTTCCCACCAGCGTTGGCCTCGATAGTATGCGAAAGATTCACCGTTGCGGAGTGTTTCTCCGGACCCAGAATCTTATGTTCGACGATGACATCCTGAGTATTGCCCTGCACCATCTTTCGCTCCATCACGATTTCTTGTCTAACGCGCTGGTCGATTTCTTGTCTAACCCTCTGGTCGAGCTGCGTTTTGAACTGGAAGTTCACCGAGCCGCCAGACTTCGATTTCAAAGCAACTTTGGCGCGCGAATCCAGCGTGTAATGCACTTTGGCCACGGGGTCGTTGATGAAAACGCTGACTACCGGCTCCTCGGTTTTTCCAATCGGCCCCAACATCTGGATAGTAGATTCCCGGCGTGTACGACCCTCGGTATCACGAGCAAATTTGCTGCGGTTTGTATTCTTGATCCGATTCCCATCCTGTAATACCTGCGTGGTCTCGGTGGTGGAATCAGCCGAATAGGCTGCACCCTTCGATTCATCCGCATTGGCGTTGCCAAAGAACATCATCCTCGTCTGCCCAATGGCCGGGGCTGGAACAACGTGTACTTCCTGTTGGCCCAGGGCCAGACTGGCAACAAAGCCAAGAGTATAAATTGCTTTCATAAATAATCTCCTTAATCGTATTCGTTACCCAACACACGGACGGCACGCGCCATCCCGTCATCCCCAATCAGAACGTCTGCAGTCATCATCGGATGCATCACCTGATTCGGCCGCAGCACTCCAAGCGCCATCAGCCGTTGCCCACTCACACTCACTCTCAACACCTGGTAGGCCTGCGGCTGTGGCAACATACGGCTTTCTGCGATTGACACAAAACCGGACTCCTCGCGTATTACAGGAGCAGACTTCTTTGCTGGGCGAATCTTCCTTGCCACAACTGGAGCAGCGATCTCGGCAGGCACACGAGCCACCACGGCTGGGACCACCTCGACGGGCATCTGAACCTGCTCCACCTTCGGCGTCCACAGCATCCAGGCCACACAGGCAGCCGCAGCCAACCCACTGAGACTTGCAATCCAGACTCGCCGCTTGCGTCGCCTCGATTCCGCCATCAACACCGCGAAGTCCGGAATGGGCGTCGTCAACGTCTCGCCATACTCTTTCAACAAGCCATCGAGTTTCATGCCCCACTCCCTTCGTATTCGCTCAGCCGCCGCTTCAGTTGCTGCCTGGCCCGGCTCAGCCGGGACCTCACCGTACCAACAGGCAAATCCAGCGACACCGCTGCTTCTTCATAACTGCATTCTTCGAGTTCACACAGCACCACCACTTCGCGATAATGCTCAGGCAAACCGAGAATGGCATCCCGTACTGCCGCAATCCGCTCTGACCGCTCGAAGTGTGACAGCAGGTCAACGTCGCCCACTGCATCGTCCTCAAGCGCTTCTTCCCGTTCAGATCGGCGTGCGCTGCGCAACCGGTTCCGCACCATGCCAAAGAGGAGGGCGCTCGCCGTGCCACGCCTCGGGTCAAATTGAGAAGGCTTCCGAATCAGATCGAGGAATGCTTCCTGCACTGCCTCCGCCGCTCGCGCCTCCGAGCCTGAAAACGCAAGCCCGAAGCGATAGAGCCGCGAGTAATGGCTCTGATACAACGCTTGCGGGTCTAGCGTTTCGACAATCGTGATGGTTTCAGCAAGGACCACTGCCTCTATTGGACGCGACAATGGCATTTAGTTCCCGGAAAATCAGCCCCGTAACATTTGCATCGACTCAGCGAACAGCAGATCGGCCCGAGCCTCGTTACGACTCTCCACCGCAACGCGCAAAATCGGCTCCGTATTCGAGGCTCGCAGATGAATCCAGCCATCCTCAAGATTCAATTTCAAGCCATCGGTACGCTCGAGTTGGGCAGCCGGGTGCTTCTTCTCCATCGCCAGCATCAGCCCCCCCAGCTTGCCATGAGAAAACTGTACTTTCCCGGCCCTTCGAAAGAAACGAGGCAAGGCACCGGCGATCGCGCTGACACTAGTCTCTTCAGTAGCTAGCCGATCGAGCAAAAGCGCCATCGCAGTATAGCTGTCGCGGCAAAGATGTGTGCCCGAGAAAATCACCCCGCCACTGGAGCCTTCGCCACCAATCAACGCTTTCACTGCCTTCATCCGATCCACAACATTTGCCTCACCAACGGCTGTGCGATATACACGCCGTCCGAATTTTGCCGCAACTTCGTCCACCACATTGGACGTAGTCAGATTCACGGCGATATCTCCCGGGGCGCGAGCCAGCGCGGCTTCGATTGCCAGCGCCAGAAGATCATCGTTATCCACCATCGCGCCATGTTCGTCGCACACGGCCAGCCGGTCTCCATCAGGGTCCTGGCCAAACCCGATATCACACCCCATTGTCCGCACCAGTGCCATTAACTCTCCCAGCGACTCGGGCGTCGGTTCGGCCTCCCTCGGAAAGGTCTTCGTGGGATCCACATGAATCGCATGCAACTCACAGCCCAGCACTTCCTTGAGAAACCAGACACTCATCTCTGAGCCTGCACCATTCACACCATCGAGGGCCACACGGAATCGACGCGCCCGAATCCGCTCAACATCCACATGCTTCACAATTCGGTTCACGTGGCGCTTCCAGGGCGTCACCTCATCTACAGTCAGGCCGAGCATTTCTTCATTGGTTACTTCGGTAAAGTCTCCTTGATGAAAGAGATCCAGCAACTCGGTCCGCTCATAGTGATTGAAGAACAGTCCCTCACCATTAAAAAGCTTGAGCGCGTTGTATTCGGCCGGATTGTGAGATGCCGTAACGCCGATTCCACCCACAGCGCCGGTCTCGGCAATATAGATCTGCATGGTCGGTGTAGTTTGCACCCCCACCCGCACCACCTCACAGCCGGCAGCCATCAGCCCACAAGCCACCGCATGCTCAATCATCGGCCCGGTAAAGCGAGTATCTCGGCCCAATACCACTCGCCCTCGCCCGACATAAGCCCCAAACGCCTGAGCAAAATCTGCTGCCAGAAGCGGAGTCAAAAACTCTCCTACCACTCCACGCACACCCGATACTCCAACCTTCAGCTTGTGCTCACGCATAACTTCTCACCGTATCCATCAACTTCGCCATCAGGTCTTCCACACTGCCGCGGCGCATTTCTGCGATCACTCTCACTACAGGCTCTGTGTTGGAAACCCGTACGTGAAACCACCCATCCTCGAAATCAACTCGCAAGCCGTCCTGAGTGTTCATTCGGCAACCGCTCCAATGATCCTCAAGATGGGTCATCATTTCAGGAATCCTTTTTGCATCCAGCTTTACTTCCACCTTGCGCATGTCATAACGGGGCAACCCGCCAATCAACTGCTTCAAACTTGTGCCCTCGCGCTTCAGGTGACTCGCCAAAGCAAGCAGGCTGGCGATCCCGTCGTAGACAAAGCGGAACTCCGGCAACATAACCGCCCCGGTACCTTCACCGGCAATCGCGATCTTCTCCGCCGGATACATGGCCAGCGCGTCCATCGCATGCTGACGCCCTACAGGCACCCGCAAAACACTCGCGTTGTACCTGGCGGCAACGTCCTCCACCAGCGACGTAGTCGACAGGTTCGTGATGATCATGCGCCCTGGCTGCCGCTTTAACTGATACTCGGCCAGGATTGGCAAAATCATCTCTTCACTCACTACCTCACCATCACCGCAACACACGGCGATCCGGTCGCTATCCATATCAAAAAGCACACCTAGGTCTCCGCCGATGGCCTGCACTACTGGGGCCAGTTGCAGACCCACTGTCCGCGCATTTGTATTCGGAGTATGGGCAAACGCCTTCGCTTCAAGCGTCGCGTTGATCATGGTGATGTCCAGCGGGTGACGATCCTTCAGGCGCTTCAGAATCAGGCTCGACAAGCCGGATGAGCAATCAGCAACAATCTTCAGCCCCTGGAGATCGCGAATTTCAAAAACGTGTTCGAGTTCTTTCATGTAGGCTTCGATTGATTCATCGTCGAATCGTAGCCGCCCCACTTGCGTCCAGTCTTTGAAATCAAACTTGCGCAAGTGATAGATGTCGAGCAACTCGGATGCTTCGCCGCTCGATAGATAGTTTCCGTTCGGGCCGAGAAACTTGAGTGCGTTCCATTCGGCATTATTGTGCGAGGCGCCAACGGAGATACCTCCAGCGGCGTGCAGCCGTTGAATTGCGTGCTGCATTACTGGCGTTGAAGCAAGCCCGAGGTCGATGACATCGCGGCCGCTGGCAAGCAGCGAAGAGACGATGCCTTCCCGCAACATCACACTCGAGGCCCTCGGGTCCCGTGCAATCAACACCGGCCCGCTACGATCTAGCAGAACGCTAAAAGCTGCGGCAAACTCCAGCGCATGGTGCGCTTTCAGCCCAGGCCCAACAATGCCACGCACTCCAACAGTGCTGATGCGAAGTGAACTCGCCATTTGCGTTACTTCACCAGCTTCAAAGTGCCAAACTTTTCAGGCGTGTGGTTGTTGATTACGCCAGTTGGCATCCAGGCCACCATCTTGCGCTCCGGCGGCCCGCCCTGAAAACGATAAAAATTCCCACGCATCAACATCCCCGCTTCGATCTTCTTTGCGGTGATGCTGGCCATTGGAATTTGGAATTCGCCGTACCAGACCTTCGCCTTTGCATCAATGCGAGCCTTGGTCACCATCTTGCTATCCCACTTCCAGCCACCCTCGGGCAGCGGGTTCTTCCTGTCGATGTCCAGGTCGACCCATTCGCCCTGTGGGCTCACCTGATACTCGCGATACTGGTGGATCTTTTCAAAATCTGCACCTACAAAAATCTCGGCGACATCGTGTTCCCACAGCTTGTTCGTTTCCTTTACTGTGCTTGGATTGGGCAACAGAAACAGTTCCTGATAAGGGCAGGTCATCAGCACGTAGAGGTTTTTCTCTGTCCAGCGAACGCGGATTTCGGTGCGGTTGCCTGGCAGTCCGACGCCCAGATTGCTCCTGGTGGCAAGCACTGGCGCAACATCTTTCCAGAAGGCCGAAGCCGGGTCAGCCGTCGGCGCAACATCCTTTGCCGCAAACTTCACTAGAAGAGGCTCAGCAGCAAAGGCCGAAAAGGCCAATAAAATTAACGATCCAAGTTTATTCATCTTCTCTCAATATAATTGATGAATATGGTGCAACGTCTTTTTCTAGGCCTCTTCCCGGCTCTTCTTCTCGCGCAAAATCAGGTGCCAGACTGGGTGAGCGTTGAATCCAATATTCCCTACTCTTCGCACAAAGAGACTGTGCTGGACATCCTGCAATCCAAGCGCGCCCCAGGCTCCGCAAAACGCGTGGGAGTAATTGTGATCCACGGTGGGGGCTGGGGAGCCGGAAAAAAAGAAAATGTTTTCGACCGCCTCTGCCTTCCCTTCCTTGAGAAAGGCTATGTCGTGGCCAATGTCGAATATCGACTTACCGGGACTGCTCCCGCTCCCGCCGCAGTGGAAGATGTTCTTGCAGCGGCCGAGTGGTTCCGCTCCAACGCCGCCAAATACGGCGTTGACAAAAGCAAGATCATCGTCACTGGAGACTCCGCTGGTGGCCATTTGGCGCTCATGGTTGGCCTTACTCCCAAACAAGCTAAACTCGGCCCAACCGGCAAAGTGGCTGCGGTCGTCAATTTCTACGGCATCACTGATATTCAGGACCAACTCGAAGGCGACCACATGCGTGACTATGCCATCAAATGGGTGCCAGACTCACTGCCTGACCGTCAGGAACTCGCTCGCCGCCTCTCCCCAATTACCTGGGTGCGAAAGGATCTTCCTCCCGTTATCACAATCCATGGCGACGCAGACCCAATCGTCCCCTATGAACATGGCGTTGACATCACTAAAGAAATCAGAAATGCTGGCAGCGACGCTGAAATGGTCCCGGTCCATCAGGGAGGCCACGGTAACTTCACGCCTGAACAGTTCGCCGACATATACACGCAGATCTTCAACTTTCTTGCAAAACGGAAGATAATCTAGATGACCCGCCGCCACTTTGCCGCAATGCCGCTAATTACTACAGCTCTCGCCGCCGCCAACGATGTTCAACTTGGCATAGATCTATTCAGTGTCCGTAGCCAGGGCTGGACGGCTTTCGAGCATCTCGACTACGCAGCAAAGTTCGGTGCCAGGGTGGTTCACTTTTCCGAGATCCGCTTTCTCGGCTCCCTCGAGGACGACCACGTAAAAAAGGTTGCCGCTCACGCAAAGAAACTGGGCATCACCCTCGAGATCGGCATGCGTTCCATCTGCCCCACATCCACCAGCTTCGACCCGAAGCAGGGCACGGCAGAAGAGCAGCTCAAGCGTGTCATCCACGCCGCGCACCTGGCAGACTCTCGCCTGGTCCGTTGTTTTCTCGGCACCATGGCAGATCGCCAGAGTTCTACACCGCTCGAAGGCAACATCGAAAACACCGCCAAAACCCTGCGAGCCTGCCGCACCTTCGCCCAAGATCACAACATCAAAGTAGCGGTCGAGAATCACGCGGGAGACATGCAGGCGCGTGAACTCAAAGGCCTGATCGAGTTGGCCGGTAAAGACTTCACCGGTGCCGTCATCGACAGCGGCAATCCCGTATGGGCACTGGAGGACCCGCACCTCACACTCGAAACTTTGGCCCCCTACATTCTCACCAGTCACGTTCGCGACTCCTACCTTTGGAAAACGCCAGAAGGCATCGCCGTTCAGTGGACCCGCATGGGAGAAGGTAACGTAGATATCGCAGGTTGGGTGAAGCGCTATCGCGAACTCTGCCCCGGCAAGGCCCTATCGATGGAGATTATCGTCACGGGCCAACGCAAGTTTCAGGTCTTTGAGCAGAAGTTCTGGGAGGCTTACCGCAACACCCCTGCCTGGGAATTCAGCCGATTCCTTGCCCTGGCCGAAAAAGGCAGCCCACAACCAGACCCACCCAAGCTCGAAATGGACGCAGCCGCAATAAAGGAGCGTCGCGATCTTGAGTTGAGCATCGAATACACCAAGAAGCTTCTCGCATGAAACTATTCACACTCCTCCTTGCCTCGCTCGCCGCAAATTCGGCTATCGTCCCTGAAGTACGCATCCTGCTCAATAAGCAGGAATTCGCCGCTGCCGAGAAGCTGATCGAAACTCAAAGAGCAGGGGGCCCCTGGACCCCGGAACTAATCGAAGCTCAATCCTGGCTGGGCCGTGGAGCACTCGCAGCCAAGCAGTTCGATAAAGCGCTTGCCTACTCCGCCGAGACGCGAAAGCTGTCTCTCGCCGCCCTCAAAACGCGTAAGCTCGACGACGAGAAGCGTCTGCCCATTGGCTTCGGCGCTTCAATCGAAGTTGAAGGTCAGGCTCTTGCGGGTAAAGGCCAACTCAGCGAAGCTATTACTTTCCTCACCAGGGAAGAGAAAACCTACCACAACACTTCCATTCGGACGCGCATCCAGAAGAACATCAACTTACTTTCGCTCGAAGGCAAACGCGCCCCCGCACTGGAAGTCAAAGATTCGGTCGGCGCGATTAAGCCTCAAACTTTGGCCAGCCTCAAAGGCAAGCCAGTGCTGCTCTTCTTCTGGGCTCACTGGTGTGGCGATTGCAAAGCACAGGCTCCGATCCTGGCTGATCTGGCTGCAAAGTACGGCGCGAAAGGCCTCACCATCGTTGGCCCCACGCAGCACTACGGCTACATCAATGGTGGCGACGACGCAACGCCAGCCGTCGAGAAACCCTACATTGCTGGAATCTATGAGAAGTTTTACAAGACTATACCCGGCATGACTGCACCGCTGAGCGAAGAGAACTTCCGCATCTACGGCTCATCCACCACACCGACGCTCGTCCTGATTGACAAAGCAGGCATCGTTCGCCTCTATAACCCTGGCAAACTAACAGCAGAGCAACTCAGCGCAAAAATCGAGCCGCTGCTCTAGTTATTCCCCTTCGTAAGGGAAGCGCCGCACCGCCTGCATGCACTCAGATAATGCCTTTAGCATCGAGCCACCCCAGCCGCAAGGAGTAAAGGCAATTGTCTTCTGATTGGTCTGCTTATCCGCCTGAGCAAAGAACTTCATTGTGGGCTCCTGTGGGCTCACAAACTCTTTCACCGTAATCAGGAATTCAATCTCGCGGTCGCCCTGCACCTTCACCATTGAGAAATGGTGAACCATCGCAAATCTTTCTGTCTTATCCGCGTGCGCAAACTGCCATTCAGCCAAGGTAGATCTCCTGTTTTTTCGAGTTGAACAGTGAGTATATCGCAGACTTCAAAACGACTGCTTAAACGTAATCGTCGTGCGGCAAATCACCCATATCTTCAGCCAGGTTTCCGAACTTGGTGAACTTGTGAATGAAGGCGAGGTCCACTTTGCCAACGGGCCCGTTACGCTGCTTCGAAATGATCAACTCCGCCCGGCCTTTCAAGTCTTCGCGATCAGGCTTGTACACTTCTTCACGAAACAGAAAACACACCATGTCTGCGTCCTGTTCGATCGAACCTGATTCACGCAAATCGCTCAACTGCGGCCTGTGGTCGCCGGGGCGGGTTTCCGGGCCGCGGCTCAGCTGGCTCAAGCCCACAATCGGCACGCGCAGTTCTTTGCTCAACAACTTCATACCGCGCGAGATCGAGCTCACTTCCTGGGTACGGCTATCGTGGTTGCCGCGCGCTTGCATCAGTTGCAGGTAGTCGATGATCACCAACCCCAAGCCACGCTCGGCCTGCACGCGCCGCAGCTTGGCATGGATGTCCATCATGTTCACGCCCGGAGAATCATCCAGGTACAAAGGTGCATCCATCAAATCGGTTGCAGCCACTGCCAGTTGCCGCCGCTCATCGTCGTTCAAAAAGCCCGTCCGGAAGCGATGCTGGTCAACACGTGCCGCTGCGCAAATCATACGAGTCAGCAAGCTCTCTTTTGACATTTCGAGCGAGAACACGGCTACTGGCTTGTTCACTCGCGGCCCACAAACATGCGACGCAATATTCAAAGCAAACGCCGTCTTGCCCATAGCAGGACGAGCAGCAATGATGATCAGCTCACCTTCGCGGAATCCGCCAGTCATCTCGTCAAACTTGCTGAAGCCAGTCGACACACCCTTGATGCGGCTCGATGGGTCGAGAAACTGATCGAGGCCAATCTCATCGATGATCTCAGACGGGCGCGACAGCGTATTCTTGGCCTTGGACGCCCCAATATTGAGGAACGACTCTTCGGCCTCAGCCAGAATATGATCGGCCTCGTCCACTCCAAGAAAGGCCTTGTCCATCACGCTTTGTGCCGTGTAGATGACCTTGCGGAGAGTCGCCTTTTCTTTGACGATCTTGACGTAGCCAAAGACGTTCAGCGACTGCGGGATGCCTTCGTCAAGGCTCATCAGGTAGCTCAGGCCACCAGCGCTCTCAAGCTCGGAGTGACGCATCAGTTCATTGGCCAGCGCAACGCGGTCGATCCGCTCGCCGCGCTCAGCCAGGGCAGACATCCGCTGAAAGACGCGACGGTGCGACTCCAGGCTGAAGTCCTCAGCCGTTAGTTCACCACCAACAAGCGGAAAGCAGTCCGGGTCGACGAGAACAGCGCCCAGCGTCAGTCGCTCGGCTTCGAGGTTTGCGGGTAGGCCTTTTTGAAAGGCGATGTCTTGAACATTCATCGCTTACAGCCTTAGTATGGCGCTTCTGCCCTGTTGAAGGCTTGTGGAAAAGCCGTGATTTTCCTGTGCTTATTTATTTCAAACTGATGCTGTGCGTATCAAGCGTAGACCCAATCGCCTGCTCGAGTCGCGCAATCGCCTTATTGAAATCAAGCCGCGCCACCAGACTCCGGCGCTGCGAATCGGCATACTCGTTCTGCCGGGTGAGAACCAGAAAATTCGTGCTCTCACCAGTCTCAAACAGACGCTGCTCGCTATCCAATTTCTCCTTCGCCGCCTTCACACTCGCCTCAGCGGCAACAATCCGCTGCTCTGAAGTTCGCAGAGACTGCATCGAGTTGCGTACTTCAGCTTCGATAATCTGCTCTGCCTTGGCTCGCTGCAAGTTCAGGTTTCGGTCTGCCAGATTCGCCTGCGCCAGCGTCTCTGTTGCGGCACGATTGCGCATGGTCCAGTCGATCTGCAAGCCCGCCTGCCAACTGGTATAGTTCTGCCCAAACAAGCTGCTCAGCGTCGTGCCGTAGCCGCCCACAAAGGCCGGCGGAACAGCATCTCCGACACTGCCGGGGAAGAACGGATTACGTGCCGTATTACGCGCACCCGCCAAACCAGCCATCGTATAGCCAGCGGCAAGATTCACTCCTGGCAACTGCAAGTTCCTGGCCAGGTCTTTCTGATATTCATTCGATTCCAGCCGCAACTTCAGATTCTTAAGCTCAGGCCGCTTGCCAACTGCGGCCTGGATCAGAGCCTTCAAATCATCGAGTGCCGGCGGAGCCACACTGCGTGTCTCAACCGGAATCACTTCGTCATTCCAGATAGTCTGATCCCGGCCGCCAGCCATCAGATTCTTCAGGTTGTTCTCAACCTCGGTCAATAGGCCGATGCTCGAATAATACGTATCCTGCCGGCGCTCGAGTTCAGCCAGTGCAGCCGATAGCTCAACCGGTGCAAGTGTCCCGGCATCAATCTGACGCTTGGATCGTTCATACTGATCGCGCGCCAAATCCACGCTCAGCTTCTTCACTTCAATATCCTGACGCGCCGCCACCAGGTCCCAATACGCCTGGGTCACAAGCGTCACCACCTGAATCACACGAAGCTCATAATCGGCTTCGCTAACGTCGATCTGCTTGCGGCGCAGACGAATCTGATTCCGGTCGTTGTCGATCTTGCGGCCCCGCAACAAGGGCTGCGTCAGATTGATCGTCAGTGTTGAGAGCGTAAACGGGTTCAACCCGCTAAACGGATTGCTCGTACTCAGCCGCCCATTGTTGAAGGCCGCGTCAAGACGCGTACCCTGCCAGGGCGTCCGCTGGGTAAAGGTCGCGTTGTTGCTAAAGTTTCGATCAATCAGCCGGCCGTCTGCCGCCTGCAGCGGGCTCGAAGTCGGCGTCACGTTGTAGCTCATGTTGGGACGGTATCCGAGCACCGGGTCCCACACACCAAAAGTCTGCTTGTACTGACTCCGCGACAGCACCGTGTTGGTCTTCTCAATCTGCAGATCCAGATTGTTTTCGAGAGCCAGTACAATCGCATCCCTAAGCATCATTCGCTTCTGCGTTGTGCCCACTCCAACACGCACAGGGTTCTCAGCCGCAGCGCCCGCCACTGCAAACAGAAACAGTCCCAGCAGCCCGGCCAGCGCTTCTTTAAGCCCACGGCGGCGGAAGAGTCCACCCATTTTCGAGAAGATCTTGCTGTTCGACATATCGTCAAACAACGAATAAACCACCGGCGTCACCAGCAAGCTCAACAACAAACACATCGTCTGGCCGCCGATCACGACAATCGCTACCGTTCGTCGCGAACCAGCACCCGCACCACCACCAAGAGCCAGCGGAATCATGCCCGCCACCAGTGCGGCTGTGGTCATCAGAATCGGTCGCAATCGATCCTCACAACCCTTCAGCACCGCATCGATGCGTGGCAAGCCTTCGGCGCGCAATCTCTTGATGTGATCCACCTGCAGGATCGAGTTCTTCTTCACGATGCCAAAGAGCACAAGAATACCCACCGACGTGTAGATGATGTTGTAGTTCTCACCCGCTATCTTCAGGCTCAGCAGTGCAAACGGCACACTCAGCGGCAAACTCAACAGAATCGTGATCGGATCGAGGAAGCTCTCAAACTGTGCGGCCAGAATCATGTACATAAACACGAAACACAAAACAAACGCCGATACAAAGTTCACAGCGGCCTTGCCAAATTCCTTCGACCGGCCCACCGTTCCCGTCGCATACTGCGGCGGCATGTTCAATTCCTGAACAATCTTCTGCGTCGCTTCAATCGCCTCAGACAGTGATCCGCCCTTGGCGATATTCGCCTGAATCAGTATCTGCCGCTGCCGGTTGTATCGATCGATAGCTGAAGGCCCGGTGGCATCCCGCAATGTCGCAACATTCGATACAGGCACATTGCCCAGAGTTGTCGACGGCACAAACAGCCGGTTCAACGCCTGCGGCGAAGTTCGGAAGGCCTTGTCCACGCGCAGCTGCACGTCGTAGCGATCATCGCCCTCGCGATACGTTGTCGCCTGATCATCACCAGCCACCAGCGTGCGCAGTGCCGAAGCAATACTGTTTACGCTCACATTCAAATCGGCAGCCTTGTCACGATTGATATCTACCCGCAACTCCGGCTTACCCGGCTCATAGCTGGAATCGATATCCGCCACCCCAGGCACTTCTTTGAGGCGCGTCATGATGGCCTTCGAATACTTCTCCAGTTGCACCAGATCCGGCCCCTGAATATAAAACTGGTAGTCGCGATCACTCGCCCCTCCAGATATCAGCGCCGGCAACTGCACACCCACAATCAAGTCTTTCGAAAACTTCGAAATCATTGTGCGGGCTTGCTCCATTAGTTGTTGCTGCGAGAGCTTGCGCTCCTCCGGCTGCACCAACTGAACGATGATGCTGCCGCGGTCGACACGCTTCTGAAAGTCGGCTCCAACGGTAGTCAGCAAATATTTCAGCCCGGGCAGCTTTTGCAGTTCAGCCTCCACCATAGCCATGGCACTCGAAGACCCGTCGAGCGAGGATCCCGGCGGCGTTCTCACCGTCACTTCAAAGTAGCTCTGGTCGTCCACCGGCAGAAAGTCTTTACCCATGCTGTTGAACAATGGCCCCGTCGTATAGACGACGCCAAGCGAGATCACTACAATCACCCAACGGTGCCTCATGCTCCAGCCCAGCATCCCCATATAGGGCCGCGAAACCACCTTGAACAGGATGCCTTCTTTGGTACCGGAATCGCCCTTGGCATGCGGCTTGAGTTTCAGAAACTTGGCTGACAACGCAGGGGTTAGCGTAAAGCTCACCAGCAAACTCACCATGATCGCGAAGGCCGCAGTAAAGCCAAAGCTCGACATGAAGCGCCCCACAATGCCACTCATCAAAGCCACCGGCATAAACACAACCGCAAGGCTTAGCGTGGTGGCAAGCACTGCCAGTCCAATCTCGCGCGTACCCTCGATTGCCGCCATCGTCGGGTCCATACCCTTTTCTTCCTGGAAGCGAAAGATATTCTCCAGCACCACAATCGCGTCATCGATCACGATGCCCACCATCAGCACCAGGGCCAGCATCGAGATCTGGTTGAGCGTAAAGCCCATAACGTACATCAGCGTGTAAGTGGAAATGATCGACGTCGGTATCGCCAGCGCGGCAATCAAAGTCGCCCGCCAACTGCGGATGAACAAGAGCACAATGATCGAAGCAAAGATGCCGCCTTCGACAAGATGCGCCTCTACCGCTTCAAAAGCGCCCTTGATAAAGAAACTCTGGTCGCGCGAATAATCCACCTTCAAATCTTTCGGGATCAACCCCGACGTCTGCAGCGTCTCGATGCGCTCCTTCAGCACTCCAATCACGTCGAGGGTATTGGTGCCCGCCTGCTTGCGAACTTCCAGCACCACGGCCGGCACTCCATTGATGCGGGCCAGAGATCGCGGCTCTTGGACGCCGTCGATCACCTTGCCTACGTCGCGAATCCGGATTGGCGCACCATTGGCGTTTCCGATGTTGATCTCGGCAAAGTCTGCGGGCCGCATCAGACGCCCCAGCGTCCGCAGGCTTACCTCGCGTGAGCCCTGATCCAGACGTCCACCGGGAATTTCGACGTTCTGCGCCGCCAGCGCAATGCGGATCTGATCGATATTCAGGTTGTAGCTATAGAGCTTCTCGCCATCGAGCACCACCTGAATCTGCCGCGTACGGTCGCCAATAAAACGAACCTCCCCAACACCGGCCAAGCTTTCGATGTTCTTCTTGATCAGATCTTCTACCAGCTTGGTGGTCTCTCGAATTTCGCGTGGCGAACTCACCACGATGCTGATCACTGGCGAAGCATCGGTAGCCACCTTCTGAATCACTGGCTGCTTGGCGTCCTTCGGCAACTGGTTCAAAACCTGATTTACCTTGTCGCGCACTTCCTGCGCAGCCGAGTCACCATCCTTGTCGAGACTAAACTGAATCGAAACAACCGAGCTGCCTTCGCTCGAACTCGAACGCAATTCATCGATACCCGAGATCGTGTTCACTGCTTCTTCGATCCGTTTGCTGATCTGGCTCTCCACTTCTTCAGGTGCTGCACCGGGTAAAACGGTAGAGATGGTGACGAAGGGGAATTCCACCTTCGGGAAAAAGTCCACACCCAGTTGGCGGTACGACGCGATCCCCAGCACCACCAGTGCCATGATCAGCATCGTCGCGAAGACCGGACGTTTGATACAAATTTCTGCTAATTTCTGCATGGGTGACTCCTAGAGCGTCTTCACAACCGCGCCATTGATCAGGTTCAACAGATTGCTCACCGCAATCGATTCACCCGGCTGGATCAACCCGGCAGGTGCTTCCGTCCAGCCGTCCTGTTCGACACTCGGAGGAATCCTTACCTCGACGGCCTTGCCATTGCGAATCACAAAGACTTTGTTCAAGCCAGCGACGGCATAAACAGCGCTCTTCGGCACCATAACTACCGCGTCCGACTTCTTCGTCACCAGCTTTACCTGAACAAAGGTCCCGGGCCGCAAGCGAGCGTCTGAAGCCACAATCTTCGATTCCGCCATCAGCGTCCGGTTCTTGGAGTCGAAGCTCGGATTCAACTTCTGAATCACTGCGTTGAACTCCTTGCCCGGTGCTGCATCGGTCGTAAAGCTCACCACACTGCCAGCCTGAATCTGGGCCGAATAATTCTCGGGCACTTCCACCCGCAGGCGTAGCGGATTCGTCTTCACTAGCGTCGCAACCGGCGTATTGTCCTTGATGTACTGTCCCGGGCTGATCAGCTTCGCACTGATGCCGCCGTCAAAAGGAGCTCGAATCACCGTATCAGCCAATCTCTTGCCTGCGATCTCCAGATCCGCCTTTTGCGCCCGCAGTTGGGCAATCAATCCGTTCATCTCATCTCGAGTCGCATCGATTAGCGCCTGTCTTGCCTGCAGAGTCTTCTGCAACTCGACCGCGCGTTCTTTCGAGATATCCCCGCTCTGCACCAGCTTTGCCGCCGACTCATACTTTGACTTCGCGTCGTCGTAATTGGCCTGCGCCTGCCGCATGGATGCCGTAGACGTCGGATATGCCTCATCCGGGCTCTTCATACCCAGCCGCGCCGACAGTTGCCCGACATTAGCCTTGGCTCGCTCCAGTTGCCACTCATACTCGCGACGGTCAAGCTCCGCAATCACATCGCCCTTTTTCACTGCCTGGCCAAAATCAACCCGAAAGCTCGATACCCGCCCGGCAATCTCAAAGCTGAGATTCACGGTTTCATCGGCTTCCAGCGTCCCCGTCACATCGATGGATTTGTCCAGCGTGCGGGATACCGCCTGCTGCACTCGAACTTGAATTGCTTCTGGGGCCTTCGACGCATCGGTCTTGGGCGCTTCCTGCTTTTTGGCACAACCAGCCAGCAGGACAAGGATTGTAATGCTAAGAATCAACGGTTTCATGATTATGTTTTGCGAATTCCATTCAAAAAAAGCTGTACCGATAAATTGACCATCTCCTGGCGGCCTACACTCTGGCAGACCGAGGAGCGGAAGAGAATTGTCGACTGGCAATAGTGCCCAATCATTCCGCAGAAGGCGAGCGCCGCCCCCAGCGGTGGAACATTCTGGAAGGCACCCTCCAGAACACGTCGTTCGATGTAGCCCGAAATGATCTCGATAAAGGGCCGGGCCTGCTTGTCATGGAATTCCTCCATCAACTCGTGGCCCTCCAGATTGGAGAACAATTTCAGCCGGATCAGCTCCGGTTTCAGTTCGTGCCAACGGATCATCGCATGGGCTAAATGCGTGAAAAAATCTTCATCGTCTGAACCCGCAGCCTTGCGACTCAAACCCTCTAAAGCTTCGAGGTAATGATCGTCTTTCGACTCCTCGATAATCGCTGTATAGAGGTCTTTCTTACTCGGAAAGTGTTGATATAAAACAGGTTCACTCACCCCCAGCGCCGCCGCAAGCTCGCGCGTGGTCACCCCGCGAAAGCCGCGTTCTGAAAACAACCGTATTGCCGCGGAGAGAATCGCAGACCGCCGGTCCTGACTACTGAGACGTGTGGAAACAGCCATAAGCTAGTACTTGCTAAGTTAGCAGATACTAAGCACGCGGCGAAAGATTCAAAAAGAGCTCAATCGACGCTCAAATTTACAGCCCCGGCTGGGACACTTCGCCCAAATCACTCCCCTCACGGGCTTCTCTATCAGATAAGGGCTCGAACACTCCGGACAAGTTTCCGTTATGGGCTGAAAAGTGGAACTAAACGTGCAACGTGGATACTCGGTACAGCCGAAAAAGGGCTTCTTCTCACGAGAGTGTTTCAAAACGATCTTTCCGCCAGAACAGCGGGGGCAAACGATGGGGTCGGCGGACATGTGTAGATTCCGTTGTACACTTTTCGGTAGCCGGATGGATGCGGAACTTTTGTGGGTAACCCGGACGGCAATTTCCTGAGGAACGGTTTTAACAGCAGAATGGCATCGAAGTCACTGGTCATCGTCGAGTCTCCAACCAAAGCGAAAACAATCACGAAATTTCTTGGAAAGGATTTTGTGGTTCGCGCTTCCATGGGGCACGTGCGAGATCTCCCCGAGAACGCCTCCGAAGTTCCGGCGAAGATGAAGAAAGAGCCTTGGGCCCGGCTTGGCGTCAACGTCAATCAGGAATTCGAACCGATCTACGTCGTCCCCAAAAACAAGAAGGAACAAGTCAAAGAGCTGCAGGATCTGCTCAAGACTTCAGACTTCCTCTACCTCGCAACTGACGAAGACCGCGAAGGTGAATCCATTAGCTGGCACCTGCGGGAAGTACTCAAACCGAAGATCCCCACCCGCCGCCTCGTCTTTCACGAAATCACCAAAGACGCGATCATGCA
>JALHNH010000069.1 GCA_022843625.1 Bryobacter sp. | reverse complement strand
TCTTTGGGGATATACGTGTGCTGCTCAAGGCTAAGGTTAACAAGCCGGGCCAGAGCGGCACAAGCAACGCTACTCTAAAGATCTGGAATCGACTCTCCAAGGAAAGGGTGTAGCTTTGGCAATTAAGTGTGGCTATTGCAGCAGCGAGAACGCAGCGGAAGATCTCCGTTGCCATCTTTGCGGTCGCCGCATGTCCGGGCCCGTCCTCGTGCCTGACACCTACGGCAACGTAGCCCACCGCCTCGATACCCTCGAAGAGCGCCTCACCTCAGAGGACGTTCGCTCCAGACAACCCTTCCAAACCCGTCTTTTTCCGGTCCAGGAACCCAAACGAGTCATCCCCTTCGATTCCCTCTCTCCTGACGCAGCCAAAACGGCCCGCTCCACCCAGGAACGCAACGCCAAGGCACGTGGCAGACAGCGCCACCAGTCTCTCAACCCGGAAGACTCCCTCGAGATCCAGAAGGAGCTCACCTTCCCCGCAGAACACATGGAAACTCGCACCGTCGAAAGAGCCCTCTACATCAACGCCCCGGTTGCAATCCCCACACACCGTGCGATGGCTGTCGCCTACGACATGGCCATGATCGCCATCGGCGTCGGCATTCTGATCACAATTTATTACTTCGGCGGCGTCCAGTTTGGCCTCGCCAAGCTCGACCTCAGCACCTACGCCGTAGTCACCGCCTGCGTGGCCCTCCTCTACAAGGTCCTGTGGGCTCTCAGCGGCGGCGATACCCCAGGCATGGCTGCCGTTCAGCTCAGGCTCATTAACTTCGATGGCAACCGTCCCAGCCGCGAAGAACGCCTGCTCCGCGTCCTGGTTTCGATCGTAAGTTTCGCTTCCCTTGGCGTCGGCCTTCTCTGGTGTCTCTTCGACGAAGAGAAGCTCACCTGGCACGATCACATCACCAAAACCTTCTCCAGCCCCAAAGTCGAAGACTAGTTATTTCACCGCCGCCATAGCGACAATCGATAACTTTTCCCAGGTCGGCAGCCGGTGCCTTGCCCGCAGCACCTCGAATCCAGAAGCCTCGATCCGCCCAAACAATCGCGAGTAGATCTCAATCAGCGCCCATAGGCTCGACCGCGAGTCTCGGTCCACCATCCCGATCATCGGTCGTGAAAACTGATAATACTCCCGCGCCCGCTTCCCCAGATCGGCCAGCAGCGCATGCAACCGGGGCGATACCTGCCCCTTCTTCAGATCCTCCTCAGCAACCCCATACTGTTGCATCAAGTCCACAGGCAAATAGCTCCGTCCCAGTCCCGCATCCTCTCCCACATCCCGCAGAATATTCGTCAACTGAAACGCGATCCCACACTTTTCAGCCATCTCAAGCACCTTTGCACTCTGAAAACCAAAAATGTGAGTAATCGTCAGCCCCACCACACCAGCCACCCGGTAGCAATATTGGTAAAGATCCTGAAAGGATTGCGGCTGCGAAAAGCTCAAATCGCTACTCACGCCCTCGATCATGTCGTAGAGGTAAGAGCGAGGGATACGGTAGCGCAATACCGTATCGACAAAAGCAGGCCAGATAGGGTGTATAACCTCACCGCCATCCAGAGCCAGGTCCAACTGCTCTCGCCACCCGTCAATCGCCTCACGGCTAGCCCCAGCCTCGTCACTGAGGTCGTCACACTCCCTCATAAACGCATACACCGCACACATCGCCAGCCGCTTCTGCTTCGGCAACACCAAAAACGAATAGTAAAAGTTCTTGGCCCGCGCACGTGCAATCGCTACGCAGCGCTCATAAGACTCGGCAACTGAGATCACGTTCGACAATTGAGGGACTCTCAGTCAGTATCTCTCGATTCCAGGTTTCTGCCAACCCGGGACTAAACCCTATCGCTGCCGGTAAAACCTCGAGTCGATCTCAATCAGCGCCATTGGGGACACTCGATCCATCCGCCTCACCTGCCCCACCATCAGATCCTCATTCGGCAACCAGACGCAATAAACTTGCCCCACCTCAATATTGCCCACCGGCACACCTTCACGACTGGATTGATTCTCATCACACCGCCCGGCCGCAAGGCCTTCCCCTGGTCCCGCAACTGCGATCCGGGCTCCGTTTTTCACACTCAACAGAATCTTCTCGGCACTATAAGCCTCAAGCCACAAGTGGATCGGCTTCTCTTGAAATGTAATGAGATTGATAGCAAAAGTCTGTTTCAGGCGAATGGTCCGGCTACCAATCATTTCGTATGTATTGGCAATATTCTGACTAAGAACGGTAACTAAAAGCAGACTCAGTAGCATGCCTGATTCTAAGGATTTCGCGACTCACTTTCAAGGATTTTCTGCTTCCGCTCCATCCCCCACCGGTACCCACCCAACTCCCCATTACTCCGAATCACCCGGTGACACGGAATCGCCAGCGCCACCGGATTCGACGCACAAGCCGTCGCCACTGCCCTCGTCGCAGTCGCCTGCCCAATCCCCTCTGCCACCTCAGAATAAGACCTTGTCTCCCCCATCGGGATCGTCTGCAAATACTGCCAAACCCGGGCCTGAAAAGCCGTCCCTCTCACATCCAGTGGCAGCCCCGGCTCAATCCGCTTCCCCACCAGATACCCGCAAATCGCCTCATGCCAAACCCGCAACGCCTCATCAAACGGCGCCTGCACCCGTTGCAATTCCGCCGCCGGATACTCCTCCTCCAACTCACGCAATAAACTCCCCTCATCATCGGAAAGCCTCAAGCTACATAGCCCCCGGTCCGTCGCCGCAATCAGAATCAAACCCAGCGATGTCTCAAGCACCACATACGAGATCCCCACGCCCTTACCCCGGGACTTATACTGCGCCGGAGTCATTCCCAGGTCGCGATCCACCCGCTCATACAAACGGCTCGAAGACCCAAAACCCGCCTCATACAAAGCACTGGTAACCGTCCCCTCCCCCTGCAGCACCTGCTTCACCTTCTCCATCCGGCATCGAGCCTGAAACTGCTTCGGGCTAACGCCCACCGCCGCCTTGAATTTCCGCTGTAAATGAAACGCACTAAACCCGGTGATCCGCGCCATGTCCTCCAGCGACACGGCCTCCTCGCAACGATCCCGCAGATACTGACTCAAATAAGAAATCGGATCGATATTCATACCTGAAGCTTAGGTCAAAGCTCTCTACGCGAATATCCGTTTCTTGCTCCAGCTCAGGATTGTTTTCACCAGCAACCAAACCCGCTCACCCTTCTCAATCTTCGGCCTTGCATCCAGCACCTTGTACCCGCCAGCCTCGATCTTGTCGAGAATCGCCATCCCGCCCCGCGAAAACAACTCGATATCCAGCGCAAGCCTCGCATCAAGCGTCGGTATCAACGGCAACCCTTTCACAAACAACTCCCTGGCCACCCCAACAGCCTCTGCCAGTGCCGCCTCAAACTGTGCACTCTGCCGCAAACCCATCACGTCGCTCTCCGGAACCCCATGCCGAGCCAGCAGATCCAGAGGCATATAAATCCGGTCCTTCCCCACATCCACCCGCACATCCTGCCAGAAATTAGCCAACTGCAAACCCGTGCAAGTAAAGTCGCTCAGCGCGGCCCGCTCCTCATCGTGATAACCACAAAGCGCCAGCACCAATCGCCCCACCGGATTCGCCGAATTCACGCAATACGCAAACACCTCATCCCAGTTTTGATATCGCATCACCACCTGATCATGCTCGAAAGCACGAATCAGGTTGTCGAAGCAGACAAGTGGCAATCGCCGCGCCGCAATCGTCGGCCGCAAAGCCACAAACACCGGATGCCCACCACCATCCCCCAATAACAAATCCCGCCACCACGACAGCAACCGCAGAGACTCGACCGTATCTCCAATCTCGTCGCCCAAATCATCCGCCCACCGGCAGAACGCATACACGTTGTAAAAATCCTGATGTAGCTCTTTGGGCAGCAACACACTTACCACATGGAAGTTCTCGTAATGGTGTGTAGAGAGCCAACGAGTGTAGCCAAGCGATTCGTCTAGACCCCAGCGCCGCTCCATAGAAGCAGCATCACGGACGAATGCAGCCGGCTCAAGGAATGATGGCTGTTTTGATTGCGCCATTCTTATGAAGCTGGTGCGTGAGTACTTCGTTCAGATTGCTCAGCGGCTCTTCCCCGGTCACGAAATCATAAGCCGTGATGTAGCCCGACACCACCGCCTCCAGCGCCTTACGCACATGCGCTGGCGTGTGATGGAAACTGGCTGTACAAGTGATCTCCGAGTAGTGCATCAACTGCGTATCCAGCTTCACCACCGTATCAGCCGGGCAGCCCCCAAAGAAGTTCGCAACACCACCTCTGCGCAACATTGAGATCGCCTGCTGCCAGGTCTCAGTCGTCCCCACCGCCTCCATCACAACATCCGCACCATAGCCATCGGTCTCGCGACGCACAGCCTTCACAATATCTTTTTCTTCCAGAATCGAAAGCACCGTATGCGCACCCAACTTCATCGCCCGGTCCAGCTGCGGCCGCCGCCGCCCGATTGCAATCACCTTACATCCCCGCAAGCTCAGCAAGCGCACAAACATCAACCCAATCGGCCCCACCCCAATTACTACCACTGTGTCGCCAGCCCGTACCTTCGTCTCGTCAATTCCGCGAATCACGCAGGCCAAAGGCTCCACCAGCGCCGCATCCTGATACGCAACATGGTCTGGAATCTCATACATATTCCGCTCAACAATGCGAGAGGGTATGCGTATGAATTCGGCATAAGCCCCATTGTTGAACAACAGGTTCTCACACAGATTCTCGTTGTTCCGCTTACAGTAAAAACATTCTCCACAAGGCGCAGAATTCGCAGCCACTACACGCTGTCCAACCTTGAATGCTCTCACGCTCGACCCAACTCCGACTATATCCCCGGCCAATTCATGGCCGAACAAAGCCGGCGGCACAATCATTCGCGCATGATAACCGCGCCGGAAAACCTTAACGTCCGTGCCGCACGTCAATGCCGCACGAACGCGCACCAGAACGTCACCTTCACCCAATTCGGGGACGGCGACCTTTTGGATCTTCACGTGTTCTTTGCCGTATAGGACGGCAGCGAGCATTTCTGGCTTCACAGCGCTTATGTTCTGATATCCCGTTCTTTATATTTGCTGAGGCAGTATTACTATTTTCAACGATTTTTCATCGGGATGGGTAGCCAACTTGACCCCATCCATAATCTCCGGCAATGGAAATTTGTGCGTTACCAGTTCTCCAACTGGAATTTCCCCCGAAAATACTAGCCTAGCTGATTCTACCTGCAAATCAACATCAGCTGAGTAGGCGCCCATTAGCATGCGTTCATCCTTACAGATGTCGGCACCGGAGATCTCGATTCGTTCTTTATCTGATGTTTGAGCAAAAAGCACGATTCTCGCTCCGGGCCGCGTAGCCTGAATCGCCTGCTCCACAATTCCTGGGGCACTGGCGGCTATAAACACAACATCAGCCCCTCTGCCTTCCGTCCGGGCCCGCGCTTCAGCCCCCAAATCCTCTTGCAACGGATTCATCGATAGCGCCGCACCAAATCGCCGCGACTGTTCTCGCCGGGCCTCCATCGTGTCCGTCGTCAGCGTCTCAATCCCTCGCTGCTTCAGCAACATCGTGAAGATCAGCCCAATCGGCCCCTGGCCCAGCACCAGCGCCAAATCTCCAGGCCTGACCCCAGACTGTTCCACACCCTTCAGGCACGTATTCACCGGCTCAACAAAGCTCGCCTGCTCAAACGACACCCCAGCGGGAATCTTCTCTACGCCATGCTCTACAATCCACGGCATCACACGCGCATACTGCGCATAACCTCCACCCGCCGCTTCAAATCCAGCAGTGATCCCCACTCTCTTATAGACATCGCATTGCGCATATAATTTCCGCGCGCAATAAAAACATTTCTTGCAGGGAATGTGGTGAAACCCAATCACAGCATCGCCAACCGCAAACTTCGTCACGCCATCACCCACCGCCGCCACTACCCCGGCTGTCTCATGACCAAATACTCGAGGTGGCTCAAGCAACCCATACTCGATCTTCTTTAGATCCGTATGGCAAATCCCACACGCTTCCACGCGTATCAGAATCTCTCCAGCCCCGATCTCAGGCACTGGCAACTCTTCAATTTCCACCTGCTGCTTGCCGCGATACACGGCAGCTCGCATGCTTTTAGGCAATTCCGGCGACGGATGATTCAAACGCTTCTCCAAGTTGTTGCACGGCCAGTGTCCCTTGACGCTTCAGCCGCATTAAATCAGCTACCTTCATGATGCCAGCAAATGCAATCCGGGCGGTTTGAAATTGTCCCGCTTCGTCCCGGTAAAGATTAAAGTCCAGCGGCAGATCCTCGCCCGCCAAATCGCTCACCGCCTTGATGCAGGCAAATGAAATCCCATGCGCCTCGCAACCATATGCAAGCGCAGCAGCCTCCATATCTACGATTTCTGCGCCGTCGTCGAACAACTTCTTTTTGTCCCGAGCAGTCACCGCCACCCGGTCCTGACTTCGCAACACCGCCGGCACTCCCACCAAAGCCCTCGGCTCAAAACTCCCCAGCGGCGATTCAATCCGGCTTACCACCCGCACATCCCCGATCGCCAGAGTTGGATCCAGTGCCCCGCAAGTTCCTGCCGATACCACTAACCGCGGCCGCTCAGCCGCAACTGCCAAATCCAGCGCCGCCCGAGCCGCTCGAAAACCCGGTCCGCACTCCACCACTCGATACCCGGCCGGAATCGCCCGCGCCTCCATCCCCATCGCGCATATAACAAGAACGTCTTTCATCCGCGCCTCCGGAACCACTCCACCGCGCGCCTCAAAGCTCCATCCACAGCCACCGGCCGGTACCCAAGCTCACGCTCAGCCTTCGCATGGCTCACCCACATTTTGATCTGCGCGTATCTCACCCCATCCAGCGCAATCCCGGGATGCTTGCCCGTCAGTCCGGCCCACCATGTAGAACAATACGCCGCCGCATAAGCAATCGCATAAGGAATCTCCACCGTCGGTGCCTTCAATGCACTTACCGCCGCCAACCGGTCCAGCATTTGCTTCAGTGTCAGATTTTCACTCCCCAAAATGTACCGCTCCCCTACCCTTCCCTGCTCCGCTGCCAACACATGTCCCTCTGCCACATCCGCCACATCCACGTAATTCAAACCCGTATCGATATACGCCGGAATTCGGCCCTCCAAAAAATCCACGATCACCTTTCCCGTCGGCGTCGGCTTGAAATCATGATCCCCCACCGGCGTCGTCGGGTTCACCACCACCACCGGCATACCCTCCTTCGCCGCTTCCAGCGCCACCTGCTCAGCCAGATACTTAGACCGCTTGTAGTGCCCCTTCATGTCCTCCACCCCAACCGGCGAAGTCTCATCGGCAACAAGCCCGTTGCGCATCCCTACAGCCCCCACCGTCGAGCAATAAACCACACGCTCCACGCAAGCCGCTTTGGCAGCCCCCATCACATTCCTTGTCCCCTCAACATTCGACGCATACATCTCGGCCTCATCAGCCACCCACAACCGGTAATCCGCTGCCACATGAAATACATGGCTGCATCCTTCCATCGCCCGATCCAGCGACACTCGATCCCTCAAATCCCCACGCACCGTCTCCACATCCAGTTCCGCTACAACACCAGAACGCGACAATGCCCTTACCTCAACTCCGCGCTCTCGCAACTTGCGTGCCACATGCCAACCGACAAATCCGGTAGCACCAGTAACAAGGGCCCGTTTCACCGCCGTGTGGCAAAATTCACTTTGCCTCTTTCCCGCGATTCAGATACATCGCAATCGCCATCATCGGGAAGGCGTTGCGATACATGTGATAAGTCAAATAGAAAACCTTCGGAAACCCCGTGCCAGTTGCAAGCTCTTCATCCCAGCTTCCATCCTCGCGCTGCGTCTCAATCAGGTGCTCTACACCCTTGCGAACACTCTCACTGGTGTGGTCTCCACCAGCCAGCAAGCCCATCACTGCCCAGGCCGTCTGACTCGCCGTTGAAGGGCCGTTCACATAGGTATGCTTGTCATAACTCAGACAGGATTCGCCCCACCCGCCATCGGAATTCTGATTCGACCTCAGCCATTCCCCGGCCCGCAAAACATAAACCTCGCGATCGCTAACCCCAGCCTGACGTAATCCCTTCAACGCCAAAAACGTCCCGTAGATGTAGTTCACACCCCAGCGCCCATACCAGGATCCATCCTGCTCCTGGGAATCGATCAGGTACTGAATGCCCCGCCGCATCGCCGGGTCGTTGGCACCAATCCCGTACCGCGCCAGCGCATCAATCACTCGTCCGGTAATGTCCGGGCACGACGGATCGAGCATCGCATTGTGATCGGCAAACGGAACATCACTCAGAAACTCCCATTTGTTGTCCACGTCAAAGGCAGCCCAGCCGCCATCCTTGCCCTGCATTCCGATCAGCCAGTTCACCGCACGCCGTGCCGCAGCCTCCTGCCCGGTCAGATTCGCTGCCTTCGCCTTATCCAGACCAATCAGCACCATCGCCGTATCGTCGATATCCGGATAAAACTCGTTCGCAAATTCGAAATACCAACCCGAAGGCTCAAGCTTCGGCCGCTTCACCGCCCAGTCGCCCTTACGTCGGCATTCCTTTGTCAACAACCAGTCCGCACACCGGCTCAACGCCTGCTGCACATCCAGATTCGCGGGGGTCGCCTCTACTTCTGCCAGCGCATAAGCCGCGATCGCCGTATCCCACACCACTGAGAAACAAGGCTGAAAGTAGAATCCCTTTCCTTCGTCATCCACCATCAGGGCTTCAAAATGTTTCAGTGCGTCCACCCGGCGCTGGTCATCCTTGGCATACCCAAGCACATCCATCGCCATCACCGAATACATCATCGGAGGATAAATCGCCGCCAACCCGTCGGAATACTGCAACCGCTCCAGCATCCACTTTTCGCACTTCTCAATCGACATCGGACGCAACAACGATTTCAGCGGAGACTTCTCATAAAGCTTCAACGCCGAATCTGCCGTGTAGAAGAAGTTCTTGAAACTCCAGAATTCATCCGCCGGACGGAAGTCGAAACTCACTCCGGGCTTCACGATTTCCTTCAGATCGAATCCCGCGGGGACAGGGCACCGTACCTCCGACGAAGCGATGATCGACAGCGGAATCACAATCGCCCTCGACCAGCTCGACATCTCGTAAATGAAGTTACCCAGTAACATCATTTCCGGCGGCACACTCGGTACACAGTGCTTCGGATACAAACCAAACAAACTCAAATTCAGCTTCGTATAACTGTTCGCCGCCTGAATCCCACCAAGCTCGAGAATCTGATCCCGCAGCCGCACCATCCGTTCATCGCTCGCCGGAAGCCCGGCAACTTTCAACGAAAAATATGCCTTTACACAAGCCGAAATCTCCACCGGCCCCTGCGGATAAATGTTGAAACCGCCATTCGGCAACTGGCGCGCCAGAATCGAGGCCACAGCTCGATCAATTGTCGAGCGCGTGGGAGGATTCCAGACACCCTTCTCCACCCGGTACAGCCACAGCTGAAACAAAATGTAGTCCGACTCAAGCGTCGTATCCGCTGTCAGATCTTCCCACCAGAACCCCGCCGGATGCTGCCGCCGCAGCATAAAATCAGACGCTTTTCGAACCGCCCCGACTGCTTTGGACGCTACTGGATCCGCATATTGCACCTGCGGACTCATCCGTTAGCGCTCACCGGCCTTAGGTTTGAAATCGTGTGCAGTTCTGTCGGCAGTGTAAATCGCACGTCTTCTTCCTTGATTTCCATTTCTTCCATATCTGTAAATCCATGCTCGTCCCGCAAGAACGCCATCAGTTCTTCCACCAGGTTTTCCGGCGCACTCGCGCCAGCGGTAATCGATATCGTCTTGACGCCCACCAGCCACTCCCGTTTCACTTCCGTGCAATCATCCACAAGATAAGAAGGCACACCCGTCTTCTCACACACCTCAACCAACCGCCGCGAATTCGACGAATTCTGGCTCCCCACCACCAACAACAATTCACACAACGGAGCCACAGCCTTCACCGCAATCTGACGATTCTCGGTCGCATAGCAAATATCCTGGGCAGGCGGTCCTTGAATCAACGGATACTTTTCCTTGAGCGCAGCCACAATATCGCGAGTCTCATCCAGCGACAGCGTCGTCTGCGTTAGATAAACGATCTTGGTCGGGTCAGGAAACGTAATCCCAGCTACATCCTCAGGCCGTTCCACCAAAAAGGTGCAGTCGGGCGCCTCACCCATCGTCCCAACCACTTCATCGTGATTGGAATGCCCAACCAGCGCAATCGAAAAGCCCCTCCGCGCATAACGCACAGCTTCCAGATGCACCTTCGTCACCAGCGGACAAGTTGCATCGATCACGATGAGCTTGCGTTCTTCAGCTTCAGTCCGCACCGCAGGCGAAACGCCGTGAGCCGAAAAAATCACTCGGCATCCGCTCGGCACCTCAGCCAGTTCCTCTACAAATACGGCCCCCGCCGCACGCAATTCGTCCACAACGTGTTTGTTATGAACAATCTCCTTGCGCACATAAATGGGCGCCCCATAGAGATCGAGTGCGATCTTGACTACATCAATCGCGCGGACCACGCCAGCGCAAAACCCTCGCGGAGACAAAAGAATGATTCTCTTGTTAGCCGCAGGACTCGTGGAAGAACTCGAGTTTGGCATCGGAATCTTCATTATAACCGACCTTTATGGTCGTGTTCGACTATTAAGTCCGCTTGGAACCACCATTCTTTGTTCCAATACGTACACTCCCCCATCCAGCTTCACCGCATCCTTCGCCGTCGTAATCAAAACCTCTCCCTTAGCCCGCAATCCAGCCAAATCCGCCGCTGAATACTCGTGATGATCCCGGAATTCCACCAATTCCACCCCGCCCAGTCCCATCCGGTCCAGACTCTGCCGAAACGACCCCGGGTTCCCCAATCCACAAAAAGCCACTCGCCGCCCCTCAGCCGGCAACTCCGGTAACCATTCCTCCGTACCAGCCACAAACACATCCTTTTCCCCAAGCATCCGATTCAAACCCGTCATCTCAACTCCCGCCCGCGCCCGTGTCACCACAAAGACATCCGCCCGCTCGAGTGCTGATAACGGCTCTCGCAAATACCCCATCGGCGGCACACCCCACCCAGGAAAGGGCCGCAGCGCGTCCACGCAAACGATATCCAGATCCCGATGAAGCCTGCGGTGCTGAAACCCGTCATCAAGCAAAATCACATCCAACTCCCCGCGCCTCAGCAACTCCAACCCGGCTTTATGTCGGTCCGCCCCCACACCCACCGCAAACAATCCTTCCCGCAAAAACAACTGCGCTTCATCCCCAGTCTCAAATCGCGCAGCCTTCTCCCCCGGCAACAACGCGACAATGTTACGGCTCTTCCGCCCATACCCCCGCGTCAAAATCCCTACCCTCAACCCATCGGCAACCAAGCTTTTCCCCAACCCGATCACCAGCGGCGTCTTCCCTGTCCCCCCCATCGACAAATTCCCAACAGACACCACCCGCACCGGCAACTTTTGCGCCCTCGTCTGCCTTTGCGACACCCACACCCACGGCGCACTCAGTGGTGCCAGCAATGTTGACAGTGGCAACAATCCCTTCGGTACTCCCTCCCCCAGCAACCCAACCAACTCAGGAACCAGACGCGAAGCCACCCCACGCATCCCCTCAGCCACAGCCTGCCCCCGCAATCCCATCGCCGCCCCACCCTCCAGCATCTCCTCAACCGCAGCCCCAAGCCCTCCAGGCTCAGCCACAACCCGCACCGCATCAGCCGCCACAAACCGCGCCTGTATCTCGGCGAAGTTCCCCATCTTCGGCCCCGTCAAGACAGGCTTGCCGTAATAAGCCGGCTCCAACATATTGTGCCCCTGCGTCTCGTTAAACGATCCCCCCACAAAAACAACAGACGCCCGCCCAAACAATCCAGCCAACTCCCCAATCGAATCCAGCAGCAACACATCCCGAGAACCCAGCGAAGACCGCCGCGTAAACCCAATCCCCCGCTCCGCCAGCTTCCCCGCTACAACCTCAAACCGTTCCGGCTTCCGCGGAGCAATCACCAGCCGAACACGCCCAGCCATCCCGGCATAAGCATCCAGCACCACATCATCATCATCCACACTGCCACCCGTAGTAGAAGCCGCAATCCAAACCGGCTTTTCACTCCCCGCAAACCACGCCGCCAAATCGGGAGCCACCGGCTTCCCCGTCGGGTCAAAGTCATACTTCAGATTCCCCATCAGCTTCACCTCTCCCGGATAACCCAAGTCCCGAAAGCGCTCAGCATCCACCTCCCCCTGCGCCGCCACAAAATCCATCTGCGGCAACACGCTCTCAAACAACCACTGCAGGCGCGCATAGGAAGGCCAGGCCCGGTCCGACACCCGAGCATTCACCTGCGCCCACATCGCCCCGCTCCGCTTCACCTCACGAATCCGCTGCGGCCAGATTTCCGTCTCAAAATTAATAACAAGCGCCGGCGAAATCCGTCGCAACACCCGCCGCACCGAAAACACAAAATCCACCGGCGCATAAAACACCCCGTCACACAATCCCGCCAGCCGCGCCTCAGCCAGACTCCGCCCAGCCAGCGTAGTCACACTCACAAAAACCGGCGTCTCGGGCACAGCCTCACGCAACTTCTTCAGCAGCGCAATCGCACTCAGCACCTCGCCCACACTAACGGCATGCAACCAAATGCCGCCGGGCTTCGTCGATGGGATGGTAATGGGCAGCCAGCCCAATCGTTCTTTCATCCCGCTGTAATAAGCCGGTTGACGCAAGCAGCGCCAGGCCGCATACAGTAGGAGTAGAGGCAATAAGGCAGCTCCGGCCAGGCGGAGCAGGAAGTAGGTCACTTTGACGCGCAGAGAATGGATCGTAATTTCGAGTATAGCCACCACGGCCACCAATTTAGGTGCGATCGGGGAATCCACCTTCAAGGCCCCAAACGCCGAGGACATGAAGTCCAGGGTTGCCCTCGATCAGGTCATCATTGGCGTCGAGGCCTTCGAGACGGCAGAGAAGGCCGCCAAAGCCTTCGGCAAGCTCGACCCCAACAAATACGAAGTCCTCCCCGTCCTGGTAGTGATCAAGAACAACCGCAAGTCTCCGATCAAGGTGGGCCAGCTCGAAGTCCAGTACATCGTCCCCGGCCTCGGCAAAGTCCAGGCCCTCAAAAGCGACGAAATCACCTCAGCCGCCGCCGGCCCCACGGCCCCCAACCTCGGCCCCAAACCCTTCCCCATCCCCACCCGCCGCAAGAAAAATCCCTTGAGCGCCCCCGAAATCGAAGGCCGCTCCTTCGCCGCAAGAATGATCGCAGCTGGCGAATCCGCCAGCGGCTTCTTCTACTTCAACATCAAGCACCGCACCACCGCCAAGATCTACTTGAACGGCCTTGTTGACGCTTCAACCAACCAGGAAATTTTCTACTTCGAGATCCCCTTCACCGACTAACTACCGCCCGAATCCGGCACAATCTCGCCACCAGTTTCTCCTTCTACTTTTGCTATCGGTTCTAGTGACGGATCACTCTGAAGTAACTCGCAGTCATAGAATGTCGAGCCGGGCGGCAGTGCGGTAACGACTTCGATGCTAAGAGGCTCCGACCCAATTTGAGTTAACGTATGGGCAATCGTTGGGGGATTGAAGTGGCTCTGATTGCTGGTAATTGTGATCCTGAGCTTCGAGCCTGGAACTTGAACCCTTGTTGCCGGAAGCAAAGAAAAGGTAAGTACATCGCCCGGCTTCACCTCCACCCTCTTGCTCTCAGCCAAAGGGCCAAAGTTCTTAGTCGCTCCGTGATATCTAACGAGAATCGGTTGATTCGGCATGATAGAAATTTTTCCTTTCAAATCTAGCCCTCAAAGCTATCACGGCCGGCCAGTTAATAGCAAGAATCGCGCGTCTTCGCGAAGTGGTTTCAAATCCGGATTCCGTCCCACTTCTTCAATCAATCCCTTAGGTGCCCCTTTCAGCGCTTCCAGTGCCTTCTCCCTCTGTCCCATCACCTCAAGCGCCTGCACTGCATCCGTCCGCGCCGTAGCCGACACACCTTCCATCGACAACACCTGCGCAACCTCAAAACGGGCCCGGGCTGAATCCCCCAGTCGCGCCGCCACCAATGCCAACCGTGCCCGCGACCCCGAAGCTCGCGGGTTCGTCGTCAACTCCTCTTCTGATTTCACCAAAGCCTTCGCATACTCCGCCCGCGCTTCCTTCACCTTCCCCAGTTGCCGCAACGCATCCCCCAGATTGCGGTTCAATGCTGCCGGCACAGGACCCATCTTCGCGCTCTCTTCAAAGTTCTTCAGCGCCTCGCCATACCGCGCCTGTTCGTAATACAAGGCCCCCAGATTCAACATCAACCGCGCCGACGGCCGCAGCTTCTGCACCAACAGCAGCGCCTTCTCGGCTTCTGCATATTTGCCTTGCTGCTTCAGCCCCAACCCCAGATTCATTTGCGCACTCGCCAGTCCCGGCGCAATCGCGATCGTCTTTCGGTACATCTCCTCGGCTTCTCTCCACTGACTTCGCCCCAGATAAAAATTACCGAGAAAGTAATAGCTCTGATATGCGTTCGGCTCCACTTCAATTGCCTTCTTGTAGGTTGCAATCGCCTCGGCCTCCCGCCCTGCCGATTGATAGGCATCACCTATCGTCCGCCAAACCATAGGGTTCGCAGGGTCCATCCTTGCCGCTCGGCTGAAGTCCGCAATCGCCTCTTCATACCGCCCCTTTTGTTGGGCCACTTTCCCCGAACTCACCAGCACATTCATGGAATCCGGGCTGAGCCCGACCGCCTTGACTGCCATCTGCGCGGCACGTTCCAACCATTCCGTACCGTCTCCGTTGCGGTATTTCTGCACGTAGGCTTCCGCCATCGCTGCATAAGGCAATGCCGACTTCGCGTCCAGCCGCATCGCCTCTTCAAACATTGGAATCGCCGCATCCACCTGCCTCGGATCCTGCCTCAGTGTGCTCATCCCAACCGCGTAAGCCCCATACGCCGCATCCGCCACCGTCTCTTGCGATTTCCCTGGCTTCAGATTCAACCCCAGATTCACCGTCCCCAACAACGCCTTCGCTAGCGTCGCCGTATCCCCCGCCTGATAACTCGCGCTTAAGCTCCGCACCGCTCGCCCCGTCTCCACCTCCACAACCCTCGCCTCAACACTCAATTGCCCCCCTGCCTCTTTCAGCTGCGTCTCCAGCGCATGAGTCGCACCCAGCACACTCCCCGACTTCTCATAACCCGTCACCTGATTCTGCGCTGCCTCAGTCGGAGCAATCACCACAAAATTCCGCCGCACCCCGGACAATCTCTCGGCGATGTCCACCGCGACTGGCGTCATCCGTTTCTTGAGCCCAGCTTCCGCCTCTATCGGCAACACTGCCAGCCGTACCAGTGGTCCGTTTGGCTCCTTCGTATAGTTCCAATACAATGCAGCCGCCATCAACACCAATGCCGCCGCCGAACCAACCCATTTCAAGGTGCTGCGAGGTGGCTCCAGCCCCGCCATCATCTCGGCTACAGAGCCAAACCGCTTCTCAGGCATCGGCTCGAGGCACCTGCGAACCACTTGTGCCCAGGGCTTCGGCAACGCTTGAACTTCACGATCCCATTGCGTTGGGTCTTCCACCTCAAGCAGTGTCGCAGTAGCTTCAGGCCTCTTCATGGTGCGTGTCCGTCCCGGCGTACTGCCTGTCAGCAGCGCATGAAACAACACCCCCATCGCATAAATGTCCGACGCAACACTGGCCGGTTCGCCAATTAGTAACTCCGGCGCCATATAGTCCAGCGTCCCGCCATTCCGGCTCAGAATCCGGCTCCCATCCGGCTCGCTAAATCGCGCCAGTCCAAAGTCTGTCAACACCGCCCGGTTCTCTTTGGTCAGCAACACATTGGCCAGCTTCAAATCCCCATGAATTACATGCTGCTGGTGCGCCTGAGCCAGTCCCGCGCACAACTGCCTCACAATCCCCAAAGCCTGATCCGGCTTCATCGGCCCTTTCTGCTTGATTCGCTCCGAAAGAGTCTCCCCGGCAATGTATTCCATCGAAAGAAACGTCGTCTCGCCGTTTTCCCCCATCTCGGTATGCAAGTCATAAACCTTGCAAACGTTGTAATGGCTCACCTCTCGAGCCGTCCGGGCTTCAGGAGGCAAACTCATCTGATGCCCGCTCTTGGCGCACTTCAGCGCCACCCGGCGATCCAGCCGCTCATCGATCGCCTCATACACCAAACCCATCCCACCCATCCCGATCTTGCGCACAATCCGGAACCGCCCACCCACCACCGACCCTGCGCGAAATCCCTCTACAAACTGAACACTTCCCGTCTCTTCTTCCACATTCCGCATGCAGACGCAAACCTCGAGATACAGACTCAAATCGTCTCCGCACTCAAGGCGCAGAAAGGATTCTTGTTCTGGAGCAGGAAGCCCCAAGGCCAATTTTGCCAGCTCGATCACCCGCCGTTGATGCTTTGCGTTGCCTGCTTTCACTTCCATCGCGGATCTAACGAGTCTAGTGGATTCCAAGGCAACTCGTCTATTTGTAGGCGAACTTGGATGATAGCTCCTTGCTGTTCAACCCCGTCCGATGCGTACTTCCGGAAATGCATAAGCTACGCCCAAGGCATGAAGTACCAAGCTTGGCTATTAATTTTACTAACAGCGTCCAGCGCTCTCCCCCAGGCTCAAATCTCAAACCTCTCCATCCACCCCACCGGCAACGCCGTCTACTTCTCCACCCGGCTCTCCCCCAAAGGCCAGCCCCGCCAACCCGGCCTAGCCCTTTTCGAATTCAAAGACAACCGCTTCAGGATCCTCAGCGGCCCTGATAGGTCAACCATTCCGGTCTTCCCGGTTGTGGAGTATTCAATCGTATTCAGCGCAACTGGGTCTGTTACCGCTATCAACACGAGAAACTCGTGCATTGGCGGATCTTCCTGCTTTTTGAGAGTAAATAACCCCAGAACCTCAATCACATCACCAACCCAGTCCCTGACTTTTGATGGCGGGGCCTCTCTGAGCCCCAACGGCAGATTTGCTGCTCTCTACGGAAGCACCAGCACCGATCCCTTCAACCCTATTAGTGAAATCACTCTCAGACGACTCGACCTCGCCACCGGGCAGGTAGTCGGCCTCGGACGCCAAACCCCAAGCGGAGGCCAATTAATCACAGACAACGGAACAATTTTAATCGCCACCGCAACAGGCCTGCGTCTGATTGGGCCTACTCAATCGAAAGACTTAACACCAGCTCGTCCCCCCAGGCGACCCTCACTAAACAACGAAGCCACCCGCATCGTTTACGAGACAAGCGAAGCCCCGTTTGAGATCCGCATGATCGACATTGCTACCGGCTTAGACCAGCCGCTATTCACCGGCTCCAATCCCACCCTCGCGCTGGACGGCAGAACCCTCACCTATCTCAACTCAGCGCGGCAGATTTCCATCGCAGATTTGGCCACTGGCTCCACTCGGCCCCTGAGTACCGAGTCAGAATCCATCATTGAGCAAACCATCTCTTCGAGCGGAACCACCGTAGCTGCAATCACCCAATCCAGTCGCGTTCTATCGATCAACACCACAACTGCAGAAGTCACCCAGTTACTAGACGCTCCTCCCCAACCTGCAACTCTCTTCACAGGCATGGTTCCTGGCTCTTACAACGAACTCATAGGCAGCTTCCCCGAAGACTCTGGCCCATACCTCAAACTGAGCAATCAGCCCGATCCCATCTTCCTGGGGCGCACAGCAAAAGGCATCGCCTTTCAGATTCCCTGGGAAGCAAAACCAGACGAAGAATCAGTTCTGTCATTCAGCGCCAAAGACAGCCCATGGGATTCCCCCGTCCTCAGAAGTGTCCAGACGACCTCAGCCAGAATTCTGCCCATTGACGACACCTCCATCGCGATCCACGAAGATTGGTCCGGCCCGATCAACACAAGCAGCCCGGCGAGACAATCCACTTATTCGGCACCGGCTACGGCCCTGTCGACGGCACCCTCGAATCCGGCAAACCCACACCCACAAACCGGCTCTACCGCATGACGGCAGATTGCACCTGGCGCATCTTTGCAGGCTCAAGCAGCATCCAGTCCTTCGAGCCAGAATTCACCGGCCTCGCCCCCGGTCTAATCGGCATCTACCAGTTCAATTTCAAAATCCCCAACAACTGGGACTTCCCCCTCTTCAACCCCTATTGCCAATTCCCCGATTCTTCCTTCCTACCAACTGGAGCAATCCCTGTGAAACTACCTCCCACTCTCAATCGATAAACTCTTCAGGCTCGGCTACTTCCTGAGCCCGCCCCTGATAAAAGGCTACGACATCGATAGTCCCCACAATCGCCCGGTTAAACTCCTCCAACTCCCCAGCCGGAACCCAATACGCCTGATGCAAACTGGCCCCTACCGTCCGCAACGGATAGCGCCTCAGCACCTCGACAGGCACCTCAAACTTCAACACATATCCAGTGAACTGCGATGCCGCGTCCTTGGTATTCCAATCCCGCGCAATCTTCACCGCATATTCCCGGTTCGCCACCGGATAAAAATAAGGCTGCTCTGGCAACCGGGGCGGAAAGGCCCGAAACCCCAGCTCTTCGATCAGATCCAGCTCCTGCTGCCCAACCGGTCGATATAGAATTTCAAGTTTCATACAAGCCACCATCCTCTCCCAAGTCCAGGCAAAACGGGCGGAGACGAAGCTAAGATGGAGAAGTGAACTTAACGATTGAACTGGATCGGGAAGAAGATGGACGGTGGATTGCCGAAGTGCTCGAACTTCCAGGCGTGATGTGTTACGGCAACTCCCTTGAAGCATCCATTAGCAGCGCGGAGCGTCTGGCAATCGAAGTCATTGAAGACCGAATCGCCCACGGCGAACTCCCATCCTCTGCGCTCGCCCTTACTTTTGCAATTGCAGATGAGAATCTGGTCAGCCAATAAACCAAAGCGCGTTCTTGCCGCTGTGGAAAGAATAGGCTGGCAAATCAAACGTCAGCGTGGATCGCATCGCTTACTCGTCCACCCAGAATGGCCCGATTACGAATTTGCATTCCATGACCATCAGGAAATAGGGCCGCGAATGATGGCAAAATCGCGAAAAGAACAGCATTGACCCCAGAAGATCTTTAGCTTCCCCGCTAACGCTGGCTCGCACTCCCCTCAGCCACCCGCCTGTTAAACTCCCCAGACTGCCTCCGCGCCACCGTCAACGTCTCCCACGCCCCACCCCTGAAGTGCTTCGCCAGCAACACAATCTGACCGCAGTGATAGCTGTAATGAGCCACCTGCCGGTTCACCGCCTGCATCACCGAATGCGCCTCCCCCCGAATCGTTACCTTGCGCCCCAGGTCCGCATCCGTCAGCGACTCAAGAGCCTCAAACAAACACTGCCAACCCGCCTCCCACAAAGCCATCAAAGCCTCGCGATTCTCAGGCGGCCCCTCAAACTCACTGTCCCGGTCCCGGTCCGGCTTCTCCCCATCGCTAGTCAAAAAATCCGTCCACCGGGAACGCATATTCCCGGCCATATGCTTCACGATCAAAGCAATCGAATTCATCTCCGCATCCAGTGTCAACACCAACTGCTCATCGCTAACCTGCTCAATCGCCCGCTCGGCCTGTTTCTTGTAATAACGAAACAGACCAAGCGTGTCGACAAGATACGACGTACTAAATTCGAGTGCCACGCGCCGCCCTAAGCAGCTTTCTTCGGAGCCGCAGGAGCCGTCTTCGGAGCCGGTGCCTTCGTCGCCGGGGCCCCTGGCGCAACACTCGTCTTGGGCGCAGTCTTCGGTGCCAACTTAGGCGTAGCAGTCTTCTTCGCCGGCACATCACTCGGCCAGATCGGCTGCCCCAGCGGATACCGCGTAATCGTCACTTTCGTCATCACAATCGGATCATTCGGACGATTCTGTCCAGCCCGTCCGCTCGGCACCCGAGCCAGCGAATTTTCCAGTTCCATACCCTCAATCACCTCACCAAAAATTGTGTGCCGTCCATTCAGCCACGGCGTCGGCTTCTCGGTAATAAAGAACTGGCTGCTGCCTGTACGAGGTCCCGCGTTGGCCATTGCAAACAACCCGGGCTTTGAAAACTCCAGCGACGGATGAAATTCATCCACAATCGAATCGGTCCCGCCGGTGCCATCCCCACTCGGGTCTCCACCCTGAATCATGAAGTCAGGAATCACCCGGTGAAACGTCAGTCCATTGTAGAGCGGCACCGCCAGCTTCTTACCCGTCTTCGGATTCAGCCAGGCCTTCTTGCCGAGTGCCAGATCTACAAAGTTCTTCACCGTAACAGGGGACTCCTTCTCATACAGCTTCCCCACAATCTTCCCCACCGGTTGTCCCATGTGGCTCAGCTGTATCGTCACATAGAGCCCATCCGGGCGAGGAGGGGGCGGTGGCTCCACAGTCTTCTTGGCCACAGGAGCAGCAGCCTTCTTGGCCGGCGCAGGCGCAGCCTTCTTTACCGCAGGGGGCGTCTGTGCGAGCATCAGTAACGAGGAAGCGCCAATCAGCGCAGCAATCAAGGAAGTCTTCATCACTATGAATTATATCGAGCGAGCTCTCATCTCACTACTCCTTCTGGCCGCCACTCTCCCCGCCCAGACAGCCAAAGTCTCGATCCTCGCCACCACAGACCTCCACGGCTACATCTACCCCTACGACTACTTCAGCCAAAAGGCCTCCAATTACGGCCTCGCCAAGATCGCCACCCTCGTAGCAGAACAACGCAAATCCACCCCCGACGCCCTCCTCATCGACATCGGCGACACCATCCAGGGCTCCCCACTCGAAAGCGTCTACCAAACCTACAAACAATCCGGCCGTCTTCCCGCCGGCATCACTATCCCTGCCCGCGCCCTCTCCATCGACCCCATGATGCTTGTCATGAACTCCATGCGCTTTGATGCCATGACCGTCGGCAACCACGAATTCAACTACGGCCTCGAAAACATGAACGCCGCCCGCCGCGTCGCTCGTTTCCCCTGGCTCTCCGCCAACACCGTCGCCAGCGGGCCCAACACCAAAACGTTCATTCCCTACCTTGAGAAAACCATCCAGGGCATCCGAATCGCCATCGTCGGCCTCACCACCCCAGCCATCCCCCTCTGGGAAAAACCCGAAAACTACAAAGGCTACTCCTGGGAAAATCCCACCGCCTCCCTCAAGCGGCTGATCGAAATCTGGGGAGACAACAAGCCAGACCTCATCATCGTTGCCGCCCACGGTGGCATCGATAAATCGGGAGGCACCGAAAACTTCGCCTGGCAAGTCGCTGAAGTCCCGGGCGTCCACGCCGTGATGTTCGGCCACAGTCACGGTGAAGTCGCAGAAACCTTCAACGGCGACACCCTCCTCACACAGCCAAAAAACTACGGCGCCTCGCTCACACGTCTCGACTTTGAATTCACCCAAACCGCCAGCGGCAAATGGCAAATGTCCAAACGCCGCAGCCACCTCATCAAAGCCACAGACCAGACCGCACCAGACGATCAGATCCTCGCCCTCGCCAAGCCCTACCACGACGCCACAGAACAATACCTCTCGAGCCCCATCGTGCAATCCACCATTGATCTCAGCGCCGCCAGTGGCCGCTACGAAGATACGGCCCTGGTCGATGCCATCCACGAAGTCCAGCTCTTTTACACCAAGGCCGACGTCAGCCTGAGCGCCCTCTTCAACCCCCGCCTCATTGTAAAGAAAGGCCCCGTCACCGTCCGCGAAGCCGCCGCCCTCTACGTCTACGACAACACCCTCTACAAGATCGAAGGCAATGGTGCCATGCTCCGCGCAGCCCTCGAAAACGCAGCTCTCTACTTTGAATCCTGCCCCACCCCCAAATGCAACACCGGCAACCTCGTCAATCCCAAATTCATGGGCTTCAACTTCGATATGGCCGAAGGCGTCACCTACGACATTGACCTCTCCAAACCCGCCGGCCAGCGCATCCAGAATCTCAACTTCAAAGGCGCTCCCCTGAAAGACACGCAGCCCCTCACCATCGCGCTTAATAACTACCGGGCCGCCGGTTCCGCGGGCTACGGCATGTTCAAGGATGCCAAAGTCCTCTGGCAATCAAACGAAGCCATCCGCGACCTGATCATCGACTACTACACCAAGAAAAAGTCCTTCCCCACCAAGCCCAGCAACAATTGGCAACTCCTCCCTGTTGCCGCCCGCGAAAGACTCATCAAACAATAACCATGCGCCCCTTCCTCGTTGGCATCGCCGGAGCCAGTTGTTCCGGCAAGACAGAACTCGCCCGCGGCCTTGCCCGCCAACTCCTCGACGAAGCCCTCCCCTTCGTCCTCGATTCCTACTACATAGACCGTTCACACATCCCCGAGCCAGAGCGCTCCCAATTCAACTTCGACCACCCTGACGCTCTCGACGCTCCCCTCCTCATCCGCGACGTCGAAAGTCTCAAGCTCGGCCTCGGCATTGAGCAACCCCGCTACAGCTTCGTAACGCATTCCCGCCTCGAAACCACCGAGCCAATCGCCCCCCGCCCGGTCATCCTCGTCGAAGGCCTCTTCAGCCTCTACTGGCAAGCACTGCGAGACCAACTCGATCTCAAAGTCTACGTAGAAACTCCAGACGAAGAGTGCTTCAACCGCCGCCTCCGCCGCGACGTTGCCGAGCGCGGCCGCACCCCGGAATCCATCAAAACTCAGTACGACGTAACAGTGAGGCCGATGGCCGAAGCCTACGTCCGCCCCACCGCAAAATTTGCCAACCTCATCGTCTCAGGCGTAGTCCCCATAGACTCCAGCATCCGCACCGTCCTCAACGCCATCGAGACCCGCCGCTAGTCCACCGTCAACCGGCTCGTCAGCCCGCTGCCACTAGGCTCCAGCATCTTCACCGTCCAGCTCCCTCGCTCCATCGGCAACGCACCAGGAAAAGAAACATAGCTCTCGTTCCACTCTTTTTGCACCACAAGCTCACTACTCCAGGTCTTCCCCGTTGGAGAGATCCACTGCCATCGCGCCATCTGTGTGTGATCGCCGCTTACCCAGTGCGTCCACAGCGTAGGCCGCTCCCCACTCTTCATCCGCTGAGACTCCGTAAACCGTCCATCTCTTCGCCGTCCTGTCGACATAAGTTTGGGCCCGGCCCTCCGGTACTCATCCAAACGAACCTTGCGCCCACCGGCAGGCCTGAAATTCTCGAGCCTCGCCGTATACTCTTCCTCCGATCGAACAAACCAATCCTCAGCCGCAGCCGCATAACGCGCAACACGCTCCTGATTCTGCTCGGCAACATTGTGCTGCTCCAGCCCGTCCACCGAAAGATCATACAGCTCTGCCCGCCCGCTTCGTATCTCTGCAATAAACTTCCACTTCCCGTCGCGCAACCCCCATTGCTCGGGCTGTGCATTCTTGAAAAAATGTACCCGCCGCGGCTGAAACACCTCTGCCATCAAATCGCTTCCAGCCAGCGTCTCATCAGGCTCCCCAAGATAGGCCAGCAGCGTTGGCATGATGTCCCCATTGCTCCCGATCCGCGCCGGTTGAATCGGTTCTTTCAACTCCCACGCCGGATCAAACATCAACACAAAACTACGCACATTCTCCTCATACAAAAAGTTCTTATGCACCAGATTCATCTTATGCCGGTCGCCGAACGACTCGCCATGATCCCCGGTAATTACAAAAACAGTGTCTTGCAATAATCCCTTACGCGCCAGCGAAGCCATCAGATAACCTATAGCGCCATCGGTGTAATGCACTGAGTTCAGATATTGCGATAGGTCGTCCTTGCCACTAAAGGGCGCACGATAATCCGCAGGCGCACCATAAGGATGATGCGATGCAACCGTCAAATACTCCAGATAAAACGGCTTTCCCGTCTTCTTCTGCCCTTCCAGCCATTGATCGGCCAGCCACATCGTATACTCTTCCCGCGCCCCCCACGAGTGGATTGACTTTTCTTTGTCTAGATTTGCCAGATCCCGGTCGAAATCCTGAAAGTGGTCATAACCACCTTGCTCCAGTAAGTCATCCATATCTTCAAAATGCAGATACTGGCTCGAAAACAAACCCGTCGTGTAACCCAGATTCTGCATCGATCGCCCGACCATCGATCCCAGATATCGGTGCTCCAACTCATGCGCACCTCCCTGGCTCAGTACTCTTCCCCCGGTGTGAATCGAAACATGCGATCGCATCGTCGCCGGCGCTGGCGCATAAATCGAATCAAACAAAACTCCCCCCGCTGCCATCCGCGCCAGATTCGGGCTGTAGATCGGCGAGGGTCCGCCCTTAGGGCCAGTCAACAGATTCAAAGCCCCTACAGACTCCATCACCACCAGCACAACATTGGGCTGCCGCCCCTTTCGCAGCTTCGAAGCTTTGCTCCGCAGCCCCGCGAGTACCGGGCTCGCATCGGCACTCCCCTCGTCCTTCGCAACATCGGTCACAGGAAGCCTCGGCTTACCCATCGAATCCGCCAGACTCCCGCTCGCCCAATCCCGGCCTGCTGCGATCAGCACATGCTCATTGAGATGAAAATAGCCCCGTGAAGCAAGCGCCGGCAGCCCCGCCAAAAACAGCAGAGCCGCCCCCCATCCCAGCGCTTGCCACGGTGGCATACTTAGCGGCGCTTGCAGCATCACGCGCACAAGCACCACCACTCCGGCCAGGGCGATCGCGGCCCCAAGCCCAAAGATCCAGTCCATTTCGTGAGTTAACGAGCTCACCGCGATGCCGACATTCCAAGTCGCCGTTCGATCAAAAAAGGAAGGTCGCAAATGATCAAAGGTGAATTTGTAAAACACCAGATCAGTCAGCACGAGCAACGCTGCTGCGCTCGAAAGAACCGGCAAAGCCCACCTCCAAACCCGGTGCCCGCCCAGCAGCCAGCCAACGCCGCCAAGCACTCCAGCCACGATCAAATTCTGCCCTTGCAGAAAGGGAATCGTAACCAGGTACCGCACAACATCCAGTGGGGACGAGCCCACAGGCATCAGGTACGCACAGAAGCTCGTAGCTTGAATGAAAACGGTGAGGGCCCAATGTGCTTGAGCCACCACCACTGCAGTCCAGACTCTGGAGGCGTGCATCACGAAACGGCTCTAGCGGTAGCGCCGGTAAAGCGCCATGGCAAAAACGCCTGCCCCCAGCAACAACATCGAGCGCGGCTCAGGCGCAAACACTTCGCCGCTGCTGGCTGCGATCGAATTCACGCCCAAAGGCAGGTTGCCAATTTCCTGCAGAAATGGCTGAAATTGAAAGGTACTTCCGTCAAATCGAACCAGCTTCTGTGAGCCATCAGACTGGTTCTGAATCGCGAAGAACAAATCACTCGAGTATGTGAAGGCCATCAAATCAGTAGGCACGATGCCGCTGGGTGCGGAACCGCTGCCAGTATTTCCGGTACTGCCGCTTCCACTGCTGCTTCCGCTGCTGCTTCCGCTGCTACTTCCACAACCTGATCCGTCAAGAGAAAACTGATTCACAAACACGCTCCCGGCAATCGCATTCGCCAGGTCATCTTTCCCAATCGCGAGAGACCTTCCAGAACTGCAACCAACACTCGATCCTGCTTCACCCGTTACCGGATTCAATCCGAAGATATCGAAGCCAAAACGTCCAAACAGCGATCCATCAGAGCGAAAGGCCAACCCTCTGCCTCCAAACAATCCCGTTGATTCTGCCAACAGCGATACATTGCCATTGGTGGGGTCAATCACGCCCAGCGTCTGCATCTCCAACCCAAATAATCCATACAGTTGGCCTGAAGTATTCGCGGCCATCGCCCTCAACGACGACACGCTAAGCGTACTGGTTCTCACCACCGCCCCATTCGAAGAATCGATCGAATGGAGCGTCTCCCCATCGGAAACATACAAAATCGAAGCCGCCAGAGAAGCAGCTAAACTTCCCACAAACAAACCGAAACAAATTCTCAAAATTCCACTGATTCGCATGTCTCAGCGTAGGTCGCATCCAGTGCAAAAGCATCCCTCGAAAGGGGGGCGACTTTGATATTCTTGTAACTCTTGTCCTCACCCCTTATCACGCGCCGTTTCGTACTCTTGGGGGCGCTACTCTGGCTACTTACCCTCTTAGTTTCGATCCCGCAATTCCTCGAACGCGGCTCGGTGCAGCGAAGTCTTGGCTGGAGCCATACCCAACAGCCTCCACCCTTCCGGGTAGCTCAGGTGGCCCCCGGAGGTCCCGCTCAGGGCATCCTTGAGCCCGGCGACATCATCCTCTCCATCGACGGCACCTCCAGCTACTCCGGGCGCTTCACTCCTTCTATACAGATTCGAAGCTACCCGCTCTCCAAGCCCTATCTCGTAAAATTCACCCGCCACGGCGTAGTCTCGGAGGCGCAGCTTCGCATCGCCTCCCGCCCCTCATCCAACTGGCCGGTTGTATTCAGCTTCCTCTTCGGCAGCCTTACCTTTGCCGCAATCTCCTGGCTAATGGGCTGGCAACGTCCAGACTCCTTAACCGCGCGTCTAGGCTGGCTTGCATCCCAGCTAACTGCATTTAGTTATCTAAACCTCGCCCTCCACATCTCGCCTTCACAGGGCTGGCAGCCAAGTTTCCTCGAATCTTCTCTCCTACTCATCGCCGACTGGCATCTTTGGCTCACGTTTTGCTTTCTTTCAGAATTCCCTTCCTCACGTCCTCAAAGTCCATTCTGGCGAGCTTGGCGCACATTCCTCACCGCCCTCTGCCTGCTCGAATGGCTACTGATTACCGGCACCTTCCTCCCGTTGCTAGGCTCCATCACCTGGCTCAGCCTACAGCCTCTCTGGTGGCTCCCCTTAACCAGTTACGTCCAGGTAGCCTGCCAGGCCATTCTCGGTGCCAGCATGCTTGCCGTTCTGGTTCGCAACTATCGCACCGCCACCGACTCAGACTCAAGGCGCCGCCTCGAGTGGGTCGCCGGCGTGATCGCTTTCGCAGTCTGCGTTGCCGCAGTCGGTGCCCTTATCGCGAATTCGCAAAACCGCCCCATCCCCGTTTGGGCAAACTCCGCACCACTCCTGATTCCGCTCTGTTTTGCCTACGCTGT
>JALHNH010000068.1 GCA_022843625.1 Bryobacter sp. | reverse complement strand
TCGGCATCAACACCGTCGTTGCCCGCATTGGAGAAGGTGGCGCTGCCGCCGCTCCTGCCCCGGCACCTGTCGCCGCCCCGGCTCCCCCGCCCCCTCCTCCAGCACCAGTTGCCGCACCGGCTCCTCCACCTCCACCAGCCCCAGTGGCTGCCCCTGCACCGCCTCCTGCTCCCGCTCCTGCCCCTGCTGCAGAAGCCGACAGCGTCAACGGCCCCCTCTCTCCGCTGGTCCGCAAGATGGCCCGCGAGTACAACATTGACCTCGCCATGGTTCCCGGCTCAGGTGCCGGTGGCCGCATCACCAAGCAGGACATCGAAACCTACATCGAATCCCAGGCTGCAAAGACTGTCGCCTCTGTTGCACCAGTTGCTGCTCCAGTTGCAGCCGCCCCTGCAGCAGCTCCCGCCAACATCGCTCCGCCCGCACCTGCCACCCCGGCCAAGACCCGCGTCGAGCCGATGAGCATCATGCGCAAGAAAATCGCCGAGCACATGATCAAGTCGCAGAACACCTCTGCCCATGTCACCACCGTCCACAAGGTCGACATGACCAAGATCGCCAAGCTCCGCGCCAAGCACAAGGACGAGTTCCAGGCCCGTTACGGCTTTGGTCTCACCTTCCTGCCCTTCATCGCTCGTGCAGCCTCTGAAGCCCTTCGCGCCTTCCCGCTCCTGAACTCCTCGATCGAAGGCGACAACATCATCTTCCATAACGAAGTGAACATGGGCATCGCCGTTGCTCTTGACGGTGGCCTTGGTCTGATCGTCCCGGTCATCAAGCGTGCCGACGAAATGAACATCGTTGGCCTGCAGCGCTCGATCGTCGACCTCGCCAACCGCGCACGCGGCAAGCAGTTGAAGCCAGACGATCTTGCTGGCGGCACCTTCGCCCTCACCAACTTCGGCAGCTTCGGCAGCATCTTCGCCACGCCAATGATCAACCAGCCAAACGTTGCCATCCTCGGCATCGGCACTATCGAGAAGGTCCCGGTTGTTGTAGATGACGCCATCGCCATCCGCAGCCAGGCTCACCTCGCCCTCTCCTTCGATCACCGCCTGATCGACGGAGCCCTCGCCGACCAGTTCTGCCAGAAGATCAAATCGATCCTCGAGAACTTCAGCGAACAAGTCCTCTAATTCCCCTCTTTACAAATTCCGGCATACTAGTTCATAATCTGAACTAGTATGCCGGAATCAAAAGACCTTTCCCCGCTCGCATTCCATCTCCTCCTTTCCCTCCTCCAGGGCGAACGTCACGGCTACGCCCTCAAGCGAGAAATCCTCGCCCGCACTCAAAACAAGCTCAACCCCGGCCCAAGCCTCCTCTACGGCAACATCAACCGACTCCTCGAACAAGGCCTGATCGAAGAATCCGAAGAGCGCCCAGACCCCCACCTCGACGACCAGCGCCGCCGCTACTACCGCATCACTCCAGACGGCATCGCCGCCGCCCAGGCCGAAGCCAAACGCATGCAGGATCTCGTCAAGCTGGCAGGTGCCTATGTGGCTCTTTAGACTGCTCCTGGGCCTCTATCCATCCGGCTTCCGCGCCGAATACGGTGCTGCCATGACCATGGATGCCGAACAGGCCTGGCGCGACACAACCAAACTTCTGTGTCTAATTCACTTTCTGAGAGACTTCCTCCTCGGCTGGCCACCCGTCGTTTACCAGGAACTCTCCCAGGACCTCCGCTACGCCCTCCGCAACTGGCACTCCAGTAAAAGCAGTACTTTAATTGCGGTCCTGTCTCTCTCAATCGCAATCGGTGTATCCACCGCAGTCTTCAGCATGGTCAACGCGATGCTTTTCGCCAGGCTGCCTTTCCAGAATGTAGAAGAGCTGGTTCTACTAAAGAATCATTTCGCTCCCGTTTATAAGGGTGCCCAAGCTGTCACGCAGTGGAATCGGCAAAGCCACTACCTCAGCAACTCCACATCCTTCTCCACAGCTAATTTTTATCTGCCTCAATCCCGTGGCTCGCGCCAGATCAAAGGGGCCGAAACCAGCGCCAACTTCTTTAACGTTCTCGGTGCCCCCCTCATGTTGGGCCGGTCTTTCACCGGGGAAGAAGAGACCCCTGGTAAAAGCGATGTCGTTGTGCTCTCGCATGCCCTCTTCGAAGAAGCGTTTGGTGGCGACCGCCGCATTCTCGGCCAAACCATCACCATCCAAAACAAAAAACTCACCGTCGTCGGAATCGCTCCCCCAACCTTCAATTACCCGGACAGCGCAGCCTTCTGGACCCCCAAAATCTTCGATTGGGACAGCATGCCCAAATCAGGGGTTTCCTTCCAAACCACGGTAGGGCGACTCAAACCCTCCCTCACCATCGCTCAGGCACAATCCGCCTTCCGCGCCGAATCAAGCGCAACCATTTACGGCAAGGCTAAAGAAGTTGAAATGCGCCCGCGTCTAATCGCGTTGCGCGAGGTCATTGCTGGCGATGTCTACAAGAGCTCCATCGCGCTCTTCTTCGCCGTAATCGCCATGGTGGCTATCGCCTGCGTGAACCTCGCCGCACTCCTCCTGAGCCGCTATGCCCAGCGTGCCGCGGAATTCCGCACCCGCCTCTTCCTTGGGGCCCAACTGCCTCGCCTCCGGCAGCAGGTCCTCACAGAGTGCGCACTTATCGGTGCCGCCTCAGGAAGTCTAGGCCTCTTCATTGCGCTCCTCACCACTCGTTGGCTCACCATCTATCGGGAACCTGGATTCGCTTTCCAAACCTACACTCTTCTCGACTGGCATGTTCTTTCATTTGCTCTACTCCTTGCCCTCACATGCGGCTTCGTCTGCGGCATCGTTGCCTGCTTCTCCATCGGGAAACCCAATCAAAGCTGGAACTCGTTCTGGAGACAAGGGCTCCTCATTTCCCAGGTCACGCTCACCGTCCTGCTACTGGGCAGCTCGCTCACTTTGAGCGAGGCAATGCTCAAACTTCAAAACTCAGACCTCGGTTTCGATGCAAAGCAAGTTTGGACTGCCTCCATCACCCTCGCCGGCAGCAGCATTGATACCGAAGCGCAACGGCTTGCCTACTTCGAAAGCAGTCTGGATCGAGTCGGTGCGCTCGAAGGCATAGAATCAGTTTCTGCCGTCAATTACCTTCCCTTGGCTTCGCGCAGCTTTTCCGGTCGACGCTTCAATGTCCCTTCGCAAACCGAACCGCTGATGGCGCTCAAAATTCAGATCAGCCCCAACTATTTCAAGACTTTGCAAACCCCAATCCTGGCCGGCCGCGATTTCAGCACCAACGACCGTCTGGGTACCCCCTTCGTCGCAATCGTCAACGATATCTTCGCCCGCAGATACGGCGGCGTTGAAGCAGTAATTGGGAAAAAACTGAAAGGCTTCCCTGATGACAACGATGACCCGATCGTAATTGGTGTCGTTAAGTCGATGCAATATAGCGGCCCGGACTCCGAAGCAGGTCCTATGTTCTACACCCCCATGTCTCAATTTCCGCCAAGGTATTTCACCGTCGCAGCGCGAGTAGGCAATCGCATTGCACAGCCCGCAGCGATGTTGCGCCAAACCCTTCAGAGTCAAGACACCCAAATCCCGATCTACGACGTCAAGCCAATGCAATCGCGTGTGGATGACCACCTGATGTACCCGGTCTTTCTCGCCTCCACCATGACTTTCTTCGGCCTCTTCTCAGTGGGCCTGACTCTGCTCCACCTCTTCGGAGCTATTACCCTTCAGATCGAAGAACGCCGCCGCGAACTGGGCATCCGCATGGCCATAGGTGCAACGGTGAACCAGCTCCGCCGATTCATGAGCGGCAAAATCCTCTGGCCCATCACACTTGGTCTTGCTCTCGGCGCTATCCTTCGAGAGCCCGCCAGAAACCTCTTGCAAAGCTGGATCGATCTCAAAGCAATCACAACAACCAGCCTCGATCAGCTCGCCGCAGTCTCAATGGCAGTCGTAATCCTGATCACCCTCGGACTCGCCACCTCTGGCATCGCCAGACTCGATCCAATGAAAAACCTGAGATCCGAATGAAGCTCTTCCGCCTCCTGATTCAACTCTATCCAGCAAGCTTCCGCGCCGAATACGGCACAGCGATGGAGCAGCAATTCCGCGAAGAATGGGCCACCCAACCCCGTCTCTTCCTTCTCCTGCAAGCCGTTGGCGAACTGCTCCTCCTCTGGCCACAACTCACTTGGGCCGAATTCACTCAGGACGCAAAATACTGCTGGCGCAGTTGGCGCAAACGCACGTTAGTTACCCTCCTCGCAGTCCTCTCACTGGGCATGGCTATCGGTGTCTCAACCGGCGTATACAGCGTAATCGATTCCCTGCTCTATCGAAGCCTCCCATTTCGCGAACCCGATCGCCTCGTCCACTTCCAGAGCTACTTTGCCCCAGCCTTCGAAGGCCGCAATTCTATTCTCAAATGGCAAGCCGAACACAACTTCCTCGAAGGCGTCTCCATCTTCAGCGCGACAGAACTCAACCTCAACACCCAATCCGCTTCCATCCGGGTCAAGACCGTCGAGACCACCGCAAACTTCTTCCGCCTCCTTGGAACCCCACTCCACATCGGCCGCGACTTCCTCCCCGAAGAAGATATCAAGGGCAAAAATAAAGTGGCGATCCTATCCCATGCCCTCTACCAGCAAGCCTTCGGCGGGGACACTCGTGTCCTCGGTCAAAAGATCACCCTCAACCAACAACCCTTCACGGTGATCGGCATTGCCGCACCATCCTTCGACTATCCCGACAATGCCGCTATCTGGTTGCCTACCGCCTTCGATCCCGATGGCATCCAAAAATCAGGCACCAACTCCTTTTACACAATAGGCCGCCTCAAAGACGGCCTCAGCTTCACCGCCGCAACTGCTGCATTCGAGTCGATCGCCTCACACAAAAAAGAATACGGCTTCCCCACCACAGGCGCAGCCTACCAGCCCCAAATGCTCTCTCTGCGCAACCACATCACCGTGGAATACCGCGACGCCATCTGGATTCTCTTCGCAGGTGTCGTCGCCGTTCTCCTCATCGCTTGCGCAAACCTCTCGCATCTCCTCCTAAGCCGTTTCGCCGAACGTGAATCCGAATTCCGAATCCGCGCCTGGCTCGGTGCTGGCACTAGCCGAATCCACCAGCAAATCCTTACCGAGTGTGTCCTTTTATCTCTGGCCGCAGGCTTCATCGGCTTAGCCTTCGCCTGGCTCACCATCCAGATCGGAACTCACTACTACCCACCGCAATTCGCTTTCCAGAAATACGAAATCCTGGAAGGTCGCGTGCTCCTCTTCACCTTTGCCGTTTCCATGATCTGTGGTCTCTGCTTCTCGCTCGCCCCTCTATTCCTGCGCCGGGAAGGACGTACTCGCTGGACACCCCACCTGCGCCTCTCTCTTTTCGCCCTGCAAATCTGCCTCTCCTCCCTTCTTACACTCAACTCCCTAAGCCTCGGCCGCAGCCTGCTCGATCTCTCCAAAGTGGATCTCGGTTACCAAACCGATCGAGTCCACACCGCCACAATCTCAACCGCAGCAACATCCCGCAGCACCACTACCAACCTCTACTGCGAGCAGGCCATCGCCGCTCTCACTCGCCTCCCCGGTGTCGAATCTGCAGCTGCCATCGACTTCCTCCCCCTCGCCGCAAAAAGCTTCATGGCCGGCATCTACCATGTCCAAACCAAAACCGAACCAGAACTCGCTATCCATCTCTCCACCACCCCCGGCTTTCTCAACTCCATCGGTGCCCGCCTTCTGGTAGGCCGCGATTTCACCCCTGCCGATAAGCTCAATTCCCCCGAAGTCGCCATCGTCAACGAGAGCTTCGCCCGCCTCGAAGGAGGCATCGACAAGATCCTCGGCCGCAAACTCAAAATGAGTAAGACCTTCGGCGATCAGGGCCCCGGTGCCACCGTCATCGGGGTAGTTCGCGACTTCCGATTTGCCGGCCCCACCGAAAACAGCAACGCCACCGTCATGCGACCCTTCGCCCAGAAGCCCCAAAACTTCTTCACGCTCACCGTTCGCTCAAAGCCCGGCACTCCCGATCTCGCCCCGCTCATCCGGTCCACTCTCAGCACCCTCGACCCAAAGATCCCCGTTTACGACGTAATGAGCTTCAGAGAAAGTCTCAACCGCGTCTTGGCCCGGCCCAACTTCTTCAGCCTCGTGCTCTTTTTCTTCGGTGCTTTCTCGCTGCTGCTCACCCTGATTCACGGCTACAGCCTCTGCGCCAATATGCTCGAACAACGCCGTCGTGAAATGGGCATCCGCAGCGCCCTCGGCGCAACCCCTGCCGAACTCCGCTGGTTGATCCTCCGCCACCTCCTCCCGGCTCTGTGGACTGGCCTCGGCGCAGCCTTTCTGCTCAGCAACTGGTCATCGAGTTTCGTGAGCGTACTCGTCTCAGGCATCACCACACCACCCACTCTCTGGCACGCCTCAATACTGGCCATCCTTGCCACCACAGCTATCGTCAGCATTTGGCTCAAAACCCGCAGCCTTCTCAAACTGTCCCCAGCCGAAACCCTGCGGGCAGACTAGGTGATCAAGGCTTAGGCGGCAGCCGCAGCCCAATAAGCTCATCACCAAGCGGGCCCGGAAAGAAACCACCACCTCCAGCAGCCACTGCGATGTACTCATTGCCCTTGGCGTCCTTGTAAGTCATCGGAGTCGCGTAGACGCTAGCCTTGGTTTCCATCTGCCAAAGCATCTCCCCGGTTTGAGAGTGGAAGGCACGAAAATGCTGGTCTGCCGTCCCACCGATAAAAACAACGCCACCAGGCAGCGCCAGTGCGCCCCCAAGCCCATAAGCGCCGGTATTGTTGAATCCCTTGGCCTTGGCCTGCGGAAGCTCACCCAGCGGAATGCGCCACCGGATCTCACCCGTATTCGTATCAATTGCGTTAAGAGTATTCCAGGGCGGCAGCGCGCAAGGCACCAAATCACTGGTGGCAAAGCGCGGATGCGTCCCCGGGCTAACCCGCTGCCAGCTGCCATTCTTTTCCACCATCTTGCCGATAACGCCAAGTTCGTTCGCGTTCACAAAAATGAGGTTCCGCCCCGGATCATGGCCAGCCCCAGACCACGTGCCGCCACCCAGTGTGCCAGGCAGCATGATCGTGTACTTGTCCTTTCCCCAGGGGGCAAAGATCCCGGAATTACCAGACTGCTCATAGAGCTTGCGGCACTCGCTGGCCCACTCTGGAGTCAGGTTGTTCAGGTCAGCTTCACTAAGACTGATTCGCGAAAGGGGCTGCGGCTTCACCGGAAACGGCTGCGTCGGGTGAGTCTGCTCACCAGGCACTTCGCTGCTTGCGACTGGCTTCTCTACCGCACCAAAAACAGGCTCGCCTGTACGACGGTTGAGAAACCAGATGAAGCCCATCTTGGTAACTTGCGCGAGCGCAGGCGTCTTGCCGACATTCAGCAAAACAGGCTTGGCCGGGAGATCGTAATCCCACAAATCATGGTGAACCAGCTGCCGGTGCCACTTCAGCTTGCCAGTGCGCCCATCCAGTGCAACAACAGAATTGGCGTAAAGATTGGCACCATGACGGTCCCCACCGTAGAAGTCATAACTGGCACTGCCCGTAGGGCAATAAAGAGTGGCTTCCGCCTCACTTGCCGCGCATTGGCCCCAGACATTCACTCCAGTTCGATTCGTCCGCGAGCCCGCGGCCCAGGTCTCAGCTCCAGCTTCGCCATCTCTCGGAATCGTATGAAATTCCCAGGCAAGCTTCCCGTCAGACTGACGCCAAGCCCGGATCCGTGGCTCAGGCCCTTGCGCCGTCCCCTCAGGCACCTCGCCGCCCGTGATCACAAGATCACCAAAGATCGTGGGAGGCATGTTCTGCGAAAGATGGCCGGGATGAAGGCCCGCACGCAGATCCGTCTCCCAGAGCTTTTCACCATTACGGGCCAGCAAGGCGATTAGCTTGCCGTCCGGGGTGCCAAAGAAAATCTTGCCCCGCGAATAAGCAGCGCCCCAACTGCGGCGCGCCTCCCCATTGCGCGGGGTCTTCCAAAGCTCCTTACCTGTAAAGGGATCGAGGGCAATCGCCGAACCTTTCGGGGTAATCACAAACAACTTCCCCTCAGCCAATACGGGAGTCGCATTGAAGCTAAGCCGGTTCGCCGTCCGCACTTCCGGGTTCTCGCCGTGGTTATAGCGCCAGGCAACTTCCAGTTTCTTCACATTCTCTGGTGTAATCTGCTGAGCCAGCAGCGTGATTGCTAGCGCGGTGACAAAGTCGGCCATTCGGTTTGTATCCCTCTCGATCGCAGTCTCGTCTGAAACGCATTGCGCATCTTTTCATCCCGGCGAATCCGTCGCGGCGGCTCACCCGTCCGCAGAGCCTCTGCAGCCAACGCCCCCGCACTCTCGCCAATATTCCACTCCACCGGATGCAGCCGGTAACACCCGTTCGTAATGTGCGTCACGCCTAGATTCTTACACCCGGCTAGCAGATTCTCCATGCGCTTCGGAATCAGCGCCCCCATCGGAATCTGAAACGGCTGCGAGCTCACATCGATATAGTTATCCCCGCCACTCGAAGGATGCAAGTCAATCCGGTAACTTCCAATCCCCACGCTATCGGCAAACTTCTCCGCCCCTAGCGTTTCCCTGCCCTTGGTCGCCACCATCTGCTCGGTCACCGTAAACTCGGCCTGAATCCGGCGGCTCTCACGAATGTACGGATACATAGCAAGCCCATCCTCAGTCCCAGCCTGGTCGTGCCGCAGCCGCAAACCTGGCCACCCCGCCTTGCCATCCGCCCTCGGCGCTTCCGTCTGCATCCAGTACAGTAGCGCGAGACTCAACTGCTTCCCTCCCCGCAAATGCTTCGCCGCCTCAGCCGCAGTACCGCCATGCAGATTCCCCAGCCAGTAATCGTTCTGCGGCCAATTCACCAGGCTGATATCGGCATCCTGTTGCCAGTTCACAAAGTTCCTGCGACGCCGAATCCTCCGGTACAGCCAGAGATTCAGCGGAGCATTCGCTTTCCCCGCATCTTCTCGAGGATCAAAGTCCACAACCCGCTTCTCGAGCGTGATCGGATTGCTCATATGCCAGGCCAGCAGTTTCCCGGGCCAGGCCGGCTTCATCGCCGGTACATAATCCCGCCAGAACGCATAATCCTCGGGCTTCGCAATCACATGATTCTCGCCATCCCGGTAATCCATCGCAAAGCAAACCGTAAACGACTGGATGTTATCCGGCTGCGCCACCGCAGGAGCACTTGCCTCGCCCGTCTGTCCCCGGCTCTCCGCTCCTGTAACAAACTCACACTTGGCCAGTGGCAGCAAATCCCCCTGCTCGGTGGCATCCACAAAATAAGGTGCCGTAATCGTGATCCGGTGTTGGTCCAGCAGATGCTCAACCGTCACTGCCAACACCCGGTCCCCGCCCACAGACACCGCAACCGGACGAAACTCCGTCAGCAATGTCAATTGTCCGCTCGAAACAAAAGGCGCAAGCAAGCCCTCAAGCACCGCCAGCGATACCTTCGGCTCATGTGTGATCCCGCTCACAGAACCCCCACCCGGGTTGAACGGCGTCTGCGCTCGCGCCTCCTCCGTCAAAGGAAAATGGGAACGGTAATATCCGCGAACAGCTTCCCGATAACCACGATAAGCCCGCGTCCCCCCAAACATATCCATCCAGGGATGTTCGTCCGGCGGCACCAGTTGTGAGGTCAACTGCCCCCCAATCCACCGGCATTCCTCCGTCATCACCACCCTTCGCCCATCCCTCAAAGCGCCCAGTGCGGCAGCGCACCCACCCGTGCTTCCCCCAATGATGGCGATCTCAGCCTTGAGTTCTTTAGAACGCGAATTGGCGGCAACCGTAGTTGCCGCCAATCCTGTCAGGGTTGTCTGTAAAAAGCTGCGTCGTTCCATGGTCCAGTTCGCTACTAGACCATCATGCCATTACGCACTCAATCGAAGCAGGGATCCTGCAATTTGTGCGAACAAGTTCGCCAAATCCGCCGGATTCGTTGTGTAATACCACAGGCCTTCCTGTAGTGCGGAGTTGTAACGCGTGTTCGTCCCTTGCAGCGGAGCACCTGCTCCGTCGAAGATCGTAGGCTTGAAAACCTGCACATTAGCGATAATCTGTAGGAATTCTCGATCCACATTGTCTTCTGTTCCAACCAGATAAACGCAATCAAAGCGAATGTTGTATTCCGTATCCGATTTCGTCCGGAGTGCAGCATCAACAGCACTATTCATTGCAGCCGCAGGATAAACATTCGGAAGATCCGGCCTCAGCCTATCGATGTAGGGACCGGAAGTGAACTTGTTCGTTCCAAGGCCGAATGCCATGTAGTCTGCCCACAGCCCGCCACGGCTCTTGCAAAGATCGGTCGCTCCCATCGGAAGTGTTGTGCCTGCAGGTGCGCACCCCTGGTTCACGTTATATACCCAGTTTTCGCGGAACCCCAAATTTGAATTCCCCTTCGCATCCAGGTCAGGAATGAAAGCGATTGTAGAGGTGTTTGCAACTGTCCCGTTGGACGACATCGATGTAAAACCGGACGGGATTGCTCCCGCGCTTTCTCCGGTATAAGCGGCATTCCAGAAATTCCCTTTAGCCCCAAACCGCGGGTGATAGGAAGGATTTGTTGCCTGAGTGATTCCACCATACATCGTTGCAGGAGTGGTTGTCAGCGACGACACAGCCATGTCTCTGCACATGTATGTCGCACCTCGATCCGCGGTGCTAAGATTCGTGTTTGTATCGGTGCAGTTGAAATAGTTCCTTGCCGGAATTGTCGGGTCTTGAATCCATTTCTTCACGTAAGGCCCAGCGGCCGACCCCAGATACCAGCCAAACGAATTTCGAATATTGATGTTTGCTGTAGTAGTGGCGGTGCCAGATCCGCTAAGCGTTGTATATCGAGTGAACTGCGCAGCAGTCAGAGGCAAAAATCTGGAATCTCCGTATCGAGGAAGCACCCCAGCATTTATATGCACCTGTTGCGCAGCAGTGTATGGTGAGTTCAATGTTGGAGTAGTGTTTGGGCTCGAATTGTACGTGGTTGGGCTAAAGGGATTGTTGCTATCTTTGTAAAACAAATTCTGGTTTGCAGGTGTATCCGCAGGCGGAACAACCAGACTACTTGCACCTACCCCGCCATACTGCCTTCCGATCCCCAATCGAGTGTCGCGTGACATACGCAATGGGAAATCTCCAGTAACCACGTTGGGCATACCGTCCGTGAAAAGAAGGATCTCATTCATCGCCAGTTTCAACCCCACGTTGCGAATCGCCGCCCAGGCCATGTTAATGGAAGGCGCGGTATTCGTGTTACCGCTGCAGTTGACGTTTCGCAGTTGTGAATTCAGACCGGCTGCATCCGATCGTTTATAATCCTTGCTCGGTGCATAAATTGTTGTTGCCCTCGTACTGAAGGTAACGGCCCCAACATAGTCATAGGAGCTGAAATAGTCGAGGAACTTCGAAGAAGCGTACACCATCGCATCACAAGAACTGGTTGTGCTGCTGACCACAGTTGGAATCACTCCTGTAGCGGCTCGCGTTCCCATCGACCCCGATACGTCAAGAATCAGCATCATGACAAGCGTTCGCCTTGTCGCCGTTCCTGTCGCTGAAATTCTCATGGCGTTCATGCTAAACATTTTCATGAAGTAGGTTGGAGCTGTTACAGTGCCCACCACATCCACTTGTAAAATCCCATTCGGATTCCCACCTGTGGTCAGCAGCGTAAATGTCGGTGTCACAGAGGTTTGCGAAGGATTGGTCCCCATATAGTTTTGAGGAAAATTTGCATTGAAGAAACGAGTGGCACTTTGGGTGGCTGCCGCATTTGCCGCAGCCACGTCCTCACCAAGGTTGAGACCACGGGCTGCCCCAAGAGAGGCCGCGTCCACCGCTGCCATAAGACGACCCTTGACAAGATATGCCAATCCAGCGTCAACCGAGAGTCCGACTGTACCTATCAGAAAGAAGGCCATTAAGGCTGCAAGCAATACTGCAATTCCGCGTTCTCGCGGCTTACGATTCGGTGTCAATCCAATTGGGGTCATTTCTCTCTCCTGATCCTTGACTCGATTAGCTGATATTCATCATTTTGATTTCCGGCGCGGAAACGTACGGGAGGAAGTTGAGCTCGCTAACATCAGCAAAAATCTCTCCGATATACGCGAACGTATCGTTATCCATGTAGACAATTCCCGTCCCGGTCGGCAAAGTGGGAAATCCCGTTGCCCGATTCGTCGATACGTTTGCTATGTCTGCATCGCTTACGCTTCCATCGCTAGCTAAAGTACTCGATGGGTTCCCGATCGAACTTCCCCACCGCGAGGTGTTTGCAATCCCAATCCTCTGCGCGATGACATACTGGCCAAAATTCGGACATGTCGCCGGCGATCCGCTCCAACCAGGAATCCCAAGTGAGCACTGCACCGGGCCTACTCGAATGACTTTAGACAAAACCAGCGCACCCTTGCCTGTCGGATTCGGCGTAAATGTCCCAGTGACGTTCATCCCCAGTCCAGATGCCGACCGGATCAGCATCCGCTGGTTCTCTGCCTTCGACAAGTCCACTTTTCGGCTCATCAACACATTCGCATTGCGCAGCACATTGCTGGCCTGAATCGAACGATTCAAACTCATGCCTACAGTAAACGAACCGGTTAAGAGAAACATCAAAAACGGTGTAACCAAAGCCAGTTCAACTATGGTATTTCCACCTTGATTTCGTTTGCGTAACTGATGAATTGGATATTTCATTTCAAATTCTCCATTAGGGCGCGGGAGGTACAACCGTTCCAACAGGCAGTCCCTGCAAAACGTCTGTCGCACTTGCGCTCATCTTTGTGGAAGGTGAATTGAGTAGCCCGGGAATCGGCACAATCCAGTTCCACGGAAAGTCAACAACCCGTACTTCTATCAAATTGCCCGGCTGATTCACATAGCGCAATTGACGTGGTGGCACCTGCGTATCCCCCGCCATGGTCCTGGATCCACTGGGATCACAATCGGCGGCAGTGATCGGTGTCGACAGATTCGTTGGAGCGTAGTAGTTGACTTCCACAAGATTGGCGTTACTTGCGTTCAGGAATCCCAAAGAAACATCCTGCACCACCTTCTTCGTGCACTGAGTCACAGATCCGCAACTAGCGCCGCCTATGCTCGTCTGGTAGGTAATACCGAACCGAACCCCATCGCGTACCCCACTCTGGATCATGCTCTTCAGGAAGACAACAAAAGATACGTCGATAATGCCAAAAAACATTCCCAGCAGAGGTAAATAGCAAAGAGCAAACTCGAGCATCACATTGCCTTTGCGATTCCCAACTCGATTTCGTATGCCGCGTTTCGGCCTCATTTGGATTTCTGATTTCATATACACACCCAATGTGGGCATGTCACCGTAATCGGCACAACGTACCATTAGCTTTAGGGGTTCTACAACAAAAGTTTGCCTTTTTCTGCTGGCTCAAAAATCAGACTCTACACTGCTTTTGTAATCAACTATTTACCGCAACCCATAGTACGAAGCCCTTTTGCGTACTAAGTAATCTTTTTTCGGGAAAACTTTCAGCGACGTCTACCCATCTCCTCGGCACTCAATACAGGCGCAGCTATTGTAATCGCAAGCCCCAAAATCGTAATCGCGCCTGCAACCCAGAACGTAGTCTCAATTGCCCCGGCCATCCCCACCTTGGCCACCTGCCAGTTCAGAAAAGCACCCATAACGCCCACCCCAACACTCCCGCCAATACTCCGTGCAAACTGAATCGTAGCCGTCGCAGATCCCATCGCCTGCCGCTCCACCATCATCTGTACAGCAATCAACAACGCCGGCACCGTCATCCCAAATCCAGTCCCCATACAAAGCATGCTCCCAATCAGTAGCATCTTCCCTGAATCGACATGCAATTGCGACAACATCCCGCTCCCCAAAACCACCATCACCATCCCCCAGATCGCCGGGCTGCGATACCCGATCCGCAACATCACCCGCGCAGACACCGCACTTGCAATCACCCATGCCAGAAGCAGCGGAGTCAGCGTCGCCCCAGCCTCGGTCGCACTCTTTTTCTGCACCTCCTGAACAAAAAGCGGCACGTACGCCGTAACGCCGTTCAACACCCACCCAATCGCCAGCGAATGCAGGATCGTAACCGTAAACAGCCGCCATCGAAACAGCGCAATCGGCAGCACCGGATCCGGGCTCGACTTCTCAACCCTCCAAAGCCAATACCCAAGCACCCCAGACAAGGCAATCAACGCCCACCCGTACCAAACTGTCACGTCAATCAAACCAAGCAGCAGCGACACCGCCGCCAGCGTCACCAGTATCGCTCCCGGGTAGTCGATATAAGGCTTGCCCTCGGTCAGAACATGACGATCCTCCCACCAGTGCCAGACAAACCAGGCAGACAAGATCCCAAACGGAATGTTGATGTAGAACACGCTAGGCCAACCCACCCGGTCCACCAGAAATCCACCAAGTAGCGGTCCTGCAATACTCGAAATCCCCCATACCCCGCTAAACAAAGCCTGCACCCGCGCCCGCTCTTCAAAGCTGAACATGTCCCCGATCATCACCAGCGCCAGCGGCAGCAATCCAGCCGCACCCAGCCCCTGCAATCCGCGAAACACAATCAGCCAGATCATGCTCGGCGCAATCGAACAAAGCAAACTGGCGATTAGAAAAAGCGCCATCGCCCACGCATACACCACCCGCCGGCCCAGGATGTCACTTAACTTCCCCGCAACCGGGATCCCCGCACTCGAAGCCAATACGTAGATCGAAAACGACCATCCATAAATACTCAGGCCGCCCATTTCGCCCACAATCGTCGGCATGGCCGTGGCCACCACCGTCGATTCCATCGATCCCATGAACGACCCAATCATCAACCCGAGAGTCACCACTCGCCGTGGCGACCCAAACAAAGCTTCGAATGGACTCAAGATACTAGGTTAGCCCGGTCTGGCTTTAAAACAGAATTTTGAGTCCAAACTGCAATTGCCGCGCATCGTTGGACTGGGTCTGAACCTGTCCAAAGGCCCCGGAATTCACGTCCGTATTCGGGTTGCCAAACCGCACTCGATGGAACGCATTAAACGCCTCCGCGCGAAACTGTAGTCTGAAGTTTTCGTTCCGCTCACTCAACCGGAACTGCTTGAACACAGACAGATCCTGATTGGTCACCCAGTGATTGGTCAAATCAGCCTCCAGCGTGCAAACATTGCCAAACGTGAATGCATTCCGTGCTGTAATCCCGAGCGCATTGCCAGACTGCAGCAACTCCCGCTGAATCGTAAAATTCCACTGGATCGCTCGGCATCGGCGGTTACACTGACACTCTCAGCCACATCGCCCTCCTGCAATTTGATGTTCACCGTGGCCCGCTGCTCTACTGCAACTCAATCCCGTCCTGCCGGAACTTCTTGAAGCCCTTCGCCTCGGCTTCCACCGCATATTTACCGGCGAGCAGAAATCGAACTAGAAAATTGCCCGCGCTATCGGCCGTCGCCTCAGTGCGAGTATTCGTACCCAGATTGACCACACTCACCCGGGCCCCGGCAACCGATGCACCGCTAGCATCTTGAACCACCCCTAAGATGTTCCCAGTCGAAGTCTGCCCAAAAACACCAATCGCTGCCACAGCAGTCAGTACAAAAAAGCGCACGAAGGAAGTCATACCTCTTCATTCTAAAAAACGATTGATTTCAGAAGAATGAATTAGAAAACCAGACCACAGAAAGCCAGCACAGACCCGATCCCGCCCGCCACCAGTCTTCGCTTCAAGCTAGGCTCACCCCGCCGGTAATATTCGGCAGCAATCCACAACGCCACCCCGGCCACAATCAGTTCCACAAGCAATACGATCAGCGTCGCCGACTGTATCAGCCGGATCACACTAAACAACGCCACTACCCCGGTCGCCGCAACTGCCCCCAGAATTTTGGAACGCAAAGACCAAACCGCAAACGCCTGCACCGCAAATTGAATCGTAAAGGGAAAGAAGAGCCGCCGGTCATCGGTGAAAAGAAAAGCCGCCAGCCAAAACAAGCTGATCAAACCGGAAAAAGCCAACTTGGGAGCGTCTTCGAAGAAACTCACAATCGAGAGGAGTGAAAGAACCGCCACCAAAGACCAGGCCCAGCCGCCCAGCAGGAAGCTGAGTGCGCCAATCGAAGCCACTGTCAGAAGTAATGAGGCCAAAAGAAATTATAGAAAATTACGTCAAACCAATGTCGACAATCGATTCAAAAGTGGCGTCATCACCTACAAGTTGTCCCATAATTACCACAGCAGCGGTACAGTCCGAGGCAATGATGGCTGATGAAAACGTCTGCACAAACAACAATTGGCCGTTCAAAAATCGGCTGAGCTTAAAGCAAAGTCCCATCAGGAGCGTGCCCAAAAACGAATGCGCAGCCTGCAAAGCAGGCTGCGCAGTAATCCGCTTTGAAAGCGTGAACTGTTGTCGTCCAGATGGAAGCGCGAATCGGATCGAATAATTTACTGCTTACGTCGACGAGCTGCAATGGCGGCACCGGCCATCCCTAAGCCGATCAGGGAGAAAGTACCGGGTTCTGGCACTCCAGCGCTATCGCCAATATTCAGCGTGATGGTGTCGTTGGGAAGCGTATAAAGGTAAGTTCCAGGGGTCATGAATAGGCCAGCGATTGTTGCCCCGTTGAAAACCATACCGGAATTGATTGCGCTGCCAGAGACGTAACCGGATGTTACTCCAACTTGTGCAGTGGCTCCTCCGGCTCCCCAGATATAGAAGTTGTCACCAGATACTGAACTTGGCGGGCTAAAAAACGACCCACTTGTTCCGAATGCACCCGCGAAACCGGTCAGAGCATAGCTATCAACGCTGCCGCCCGGGCCCGGTGCGACGTACCAATTAGAACCTCCAGGAATAAAACCAAGTCCGTAACTACTAAAGGTAGTAAATAAAGTCGCTCCCGTAAGGTTCAAATTACCGGTGACAGCAAAAGTAACGTTGCCTCCGCCTTCAGTAACGTCAATTACCACTGCAGCGTTCGCAGAATTTGGAACAAGTAATGTCGCGAGCGCCATGGCTGCAAAAATAAATACTTTTTTCATAATGTCTTGTCCTTGAGTCTAGATAGAGCGTTTGAAATGTGCCGCTGACATTTGGGTGGAGCAGCACTTCTGGTCGAGTATAGGCAGCGTTGGAAAAAAATCAAGGTTGCTAAGTACTGTAGTACTAAGCTACCTATTTGATGGTCTCCCCGATTCGCATCTTCGCCTGAATAAGTTTTATCGAATTGCAAAAGCTGACTAATTTGTATTCTTAGAAAAAGCACGCACTCTCGCAGAATTGTATGCTCGCGCTTGCATTCCCTAATTTCGCAGGGCACTCATTCCTTTTGTGAGGAAACGCTTGCCAGGCCCGAAGAGGCAGCAACACCAACAGCAAAGGAACAGTAAAAACATCTAGCTGCAGGATGCAGGATAGGAAAGAAGAGGCAAATCCAAGCAATAGATCGCCAAAGATTAAAAATGTTAAATGGTCGGGCCGGCGAGATTCGAACTCGCGGCCTCTTGCACCCCAAGCAAGCGCGCTACCAGGCTGCGCTACGGCCCGAACATACAACCTTTTAATGATAGCTCACTTCTTCTGGGCAGCGGTCAATTTCCTCAGCAATTCTATCGTGGGCTTCGGAGCTTCAAATTCAGCTTCCTCCATCGCGTTCCTTCCAAAACGGTCTTTCACGTTCAAATCGGCACCCTTGGCCACCAAATACTCAATCACATCGTTCAACCCAAATCGGATGGCCGCATGCAGCGCTCCAGCATCGCCTTTGCGTGTCTCATTCACATCCACTCCAGCGTCAACAAGAAATTCAATCGGTGCCAGTTTGCGGCTAAACGTTGCCAGCATCAGAGCACTCATCCCATCCGGATTTCTCTCTTTAGCGCTAGCCCCCAACCCTATCAGCGTCTTCATCATTTCAATATTCCCCGTCTGAGCCGCAGACAAAAATGGTGTGAGTCCCCCTATCCTGAAAAAACTGGCCCTGCCAGCGGAAACTGCCGTCTTAGCCTTCAAATCAGCTCCCCGCGACACCAACTCTTTCACCAATGCAACCTTCCCCTGCTGCACCGCCTCATGCAATGGAGTGCTCCCGTTCTTGTCCCTTGCATTCACGTCCACGCCGTAATTCAACATCAACATCGCCACACTCTCATGCCCGCGGCTCAACGCAATCAAAAACGGAGTCGCCCCGTCCGGGCTTACCGACTTTGTTTCAGCCCCACCGGCAATCAACGCCTTCACGGTCTCAACATTCCCGCTCTGGGCCGCAAACAACAACGCGTTATAGCCTTTCTTCGAAATTGGGCTCACTTGCGCTCCCTTCTCCACCAACATCTTCACAATCTCGGCATTACCCTCAGCCGATGCCCACATCAACGCCGACTGCCCCGATCGCGTCTCCGTCACGTCAGCCTTCGCCCCAGCCTCAAGCAACCGCTTCACTACCGGCACACTCTTCGCATTCACCGCACCCATCAACGGAGTTTCCCCATTCCAACGAGCCGAATTCGGATTCGCCTTCGCATCGAGCAAGATGTTGACAATGCCTACATTCCCGAGTCCGCTGGCAATCCCGAGCGGCGTCTCCCCATTTTCGTCTGCCGCATTCACGTTCGCCCCAGCCCCAATCAACGCGACAACAACGTCTTTATCTTCCCGGCTCACCGCCCACGAAAGCGGAGTCGACCCATCCGCACGCGCCTCATTCACCTTCGCCCCGGCCTTTAGCAGAGCAAGCACCCGCTTTTGGTCACCCTTCTGCACAGCTTCGATCAGCCGAGGATCGTTACTGGCCGCCTGCAAACGGATCGCTGCGACGAAAAGAATAAGAATTCGCATATGGAAGATGATAGATTAATAATCAACGAGTTACCACCTTTGCCCCGGGCTTATTTCCTCCTACTACTCTCCGCTCTCACCGCCTCGGGCCAGGACTCCGCTGCCGTCTCGACCCAGAAAATCATGAACCGTACCTGCTTCGGTTGTCACAACGACAAGCTGAAATCAGGCAGCCTTTCCATCCAGGGGCTAAAAGCGGACAACATCGCCTCAGCCGGCCCTGAATGGGAGAAAATCCTTCGCAAAGTTCGCGGCGGTGAAATGCCCCCGCCGGCGGGCCCCAAGCTCACAGAAGAAGCTCGAGCCACAGTCGCTGCTCATGTGGAAAAGACCCTCGACGAAAACTTCGCCCGCCAGCCCAATCCCGGCACCCCCTCAATCCACCGTCTCAACCGCGCTGAATATTCGAACGCGATCCGCGACCTCTTCGCTCTCGATCTGGACCATTCCGCCACCCTCCCGTCAGACGACTCCGGCTACGGCTTCGACAATATCGGCTCCGTCCTCACGACATCCCCGATGCTGCTCGAAAAATATATGAGCACGGCCCGCAGAGTCTCACGCCTTGCTGTCGGCACCATCAAGGCCGCCCCCGCAATTGAGCGCTACACCGCAAGATCACGCGAAGTGCTCACCACAGACCAGATGCCCTTAAGCATCCGCAATGGCCTCGCCATTAAGCGTTACTTCCCGCTCGACGCTGAATACTCGATTCTCGTAAGAATGCGCGGCACCCCAGACCCGTTACTCCCGGTTTCTCAGCTCGACATCCGCGTCGATGGCCAGCGAGCAAAACTGCTCGAAGCCAACGTCGATCCAGCCGAAGAAAATCAAGTCACGCGCAACTTTGAAATCCGAGTCCCACTCACAGCCGGCATGCACACCATCGGTGCTGGCCTGTTGGTGGAATCGACAAAATCGGAAGCTGGCGTCCAACAGCGCCGCGGTTTCGGCCCTCCACCCTCCTTCGGTCTCGGTATTGAATACATCACCATCGGCGGTCCCTTCCAACCCAAAGGGCCCGGCGAAACAGCCAGCCGCAAGCGCATCTTTACTTGCCGTCCCAACAAAGCAATCACCGAAGCCGCCTGCGCCACGCAAATTCTCACCCCCATCGCACGACGAGCCTACCGCCGCCCTGTCCAACCCATGGAGCTTCAACCCATTTTGAAGATCTTTGCCGAAGGCCGCAAAGACGGCGGCAGCTTCGATGCCGGGATTGAAACCGCCCTGCGCGCCATCCTCGTCTCGCCCAACTTCCTCTTCCGTGTCGAAAAGACACCCGCAGGCATCGCCCCCGGTGCCTCCCACAAAGTTTCAGATCTCGAACTCGCCTCCCGCCTCTCCTTCTTTCTCTGGTCTAGCGTCCCCGACGACGAGTTGCTTCGCCTCGCTTCAAACAAACAACTCCGGCCCGTCCTCGCGCAACAAGTGAAGCGCATGCTTGCCGACCCCAAAGCCAATTCCCTGGTCGACAACTTCGCCGGCCAATGGCTCCAGTTGCGAAACATCGCCAGCTGGAAGCCCGACCCCGACAAATATCCGGCCTTTGATGAATCCCTCCGATCCGCCTTCCAAAAAGAAAGCGAACTCTTCTTCGCTCACATCGTCGAGCAAGACCGCAGCGTCCTCGACCTGATCAATGCCGACTACACCTTCCTCAACGATCGCCTCGCCCGGCACTACGGCGTAGAAAACGTCAAAGGCTCTTACTTCCGTCGCGTTGCCGTCAATCCAGCCGAGCGTGGCGGAATCCTCAGCCAGGGCGGCATCCTCACCGTCACCAGCTACCCAACACGAACCTCACCGGTGCTGCGAGGCAAGTGGGTCCTTGAAAACATCCTCGGTTCCCCGCCCCCACCTCCACCCGCCGACGTTCCAGATCTCGAAGACCACGCTTCAACCTCACCCAAAGACCTGCGTGCCGCCCTCGAAAAGCACCGAGCCAGTCCGGCCTGCGCTTCCTGCCACTCCCGCCTCGACCCGCTTGGCTTCTCGCTTGAAAATTACGACGCCGTCGGCCGCTTCCGAAAGGCCGAAGGCGGTTCACCCATTGACGCAACCGGCGCCCTCCCCAACGGCAAAATCCTCGATGGCCCCCAGGGTCTCAAGCAAGTCCTCATGAGCCGTCAGGACGAATTCGTCGACTGCCTTACAGAGAAGTTTTTAACCTACGCCCTTGGACGGGGTCTCGAATCCATCGACCAACCCACCGTTCGTCAGATCCGCCGCGAGACTGCGAAGAAAGATTACCGCTTCTCGGCTCTCGTACAATCAATAGTAGATAGTGTGCCATTCCAGATGAGGAGAAACCCGCAACAATGAAGTCCTTAGCTCGCAGAACCTTCTTGAGAGGCGCAGGTGCCGCCCTTGCCCTGCCCTACTTCGATGCCATGGCTGCCCCTTTGCGTACAGCTCCCACGCAGCCCGTTCGCATGGCCTTCCTCTATGTCCCCAACGGCATCATCATGAAGGACTGGACTCCAGAAAAAGAAGGTCGCGACTTCGATTTCTCCCGCACCCTCAAGCCCCTCGAAGCTTACCGCGAACACCTCAACATCCTCACCGGCCTCGACCACCGCAACGGCGATGCCCTCGGTGACGGCCCCGGCGACCACGCCCGTGCCGGTGCCACTTGGCTCACCGGTGTCCACCCCCGTAAGACCGAAGGCGTCAACATTCAAGCAGGCACCTCGCTCGACCAGATCGCCGCCAAAGAACTCGGCTCCCGCACCATGGTGCCCTCCCTCGAACTCGGCCTCGATGAAAACCGCATGGTCGGCGGCTGCGATTCCGGCTACAGCTGCGCCTACAGCAACACCCTCTGCTGGAGCTCTCCAACTACTCCACTACCGCTCGAAACCAACCCACGCGCCGTCTTCGAGCGCCTCTTCGGCGATGGTGACACAACAGACCCTGCCGCCCGCGCCACCCTCGCCCGTCAGAACAAAAGCATTCTCGATTTTGTCCGCGCCGATGCAAGCAAACTCAGCCAAACCCTCGGCACCAGCGACCGTCTCAAGCTAACCGAATATCTCGACTCGATCCGCGAGATCGAACGCCGCATCCAGAAGGCCGAAGAACGTGCCGCCACCGGCGCACCCATCCCCAGCATCGATCAGCCCCCTGGTGTCCCTCCCACTTTTGAAGAGCACATCAAGCTCATGTTCGACCTGATGACCATCGCCTTCCAGGCCGACATCACTCGCGTCATCACGCTCATGATCGGCCGCGAAGGAGGCAACAGAACCTACCGTTCCATCGGCGTCCCCGACGCCCACCATGGCCTCTCCCACCACTTCAACGACCCGGCCAAGATCGAGCGCCTCCAGAAGATCGACCAGCACCACGTCGAAATGTTCAGCCATTTCCTGGGCAAACTCAAACAGACCAAAGACGGCGACGGCACACTGCTCGACAACTCAATGGTCCTCTACGGCAGCAGTCTGTCAGACAGCAACAAGCACGAACACTTCAACCTGCCCACCGTCATCGCAGGCCACGGCGCCGGTAATATCAAAGGCGGCCGCCACATCCGCTACCGTAAGGGCACGCCCATGACCAACCTCTACCTCAACATGCTCGACACTGTGGGCGTTAAGGAAGATAAGTTCGGCGACTCCACCGGCCGCATCGATCATCTCACCGACCTTTAAGCCAGCATGTATAGTTTCGAAGGAAAGTCCGTCCTCATCTCGGGCGGCACCAGCGGCATCGGCGCTGCCATAGCTCATGCCTTCGCCGCAAGCGGAGCACAGGTGATTGCCCTGGGCCTTGAAACCGGTCTAGACATCACCTCAACAGAGACAATCCAGCAAGCACTCAAGAACATCAACACGATCGACGTTCTCGTCAACGCCGCAGGCGTCATCCGTCGCCTCGAAGAACACTCGCCCGAAGTCTTTGCCCAGGTCATCGACATCAACCTCAACGGCGCCATGCGCATGTGCTCGGCCTGCCACGCGCACTTGAAAGCTACCAAGGGCTGCGTAATCAACATCGCCTCGATGCTCAGCTTCTTCGGCTCAGGCCCCGCCCCAGCCTACAGCGCCAGCAAAGGCGGCCTCGCCCAACTCACCAAAAGCCTCGCCATCGCCTGGGCCCCCGACGACATCCGCGTCAACGCCCTTGCCCCCGGCTGGATCGAAACCCCACTCACCTCAGCCCTTCGCGAGGAATCCGCCAAGAGCGAAGCCATCCGCCTCCGCACTCCCATGCGTCGCTGGGGCCAACCAGAAGACATCGCCGGCCCCGCACTCTTCCTCGCCTCCCCCGCCGCCTCTTTCATCACTGGAGCCATCCTCCCCGTCGACGGCGGATACCTGATAGCGTAAAGACAAATGCTCAATCCAACCGAGATGGCCAAAGACATCGTGGTCAACGGTGTGCTCCCTGTCGATGAACGAGTCTGGGTTCCCCAGGCCGAAAACGTCTGGTTTCGCCCACTCTGCCTCTCCACACGACAAGGCTACTGGGTCAACCTTCTGCGAGTCCGCAAATCGGGAATCCTCAGCCGCCACCGCCACCCTGCCCCCGTCCACGGCTACGTCATCGAAGGCAAATGGAAGTACCTCGAACACGACTGGACCGCCAATCAAGGCGACTATGTTTTCGAGCCACCTGGTGAAACCCACACCCTCACCGTCCCCGCAGACGTCCCGCAGATGATCACGCTCTTTCACATCACGGGAGCCATGATCTACGTCGACGAACAGGGCGCAGTCACCGCTTACGAGGACGTCTTCACCAAAATCGAGATGTGCCGCAAGCACTACATCGCTTGCGGCCTTGGTGTCGAATTCGTCGATCAGTTCATCCGTTAGAACTTCATCCTGAGCGCCACCTGCATCGTGCGAGGCCCGCCAATGGTCGAAGTGATAGTGCCCATCGTGCCAAACCCCGCCGCCGGCAATGCCGAACTCGGGTTGGCAAACGTCGTCTGGTTGAAGGCGTTAAACACCTCCATGCGAGTCTCGACATTAAGGCGTTCATTCACAGCAGTCGTTTTGCTGAGAGCAAAATCAAACTGACGTTGATTGGGTCCACGCAGTATATTACGACCAGCATTGCCCCATCGGTCCTCTGAATTGCCAAACGCCGTCACATCGAAGAAGCCGTTCAGACGATCCTGAACACGTCCACTCTTGAATGCACTGTCAATCGTTCTGCCCGGCGCAAGATCCGTTCTCACCCGGGCCACTTGTGCCCAGTTGGCATTCGCCGTATTCGCCCCAGTCACTGAGAACGGAGACCCGCTCTGCAGTGTCGTCATCCCGTTGAAAGACCAGCCGCCCAGCAACATCTTCGCTGCCTGAGATCCCTTGAACGCTTGCGGAATCTCGTAGATAAAGGCCGCCGTAAACCGCTGCGTCCGGTCGAAGTCAGCAACGCCCCGGTTATTCGCCATATTCCGCGAATCATGTTCTACCGTTCCGCCATCGCTTGAGATGTTGTCCAGCGTCTTGGCCCAGGTATAAGCAGCCTGTACCAACACGCGCCGCTGGAAGCGTCTCCGGTAATTCACCTGCAACCCGTGGTAAGTGGACATGCCGTAATTCGATCGCTTCCTATAACCACTCTGGCGGCCCAGTCCCAGATACTCACTCGGCACAAAGAAGTCAGGGTTGATCAACGCCCCAGTCCGGGTACGAATATCGGTAAAGCCATTCACCGGAGTCACCCGCGGATCATAGGCCTGAGCCAGATTCAGCTTCGCCATCAGTCCGATCCCGCGCGTTCCCACATAACGAACATCGATCACATTTCCCTTCAGCGGCTCATACTGTAAGTTGAACGTCCACTGTTGCACATAAGGCGTCTTGATGAACGGGTCGATGAACGTAAAGTTCTTGGCCGCAAACGGCTCAGTCGTCGGGAAAGTCGTCCCGTCAAACCGCCGCCAGCTTGCCGCACCATTGGCATCCCGCGCAATGCTCACATTTAGCGGGATAGAGAAGGGGTTGATATTGATCCTGGGATAAGGGTTCGCCATATCCACGGGCGACGGCACGTTTTGGTACACAAAGAACGGGGAAGACAACTGCAGGTCCGACTTGAATGACCCGGAAGGCCGCTCAAAGTAAATTCCATAGCCGCCACGCACCACCAGCTTCGACGTAAACCAGGGCTGCCAGGCAAACCCAACCCGAGGTGCGATATTGTTCTTGTCCGGCTGGAAAATCGAATTCCTCTCCGACTTGAAGATCTGCGACAAATCCAGCGGCCTCACATAAGGCGAAACAACAAGCCCCATTTGAATCGGGTCAAACCCCTGCTTGAAAATCAAATGTTTTTCGTTGATGTAATAACCCTGAGCCACTCCGGCGCGAGCTGCATCGTCTTTGTTGAAGTAAGTACCAATCCGGCCCTGCGTCTCATCCGGCCAGCCAAAATAATCCCAGCGCACGCCGGCATTGATCGTCAGCCCCTTCCGCACGCGCCAGTCGTCCTGTGCATAAAACGAAAGGTCAAACATGTTGTAATCCCGTCGCGTATCGCCCATATCGAGGTCCGATCCACCACCCGAAGCACCATGACCAGTCATGAACAACACCCAGTTGTCGTAGTCCAGGTCGCCATTCGTGCGGGCCATATACTCGCCCTTCAGGTTCGTCCGCCGAAACTCACCGCCAAACTGCATCGTATGCGAACCACGCACATGCGTCACCAAATTGGTCACATAGACATTGCGCTGGCGATCGTAAAAGTCCCACGCATTACCAATCCCCGCGCTCGATCGCTGCGTCACAATATCTACCGTTGGCATCAGCGCAGCCAACCCGCCAATCGCTTCTTCAATCGGGTTATAAATACCCAGCGTTGAATTATTGATGTCTTTGAAGCGTGAGATGCGCGTATTGAACAACTCAAAGAACCCTCCGCGCAATTCATTCGTCCAGCGCGACCCGAACGTATGCAGGTGTGAAAGCGAAGCCGTGTACCCGGGAGTCTGCCCCTGCGTCGGCGACACCGAAGAATTCGCCCACGGGAAAGCTTCCTCCACAAACTGCTGGCTCTTGATATAACTCAACCGGACACGGTCATTGGCGGCAAAGTTGTGTTCCAGAGACAAAGACCCAGACCAGGAATTGAAGAAGGTCGGAAACGCATTCACCTGCTCCCTCTCCCTTCCGAAACTAGTCGTGCCAGGCAGCAGCCGGTTGCCCGAAGTCACACTCGGCAACAGAAACTTCCCGTCCCGCTTTACGTTCAGGATGTTAATCGCAACCGGATGAATATCCTGACCCGTCAACTGACGAAACACAGGATTCGCCGCATTCGCAGTACTCGAGAAAAACTTCCGTTCGAGCCCGGCAATCTGCTCGGCCGGAAACCGCCGGATAATCGTCAAAAAATTTGCGGCAAACGCTGGATTATCCGCCGCACCGCTAGCCAGCCACTGGTTGGCCAACTGCGCCATCGAATCCCGGGTGCGCACATCTCCAAGCCCATCCGGACTCGCCGTCGTCGCAATAGCCCGCGACGCATAACCCGATACAAAGTCCGTTCGTTGCACCGCTGCATAGAAGAACGTCTTATTCTTCACAATCGGTCCACCCAGCCCAAAATAGCTTTCATTCCGTCGAAACTTCGGACGTCTGGTCCCCGCGCGATTCAGAAAAAACTCATTCGCATTGAACTTTTCGTTCTGAAAGAAGTGCGACATGCTGCCATGAAAATCGTTGCCACCCACACGCGTAATCATCTGAATGTTGGCCCCGCCATTACGCCCCGAAGTCGCCGTATAAAGCGCCGTCTGCATCTCCACAGCCTCCAGCGCATCCAGCGGCACCGTGATGTTGTTACCTAAACTCCCACCACCATTCATCATGTTCGTAGCGTCCACGCCATTGATCATCAGCGAGTTGTTCGTCGGCCGCGCTCCATTTACCGACGGGTTTAACGATTGCGTCCCGTCATCACCTTGCGCCCCTGGCGAAGTCGCAATGTTCATACCTTTGCCCGTGCGGTCCGGCAACGGTGCCGCAACCCCAGCCTCGCCAATAATCAAATGCGTGTAATTTCGCGACGACGTCGGGATCTGATCAATCTGCTTGCTCGATATTGTCGTCGACTGCGTGGCCGTATTCGGCTGCAAAGAACTACTACTCGCACTCACGTCGATAGTCTCCGACACCGCGCTCGCCGACAAAACAAAATTCACCGTCTGCGCTGAATTCGAATCCAGTTCCAGCTTTCGCGTAACCGGGCTGAAACCCGGATGCTCCACCGTCAGTTCCACCTTGCCGCTGGCAGGCCGTAAGAACCGGTAAGAGCCGTCTTCCCCTGTTGCTGTCCGTAACGAATTGTTGGTCGCCTCAATCCGAAGCGAAACCTTCGCCCCGGCAATCCTCGCCCCACTCTGATCCTCAACCTTGCCTTCAATGCGGTCCGCCGTCTGCCCGGACAACACCGCAATCCCCAACAGCAAAAGTAAAATGCCTCGAATCATGACTAGACCCTCGATATCCCAAAAGAAGCGGAGAACTCTGGCTCTCCCTTACCTAGTCTTGAGGCACCTGGCCAAATTCGACAACCCAAACCACTAGCTGGAATCGCTCAACTTCACCCCAAAATGACCGATCCCACAGACGTCTGTATCACCGCACTCCGGTCCTGATATTCACTCGGGGAATACCCGGTAATCTGACGAAAGAGTTTGCCAAACTGGCTCGGATTCGAGAATCCAAGCTGATAAGAAACTTCCTTGACGCTCCCCAATTCCAAAATCAACGATTCAGCCCGCCTCACCAACACCCGGTTGTAAAAATCCAGCGGGCTCCGCTTGGCCGACGTATACAGCAGACGCCGGAAATGCGCCAGACTGTTTGAATGCGTAGGTAGGAGCTACGGCTCCACAATCGAGAAAGGGAGGTCTGCAGCCTACCCGATCTCGATCCTGGAGAAAACAGCATGTACCAATATTTTGTGGGACTCGA
>JALHNH010000067.1:858-28462 GCA_022843625.1 Bryobacter sp. | reverse complement strand
GAAGAAGGCGTCCTGATGCTTAATGGAGGGTCTATGGAGGGTGTGTTTTTCGACGGCTCGTAAGTTGTTGATTTTGGAGCGGGAGACCGGGGTCGAACCGGCGACGTCCAGCTTGGGAAAATGGGCCGCGATTTGTTTTCAATGACATAACCGCGCAAGGCGTTGATCCGGGGTATGGAAAACGCTAAGAAAACATGGGCCGATTTCTGCGGCTGGTGAAATGGAGGGTTAATGGAGGGTTCGGAAGCCGCCATCTGAATCCAAACGAACTCGGCAGGATCTCGGAGACTCGTGACTCCACAAGGCGTGGGCGGGCAAGGTCGCGGTTGCTTCCCGGTGCTTCCGATTTCCAACACGCCCATCATTCCCAAAGCTTCGTGATCCAGGATGTGACAGCGGTACATAGTGCGGCCAGTGAAGTCGCGGAACACGGTTCGGGAGCGTGCGGGAACGAGAACCACATCCTTCCATGCCCGGATCGGCGAGCCCATGGAATCGATCCTGAAACGGGTTAGTGTGGATGTGCATGGGGTGGTCCATGTCTGTCGGGTTGCGGAATTGCCAGTCCCCGACGGAATTGAGCTTCACAACGGTGTCAGCAAGCCGCGCGTCGAACGTCCGGCCGTTGATCGTGAAGCTCATCATGCTCTCGCCCGAAGGATCGAACGACGCTGGGCTCTGGCGAAGCGTCTACAGTGGCGAGCCGTTGCGGCAGGATCCCAGGTTCCTTCCCGACGACGCCAACGGCACCTGCGAAGTCTCAAACTAGTGCAGGCGCTCCCCAAGTGGTGAGTGGCTAGATCAGAGCGAACCTAGGAAGGCAAGAATCTGCTGGCGGCTCGCGAGTGGTAAAGAAAGGAACGCCTTGAGAGCACCTTCTGCTTCGCCAGAATGGCGCAAGATCGCGTCTGCTGGTGTGGCGGCAGACCCGTCGTGGAGGAGCGGTCGACGGAAGCGAAGACCCCAGAGCGCCGGTGTGCGAATTTCGTTCGCACGCGCGGACGCCTGCACGATTCCATCTCCAGTTCCTACGTCGTGCAGGAGTAGGTCCGAATAGAGGGCAACGGCCATGCGGTCGAAGAGTGGATTGCGGTCCGCGGCTGTCATCAATACCGGCGTGTGGCAGACGGCGCACCCAATTGCTATGAAGAGCCCTTCGCCCGCCCGAGCAGCGCTACTGATTCCCCCTCTGGCAACTGGCGCAAGGAATCGCATGAAGTTGGTGAAGTTGTCTATTCCGCGCAGGCCAGTGCGCCGGTCGCGAATGTCCTCTAACCCCCGAGTGACGCTGCACAGCTTCAACTGTTCGGCTGTGAAACCACGAGCGTCCTCCTCCCGGAACAGGTCGTTTGTGATGCCCATTTCGTTGCGGTAGGCGTCCCCGGCAAACGCGAGCAGGGTTGCATGTTGGGCCTTCCAGCCGAAACGTCCGATGCGCGATTGCCCCGTCACAACATCGGTGATGCGCGCCGCCCGGCCACGAATTCCGTCCCCGTTGCGATCCTCAGGGTCTTCGCCAGCCGTGATCGTTTCGTCTGCGATCGCCTCGACCAATCCGGCACCGAACAACGGAATCGGAGTACGTCTCGCGATGACGTTGGCTTCGGGCGGAATCTTGGGCTGACAGGTGTGCGGAGGCAGCGAGAATAGGTGAAAGAGCGTGCCTCCTTGCAGTTCGTGGAACGCGCCTTCGTCGTCTCGATATCCCGCGCGAACCTCGGTGATGGTGCTGGTGCCTCCGATGACCGGAACATTGTGGCAGGCGCCGCAACTCGTTCCATTGAAGGCCGGGCCCAGTCCGTCAGACGCGCCTTCGACTTCCGTGAAGTCTTCGAGGCCCATGCGGAATAGTTCGTGTTCCTGAGCGGTGATCGCTGGCAACGGGGTTCCAGGAAGCCGGACGTCTTCCGGCATCGCCAGCGGGCTCAGCACCAGCGAGAACAATGCGAGGCCGATTAGTGCGCGGCGTATCATTTGACGATGATCGCTCCCCGCATCAAGTGGTGACCCGCGCCACAGGCCCGCGAGCACTCGAACTCGAACGTGCCTTTGTCGCGCGCCAGAAACCGGACCCGCACCTCGCCCTTCCCGGAGGGCGGAATGGCCACGTCGATTCCCGCCGAGGGAATCTTGAAACCGTGGTCCGTATCGTCGCTTTCGAGGACGAATTCGACGAGTTGGCCCTGCTTCACGTTGATGCGCGACGGATTGTAGGTGAATCGCTCCGCCAGGATCGAGATCGTGCGATCCGGTTTGCGTTGGTCCGGTTGTTGCGCGAGCAGCGCGAGCCCTATCGGCAAGAGCAATTGAAGGCACTTCATTAGAACCACCATCCGATCCCGAGATTGATGCCGTTGAGCGCCTTCACGATGGCGCTCTCATTGCGATTGAAGTTGTAGTCGAACTTGATCGCCACGTCCGCTGTAGGCTTGAACGTCACGCCCGTAATCCAAGAAGAGCGGTTGAACTGAGCGAGTGGCGTATACCCCAGGGGCATTCGCTGCTGCGTGTTGTACTTCTCATAGCGCGTGAAAACAATCACGTCGTTGCGGGCCCGGCGGGGCAGCAGATGATACGCAGGCTCGAAGTAGTAGCCGCGCATTTGGCTAGCAACGTTCGGATTGACCCCCGTCTCCAATTGCAGCCGGCGGTTTAATTCCGCGGCCCGACTGACCCAAGTGTTCGCGAATAGGCTGCGGAAGTCCACACGCCGGTAGCTGTAGCGGCCGTCGAACTCCATCAGGTTGACCCGAGGATTCACGCCCGGTGTGTTAAAGCCAGCATGGCCACTGTACATGCTGGCACCGAGCGTCAGCCGTCGAACACCCGCATATTCGAGGCGGATGACTTTGGCGGGGTTACGCATGGAAGCCTCGAAGCCTCTTGATCGGCCCTCGGAAATTCCGCCTTCAGCATTGAACCGGCTGGCGTCGAGCGAAGACGTGAGGTATCCGCGATAACGAAATCCTCGGCCCAGATCACCGGTCACACCAAACCCGAGTTCGCGCCAAGTTGTCGGAATGATCGTGGTTTCGACAAAAGGCCGTTCCACGCCATTGAACGACGGCGGCTCATGCCGTTCGTTGACGATGCCTACTGGACTCAGCACCATCCCGGCGCGCAGGTTGAAGTAGGGCTTGATCAGGAAGTCGAGGTAGGCTTGTTCCAGAGCGACCTCACCCCCGGTCCCTTCGGATGGTTCGAGCAGCGAGTGCTCCAGTTCCAGTTCGCTCCAGAACTTTATGCGATCCGAGAAACTGTGGCCAAAGAGCAGAACGAAGCGGTGGAAGTCCGGCCGGAATGGGTCGCCGCTATCCCGGTTGACGTGAAAGTCCATGTAGCCAGCCACGGGCAACCGGGTTTCGCCGTTCGGAGCGGTTTGGTAGTCGCCGGTAACCGACACGGGAACGAGCGTGGGCCGTTGCGACTGGGGAGTGGCGCTCGGCGCTGTTGCCGCGGCGGCCTGCACCGCTTGGGCGATTTCAGCTAGTACTGCGTCGAGTTTTTGTTCGAGCTGCGCCAATCGACCGAGAAGATCTTGGGCCGAAGCCTCCTTGCCGAACGCGGGGTCGATCAGGCGCATCTTCTTCTCAAGTTCGGCGACGCGGCGCTCAAGCTCTGAAGTGGATTGTGCGAGGGCGACCGGGCTTAGAGCTTGGAGTACAGCAACCGTGAGGATGAGGAACTTCATGAGTACAGCCGGGAGCGACGCAACTGATGTTTCCCAGTCAATCTTAACTATAGTTAAGTTCCCCGATTCAGTCAACCCGCGATACACACGAGTGAAGGCGAGGGGCGGGCCCCGATCTCTTGGAGCGAACTTGCGGAGACTCGCTGCTGAGGCTCCGGGTGGACAGCCCCGAGTCCGATGCTTAGGCCATCAGGGGCGAATCGCCCCACGGTCCGTGGGCGCGGCTGTTGGGCCGACCTCCCGCTGAGGATCGACACCGACATCGCTATGCGCGTTCTCGCCGTCGGTCCGCGAAGGGCCTTGGTAGGCGACAGTCAGCGTGGTGACGTTCGCGTGCTATTTCGATTTGATCGGAGGTTTCACCTCGAAACCAGTCTTCTCGATGGTTTGCTGAATCTGCGCCTCACTCACCGCCGAGTCTTCATAAACGACCTTCACCAAGCGTTTCTCCGTGTCGATGGTCGTGCTCTTGACGCCGGGTGTTTTTGTGAGTGCCCGTTTGATAACCACGGCGCAGGAGTCGCAGTCCATCTTCGGAACGGTAATGTTGGCCGTTGTTTCTTTTGCGGTGGCAGCGCGGGCCATTAACACCAGCGCGACGAATGCAGCGGATAGCTTGAGTGTCATTTCTTTCTCTTTCCCATTTTTCTAGGACTGGTTGAACTCATGATCCGTTGGCCAATAGAAACTCCGCGACCGCGCCCGAGTAATACGGGAATGTGGCCATCGCAACCACGAGAGCAGCGACCAGCCACAGTATGACTCGTGTGGAACGTCGTTTCACGGGTGCCGAGCACGCCGTGTCTGGAACACACGCGCTCTGGGGCAAAGGATGGTAGGCGTAGTAGAACGGGAGTCCAAGAAGCGCAAATGTCACGAACAGCAGGTACGGACGCAGGGTATTGAAATAGGCGGAGGTGCCGAGGATCGAAAAGCCGGTGAGTGCGAAGATGATCGGTAATGTGCAACACAGACTCGCGCCGATTGCGGCGAACACCGAGCCCCCCATCATCAACGAGTGGCTCCTTGAGCCAGAAGCGCGAAGGCGGTTACGCGAGTCGGGTTCGCAACACGCGTGGCTCGTAGAGGAGGGAGTGGGCACCCGATCAGCCAAAGGATTGGGCGCTTCTTTCAAGGCTTGACGAATGAGGTCCCTCGACGGCAGGCCTCCGATGCGACCGCCGGTCGTGTAGGTCCGGCAACTCAGCGCGTATTCGCGAGCACTGCGGGCCGCGGGTTCGACATCTATCCCGTCGATGCGAATTGAGGGAGAGCCGAGGAAGCGCGTTGATTCGGCGGTCGCCGCATCGGGAACGTTCACTTCCACCACTTCAGCGGAGACGGCCAGTTCCCGCAGCGCTTGATTCACTAGCTCGATCGCTGGTTTGTGATTTGGACAGCCGTTGAAGTACAGAATCTCAATCTTCATTTGCGCTCCCCGGCAGTTCGCGCGAGTTCATTGAGAACCGGGCAAACGGCGACATGATCCGTGGATGATGTCTTCGATTCGCGTGCCCACTTGCGCAGTGCGGATTTCAGGCTACCCTCAAGCTTCTGCAGTTCCTGGATCTTCTCCCGGACGGTCGTCACCTGCGCTCTAACAATTCCCTGACGTGGGAACACGAAGGAATGCTTTTATCCCGAACCATGAGGAGTTCGCGAATTTCATTGAGGGAGAAACCAAGTTCCTGGGATTTGCGGATGAACTTAAGGTCCTGAATTTGGCGTGGGCCAAACAGCCGGAATCCACCCTCGGAACGGCCGGGACGCTTGACCAGTCCCTCCTTCTCATAGAAACGAATCGTGTCAATGCTCATCCCGATCTCTCTGGCGACCGAACCGATCTTGGCGGCGACGTTCACGCTTTTCTTGGTACCCACACTCAGAGTACAGTCTGGAGTTGGGTCCAGAGTCAAGTGCCTTTTCAAATCTGGCGGCTGAATCACGAAGCGCGGACGCGTAATGGTCAGTCTGTTGTCTTTGTAGCGATCTTCTCGGTAACCGGGCTTGCGCTTGGCTCTATCCACGGCGCTCTGCGCCGACAAAACTGCCCAGTACGGCTGCGGACGTTGACTTCGACCGAGTCAATTCGAGACGAGGCCTCTCGGATACGACAAATCGTCAACAACCTGCTCGGAAGCTAGAGCCAGCGGGGTACGCGGGCTAAGTAGGCTTCAAACGGCGGCCCGAACTTCCGAGTCAGCATTTCTTCTTCCGGCTGAATCTGGAAGCGGTTGAGGTACCATACGAAGCCGGGCAGGACAAGGGCGGCGGCAATGTTGCCGTGGTATGCGCACCAACCTGCTAACGCGAAAAGCATTCCCACGTACATGGGATTGCGGGAACGCCCGTAGATGCCATGGACAAGCAACTGGGAGGTGGCTTCTGGATTGAGGGGATTCACCGTGGTCTTTGCGCGACGAAAGCTTACAACAGCCCAGAGGGCCACCCCGCACCCCAACAGCGCCAAGGCCGCCGCGGTCAACAGTCGCAGCGGCATCTCGACCGCCAAGCTAGGCACAGCCAAGGCAATTGCCCAGATGAGGGCTACCGCCAGCCCGGTGACCACAAGCGGCGGAATGCGAAGGCGGAGCCAATTCATCGGCCCCATCCCTTGAATCGTTCTCCTTCGTCGATGGATTCCGTTGCCGGACTGCCAAGCAACCGCAGGGCGTTGAAGATCACCAGGAGCGACACGCCCATGTCTGCCGCAATTGCGGCCCAGAGTGAGGCGTGCCCCACCATGGTCAGTACGACGAACACGGCTTTGACGATCAGCGAAAGCGCGATATTCGTGCGGATGATCGTCATCATCCGGCGTGAATGACGGATGAGCCACGGAATCTTCGACAGGTCGTCAGACATCAGCGCCACGTCCGCGGCTTCCATCGCCGTGTCGCTGCCGGCAGCGCCCATGGCGATGCCGAGCGTTGCCCGGCTCAGCGCGGGAGCATCGTTGATGCCATCGCCGATCATGGCGACGGTCTTGTATTGATCGACGAGCTTTCCAATGGCGTCGAGCTTATCGGCAGGCAGGAGTTCAGCTCGAATCTCCGTGACCCCAGTCTCGCGCCCGATGACTTCGGCAGTGCCACGGTTGTCGCCTGTCAGCATGACGATGTGCTCAACGCCGGCTTGCCGAAGTTGTGCGACGGCAGACTTCGACTCGGGCCGAATACGGTCCGCGAGGGCGATAAAGCCACACACGTGTGTCTCATTCCCGAAGACGACGACGGTTCGCCCTGTACGCGCAAGAGCCTCGATTTCGTCATGTACCGATGGAGTCTCCTGTCCACGTTCTTCCAGCAATCTGTGTGAGCCGAGCCAATAGTCCTTGCCGTTCCACCGTGCCGTTGCCCCTTTGCCTGGAGTGATCGTGAACTCCTCGGCAGGTTGCGGTCGAAGGCCCTTGGTTTGCGCGTGTTCAACGATGGCTTTGGCTAACGGATGATCGCTATGCATCTCCATAGCCGCTGCTCTTTCCAGGAGTTCAGACTCGGAGTGCCCGTTCATTCCGACAACTTGAACGACTGCCGGTCTACCTTCCGTGAGTGTGCCGGTCTTGTCCATGGCGATCGCCTTCAGGCGGCCTGGCGTCTCCATGTGCAGGCCGCCCTTCACAAGGACACCGTTCCGCGCGGCTGCCGCCAGCGCGGCGACAACGCTAACCGGCGTCGAGATCACCAGTGCGCAGGGGCAAGCGATCACCAGGAGCACGAGCGCCTGGTACAGCCAAGGCTCGAAAGGTTTCCCCAAGAGGAGAACCGGCACGGCTAGCACGGCGATTGCCGCCGCCATCACCGCGGGAGTATAGAACCGCGCAAAGCGATCCACCCATTGTTCGGAGGGTGCCCGGTTCTGCTGCGCTTCGCCGACGAGCCGAATGATATGCGAAAGCGTTGTGTCACCGGCGGCTTTGGTTGATCGGACTTCGAGCGTACCGGTGCCGTTCACCGTGCCGGCGAATACGTCGGCTCCCGGCTCCTTGGCAACGGGTAGGCTCTCCCCGGTGATAGGAGCTTGGTTCACATCGCTGAGGCCCTTAACCACCTCGCCGTCAAGTGCAATGCGTTCTCCTGGGCGGACGACGAACACAGTGCCGATTGCCGTAGTGGTTGCTGGAATCTCTCGAACGCTGCCATCCGGTTGAACGACTCGTACCACCGCAGGCGCCAAATCGAGAAGCTTCTCTATCGCGCGGCGGGCGCGAGCGACACTCCAGGATTCCAGAGTCAAGGAAAGCGCGAACAGAAATGCGACCGTGGCGGCTTCAAACCACTCACCGATGCCAATCGCTCCGCAGACGGCGATGGTCATGAGGAGATTCATGTCCGGACGGCCACGGCGCAACGAGAACAGCGCTTTCGGGAGAACCAGGTATAGGCCCGCCAGCACAGCGAGCAAGTAGAGCACCCTCACCGGCAATGGAACGAGGTGCGAGTTTCCGAGCCCTTCCGATCCGAGCACCTCCGCCCATCCGCCAGCTAACGCGTAATGGATTGAAAACGCTACGGCGGTCAAGACACCACTGACGGCGGTAAGCACCATGCGAGCGTGGCTGTCCCACCAGCGCGCCGGAATCCCGCCGTCTTCTGACGGAACAGCGAAAGCCGCCGTCATTCCCGTCTTGCGGACAGCCCGGATGATGGCTTCAGTGTCCATGGTCGCCGCTGAGGGAAGTACGGTCATCTGCGCGTTGAGGATGTCGAACGCCAAGTGCTGGTCACCTCCCACCAGGGGGCCTACTTCCCGCTTTAGGATGGAAACTTCTTCGGCACAATCCATCCCCCCGATCTTCAGCGTGCACGATCTCTCATTTTTCGGCATGGGGAGCCTCCTGCTTCCTGGCCTGCCAGGCCAAAACCAAGGTAGGTAGCACCAAGAGCGTCAGCAACGTCGAAGTAACCAGCCCGCCAATGACGACCGTCGCCAGAGGACGTTGCACTTCTGCCCCGGAAGTTGTGGAGAGCGCCATCGGGAGGAAGCCGAGGCTCGCGACGGCGGCAGTCATGAGGACCGCCCGAAGGCGCGAGACCGCGCCGATCTGGACGGCATCAAGCCAATTCATCCCGGCGGCGCGGTTGTGATTGATGAACGACATCATCACCACACCATTGAGTACGGCGACGCCCGACACGGCGATGAACCCCACTCCAGCGCTCATCGAGAACGGCATACCACGCAAGAGCAGTGCGAACACTCCACCGCTTACCGCGAAGGGGATGCCGGTAAATACGAGTGTGGCCTGGCCGAGCGAATGGAACGTGATGAACAGAAGCAGGAAGATCAGAACAAAAGTGATGGGCACAACAATCATCAACCGCGCCCGGCCGGAATCGAGGTGTTCCCATAGACCTCCCCATTCCGTTAGGTAGCCGGGCTTGAGCCGGACGGCCCTATCCACGGCGCTCTGCGCCTCTCCGACAAAACTACCCACATCGCGCCCGCGGACGTTGACTTCGACCGAGATGCGGCGTTGTCCGTTTTCCCGGCTTACTTCGAGCGGCCCTTCTTCGCTGCGGAACTCCGCTAGCTGGCCCAGCGGGATTTTCTGCCCTGTGGGAGTGCTGACCAGCAGATTCGCGAAAGCCTGTGCGCTGTTTCTCGACTCGGGTGTCAATCGTGCGACAAGGTCAAATCGCTTGAAACCCTCCAGTACAGTAGACGCTTGCGTTCCAGCAATGGCTGTCTGGATGAGTTGTTGCACATCGGCGACGTTGATTCCGTAGCGGGCGATGGCCGCGCGATTCGCTTTGATGCTGAGCACGGGTTGTCCAGTGAGTTGCTGCACCTTGAGATCCGCCGCGCCCCGTACGCTGGAAATCGCCTTGGCCACTTCCTGCGCACGAAGGCGAAGTTCGTCGAGGTCCTCGCCGAAGATTTTGATCACTATGTCGGAACGGGAACCCACTCCTTCAATCAATTCCATCATCCGAAATTCGATGGGCTGGGAGAAGGTGTAGTTCATGGTGGGAAGCTCCTTGAGCTTGGCCTCCATCTTACCGACGAGTTCCTCTCGGGAGGATGCTGAGGTCCATTCATCCTGCGGTTTCAGCAGTACGTAGGTATCGCCGGCGTTGACCCCCATGGGGTCGGTGGCGATTTCCGGCCGTCCGATTCGCGTGACGACAGTGCGCACTTCGGGAAATTCGCGGATGGCCCGTTCCAGCGTGTTGGTCATCTTGATCGCCTCCGCCAAAGACACGCCCGGCAGGCGCACGGCGTTGATGGCCAATGCGCCTTCCTCCAGCTTCGGCAGGAACTCCGAACCGAGCGAGAGGGCGAGGAAGCCCGACACGGCCACCAAAGCGAACGAAGCAATGATCGTCCAGGCACGATGGCGTAGCGTGAACGCGAGTAGCGGCCGATAGATTCGCTGAAGCACGCGAACCAAGGGGTTCTCCTCGTGGTCATCGTGCTCGGCGCCGGGCGGTTGCGGTTTGGACTTGCCTTCTTTGAGAAATACGGCGCACAGTGCCGGCACTAGTGTCAGGCTCAGCACGAGCGCACCCGCCAATGCCAGAATCACCGTGAAACCCATGGGCCGGAACATCTTCCCTTCGATGCCAACGAGCGACACGATGGGAAGGTAGGCGGCGATGATGAGAATCTCGCCGAACTGTCCAGCTTTGCGCACCTCCACGCTGGCCGACAGGATCGTTTCTCGGCGTTCCTCGGAAGTGAGCGTGCGGCCGAGCGAGCGGCGGCGTTCCGCCAAACGGCGCACGCAGTTCTCTACGATGATCACCGCGGCATCCACGATCAGACCGAAGTCGATCGCACCGAGGCTCATCAAGTTCGCCGATACGTTGAAGTACCGCATGCCGACAATGGCAACGAGCATGGAGAGCGGAATCGCGGCGGAAACAATGAGACCCGCGCGGACCTGCAACAGGAAAAGGAAGAGAACCGCTACGACGATCAGGCCGCCTTCGGCGAGATTCCGAAATGCGGTCTGTATGGTCTGGTCCACGAGCTGACGGCGGTCGTAGAACGCGTCGATATGTACGCCCGGAGGCAATGCCTTGTCAAGTTGATTCAGTCTTTCGATGACGCGCGTGGAGACCTGGCGGCTATTCTCGCCTTTCAGCATCATGGCAACACCCAGCACTGTCTCCCCGCGTCCGTCTTTCGTCGCAGCGCCTTGCCGGATCTGCGAGCCACGGCGAACTTGGGCGAGGGAGCGGACGTAGATCGGCGTGCCGCCTTCTCCCGACACCACAATGTTTTCGATGTCGGCGATACTTTCGACAAGCCCGACTCCTCGGATCAACTGCTGCTCGCCGGCCGTCTCGAGATAGCCGCCGCCGACGTTCTGGTTGTTCTGTCGGAGAGCCGCGATCACCTGCGGTAGCGTGAGCTTGTAGCTAACCAGCTTCGCGGGATCGATCAGAACCTCATACTGCTGCTGCTCGCCTCCGTAACTGTTCACCTCGACGACGCCGGGCACGGTGCGCAGTTGTGGTTTGATGAACCAATCGAGCAGCGTGCGGAGTTCCATCAAACTGTAGGCTCGGGGGGCCTTGGAATCCACGGTCAGCACGAACTGCACAATTTCACCCAAGCCAGTGCTTACGGGAGCCATCTCGGGTGCGACGCCGTCCGGCAACTGCTGACGGACGTCGGCCAACCGCTCCATGACCAACTGGCGCGCCCAGTAGATATCTACAGCATCATCGAAAGTCACAGTAACCTGCGACAAACCGAATTGCGAGATTGAGCGCACCTCCTCTTTACGCGGCAGGTTGCTCATGGCAACCTCGATGGGAAACGTGACGTACTGCTCCATCTCAAGCGGTGTGAAAGACGGAGCCTTTGCGTTGATCTGCACCTGGTTCGTGGTGACGTCGGGCACGGCGTCAATGGGCAGGTCGAGCGCCGCATAGATTCCAACGGCGACCAGGATGGCCGCGAAGGCGAGCAGGATGAACCGGTATTGAATGCTCCAAGCAAGGATTCGGTCGATCAATGTGCGTGTTCCTCCCCGGTCTGGCGGCTCAGGAAGACGGATTTCAGTTGATACGCGCCCTTCACGACCACCAATTCGCCTTCTTTCACACCCGATACAAGTTCTTTGGTCAGACCCTCGCCCGCCGTCGCCACCTCGCGGGCGGCAAAGTGCAGTGCGTCCTGTTTGATGAACACCACTGGCCGGCGATTGATGGTCTGCACCGCTTCCGTGGGCACGGTCAAGGCAGCGTGAGTGCCGAGAGTAGGAAGCTCTACCGTGGCGAACATTTCGAGACGAAACCTGTTCGCAGGGTTCGGCATCTCGATGCGGACTCCGGCCGTCCGTGTTTGTGGGTCGAGAATGTCGCGGATGGAAACGACCCGTCCTGTGAACGTCTCTCCGGGATAGGCTTCAAAGCGGACCCGTGTTTGCTGGCCCTTGCGTATCCGGCCAAGGTCCTTCTCGAAGACCTGCGCTTCCACGTAGACGCTCGACAAGTCTGCAACGGAAAACAGTGGCATCGTCGAATCGATGACCGCGCCCGGAGCAACGTTGATCTTCACAATCACCCCAGAGAATGGAGCGCGAATACTAGCGGTGGCGTTGCCGGGGTCCGCGCCCGGCTGCACGCCAAACCGCGATAGGCGCGAAGCCAATCCAGCGGTCGTTGCCTCTTGAGCCCGGATCGACTCGGAGATGGCGCGAACTTCGGCCTCCGCGTTCTCCGCGTCTTTTACCGGCACGGCGCCGATTGACACCAAGCTGCGGCTGCGCTCAGCCTGCCTCTGGGCGTTCGCCTGCTGCACCCTGAGGCGCTGCAATTCCGCGAGTGCCGAAGAGTGCTGTGACGCTAGTTCGCCAGCCTCGATGTTGTCGAATTGGGCCAACGCTTGGCCGCTTTGCACGCGATCGCCGAGTTTGGCGTTCACCTGAGTCACGCGGCCCCGGGCCAATGACCGCACTTCGCTCACCTTGCTATCTATCGGTTGTACCGAGCCGGTAAGAAGCACCTCGGCATCGGCGGTACCCATCGCGAGCGGTGCGACTTCGATACCGGCACGGCGCTGTGTTTCGACGGCCAGCTCGACGACATTGGCCTCTTCGATGTAGTTCTCGCGATGGGGCTCGGCAGCTTCGGCAGCCTTGGTCTTCTTCGCGTCCGTTTGCTCTTCGACTGCTCGCTTGCCGCATGCCCCGAGCAGCGCAACAGCCAGCACTATCACTAACCTCTGTCTCATCGAATCGTCCCTCCCACGGCGCGTTCCAGTTCAGCAAAGGCTCGGGCCGCTTCGGCTTGCGCGTCCAAAGTGGAGAGGCGCAGGTCTAGGAGCCGCCTTTGTTCATTCAGCACATCCAGCATGCGCAGTTGCCCCAGTTGGTAGGCCTGCTGGATTACATCCAAATTCCGTTGCGCCTGCGGCAAAACGGCCGCTTCCAACGAGCCCGCCGTGCTCCGTGCCGCCGACCACCGGCGCCAAGCCGACTCGACTTCCAGCGGGATCGAGTTCACCAGATATCGCGCTCGTTGCCGCGCGCCCAAGATCCGTGCCTGAGCTGCTTCGATGTTGCCCAGATTGCGACTCTTGGTAAGGATCGGGATGGAGACGCCAATTGCAAGGATGTCGTCGCGATCCCGCAACAGCACTCGCGAACCCTGAGCGTTGACGCCGAATTGGTCGTCGAACTGGCTATTGCGCTTGAAATACCGTGCCGTCACCGACACGTCTGGACGGCCTCCCGCCTCCACGAAGCGGAGTTCGGCATCCCCCAGTTGTTCGACCAACCGCGCGAGCCTCAAGTCGGGCCGCTGCTCCAATGCCGCGGTGTTCAAGATGTCCATGGCGGAAGCGATGGGCCCAGAATAGAAGGCCGAACCGAGGGGCACGTCGGTGCCCGATGCCAGTCCGGCTAGACGCCGAACATCGACGAGGGCGCTCTCGCGCCGCCCCGCGACCGCGGCCTTCTGCGCCATCAGGCGGCCAATTTCCACCTCCAGCAGGGTCTGCTCCAACTGAGCGGCATCGCCCTTTTCGACGCGCGCCTTCGTAAGTTCCAAGGAACGCTGATTGCTCGCCAGGATCTGATCCAGCACCTGGATTCGGAGCGTTTCCGTTAGAGCGTCGGCATATCGGGACTTGATCTCGAAGCTCAATTGCCGGAAGCGTTCCTGGTACTCCGCCGCCGTCTGGCTGACGCGAACCTCGGCGGCGTCGATGCGTCTGGCGCGCTTGCCGCCAGTTTCGAAGGTCTTGCCAACGCCAGCCGAGTACTCTTCCTCGCCGACCGTGCGTAGTGGTCTACCCGAAGCGCTGCCAGCTTCAAGTGTCAGCGGCGGTTTGACACCGGCCTGGCGCAGGTTGCCCCTTGCTTCGTCGGACCTCGTTCTCATGGCGGCGAGTTCCTGATTGTTCGCCTCCGCCTGTTCCAATAGAATCTTCAACGGTTCAGCGGCATCACGCGGCTGACCGAGGATAGGTATAGCGCACACGGCCCAAGCGGCCAAGCGCGCGAGTGTTTGAAAAGACACTCCGGCCTCCTTCTCAGTTCTTCAGAAATGTGGTTTGAAGGGAGAGGTTAGGCTTTCGGAGGGTGGTATATGGAGAGCGGCTCAGATTCCGGCGGAGCAGGTGTAGGGGAGTTGGGGATTGAGACTACTTCACCGCACGCTCCAAGGGTGATCGGTGCGGGGATCAGGATGTGGGCGCAACAGCAAATACAGTTATCGTCGCCGGCTGAGTTGGGATTGTCTGAGGGAAATCCGAAACTCTCACAGCGGTCAGGAGCGATGATCTCGCAAGCAAACAACTCCGCTCCGGTCAGCAGCAGCATTAGCACTGCTGCAATACGGAACCCGAATTGGAGCTTAGTGCCCACAATGGTAGAGTATCACGCCAAACGGAGGAACAAACAATGAATGCTCACACGTCATTGAGGACTCTTCGGCCGGAACAGCCGCACTTTGAGTGGCACGTGCGAAATAGACCGTCAACCTTACCTCATACGTTCACTTCCTCAAGCGCCCCACTGCATGAGAGAGATCAAATCCGACGCCCAGTCGCACCGTCGTCATCCGGTTCGGCGCGCTGTATGCAAATCGCAAACTCAGAGTCACGTCGGTATGGAGTGACCAAGAGGTCCATCCAGATGCGCCGTAGTCAGAAGCATCTCGCGCTGCTACAGTCCTGATCGGGACGTAATGGCCGACGGGCGTTCCCGCGCCCATCTCGGGATGCGCGGGTAGTCCATCATGCATGCCGTTGCTCATGCCAGGGCCACTACCCATCCCGGGGCCGCCCATGGATTGCATGTTCGACATCTGGCTGATCACGGTCTGAGTCCCTATGGCCCGGAGACCGAACCCTCCAACTCCCGCCGTCAGTCGGCGCCCGATCCGGTAGTCAAAACCAGCAGATGTATACAAGGCATTGCCGTTGCTGATGAAGGGCCGCTGGTATCCAACGTTGTTGAACGTCGAGTTCGTATAGCCGACGCTGAAGAATGGACGTAATGACTCGAAGTGGCGTCGCACTGTGCCATTGACGTCGACTGACACTCGGCCTGCTCCAAGCCCCCGTTCCCTCGATCCAGTCGGTACGCCGAGCGTTAACCCCGTGGCGACTTCATACCCGCGCGCAGGGCGTCTCAGGAATGCCGAGACGTAAGCGTCACCGATTCCGGTGGGCTTGCGTTGAGGCGATGATACCCGATATACGGGTAGTCCGGCAACAAGTCCAAACGAGCGAAAATCCAAGCCAACCTCGGGATTCAGCGTAACGACTGTCCCGATCGAGTTGTGATCCATGGACGAGCCGAGATAGGCGACCGGACGAGCGGTCCCGAGGCCACGGGCGCGCCCGGCTTCCTTCCCAGCCCTCCGCACGACCATCTGTAGACGTCGAGCGATTTCCGCTTCGGTCAAACCACGCTTCCGCAGCTCTTCCGAGTAGATGTCCGCGAACGAGAGGCCGGTCTCCTTCTTCAAGAGGACCAACCGATTCCGGTGCGTGCCCAGGTCGGACCCAATGAGACTTAGCAAGCCAAACTTCGTTTCTGGATCAGCCGCAAGTGCGTTTATCTGTGCCCGAGGGTCCCCCGCCTGACCTGGGAGCACAAAGGTCAAAGAGACAAATGCCAAACATCGAAGAGCAATGTGCATCGGTTTCTCAGTGAGGTGGATTGGTACGAGCGCTCATCGCTCCCATCCCGCGCGAGCCCATCATGGTGTCCATCTGTTGCATCCCGGCGGCCTCTCGGCCTCTGCCGATTCCCCGCGCTAGGTCAGCACGTTCTGAGGGCCCTCGAAATGCCCTCGCCTGCTGCGGAGGCTGGCCACGTCTAACCCACGTTCTCTGGCCCGCGCGGAGGACCACCTCCTGCCCGGGCAGCTGAGTGTTCGAAACTGAGACTTCTCCTTCCTCGACTGCGACCAGCGTGGAATCGGTATCGTCGACGAAGACGCTGAAGGTTGTTCCTCTAACGGCGATCACCGCCGTCGGAGTCGTCATCTTGTGCGGATTGGGCCGACCGCTGATCTTTTCGATGTGAACCTTTATCGAACCGAGGAAGAGATGCAATAACTCGCGCAGGTCTGCGGATCGCTCATTGAAAACCAGCCGTGAATCCGGATAGACAATGACCGTACTGCCGTCCGCTGACCGTAGGACCGCTTGCGAGTTCTCTCCAGTGGCCAACTCGTCCCCCGACTGGACAGCGTCGTGGAGCTGGAGTGGCCGCGGATCTTGCCGCAACCGCGTCACTGTTAGCGTGCCGGTGAGCGAAACAACACGGGTCGATCCCGGTTCCGGAATGGGTTGAGCGATCACAGTGAATGCGAGCATCGCAAGAACCACCATGAGGCAGGCGGTCCTGCGTACCGACCTTCCTCGCATAGGCAAACCTCCAAAAAAAACATTGCAACCAGAGGGCCAATGCCGATAATTCTCTCTTTGCCAGTGTTTGGCCCAATTATTGCCCCGACGATGCCGACCGATTTGGCTCACAAGGGCACACCGCTGTGCCCTATCCGCCTGACCCGCCGTGAGCACTGTGCATCCGGGCGAGCTTCTTGTAAAGTGTCCGCCGCTGGATTCCCAGAATCCCGGCCGCCTTGGTCTTGTTGCCTTCCGTTTGCTCCAGCACTCTCAGGATATGCTGGCGCTCGACAGCGTCAAGACCGGTGGCCTCATCTTCTGCCTCGCCGGCTTCGAGTTCCCGCCTAACTGCTTCCTCCGGGATGGCTCCAGGAGGCTCCATCGCCACCAGGCGGCGGATCACGTTCTGCAACTGACGGACGTTCCCGGGCCACTCATATTGGGCCAACGCATCGCTCGCGCCACCAACCAGCCACAGCTTCTTGCTCGCTTTCTCACAGGACTCGTCAAGGAACCTCTTGACGAGGAAAGGAATGTCTGTGCGCCGAGATCGCAGCGGTGGCACCTCGATGCGCAACACATTCAGCCGGTAGAACAGATCCGCACGAAAGATCTCCCGTCGGACCATCTCTTCGAGGTCGCGATTGGTTGCAGCCAGGACTCGGACGTCAGCATGCTTGGCTCGGTTTGAGCCTACCGGCCGGAACTCCTTCTCTTGAAGGAAGCGCAAAAGCTTGGCTTGGAACTCTAGGGGAATCTCCGCAATTTCGTCAAAGAAGACCGTTCCGCCTTGCGCCCCATCAATGACTCCGGGGCGATCACGGTCCGCTCCCGTGAACGCGCCCTTGAGTGCTCCGAAGACTTCCGCTTCCCAAAGCGAACCTGCTACTGCTCCGGAGTCCAGAGCAACAAAGGACTTCCCGGAACGCTTGCTGTGATCGTGAATCGCCTTGGCGACGAGTTCTTTCCCAACGCCACTGTCCCCGAGAATCAGCACTGTCTCATCGGATTTTGCAAACCGCGCGATCCGCTTGTACACCTCTACCATCGCAGGCGCGAATCCGATCATTCCGCCAAACTCCTGCAAGTCCTCTGTCGGGGGCTGCTCCGCCGGCGCCGCCGAGTTGCGCGTTGCACGTTCGATCACTGCCAGGAGGTCCTTCAGGTTGAGAGGCTTCGCCAGATAGTCGAAGGCGCCACCGGTCTCGGCCTCGACCGTCGTGCCGATCGATCCCCTAGCCGTCATTAGGATTACTCGCGCGTCGGGATCTCGCTCGCGGGCAGCGCGAAGAATGTCAAGGCCAGTCAGGCGGTCGATGTATATGTCGCACAATATCAGGCGGTGCTGGCCGGCAGCCACGACTTCCAAAGCGTCGTCGCTATCGTTGGCGACCGTCACGTTATATCCCTTCGCCTTGAGAAAACTCGAGAGCGTGGTGGTGATGGACGGATCGTCGTCGATCACGAGGATTGCTGGATTGGGCATCTCACTCCTTCGGCACTGTTATGGTAAATCGCGATCCAGTTCCCGGCGCGCTTTCAACCGCGACAGTTCCCCCGTGCTGCTGAACGATCTCCTTGACAAGTGATAAACCGATGCCCGTACCCTTTTCTCCCAATGGCTCAGCGCGCTGCGAACGATAGAACCTGTCAAATATCTTCTCCTTCTCGCCAATGGCAATTCCATAACCTTTGTCCGTCACGCTGATGCTCACCTCGGAACGTGCATCTTCGACGCGGACTTGGACAATGCTGTTCTTTGGGCTGTACTTCACTCCATTGGTGATGAGGTTGTAGATCGCGAAGGCTAGCAATTCAGGATCGGCGCGTACCTGCAATTCCGGCGCCTCCAACTCGACGTGGCTCTTCTTTCGCGCGGCGTAGAGTTGGCCCCGCTCGACGACCTCTTGGCATAGCTGCCGGAGCGCAACTGGGCGCTTCTCCAACTGAACTGCCCCAGAAGCCACCCGCTCGACGTTCAAGAATGTCTCTACCAGTCCCGTCAGCCGCTTGGATTCCTTGTGAATGATGCCTGCCATTTCGACCCGTTGCTGCTCGGGCACCAAACCTTCGGAGATCATCTCACTGGAACCCAGAATTGCTGTCAGCGGTGTCTTGATCTCGTGAGCTATGGCCTGGACCCGGGATGCGTACTCCTTGCGGCGACTGACCTCGGTAGCGAGTGACCGTCCTAAGATTGCATATTCGGCCACTCCTGCGATTGTCGCAGCTATCGCCAGGATCGTGAGCAGTGATCCGATGGGCAGGAAATAGCCCACCGGAACGCTGGCGAATCCGGCGCCGAAAAGGAGGCCGGCCAATGCCACAAACGTGACGAACAACCTCGTCCCTTGCAGACGGAAAACCGCAAAACACGTCGTTGCAATCAGCAACACCCCCAGAACAACCTCTCCGGTTGGTCCGAGCGGCTCTACGAACGCCTGGTCAACAATGGTGCGAAAGACGTTCGCATGAATCTCGATCCCGCTCATCCCGATGCCTGCGGAAACGGGAGTGAAGACTCGGTCGCCGGCTCCCTGGGCGGTTACTCCCAGGATTACGAGCTTGTCTCGAAAGATGGCAGCATCGGTCGACCGCTCGATCAAATCGGCGAAGCTGACACGCTGGAAAGTGCCCTCTGGACCGGAATAGTTGATCCAGAGGGTTCGACTGCTGGATGCGGTCGCCGGAATTCGGAGCGATCCGAGGATGATGGAGTCGGCGGTTTCGACGGGACGATCCGCGCGTAGGAACAGACGCGCGCTTTCTAAGCCGAGAGCCCACAGCCGACGCGATTCGCCCACCTTGGCGAGGAGAACCGACCGGACATCGCCGTCAGGATCGGGTGCTGCATGGACGTGGGCCACCGTGGAAGTCGCCTCGAGTTCCGGAAGGGGCCAGATCCAGACAGGACTGGGTGAATCGTTGGCGCCGAGCGCCGCTCCAAGGATTCGATGCGGGAACAACGCGAGCGAGCGGGCCAGTTCCGCGTCGGCGCCGGGGTCTCCGGGCTCCGACAACAGGAGATCCACTGCCAAGACACGTGGCCCCGCCTGAGCGAGGGAGCGCAACCCCGCCGCAAGGATCCGTCGATCGAGAGGGATTGCGCCATGCCGCGCCGCAGTGCGATCGTCGACTGCTACGAGAACGACTTGACGGACAGCCTCAGTCTGCGTGGACGGAAGCAGGCGTAGCGTCAGATCGTTCCACTCTGCATTCACCTGCTGAATGAACCCGTTCCAGATGACGAGTGGAAGCGCGGCTAGGGCTAGCGAGAAGTAGAACACCCGGACCAACCTGGGACCGGCTAGGAATCCACGGAAGAGCATGTCTCTTCAAACTACTGAGCACGTGGTATGCCAAGGGCACAGTCGTTGTGCCCAAAGTAGTCGGGGCGGCTGAATCCCAGGACGCAACTGATAGAAACCTGGGCAGAGGGGATTGGCCCATAAAATGCAGATGCAAGAGTAGGTCTTCGACCGAAAGGATGGTGCCCATGTCCAGATTTAGCCGTCGAGGGTTTCTCAGAGCCGGATTGAGCGCTCCGGTCATACTGTCTGCCGCCGGAGCCGAAAGCGACTCGGGAAGTGTGGATTTGTCTCTGGAAGCTCGGCAGGATTGGCTTCAGGTGGGAGGACGATTCGGCTACCTGTATTCCTTTGACGGAAAGATCCCGGGCCCGGTGATCAACGCGAAGTCTGGCGATGAAGTCCGGATAGCCTTTCGGAACCGTCTGCCCGAGGCGACCAACCTGCATTTCCACGGTCTCCAGATTCCGTCCACTGGCAATGCGGACAACGTCGCTCTCCGAATTCCATCCGGCCAGTCGATCAATTACCAGTTCACCATTCCTAGAGATCATCCTTCCGGGACGTTTTGGTATCACCCGCACCTGCATGGCTCGGCCGCGAGACAGGTGTCTCGGGGGCTGGCGGGTGTCTTCGTCATCCGGAACGACGGCGACTTGATACCCGAGATAGAAATGGCCCCCGAGGCGACGCTCGTTCTCCAGGATTTCTCGATTGACAATGCCGGTCGACCCTTCGAGCCGAATCTCATGGAACGTATGCAAGGTCGAGAGGGCCCGCTAGTGACGGTCTCTGGTCAAGAGAATCCGGAATTCTTCGTCCAGCAGGACGGCTGGCTCAGGTTGCGAATTCTGAACGCATCGAGTTCCCGCTTCTATCGCCTTCGCCTTGAGGAGCACCCTATGTACGTCGTCGCCGTAGATGGCGGATTTTTGAACGCCCCCGATGTAAGAGACGAAATCCTTCTGACGCCCGGCGAGAGAGTGGAGGTCATGGTGAAAGGTGAGCGGCCCCCTGGGGAGTACAGGTTGTTAAGCCTGTCTTACAATCGGGGCGTCTTCGGGATGATGGGGTCCGCTCAGCAACGAGGCGCATTCTCCTTGGCGCGCGTCCGATATGACGGTCGGGTAGAATCGCCTTGGGATCTTCCTTCCAGACTCGCCACTGTTGTTCGATTACCCGAGCCATCCGTGCGTAGAGTCTTCCAACTAGGCCAGGGGATGGGCATGGGAATGGGAATGATGGGCGGTGGAATGACCTTCACCATCAATGGTCGAGTGTTCGATGAACGGCGGGTTGACGTCCGGGCAGCCTTCGGTGCCATCGAGCAGTGGGAGTTCCTGAACCCAACGGGGATGGACCACCCAATGCACATTCACACGAATCCGTTTCAAGTGCTGGATTCAACGGGAACGCCGGTCCCGGCCTGGAAAGACACGGTGCTAGTGAGGAGCGGGTCGCGGCTCGCGGTGCGAACGGCCTTTCGCGAACACTTAGGCCTGCGGATGTTCCATTGCCATATTCTCGACCATGAGGACCTGGGCATGATGGGGACGATTGATGTCGCCTAGCCGGCCTAGGGCTTGGCTCCCATGAGGATTCTCTCGCTGGCGGCGGCGTCAGTCTGCCGCACCACCACGAAGCTGCCTTCCATGGAATGAAGAACCGGAATCGGCGTGGAGTCCGCTTCCGCCGGAAGCGCGGCACCAGGGGGTAAGAGCGGCATCGGCTGCCCACAGTGTCCGCAGACGAGCCGCCCTCGCCGAACCTGGCTGGGCTTTGCCGCGTTGCACCGGCGACAGGCGGTTAGGGTCACCCGTGGGTTCCCAGCATCGGAGCGATCGACATAAAGCCTGATCTGTTAACCACTGGAACCCTCCGCTCGGACAATTCGGGCCTCGCCGCCTATCCGTATCTCTCGCGTGCGTAACCGCCCATCTGGGTCGATTCTCACGTTGACATCCGACGGTGGTAAGAATTCGTGCCACCTGAGGTGAATCCAGACGACGAATCCGCATGCCACTGCGAGCACGGCAAAGACCAACGCCATAGTCCGTCGCTCTTCAAGCGTGAGTTTGTTTCGCTTCGAGCGCTTCATCGCAGCCGGATTTCCTCATATTTGAGTTGGACTGGACCATCCTCAGGGGCGTCTTCCACCCGACGGGTAACTATTCGTCTCGCCCCCGCGCCTTCCAGCGCCTGGGCCAAGCGGCTCAACGTACGATGAATCGGGATAGCGACCACTGGTGGCACGCCGGAGGTGCGCAACGCCGCCGGCGACACAATTGAAACCACCGCGGAGCCCCGAGACTCACTGATCACCAGGTGCATGGGCTGAAACAACGCCGCAGCGGGATCCGCCCCGATTCCTTCGAGTAGCAGGAACGGGCAACAGACGCCGAACACACTGATTCTTGAAAGCCGGACGCCAGTTCGCCGTTGAACCAGTTCCGCCAGGTCGGCATCGAACGCCATTTCGAGGCCAAGACTGTTCAGAGCCTTTCGTACGCGCTCCTTCGCTTGGGAGTGGGTTCCTTTGAGAACCCAGTCGCTGTTCCAATCCGTGCGCATCGCGTCACCTACACGTTCTTAGCAATCGCTTGGCCATGAGCGGTGAATTGATTCGACAGCCAATCCAGACGGCGGGTTGGAGAATTTCGGCCAGTCCCTGTCCGATCTGGAACATCGCCGTGCGCCGCTGTCTCGCAAATTTTCTGGACGCCCTTCGTGCCCACCGAGCCTGACGCGGTATCGAAGGCGTCCGTTCGAACTGAACACCTCGAGGTGTATTTCTCCGGCGGCCACATCGTCGTCGTTCTGATTGTTGAAGCCAACGCCGTTACGCTCGAATCTTCGAGCGGCCCGCGCCCGCCAGCAGTCTAATCTGATCTAAATCGCGCCGAACACAGCATGGAGGCGATAGATCTGGAGGCTGCGGCGGAGTAACTCAACGTCAGCCCTCACCTCAGCCGCAAGCAGTTTATCTCCGAAATGGAGAACCCGGGCCTTCGAGTGATCGAAATGGGCTGGCGTTGTGGCGCGGTGGGCACAGTTGGCGTGCCCGCATTGACCGGTCAAAACTTCAAACCACCGGCACCGACACGCAGAATCAATGACTTGTGTTTGGTACGAGCGGTGCATTCCGGAAAGTGTAATCGCAAGCGCAAGAAGTTAAGGAGATTCGCAATGATCAACAAAATCCGCATCGCAGCAGTTTCAGTAGTGACTCTGACCCTGCTCAGCACAATCGCGTTGGCCCAGATGGGCGGCGGGATGGGCTCCGGCGCTGGAAACGGAGGAATGCACGGGTCCGGCCAGCCGGGCACGGGCACCGGAATGATGGGCGCCAACGGGATGATGAGTTCGGGCATGGGCAACGGGATGATGAACGATCTCACGGTCGGCCCGGACGGCACCGTCTATGTTGTCCGTCCGGTTCAGGTACAGGCTCCGATGACGCCAGGCAACCCGTCTCAGCAGTATGCCTTCAAGCAGGAACTGGCCGCGATCAGCCCGGCTGACGGGACCATCCGCTGGAGGCTGGAGTTGACCGGCAGCCACGTATCGGAACCAGTAGTGGGAAAAGACGGCAAGCTCTTCCTCGGACTCGATGACGGCCAAATGATGCCACAGGGCCAACAGGGCGGCGGGATGATGAATCCGGGCAACTCCGCCCAGTCCACCAAGTCCCGGCTCCTGGTGATCTCGGCCACCGCAACATCGGCAACGATCATGGCAACGGTGCAGGTCGACTCGGACATTCTCGGTGCGCCGCAGGTGGTCAGCACCGGACTGAACCCGGCAGACTACGTCATCTACGTCACGGGGATGGAGATGCCGAGCGGGGGCAGCAACGCCGATGACCGGGACTCGATCCCGGCAGGCGAAAAGACACTCTATGCTTTCCTGCCCGACGGCAGGCTGAAGTTCAAGGTCAAGGTCGGCCAGACGATGGTGGGAATTCCGCCGCGTTAAGCCGCTCAGAACGCATTGCACCCGGCGGCGGGGCTCCGCAAGCCCCGCTTCCGCCTTGCTGTGCCTTGCACGATCTTACGGCCAGAAGGCAATAGGAGTTGTGAACCATGTTCATCAAATCGCTTTTCTGCGGCGCGCTGTTCATCGCATTCGCCTTTTCGCAGGAACAGGACCTGAATCGAGGTCGTGGAGAACTGAGGGGGTTCGCAGGTGTGAGTTTCGGCTCCAACTCTGGCTCCATGGATACAGTCGCACCAACAGTGGGAACCGAGGTCGCGTTTGGGATCAACAGGGTACTTGCCGTCACGGGGAGTTACGCAAACAACAGCCTCGGGATGTACAGCGCCCGGCGGCATGAAGTAATGGGCGGTGTCCGGATCTCGGCGGCGAATCGTTCGCGCGTTACGCCCTACGGTGCACTGACCGCCGGCGCCGTCACGGCCTCGGCCGCAGGACAGTCCGGCATGATGGGCGGATCGGCCGGGATGATGGGCTCCGCCACAAACACCGGACGGACCACCGCAAAGTTTGCCGCTTCCCCAGGCGGCGGCATCGACTGCAAGATCGGGCGCAACGTGGGTGTCTTCCTGGATTTCCGGGCGGTGAAGGCGATTGACATCGGCTGGTACGGCCGAACAGCGGCGGGGGTGTTCTTCCGGTGGAACTAGCCCGGCCACATTACCTGAAAGTCCACCTTTTCCTGCCCCTCTCTCTTTGCGGAGAGCCGGAACGTATTTCGTCCCTTGGCGGTCCGTCGGCTCTCTGACCTCGATCGCCGATCAAACGAGGAGGTAACTGAGATGAACACTCGAAGAACATTCTTTGCGGGCGTGGCATCCGCGGCCGCCGCGGAGTTGGCTTGGGCCCGGTGTGGATCGCGGCCCACCCAGCAGATCGTGCTGACGGGCCGGATCTCGGCGATTGGCGCCGAGTCGATGGAGCTGGAACTGGCGCGTGGGGTTCGCACGATCCTTTTCAGCGAACGTCTCAATCCAGCAGGCTTTCGCACTGGAGATGTCGTGAGTGTGACTTGCCGCGTTACGGCCGACGGGGACTTCGTGGCCGAACGAGTTGCGCGCCCCGTCGCCCGGCAGAACTCCCCTCGTGCCGGCCCGCAGGCTTCCGGCCACAAACACTAGACCGGGCCCCAATGTGTCACGAAGTTGCCCCTGGAATCGGTCGAGTACGCCTTCTCACAGGTTTGGGCCGCACGGGCATAAGGGAGTTTCGAATGAATGAAGGCCACTCCGCGGAGCGAGTCTCGCCGCCGGTCGGCACCGGCGACTGTTGCCCTGTTGATAACACTGAGCCCGCAATACAGCTCTTCGATTTACACTGAAGGTATCTCGTCGAGGGCGAGAGGTCTCCAGTGCTCCACCAAAATCGATTCCTAAAGATCGTGGACGTCTACAGATCGGATCCGGAGTCCGTCTACAACACATGGTTCGTGAACAACACCGACCGGCTGAAGGCATTCCGCAGCATTCGCCGCGGTGTGGAAGCCGTTGTAGCGGACATCCGGGGCAATCGGTTCGGCAACGACTTTCGCGGAACGTCACTGGAATTTGTCCTGAATTGCATCACGGAACAGAAGCAAGTGTTTGAAGGAGCGGCGCACGCCTTCTACTGGAAACCGAAACTGCGGATTCCCGACATCTATGAAAATGAAGCGAACAAGCAAGCGTTCGGTCAATTCCTAGAGAACTGCATGGCCGCTTCCCGCGACGAACAAATCCTGCGGGAAATCACGCGACTCTCCGGTTTCCAGATCAAAGGGTTAGGCCCCGCCGTCGCGAATATCCTCTATTTCCTGCATCCGACCGTGATGCCACCCTTCAACACTGCGATGTTGAACGGTTTCAACCTGCTCTTCGGAGCAAAGAACAAACTGGGCTCGTGGGAAAGCTACCTTGACATGCGCGACCATTTGATTGCCGCAAACGAACAGTTCCGATCCGCGTTGTCGAAAGACCTCGGCGCAATTTCGGGATTGTTGTTCGAGATCGGTGCAGGCAGGTTGGTCTTGGAAGAGAATGCGGAATTGGTACTCGATGAAGAGCGCAAGAAGCTAGAGACCGTCCGTCGCCGTCGTCATCTCGCAGTCGAAGATGACTTGGCCCAGAATCAGGTCCACACGCAGATGCAGTATTTGTTGTCCAGGGTCGGCACCTCGCTGGGGTATGAGGCCGTGGTTGCGGTGAACGATCGAAGCCGATCCTTCAATGGCATTCAGTTATCCCAGTTGTGCTTGCCCTGCCTGCCGGCCCTCGCCCTGGAGCCCGAGGTGTGTAACACGATCGCGCTGATCGATGTTCTCTGGCTCGAAAAGGGCACCAACCGCATCATAGGCGCGTTCGAAGTCGAGAAGAGCACTTCGATCTACTCTGGGATATTGAGGCTAAGCGACTTGGCACTGGCCTTGCCTGACCACCAGACTCGCCTCTGTCTCGTTGTGCCCGATGGCCGGGAGAAGGAGGTTGTGGCTCAATTGAAACGCCCTTCATTCATTGCTACCGGCCGGCCCCAGCCCTCGTACCTCTTGTTTTCTGATTTGGCGGAGCACTGTGACGCGATCTGCAAGTTTGGAGCCGATCACCGGGTACTAGACCGGCTCGTGAAGAGAGTCGATATTGCCGGGCGTGAACCCGCCCCTGGCGCGGCCAGTCTCTAACATGATGCTCCTCCTGCTGGGGCCGGAAGCCCTTAGCGTCTCTAGCGCCCGACGTCCGCGATGAGAGAGTGGTGCCAGTATGCGCGAAAGCATGGACACTTGGACCATGCTCACCACCCGGGGGTCGGGTACAGTCTCCAATGCACCGGCTGCGTCGGCTTCATTCATAAGCCCAATCGCGGGCGCTACAGTTCCAGACGCCGGAGCCGGAGCGCGTTCATAATCACCGAGAAAGAACTGAACGTCATCGCCGCGCTTGCGAGCATTGGACTCAGGAGCAAGCCGAGATACGGATAGAGCACACCCGCCGCAATCGGGACGCCGAGCACGTTGTAAAAGAAGGCGAAGAAGAGATTTTGCCGGATGTTTCGCATCGTGCCCCGGCTGAGCCGACGCGCTCTTGCGATGCTGCGAAGATCCCCCTGCACAAGAGTTACACCGGCACTTTCCATGGCCACATCGGTCCCCGTGCCCATAGCGATACCCACATGCGCCTGCGCCAATGCGGGGGCGTCGTTCACCCCGTCTCCAGACATGGCAACGATACGGCCCTCTGCTTGAAGCCGCTTGACGAACTCGGCCTTCATTTCCGGCAACACTTCCGCATGGATGTCGTCGATCCCGAGCTTGCTTGCGACCCACTCGGTCGTCGTCTGGTTGTCTCCGGTGAGCATCACGAGGCGAATCCCTTCGGCATTGAGCAGTTGGATCGCCTCAAGGGCGGAGGCCTTGATGGAGTCGGCAACACCCACAAGGCCGGCCGGTTTGCCGTCGATTGCGACAAGCATCACGGTTTGACCTTGCAACCGAAGCTCCTCGGCCCGCTTAATCAGGAACTGAGGATCAACGGATAGCGCATCCAGTAGCTTTGCGCTGCCGGCGGCCACCACTCGGCCCCCAACCATGCCCGTGACACCTTTGCCCGTGACGGACTTGAAACTCTCAGCCTTGGTGAGTTGCAATCCGCGTTCCCTTGCACCTGCCACGATTGCGCCGGCGAGGGGATGCTCACTGGCCTGCTCAAGGCTGGCCAGCAGCTGTAACATCTCGGAAACTTGATGGCCATCCAAACACTCAACCGTCAGCAGCTTAGGTTTTCCCTCGGTAAGCGTCGCGGTCTTGTCGATCACCAGCGTA
>JALHNH010000067.1:0-848 GCA_022843625.1 Bryobacter sp. | reverse complement strand
ACAAGGGTGTCGACCTTCTCCAGCATTTCCAAGGCTTCCGCGTTGCGAATCAAGACACCGGACTGAGCGCCCCTCCGCGTACCAACCATTACCGACATCGGCGTCGCTAAACCCAACGCACAGGGGCAGGCTATGATCAGCACGGCCACGGCATTGACAAGCGCATGGGCCAGTCTTGGCTCTGGTCCCCAGATCGTCCACACAACAAAAGTGATGGCAGAGATGAAAATAACTGCGGGCACGAAGTAAGAGGCAACTACATCGGTGAGGCGTTGAATTGGCGCGCGCGTCCGCTGGGCAGCGCCGACCATCTGCACGATTTGCGACAGCAGTGTCTGGGACCCGACGCGATCGGCACGCATGACAAAAGCACCTGTGCCGTTGATCGTCCCTCCGGTCACCCGGTCGTCTGGTGTTTTCTCTACCGGCAAAGGCTCGCCGGTCACCATCGATTCGTCAACAGTGCTGAAGCCTTCCAGAACGATCCCATCAACGGGCACCTTTTCGCCCGGTCTGACTCGCAGTCGATCGCCGACGACTAGAAAGTCCAGTGGAATGTCCTCTTCGCGCCCGTCGTCTCGGACAACGCGTGCGGTCTTCGGCGCCAGCCCCAGTAGGGTTTTCAGCGCATCGCTGGTCTGGCTCCTAGCGCGTAGCTCTAGCATCTGCCCGAGGAGCACTAATGTGACGATGACTGAAGCGGGCTCAAAATAGACAGCAAGATCGCCGTCCATCTCCCGGAAGGACTCCGGAATGAGCCCGGGAAGCAGAAGCGCGCCGACACTGTAGAAGTACGCCGCGCCGGTGCCCAAAGCCACCAGTGTGAACATGTTCAAATGTCGATTCAC
>JALHNH010000066.1 GCA_022843625.1 Bryobacter sp. | reverse complement strand
CCAGAAAAACTTCCAATTCATTTGATTTCAGGTTCTCTCTCTCTATTATCGCCAATTGGTTCGATGCAGGAGGAATCGATTGGGTTCGTTCTGTTGATTTCGTTTCTTGAGCCGTAGGCAATGCTGAGACCGATGTAGCCGGGATCTTCGCGCCGGAGATGGCTGAGGCGCATTTTGGCCATCGGCATGGAGGTGGGGATTTGGGCCTGAACTTTGGAGTCTTCGAGTTCGGCGATCACTTCTACGGAGGCGAGGCGGTGGAGCTGGAGGTCTTGCAGTTGTTTGAGGGCTTTGGCAGCGCGGCGTTCGAAGAGGGCACCGAGTTTGATGGTGCGTTCCATCTGGGCGAAGCGCAGGTGGTTGTCGGGGTCTTCGAGCCAGCGGTCCTGGGATTCGGCTTCGATGCGTTGGGCGCGGAGGGACTGGAAGCTGGCGTAGGCGTATTGTTCGAAGGCGAGTTCTTCGGCGGTGCCGCGCGGGAGGGTTTCGGAGAGGAGATTGGCTTTGATTTGTTCGTAGTGGTCTCGCTCTTCGGGGCTCGAGGCGAAGAGTTTTTCGCTGGTGGCATGGAGGCCGTGGCGGTAGGCGTTGGAGGAGGATTTCTGTTTGCCGGCCTCGGTTCTGGGGCCGGTAGAGAGTTTTGCGTTTTCCTGATTTGCGAGAGTTTGAGCGGCTGATGCCATGGTCGTTGAGTCCTTGTGATTGCTGTTTGAGTGGGAGATTGCTCCCGGTGGATAGGGTATCTCTACGCAGGTAGTCACTTTGGTTCGTTCGTACGGGAAATCGTTGATTTGGTGGGAGAAGATTTTTTGAAAATTTCTGTGAACGCAATTAGACTTATGACATGAGGCGATTTGAGCGAATCACTATCGATCCTGAAGTTATGGGGGGGAAACCTTGCATCCGCGGGATGCGGGTGACGGTAGGCATGATCGTCGAAGCCATGAGTGCTGGCCGAACAATTCAAAACCTGCTAGACGATTTTCCTTATCTAGAAGAACAGGATATTTTTGAGTCGCTTGGATTTGCGGCGCAGTTAGCTCAGGGCCATGAAGTTCGCCTGGCGAGCTGATGCGATTGGTCATCGACATGAATCTGGCCCCGAAGTGGACCAGCGTCTTCCGGGACCGTGGATGGGAAGCGGAGCATTGGTCGAGAATCGGTGATCCTAAGTCGACCGACGCGAAGATCGCTGAATGGGCTCGAATCGAGGGTTGGATAGTTGTAACCAACGATATGGATTTTCCTCAACTTCTCGCCCATACGAGAGGGACAGGGCCTAGCGTTGTGTTGCTTAGAGGCGAGCCTCTGACACCTGAGGTAAGGGGAGAGCAGCTTTGTCGAATTCTGACAGCCAGCAGCAAAGATCTAGAAGTTGGAGCAATTGTCAGTGTGGATTGGGGTGAAAAGCTGCGAATCCGTTTGCTGCCGATAGGTTGAGCGTAGTTGGGAGGCGTTGCTGGAATAGGCTATAGAAATGGCCAAGAGTCAAAGTCGCAGGGCTCGCGCGGCGCGGAGGCGGAAGCGCCGGATGGATCAGGCGGATTATGACCTGAGTGATGCGCAGTGGGGAGCGATCCAAGAGGCTTGGAGCGGGTGTGCGTATTGCGGTTCTCCGGGGGTGGCTTTTCAGAAGGATTGTGTGCTGGCTTTGTCTCGCGGGGGGAGATATACGCTGGACAACATTGTGCCAGCTTGCGGGTCTTGCAATGCGAGTAAGTGTAATGAAGAGGTGACGGCGTGGCTGCGGCGGAAGCGGATGGATGAGGGGGCTTTTTTGCTGCGGTACTTCGGGATCAAGAAGGCGTTGGCCGCTCGGTTTGCAAATGATTGTGAGCTCGATGGTGTCAATCCATAGGAGAATCCAGATTTATGGGAATGCGATCTGCGTTTTTGGCAGGGGCCGCATATACGGCAGGTGTGTTCACATTTGCCTTTGCCGCAGGTGCAATTCGAGTAACGCTGATTGCTCCGCAGGTGGGGGACCTCCTGGCTGTATTAATTGAGGCACCGGTTGTTCTGGCGGTGAGTTGGCAAGTTTCGTTGTGGTGCACGCGGCGTTTCCATGTGAGCCTCGATTCCCGCGCACGAATTCTGATGGGAGTGGTTGCCTTCTCGATGCTTATGGCGCTTGAGCTGGGATTCTCGGTTTTGATGTTTGGCGAAGCTGTTGATCGTTACTTTGCAAAATTTGCGTCAACATCAGGCGTAGCGGGGTTGGCAACTCAAGTGTGTTTTGCGACGATTCCCTGGGTGCAGTGCCATTTGCGGTCGGCGGGGAGCCAGAATGGCGACTTCGTTGCGTGAGAGGTATCCAGGATCGCGGGGTCACGGCGAACCTGCTTATTTGGCCCTCATCCTGTTGTTCTTGGGGTTGTGTTCAAGTTCGCAGAGGCCGAGGGCTTCCATGAGTGGTGGGAGGTAGACGCCGAAGCGGCCTCGGAGGCCTTTCTTCAAGCCGTACCAGCCGCCGATTGGATTGTTGGGTGAGCGACCCCAGGCCTCGACGGTGCCGTCTTTGGCTGGCTTTTGTTCGTCGGCTCCGCCGAGATCGACCCAGTCTCCGGCGGCTTTGAGCATGGCGTGGAGATCGTCGATACACCTTGCGTCATAGTGGAGGACGGTTTTGCCGACGGTGCAGACGAGGATCTTTTGGCCGTCTTTCTCGTCTGTGTGCATAGTGTAGTCTGAGGTGCCTGGCGGGGTTTTGAGGAGCCAGGGGTTTGATTTGGGGCGGTCGAGGTTTGGCATGGCGGTCATCCTGGATAATTATGATATGCCGAGGATTACTCTGAGGGTAGACGCAGAAGTGCTTGAGCGTGCGAAGCGCTATGCGAAATCACGAGGCCTTTCTTTACCGACGATCGTGGGGGCTTACCTGAAATCCATTGCTGATAATTTTGAGGATTCGGAAAAGCCGCCTGTGCTGAAGTCTTTGAGAGGGTCTATCCAGAATGCCGACCTGGAAAAGCATCGTGAGCACTTGGTACACAAGCACCATTGATGCAGTTACTGATTGAACACCGAGGCTCGCCTGGATGTATCTTTCATACTGCCGCGCACTTTTCTGCGGCCTATGCTCAGAAGTTGTACTTGAGGCCGAACTGGATGCGGCGGGGGTCTTCGGCGGCGTTGATTCTGCCGACGGCCGGGGTGCCGACGCCGGTGTTGGGGTTGGCGAAGTTGGCCTTGTTCAGCGCGTTGAAGGCCTCAAAGCGGAACTGGAGGGCGTGGCCTTCCCAGGGCATTCTGAAGGTGCGGGAGACCATCATGTCGACGTTCTGACGGCCCGGCCCAATGATCAGATTGCGGCCTGCATTAGAGACTACGCCGGGAGCGCTGGGAACAACAAAGCCGGTGTCGAAGTAACGATCAATGGTGCGCTCAGATTCCGGGAGGTTGGGGTTGCGGACCCAATCGCCGCGGACGGCTCCGCCGAGATTCTGATTGTTGACGTTGATAGAGTGGCTGACAGGTAGGCCGCTGTGGGCAGAGACGATGCCACCGAGTTGCCAACCGGCGAGGGCCCATTTGGCAGGGCCTGACATTTTGCCGGTGGGGATTTCATAGACGAGGGAGAGGGCGTAGCCGAGCTTGCGGTTGAGTGTCGAGAGTGCTCGCTCGCGGCGGAGGTCATAGGGGGTGACTGCGCCGGGGCTACCGTCGAGGAGGTCCTCGTTGCCGTAATCCATGTTGCGGGACCAGGTGAAGGAGGTGAGGAAGGTGAAGCCTTTAGAGAAGCGTTTTTCTGCCTTGAGGGTGAGGGCGTGATAGACGGAATTAAGAGAGTTCTCGTGATAGCTGACGCTAGAGAACCTGGGGATGACAAGGCGCTGGTTGGCGGGAACCGTGGCCGAGGGAGTGGAGGGGAGATTGATGTTGCGAATAGCGTGCAGGTTGGTACCCTTGGTGCCCTGGTAGCCGATGGTGACCAGGGTGTCGAGCGGGAGGGTGCGTTGGAGGTCGAGGAACCATTGGGAGGCATAAAGAGTGCCACGGAAGTCAGGGAAGACAAAAACCGCGGCGTTGGGAAGTAGCTGTGTGTTGGAGAAGGCCGGGAAGCCCTGTTGAACGAAGACGGGCGTGGTTTCGAAGTTGGTCTGGATAGCGATATCTTGCGAGCGGGGTGGGCCAGCGCGGAAGTTGGTGCCTTCTGTGGAAAGGCTATTGGGCTCTCCGTAGAAGATGCCGCCGCCGGCGCGGATGACGGTTTTTGAATTGAGTTGGAAGGCAAGACCGGCGCGGGGGGCGAAGTTGTTGTAGTCGTTCTTGCAGCCGCAATCAGAATCGGATGTTGGGAAGGCGATGGTGCCCTGGGCGGGGAGGAAGCGGCCTACGCTTTGCTTGTCTGCTTGCGGGAAGGTGCCCTTGGGGAAGGCTTCCCAACGAAGGCCGAGGTTGATGGTGAGGCGGGAGGAAAGTTTCCAATCATCCTGAATGAAGGCACCCATGTAGGGGGCGACAATGTTTTCGCCCTGGTTGTTGCCGAAGGTGCCGCCGGAGACCCAGCCAAGGAGCATGTCGGCGATTCCGTTGCCGGAGTTTCCGCGGCTCGCGCCATTGTTGGGTTGTTGTGAGGTGAACTGGCCGCTGAAGGCGAGCTGGCCGCGACGGAAGCGGGCAGCATTGCGGAAGATATTGAGACGCCGGTATTCGCCACCGAACTTGAGGATGTGTTTGCCCTTCTGCCAGGAGAGGGCGTTTGAAATCATTCGGTTGTCGAGGTTATTGAAGTTGGGCCAGAAGGCGCGGGGGCCGGCCTCGGTGAAACCCGCTGGGGTGAAGAGAGAGAAGCCGGTGTTGGGGCCATCGTTCAAGACTTCGCCGGGAGAGTTTTTGATGCCGAAGCCGGGGTTGAGATTTTCGGTGAAGGGGATGTCGAACTTGGTGTCGAACTTGGAGTAACCGAAGCGGAGTTCGTTGAAGAGAGTGGCTGTGAAGGTGCTGGAGAGGCTGGCGGCGATGTTGTGACCTTTGAGATCGACGGTTTGGCCCTGGCCACCCATGACCGGATAAGGGAGGGTGCCATTCTCGTTGCGGAATTGATCGCGAAGGGAGTAGCGAGCGAAGAAGCGGTGCTTGGCTGAGATGTTGTGGTCGACGCGGGTGTCGTACTGGTTAGCGTTATCGGAGTCTTTAGGTGAGAAGAAAAAGTTGAGAGGGGCGTTGTCGAGACCGGCAATGTTGGAGGCCGGGTAGAGCCGGACGATTTGTCTTGAGACAGGATCGAGACGGGTTTCGGGAATGCGGTTGCCCGGGAATTGCTGACGGGTGGCGGTGGCACCGGTGCCGGTGAGGGTGAGCGGATCGTAGATGTTGCGGCGGATGGCGGGCTGGGCGCTGAAGTCGAGACGCTCGACTATGTCGCGTGAAGGGACAGAGGAGATGTAGCTTTGGCCACGGCGGATGCGGGTGCCCTGGTAAGAGCCGAAGAAGAAGGTGCGGTTCTTGATGATGCGGCCACCGAGGGTGGCTCCGTACTGGTTCTGCTGGTAGAGGGGCTTTTTAGCGCCGCTGCGGTTGGCGAAGAAGTTGGTGGCGTCGAGTTTTTGATTGCGTAGGAATTCGTAGGCAGAGCCGTGGAAATCGTTTTGGCCGGACTTGGTGTTGACGATGATTTTTGCGCCGGCCCGGTAGCCGTATTCGGCGCTCATGTTGTTGGTGACTACTTTGAATTCGCTGACAGCATCGACTGGGGGCTTGACGGCCTGGGCTTCAAAGCCGAGGGGGCCGCCGGAGGTGCGGGAGCTGTTGTCGTTGCCATCGAGGAGGATGTTGTTCTGGGCGATTTGCATGCCGACGGCAGCGAAGGCGCCTTCATCGCGAGCACGGCTGCCAGTGTTCTGGCCGCCACCTGGAAGGACGCCGGCGGTGAACTGGGCGAGCTGGAGATAGTTGCGGCCGTTGAGCGGCATCTCGAGGATTCGCTTGCCGTCGATGACCTGGCCGACTTCTGTGGTTTCGGTGTTGAGGAGGACGGCTGAGGCGGAGACGCTTACGGATTCGGTGACGGCGCCGGGTTTGAGAGTGAAGTCGAAGCGGGCGGTCTGGTTGACTTCGAGACGGAACTCACTGACGGTTTGGCTGGAGAAGCCGGGGGCGAGGCATTCGAGTTTGTAGAGGCCGGAGTTGAGGAGCGGGATGAGGTAGAAGCCCTTATCGTTAGTGTTGGACTTGGTGACGACTCCGGTGGCTGTGTTGGTGAGGGTGAGGGTGGCTTGAGTGAGGATGGCACCCGAGGTATCGAAGACGTTGCCCTGGATGCCGGAGTTTTGGGCGTAAAGGGAGAGGGCAAGAAAGACCGAAGCGATGACTTGACGCATCTTGTGATTTTGTCATGGATTGATGACGATCTTTGTCTTCTGACGGTGCTTAGTAGATCAGAGGTGATTCTTATGATTCGGAAATATCTGAGTTTGATTGTTTTGGCTGGAGCGCTGATGGCGGACCAGTCTTTGAAGAGTGCGCTGGGCTTAAGCATGGACCAAGCCAAGGCCGTGCAAGAGATCGAGATGAAGCATCAGAAGCCGTTTGCGGCCAAGAGGCAGGACCGCAATGCCGAGAGGCGAAAGATGGTGCGGGCGAAGCTGGCCAATGACAGCAAGCTATTAGCCGAGCAGGAGAGGATTGTGGACCGGCTGACTGCGGAGTTGCGGCAAATCCAGATGACTGAAGATGCCGAGATACGACAGTTGCTTACGCCCGAGCAGAGCAGAAAGTTTGACGACTATCTGAAGCTACGCAGGGAAATGAAGGGCAGCTCGCGGGATGATAAGCCGTAATCACATTGCGGCAAATTTGGGGCGGAGGAACTTACCGCTTTTTGCAGTGAGTGTGGTGCGGAGATAGAAGCGCCTGGCGATGACGCTGTTCCAGGGATGGACGTCTTTTTCGGCGGGGTTGCCGACGTTGCCATCGATGGAATAGACGTGCTCGCCAGGGGCCGAATCCTGGATGACCAGGAAGTGATGGTTGAGGTTTTTGTCGTAAACGCCGATGTCCCCTTTGCGAACAGCGGCGTTTCCAGCGATGTGATCGAAGTATTTTTTGCGCTGATTCTTGACATCATCCCAGGTGACCTTGAAGCCGGCGGCGCGATAGCAATACGTTGTGAAAATTCCGCACCAGGAGCCGATGTCCTTTTGGTTGATGAGGAAGCGGCGCTGGGGGTTAGTGGCGCCATCGAGCTGGTAGACATCTTCCAATTCTTTGGTGATGGAAAGACAGTTGGATCCGCCGGCGGAGGCCATGGCGTAGATGGAAGCGAGAGCAATGCCACCCTGGCGGGCGCGAGATAAGCCAAAGGATGGACCGAAACCGCGAGCAGCTGCGATTCGCTGGGAACCGTCGGGAGTGACTTGGCCAAATTCGCCCCAGCCCCAGGTTTCAAAAGCCAACTGGGCGATATCAACGATGCGCTGGCGCTTGGCTTCGTCGTCCTGATTCACAGGTACAACCTGATCGATCATTTGAAGAACCGATTTAACGAAGGGTTCGAGCTGGCCCCAGGTGACAGGGCCTACGACGCCGTCGCGGGCAACTTGACGCTGGCCCTGGAACTCCATGACACGGTTGTGAGTTTTTGATCCAAATTGCGAATCCGAGTCGAGACGTGGCTGGCTGGAGGGGGCAAGATTGAGAGCCTGCTGGAGGAGGCCGACGGAATCGCCCATGGACCCAATGCGAAGGGTGGGGAGTGATTTGGGTAACGCCATGATCGTTTTTATTGTATTTCGATCTGGGTGCAATTCGTTTTCAAGTCAGGGAATGGTAAGTGTCACGTTTTCTGGGGATTTTGCGTTGCCCGGGCTGTGGTTAATGAGGCTAGCGCTGGGCGACGGGGATGCAGGCGCGGAGGGCGGTGTGGGTTTCTGAGAAGCTGCAGACTTTGTTGTCGGTGAGGCCGGCGGCTTTGATGGCGTCGAGGACCTGGGCCTGGGTGATGTGCTTCTGACCTTTGGGATAGATGACCCAGATTGCGCCTTTGGGGATCATGTATTTCTTGAGAGGGTCGAGGCGTTTGAGTTGGCCTTCGGATTCCACGCCGAGGAAGATCAGGTCTGATTCTTTGGCGGCTCGGTGCTGGGCGGGGTTGGCTACTTGTGGGAGGATTGCACGCAGGAAGTTGGGGTCCCGAACCCCGAGTAGTGAGACTCGGGATTCGGGTTTGACGCCCATCTTTTGCAGCAGATCAGACAATGGAGTTCAGGAGGGCGATGGCGCCTTTGATGTTCTCGGTCCAGATCTCGGGGGTCGTGCCTTCGCGTTCGATGACAAGGGGGCCGGTATAGCCGATTTCTTTGAGCTTGGCGATGTAGCTGGGCATGCCAACGCTTCCCTGCCCCAGAGGCTTCTCGGTGCCGAGCTGGCCGGGGGCGGTGGGCCATTCTCCGTCTTTCACGTGGACGCTGCGGATGTGGCCTTTGAGGACTTCCATTGCTTCCACCGGATCGGAGGTGCCGTAGAGGATCATGTTGGCAGGATCGAAGTTGATGGCGAGGTTGGGCTTGCCGGTGTCTTTGAGGAAATCGAGGAGGACATGGGCGGGTTCCTGGCCGGTTTCGAGATGGAAGAATTGGCCGTTCTTGGCGCAATGATCACAGATGCGGCGGACCATGGCCTGGACTTCGATGTAGTGTTCGTTCGATTTGTCGTGGGGTACAAAGCCGACGTGGCAGGCGAAGACGGGGATGCCGGCTTCATGGCCAAAGTCTGAGAGGGCGAGGGTGCGGCCTTCGCGGATAAGGCGGGTGGCCGGGGGGATGAAGCCGACGGTGCGCTCGACGGTGGGGATATCGGCGTAGTCTTCACCGTCGTAGGCCGCGACGACGGCGAGGAGGGCGAAGTCTTCCGCTTCTGCGGCAGCCTTCCATTCAGCGGCCTTGCCGATATAGCGGAATTCGCCGGAGCAGCCGAGCTGGGCGCAGTTGAGGCCGAGGGCCTTGATGGCCTGGATTTGCTCGCGAGCGGGCTTGTCGTTTTGTGCCCAGAAGATGACTCCGAGCTCTAGTGGTTTTAGGGTTGGCATAATAATTTTTCTCCTTGACGAGTGCGGGATTCGAGTAAGAGGTGAGCGAGAGATACGGCCTGCGCGGAATGTTCTGGCAGGCAGCGGGTGGGCTCAAGGTTGTTGGTGGCGCAATCGATGAAATAGGCGATTTCTTCGCGGTAGGCATCAATGGGGGCCGGGGGTGTCAGTTCTTTGGCAGCTTCACCTGCGACGTAGAGAGTAGGGTTGGGCTGGGCGGAGTGGAAGTCGATGGTGCCGTTTTCGGCGACTAATGTGAACTCCATCGAGAAGGGGAAAGCGCCGTGGTGCCAGCCGCCAGCGATGTTGACGGTGAAGTTGGGGTAGAAGAGGTTGGCGTTGATGACATCGATCTGGTTGCCCAAATCTTCATGGCCGGTGGCTTCAATGTGGGTGGGCTGGCCGAAGAGGTAGAGGGCCATGTCGATGTCGTGGATCAGGAGATCGAAGACACCGCCGCCGGACTGGGCTTTGTCTTTAAGCCAGGGGCCCCAGCCAGGGGCGGCACAGCGCCGGCGGAAGGTGGCGGTGCGGACTGGGCCTGAATCGTTGAGGAAGGTTTTGAGGGCGTCGTAGGCGGGGAAGAAGCGCAGGACCTGGGCGGCCATGAGGAGTTTGCCGGCTTGTTTCGCGGCAGCGAGCATGCGGTCGCAGGCGGCGCGGTCGAGACCCATGGGCTTTTCTACGAGGACGTGTTTGCCGGCCTGGAGAGCTTTGATGGTGAAGGATTCGTGGAGGGCGGTGGGGAGGCAGAGGTCGACGGCGTCGATGGAGGGGTCGGCGAGGACTTCGTCGAAGGTGGAGAAGGTGCTGAGGTTTGAGAAGTCGAGGGCAGCTTCGGTGGTGGCGAGGTTGCCGGAGACTTTGGAGAGGTCACCTTTGAGTTTATCGGGGTCGCGGGAGACGACTGCGAGTTGGAGATTGGGTATGGTGAGGGCGGCTTTGACGTGAGTAGCGCCCATGAAGCCGAGGCCGACGATGGCAAGTTTCATGTGGAATTAATAGGGTATCAATTCATGGGGGATGGAGGTCGAACTAAGTGAGGGTGGTCTGCAGGAGGCCGGTTCGGCAGTAGAGGTCTTTGAGTTTGCGGGAAACGAATGTGGTTAGAGGGGCCCTGGAAGCGCTGGATAGGGAAATGATGGATGATTGCAGAATGAAGAAACTTTTGTTGCTGCTTTGGACGAGTGCGTTCGCCTTTGGGGCGGCTATGGGCAAGGATGAGGCGGCAGTGTGGGCGCTGGAGGAGAACTACTGGCAGTACTTGAAGGGTGGGGAGGTGACGAAGTATCTATCGCTCTGGGACGAAAAATTTCGAGGGTGGCCATGCGCGCTGCTCGAGCCGGCCGGGAAGAGCGCAGTGGGGAAAATGGTGGAGGATGTGCGGGACGGGAAATTGAAGGTGAACTATGAGTTGAAGTACCAGGGAGCGGCGATTTATCCGGGACTGGTGGTAGTGCATTATGGGGTGGTCGAGACGCTGGAACGCGGGGGCATGGTGACGCCGTTGCGGATCAAGATTACGCACACGTGGAAGCGCTTTGGGAAGCAATGGAAGATCGTGGGCGGAATGTGCGGACGATGGGAAGTTACATCGTAACGACGTCGAAGTGGAAGCGCTCTGGAGGGAGATCCGAGACTGGGTCTGCATTCATGGCGGACCAGGTTTGGTAGGCGCTTTGGGCCAGAGAGCCGTTTAAGTAGAAGAGGAACTGGTCACTGAAGCAGCCAATTGGCGGCGGCTGACGGAAGGTGAGGCGCAAGCCCACAGCACCTTCGAGGTTGACATTCTCGGTGGTAGGGAGGTTCTTGGCTTTGTCTTCGAGCAGGATGACGAAGCTTTTGCGGCCAGCGTGGGGCCAGACGTCTGCGCGCAGGAGAGGACGCAAGTCTGATCTGGTTTCGAAAGTGGTTTCGCACTGCCGGATCCATTCGAGGATGGAATCACCCCAGGCCCAGGTGTGCATGAAGGTCTGATATTGGTCGACCAGATTGAGAGCCAGATCCATGCGGCGGCGCTCGAATTCGAGCTGAAGCTTGGGATCGAGCAGGGGCATGTTGGTAAGGACATCGTCGGAGGAGACGATATCGGAAGCCATGTGCATCATTTTGTCCAGGCGCTTGACCGGGGTCGAGCGGACTAGCAACGGGGGTAGCTCGTGAGTGCGGTCGCCGGGAATTTCAACGAATTTGCGTTCGCCTACAATATCCATTTGAACCTCGCTAAACATATCGTCCTCAATTGAGGATTTCTGCAATTATAAGACGTCCGAGGGCGAATGCAAGTTGCCAGCATGGAAATGTTTTAGTAGCCTAGTAGCCTATTTGAATGGTTTAGGAGGATATCGATGGATACAGATATGACAGTTCGATTGGTGGCCGGCGCACTGGCGGTATTGTGCGTTGTGGTTATCGTCATGCGCCGCAAGGGCAAGAAGACCTCGTCAACCGAAGACGACTTTTAAAGCACCGCATGAAGTCCAAGAGCGGGGGCGTTGCACGTCCCCAACTGAAACCGGAGTATTGTAACTTTCAGCTTGAGGTGAGGCCGAGCAAGATCCACCGATGGGGTGTGTTTGCGCTTGAGGCGATACCGAAGGGCAAGAAGGTGATGGAATATACGGGTGAACTGGTGAGCCGCAAAGAGGGGAAAAAGCGGTCGGAGTCGAACCAGATTCATTGTCTTTTTACGATCGATCCTTATTGGTATATCGATGGGGCAGTTGGTGGGAGCGGGGCTGAGTTTGTGAATCATACTTGCGACCCGAGTCTCGAGTCGCGGATTCTGAAGCGGCGGGTATTCTATTTTGCTTTGCGGGATATCGAGAAGGGTGAGGAGTTGTCACTCGATTACCATTTCGGGAAGAATCAGGAGAAGGTAAAGTGTTCTTGCGGAACGGCGAAGTGCCGGGGCTGGATTAATCTGCTGGAGTAGGAAGCGGATTATGCTTTTAAGCTGGCTCGCCGGAAGAGCAGGCCAGATGCGGTGAATAAAAGCACGAAGCCACCGTGCATTACGCCAACATTCCAGACAGGCCCGGCCGGGGTATCGGAAGTAAGTACCTGGGTTATCAACCAGGCCAGCGAGAGTGCGGCCGCCATGGCGAATAAGGCATTCGCCATGCCCCTTGCCTCCAGCCGCGCGATCGCTGCGCCGACCGCTCCCACCGCGAGTACGCCGAAGTAGACCAAATTCACGGGATTTTCCGTTTCCGACATATGGACCATAGTGGCCCAGCCCAGGATGAAGCCCGCGACAAGAGCCAGTGCAACGGCCGCTTTGTAAGCCCATGCGTTCCTCTTTTGAGCGATCAGGGAATAAGCCATGCCTGTCGCGAAAAACAGGACGTAGGTAAAGACGAAAGCGCCCGGGGGCCAATTCCAACCTTCCACCAGTCGCGAAGCTACCAACGGCACCATCAAGAGAGCTAAAGCCAAGAGCGCCACATGTATAACTGTCTTTTTCATGTGAGTTTTTGCCTTCACCTAAGCTGGAAGCAGGCTTCGGGCCTGTGACCAGTGGGGGATCTCTTCGGTTTGCTCGAGGACGAGGAGACGGTTGTATTTGGCGAGGCGCTCGGAGCGGGTGATGGAGCCTACCTTGAGTTGGGCCATGCCGGAAGCGATGGCGAGGTCTGCGAGGAAGGCGTCTTCGGTTTCGCCGCTGCGAGCACTGATTACGGCGCGCCAGTTGGCGGCTCTGGCTTTGTCTATCACTTCGAAGGTTTCCGTCAGGGTGCCGATTTGATTCATCTTGACGAGGACGGCGTTGGCGGCTTTCGTTTCGATGGCGCGGGCGAGGCGCGCTGGATTCGTGGTGAGGAAATCGTCGCCGATGATTTGGGCTTTGTGGCCTAGTTTTGCGGTTAGAGTTGGCCAGTCTTGCCAGGCGTTTTGTTCGAGACCGTCTTCGAGGGAGACCACCGGATATTTGTTGCACCAGGTGGCTAGCAGATCTATGAATTCGGAGGCGTTGAGGTGACGATGCTCTGAATGGAGCTGGTATTGGTTGTTTTCGTAGAAGTGAGAGGCGGCTACGTCGATGGCTATTGTGACTTGTGTTCCGGGTTGCAGGCCGGCTCGCTCGATGGCCTGGGTTAGGACGCTGAGGGCTTCTTCATTGGTTTTGAGTTTTGGGCCCCAGCCGCCTTCGTCGGCGACACCAGTGAAGTAGGCACCTTGTTCTTCCAGGATCTCGCGAGTAGTGCGATGAATTGAGGTGATCCATTCCATGGCCTGGCGGAAAGAATCGGCGGCTTGGGGAATGGCTAGAAAATCCTGGAACTCCATTGCCTTTGCAGCGTGGAGGCCGCCGCTTAGGATGTTGACCATCGGGAGCGGGAGGATGGGCTGGCGGTGTGCGGCGAGGTAAGTCCAGAGGGGTTGATTGGTGAGTGCTGCGGCGGCTCTGGCGTTGGCGCAGGAGACGGCGAGGATCGCGTTGGCGCCGAGGCGGGATTTGTTTGGGGTGGCATCGAGATCGATCAGGGTTTGGTCGATTGAGTTTTGGTTTAGGGGATCGTGGCCGTGGAGGGCTTTAGCGATTTCTGTGTTGACGTTGTGGACCGCCTTTTGGACGCCGAGACCGTTGTGGAGGAGTTTATCGCCGTCGCGGAGCTCGTGGGCTTCGCTGAGGCCTGTGGAGGCTCCTGAGGGGGCTTGGGCGGTGGTGGTGATGCCGTTGCTTAGATGGACGTGGGCTTCGACGGTGGGGCGGCCGCGGCTGTCGAGGACTTCGAAGGCGCGGATGGACTGGATGGTGGGGTTACTCATGGAAAGCCTCTGCTTGCATTTCAAATACTTCTGAGATTGTGTGGGGTGGGTTCTGGATGAGGTCGCGGGCGAAGCGGCGGACCTGGGCTTGTTCTGGTGGTCTTAGGTATTCGGCGGGAGATTTGCCATCGACACGGGCGAGGTGGAGGCAGCCGAGGTGGCGGATGGTGGCGGCTTCGAGCCAGTCGAATTTGTGGGTGAGGTTGCGCCAGTAGTCGAGGGCGAGGCCGGCGTATTGGGCGCGGGTTCTTGCGCGGTGCCAGCCTTTGAGAAGGAAGTGGTTGAGGAGGAAGGCGACGTCGAAGCTGGGGTCACCGAGGTGGATGACTTCGTAGTCGATGGAAAAGAGCGTTGGGCCGGGATTGACGAGGAAATTCTTGGGGGACCAGTCGCCGTGGGTGAGGGCGTGGAGCTGGGTACGGGATTGCTCGATGGCCCTGTCGAAGTGCGGTTTTAGATCGGGGTGGCGGGTGGCGGTGAAGCGGTAGTAGGGGTCGAGGCGGAGCTGGTCGAAGAGGTCGAGACCGGCGAAGTGTTGTTGAGAGGGATGGGGCTGGAGGAAGACTGAGTGGAGCTGAGCGGCTTGAACGGCGAGAGTGGATTGAGTGATGCCGGCGAGGAGGTTTTCTTTCCAGGTGGGGGCGTCCGGAGCGGCTGCGGACATGGCGAAGAGGAAGTTATCGCGGTCTTCGAAAAGGACGGTGGGGAGGCTGTCTTTGGGGGCGAGGGGGGCGAGCAGGGTGAGCGCGTCTATTTCGCGGAAGATGCGTGTGCGATCGCTGTACCAGTCTTCTTTGACGCGGAGCTTGGCGAGAGATTGCTTGAGGATGAGGTCAGGCTGGCCGGTGATTTGGGCACGGAAGACTAAATTGGAGACGCCACCGAGGAGCTCTTCGACCTGGATGGCACCTGGGGGAAGTGCCAATCTATGGGCCAGGTAGTCTCGGGCAGCATTGGTATCTAAATCGGGCAAACCTTCAGTTTAGCTGGAGGCACGGGAGAAGAGATTCAGGAGGCCGCCCCAAGAGGAACCGCTCTTGGATGCCTTTGGTGGATCTGCAGCACCGCCCATTTTTTCGGCCAACTGGGCGAGGCCCTTGCCGAAGGGAGAGCTTGTGGGTGAGGGCTTGCCGTCGATCATCGCGCGCTGGACGCCTTCAAAGTCGCTGGGGAGCACTTGAAAAACTTCGCAGCGGATGGCGGTTTCGATGACTTCTTTGCTGAGGCCGACATCGCGGTTATAGCGATTGACGATGAGCTTTACCTTGGAACGATCGATGCGATTTTGTTCCATGTAGCTGATGGCGCGTTGCGTGGCTTGGAGCGAAGGGAGCTCGTTTGTTGAAACGAGGAGGATTTCGTCTGCCAGCCGAAGGACAGAAAGGTTCCAGGGGCCGTAGGCGCTGCAGGTATCGAGGATGGTGGTTTCGTAGTGCCAACGGGCGTAATCAATGATGGCGGAGGCGTCCATGAGGTCATGGATACCGTCGACCGGGCTTTCTGGAGAGAGGAGGACGTCGACGTTTTGGGTGGTGGCAACGAGGTTACGCCAGAGATCAGGGTCGAGAGACTGGGTGAGGGTGACAACGTCCATAAAGCTGTACTGGCTTTTGAGCTTGAGGAGAAAGCTGAGGGTGCCTGTGAGGGGGTCGAGGTCTGCGAGGAGGATTTTTCCGGATTTTTTCTTCCAGTGGAAGGTGAGCCCACTGGCGACAGTAGAAGCACCGCAGGCTCCCTTGGAAGGGACAATAGCGATGACACGGCCGGCTTTGCCCGAGCCCTTGATGAGAGGGTTCTTGGCGACGATACGACCGAGAACTTCTTCGAGTTGCTCTTGCGAGACAGGGTGAACGAGGAATTCTGAGGCACCGGCGCGGAGCGAGCGGAGGATGAGATCAGTGTCGTTAGCAGGCATAACCGCGATGATTGGCATCTTGGGCTGCATGGAGGAGACTTCTTTGATCAAGTTGAGACCACGCTCGCGATCACTGGCCACATCGGCAAGGCAGACATCGGGATTTTGAACGCTGAGAACTTCGAGCAGTCCGGCGCTAGGGGGGTAGACGGGAATTTCGAGAATCTCAGCCTGGCTCATTTTGCTGCTGAGAGCGTGGTTGAGGTCTTTGGTGATGCCCTGAGAGGGGCAGATGACAAGGTACTTCCAACTACCTGCGCTCTGAAAAATGTCGACCTTACTCATAGCTTTGATTCCATAGGGCTTAAATATGACGAATCTATCCCGTACTGAACTATCGTCGTAAATGGGCAAAAACGATAGAGAAGAAAATCTTGAAAAAAATACTAAAAGGGTGGAGATGCGAGTCGATAAGCTTTCCCGAGTCGAAACATTCCCCTAGGCCTGGGGGAAGGCTAGACCCGAAAACTACACCAAGCTAGTCCGGCTTCTAAAGAGCGTAGCTAGCTTAGTTCCCGAAAGGCATACTTCATCGTGAATGAAAGCAATTTGATGGATTTTATCTCCTCACAGCCCCAACCCATGCCCCCCGCAACAGGATCGCAAGCGACCGTATTGCTTTGCGAAACCCAACCCCTGACGGTGGAGGGAGTGCGAGCCGTACTTTCTTCGACCAACGACCTCCGTGTTACCGGAGTTTGCGAAAACCTGGCATTGTGCCGGGAAATTTCACGGCGGCAGCGCCCGGATGTCGTGTTGATCGACAAGGCCCTGGGCATGCAGGCTGTGATGGACTGGATTCAGGACCTGCGGTTGGCCGAACAGGATCTGGAAAGATTGGGAAATTCGTCGTTCTCGCCGAATGATGCGCCAATTGCGAGCCAGACGCGCCCGATGCCGAAGGCGATTGTCTGGGGTGTATCGATGACAGAGGCAGAGGCATTGCGGTTCTTGCAGGCCGGGGCCAAAGGGATATTGCGGAAGTCGACGGCACCTTCGAACATGTTGAACTGCATTCGTACGGTGGTGTTGGGCAAAAACTGGATGGAAGACTCTGTGTTCCGTGAACAGCCGCGTGAAGATCGTCATCCGCGGTCTGAACTGACACCGCGCGAGACACAGGTGATGGAGCTGGTGGAGCACGGGCTGAAGAATCGAGAGATTGCTCGCGAGCTTGGGATCCGGCCTGGGACGGTGAAGATTCACTTGAAACACATTTTTGAAAAGACGGGCGTACGCGGCCGCTATGGCCTTGCGCTGACGGGCCTTCGTCAGAAGGGTGTGTTGAGTGTGGAACGGCAGTTTGTACCTGCGATGGCTCGATAGTTAGGCGAGCCGGGAGCGGAGCATCGACGCGAGGCTTCGCTCTACGTCCTCGCTGGTGGTGGCCCAACTGGAGACGCTGATGCGCATGGCGCGGCGGCCGTGCCAGTGGGTGGAACCGGCCCAACAGATCCCCTCGTTCTGGATTGCTTCAATCCAGGCGAGGGTTTTTTCGTCGGTGTCGAGGGCGGCGAGGACCTGGTTCAGGTTGACCTCGTTGAGGATTTGAACTCCGTTTTGGCTGAGGGTTGTGGCGAAGGTGCGGGCATGCTGGCAGCAGCGGTCGATCATCTCGCGGACGCCGATTTCGCCGAGGGAGAGGAGTGCGGCCCAAGCGTCGATGCCTCTGGCTCGGCGGGAGCCCTCTGGGGACTTGTGCATGGGCTCGATGCCACCGGCGGAATTGAGGTAACTGGCGGAGATGGCCATGGCGCCGGTGAGGGCTTGCGGGTCTCGGACGAAAGCAATGCCGCTGTCGTAGGGGACATTGAGCCACTTATGGCCGTCGGTGGCCCAGGAGTCGGCTTCGGCGTATTGGTCGCCTGCGCCCCAGAGGCCGAAAGCGCCGTCGACGTGGACCCAGGAATTGGATTGTTTGGCGAGGGGAATCAGTTGGTGGGCGTGGTCCATTGCTCCTGAGTTGACGTTTCCGGCCTGGAGGCAGACGAGGGCGGGCTGGTTGAGTGTGGGGAAGAGGGACGGGGTCATGCGGCCTTGGGCGTCGGTGGGGACTTTGAGGACGCGGTCGCGCCCCAAGCCGAGCATGGCGAGAGCTTTGAAGAGGGTGCTGTGGCTTTCTTCACTGACAACTACAGGGAATTCGGGGGCTCCGAAGAGGCCTTGGGATTCTACGTCGTAGTTTTTGGCTTTGAGGAGGGCGTGGCGAGCGGCGGCCATGCCGGTGAAGGTGGCCATGGTGGCTCCGGTGACGAAGGCACCGGCGGCGGTGGCGGGGATGTGAAGGAGTTGGGCCAGCCAGTTGAGGGCCACTTGTTCGATGTTGGTGCCGGCTGGGGACATGACGGTGAGGGCGGTGTTTTGGTCCCAGGCGGTGGCGAGCATATTGGCGGCCTGGGCGGTAGGGAGAGCGCCGCCGGTGACAAAGCCGAAATAGCGGCCGGAGGTGGTGAGGACGGTGGCGGGGGCGGCGGTCGCGATCAGAAGATTGAGGATTTGGTGTGGAGGTAGGCCGTTTGCGGGGAGGGCTTGAGGGAGGGTGTCGAGTTGATCGATGGTTGCCTGGGTGGGGAAGACGCGGCGAGTGTCACGTTGATTTGTGTAGTCGCGGATTGCGTCGAAAATTTGGGTGGTCGTGTCCATATGGATCTCCCTTGGATTTGTACAGCTTTAGATTTTGGGCTTTGGGGGTTTTGGACTAAAGGCTAGTCGAGGTAAGTATGCGCATTGCTGCTGCCATTGCCTCTGCCTTGACGGGATTTGGCTGTTTAGGCAGTCATTGAACGCATCGCATCAGCAGAGGGAGCGCCACGGAGCATGCCTTCCGTGCTCAAATCTTCATCCAAGTCGGGCCAGTGAAGGCCGAAGCCTGCGCCGCACTTTTGCCAGTTTAATCGTTGTGCAGGAGTTGCGTTGAGAAGGCGTGGGTACCAGACGAGCGGCACAACAATAGTACGTCCATCCAGAAGATCGACAGCGATTGTGTCATCCGTGAAGCGGACATGGCGGACTCTTTCGCCGGGATTAGGTTGGGAAGTATTCATGCCATTTTTCCAAAAGGTAGCGTTGATTCTCTTCTACCACGCGCTGGATCTTGCGTAGTTCTGAAGGCGAAAAACCAAGGTTTCTAGCCAATGCGACCTGATGCAACCAAAACTTTGCTGAATCGTCATCGCGATCCACATGCACGTGTGGCGGCTCGTTTGGCTCATGACTATAAAAGTACAAACGGTAAGCCCCAATCACCAGAATCGTCGGCACAGCTTTATTGTTGCACCGACGGAAGAGAATCGGCTTAGGACTCGGGGAGGTCTTCGGCGCTGGCAGCGGTGAAGTAGGCGGCGTCTGGGTGGTGGAAGACCAGGGCTGAGACGCTGGCTTCGGGTTCCATCATGTAGCCTTCGGTTAGGGTGATTCCGATTTCTCCGGGGTTCAGGAGTTGGAACAACGCCACTTGATCTTCCATGTTGGGGCAGGCTCCGTAGCCGAAGCTGTAGCGCTTGCCTTGATAACGGCTGGTCCAACGTTGTTGCATGGTCATGCTCGTTGGGTCGGCGAAGCCCCAGTCTTCGCGGATGCGGCGGTGGAGCCATTCGGCTGTTGATTCGGCGGTTTCTGTCGCTAGCGCCAGGAGGGCTACGCTCTTGAAGTACTCGCCGTTGTTCTTGGCTTCTTCGGCTTTGGCGCGGAATTCGCCTCCGGCCGTAACAGCCATCATGCAGATGGCGTCGCGTTGGCCTTCTTTGGGATCAAGGATGTAGTCGCTCAGGCAGAGGCCGTTTTCTTTGGGTTGACGCAGGAAGTTGTAAGTGTGGACGGGGCTTGATTCGCCCTTGCGGAAGAGGTGGATTGAGTTCCCTTCCCGCTCGGTTTCGAAGAATTGCCAGACGGCTTTGGGACGGAGAAATTCGCTCGCCCACTGCTTGACCTCTTCGACCTTGTGGAACATGTCGAGGGCCTTCGGTTCGCGCTCGGCTAGCTTGGCTTCGAAGTTGCCTTTGTAGCCTAGATTCTTGCCGTACAACATGAAGGGGTTGATGTATTCCCAGAGTTCTTTGAGCTGGGGGATATCGCGAACTTTGCGGTCCCAGTAGGGGACGGTTGGCATGGGGACGTCGAGGCGGACTTTGGTGCTGCGGACGGTGGAGAGGGCGGCTTCGGGGTTGCCCATGGGTTCGGCGAGGACGCTGTCGGTGGCCTTGGAGTGATCGGTGTCGATCAGGGCTTGTTTTGCGACCGGGTCCATGATGTCCTGCATCAGCTTGAGACCGGTCATGGCATCTTTGGCGTAGAGAGTGAGGCTGCCGTAGGCTGGGGCGATCTTGGTTCTGGTGTATTTGTCGCTGAGGGCTGCGCCGCCGACCATGAGAGGGACGTCAATGCCGGCGTCCTTCAAGTCGTTGCCGGTGATGACCATTTGCTGAGCGCTCTTGACGAGCAGGCCGGAGAGGCCGATGGCGTCGGGCTGGTGTTCGCGGAAGCCTCGGATCAGTTCTTCCGGGTGGACCTTGATGCCGAGGTTGACGACTTCAAAGCCGTTGTTCGAGAGGATGATCTCGACGAGGTTCTTACCGATGTCGTGGACGTCGCCTTTGACGGTGGCGAGGAGTAGCTTGCCTTTGCTGGCTGTGTCGGCTTTCTCCATGAACTGCTGGAGGTGGCTGACGGAGGCCTTCATTGCTTCGGCGCTTTGGAGAACTTCGGCGACGATGAGTTCGTTTGCGTTGAAGAGGCGACCGACTTCGTCCATGCCTTTCATGAGCGGGCCGTTGACGATGTCGAGGGGGTTCGCTCCTTCGGCTAGTTTCAGGTTGAGGTCTTCGACGAGGCCGTCTTTGGTGCCTTCAACGATGTAGTTGGCGAGGCGCTCGTCGAGGGGCAGCGTGGCTGCGCTTACCTTTACCTTCGCGGTGGCGCTGCGGAAGTAGAGGGCGATGGCGTCGATGTGGTGCTTATTGAGGGCAGCCTTTTGTTCTTTGGTTTGCTCGCGCCAGTCTTCGGGTTCGCCGTTGACTGGTGAGTTGAAGAGGAGGTTTTCGGCAAGCTGACGTTCTTCGGCAGGGATCGAGGCGAAGCGCTCGAGCTTCTCGGTGTTGACGATAGCGAGGTCGAGGCCGGCCTTGGTGCAGTGGTAGAGGAAGACGCTGTTGACGACTTCGCGAGCGTTGGCGGGGAGACCGAAGCTGATGTTGGAGATGCCTAGCGTGGTCTTGACGTAGGGGATGTTTGCCTTGATGAGACGGAGGGCTTCGATGGTTTCTACGGCACCGGCAATGTAGTTTTCGTCGCCTGTCGCGCAGGGGAAAACGAGGGGATCGATGATGATGTCTTCGGGCTGGAGACCGTACTGCCTGGTGAGGAGATCGACGCTGCGCTGGGCGACGGCGAGTTTGCGCTCGCGGGTAAAGGCCTGGGCCTGGATGGGGTCTTCGTCGATGGTACCGACGACTACGGCTGCACCATATTCGCGGATGAGGGGGCAGATGAGCTCAAACTTTTCTTCGCCGTCTTCAAGGTTGATCGAGTTGATGATCGCTTTGCCCTGGGAGTAGCTGAGGGAGAGTTCGATCGACCGCGGGTCTGTGGTGTCGATCATCAGCGGGGCTTTGATTTTGCGGATGAGCTTTTCGTAGAAGGGCGGGATGTCTTTGAGTTCATCGCGCTCGGTGTTCTGGAGGCAGATGTCGACGATGTGTGCGCCGCCGCGGACCTGACGACGGGCGATCTCGGTGGCTTCTTCCCACTTCTCTTCGTTGATCAGGTTTTTGAAGAGGCGACTGCCGATGACGTTGGTGCGCTCGCCTACGAGGAGAGGGCGGTTGGTTTCGTCGGCTTCGACGATTTCGATGCCCGAGAAGTAAGCGCGGTGGGAGATGGTTTTGGGCTTGCGGGGGGCGTAGCCTTTGGTCATTTGCGCTATTGCAGCGATGTGATCGGGGGTGGTGCCGCAGCAGCCGCCGACGATGTTCAGCCAGCCTTGCTGGACGAACTTTTCGATCTGGGCGGCGAGGGTTTGCGGGGTTTCGCTGTACTTGAGTTCTTCGTTTGGGAGACCGGCGTTGGGGTAGCAGGAGATGTGGTGGTGGCTCATCTCGTGGAGGGTGCGGATGTGATCGGTCATGAACTCCGGGCCGGTGGCGCAGTTGAGGCCGATGGAGAGGAGCGTGGCGTGGGAGAGCGAGTTGTAGAGGGCTTCGGCGTCTTGCCCGGCGAGCATGGTGCCGGTGTTTTCGATGGTTCCGGAGACCATGACTGGAATGGTGTAGCCGAGTTCGCGACCGAGCTGGTTGATTCCGAGGAGGGCGGACTTGATGTTGCGGGTGTCCTGGCAGGTCTCGATGAGGAGGATGTCTGCGCCGCCATCGACGAGTCCTTTGGCTTGTTTGTAGTAGCCGTCGCGGAGGGCGGCCATGGTGGTGCCTCCGGTGACGGTGATGGCTTTTGTGGTGGGGCCCATGGATCCGGCGACAAAGCGGGGTCGGCCGTCTTTGGCTTCGAATTCAGCGGCAGCCTGACGAGCGATTTGGGCGGCGAGGGAGTTGACTTCGTGGATCTTATCTTCGAGGCCGAATTCAGCAAGAGTAATGGTGTGGCCGCCGAAGCTGTCGGTTTCTACGATGTCGGCGCCGGCCTGGTAATACTCACGATGGATATCGCGGATCCAGTCTGGACGGGTATAGAGGAGGTTTTCAGGGCAGTTTTCAAAGGCGTTACCACCCCAGTCTTCGATGGTGGGGTTACGCTGCTGGAGCATGGTGCCCATTGCGCCATCGAGAATCAGAATCCGGTTTTGGAGAGCTTCCTGGAGCGCCTCGCGGCGTTCAACGCTGCTGAATGTCATCTTGTAAATCATTCTAGCAAGATTTACTGATGGATGAGTTGGGATTGGGTATGCGTGTGATTTGGATGGGAGCCTTAATCGTCGCTTCAATCTATATCGGCATTTGTTCCCTGCTTTTGTTGTTAAAACTAGCAAGGCCGACGGAAGCAGATTGTCAAAGAGCATGCGCGGCGGACAGAGGACTTGGGGTCACGGCTGTCACTGTCCCTCGCGCTAGAGGGCGTTGTTTGGGTTTGATCCCTGGTTTTCGTGCTTGTTTTGTGATTTCTGTTCTAGGGCTACCGGTGGTAGGTCCATTGCTTTGCAGAATTCTGTGTAGATGTATTCGGTAATGCTCTGGGTGATTTCGGGTCCGCTGGGACGGATGGCTTTGTTTCTGGTCTTTGCGTATTCATCCGGGGTGGGGACTGCGGGCGGGTCTTCGATGGGTTCGATTTCTTTTGTTGCGCCACGTTCAGCGATCAGGGCTTTGAAGGCCTTGATGGTTTTGAGGATGCGATCGAGCTCGCGAAGGACGGTGAGGTAGGCGCAGTCTGGGGCATCGTGTTTGCCTTCGAGGAGGTAGTGGTTGTACATGTGTTCGGTCTGAAGGAACCGGAGTTGGAAGTGGATGAGTTGCTGGAGGAGCATGTGTCGAGTTTTGAAATTGTCGTTAACGGGTTTGGCCTTAATATTGCGTCCGTTAAGCCGTGGGATGGATATCTAGACACCATCTCCTAGTGTTGAGTGTGCCTAGTTCTGTCGCGAAGCCGTTGTCTCAGTTTGGTGGGTGGCCCTGGATATGGTGTTTCACTTAGAATTCGGCATCATGGCCGCGGGGGCCTCAACGCCGACGGTTCATCATAATAGATCAGACATGCTGCACGGTTTCAAGCTGCTACTGCCGGCTCTCATGCCCTCGTGGCGATTCTTCGACACGATCGGGCCGTCGCCTCGTATCGAATACGCGTTGCTGGATGAGGCGCACGCCGTCGCCGTGTGGCAGGAATTTCGCCCCCGGCCCGCGCGCCTTTCGTTCGGCCAGATGCTGCTGCGCTTGATTTGGAACCCGCGCTGGAACCAATCCCTCTATTTGGTGAGTTGCGCCGAACGGCTGATGGCGAATCCTACCGCACAAAGCGAGCGCGAAATTATGGAACGCATCATGGCCGAGCACGCAGATGCGTCCGAACCGTGGCTGCAATTCCGGCTGGTTTTTGTGAGCATGCAAGGAGAGGGCATGCGCGAAGACATCACCTTCACTTCGCCCGTCTACCGCAGGGAGGCCGCGTGAGCCTCGAAGCCGCCGTGCGTTGGACGGAGATCTTGCTCGCCTTCGCCTTACTGCAGCAAAGCGCCGAGCATCTCTGCATTGCGGGAGAGCGCCGCTTGTTTGTGCCGCGCATTGCACTGAGCCTGCTGCTGATGGCGGGTTTTGCCTCCCCGTGGATCTGCCTTGCGTTGCTGATCCACGCGCTGTTCATCCTGGAGCGTTTTGAGGGCCCCTATAACGGCGGTAGCGACTGCATGGGATTGCTTATCCTGACCAGCCTTTGTCTGGTGCATTTCATGCCTTCGATGCTGGGGCGTGAGGCAGCGTTCGGCTATCTGGCGGTGCAGACGCTGCTGTCGTATTGTGTCGCCGGCTGGGTGAAAATCACAAACCCCGAATGGCGTACGGGCCGCGCCGCGCGTGACGTTTTGCTGTTCTCGGCCTATCCGGTGAGCGAGAGCATCCGGGCAGGGGCGGAGTGGCCGCGCACCGTGAGCCTCGCCGCCTGGGCGGTGATGCTGTTTGAGCTGCTGTTTCCCCTTGCGCTGCTGTCCCGGCAAGCGCTCGTCGTCGGCCTTATTCTCGGTGCGTTGTTTCACTTCGTCAATGCCTGCGTGTTCGGCCTCAACCGTTTCTTCTGGTTCTGGCTCGCCGCGTATCCGTCGCTATTGTGGCTGCAGCAGCGGCTGGGCGCTGGGCTGTAGGGTCCATTTGCAAAGGATGTGGCCGGCTATCCCGGTTCCTAAATTTGGGGCGCGAATGACTTCGTGACAGTTCTTGCCGCAGTTGCAAGATAATCAATTTAGTCTCATGTCACCCGTTCTTGTCTTCGTCGTTTGCCTGCTTCCCCTGATCCTTTTCCTCAAATGGACACGCCGCTTCCGCGAGAATTACTCCGACGTTTTCGGCTACCTGCTCTCGCTTATCGGTACCTTTGTCGGCGTCTTCGTGGGTCTTTATTTTACAGATCTTCAAAGCGCCAAAGATAAAAAGGCTACTGCCGTCAAGGTGCTCGAAGCAAGCCTTCAGGAACTCAAGTACCTCGACCGCCGGGCCGCCCAAATCGAAGCCCGAGCTGAAACCAATTACACTCGCGAAGAGCAAAAATTCATGCAGCTCGAGCTGCCGCCCTTCTTTGCCCACACGCTTCGAACCGAACTCATGGCCGAGTCGCTGCACCCGTTGAGCGTTGAACAATTCAATCTCATCCGCGAAAATCTACTCTTCGATGCAGGCCTGATCCGCAAGGACGCCGTCGCGGTGAACCGAGCCCAACTCCAGGGCGATCTAGCGGATTACCGCATCCAAGTCCGACTCGCGCTACAAATCATCGCCGACGAAATTTCTCGCCTCGAGGGTAAAGTGCTCCCGGAGCAATTCGAGCCCACCGCGCGGGACCGCCTCGCCCAACTCACCAAAAGCTAAGGGGAGCGGCTTGGTCGATCGCCGCTTCAGTTGTCGCATTGGCTTCATCGAGTTGCGTTCTGGGCTGACGACTCACCGAGAGAGGCCGTCCGCGTACACGGACTTCTGGTTGCGCAAGTTTTCGAAACCTTTCGGGCTTGGATCAATAGGAAACTAGAATTCTCTTAGCCTATGCTGTAGCATAGGCTAAGAGGTAGTTATGATGATCGAACGACAGGTTCGGCTTTTCCGGAACGGTAGAAATCAAGCCGTCCGGATCCCCCGCGACTTTGAGCTTCCAGGCAACGATGCGGTAATGCGCAAAGAAGGGGAACGCCTGATCGTCGAAGCCGCCCCGCGCAAGTCCTTATTGGCCTTGCTTGCAACACTCAAACCTCTGGATGAAGATTTCCCGGAGGTGGTTGATTTGCCTCCCCGGGCTGTCAAGCTCTAATGCTCTACCTGCTCGACACCAACATCATTTCGGACCTGATCCGCAACCCGCAAGGGCGGGTAACGGATCGCATTCGCAAAGTTGGCGAAGACAAAATCGGCACCAGCATTATTGTCGCTGCAGAGCTTCGTTTTGGTGCCGCACGCAAAGGATCTCCTCGTCTCAGCGCCCGCGTCGAAGAGATCCTCGCTTCGATCGAAGTATTCCCCTTCGAATCACCTGCCGATCAAGAGTACGCCACCCTCCGGAGCCGCCTCGAAGAAAAGGGCAAAGTGGTCGGCTCGAACGATCTTCTTATCGCCGCCCACGCCCTCTCTCTTGGTGCAACCCTGGTGACGGCCAACGAACGGGAATTCGCAATGGTAAAAACACTGAGCTGCGAAAACTGGCTTCGCTGATGCGGTTGAATCCAGTTTTGCAATTGGGAGATTGGGCTGGAAGCTTTCGTGTAAGCAACGAAGTACCATTCTTGTTTGAGCCGGAATGAAGGCCAGTGTAGGATGAAAGCAGGGGGATTGCTTTTTAAGCTTATCGAAAGGCATGATCCTCAAGCGCGAAGGACTCCGCTGGCAGACCGTTTCAAACGGTAGCGAAAGGAAGTAATTCACATGGCCCTCGACCTCCAACAAGAACTGAAGCAAGCCCACGCCCTGCTCGATCTACTTCCTCCCGCCAAGCTCGGCGCTGTCCGCTCCTTGCTCGAAGTCATGGTCGATGACGAGGATGATGAAGAACTCACCGATGAAGACCGCCGCGCCATTAAGGTTGGCTTGGATTCCCTAGAGAAGCACGGCACCGTCTCAATGGAGGAAGTCCTCGCCGATTTTGGGCTCACTATGGCTGACTTTGAGAAGATGGCCCAAGAGCCCGATCCGCACCCCACAGCCAAGCTCAATGGCTAAGCGCGTTCTCTGGACTCTCGAAGCCCGCGCCGATGTTCGCGGCATTGATCGCAACACAGCCCTCCGGCTACTGAAGGCCCTTGATCGTTTCCTCAAGACTGAGGCCGGCGGCGTCAAGCAACTCGAAGGCTTTGATCCGCCCCTATACCGCTTCCGGGTCGGCGCCTGGCGTTTCATCTATCTCAAACAGGGTAACGACGCCATCGAAGTTGTGCGTGTCCGCAACCGTAAAGACGCTTACCGCTAAACGGCCGCCCCCGGTGAAGAGGTGGACAGTCTGATGCCTTTCCCAGTCTGATGCCTTTCCCAAAACATTGATGGAGCAAGGTGGATAGCGTTGGGACACACCAAGCCGACGACCTTCCCACCAGGCTGACGACATTCCGACTACATTCCCTCAAAAACATTGAGGGAAATGGAAGGATGGCCATGGGACACTTCATACCGATGCCTTTCCCAAGCGGATTGCCGATGCGCTGGAGGCTCGATTCGTGATTCGGCTCTAGTGCAAGATGCGGCTTGGCGCGTCTGAATATTGCTAGTTCAAAAACACCGACGCTTCTAACCCGAAAAATTCGCTCAGCCGCTTGGCCATATTCCGGCTGATCCCGCGTTTTCCGCTCAGGATCTGGCTTACATATGCACTGCTGCCAACCACCGGAATCAAGTCGGCTTGCTTCATCCCTCGATGCTCCAATACATGGGCCAGAATTTCTGCATGCGTTGCAGCTTTACCGTATGGCGGATGTGCCTCATCATAAGCCGCCAGCAACAAATGCAACAAGTTTAAATACTCCCGCTCCTCAGGACTCGCCCCATCTTTAAAGCTGATCTCTTCCACCTCCTCGGCCACAGCATCGTATTCCGCATCTGTCCGGATCGTTCGAGGCCGCTTCTGTGAAAGAAGTGCTCCATAGATCGCTGCATCGATTTCGATTACTTGTTCCATCTCATCCACTCCTTACGATCGTATTCATCATGCGTCAGCACCGCCTTCACAAAAAGCGACTGCCCCTGGAAATTTTCCCGGACAATCAGCCGGTACTTGTTGTGCAGTAAGTTGAAGATCAAAAGTCTTCCTACAAGATCGGCAGTCCTGTAATCCACCCTCACATCCGCGAGGGATCGCCAATTCGCCTGTTTCGCAATCCTGTACCAGATTTCGAGCTCTTTCCGGCAAGCAAGCGCTTTTGAGATGTGATGGTTCAATCCTCGCTTGCTGACAACGTTCACAACCGAAGACTAGCAAAATGATAGGAACCATGCAAGCAAAATGCTAGCTCATCGAACGACTACACCTTCCCAAGCTTATGAGGGCGATGAGATGCTCGAGCCAAGTGGAGTTGCTGTCTTGTTTCCATGCTTGCAATGAAGCTCATGTTACTGATTGCATTGAGAAAAGTTCGAAATTGGTTTCGTTCGTGATTTTTTTTACTTAGACGAGCGGCAACCCATTGTTTTGGGATGGGCTGCCGCGAAAGACACTTGTGGCGTCCGCAACTCTTCGGGATATTCAAATGTCAAATGGCTGGAGGATGGGTGCGGGCCCACGCCTCAAACTATTATTCGGCGGGGGAACCAAGCTTTGAGGGTGGAATTTGGCGGTAACGCTTTGATAGGGATGGACTTAGATTATTCGCAAATTGTTGTGAATGCAAAAGTTCTCATCGGCGGAAGGGGGTAGGCAGGCGGGGGTGGAGGAGGCGGAAGGAGATGTCGAAAATGAGATTTAAGGACAGAGCGGCCAGGCATGTTTTCGACTGTCCTTTCCCTTTGTCTGGTTGCTGCGGGGTGATTTTTGAGTTGGTGCAGGCATACGCGTCCGGACCGTGATTGGGTCAAAATCCGGGCTTTTTGGGTTTTGTAGTAAGTTGTAGATTCCATTCCACTTGGGGCATGGTGCCGGATTTTGCCGGGAAATCTGGAGGTATTCTGTGGTTGAGAATGGGAGTGAAAGCCTCGAAACCATTGAGGAAAACAAGAAAATGGCCTTGGGACAATTCAGTCTGATGCCT
>JALHNH010000065.1 GCA_022843625.1 Bryobacter sp. | reverse complement strand
GTCCCAATCCAGGTTCCACTGAAGTCGGCCGCCATCGCTGCACTGGCCATCAAGATCGAAAGCCACCTCATGTGTGCATCAATCCTGCCAGCGGGCCGGTGCTATCGGCGAAGCGTTCCACCGGTGTTCCGAATGCATCCAGCATGGAGACATACAAGTTTGCTAGAGGTGAATCCTCGGCATATTCCAGATGCTGGCCACCAATCAGACGGCCACCTCCGCCGCCACCCAAAATAAGCGGAAGGTTGTGCGGCGCGTGGCGATCCCCATCATGCAGAGCGGAAGCAAAGAGCACCATCGAATTGTCCAGTACATTGGACTCACCCTCTTTCATCCCCTGCAGTTGCTTCAACAAATACGCGTACTGAGCGACATGCCACTGATTGATCAACTGATACAGTCGCAGCTTGTCGGCATCTTTGCCGTGGTGGGAAACATCGTGGTGCCCGGCGCTGACGCCTTCGAGCCAGCGGAAGCTTACATTGCTCACTGCATTGCCAAACATGAAGGTGGCAATCCTGGTTGTGTCACTCTGAAATGCAACCGCAATCATGTCCAGCATCAGCTTTACATGTTCGGCATGATCACTGGGGCGCTCTGGCGGGGCTGCCTTCGGATCGAGTGCGACTCGTGCCTTCCAATCCTTGCGCGCACCACCAATGTTGCGCTCCACTCTCTGTTCAAGCGATCGCATCACACTTAGGTACTCATCCATCCGATGCCGGTCTGCTGTTCCCAGTTTGGTGCGCAATCGTTTTGCGTCATCCTGTACCTTGTCCAGCAGCAGTTGATCCATCTGAGCAGAATCCGCACCTGCTCCGGTCGAGGCTCGATACAAACGTTCATACACGGCCCTCGGATTGAGCTCACGCGCAAGCGGCGTTGTCGGGCTGCTCCAGGCAATGTGCGACCCGTAGATTCGCGTATAACCCACTACGGCATCGACACCAATGGCAACCGGAGTGACTCCAAGTTCAAGCGACGGCAGCGGAGTTTTTGTCCCCATACGTTGCGCTGCCAATTGATCCACTGACACGCCGTTGGCAATGTCCGCACCAGGAGTTTTCTTGATCGTGGCGCAAGTCAGGATCGCGGCTTCTTTGACGTAATGGCCATCACCGCCCTTGGATCCTTCATTCCACAAATTCTTGAGAACAACAATTTTGTCTTTCAAGCTGGCCAGCGGCTGCATCGTTTGTGAGAGCTGAAAGTCTTTGCCCTTGCCCTCAGGCGTCCAATGATGAGGATTCACGCCATTGGGCATGTAGAGCATTGCCATGCGCACCGGCGGCTTCGGCGTCGCAGTGTTGGCCATCGCGTCCAGCCAGGGCAAGCCCAGGGCTACACCTGCGCCTCTCAATACCGTCCGTCGATTTATCATTTGATAGTCTCCGCCTCTCCACGAAATGGCGCACTCAACACGATCGCCTCAATTAATTTCGAGGAGCTATAGTTATTCTGCTTTACTTCTTCGACGATTGCATCCACCGTACAACTGTCACGCAGGGTCAGTCCCCGGCCCAGCGCATAACCAAGTAGTTTATTTGTCAGGTTCCGCAAGAACAAATCACGCTTTTCCATCAAGACACTGCGCAATTCTTGAGGCCCCGCAAACTTCCTGCCATCGGCCATCTCTGCTGAGTTATCTACAGGCTTGCCTCCATCTTCATCCCGCCAGCGGCCCACCGAATCGTAGTTCTCAAGAGCGAAGCCCATCGGGTCAATCCGGTTATGACATCCGGCGCAAGTCGCATCTGCTCGATGCATTGCCAGCCGCTCGCGTACGCTCTTGGGCGCTGCACCAGCCTTTTCTTCTCCAAGTGGCGGTACATTTGGTGGTGGTGGCGGAGGCGGCGTACCGAGGATCGCATCAAGTATGAATGCCCCACGCAGCACGGGGCTCGTCCGGTACGGATAAGACGACACGGCCAGCACCGCAGGCATCCCAAGAATTCCTCCACGCTTGCTTCCTTCAGGCAGCTTCACCCATTGCGGCTGTGACCTCCGGCCGGGGTCCAGCGGAAACTTCACCCCCATATGCTTCTCAAGGTGCGACGTGCCCACCGTAAATTCCGAGTCCAGCAGATTCAATATGCTGACCTTGCGAATCAACATCTCGCGAAAAAAGTAAACCGGCTGCAAGCGAATGTCGCCACGCAGATCCTCATCCTTGGCGTACTGCGGAAAGAGTTTTGCGTCCGGCATCTTGTCCCCGCCCAGGTCCCGGGTGTGCAGCCACTGCTCGATAAAGCGCTGCGCGAAATTCTGACTCCGGTCGTTGCGCAACATCCGGTCGACAAGCGCCCGCAATACAGCAGGCTGATTCAACTTCTTGTCGCGGGCCAGATCAAAGATCAACTCATCGGGCAGGCTCCCCCACAAGAAGTACGACAGCCGCGAAGCCAGTGCATATTCGCCTTGCTCCATCCGGAACAAAAAGTTTGGGCTCACGAGCACTGCTCGAAGCATAAAGAAGACTGCCGGCTCAAACTCTTCACCCTTACTGCGGGAAGCCCGAAACAATTCAAGATAGGGAAGCAATTCTGCGTCAGCCACAGGTCTTCGAAACGCCCTCGGAACAAAGGACTGCAGGATGCGCCGGGCCGCCATCTCTGGCGTTACCCCGGGTCCCGGCTTGGCAACCAAAATCCTTGCCCTGCTCTTATATTCTTTGGCTGCAAAATCCATGGCCAGTTTCGCCGTCTCAAGGTACTTCTCAGAGTGCAGCGGCGAAAGAAACAGTGTTTCTGCCGCATTGTCGAAGCCCTCACCACCCGCACCATCGGCAGGCAGGCCCGCCCCGATATCAAGATGGATATCGAGCAGATCCTGCACAGTTGCCGTGTACTCATCACGATTGAGCCGCCGCAATGGCCGCGGACCAACAGTGATCCCCAGCGAACAAGCCTCGCGCTTCAACTCTGCATCCACCCATGTTGCAAAGCCTTCTCGTGCGTCCAGACTCGGCATCGGCGCCCCCTTCGGCGGCATCTCGTGATTCTCAATGCGTGTCTTCAGCCGGACCCACGAATGCGTATCCGCCGCAAACGACCCCTTGTCCTTCACCTTTTCCAGGTGAAAGCCGCCTACGCCCGCTTTGCCGGAATGGCATCCACCGCAATAGTTCTTGAGAAATCCCTGTGCCTCATCAAAGCGTAGAGGCTCGGCAAGGATGCATCCCGCAACCGCGAAGAAATAGAGATAAAGAGTCGGCTTCACTGGCCACCATTATAGAGAGGGAACTATTCACTGTGCGATGCGTATGCATCACCATGCGATTCAGCGCACTGCTCATCCTATGTTGCCTCCGCCTGCAAGCCCAAACTATCCGGAAACTGGATGGTTCTACAATCACCACTCAAGAGGCCGAAGCTTATGCCCGCAAGACTCTCACCGAAGCCAATGTCACGGGTGCCCAAATCGCAATCGTCAACCACGGCCGCCTGGTCTGGAGCATGGCACACGGCCAGCGTCAACTGAATCCTGATCTGCCCATGACTACGGGAACCACAACCTGGGCTGCCTCCATCACCAAGGCTGTCTTCGGTACCTATGTCATGCAACTGGTCGAGCGGGGTGAATTCAACCTCGATACGCCGATCGCAAAACAACTCAAGAAGCCACTCAACCAATACCCGGTCCACACCGAAGCCGCCTCAGACCTCGTCAACGATCCCAACTGGCAACTGGTCACCCCACGTATGGCCCTCAATCACACAACAGGTTTTGTGAATCTGGTTATCTTCGCCCCGGACAAAAAGCTCCACCTCCAGTTCAAGCCCGGGGCCCGCTACAGCTACTCCGGCGAAGCCCTAAATCTGCTGCAGTTTCTGATCGAAGAACAAAAGGGCCGCCCACTAGATCAACTGATGCACGACTCGATCTTTGCCCCGCTCAAGATGACCCACACCGCCATCGCCTTCCGCAAAGAATTTGAAGCAAACATCGCCGACCGCTTCGATAGCAAAGGTGCCTTCATCGCCAAGACTCGCCGCAATGCCCGCGCCGCCGGTTCGATGACCACCAGCGCCGAAGACATGGCGATATTTGCCCAAGCCCTCTTCGAGCACAAACTCCTCAAGCCCGCCGCGCACAAGATCCTCTTTCAACCCTCCATCCAGATCCGCACCAAACGCCAGTTCCCAGGCGAAGATCTAACCGAAGGCTCGCAAGCCAAAGAAGTAGGCCTTGCCTATGGAATGGGTTGGGGCTTGCTTACAAAGACCAAATTCGGCAGATCTTTCTTCAAGGAAGGCCACGGCGACGGCGCGCAAACCTTCATGATCTGTTTCCAGCGGCAGAAGTCCTGCATGATCCTGCTAACCAATAGCGATAACGGCGAACGCACCTACCGGTCGCTCCTCGAAACTCTCTTCGGCAACACCGTCACCCCCTGGGAATGGCACGGCTACCCTTAAAAGCAAAAAAGCCAGACGGAGCATCTCCGAATGGCATCTCTGAACTTTTGATCTTATGGTGCGGACGAGAGGACTTGAACCTCCACGGGGTTGCCCCCGCTAGTACCTGAAACTAGTGCGTCTGCCAATTCCGCCACGTCCGCATAAAACCGGCAACCTCTCTATGGTCCCAAAGGCCAACCGCTGTGTCAATTCTGTATCAGAACTTCAGTTCCACCCGCATCCGGTGCGGACCCTGCTTGAGCAGCAGAACTCTCTCCTTTGCCAGCCAGCGCAACTCACCGCCTTCTCCGCGCCCCATGTGCCGTACTCGGACATGAGAATTCTCAAACATCACGCCCTCCTCAGCAGGCACCGGCTTCACCTTGAGGGGTTGCACAAACTCCACATGCAATGCCTCTCCCCGAATGATAAGCGGCCCGTCGAGCCAAAGAACCCGGCTTCCTCCAACCACAAAGAATTCACCAGTTGGCCGCCGATAAAGCGGTGCAAAGTTCAATTCCTTTAGCCCCTTCGGAACGTTCACTTCGTACACCCTTAGCACCTCATTCTCAAGCAACAACTTCTCAGCCTGACGCGCTTCTTTTGCTGCATCGATATCAGGGGGCAGCACCTCCCGCATAATTTCCTTGCGCTGGGCAAGCAATGCGAGAAGGAGTAGGGTCTTCATGCAGTCATTGTACGAATCAGCGCCAGCGCGGTGTTGGTATGCAGCGTCACGGTGTCGTCTATCCTCTCGGCATAGCCCCCGGCTAGGGTCACAAACAATGGGATCTTTCGCTTCCTCGCCGCCTTCATCACCATCAGATCCCGTTCCATCATGCCTTCTACCGTAAGATTCAGCCCGCCCAGTTTGTCCTCGACAAACGGGTCGCTTCCTGCAACGTAAGCAACAAGATCGGGTCGCATGCACATGAATGCTTCATTCAGTCCGGCCGACAAGGCTGATAAATACTCGGCATCCTCCACCCGGTCGTTCAATTCCACATCAAGATCGCTTCGCATCTTCTCGTGCGGGTAGTTGTCCCGCTGATGAATCGAAAACGTAAACACACTGTCGTCCCCGGCAAAGATCTCTGCCGTGCCGTTGCCCTGATGCACATCTGTATCTATCACCATAGCGGTCTTGATCTTGCCCGATTGCTGCAAGGCCCGAATCGCAATCGCCACATCATGGATCGCACAGAAGCCTTCGCCATGCGCTGGGAAGGCGTGATGAAATCCTCCACCGATGTTGAATGCCGCCCCGTCCTTCAGCGCCGCCTCGGCAGTCGCGATACTTCCACCCGCATGATAAAGAAATCCCTGCACCATGGGCTTTGAGTACGGGATCTCCAGCTTCATCACCTGTTCGTAGCGGATAGTGCCGTCCATCAGCGCTGCAACCCATTCTGGCGAATGCACCAGCATCACCTGGTCTCGTGTTGCTGCCTCCGGCACCAGCAGATTGCCCTGGTGCAGCAGTCCACGCTGCTCCAGTTCATCGCGTACTCGCTGAAACTTTATGGATGGAAAAACATGATCGCCGAGCCGCAAATGGTAGCTCGGATGGTAGCTGAACTGAAAAGGTACTTTGCCCACGGATATACTTATAGTTTCACCCCCTGAATCGAAAGGAAGCAATGCGTAAAAAGGTAACAGTTGTCGGAGCCGGAAATGTAGGGGCCTCGTGCGCCCTCCGGATCGCAAATAAAGAACTCGCCGATGTCGTTTTGGTCGACATCATGGAGGGAGTCCCGCAGGGCAAAGCCCTCGATCTGCTCGAGAGCGGCCCCATTGAAGGTTATGACGTCAGCGTCACTGGCGCAAATGACTACACCACCACTGAGAATTCAGACGTCGTCGTCATCACCGCTGGCTTCCCCCGCAAGCCCGGCATGACACGTGACGATCTTCTGATGGCCAACTTTGAAATCGTCAAGGCAGCCACTGAAGGTGTCGTCAAGTATTCGCCCAATGCAATCATCGTTGTGGTCACCAATCCTCTCGATGCCATGTGCTACACGGCTCACGTCGTTTCGAAGTTCCCCAAGAACCGCGTGATCGGCATGGCTGGTGTGCTCGATACCGCACGCTACCGCACTTTCATTGCGGAAGAACTAAACGTCTCGATGGAAAACGTCACTGCGATGGTTCTCGGCGGCCACGGTGACACCATGGTTCCCCTGGTACGTCTCACCAGCGTCAGCGGAATCCCGATCACCGAACTGATCCCGCAGGATCGCATTGACGCCATCGTCAAGCGTACCCGTGAGGGCGGCGCTGAAATCGTCAAGTACCTCAAGACCGGCAGCGCTTTCTATGCGCCTTCTGCCGCCACCGTCGAAATGGTCGAGAGCATCCTTAAGGACAAGAAGAAGGTTCTCCCCTGCGCAGCCCTGCTCGAAGGCGAGTATGGCATCAATGGCCTTTTCGTTGGCGTGCCTTGCAAATTGGGCGCCTCTGGTATCGAGAAGATCTATGAGCTGCAATTGAGCGAAGCGGAAACCGCAGAACTCAACCGCAGTGCTGCAGCCGTCCAGGAACTCGTTGATGTATTGAAGTCGAAGGGCGCATAAGCGCCCTTCCTTTTTTTTAGAACCGGAATCGCAAAGAAGCCTGCATCCGTCGTGGGGCACGCGTTCCAGTCACCTCTCCAAAGCGGGTATTCACCTGTGCGCCAGAAACATCAAAGCGCGCAGTACTGTCTACCGAATTGAATTGGGTGTGATTGAACGTGTTGTACATCTCCCAACGGATTTGCAGGCTTTTCTTTTCACTGAACATCGGAATTGTTTTGAAGAAGCTGATGTCCCAGTTGGCAGTTCCAGGCAGACGGAAGACATCCTTCGGGGCGTTTCCGAAGTCTCCGCGCACTGGTCGCGAAAACACGCTCGTATTGAAGAACTTCGAGAAGGTCCTGTCTCCAGAACCCAATTGTGCCTTGCCTGTCACGTTGATGCGGTTGCCATCACCACCACCCGTCAAGTCCACCGTATCGACGGTCGAGAATCCCACACCCGAAGGCGTGCCGCTGGCAAAGGTCGTGATGCCCGATACTTGCCATCTGTCCAGCACCAGTCGGCCCACCTTGTTTGGCATGATGCGGCTGCCACGAGGTAAATCCCAGATGTAATTTGTCACAAACATGTGGGTTTGGTCAAAGCCAAGCTTGCCGTAATTCCAGACCCGCAGATCACGATACTGCGCAATGCCATCCCCGTCGGAGTTTGCGTAACCCATCGCTTTGGAATACGTGTAAGCCACGCTCACCGACAGTCCTTGCGCGAAGCGGCGGTTCAAGGTGAGCTGGCCGGAATTGTAGTTTGAGGTCGAAGAGAACTCGTTGTACGAAATGTTTCCCCAGCCCGGAAACGGCCTGAAAAAGTTGTCCGGAAGCGGCGTAGCAGGGTTGGAGGGGTCTGCGTTTGCACTCAGATACCGTGCACCGTACGGCACGGTGTTGACGTTCCGGCTTACCTGCAGGTGGCGGCCAACATTGCCAACATAAGTCACCTCAAGCACTGTGCCCTTGCCGATGTCCCGCTGCACTCCAAAGGTGAAGTTGTACATCGAAGGCGTAACGGCCTTCTTCTCGAAAGTGGATGTGTTGTTCGGGAACAGAACACCAGTAGAGCTCAGATAGGATCCCAGGGAACCGTAATACACGGTGGGTGTCTGCTGCGTCGGGGGATTCTGCGAGAAGCCTCTCACGCCCGGGGCAACCGTATTGTGGAATATTCCAAAACCTGTCCGGATCGCCGTCTTGCCATCGCCAAACGGATCGTAGGCGATTCCAAATCGCGGCTCGTAAAGTATAGGTGCCTGGTCGCGAAATCCTCGCGGATACGATGTGTTTGTGGCGGAAACTGCACCATTGAATGGGTTGCCGCTGTTCGGTACAAAGGCTCCAATAAAGACCGCCGGAAGAATCTCTCCATTGCGGGGGTTCACCGCACGCCGGCCCTGAGGCGTGCTTACCGGCGCATAAAGCGTGGGAATCTGGCCGCGTTCAAAGAGGCTGAAGTCCCATGCTGACGCTTGCTGCCGATTGTGATACCACTGATTGAACCAGACAAACCTCAGGCCAATATCCATGGTCAGTTTCCGGTTGATCTTCCACGTATCCTGAACAAACCAGCCCATCGTCGTCTTGCGCCCTTCATTGGAGGGTCGCGATTGCGATTCGCTATAGTTTGCAAAATTACCCAGCACTGCGTTCGAGTACGCGTAATTTGAATCGAATGGATTGTTCACATCGCGGCCAAAGGCAAAGCTGCCTCCGTACGTACCTTGCTCTCCCTCATAATTACGAACGCGCTCGATCGCGATACCTGCCTTGAATGTATGTGCTCCCAGCGTATGCGTAGTGTTGTTGCTGATGTTGAATGCCGTATCTGCCCCTCGCAACGGGAAGCGCCCGTCATAGGTAATTGCTGCTGCATTCGGAACCCCGCCGTAGCTGGCTTGTGGAATCACGCCCAACGGATTGTTGGCAGGGTAAAACTGGCCCAATGTAGACAACCCGCGATCTGCTCGCAGCACGTTTTTCAATTCTGCATCGTTGAGCGGCGGCCCGTCTTCCACACTGTGCCGCACCCCGAACGTAAATTCGTTCACCGTGCGATTCGATAGAATTCGCGCCCAGTTCATCACGATCCCGTCATCGGTGAAAGTGTATTTCTGTTGGATCAGGCCCCAGTTTGAAGACCCTGCCGCTACTGCATAACCGATCGAATCTGCAAACCAGGTGGATCCGCGAAAGTTCACCGCGTCCTTTGAAGTCGGCTTCAGATCGATACGAAACAGATGCTGATTGCGGGGCTGGTTGATTGCCTCCTGAAATTGGTAGTTGAAATTGCCGCCCGTAATTGCCCGGTTCAATTGATTCGGCAGCGGGAAGATGTTCAACATAGCGCGGCCATTCGCACTCAGCCGGCTGGCCGGAATCACATTGTTCGGGAAGTTGGCGTTCGACTGCGGGTCACGGATTGGAATTGCCCTGTTGCTTAAATCTACGGTTTGGGAAAAGTCTCCTACGCGCTCCAGCGCCGTGGGTACCGTCACCTGCCGCACCGCCTGCGGGTTCTTCACCCAGCTCTTCTCGAATGAATAAAAGAAGAAAGCTTTCTCCTTCAATCCTTTCCCCAACGGAATCGGCCCGCCGAGAGTTGCACCAAGCGTGCTGTAACGGTAAATGGGCCGCGGCACCCCATTGCGATTGCTGAAAAAGTCATTCGCATTCCAGCTCTCATGCCGCTTGAACCAATACGCGGTGCCGTGATATTCACGCGAGCCAGACTTCGTCACAATGTTGATCGAACTGGCACCGTTGCGCCCATACTCAGCCTGGTAGTTGTTCATCAAAACCTTCACTTCGCCGATCGCATCCATGTTGATCGGGCTGGAAAAAGTACCCGGGCTGCCAAGATCATTCCCCGTCACGCCGTCCACTTGCAGGCTATTCCAGTTGCTGCGCGTACCTTGTATGTTTGGCGACTGCGTTCCAAAGCTACCACCCAGAAACTCTGTGTCGGTTTGTTGCGCGACACCAGGCAAAATACGCAACATCGATACGACGTCCCGCCCCCGAATCGAGACCTGCTCGAGCTGTCGTGCCCCAATTAATGCCGAGTGCTCCGTGGAACTGGTCTGCACCGTAACCGCTTGCGCCTCGATAGTCACAGATTCCGAGACAGCACCAATGGTCAGCGCGAGATTGCCAACCGACAATCGTTCTGCCGCACTCAAGGAATTGCCCGTTTTCTTCAGTGGCTTAAATCCACTCACCTCTACCGCAACTGTGTAGCTGCCCGGCTGCAATGCCGGAAAAAGAAAATCGCCCGTCTCGTTCGTTGTCGTCGAGCGTTCCTCGCCCGTTCGTTCACTAATCAGTTTTACTGTAGCCGCCGGAATCACGTTCCCGGTTGAGTCCACAACACTTCCAGAAATCGATCCGGAGATAGTCTGTGCGGACAGCGTCAACGCACTCGTTAGCAGAAAGGCCAATAGGGTTCGAAGCATAGCTTCAAGATCATATACCAAGTTTATGAATCAATCATTAAACCTAATAAACCTCCGCCAAACGATTTCCCCTGCGCATCGGAAAGCAAACTCAGCGTCCCGCCACCCATCAGTGCTTCACGGCAAACAAAATTCAAAGCATGAATGTTGGGCAGTTCATAACGCACCACCTCACCAAGAATCCTCTCGGCAAAATGAGCTTTTACCCGCTCCGCCGTCACCTCCCGCAATAGCAGGTCATAATCCTCCGCGCGATAAGCGATGACACCGATGTTCACCAGATCACCCTTATCCCCCGACCTCGCATGCGCAATGCGCGCCAAAGGAATCCTCATCCCAACACCTCCACACGCGTCACTACCGCCTCGCGAGGCAACAGTGCCGGCCAATAAGCCACTACCTGATGCGCCTTCGGCCTTCCCTCCCCATACCCGGTCGCCCCAGGCGGCCCGTTCAATACCAGCGGAACCATCTCCCGCGTCCAACGCTCGACGGCCCCCCGCTCTCTGGCCCGCACGGCCATCCGCAACATCGCCCACTCCTCCCCAAACACCTCCGTTACGGCGCGATCAAACTTCAAGCCCAGCAACTCACATCGCTCATCCACAATCTTTGCCCCGCGGCGAGCCTTCTCCACAGCCATCGGCGGGCCATAAACAAGCGTCCCCGACGCCTTCCAGCCCCAGTGATAAGAAATGCTCGCTTTCAACATTTCTGGCCTTGGTAAACCATGTGCTCCAGTCACCTTTACGCGGTCCTTGCCATCCTCAACCAGCGTCACAGTCGTAAAGTCTGCAATCACATCTGGCGTGTAGTAGGCCCGTGGGTCGCCCACCTCATATACAAGTTGTTCCTTAACGCTCCCAAGCGAAACACGCCCTCCAGACCCCACATGCTTGGTAATCACAAAGCTTCCATCGGCCTCAGCCTCGACAATCGGATACCCAATCCGGGCCAGATCCGGAATCGTCTCCCAATCCGCCAGACAATTGCCACCCGTACACTGCGCCCCGCATTCCACAATATGTCCGGCAGTGATCCCGGCAGCCAGCAAATCCCAATCCGTCTCTCCCCACCCAAACTTAAAGATCATCGGCGCCAGCACCAGTGCCGCATCCGCACAGCGACCTGTCACTACAACATCGGCCCCAGTTCTCAATGCCTCAGCGATCGGAAAAGCCCCAAGATAAGCATTGGCGCTCAGCACCTGCTCGCGCACGGTAGAGAGAGCCTCACCCGTATCGATGTTCAAGAGCGGAAACGAATCCACCCGGTCCAGAATGTCGTCCCCCAACACCACAGCTACCTTTAACTGCGGACAACGCCTGCGCACCTCTTCAGCACAGGCAACCGGATTCACCCCACCGGCATTCGCAATCACCTTTACGCCGCTCTTCTGGATCCGCTCCATCAGGGCCGGAAAATCCCGCGCATACCCGAACGCCGGATTCTCCTTCTTCTGCTTTTGCAGAATCGACATCGTCACTTCGGCCAGATAATCGAGCGCCAGGTAATCCAGCGGCCCATCCTCCACCAGCCGAACGGGCGCCTCTGACGAATCACCCCAAAAGCCTTGCCCACATCCGATGCGAATCATCGTTGACACACCTCAAATAAGAACGACAGTGTCTCGCGCGTCTTCGCCGGATCCACAATCGCATCCACATGCCCGCGTGCCGCAGCATAACGGGCATCGAGCCACCGGTCATAATCAGCTCGCGTCTGCTCAATCTTTTCTGCCATCTCCGGCCCCGGATTCGCCCCATGAATCGCCACCACGGCCGAATCCCCCTCCATAACGCCAATCCTTGCCGTCGGCCAGGCCAGCGCAAAATCAGGATCAAACCCCTGACCGGCCATCGCATAATAACCAGCTCCGGAACTATGATTCAGCGTCAGCACAATCTTGGGAACCGTCGCGCAAGACATGGTCTCCACCATCTCAGCGCCAGCGCGAATGATGCCACTCTCCTCGGCTTGTTTTCCCACCATAAAGCCGGATACATCCTGCAGATACAGCAACGGTAAACGATGCCTCTCCGCCACATCCACAAAATAAGCCGCCTTACGAGCCGACTCCGTGTAGATGATCCCGCCGATCCTTGGCCCCAGCGCCGTCTTCAAAAAGCCACGTCGATTCGCGATTACTGCAATCGGTCTGCCTGCCAGACGGGCCCGCGCACAAATCAACTCCGGCCCATAATCCTGCTGGTGTTCCTCAATCGAATCCTCATCGAGAATCCCGGCTAGTATGGCTGAAGTTTCATAAGGTTGGCGATGGTCATCTGGCAGCACATCATAAAGGTCACCCTGGGAACCAACCTCATGGCTTGGAACACCAGGCGGCAATTCCCGAAACCGCCCGCGCAGGATCTCGATGCACTCCCTGTCGTCACGAGCCTTCAAATGAGCAACCCCACTTACGCTTGTATGCATCGTGGCCCCGCCTAGCTCTTCAGCTCCAGATGTTTCCCCAGTCGCGCCCTTCACCAGATTTGGCCCCCCAAGCCCCATAAAACTAGTCCCCTCCACCATCACAATCAGATCGCTCAACGCAGGCAGATAAGCTCCACCTGCAATACACATCCCCATTACTGCGGCAAACTGAGGGATCTTCAAATTGCGCCTCATCTGCGAGCAGTAATGAAAGATCCGGGCCGCCCCATACTGGCCTGGAAAGATCGAATCCTGCAACGGCAGATTCACACCAGCGCTATCCACCAGATACACAATCGGGATCTTCTCCCGCATCGCAATCTCTTGCGCCCGCAGAATCTTCGCAATCGTTTCCGGCCACCACGCACCCGCCTTCACAGTGGCGTCGTTGGCCACCACTACCGCCGGACGCCCCTCGATCCGCCCCACCACACACACCACCCCTGCCCCAGGTGCCGCTCCTTCATATCGGTCGTAGCCCACCAGCAAGCCTGTCTCAAAACTCGGGGCCTCGTTATCCAGCAATAGCCCCACGCGCTCGCGAGCCGTCAGCTTCCCCTGCTTGTGTTGCCGGGCGATCTTGTCCGCACCACCTCCCAGGCGGAGTCTTCCCTCCAGTTCGCGTAATTCCTCAAGCAATTGACGGGTTCGGTTCGGCATAACGCTGATCTAACTATAAGATGAGAAGACCCATGGCAATATTCGACCGCAAGACCGCACAAGTCCTCGCGACGATCCTTGCTTTTGCAGCAGGCCTTTGGCTGCTCTGGGGCCTGCGTGATCTCGCCTTTCTCCTGGTGCTTGCGATTTTTTTCGCCTACACGGTGGAACCTCTCATCAGCCTCATCTACCGGCACACCCCCAGCAACGTCTCCCGCCGCACCTCCATCTTCGTAACTTTTCTGTTTGTTCTCGTCGCTACTATGGGTGCCAGCTTCGTCCTCGGTCAAATGGTTACTACTCAGGCGGCAGAGCTGATCCGTCAGCTTCCGAGCCTCGATGAAGATCCCACACACTCGATAAACTTCCCACTCCCTTCTCAACTTGAGCCTTTTCGCGATGAGCTCACTCATCAGGGACTGGAGTTTGCACGTTCGGCCGCCAACGGCTTTTTAGGAAGCCTCGGCAGCGCAGGCTTCCTCCTTCTTGCCCCCATCTTCGCTCTCTTCTTCCTGCTCGAAGGGCCTTCCTTCCGTCACAAGATCGTAGAAATTGCTGCCCGCTCAGGAGAGCAGATCTGGCTCACCGGCCTCCTAGGCGACCTCCACAACCTCCTCAGCAACTACATTAGGGCCCTCTTTCTGCAGAGTCTCTCCGTCTTTATTGGCTACGCGCTCTTTTATCAAATGGTGCAGGTGCCCTATGCCATGCTGCTCGCATCCCTGGCTGCCGTTCTCGAAGTCATTCCTGTCCTCGGCTGGATCAGCGCCGGCCTGCTCAGCATGATCGTCGCGGGCTTCGTCGGCTACACGCACTTGCTCTGGATGTTCGCCTTCTACTTGATCTTCCGTATTTTCCAGGATTACGTCATTACCCCCTACGTCATGCAACACGGCATTGAACTGCCCGCCTTTCTCATCCTCACGGGAGTCATCGCCGGAGAAATGCTTGGCGGCCTCCGCGGCATGTTCCTCTCGATTCCACTGATCGCCGCACTCCGAATTCTCTACCGCCACATCGCAAAGCGCGGCCTGGCACTAAGCTTCATTCTCCTCGCCTCCCTCGCGCAGGCGCACTCCATCAGCGTCAGCACCAGCGAAGGCAAGCTTGACGCCAAAACGCTTAACCTCAACATCCGCCTTCCGCGCTATGAAGTCGAACACTTGCCGCAGGCAGGCCTCGCTGCTGCCTTCCGTTTCAACGGCACTACCCTTGAAGCCTCACAGTGCAAGCCAGTCGAAAACGAACTGCTCTGCGAGCTCAGCTACGTTTTCCCTGAAGTCCCTTCCGAAAAACTCGAAGCCCAGGTCACCCTCGCCCGCATCACTGTACCCAACCACGTCCACATCATGAAGCTCAGCCGTGGCCCCGTCACCCGTCAGGCCGTCTTTGACCGTACCTTCGAGCAGGAACAGATCGACTTCCACGAACTTGCCCGTGCAGAAGTCTGGTGGCGTGCCGCCCGCATGGGCTTCACTCAACTCCTCTACCAACCCATCCTGATTGCCCTCCTGCTCATCCTCTTCCTCCCGCTTCCATACATCGCTGGCGCCACTGCCGCCTTCCTCATCGTCCTGCCAGACAAGTTCTACGCAACACCCGGCTTCTTCGAACTCGCTACTGCCATCTCGCTTTCCTACATCGCTCTCGAGCATCTTTTCTTTCCCAAGGCCAACGGCAAGTGGATCGTCGCCGCCGTCATCGGTGCAATCGAGGGGACTGCCCTCGCCATCCTCGCCCGTCCCACTGGGCAGGGAGCCGTAGCCTTCGGGGCAGGCAACTTGATTGCCGCCCTCGCCCTCAGCCTTTTTGCGACCAGATTTTCCCGGAACATTCCAGACCTCTGGTCTCGTAGAGTATTTTGGGCGTTATCAGCCTTGGGAGTGATTTGGAGCATATGGGTATTCATAAGACGTTTCTGATTTTCGGCCTGGCCGTCGCAACCTTCGCGCAAGACATTGCAACCAAAGCGGACGCTTTCATGCAACAGCAGAAGCAATTCAGCGGCACCGTTCTGATCGCCAAAGAAGGCAAAGTCGTTTTCGAGAAAGCTTACGGCATGGCCAACTACGAGTGGTCTATCCCGAACACGGTCGATACCAGGTTCCGCCTCGGCAGCGTCACCAAACAATTCGGTGCCGCAGCTATCCTCAAGCTCGAAGAGCAGGGCAAACTCAAGACTACCGACAAGGCCTGCGATTATCTGCCCGCATGCCCCGAGATCTGGAAGCCTGTTACGATTCACCAGCTTCTTACCCACACCTCCGGCATCCCCAACTTCACCAGTTTGCCCGAATACGCAAAGATCCAGGTCCTCCCTTCCCGCTACGAAGCGCAAGTAAAATCCGTCTGGGATATGAAGATGGATTTCGACCCCGGCACAAAGTGGCAATACTCCAACACCGGTTATGTCATGCTCGGCCAGATCATTGAAAAGGCCAGCAGCAAGCCCTGGGAGACCTATCTTCAACAGGAAATTTTCACCCCAGCCGGTATGACCGATACCCGTGCCGACAGCAACTCAGAGGTCATCGCCAAACGTGCCGCCGGCTACGCCATTAAGACAGGCAAGCCAACCAATGCCGGCTACATCGACATGCACATCCCCAACGTTGCCGGGGCCTTGGTCTCCACCACCAGCGATCTCTACAAGTGGGACCGCGCCCTTGCCACCAACAAGCTTCTTTCCGAAGCCAGCCTAGCCAAAATGTGGACGCCCGATAAAAACAACTATGCCTACGGTTGGGGCATCGGCAAACAAAATGGCAAGACAGAACAAAGCCACGACGGCGGCATTGATGGCTTTTCCACCTTTATCCTGCGTGTCCCAGACGACGGCGTTCTGATCGTCGTTCTCTCTAACTTCGAAGACGGCAAAACCAGTGACGTCCGCCGCGGCCTCACCGAGATTGCTTATGGCCGCGCAGTCGACACACCCAAAGAGCGCACCGAAATCCAACTAGACAGCGCAACCCTCGACGAATACCTCGGCACCTACCAGCTAGCTCCCAGCTTTGCCCTGGTAATTACTCGTGAAGGCAATCAGCTCATCACCCAGGCCACGGGCCAAGGCAAGATCCCGATTTTTGCTGAAGCCAAAGACACCTTCTTCCCTAAAGTCATGCCTGCAACCATCGTTTTCACTCGCGAAATCGGCAAAGTCTCTGGCCTGATTCTCAAGCAGGGCGGCCGCGAAATGCCTGCCCCCAGAAAGCCCTGATTCATTAAATTGTCATGAACCGGGTCTTAGACTCGGGTTATGGATGCGAAACGCTCGCCAATCGTGGTTTGCGTACTGTTGTCGGTCCTTCTGCTTGGCTGTTCTCGCAACCGGGGGGATGGGACAAAAGCCATGCGGGTTCGAGGTTCTGACACAATGTTGATCCTCGCTCAGGCTTGGGCTGAAGCCTACGCAAGCAAAGATCCAACTACGAATGTCGAAGTCTCGGGCGGCGGTTCCGGCCAGGGTATTGCGGCCCTCATCAATGGTGCAATCGATCTCGCCAACTGCAGCCGCAACATCCACCCTGAAGAGTCTGCCACCGCCCTCCAAAATTCAGGTAAAACCCCGCAGGAGTTTGTTGTCGGCCATGATGCTCTGGCTGTTTTTGTCCACCCCGGCAACCCGATAGACTCCATCACCATTAGCGAACTGTCCGAGATCTTCCGCGTCGGGGGAGGCACCTCCACCTGGTCCCAACTCGGCGTCAGTATCCCTTCGGGTCGCGACAAAATCATCCGTGTAAACCGTCAGTCCAGTTCTGGCACCTACGAATTCTTTCGCGAACACGTCCTCAAGGCTCAGGATTTCCAACTTGGCTCCCTCGATATGAATGGCTCCAAGGAAGTGGTCGAATTGATTGCCTCTACGCCCGGTGCCATCGGTTACAGCGGCATGGGCTTTGCAACCTCTCAGGTAAAGATGCTCCGCATCAGCCCGTCCAAAGGTGAGCCTGCATTTGCCCCTTCAGTGGCCAACGTAATTGCCCACCGCTACCCAATCTCTCGCAGCCTTCTGATCTACTCTCTCGGCGAACCAGCTGCCGCCGTCCGCAAATACCTCGACTGGATCCGCTCTCCCGATGGGCAGGAGATTGTCGCCGCCACCGGCTATGTTCCCTTGGGCTGCGAAGGGAAAATCGCAAAGTCTCTATGCGACGACGCTGGCACAAATTAAACGAAGCCCTGATCGAGGCGATCATCCGCATCTGCGGATTTAGCGCCGTAGTTTTTGTTCTTGGAATTTTCTTCTTTGTCTGCCGTGAAGCGGCACCCCTCCTGTCAGAGCCGGCTTTCCACTGGCAGGAATTCCTCTTCAGTATCGAATGGCAGCCCACTTCGCTCCAGCACAAACGTTATGGCGTTCTCGCTATGATCGCTGGCACCCTTAGCATTACTCTTTTGTCCATGCTCATAGCGGTCCCCCTCGGGGTCGGTGCCGCCATTTACATCTCCGAATTCTGTTCCCCTCGCTTGCGCGAGATCTTCAAAGTTCTGGTCGAGCTTCTGGCCGCAATCCCCAGCGTGGTTTGGGGCTTCGCCGGCCTCACCATCACCAGCCGCTTGATCGTCCAATATACAAATGCGGATGTAGGAGTCAACCTCTTGAACGGCGCCATCCTCCTCGCCCTGATGAGCATCCCCGTCATCGTGTCCCTGGCTGAAGATGCGCTCAAGGCCGTTCCCGACTCTTACCGCGAAGCCGCCCTGGCCATGGGTGCTACCCGCTGGCAAACCGTTTGGGCTGTTCTCCTACCCGCAGCACGCAACGGCTTGATCGGCGCTGTACTCCTCGGCTTCGGGCGTTCTATCGGCGAGACCATGGCTGTGCTCATGGCTACTGGCCACGCTATCAACATTCCTGGCTCGATCCTTGATCCTGTCCGCACTCTAACTGCCAACATTGCCGCCGAACTCGGCGAAGCTCCCGCACAATCCACCCACTATCAGGTCCTCTTTTTGATCGGGGTTCTCTTGTTCCTGATTACCTTCTCCATCAATCTGGCTGCTGGCTTCTTTATCCGAAAAGAGCGCCACCAGTGAGCCGCTTCCTTGTAACTCCCCAAGTCGCTGCCAAAATCCGCCAGGAGCGCATCGTACATGCCTTCCTCGCTCTAATCCTGGTTGCCATCCTGCTCCCGCTGCTGGCAATCGTCCTCGATCTTTTCTGGCGTGCAGCCCCCGCGCTTAGCCTCGACTTTCTTCTCTCCTCGCCAACCCTCGGCATGAGGGCCGGCGGAGTTTGGCCCGCCTTCGTTGGAACCTTATATCTCGTCACAATCTCACTCGCTGTTGCCGCGCCACTCGGCATCCTCGCCGCTGTCTACCTAACCGAATACGCCCGCGAGAACTGGTTCAACAAAGCCATTAATTTGGCGGTACTCAACCTGGCTGGTGTCCCCAGTATCGTCCATGCCCTCTTCGGCCTCGGTGCTTTTGTCTATGGGGCCAGAATCGGCTTCTCCGTTCTTTCTGCCTCCCTTACCCTCGCCATCATGACCATGCCCGTGATCATCGCCAGCACCCGTCAGGCTCTGCTGAGTGTGCCCCATTCCTACCGCGAAGCCAGTTGGAATCTCGGGGCCAGCCGCTGGCAAACCATACGTCGCATCGTCCTGCCCAATTCCATCAGCGGCATCCTCACCGGCATCATCCTCCAGGTCAGTCGCGCTGCCGGTGAAACTGCCCCCATCATGTTCACCGGCGCCGTCTTCTATAAGGCGGTCAAGCCCGGCACTCTCTTCCCGTACGGCCTTGATGAACAATGCATGGCGCTCTCCATGCATCTGTATACCCTTGCTACTCAAACTCCCGGTGTCGACGAATCCATCCCCAACGCCACAGCCGTTCTACTGCTCCTCCTTGTTTTTTCGGTCAACTCTGCCGCCATAGCCATCCGCACTCTGTTGCGTTCGAGGTCAAGATGAACAAGCGACTGGAGGTTCGTAATCTCTCCCTCTCGTATTCAGGCAATCGTGTTCTGCACGATCTCAGCTTCGACGTCCACGCTAACGAAATCCTTTCCATCATCGGTCCGGCCCAGTCAGGAAAATCATCTCTTTTGCGCTGCCTCAACCGCACGATTGACTTCACCCCACATGCTTCCACATCCGGCAATGTTCTCCTGAATGGAGCTTCTGTAAGCGGCAAGACCGATCTCGGCGCGCTCCGCCGCAGCATCGGGATGGTCAGTCCTCTCCCTGTCGGTCTCCCGCTATCAATCTTTGAAAACGTGGCATTCGCCCCGCGCTGCGCTGGTATCTCCAATCGCGAACAAATCGCCGAAACAGTAGAGCACTGCCTTCGTCGGGCCGTTCTCTGGGATGAGGTTAAAGACCGGCTCTCTCTCCCCGGCACTCACCTCTCCGGAGGCCAGCAACAAAGGCTCACCCTCGCTCGCGCTCTATCCCACAAGCCGGAGATCCTCTGTCTCGATGAGTTCTCCATCGCCATCGATCCCGTCACCACCATGCGCATCGAAGAAGTGCTGAAGGAACTCCAGTCAGAACTCTCCATCATCCTCGTAACCAATCTCACCCAGCAGGCCCGCCGCCTCGGCGGTCGCACGATGTTCCTGCTCAAAGGTGAAATGATCGAAATCGGGCCTACAGACAAAATCTTTTCCGGCAACGCCCAAGACTCTCGCACAGCCGGCTTCATCGACGGTAACTTCGGATGAACGCAATTGAGACCCGCTCGCTCAACCTCTGGTATGAAAACTTCCAGGCACTCCGCGATGTAAACCTCGCAGTAAAGCAAGGCGAAGTGACAGCTCTGATTGGCCCTTCAGGCTGCGGCAAATCCACCCTGCTACGCTGCTGCAATCGTATCAATGAGCGCATCCGCGGTGCTCGCACTGAGGGCTCCATTCGTGTGCTCGATACAAACATTCACGATCCCAACATCTCACTCCTCGAACTGCGCAAGGCGGTCGGAATGGTCTTCCAGCGCCCCAATCCACTCCCCATTTCGATCTACGAGAACGTCATTTTCGGCCTTCGTCTGCATACTCCCTCGGGCCAGCTGAAAAGACTCACCCTCGACACCGCCGTCGAAAAAGCTCTTACCGAAGTGCAACTCTGGCGGGACGTCAAGGATCGCCTGCACCAACCCGCTCTCGCGCTGCAACTGGAGCAGCAACAAAAGCTCTGCATCGCGCGTCTCTTGCCTCTACAGCCAGAAATCATCCTCATGGATGAACCCTGCGCCGCTCTAGACATCGCAGGTACCGAGGGCATCGAGCAGTTGATTAAGACTTGGGCAGGTACCTACACAACACTCATCGTTACCCACAACATGGCCCAGGCCCGCCGCGTAAGCCAGACCTGTGCCTTCATGTTGAACGGAGAACTTGTCGAACTGGGGCCCACCGAAGCGCTCTTCGGGAACCCCTCAGACTCCCGCACGGCCGACTACATTGCCGGCCGTTTCGGATAAGAAACTAAAACTTGACGACCTTCGAGAAGCTCACCGGGTCGAGACTTGCTCCGCCAACCAGTGCTCCATCGATGTCCTCTTGAGCCATCAGCGAAGCCACATTGTCCGGCTTCACAGATCCACCGTAAAGAATCCGTACGCTGGCTGCATCAAACTTCGTTGCTGCCAGTGCCCGAATCGCCTTGTGCGCATCGGCTGCCATCTCAGGCGTCGCCGTCTTGCCTGTGCCAATCGCCCACACCGGTTCATAAGCAATCACGATCTGCGCGAACTCTTCCGGCGTAAGCCCCGCAATCCCGCCCTCAAACTGCTTGGCCAGAACCGCTTCCGTCTGGCCCGCTTCACGCTCAGCCAATACTTCACCCACGCACACAATCACCTTAAGGCCAGCTTCGATCGCAGCCTTCGTACGTCGCAGCACCGTCTCATCGGTCTCACCAAAATACTGGCGGCGCTCGGAGTGGCCTACAATCACCCACGTGCAACCAATTGCCTTCAGCATCGGCCCTGAAATTTCGCCGGTAAAGGCACCTTCCTTGGCCCAATAAAGGTTTTGGCCACCAACTGTCACATTCGTTGCGGCGGTTGCGGCAATAGCCGTAGGAAGGTCGACAAACGGCGCACAGATCGCAATCTCGGCGGCGGTCACGTCCTTTACCAGCGGCAGGAAGTCATTGAAAAAAGCAGTCGTCTCGGCCGGTGTTTTGAACATCTTCCAGTTCGCGGCCATCAAGGGGGTTCGCATCTCCTCTAGTTTAGCGTTCGAGCTTCACCCCAAGGATCTCCGCCCACCGCGCAGCAACAGATTCCATCGGCACAGCCGGGCTTGTTCCACGCTTCACACCCTTTCCAGACATCACCATCGCCGCCCGGTAATCGGCCAGCCCCGGCCACCAGCCATGATTGCCCTTCTCATAGGGCGGCACGTAAAGTTCCTTGCCCGGCTTCATCGCAAAGCCCTCATTGCGCTTCGGCTCAAACGCCGCAACCATATCGGCCCCGGGTACAAATCGCCTCACCTCCTCGAGCGGTACTTCGCGCCCCAACTTTCCACTCTCCCGTAACTTCGCGGCCACAGCAGCATCGTTGGTCGTAAGCAAACCACCCAGCATCCCCACCTGCATCCCTTTGGCAAACTCCGCCACATTCAGATCGCGATCCACCCGCTCAAAGCCATGGTCTCCAACCACGGCAATCACGGCATCCTTCGGCGCCGCCGCGACAATCTCGGCGATATAGCGATCGGTCACCTCAAGCGTATGATTTGCTTCTTTCTCAAATGGCCCAGCCTCGTGTGCCACCGCATCAAGATCCACAAAGTGCAGCAGAATCAGATCTGGCTTCTCGTTCTTTAGGAGGTAAACACAAGCCACCTTGCGAGTCCGGTCATCCACCCATTGCTGCTTGAAGCTCGGGTCAAACTTCTCGATCTTCTCCACCAGCCCAGGCGTCGCCTTCTCAAACACAGAAATGTAATCCATACTCCCGCCCTCGCGCCCTCGAAAATACTCAGGCAGATTGAAATCGATATCGGCATTCACCGTCACTGGCCAAGTGATCGCTGCCGACTTCAATCCTGCCTTCCGCGTGGCATGCCACAGCGTCTTCACCTTCAGCATGTCGGCCATCCAGTAATAGTCACCGGTATTGCTCGCCGCACGCCGGTTCCCCAGAATCCCATGTTCTCGCGGCGCAACCCCGGTAATCAGCGTCGTATGCGAAGGCCAGGTGATCGTGGGCACTGCCCCAATCAGTCCGCCCGAAAACTCACCCTGCTTCATCATCTTGCGCAGCGTCGGAATCTTCAGCCCCAGCTTGTCTGCATCCCGAAGGTAGCGATGATCAAGGCCATCGACAGAGATCACAATCAAAGGCCGTCGCTGCCCGTAAAGTGACAAGGCAAGAAACAGCAAGACTAAGCTACGCATAGCCCTTATTTTCATTCATTCCGTAACTTAACGCAGTTGTAAAGCGAAGAGGCTTTACGATGCTCCAACAAAACACAAGACTCTTCAGTTTCGTTGCCGGCAAGTCAGGCCGCTGGCAGATCACCCAATCCACCGCCGTCGTCGGTGAACCGCTACCACCCGCTGCGCGTCTCGAAATCATTGAAGGCCCGCCGCCAGCGGCTGGCAGCGTCTGGACGCTCTCTGGCGTTACCAGTAACGAGCGCTACGTCAACCGCGAAGAAAAGATCCAGCTTGTCGGTAAGCAAGCCAGTCTTGGGCGTCCTCAGGCCACTCATGGCGCAGTAATTCCCATCCGCAAGAACGCAAGGTGGTGGGGCCTGACTCAACAAGAGCGCCGCGAGATCTTTGAGGAACGGTCTCACCACACCGCAATCGGCCTCAAATACCTCCCGGCCATCGCACGCCGCCTCCACCATTGCCGGGATCTGGCAATTCCCCAGTCTTTCGACTTCATCACTCTTTTCGATTTCGCCAAAGCAGATTCCAACGCCTTTGACGATCTGCTAGCTGCCCTTCGCACAACCGAAGAATGGAAATACATCGATCGCGAAGTCGACATCCGTATGATCAAAGAATGAAGGTACAAGTCCTCGACTACGATCCCCGCTGGCCGATTCAGTTCGACCAACTACACAGCCTGCTCTGGCCCGTAGTCCAGGATCTGGCCACCAGCATCGAACACGTCGGCAGTACCTCCGTTCCTGGCCTCGCCGCCAAGCCGGTAATTGATCTCGACATCATCATCCCCTCTAAAGAAGTTCTCCCCCCAATCACCACTCGGCTCGCATCGCTAGGCTACGTCCACCGTGGCAATCTCGGCATCGAAGACCGCGAGTCTTATTCGATCCCGGAACTTAAAAGAACTCATCGTCTCTACGTCTGCCCGGCTGCAAGCCTGGCCCTCGAGAACCATCTCACGCTACGCGACCACCTCCGCTCGAACCCGCGGGATCGCGATGCCTACTCCCAACTCAAGAAGAAGCTTGCAACGCAATTCCCCAACGATATAGACAATTACATCGCCGGCAAAACGGATTTCATCCTCTCCATCCTTGCAAGCAAAGGCATCCCTAAAGATCAGTTGGACTCGATCCGCAAGGCCAACGCCTGCTAAATTTGCAGGATCACCTCTTATGCACGCCGGAAGAAAATACACGCTCAAAGAGATCACTCTCTGGACACGCCGCGAGACTTTTCTCTTCTTCCTCTTTGCCGCAATTCCCACTGCCCTTTACGCCTTGGCAAACTACAAATGGTTGGCCCTGCCCTGGCTCCCCATTGCCATGGTTGGCACCGCTGTAGCATTTGTCACGGGCTTCAAGAACAACGCTTCTTACGCCCGCCTCTGGGAGGCCCGCCAAATCTGGGGCTCCATCGTCAACAGCAGCCGCGCCTGGGCCATCTTCACAATAAACTCCATCCCAGACCCCGCCTTGCGCCAGCGCCTCTTTGATCGTCACTTCGCCTGGCTCACCGCCCTGCGTTACCAGTTGCGCGAAAAGCGCTCCTGGGAAAATATGAACTTGAACTACAACATCGAATACAAAAACCAATACGATGTAGCGGAGTGGGAAGAGCCGCTTGAACCAATCCTCACGAAGCTTCTGACGAAAGAAAACCTTACTCAGATACTCACCAAAAAGAACCGCGCTTTCCACCTCCTCGACCAACAATCAAGAGAGCTCCAAAGCCTCCTTCCTGCCGGCAACGAACTCCGCCAGATCGAAATGCAACACCTCATTGCTGCTTTGATCGATGCGCAGGGAAAGTGCGAGCGCATCAAGAACTTTCCCTATCCCCGGCAATTCGCCACTCTCAACAAACTCTTCACCTGGCTCTTCGTAGTCCTTGTGCCCTTCGGCCTCCTCCAGGAATTTCACAAAATGGGAGAAGGTCTCGTGTGGCTCACCATCCCAGCCGGCACCATCGTTGCCTGGGTCTTTCACACCATGGACAAAATCGGGGAAGGCACCGAGAACCCCTTTGAAGGTGGCCCCAACGATGTCCCGATCACAGCGCTAAGCCGCACCATCGAAATCGATCTCCGTGAAATGCTGGGCGAAACCACTCTCCCGCCCGCAATCCAGCCTCGCAACAATATCCTTACTTAAGGCATCAAATGCAACCCTATCTCGACATCGTCCGCACCATCTACCCTAACGCTATCTCAACCAGCGAGGGCGTCGACCACTTACTCAACCTCCTCGACAACACCTTCAATCTGGCACCCCATCAGGTGATGGCCGCAGACAGCATCTGCAGTGACGATCTCAACTTGATCGAATACCCTAAAAGAGCCTACGAAATGCTCGGCCCCTTCAAGATGGGCGGACTCAATGGCTTCCCCTTTACAGGCCTTACTGGCATGAGTGCTTTTGCCCATCATGTCCCTGCTGATGGCGCTGTTTTTGTCTTTCACGGCCCCCATATCGGCATCTCCAGGGCAGGCGTCGCTGGAGACGTTCTGCGCCCAGGCCAACATATACCCTCTTCTTGCTGTGGCGCTGCAAGAGCCGCTCTTGCCCGGTTGCAGCACAACGAAATCAAGAAATTCGATCTAACTGACCTCGACTACCAGATGAATACGATCGAGCAAATTTTCCTGGCCCAGGCCGAAAGAATCCTCAACGCCGCCAGCCCGATAGTGGAAGCAACCGAGGTCATGTATGAAGCCATTGAAAAACGCATCGACCTCCTCGCTTCGCGCACCCAATACCCTTGCCGCTACGTTTTCCTGATGGGCGCAATCATGATCAATGCAGATCACGAAGCGGGCTCCTTCGCCTCGACTCGCCGTCTTCATCTTCTCGATAACTCTACCGGTACCCACACCGATCTTCTCGACCAACTCTGGGCCGCCTGATGCAAAAGAACCGCCTCGAAGCCTTCTCCGATGGAGTCCTGGCCATCATCATCACGATCATGGTGCTTGAGCTCAAAGTGCCGAAAGGCTCTGACTGGGCCACCTTGTCTTCGGTCCTGCCAATCTTCCTCAGCTATGTCCTCAGCTTCCTTTACGTCGGCATTTACTGGAACAATCACCACCACCTGCTCCACACCGTTTCCCACGTCAGTGCAGGCGTTCTCTGGGCCAATCTCAACCTGCTCTTCTGGCTATCACTCTTTCCCGTAACAGCTGCCTGGGCCGGCCAGAATCACATGGAACCTCTCCCAACCGCCCTCTACGGAGTGGTGCTCCTGCTGGCCGCCATCGCCTACTATCTCCTCCAACGCGCCATCATTGCGACCCAGGGCCCGAAATCGCTCCTCAAAGCCGCAATCGGCCGCGACTGGAAAGGCAAACTCTCCCCCTTACTCAATCTGGCCGCAATTCCGCTAGCCTTCGTTCACCCCTGGATCGCCTCTGCGCTCTACCTGTTCGTCGCCCTCCTCTGGGTCATCCCCGACCGCCGCATCGAGCGCACCCTCAAAGGAACCTAACTTGGAAGACATCGTCCAGCTATTCAACCTGGCCAAGGGGGACAACGCCGATGCTGACTCCGCACTTCAAGATCTCCACCACCTCGGCACTGAAGACGTCTTGGATCCGGCGATCTCTTGGACCCGATCCCAAGATCCAGTCGAACGTGCGTGCGCATTGGATGCTTTGGAGCAGATTGGCGTGACTAGCGGCAACTCAAACAATAGCTACCCTGAAATTGCATTCAACGCCAAAGCAGACACATTCAAGCAAGCGACAGACATTCACGTACTTTCCTCGGCCTTGGTGTTCTAGGCACGCTCGATAGTCAAGAAATTCGGCAAGTCCTCATAGACCGAATCGACGATCCAGACTCCAACGTGCGAGAAGAAGCCGCCGATCTCCTCTTGAACAATAAAGATTCCCCAGACCAATCTGATTGATCTGGGGAAGAATATGCCGCTCAATTAAAGATCCGCTTCGGGCTAGCTGACTAGGCCGAAGCCTCCGAAGCCACCTCAACCGGCTCAAGATCCCCAGTCGGCAATTCCACACCTTCCCATCGCGCCACCGCCGCTGTTGCCAGGCAATTCCCCAGCAAATTCACGCTCGTCCGGGCCATGTCCATGATCGTATCGACACCTAGCAGCAGTGCCACGCCCTCAAGAGGCAGGTTGAAGCTCGACAACGTGCCGCTCAACACCACCATCGACGCCCTCGGCACCGCCGCCACGCCCTTCGATGTCAGCATCAACGTCAGCATCATCACCAACTGCTGGCCAAACGACATATCCACCCCAGCTGCCTGCGCTACAAACACGCTGGCCAAACTCAGGTAAAGTGTCGTGCCGTCCAGGTTAAAACTATAACCGGTCGGCAACACGAAGCTCACGATATGCTTGGGAACCCCAAATCGCTCCATGTTCTCCATCGCCTGCGGCAGAGCTGCTTCGCTCGATGCCGTCGAGAATGCCAGAATATACGGATCCTTCACTGCCTGAATAAACCGCTTCAAAGGAATCTTGAACAGGAAGACAACCGCACCCAGCACCACCACGACAAAGATTAGCAGCGACACAAACAACGTCGCGATCAACTGACCTAGATTAAACAACACCCCAATGCCCTTGGACCCAATCGTCACTGCCATAGCCGCACCCACACCAAATGGAGCAAAGTACATGATGTACTTCGTGTACTCAAACATGATGTCCGATAAGCTCTTGCACCAGGTCACCACGTTCTCGGCCTTCTTTCCGATCGAGATGCAGGCCGTGCCAAAAATAAAAGCAAACACCACAATCTGCAGCACCTCACCCTTCGACATTGCTTCAATAATCGAAGTCGGGAAGGTATGGTCGAGCATCCCCGCCAACGTCACCTTGTTCGCTGCCAGTGTTGCCTTCTCCGCCGGCAAATTCACACCCACGCCAGGCTTCACCAGGTTCACTGCCGCCAGCCCAAGAAACAGAGCAATCGTCGTCACGATCTCAAAATAAAGGATCGCCTTGCCACCAATGCGTCCCATCGCCTTGGCGCTCCCCGTGCCCGCGATGCCGTAAACCAGCGTCGCAAACACCAGCGGTGCAATGATGCTCTTGATCAGATTCAAGAACACCTTGGAGACAGGAGACAGCTCCTTGGCAAAGTCTGGCGCAACCACGCCAAGTCCAATGCCCGCTGCCATCGCAATGAAGATCCAGGAAGTTAGAGATATATTTTTCAACGTTCGCCCCATTTCAATTTTTCTCGCAACACATCGAAGAACAACATGCGCGGCGGACGTATGAGACGAATCTCATTCGGGCTCCGGGCGCATCGCACCTCATCATCCTGCAACAGCGATTCCCCCACCTGCCCGTCGATCGTAAGATAGGCGTCTCCATCGAGCGCCCGGTTCTCCAACCGGATCACGCTTTCACCAGGTACAATCACCGGACGATGCGTCAGCATGTGTGGACAAATCGGCGTGATGCTCAGTGCATCCACGTTAGGAAAGATGATCGGCCCGCCCGCACTCAACGAGTAAGCTGTGGAGCCAGTAGGTGTCGACACAATCAATCCATCCGCTTTGTAGTTCGAAACAAAGTGGGAGTCGACATAGACAGCCACATCAATAATCCGCGCCAGCGACGTCTTGGTAATCACCGCATCGTTTAGCGCCTCGTATGAGGATACACGATGTCCGCCCCGATGGATCTCACATCGCAACATTCTTCGTTTCCCCACCCGCATCTCATTCGCCAGACACCGCTCGAGCTCCGGATACAATTCCTCCACCGTGATCGATGTCAGAAAGCCCAGTCCACCCAAATTCACCGCAAGCAGGGGAATATCCTGACCCCCAATCGCCCGGGCCGCACTCAGAAGTGTCCCGTCCCCACCCAGCACCACTACAAGCTGCGTATCCACCGGCACACGCTCTCGAGGTACCCATTCCCGGATCTGCCCATACTCCGCCGTCTCTTCATCAACCCGCACGCCGATTTGCCGCTGTGCCAGCCAGTCGATCAGGCCAGGCACAATACTCCGCGCTCTCGGCACATTCGGCTTCGAGATGATTCCAACCGTCTTGATTTCAGGCTTTAGGTCTGGCATGGATCAAAAACTCTTTATTACCTTTGCCGCCCAGTATCGGGCTCGGAATCAATCTTGTCTCGTAGTTCAAGACTTGTAACGCAGATTCTATCTTGTCGCAGGCAGATTGGTGTAACGCCTCATCCCGCACTATGCCGCCCTTACCCACATCTGCCCGGCCAACCTCAAACTGCGGCTTGATCAGAATCACCATCTCGCCATCGGTCCCAAGCAGGGCAGGGAAGCGATCGAGCAGCAGCGTCACACTGATAAAGCTCACATCGCAAACCAGCAACTGCGCCGCCTCACCAATCGTCCCAGCTTCAATCAGTCGTGCATTTTCATGCTCATGCAGAACCACTCTTGGGTCAGTCTTCAGTTTCCATGCAATCTGCGTCGCGCCAACATCGACACAATGCACACGCACCGCTCCATGCTGCAATAGGCAATCCGTAAAGCCACCGGTCGAGGTCCCAATATCGATACAGATCTTGCCCGTGACATCAATTCCAAATTGTTCTAGCGCCGCCTCCAGTTTTAAGCCTCCACGGCTCACATACCGCAATTGCCCAAGCAAGGCTAGCTCTGCCCCAACCATCACCTGAGCCCCCGCCTTATCCACCTTTTGCCCATCAACCATCACCTGACCCGCCAGTATGAGCGCCTTCGCCTTCTCCCGCGAGTCCACCAGTTGACGTTCCACCAGCAATTGGTCGAGGCGGCTCTTCAAGACTTCCGGCCCACAATCAAATCGGC
>JALHNH010000064.1 GCA_022843625.1 Bryobacter sp. | reverse complement strand
AACTGGGTGACGTTGAAGTCATGCCGCTCGAGGGCCATCTTGAGGACCTTGGGGTCGGTGTGGCAGGAGACACCAACGTTGTGGACTACCTTCTGGTCGCGCATCTTGTAGAGCATGTTCAGGACGCCGTCCTTGGCTTCAATGGCGGCTAGATCTTCTTCGGTGGTGAGGGAGTGGATCTGGACGGTATTGAAGTGATCCGTCTGGCAGCGCTTGAGGGAGCCTTCGAGGATGCGCATGGCAGCGTCGCCATTGCGGGCCGGGAGCTTTGTGACGAGATAGACGTCTTTGCGGCGGGCGCCGAGGGCTTTGCCTACGCGGGTTTCGCTTAGGCCGGCACCGTAGTCATAGGCTGTATCGAAGTAGGTGATGCCGAGGTCGAGCGCCTTGTGGATGACGGCAATCGCGTCGTCTTCATTCTTGTAGGAGAGGAAGCGGCTTCCGCAGCCGAAGCCGACGATCGAGATTCGCTTGCCGGTCTGGCCGAACAAACGAGTGGGCATGGGGGAGGCTGCGCTCAGAGCTGCTGCGGCTGTAGTGCCGAGGAAGATACGACGGGATTGGCTCATTTGAGGACCAGAATACACTATAGAGATGAAGCTAGTCATTGGGTTGTTGTGTCTGTCGCTTGGTGCGGTCGAGGTTGTAAAGGAAGCGGATGCCAAGGCGCTTAGCGCGATTGTGTCTTTTTTGGCGAGCGATTCCCTCGAAGGGCGGGAGACTCCTTCAGCAGGGCAGACCATTGCGGCTGACTATATTGCTAGTGAGTTTCGCAGGACTGGGCTGAAGGCATCATTTCAAGATGCGAAGGTGTCGGTGCGCCGAGTGGTTCGGGACGGCTTTGACGTGAGCCTCAGCGATGGCTCGAAGAGCGTGAAGGTGCCCGTCGATACGGCGTTCTGGACCGCAGGGCCGAAGGTAGAACTCAGCGGGGCGGCCGTGAAGGTTGTGAAGATGGCCGAGTTGCGTGAGCTGAAGACCGAAGGTATCGAGCCAGTGGTGATCATCGAAGGACCGGGCGGACCAGGCTTGCAGCAGGCGGTAATGAAGCTGTCGACGGCTGGCGTAAAGGTGGTGATTCTGGTGGGAATCCCGATGCCCTTGCCAATTCAGACGCTGGAGTTTGACGACCAGCCCAAGATGGGACTGGTGATGTTAAGGACGAGCAATGCGGACGCTGAGGCGATGCTCAAGAGCGGTGGGGCACTGAAGCTGACGGCGAAGATCGCTATGGCGACTGCTTCAAACGATGTGGCACGCAATGTGATCGGCATCCTCCCTGGTAGCGACCCGAAGCTCAAGGACGAGTACGTGCTGTTGACGGCGCATTATGACCATCTTGGAATTCGCCCGATGAACGAGGGTGACAAGGTTTACAACGGGGCGAACGATAACGCTAGCGGTGTTGCGAGCATCATCGAGAGTGCACGCTTGATTGGACAGTTGCCGGTTGCACCCAAGCGGAGCATCATGTTTGTTGCCTTCTTTGGCGAAGAGCGTGGCTTGCTTGGGAGCCGCTATTTTGTTCGTCACCCGCTGGTGCCGCTGGCGAAGATAGTGGCGAACATCAACCTCGAACAGACGGGCAGAACCGATTCCAGCGAAGGCCCGAACGTGGGGCAAGTGAACCTGACGGGCTACCATTTCTCGACCATTCATAAGCACCTCGAAGAGGCTGGCAAGGCGACAGCGCTCAAGGTTGTGAAGCATGAGAAGTTCAGCGACCCTTACTTCAATGCCAGCGATAATGCGGCGTTCGCGCAGGTAGGCGTGCCTTCTACGACGATGAGTGTGACCTACGCTTTCCCTGACTACCACCAGCTTGGCGATGAATGGGAAAAGATCGACTACGCCAATATGGCCAAGGTGACTCGGGCGATTGCACAGGGGGCTTACCTTGCTGCCGATGCGGCAGAGCGGATTGTCTGGAATGCGGATGAGCCGAAGACGAAGGCTTACCGAGAGGCTGCGGAGAAGCTTCTCCAGGCGAAGTAGGCTACCGGGATCAACAAGAGCCAAAGCCAGGAGTAACCGGAAGCCGATACGGCGCTGGCGGCGAGTATGTCTGAGCGGAGATTGGCCATGGGGAGTTTGTCCAGACCGGAGACGGGGAGCGAGCCCATGACACGGTCTTTACTGGTGGACTCTTCGTCCTGTGGGAGTTTGGCGACGATGTCACTGATTTCGCCGTAGCCGGTGAAGAGGCTCTTGTCATGGGTGAGCGGGTATAGGGTGGTCTTGCCGTTGAGCTTGGACTCGATGATGGCGTTGGGGTCGTTGCAGACACCCATGCGGTAGTAGCCACCGAAGGGCAGTTCCGGATGCGCCTTCTGAATGGCAGTGTAGACGCGCATGACTTCGCCGATCACACGCATGGCTTCGATTGCCTGATCTCCCTTGTAGGTGTGGGCGGTGTTGCCGAGGACCCAGGCCTGATCTTTGGTGTCGATTGGCCGAATCAGGGCTTTGCCGTCGATGCCGAAGAAGAAGCAGAGTGAGGCATTCACCTTGGGACCAGTGATGAAGATCTCGTGCTGGGAGTGCGGCGCGGGAACCAGGAGGTTTCGATCTTGGCCCGGGATGGGGATGCCGGTGTCTAGCCAGAAGGGGGTTAGAACTTCTTTGCCCTTGTACTTGAGATCGCCGAAGTTGGCGAAGTAGCGGGAGTCACGGACTTCGATGGTGTGGCCGTCAGCAGCAAGCTGGCTGAGGAGCTTTTCTGGATTGGGTTCGTTTAGTCTGGCGGCGAAGCTGACGCTGTCGTCCTTGAGGGTAAGCATCTCGTCACCGAACATGAGGCCAAGGCCGAGCGACTTGGGGCCGGGGACGCTGGGTGGGGCAGGCTCGTTGCCGGGCTTTGGAAGAACACGACCGGCCATGCGGACGCTGCGGCCGAGGGTCTTGACGGTGATGCCGGGAAAGGAGTCGAGGGCCTTCCACTGTTTGTCCTTGATGTAGCCGCGCAGACGGGTGACTTCGTCGGGGCCAAGGATGCCGATGCCTTCGACGAGTTTGTTGATGAACTCGGGTTGGGCGGAGACTTCCCTGGCGACGTCGGAAAGGAGGACGTAGTCCTGCGCGAGGAGGATTAGGAGGAGTGGCGTCATTGCAGGTATTGCTTCCACCAGTTCATTTCTTGTTGGTATCTATGGACTGTATTCCAGGGGGACCAGCCGCCGTGATACTCGCCGGGGTAGCGCACGAAGCGCGTTGGGATCTTGCGCTTTTGAAGAGCAGTGTATAGTTCTTCGGCTTGCGCGATTGGGACGCGGAGGTCAGCTTCGCCGTGGATGAAAAGGGTGGGAGTTTTGATGTTGGCGGCGTAGGTGATTGGCGAGTACTTGATCATGGTGGCTTTGCCGGTTGCTTCCCAAGGTGGACCAAGAAATTCGGTTTCTTTGGTGCGGGGGATGTCGCCGGTGCCATAGTTGCTGATCCAGTTGGTGGGGCCGGCCCCGGTGATGGCGGCGCGGAAGACATTGGTGTGGCCGATGGCCCAGTTGGTAAGGAAGCCGCCGTAGGAGTAGCCGGTGATACCCATGCGTTTGGGGTCGACGCGATACTTTTTGATGGCTTGATCGACACCGGCCATGATGTCGGCCATGTCTTTGTCGCCCCAGCCACCCCAGGTACCCCAGCGGAATTTCTCACCGTAGCCGGTGGAGGCTCGCGGGTTCGTGTAGAGGACGATGTAACCAGCGGCAGCCTGGAGTTGGTGGAGGAAAGAGAAGGACGAGGCGTAGGCACCATGCGGGCCGCCGTGGATGTTGAGGATCAACGGGTAGGGTCCACCTTGTGGGGAATAGTTGGGCGGGAGGGTGACCCAGCCTTCGATTGAGGCACCGTCAGTTGAGTCGAAGTAGATGCGTTCCGTTCTGCCCAAGGCCCATCGCTTGGGTTGGGTGGTGATTTGGGTTTGTTTTGTTGGGGCTGCCAACGGGGCTGAGAAGAGCTCGACCGGCTGATCTGCGGTGGCAGCGGTATAGGCCATTTGCCCCGTTTCGAGGTTGAGGTCGAAGTCGTTGAGGAATCGGTCACCCTGGGTGATTTGCTCGACTCGTTTGGTTGCGAGGTCGAGTTGGTAGAGGTGACCGGTGCCGCGGAGATTGGCTTCGAAGAGAATGCTTTTGCCGTCCTTGGAGTAGGTGGGCTTTTCCGGGAGGTCGTCCCAATCGGGAGTCAGGTTGGTTAGTGGGCCGCCGGTAGCGGGGATGGAATAAATGTCCTGCGGGCTGCCTTGGGTTCGTTTGTTCGCGAGGATCAGGTTGAGACTTTGCTCGCGGAGGACGGCGATGGTTTTGCCGTCAGGAGACCAGGTGGGGCTGCGATGGTGGTGGTTATCGTCGGTGAGGCGATTGAGTTTGGATTCGATTGTTACGGTGAAAAGATCGGCCCGCTCGTAGGTGTGTTCGTCGCGCTGGTGCATGTTGGCGACGAAAGCGAGGGATTTGCTGTCGGGGGACCAGGCGATGTTTTCGACATTGACGCCGAGAGTGGTGAGTTGCCTCGCTTCCCCGCCCTGGCGTGGGAGAAGGAAGAGTTCTTGAGCCGGGGTGGTTTTGGGATCGGCCAGGTAGCCGCGACCATCGAAGCGGAAGTTCATCCAGTCATAGGCACGGCCTTTGAAGCGTTGCTCGGTGAGGCGCTCGAATTCCGTTTGGTTATTGGATGGTTTGGGGGATTGGCTCCGTTTGGTAAAGGCGATCCACTGGTTGTCGGGGCTGAAGACGGCGATGCCGTCGAGGCCGGGGATCTGGAAGGGTTGAGCGTCGAGATCGGAAGAGTTCAGGAACCAGGACTTGCCACTGGCGGAGAAGGCAATGAGTTTGCCGTCTGGAGACCACTGCGGGCTGGCGACGCTGGCCTTGATCTGAGTGAGACATTTGGCGGCGATGCAGAGCTGGCTGTGGCGGCGGTTTTCGGCTTCGATGATTTTGGTCTGCAGGTAGGCGATCTGCTTGCCGTCGGGAGAGATAGATGGGGAGGAGACGGTCTCTACCTTGTAGTAGTCGGCAAGGGTGATTGGGTTCGTTTGTGCCAGTACAGAAACCAAAAGTAGAAGTTGCATTGCTAGCCTTTATACCAATCGAGGACCTTGCGTGCAGCAGCGGGGCCGATTGAGGCAGAGAGCGCTTCGATCGGTGTGGCTTTGACCTGCTCTGGACTGCCGAATTCTTTGAGCAGTTTTCGCATGGTGATTTTGCCGATGCCGGGGATGCTCTCGAGCTCACTAGTGAGGCGGCTGGTGTTTCTTCTGGAGCGATGGAAGGTGATGGCGAAGCGGTGGGCTTCGTCTCTAATTGTCTGGATCAGATGGAGGGCCGGGTTGTGACGCTCGAGAATCGATGGCTCGTCTTCCTGCCCGTAGACGTAGATGATTTCTTCTTTTTTAGCAATCGAGGCCAAGGGCTGGTTGATGATGCCGATTGCTTCTAGCGCTTCGGCGGCAGCGTGGAGCTGGCCGAGGCCTCCGTCGATCAGGACAAGGCCGGGGAAGGGTTGGTTCTCGTCCTTTAGACGGCTGTAGCGGCGGGTTACAACTTCCCGCATAGAAGCGAAGTCGTCGTTGCCTTCTACCGTCTTGATGATGAATTTGCGGTAGTCGGCCTTCTTCATCTTGCCTTCTTCCCAGACGACCATCGAGGCTACTTTGTCAGTGCCAGAAATGTGCGAGATATCGAAGCACTCGATTCTGTTGGGGGCTTCTTCCAGATTGATGGCGTCTTTGAGGGCTTCTTTGATGGCAAGAGAACTGGGCCGGAGGACGCGGAAACGCTGCTCGAAGCTATGGCGGGCGTTGGTTTCGACCAGGCCGAGCATGGCTTTCTTTTCACCGCGCTGGGGCGTGTTGATGGTGCACTTGCGGCCGCGCTTTTCAGTAAGAAGTTCTTCGAGGATGTCGCGGTCTTCGAATTCGATGGGGACGTGGATGATGCCCGGGATGTGTTGCTGGTTGAGGTAGACCTGGATGAGGACTTGCTGGAAGAAGTCGCTGGCGTCGAAGTGGTGCTGGTCTTCCCAGAAGATTTCACGACGGTCGACGATGCGACCGCGGCGGAGGTGGAAGAGATTTATCGCGACGAGGGGAGGTTCTGCATAGAAGGCGAAGATGTCGGTGTCGTCACCTTCGGCAGAGGCGACCTTTTGACGCTGCTCCATTTCGGTGACGGTAGAGATGAGGTCGCGGAAAGAGGCGGCGCGCTCGAATTCGAGATTTTCTGAGGCCAGGTTCATTCTGGCTTCGAGGTCTTTGGTGAGGTCTTTGAGTTTACCTTCGAGGAAGCGGCGGACGTCACTTACGGAATCGTTGTAGGTTCCGATTTGGACGAGGCCGTCAACGCAGGGGCCGTGGCAACGGTTGATGTGGAACTCGAGACAGGCATGGGTGTGGGTTTTATTGAAGTCGACTTTGCAACTGGGAATTTTGAAGTTGCGATGGATGAAGTTGACGAGGCGATAGGCGAGGTTGCCCGGGAAGTAGGGGCCGTAGTAGGTGCCGTCTTTGCGGATACGCCGGGTGACGTAGACGCGGGGGAACTTCTCGTTGGTGAGCTTGATGTAAGGGTAGGTTTTGTCGTCGCGGAGGAGAACGTTGAAACGTGGCTTGTGCTGCTTGATGAGGTTGTTCTCAAGGCCAAGAGCTTCCTTCTCGTTATCGACGAGGATATAGGTGATATCGCGGGCTTCGAGGACCATCGTGCCGTTTTTGGCTTCGTTTAGCCGATCGTCGTTAAAGTAGCTACGGACACGGGCGCGGAGGTTTTTGGCCTTGCCGACATAGATGACAGTCTGGTTCTCATCACGCCAGAGATAGACGCCGGGGCCGGTAGGGAATTGGGTGACCTTTTCCTTGAGAGTGTCTAGCCAATTCATGGGAGGACTACAATTTAATTGTGGCATGTCGTTTCTTGTTGGCTTTGTTTTGTATTTTTGCTGGGAGCGGGCTTGGACAGGTGAAGCCTCCGCCGACTGTGGACCCGCCTGAAGAAGATGAGACGCTGGTCAAAGAAAAAAAAGAGTACGAATTTAACCCGATTCAGGCAATGTCTGAGATCAAGATTGGGAACTACTACATGAAGAAGGGGAGCTATCGCGCGGCATCCGGAAGATTTCTCGAAGCCACGCTTTGGGACCCGACCAACCCGGAGGGCTTTTACGAACTGGGTAGGGCTCATGAGAAGGCCGGGAACCAAAAGGGCAAGCGAGAGGCATGGACCAAGTTTCTGGAACTGGCACCCGAGGATAAGCGGGCAGCAGAAGTGAAGAAGAAGCTGGGAACTGTCAAGTAGGGTCACGGTTGTCGTTTGACCCACTGGTGCTGGATGGCATGCGTGAGGTGTTGGAGCCCTTCAGCCCAAGAGGGGAAGAAGTCGATGTACTGAAGTTCGCGAACGATGCGAGATGGCAGACGGCAATCATCGAAGCGGATTGGAATGATGAAGGTGTCTTCGAGCGGAAGCCGGAGAGCAATGTCGAGAGCATAGCGGATCTCGGCTTGAAAGCCACCACGTTTGCGCACTGAGTTTTTCGACATACAACCGACGAAGAAGTCACTGGCTCCAATGGCTGCTTCAATGAGGCGGGGCCAATTTTGACCAGCCTTCAGGTTTTTGCGATCCATCCATGGGTTGAAGCCGGCCATGAGAAGTTGGTCATAGAGTTGATCAGCACTTTCTGCGTCTTCGGTGGCATAACCGATGAAGACGCGTGGCGCGTCAAGGGCGACAAAGTGGAAGCCTCCATCGTATTGTGGCTGAAAAGTGCCAAAGCCTTCGATCTCAACCGGCTTACCCTTTTTGAGGGATTCGAGGATGATCTGGGCGACCTGTTGTTCGTCAAATCTAGAGTGAGAAAAGGGCATTATAGAGCCTCCGTTTTTGCGACCTTTCTTTTGGGATCTTTGGGGAGATCGCGGCTAAGCAAGCCGAGCCCAGGCCAGAGAGTAGCGTGGCCGTGCTTCCAGCCTTTCAGGATTGAAAGAACGGCCTGATCGAGATAATCTGCTGCTTCAGCCTGTGAACGATGGCTTGATTTGGCGAGGCGTCGGGTGATGTCGGCCTTGTTCATGAGGGCCTCGATTCGCGGCTAAGACGGCTTTGTTCGACATAAGTGATGCGAAGGGCGGAGTCTTTGATGGTGGTTTGGAAGTTGGACGGTTGCAACAAGCGTGAGATGGGTGCTGCTGCAGGTATAACGACTGGTGAATTGTGAGAGTGAGTAACGAGATCTTGAAGATCGACTGCTGCGCATCGGTCCGCATAGGATTGATGGAGCAGGGCGAGGGCCTGAACGGCGGAGCGTTCGAGACCACGCATGTAGCGCTGAACGCGGGTGAGGTGGCTGAAGGCGTTGTTGTCGCCAGGGTTTGCGAGGCTTTGTTCGAGGGCTGAAACATGCACGGCTTCGGCACGGATGAGCAGGAATTGAGCGAAGGCGTATTGCTCTAAGAGCAAGTTTTCATGAGTGGAGCCGGGGTTGAAATCGGCGGCGAGGGTTTCGCGGAAATCGAGGAATTCATCCTGGATGTGAGCGGGGAATTGATCGATGGAGGTGGCGGTGAGGCCGTGGCGCATCGCGTTTTTGCTGATGATGAGTTTACCTGCGAGAGTGGTGGGCCCGGTTGAGGCCTGGGCATTCTCCCGGTTGGCAGAGATTTGTTGTTGAGTAGCCATTTTTCGTATTCCTGAAAATAAGACGGCGGGTTGAGCACTCCACTGGTGGAGTGCTCAACCCGCCTACAAGCGATACGTTAACAGAAGGCTGTACAGAACTGGCCTGGGCATTAAGGGCGGAAATGAATAAAATCAATGAGTTAGTGGCTTAAAAATTGACTGAAAATATTTGTGAACGATTTCGGGGTTGGAGGATAACTTTGTACGCAACCAAGGCAAGTGGTGTTCTTGACATATTGTCGAGCTAGTGCAACTGCGGATGAAATCTCCCCTACCCGAACTGCTTTTGTTGCAGCCCATCGTTAAATTTCCCGTCCTCCACAATCACTGAATTGTGTAGCTTCCCGGCCGTCAGCACTCCTTCATCGGAAGACCACCGGTTCTGCGGCCTCTCATCGTACAGCGTAATTTCAAGTCGATTCCCACGGGCTGGCTGGATCGCAAATCCTCGCCCGCCAGAATCCGGCTTATCCACCACCTTCAGCCCAGCGGCAGTATCGCCCAGACGGAAGAACAAATCAAAGGAAACTCCAGCCCGCGTATGATCGGTGCCATAGTCCCCCGCCGAGACCGCTTCACAAACAGCGGTCCAACAGGTTCTCGATTGTCGGTTGATTCAGAATGACTCGGAGTGTATAGTCCAACCATGCCTTTCGACAAACTTAGCGGGCTGTCCATAAAGGGACAAGGACACTCCAACCGTGACGTCGTACTTAGAGAAATTAGTGAGGCGAGGGAGGAGCTAAAAATGCTCTCTAAAGCCCTCTCCAATATGGAGGCCATTATATTGGCCCAACCGGAGACTGGCATTGTCAAGATCGAGTCGAAAATGGTCAAAGCACTCCTCGATTCATCACAAGCTAAGCCATTCTGGTCATGGATGCTCAGCCTCTTCGAGAGCTTCTACATGATTGTTTATGCTTCAATGGGATCTCATCAGGCAAGTGCAATGGCTGACACCTTTAAAAGGAGCATCGAAAGCGTTGCTGACAACTCGATTTCGATAAGCATCGTGCCATTCAAGAAGAAATAGCGTCTCACTTACCTCTCTCCTGCTCACTCTTGATGCGTCAGGCGTCCCGTCAGTGCATTGGCCTTTGAGCTGCGCCCATATTGCACCAGCATCACTCGCTTGGAGCCCATTTAGGGTATAACCGCGTTAAAGCCCTGCCTGAAACGAAGCAATCGCCTCCGCCGTTCGCAATACCCGCCCAAAGACGCGCAGCCGCAACAAATGCGAGTCCAATCGCAGCTTTGCTCCGCCATTGAGCGAGTGCAACTGAGGATGAAATCTGCCCCACCCGAACTGCTTCTGTTCCAGCCCATCGTTAAATTTCCCGTCCACCACAAACGAAATCACATTCGGCCCGCCATCCACTACGATCACTGCATGGTGTAACTTCCCGGCTGTCAGCACTCCTTCATCGGAAGACCACCGGTTTTGCGTCCTCCCATCGTGCAGCGTAATCTCAAGGCTATTTCCACGGGCTGTCCGGATTGCAAATCCTCGCCCGCCAGAATCCGGATTATCCACCAGCGTCAGCCCAGCGGCAGTATCGTCCAGGCGGAAGAACAGATCAAAAGAAACTCCAGCTCGCGTATGATCGGTGCCATAATCCGCCCGCCGAGACCGCTTCACAAACAGGGGAAACTCAGGCGCTGCAACACTTCCAACCTTCGCGTCATCCACCCGCAACAACAAACCCTCGCTCGATGCCTTCGGTTGCCACAATCCTTCAATCAAACCCCGGTCCATCTTGTGAACCCGCGCAACATCCTTCTGCGTCTCGGTCAAATAATACTCCCCACCCTCCTCCACAAGATCCGGATAACTCATTCTCACCATCGGGTCATCGTCGTACAAACCAATCTCCGGCTCTGACCACTGAATCACTTTACCCTTGGGAGAATTTACTTCCACCCCGCCACTCAACCAAACCGGATTTCGATCGTTATAAGCAATGGACCGCCGCTGCGGATGCTCTTTGATAAACCGCCCCCCGTGATTATGAAACCAGTAGAGATAGTTCCCGTTTTCACAACGCCAGGCAAAATTCGCCGCTCGCGGATGCTTCATCAACTTTCCACTAGCGAAGCGCATGTATTGCGAAGGCTCCCAACTCCGCCCGTCATCGCGACTGTAAGTGCAAGCCGAATAGCCGTCAATCGTGCGAAACACACAAAAGATCGATCCATCGCTCATCACAGAAAACGACTGCTCCTCCGCAATCGGCCCACCGCCGACCGGCGTCCGAATCCCGATCTCCCCATCTGGCAAAGTAGACCAGGTGATCTTCGCAGCATCGCGCTCGGTGAAAATATTCCCGCTGCGCAGCAACACCCCCTCGCTCGAAGTAAAGAAGCCCTCACCAAACCCGCCTACCTTGTGCAACGGGACGAAGCCCGCGCCCTTATGCGCAAACGCCTTCCCCACCGTCCAGAAAAACTTGATCGTCCCGCCATAAGCATTCTTGCGATCAATCTCAAAATCCCGCTGCGGAATTTCGTACCTTTGCGCTGACCACGATCGCCCATGATCGTCGCTGTACTTGAAAACAAAATGCCCCAAACTATCCACCCGTTTCACCAGTCCATCCGGGTAAGCAGGCTTGTCTCCAATGACAGAGCGCAAGTTATCGGTATTGTGGTTATAGAAAACAAACACGCGCCCTGAAGGTGCCTTTAGCATCACCGCATAAGAAGCCTCCGGCCCCTTCGCCGGCTCGATATCGACAGCCTTCTCCCAAGTCTTCCCGCGATCCGTACTCCGCATGCTGATCACATGCTGACCGCCCTCACCCTCATGCCCACTGCCTGTGGTGATGACGCAGAGCCACGCCCCATCGTTGGTTTTCACCACATAAGGCTGGTCTGCATAGTACTCATCGGGGATCAAAGTCCCCAGACCAATTTCGCGAGTGTCGGAATGTGTATCGAGACTTTTGCTCTGGGCAAAAGCCAGACCGGGAACAAGAAAAAAAGCGCGTCGTTTCATAACTTTTAGAAGAGTACCTTTAGGCTGAATTGTACCTGCCGCTCCCCGGTAGCCCCATTAATTACACCAAAGGTGGCGGTACCAAGCCCTTGCCCGGGCCGGAAGAAATATGGCGTGTTGCTCAGATTGAACGCCTCCGCACGAAACAGCAGCGAAAAGGGCTCTCGAATCAGAAAATTCTTTTGAAGCGCAAGATCGTAGTTCCTGCGGCCGGGCCCTCGCACATCCGGCAGTGTACGCGACACATTGCCGAAGGTAAATGGCTCAGGCACCGTAAACTGGGAGATATCGAAAAACCGGTTCAACCGGCTCTGCACGCTACCTTCAAGCTCAGCCGATCTTCCTGTCGAGTTCGGGCGCAACACCCCACCACCCACACCGCTATTGCCAGTCGAGGTTAACGCCAGCGGAAAGCCGGTGGTGAAAGTAGCCGCACCAACCAGGGACCACCCGCCAGCCAAAATCTGCGCTGCAGCCGGAGCCGAAGCAAGATACTTCCGCCCCTTCCCAAAGGGCAGTTCTACCGTATGACTCAACACAAGTCGCTGCGACACGTCGCCCTCAGATAAGCCGCGTTCTGCTGCAAGGTTGTAGACATTCTGCACCGGAGGAACAAACGCGCTCTCCCCAAAGATCCTGCCCGATCCGTTATCAATCAATTTCGACTTCGTATAAGTCGCGAGAAAATTGTACCCGCGCGCAAATCGTTTTTCCACCCGCATCTGCAGCGCATGGTAAGAAGAGGAACCCATATTCTGCGACACAGCCGGATTGTTGGTCGAAACACTTCCGTACTGCGGATAAGGCCTCAATAGCTGGCTCTGCGCCACAGTCCGCTGCGCTAGCACCCCAGTATTCGTCAGCCCAAAGAACGGATTCGGAACCTGCGTATTCAACCGTGCACCCAGCGATTGGTAAATTGGATTCACCTGATTAAAATCAAGTCCAATAGGAATCCTTACACCTCGATTCCCCGCATAGCTGGCTTCAATCAGCAAGCCGCCCCAGATCTGATTCTGTAGCGTAAAGTTCCATTGCTGGTTGTAGTTATTCGAACGGTTGCCGCGGTCCATAATCACCACACCAAGCCCGGTCTGCAATCGATCAGCGAGAGTAGCTGGGGGAAGAAAAATTCCGTTCGGATAAGGATTGTCGATCGTGCTGAGTGGGGTCACACCATCCAGACTCGACACCCACGGCGTCGTGACGTCCGAGCCCGGCGTACCAAACCCTGCTCCGCTTGTAGTTCCAAAACGCGGTGCATAGAAGATCCCATATCCAGCCCGCAAAACAGCCTTGCTGCTAGCCCGGTAAGCCAGCCCGACACGCGGCCCGAAGTTCAACGGCGCTCCCTCATACTGCCCTCTCGGCACATTGTTCTGCCCTGCAAACTTGAGCGTTCCCTTCAAGTCGGGAAGCCCAGGCACTGCAACTGGATAAGGAGCCGTAAAGTCGAAATTCGCAAAACGGTTATAGCGCTCAGTCCGCGGCTGATCATACTCATAGCGCACACCAACGTTGATCGTCAGCCGTTTGAACTTGATATCGTCATTCACGAAGAACGCGTAGTACATGTTGCGAATCGCCAGTGCAGGCACTCTCTGAATCGATCCGCTTCCAAATCCCGTTAATAGAGATGCAAGTCCATCCCCAGCCGTCAATGTCGCGCGCAAAGGGTCCGGCCCCTGCGTCTGTCCGAGTCCAAAGCTGTAGCTTCCAGCAGAAGCTCCGCCCTGAAACGGCGTCTGGTTGTAAAGCCGCACATCACCGCCATAAACGATCGTATGCCGGCCACGAATTTCCGTCTGCTCACCAACCAGCGTATAGACTTCGTTCCCCCGGCGGATCCTGTCCCCAACCGGTGGCCCAAGCTGCGCATAGTTTGCAATTGCCACGGTTGGAAAGATCTGATCTTGCGCTCCAGCGGCAACGTTTGCGGCAAAGCCAAGCTCGGCCAGATTTACCTTCCCGTCAGCCAGCGGAATCCGGCCTTCAAAGCGACGCGTTGCCCCAACTCGCCAATTGAGAATTCGAGTCGGCGACAATACCGACGTCATATTGATCACTCCATTCCATACCCGGTTCACAGTGATCCCAAGCACACTATCGGCGATGTTGCCATACGGCCCGTTGTTTCCGTTATCCCCGGTATTCCGGCTCACCCGGCCAAAGATCGAATGCTTGTCAGAAAGCCGGTGGTCTACTCTTGCCGTCCACTGATTGGAGTTAATCGCCTGATTGGCCGCCCACACATAGTTATTGATCAGCGCTGGCCCCTCTCCAGCCCGGTTACCCGAAGGCAGAAACTTCAACAAATTTGAAGCAACCCGGCTCTGCGCGCTGGCCGGAATCACGTTCCCCGGATAACTGTCTCGCACAAATGCACCGCTAACCGAACGAGTTGAAAATGGATTGTAAATTGTAACCGGCTGCCCTTGTCGATTCAACGTCTGACTGAAATCCCCTCGCCGCTGGGCTTCGGTTGGCACACTCAACACTCCTGGAGCCCCTGCAATATCTTCACGATGACCTGTGTATTCGGCAAAGAAAAAGGTCCTATCTCTTATGATCTTTCCTCCGCCTGCTGCACCGAATTGGTTGTAGTGAAAGACACCCCGCCGTTGCCCACGAGCATTCGAGAAGAAGTTGTTGGCACGTAAACGATCATTGCGGAAAAACTCATACACCGTCCCGTGATATTCGTTCGATCCCGCACGAGTCGCCACATTGATCACCCCGCCACCGCTGCGCCCATACTGCGGGCCAAAAGTGTTCGTCAGCACCTTAAACTCCTGCGTCCCGTCCGGCGAAGGTGAAAACGCAAAATTGTTATTCTCCGGCAGCATAATCGACACCCCATCAACCAAAAACTCATTTGTCCTGAAGCGGCCCCCATTGATCGAGATATCTGATTGCGCAAAAAGAGGTGCAGAATTGTCTCCAGTGGATGCCGTCCCACCCAGAGCCCTTGGATTCACCTGAACTCCAGCAGATAATCCAATCAGGTCGAAAATATTGCGGCCACGAATTGGCAACTCCTGCAAGCTCCGGCTCGACACCACTTGCCCCAGAGACGCGTTCTCACTTTCCACCAGCGGTGCCTCACTCGTCACCTGGATTGTCGCCTGAGAATCCCCAACTTCAAGCTGAAAATCAACCCGCAGCCGACTCTCGATCTGGACAGTCAATCCGTCACGAACAGATTTCTTGAAGCCATTGGCCACCACCGTCACCCTGTACCCTCCTGGCCTCAAATAGTTCGCCTCAAACAACCCGTTGGCTCCTGTTTTGATCCTCACCGCCTGATTGGTCTCAAGATTTAAAACCTCGACATCCACATTCGGCAACACCGCAGCCGTTGAATCCTGCACCTGTCCAAGAATCGAACCCGTAATGTTTTGCCCGCTCAACCCGGCGGGCAAGAACACGAGCGAAAGAACCAGCGCAAGCAACTGAAATGTCGAACTGCGATACATGGCGAGATCTCCAAAACTGAAATGTCAGATTTTAGTTGCGATCATATATGAGAATCGTCTAAAGTGTCAATGGGATTTTCACAAACTGGAATGTCAGATTTAGGACAGCAGGCCTATGAAAAGCTGCGTGAGGGGATCCTTGATGGTGAACTGCCCCCAGGTAGCCCCCTTAGCCACCGCAAACTCGCTTTGTTGTTCGGTGTCAGCACCCTCCCCGTCGCTGCCGCCCTGCAACGCCTCGAGTCAGAAGGCTTCGTCGAAAGCCGCGCCAGGGCTGGAACTCGCGTCAAGATGCCAACAATGGGCGAGATCTCTGGCAACTACATCGTCCGCGAAGCACTTGAAAGCCAGGCCGCCCGGCTCTTCGCTAAAAACGCCAACCAACCTCAAAAGAATCGCCTGATCCGCATCGCAGCCGACCTCGACAAACGTTACCAACGCCTCGATAAACAAGTCACTCCATCAAGGGATGCCCAGGCAGAGGTCGAAAAGCGCCACGTCGAATTTCATCTGGAAATCGCCAGAGCCACCGGATGCCACGAATTGGTTGCGGCCATCGAAAAAAGCCGCGTCCTTCTCTTTAACTGGCTCTTCAGCAGAAGCGGAGACTACGTCCCTTTACCCAAAGGCTGGCATTCCCGCCTCGCCGAAGTCCTAGTTGCCGGACAGCCTCTACAAGCGGATGAAGCCATGCGCCAGCACGTAAACTTCAGGCGCGAAGACATTCTCCGCCATTTCGCGGAACTTGAACAAGAAGCCGAAATCAAAATCGAACGTGGACCGCAGCGCCGCAAAGTATCCGGTGCCTTCGCCACCAAACTTCAAAACCTGCCGCGTTGACCCTTCGCCTCATTTACGCAATCACCGTGCTTGATTTCCAAATCCAACGCTCTCGCTATCCGCAAGTTAACCCTGCGAACAGAACTTCAATTCCTCCTCCTGCCACCGCACTGGTAGTTCTCAAATCAACCAAACGTCGCTAGACTAGCTCTAGTGACGAAACAGCAAATCCTCTCCAACCTCCTGGCCGGCGGCGTCGTCCCCGTAGTCCGCACGGCCACTGCAGAAGCCGCCATCCGCTCCATCGAAGCACTCTACGATGGCGGCATCACAGTAGCAGAAATCACGATGACCGTCCCCGGTGCGATCAAGGCCCTCGAAGCCATCGCTGCCAAATTCGGTGACAAGATCACCCTGGGCGCCGGCACCGTCCTTGACCCCGAAACCTGCCGCATCTGCATGCTCTCCGGCGCAGAATTCTTCGTCACCCCATGCCTCGACCGCCCTACCATCGAGATGGCCAAGCGCTACTCCAAGGTCATCCTCCCTGGTGCGCTCACCCCCACCGAAGTCAAAACGGCCTGGGACGCCGGCGCCGACATTGTCAAGGTCTTCCCCTGCGGCAACGTCGGTGGCCCCAAGTACATCAAGGCTCTCAAAGGCCCCTTTCCGCACATTGAAATGAACCCCACTGGTGGCGTCAACCTGGAGACCACGGCAGACTTTCTAAGGGCCGGAGCCTGCTCCGTTGCCGTCGGTGGAGAACTCATCGACGCCGCCACAATCAAGGCCGGCAACTACGAAATCTTCACCGAACGCGCCCGCCAGTATATCGCCCTCGTCAAGAAAACCCGCGAAGAAATGGCGGCGTAGAGTAGGGATTGGCATCCTTCACATCTGGCACGTCGGCAGCAGAAGGCCAACACCGGCAAAAACTCAAGAAGAATACAACTTAAGCCTTTTGCCTCTTCCCCTGAACGACAAGCAGCAACAGCCCAGCAACAGCCACCAACATCGTTGCTGGCTCCGGGACCGTGCTTGAATCCACAAGACGTCCAAATCCGTCCAGTTCTTGAATCCGCGCCCCGGAAAAGGCTGCAGCGTTCGAGTTCGTAATTTGCGCTCTCCACCGGTCAGAAATGACCGGGCTACTCAGAGTTACTGCGAGGGAGCCGCCGCTGGTCTGATCCAAGCTCGCATTTGTATAGAAAGATTCAAATGATGTGCCGTTCCAGGCAAATAGTTGAAAACCAGCCGCCGTGCGGCCCAACTCAAAAAGGCCATAGTTAAATTCAAAACTCTGAAGCTCAATGAGCGCGGTATTCCATTCAAGCGTCGAAACCCCTCCCGAACCTTCCTGGAAAACAACATTTCCGTTGAGCCCCTCAGTTGGTCCGCTAGGGCAAGGTCCCGGAAGCGTCGTGCCAAAAACGTTACTTTCCACCCCGCACAACAAATTAGGTGAAGCAGTCAGAATAGAAAAACCGGGCCGGCTGGAATCCCAAAGGTCGTTCGTAACGGGAGCAGCAACAAGCCAAAAGCTGGTAATGAGTAAAGCCGCAACGAGCCGAGCCTCACCATGAAAGTTGATTCGCATAATATTTCAAATCCTCCGATGAAATCTGACGCTGAACAAGCCGTCGATAAGAACAGTGCAATCCACCAGAAAAGTGGACCAACAATCCTGTTAATATTTCGTCTGCCAGTTTCACCGCAGAACCGCCAATCACAACAGCAGACGGCCCGAACGGCATCCAAGCCCTCCACGCCACATTGGACTGGTAGTGAAAACCAGAGAAGAAATGGAAGCGTAGGCTGCAGTTAAGCGAGGCAGCCAAAGCAGCACTGCCGCCGCATAGGCGAAAGCGAGCGGCACGGTAGCGGCAAGATCAATTTGAAGCACGGACCCAACAATTCCGATTGCCCCTGAGACCAACAGAATCGGCTTCCTAAACTTTCCGCGTGTTGTCAGCAGCTCTGCCCTCCAGGCAGCAACTCCCAACAACATAACCCCAAGCGCACGGGGCAACGTCAACACCAGTAAGGGAATGATGAAATGTTGAGTTTCCCGCCAGCGAAATCCAAGAATTTCAACAAAGCCGCCCAAAGCATAAACTTTGGTCGCCTCCGCTGCCTGCGCTTGCAACGAGTGTGCCTCGGGAAACGAAATCGGAATCGAACAAAACAACAGTCCCCCCCAACCAATGCGACCAGAGAAACCGGCAGTCGAATCAGCGGGATCAACAGAAATCCGCATACCGCGTAGAGCGTAAGGATGTCACCGTTCTAAACCAACAAAATGTGAGTGAGCCCAATTCCCAGAAGCACCAAGAAACGACGCAGAAGAAAGCCGGTGGATCCACTCCCATGCTCCGCCTGAACCGCCACTCCAACTCCAAACAGGAAGGAGAAGAGTGTAAAAGCCTTGAACTCAAGCAGCACCGACACCAATGCAGAAACGAGGCCGTCTTACCAGTCGCTCGAAGTGTCAGTTCCAGTGATATACGCAAAGAGCGACACGCGAAACACCGTCAACAGATTGACCAACAGAACACCAGAAAGTGCAAGCCCGCGAAGAACATCGAGGGGGAGATACCGCTCCTTCTGAGAAAGAGGTGGCAAGTTGCAGTCTATCTGAACTGGCAGGTGCTGGCCCACCAAGCTCCACAAATAAAGTCGACAATTCCTTGAGAACAATCCCCGCCCCGCCACACTCTACCTGTGATGGCAGGCACTCCCTCTCCATCAAACTTCGAATCCCTATCCAGAAAACTTCACGAGCCGCTGATTCCTCCGCTGGTGGCGGTAATCAGCGGCATTCTTTTTGTCAGGGTTCTCGGGTTTGATCCAAGTCTCGCGATCCTCTGCTCCACCCTCTCCGCACTGCTCTGGTTGCTTGCAAGCAAACTTCGCTATCCACGAGCCGCCTTCTTGTCCGGCAACGCAATCCTCTTCTGGCTGGCGATAGCCAGCGCCTCCCGCACCGAGAACAAGCCCAAGCCCATCATCGACTCAGACCCGCGAGAAGTCGTCTCCCTCGAAGGCTGCGTCGATTCCCTTCCTCAGCGCGAAGCCGAACGACTCTTCTTCACATTTACCGCCGCACCCGGCGCCCGCCTCCGTGTCAGCCTCTACCTAAAACCAGAGGATTCCACCCCAGACTGGGCCTACGGCCATCGTCTCCAGCTCCCCTTGCGCATCCGCCCCGTCCACAACGCGGGCAACCCCGGCAACTTCGACGCAGAACGCTACTTCGCCCACCGCGAAATATACTGGAGCGCCAGCATTGCCAAAGGCTACCCCATCATTCAGGTCCCGAACGCCTGCGGCAATCCCGTCCAGGCCATTATCTACAAGGCGCGTGCCTGGCTACTCACCCGGATAGAACGAATCGCCACAGGGGACCGCTACCTGACAGCCATGCTCGGGGCCCTCCTGCTCGGCGACAACGCCAAACTAGAAGACTCCTGGACAGACAATTACCGCCGCACCGGCACCTACCACGCCATCGTCATCTCCGGCATCCACATCACCGTCCTCGCCGGTACTCTCTTCTGGCTCCTCCGTCTCTTCCACTTCCGCCCCCTCCAGGCCTACGCCATGTGCGCGATCCTCGCCGTCCTCTATGCAGTCATCTGCGACCTCACCGCCCCCGTCGTCCGTGCCGCCGGCGGCTACCTGCTCTTCCTCGCTGCCAGACACTTCTATCGTCGCGGCCGTATCCTCAACCTCCTCGCCGCAGTAGCAATCGCTTACCTTCTCGCGGACCCCGCCCAGCTATTCGAAGCCAGCTTCCAGCTCTCCTTCCTCGCTGTCCTGACCCTAGCTACCCTCGGCCTCCCACTAATAGAGAACTCTACGGGTCTCTGGTCCAAAGCACTCCGAAATTTAGGCGACCCTGAATACGGCAACGCCGAACCCCGCACCGCCTCCCGGCGCCTCGAAATCCAGCTCGCCTTGCAGACCATCAGTCGAATCACAAACATCCCCCTAAAGCCCCTCTCGCAGATTACCTCTCATCTCATCGGCTTCATCCTCTGGGCCCTAGACCTATTCCTCACCTCCGCCGTCGTGCTCATCGGCCTATGCCTCCCCACTATCCTCTTCTTCCATCGCCTCACCTTCTCAAGCCTCACCGCCAACCTGCCGGTAGTCTTCCTACTTTCCATCGCCGTTCCGCTTGGCTTCATCACGATCTTCACCGGCCCTATGCTCACCCCGCTCCTCAAATGGCTGCTCTACACCTCGCGCACCGTCGTGGATTGGCACCTGACCTGGGATCAAGGCGACCGCATACCAGACCCACCCACCTGGATTCTCTTCGCTCTGCCCCTTGCCATAATCACCACAGCCTGGGCTGCACGCAAAGTCCCGCGCTATACAGCGGTCCCGGTAGCCGCCGTCCTCGCCCTTTTCGCCTATCTTGTCACCCACCCCTATTCCAAAGACCCCAGCCTCATCAAGAACATGCTGGAGCTCACCTCAATCGACGTGGGCCAGGGCGACGGTCTTTTCCTAGCCACCCCGAGCGGCCACCTTGCCCTCCTCGACGCCGGCGGCAATCGCTCCACCAAATTCGACACGGGCGAATCGACCGTCTCTCCCTATCTCTGGTCCAGACACATCTCAAAACTGCACACTCTCATCGCCTCCCACGGCGATCTCGACCACATGGGCGGCCTCCTTGCCGCACACGACAATTTCCACCCCAACGAAATCTGGGTTAGTTCCCAGGTGAGCGGCCCCCTCTGGGAGCAACTCAAGGCCAAGGCAATAGCCCAAAAAACCACCATCCGCTACCTTGCCAAAGGCGACCGCCTGAAACTGGGCGAACTCGATGTCCGAACTCTCTGGCCTCCCTCAGACGAATCAATCGACAAATCCAATCTCGGCTCCCTCGTACTGCTCGTCCACTACGGCACCCAGCGCTTCCTCCTTACCGGAGACATAGATCAAACAGTGGAAGCCCGCCTTCTCGAAGACCCCAACCTCCCAAAACTCAGCTACCTCAAGGTCGCTCACCACGGCAGCAAAACCTCCTCCTCTGAAGCCTTCCTAGCTCAAACCCAACCCGCTCTTGCCGTCGTCAGTTCCGGCTTCCAGAACACCTTCAACCACCCCAACCCCGTCGTTCTTGACCGTCTGCACCAGTCTCACACCCTGCTTCTGCGTACTGACCGCATGGGCCAGATCACCGTCATCTCCGATGGCAAAAAGCTCACTACGGACCCTTTCATTTACAGGACGCCAAACACAATCGGTTGGATCCCAATCAGCCAAGCCTTAGAATAAAAGCATATGGCACGTGAACATTCTGACGACGCAATCTGGTTTCTTGCCGGCCTCGCCATTGGCGCGACCGTCGGCCTCCTCTTCGCCCCTCAGTCCGGTGAAGAAACCCGCGCTCAAATCCGCTCTGCTGCAAGCAAGGGCGGGAATCGCATCCGTGAATCCGGCGACGAACTCTTCGCCCGGGGCCGAGACCTCTTTGAGCGAGGCAAAGACCTCGCCGACGAAGCCTCAGGCATCTTCGAGCGTGGCCGTAATTTAGTCGACAGCTAAGAGGGCAAAAACACAATGACCCCGTTCGTCAACGAAGCCTACCGTGATTTTTCTCAACCGGAACACAAGGCTGCCATGGAGGCAGCCTTGGCTCAGGTCAAATCGGAACTCGGTAAGGAATACCCTCTTTTGATCGCTGGCATGCACGAAAAGGGCGGTATCCACAAGCTTCTCAGCTACAACCCCTCTCATTCCGCAGAACTCATCGGAATCCACCAAAAAGCAAGCCCAGACCAAGCCAACCGCGCCGTCGAAGAAGCCTTCCACTACTTCCCTGTCTGGGCCGCCGTCCCCGCCGAACAACGTGCTGCACATTTATTCAGAGCCGCAGATCTCCTCAAAGAACGCAAGAGTGAGTTCAATGCCTGGATGGTTTTCGAAGCCGGCAAAAACTGGAACGAAGCCGAAGCCGACACTGCCGAAGCCATCGACTTCTGCAACTACTACGCGCATCAGATGCTGCGCTATGCCAAGCCCGACCCTCTCGTTCAGATGCCAGGTGAAGAAGGCAAACTCTACTACCTGCCCCTCGGCGTCGGCGTGATTATCCCACCCTGGAACTTCCCTCTCGCCATCCTCGCCGGCATGACCGTAGCCGCCCTCGTTACGGGCAACACCGTGGTCATCAAGCCCTCCAGCGAAACCCCTACGATCGCTGCCAAATTTATTGAAGTCCTTCTCGAAGCCGGCTTCCCGCCCGAGAGCTTCCAGTTCCTCCCTGGCTCAGGCGCTGAAGTGGGAGACCTCATCGTCTCCCATCCCAAAACCCGCTTCATCTCTTTCACAGGTTCTAAAGAAGTCGGCCTCCGCATCAACGAACTCGCCGCTAAAACCAACCCCGGCCAAAAGTGGATCAAACGCGTAGTCGCAGAAATGGGCGGCAAAGACGCCATCATTGTCGACTCAGAAGCTGCAGATCTCGACGAAGCAGCCGCCGGTGTCATCGCCGCCGCCTTCGGCTTCCAGGGCCAGAAGTGCTCGGCCTGCTCCCGGGTCATAGTAGACGAAAAAATCTACGACGTATTCATAGACAAATTAAAGCCCCGCGCAGAAGCCCTCACACAAGGCCCCGCAGAAGACCCCGCTAACTTCATGGGCCCCGTCATCGGCGCAAAGGCTGAAAAGACTATTCTTAATTACATCGAAATTGGAAAGCAGGAAGGCCGCCTTATTACCGGCGGAGCAAAAGCACCCGGCGACGGCCACTTCATTCAGCCCACTATCATCGCCGACATCGAGCATAACCACCGCCTCTTCCAGGAAGAGATCTTCGGCCCCGTCCTCGGCGTCACAAAGGCTCGTGACTTCACCCACGCTCTCCAACTCGCCAACGACAGCGAATACGGGCTCACCGGCGCAGCGTATACGGCAAACCCGGGCAAGATCCAGCGTGCCCGTAACGAGTTCTTCGTTGGCAATCTCTACATCAATCGCAAGTGCACCGGCGCGATGGTCGGCGCCCACCCCTTCGGTGGCTTCAACATGTCTGGAACTGATTCAAAAGCCGGTGGCCCAGACTATCTCCTCCAATTTCTCCAGGCAAAATCGATTGCAGAAAAAAAGCTCTAGCAATACAATCGAAAAAAAAAACCGATATGTCATGCATGAGCGATGCTGAAGAGTTAGAGTTGACCCAATTTATCTATGTCAGCGCCGCTACTCACCTGATGTCTAACCAGGAACTGACAACACTACTAACCCAGGCGAGGCAGAAAAATAGTGAGTGTGGCATATCTGGATTGCTCGTCTACAGCAATGGCTCTTTCATCCAGGTGCTCGAAGGCCCCAAAGAAGCTCTCGAATCCACCTACGCCAGGATCCAGCGCGACCCTCGCCACCATCATTGCCAGGTGCTCCTCCATGAACCCGTTACTGCCCGCCTCTTCGAAGGCTGGTATATGGGCTTTGAATCGATTTCCAGTCAGCAACTCCAAGACCTCTCGGGCTCTATCGACTTCTTCGGAGACTGCCCAATCCCGGAGCGCGGAGCAGCCGCCTTCCGTCTCCTCGCGAGCTTTCGCACAACTCACGACCGTCAATGCGCCTAGCCCTCCATCTCTCCATGCGATATCGTAGGAGCGCTTACCATGGCACTCCAACCTCTGATCATGCATCTGGACGGCCTCTGCCACAAGACGGACCTTTCTAGCACCCTTCCATCCTCAGACCAGCTCATCAGCATCGACCTCCCCGTAGGCTCCGGCCCGAAAGCCAAAAACCTCAACAACGACGTACGCACCATCCAGGAATCCCTCAACAAGATCAGCCCACTCAATGGTGGCCCTAAAATCCCACTAGCAGTAGATGGCCTCTGCGGCTCCAAAACCAACAAAGCCATCTTCGATTTCCAGCTCAAGCAATTTGGAATCAAAGGCGCAGACACCCTCATCGAGCCCGGCAAGCAAACCATCCAGCGCATCAATCAACTCCTCTTCTCAAACCTCCCCGTCGACCCCTCGGTCAACGTTGAAATCCGCGCCAAACTCGTCTCACATCTGAATCTCGTCGCTCAAGCAGTCCACGCCGCTCAAGCCAATCTGATGCAGGCCCTGATTCCAGGCGGAGGCTTATTCGGCGGTCCTGCCAACGATCGCGTCAATCGCCATTTCGCACTCGGCACACTCAATCCTGTCAAGCGTGAAGCTGCGGTTCGTAACATCCTCCAGGTCTTTAACAAATACCAGGAATGCCTCCTTCTACCACCCGAGCTCGATCTCGGCTTCCTCGGCGCCGGCGCCTTTGTAGCCGACAAAACCGGCGATCCCCGTATCGCCTTCGCCTTCGCCAACGGCTTCTTCCGCAAAGGCGAAATCGAACCCGATCGCAAGATCCCCATGGACCGAATCCACCTCGGCCGCCGTGCCTTCTTCGCCCTCACCGACAGCGAATTCTGCGCCTTCATCATGCTCCACGAAATGGCTCACTTCGTCGGCTTCCCCGACAAGACCTTCATCCTGGACAATGGCCGCGGATGGTTCACCGACAGTACAATAACTCCTTTAAGCGTCGAGAGCCGCCTCCATAACGCCGACTCTTATGCCACTTTCGCCACAGAATGCCGTACCCGAAACTCAACCAAACCTCCCTATGTAGTAGCAGCAACCACATCAAGATAAACAACCCATGCTCAGCAGAAGACAATTTCTAGCCACTACCACGCTCCCCCTCTACGCCCTCGCCGCCCCTCTCAAAGGCAAGGTCAAAATCACCAACGTCAAGTGCATGATCATCCGAGGCACCTGGGATTGGAACCTCGTCAAGATCGAAACCGACGCCGGTATCTCCGGCATCGGCGAAGCCTATTGGGGCCCCGGCGTCAAAGACCTCATCCTCACCCAACTCAAGCCGTTAATCATCGGCGAAGACCCCCTCAACGTAGACAAGCTCTACACGAAAATGCTCATGCGCAGCGCCGGCGCAGGAGCCATCGGTGGCGTAACCGTAACAGCCGCCAGCGGCATCGAAATCGCCCTCTGGGATCTCGCAGGCAAAATCCTCCAGACACCAGCCATCAACCTCCTCGGCGGCCGCTTCCGCGATCGCGTCCGCTTCTACCGTACCCTCCAAACCTTCCTGCCTGTAGACGACCGCGCCGCCTACAGGCGCGAACTCGCTGCCGCCAAAGCCGAGCCTTTCGGCTGGACCGCCTTCAAAGTCCAGGGTGACGGCATCCCCCGCATGGTCGATCCTGAATACAAAGAAACCGGCCACGACGAATACACCCGAGGCCTCACAGCCAAAGACCTTCGCCGCATCGCCAAAGGCATGGAGTGGGTCCGTGAAGAGCTCGGCCCCGACACCGACTTCGGCATCGAAGCCCACTGGAAGTACGACACCCGCGACGCCATCAACATGGCCAAAGCCATTGAGCCAGTCAAGCCCATGTGGCTCGAAGACCCCGTCCCTCCAGAGAACACCGAAGCCATGAAGCGAGTGACAGATGCGGTCGACATCCCCATCTGCACCGGCGAGAACCTCTACGGCCGCCACGGCTTTAGAAAGCTGATCGAACTCCAGGCCTGCGACTGCGTCCACATCGACATCCCCAAATCCGGCGGCCTGCTTGAGTCCAAGCGAATCCACGACCACGCCGATCTCTACTACATCTGGACCGCCGCACACAACCCGGCCAGCCCCATCGGCACCATAGCCAGTTGCCACGCCGCAGCCTCGATGCGAGACTTCCGCATCCACGAGCTAGCCAAGTACATCCCCTGGTGGCAAGACCTTGTAATCCACGACGGCCCCATCATCAAAGACGGCTATCACACCATCACAAACAAACCAGGCTACGGAGTAGAACTAAACCCCGACGTAGCCAAAGCCCACCTCGCCCCAGGCGAAACCTGGTGGGGCTAAACCAAACAGGGCAGTACTCAGGCAGCTTCGAGATCAAAGCGCACCCGGCATCCCAATGCCGTCGCTATGTTCACCAATGAGTCGAGTGAGAATCGGGATACTCGGCCGCGAAGCAAGTCGTTGATTCGCGGCTGCGTAACACCGCAGTGTTTTGCTGCCTCAACCTGCGTCCAGCCATGCTCTTTCACTCGTGCCGCGATCTTTTGCATAAGTTCTGCTCGTGAGCGCAAGTTGGCAGCCTGCTCATGCGTATCCGCAATCGCGTCCCAAACACTGGCGTACATCTCCGGCTTGCTCATACCCTGCCTCCCGTTAACTTCGCAAATCGTTGCTTTGCGATCTCCAAGTCCTTTTTCGGCGTTGCCTGCGTCTTCTTCTGAAAAGCATGCAAGACGTAGACCGCCTCAACGCGCCTCGCCACGTAGATTACCCGATAGGCACCACTGGGGTCCGAAACACGAATCTCCTCTACGCCTTTGCCAATGCCAGACATTGGCTTGAAATCTTCAGGCTGATCCCCTCGTTGAACTTTATCGAGTTGGTAGCCAACGTCATGTCGAGCTTCTTCAGGGAATTCTCGTATGCATTTCAACGAATCACCGAGGAAGCACACAGGCCGCATAACATTAATTCTATATCCAACTGGATATAGATGCCACCCCTCAACCGATCAAATCAAGAACTCACCGCTGCCTACAGGTACCAACACTAATCGTTGGCCGCGACCGGCACTTCCAGGCTCTGCGCTGCAAATTGCAATACCGCCTCAACCTGCTCTCGCGTTACCCCAAACTCCACCACAAGTTCATCGACACTCATGTCCTGAAGGTTCTAAAAGACAACCGAAACCGGCGTCCGCGTACCTCGAAACACAACTGCACCGCTTCGTTTCTCGGGAATACTTTCCACTGCGGCGCACTGCGACCAATCCAAGATTGCCATTGTCAGGCCTCCATCTTTAGAGTACACAACACGAAAATTGTTCAGACACCCTGTCGATTCCTCCGCGCCCCAATCGATACACTTCCAGCAGGCCAAACAAAAAGTGAAAGTAATCGTATTCGTCAAAGCCTCCTCGGAATCAGAAGCCGGCCAGATGCCCGAGGAGCAACTCCTCACCGACATGGGCCGCTTCAACGAAGAACTCGTAAATGCCGGCATCATGCTCGCCAGAGAAGGCCTCCACCCCAGCTCAAAGGGAGTCCGCGTTCACTTCAAAGGCAGCGACCGAACAGTAATCGACGGCCCCTTCGCCGAAACCAAAGAACTCGTTGCTGGCTTCTGGATCTGGAAAGTAAACTCCATGCAGGAAGCCATCGACTGGGCCCGCCGCTGCCCCAATCCAATGCACGGCGAATCCGTCCTCGAAATCCGCCCCGCATTCGAAGTAGACGACTTCGGCGAAGCCCTAACCCCGGAACTCCGCGAACAGGAAGACCGCATGCGCAAACAAACTGAAGCCCTCTAGCTATACTCGAAACAAGAGGCGCCATGACTCGAGTCCAACAGTTAAAGCAACAAATTGTCGAATTGGATCAAGACGAATTTCGAGCCTTGCGAGAGTGGTTTGTACGCATGGACGCTGAACTTTGGGATCGCCAATTGGATTCTGATGCCAAAAGCGGAAAACTGACAACCCTCGCCGAGAAAGCCCTCCGCAACCATAAAGCAGGGCTCTCGCAAGCGCTCTAGCTCTCAGGGCAGGCAAAAAGCATCAACGATTTACTCTCATCGAATCAAGGTCTCCCACCCATTCCAACTTCCCCCGAAGCTGTCGAATCTCACTCTGCTTCTTGAGCCGCAAAAGAGTCTGCAACCCCAGCTCAACCACTTCCCGCTTCGTCTTTAGCCCTGTAGCAAGCATCGCCTCGCGAATCAGCTTGTCATCAATCACAATACTGGTCTTCATACGCAACACTACTTAGAATGCTCATGCATCACTTCCCGCCCTCCAGCGCAAACGCCACAATGCTGTCATCCGTAACCGGGTTATTAAAAAACCCACCCCCAGTCGACGTAATCACAACATACTGCCGCCCATCCTTACCCTGATACGTCATCGGAGTCGCCTGCGCCGCCCCCCCCAGCTTCGTACTCCACAACTCCTTCCCCGTCTTCGCATCAAAGGCGCGAAACCGCGCGTCATCCGTAGCCCCAACAAACACCAGGCCCCCGGCGGTAACAATCGTCCCGCCATTCCCCGGCCGGCCCGTCTTCTGCTGCCCTTCAGGCAAGCTGTCTGTAACCCCAAGCGGCACCCTCCACGCAAACTCGCCGGTATTCACATTCACTGCAGTCAACAAGCCCCACGGTGGCTGCTGGCAAGGAATCTGCTGCGTCGAACCATCCTTCCCCGGCAGACTAAACCTCCCCCCGCCAATCCCTTCATAAGGGCCCTCCGGATGCACCCGGTTTCCCACACCCCGCCCCATCGCACGGCCCTCGGTCGATGCCCGTTCCTTGATCCCGGTCACCTGTCCCAACTCGCTCGAGTTCACAAACAGATAACCCAACTGCGGGCTAAACGAAACTCCGCCCCAATTCACACCACCATGATTTCCAGGGAACCTCACTCCCAGCTTGTTATAACTCACCGGCAAGTAAGGCCCACCGAGCTCCACATCCTTGATCATCGCCTTGCAAGCCGCCTCAAACTCGGGTGTAACCGTATTCACATCCTCAGCCTTGATCGACATCCTTGACAGCGGCGGCGGCTTCAGCGGAAACGGCTGCGTCTTCGACGTCTTCTCCTGCGGCACCACGCTCTGCTGCACCGGCCGCTCCTCCACGCCATAAATCGGCTTCCCCGTCACTCGATCGAGCAAAAACAGCAAACCCACCTTGCTGATAGCCGCCACTGCCGGAATCGTCTTCCCGCCACGCTTCACATCCAGCAGCGCCGGCGCAGCCGTCAAATCCGCATCCCAAATATCGTGATGCGTAATCTGAAAATGCCAGAGATACTTGCCAGTCTTCGCATCAGCCGCCACCAGGCTCGTCGAGAACAAATTATCCCCATGCCGGTCCCCGCCATACTGATCCACCGACGGCGCACCAAACGGCATATAAACAATCCCGCGCGCAGCATCCACCGTAATAAATCCCCACACATTCACCCCGGTCCGATCACGCCAGCTGTCCTTCGCCCAAGTATCGTTAAACTTTTCACCCTCCCCTGGAATCGAATGAAAGGTCCAAACCAGTTTCCCTGTGTGCATATCCCAGGCCCGCACATCTCCCGCCGGCCCCTGCGGCGGATTCTCCTGCGTCGTCCCACCCGTAATCACCAGATTCTTGTAAACCGTCGGAGGCGTCGTCAACCCATTCCGCCCCGGCAACCCGCGCATGATCTCCTCCGTATTCAGCTTCACAATCCCGTTATCGCCAAAGCTCAAATTCGGCTTGCCCGTCTTTGCGTCAATCGAAAACAACCTTCCATCCCCGCTCCCAAAAACAATCTGCGGCGGCGTCTTCCCTTCCCCCGCAAAATACTCCACCCCACGAGTCGAGGCCCCACCCCCACCGGGCAGCGCAAAGGCCCAAACCTCTTTGCCCGTCGTCGAATCCACCGCCACCACCCGCCCATAAGGTGTCGTCAGATACATCATCCCGTCCACCACCAGCGGCGTCACCGTACTGGGCCCAAACCCGCCCACCCGAGGCCTCGCAGCACCCTCAACATCGCCCGACCTCGGCCCCACCGCATTCACCCCCGCAGGCTTCATGTGATAAACCCACGCCTGCTTCAATTTGCCAACATTGGCCGGAGTCATTTCCGTCAACGGAGAAAACCGCATCGCCCCGGAATCATGACCATAAGTCGGCCACTCCTTCGACAGCACCTGGGCAGACAACGCACAACCAAAAGCGAGAAAAGATAAGGAAAGCTTCATAGGACGCACGCTCATTCTATCCAAACCACATTCAGTGACAAAATAAAACTGTGCGTACCCTGCTGCTGGCAACCTTCGCCCTCACCCTCTCCGCCCAGGACAATCTCTCAGACGGCATTCTTCCCGA
>JALHNH010000063.1 GCA_022843625.1 Bryobacter sp. | reverse complement strand
TGAGGTTCCGCTCAAGAGCGGGCTCTAAGAGAGAAAAGAAATGAAATCAAAATATCTAATTGCCGTCGTGTTTTGCAGCCTGGTCGCCTTTGCCGAGCAGGAACTGGATCTGAGTTTCCTCAAAGGCCTGGAAGCCAAAGCTAAGGAGTCCACAGACATTAACCTGGGGCCAGAGCAGATCCAGTTGCTAATGGGCTTCTCGGGCGAAGGCTCAAAGGAACTCCTCGGGCTGGGCAAGTCGATCGAGCTGGTACAAGTGAAAACCTTTGAGTTCGACAAAGAAGGGATGTACAGCGTCGCTGAGATGGAAAGTCTGCGCACGAAGCTGAAAGGCGGCGATTTCGTGCCCCTTATCTCTGTAAAAGAAAAAGGCGGCTTCACCGAGATTGTCATGCGCAAAGGTCCAAAAGGGATGCGCGGCTTTGTGATCGTCGCAGCCGAAGCACGAGAACTCACCGTCGTGAACATCGTCGGAGACCTCGATCTCGCATCGCTGGGCAAGCTAACGGGTAAGTTCGGAATCCCGAATATCCAGATGAATTCCGGCGGCGGCACTAAGGGCAGCAAGGGTAGCAAAGGTGGCAAAGAAGAGCAGGACGAAGACGAGAAGTAGCAGCCCTGCATTCGGGAATTCAAGCGGGAGTTGCCTTGTGCAGCTCCCGCTTTTTTGTTTGGAGTGCAAGAAAGCCAGTCTTCAAGCCGTTACTTTGCTTTACGGTTTGGTTTCCGCTTTGTTGGCTCAAATGAATCGCAAATGACATGCGCAGAAGAGCACGAGCCAACTAACAAGCGAATCGTCCAAAGACCCAAACGCTCTTCTTCCAAATCCAATTCCCTCGAAAGAAAACCAGCTGCCTCCAAATAAAGCGTCAGGCCGGGTTCCCACTCAAAACTGAGGTTCGCCTTTCCTTCTTTGTCGACTTTGCCGCCTTGAATAGGAGTCTGTTCGCTCAGACCCAAATGCCAGCGAACTGAGTGCAATGCATAACCAGCAGGATCAATCACACGGATCGTAAAGCTTCTTTGTGAACCACCAGCCTTAGCGCGAACACAACTTGCGCCTACCGCTAACAAGAATGATCTTCGATTTGACACCTTGCTACACCCTTAGCTTTGATCATAGTCAACTTTGTCATCACCAAGACTCGTCCGAAGCGCATTCAGAACACTCAGCACATCAATCGCTTCCTGCAGCAGCGCCCCATAGAGCGGCGACAAATACCCGAACGCAGCAAACCCCATCCCAATCGTGCTCAGCGCAAGCCCCCCAACCGTAGACACAAGCGCGATACGCCGCAAGCGAATCCCCAAGTGTAGTAACTCGTCAATCTTGGCCAGACTTGGCTCCAGCACCACCGCACTCGCCGCAGCCCCCGTCACATTACTCGCACTGCCAAACGCAATACCAACCGTAGCCGCAGCCAGTGCCGGGCCATCATTGATCCCATCCCCCACATACAACGTTGGCCCCTGCTTATTGGCCCCACGAATAAAATCGAGCTTCTGCTCTGGAGACTGCGCAGCCAACACTTCTTTGATCCCAACCTGCTTTGCCAATTGCTCCGCAGCCGCCTGTTGATCTCCCGTCAACAACACCGTGCGGCGCCCCCCATGCCTTGGCCCAAGATGATCGAGAAAGAGCCGCGTATCCTGACGCGGAGCATCAAAGAAATGAAACGCCGCAACCAATTGGCCGTCCTTCAGCAGCAGACATTCGAGGTGCCCAGCCGGAAGCGGAGGCAACGTTTCCCTGCCCTCAAACTGCTTGCGACCCACCACAGCAAATTTCACCCCTGCCATTTTCGCTTCAAGCCCCTGCCCTGCCTGCTCAGAAACCTCATCGGCATCGAGCAACACCAAGCCTTTCACCTCAGCCGAATTGAGAATCGGAGTTGCCAGCGGATGCTTCGAATATCGCTCCAGGCTCGCAATCTGCGCCAGAGCTTCATCCGCACTCACGCCACCCACGGGAAGGACGTTAACTAACTGCGGCTTGCCTCGAGTCAGCGTGCCCGTTTTGTCGAAGATAAAGGTCTTGACGTTGGGCATCTCCTCAAGAATCGCCGGGTCGCGAATTACAATACCCGCCCGCGCAGCGCGTGATATTGACCCGATCAGCGCAACCGGAATCGAGATTAGCAGCGGACACGGCGTTGCAACTACAATCACGGCGAGAAAGCGTTGCCAGTCATAAGCCCACCAACCGGCGAAGGCCGCGATAAGCAGTGCAATTGGCGAATACCAGGCCCCCAGCTGATCGGCCAGCCGGCGAATCCGCGGCCGCCGCAATTCGCTATCTTTCATCACGCCCATGATCTGCGCATAACGCGAATCCTTAGGGGCGCGCAACACTCGAATCTCAAGCAAACTATTGCCGTTCTTCGCACCCGAGATCACCTCAACGCCAGGAGCCTTCTTCACCTCATACGGCTCACCCGTCAGAAAGCTCTCGTCCATCCGCCCCTGCCCCTTCACCACAACGCCATCGGCAGGCGAAACTTCATGCGGAAAAATCAGCAGATGATCCTCCACCAGAATTGCATCGAGCGGCACATCCTCGTGCCCGCCTGCATTGATTCGATGCGCAATCGTTGGCAAGCGCTCGGCCAAAGCACTCAGCGCCGACGAAGCCCGCCGGATCGCATAGCTCTCCAGGATAGTGCCTCCCGTAATCATCACAATGATGATCAGCGCCACCAGATATTGCCCCGTCACAATACCCGTCAGAATCGACACCGCAGCGATCAAATCCGTGGACCAATTGCCGTCCAGAAGCTCCTTGCCGATCCGGTGCAAGACGGGAATCGCGGCCACTATCGTAATCGAGAGGTAGATCAGCTCTTTATCCACGGCGCTACAGTAAGAGTACATGGTAGGCATGCTCACCAAGCGTTATGAGCGGGACGGGTTGGCCCTCGACGCAATCCTCTACCCGCCTCCCGGAATTCATGTAGACCTGGGCGGCCGCAAACTGCATGTGCAAAAGCAGGGAGCTACCGGGCCACCGGTGATTCTAGAGGCCGGAATCGCCGCCTCCAGCCTGAGCTGGCGTCTGGTCGACAAAGAGATTGCCCAATTCGCAACCGTGTACTCTTACGACCGCGCAGGCTTCGGCTGGTCTCCCTACAGCAACCGGCCGAAGGTAGCCAGAGACTTGATCGAAGAAATGCGGCTGGCCCTCAACCTCGCCGGCGCACCCACTCCGCGAATCGTCGTCGGCCACAGCTTTGGCGGCATGATGATGCGCATGTACGCAGCCATGTATCCGGAAGAAGTATCGGGTGTTGTCCTGGTAGATGCGCTGCCTCCCGAGGAATGGTTCCCGCTCGACGCACGCCGCACCCAGACACTACGTCGAGCTGTGCAACTCACGAACCGCGGCGCCTGGCTCGCGCAACACGGCATTGTCCGCTACGCGCTGCGATCGCTCGAAGGCGGCAACCAGACCATCCCGAAGCTCTTCAGCTTCCTGAGCGGTGCAGGCAGCGTTGGGGTTACGCAACGCCTCACCGGGCAGATCCAGAAGTTCTCAAGCGAGGTTCAAGGCCAGATCCGCGCTCATTGGTCCCGCACCTCATCCTTTGTCACGATGGCCGAATACCTCGGCGAATTGCCTGCCTCCTGCGCGCAAGCGATGGTCTGCCCCGGTCTGGGAGACACGCCCCTGATCGTCCTTTCCGCTGAAAAAGGCAATCCGGGCCATCAGGGCCGCCAGGCCAAACTCGCCAAACTTTCAACCCGCGGCGATTTCAGAATGATCCCCGGCAGCACACACTGGATCATGCTCGACCAGCCAGACGCAGTGGTCGAAGCTGTCCGTGATCTTGTAACCTAGTAGGTTATGCGATTTGTTTCAACGCTGTTGCTGAGCCTCGCGCTCGCGGGATCCGTTTTTGCCCAGAAAAAAACGGTAGACATGTGGCCAGGAGCTCAGTATGACCCCGCTGTGCCCACCATCAAGAAGGTGCTCGGCTACGAACCCGGCGAACGCATCGCCCCACATGCCCACCTCATGAAGTACTTCGAGGCCCTCGCCGCAGCCCAGCCCAACCGCGTCAAATTGATCGAATACACCAAGAGCTGGGAAGGCCGCAAGCTCATCATTGCCGTCGTGGGAAACGAAGCCAACATCAAGCGGCTGCCTGAAATCCAGGCCGGCATGAAGAAACTGGCCGACCCGCGCAAGACCAGCGACGCCGACGCCCAAAAGCTGATCGGCAACCTGCCGGCTCTGGTAATGCTTGCCTACAACGTCCACGGCAACGAAATCTCAGGCTCGGACGCCGCGATGGAAACGGCATACCATCTCCTTGCCGCCAAGGGCGACAAGAGCGTCGATTCGATCCTGGCAAACACGCTCGTCATGATCGACCCGACTCAGAACCCCGATGGCCGCGATCGCTTTGTTCACAACTTTGAAGTAGCCGAAGGGCTTGAACCCATCGCCAACCCGCTCGCTGCAGAACACGCCGAGCCCTGGCCAGGCGGCCGTACCAACCACTATATGTTCGACATGAACCGCGACTGGTTCGCCATGACCCAGCCCGAGACCCGCGGCCGCATCAAGACCCTCCTCGACTGGTACCCGCTCGTCTTTGTCGACCTGCACGAAATGGGCGGCGACTCCACATACTATTTCGCCCCCGAAGCCGTCCCCTACAACCCGCACATCGTCAAGAACCAGCGTGAAGCCCTCTTCTGGTTCGGCAAGAACAATGCGAAGTATTTCGACCAGTTCGGCTTCCGTTATTTCACCCGCGAAGTCTTCGATGCCTTCTACCCCGGCTACGGCGCAAGCTGGCCGATTTACTACGGCTCGATTGCCATGACCTACGAAAACGCGAGCGCCCGCGGCCTGCTGTGGGAGAAGAGCGATGGCACCACCTTCAGCTTCGCCCAGAGCGTGCAGAAGCATTTCGTCGCCAGCGTCGCCACCTGCGAAACCGCAGCCACCAACCGCAAGGCGCTGCTCGAGAATTTCTGGAACTACCGCAAGACGGCCATCGAAGAAGGCAAGACTGAAACGAACAAAGAATATGTGCTTCTGCGCAAAGGCGACACCACCGCAGCCGACAAGCTGGCCGAGATCCTCGCCGCTCAAGGCATCGAGGTGCGCAAGTCCAAAGACGCCTTCATGGTGGAAGGCTCGCAAGCCCCGGCAGGCTCCTATCTGGTCAGCGCCGCTCAACCGATGAAGCGCATGATCCGCACCCTGCTCGATCAGGACACCAAGATGGAAGAAGACTTCCTCAAGGAACAGGAACGCCGCCGCAAGAAGAAGCAGCGTGATGAAATCTATGACGTCACCGGCTGGAGCCTTCCTGTACAGTTCAACGTGCAGCAGGTGATCTCCAAGGCCGCCCTCACAGTACCGGGCGACATGGTGGTTGCCGGCAAGATGCCCGAAGGCAAGATCATCGGCGGCAAGGCAACCGTCGCGTACCTCGTCCCCTGGGGCACGCAGGCCAGCGCCAAGTTCCTGGCTGAAGCCTTCAAGGCCAATTTGAAAGTACTGAGCGCCGGCAAAGCCTTTACCCAGGAGACCCGCAAGTACCCGAACGGCACGCTCATCATCCAGGTCAAGGAAAATCCAGACACAATCCACGACACCGTCGCAAAGATCGCGGTAATGAGCGGCGCTGAAGTCATCTCTGCCAATTCCAGCTGGGTTGACGAAGGCCCCAACTACGGCTCAAACAACACCGTAAGCCTGAAGCGCCCCAATGTCGCAATCGTTTGGGATTCCCCAATGGCCGCCCAAAGCACCGGTGCCGCCGCATTCGTCCTCGAACGTCAATACGGCTACCCTGTCACCCGCCTGCGTGTGCGCAGTCTCGGTCAGGTAGACCTGAGCAAGTTCCAGGTCCTGATCGTCGCTGAAGCACAAGGCAGCCTCGCTGGAGAACTCGGCCGCGGCATCGCCCGCATCAAGGATTGGGTTGCCGCCGGTGGTGTCATCATCGGCCTGGGCAATGGCACAGGCTTCCTCGCCAGTGGCCCGGTAGGCTTGCTGCCTTTGCAGCAGGAACTCCTCGCCAAAGAAGGCGGCTCGACTGGCTCTGGCCCTGTGGCTGAAGCAGGCGGCCGTCGCACTGCCACCGGCACCGCACCTCCTCCTGCAGCCTCAGCAGGCAGCGGCGACGGTGGCCCCATTGCAGGCAAGATCTTCACCAAAGAAGAAGACTACCTGAAGGCCATCCAGAGCGACCGCGAGATGCCCGACGACGTCGCTGGCGTCCTTTGCAAGGCAAAGGTGGATACAGAGTCCTGGATCGGCGCCGGCTCTCAGGAATACGTGAACGCCCTCGTCAACGGCCGGGCCATCTATGCTCCCGTCAAGATCGATCGCGGCATCAATGCTGCCGTCTTCACCGGGCCCAGCGATCTGCTCCAGAGCGGTTATATGTGGGAAGAGAACAAGAAGCAGCTCGCCTACAAGCCTCTGGTTGTTGTAACCCGCGAAGGCCGTGGCCTCGTGGTGGGATTCACAGCAGATCCCAACTATCGTGGTTACATCGACGGCATGAACCTGCTCTTCCTGAACGCAGTATTGCGCGGACCTGGCGTAGCGCGCTAAAAGAGGTGGCCCAGCTTCTCACGCTTGACAGCCAGATATTCCTTGGAATGTTCACTGTCGGGGGCAATCGTCGGTACACGCTCTGCAACACGCACCCCAGCGTCTTCAAGCGCGGCAATCTTGTCGGGGTTGTTTGACATCAGTCGAACAGCCTCGATACCAAAGTAACGGCAAATCGCGGCCGGCAGACGATAATCCCGGGAGTCGATAGCTAAACCCAGCGCTTCGTTTGCCTCCACAGTATCCGCCCCTTCATCCTGCAACTGGTAGGCCCGCAGTTTGTTGATGATGCCAATGCCACGGCCTTCCTTCATTTCATAGATCACCAGGCCGCGCCCGAGCTTTCCAATCGCAGCCAGTGCCATCTCCAGTTGCTGCCGGCAATCACAACGCAAACTGTGAAACACATCTCCAGTAAGACACTGTGAATGAATGCGCAGCACCGGTGGCGGACCCGATTTCAGATCGCCAATCACAACGGCAACAGCTTCCTCGCGTTCGCCTGCATGAACCCACTCAAAGCCGTGAATGCGAAACTGACCATACTCTGAGGGGAAATCCGCTTCAGCGGCGTGAACTAGTTCCATAATAGTGGGGACAATTACCATTATGGTCGAACCGGCCTTTGTCCTGCTGTTATTCAATTTGGGAGTGGCCGCATCTCTAGCCTCCATTCTGTCGCGCCTCCCCGCTTTCCAGCGGATGTTGCTGCAGGAGGAGCGCTCGGTAACCCAGCGTCTGGAGATGTCTCTCGCCTTCGGTTCCATCTTCGGAGCCGGAGCCGCCGCACGCGTTTTCACCGGTGCCTACCAGGCAGCGGACCTCACCGTCGCAGGAGCGTACCTCGCCGGCCTCCTCGGCGGCTATGTCACCGGAATGGTGGCCGGCATCCTCATGAGCCTGCCGGCCATGTTCGCGAACGAACTCCTCGCCATGCCCCTCTACGCGGGAATCGGAGTCCTGGGAGGCCTGATTCGGGACTGCGCTCCCACCACAGAAGAAATTTGGCGCTATTCGCCAGTCTTTGATCTGCTCGGCTCCTGGCGCGTCTTTAAAAAGCGCGCTCAGGCTACCCTGATCGGCTATCGCATCCTGATCACCATTGGGCTTCTCTTCGCTGAGGGCTTACGCCTCACCGGCCAGTTCATGTTTAGATCCAGTTCTATCTTTAGCCCAATCCGGATCGACACCGAGCCGCTGCTGCCCTGGATCGGTGCCCTCTTCGGCACCTCGGTCATGTGCGCTTTTCTACCTCTCAAGATCTGGAATACAACCCGGATGGAGCGCAAACTCTCCCTCCAGCAACGTCTCATTGCTGAAGCCCGCCTCGCCGCCCTCACCAGCCAGATCAATCCTCACTTCCTCTTCAACACGCTTAACAGCGTTTCCACCCTCATTCGGATTGACCCGGATCGCGCGCGAGCAATGGTCTACAAGCTGTCCAACGTCCTGCGCCGCGCCATGAAAAATACTGACAACTTCAGCCCTCTCCGGGATGAGTTGGCATTCATCGACGACTATCTTGCAATAGAGGTGGTGCGCTTTGGCGAGAAATTGCGCTTCTCACGGGACGTCGTCCCGGAGACGCTCAACCTTCCCGTCCCTTCCATGGTTCTCCAACCCCTGATCGAGAACTCCATCAAACATGGCCTTGCAGGAAAACTCGAAGGTGGCACAATCTGGCTTCGCGCCAGACTCAGCGAAACCGGCAAACTCATCCTCGTTGTGGAAGATGATGGCGAGGGCATTCCGGAAGAAAAAATGGAAGACCTCTTCGGAGCCTCAAGCGGCATTGGCGTGGCCAACGTCAAGGAACGGCTGGAGGTCCTGTTCGGAGAGAACTACCGCATGTCCGTCGAAAGCAAGCTGGGCCAGGGTACCCGGACGGAAATCGAAATCCCCACCACCCGGCCCTAACGCGGGGCCATGCGAAGCGCACCATCGAGCCGCACTACTTCACCGTTCAGCATCCTGTTTTGAATCATGTGCAGCGCAAGACTGGCAAATTCGGCCGGATCCCCAAGGCGGGACGGGAATGGAATCGTGGCCGCTAATTGCTTCATCGCTTCCTCGGGAAGCCCCGCTAAAAGCGGTGTGCGGAATAGTCCCGGAGCGATCGACAGAACGCGGATTCCGAACCGGGCAAACTCGCGCGCGAGTGGCAATGTCATCGAAGCCACCGCACCTTTAGACGCGGCATAAGCCGCCTGGCCAATCTGCCCGTCGAATGCGGCAACAGAACTGGTCAGTATGATTACACCGCGTTCTCCATCGGGCCCAGCCTCGTTCTTCGACATCAGCGACGCAGCAAGCCTCGCAACGTTGAATGTACCCATGACGTTGATATTCATCACCCGGGTAAAGCGATCGAGATCCAGCGGACCATCCTTGCCGAGCGCACGCTCAGCAGTAGCAACCCCTGCACAGTGGATCACCATGTCCAGTCGCTCAGCTTCATCGAGAGCGGCAAGAACATCCCCTTCATCACAAACATCGGTCCGGCAGAACTGCGTCAACGGACCGAGTTCGTCCGCCAGCGCCTTACCCCGCACCTCGTTTAAATCGGCAATCGTCACCGAAGACTGGGCGGCAACCAGCGCTCGCACACACGCCTCGCCCAGACCGGAAGCGCCTCCGGTTACCAGGGCGGTCCTTCCGGCGAGAATCATCTAGTGACCCTCAGCCTCAAGAAAGCGTTCTGCTTCGATTGCAGCCATACAACCAGCTCCCGCCGCGGTAATCGCCTGCCGGTATTGGCGGTCCTGCACGTCGCCAGCGTGGAAGACAGCCGTGATGTTCGTTCGCGCTCCGCCATGTGACAGGATGTAGCCTTCTTCGTCCAGATCCAGTTGCCCAACAAAGGGCTTTGTATTTGGAATGTGGCCAATCGCAACAAAGAATCCATCGACAGCTTCATCCCATTTCTCGCCAGTCTTCACGTTGCGCAGCCTGGCACCGGAAACTACCCCAGTTTCATTGGCAAGCACCTCGTCCACTACCGTGTTGAGGATCATCTTGATCTTCGGGTTTGCCGCTACACGGTCAATCATGATCTTGGAAGCGCGAAACTCCTCACGGCGATGTACCAGCATCACGTCTGAAAAGCGCGTCAGGAAGTTTGCTTCCTCAAGAGCGCTATCTCCGCCGCCAACCACCATGATCTTCAAACCGCGGTAGAAAAAACCGTCGCAAGTGGCACAGGAACTAACGCCCTTACCAATCAGATTTTGCTCGCCCGGAATCCCCAGCCAGCGCGCACTGGCTCCCGTAGCCACAATCAGCGTTGAGGTTTCAATCCATTCCCCATCTACCTTCAGTCGAAAAGGCCGCTTGGAAAGGTCGGCTTCCTCCACCCACCCATACCGGTACTCAGCTCCAAAGCGCTCGGCTTGAAGCTTCATATTCTCCACCAGTTGTGGGCCCATGATGCCTTCAGGGAAGCCAGGGAAATTCTCGACCTCAGAGGTGATCGACAACTGCCCGCCAGGCTCTTTGCCCATCAGGACGAGAGGCTTCAGTCCAGCCCGCGCCGAATAAATCGCTGCGGTATTTCCCGCGCAGCCGGAACCGAGAATCACTACGTTATGCATATAGACGGAAGAAGGGCCGCCTGGGAAGATCCCTGCGGCCCTGTTTACAGTTTACAACTTCAGCCAGATTAGTTACGACGACGCACACGGAAAAGAATCACACCAAGTCCACCAGAAAGCATAAACCATGTCGACGGCTCCGGAATCGCCGCATCCAGAAGATCGTTTCCGCAAGTGGAACCAGTGAAATAGGGTGTAAGCGTTCCATCGGCAATTCCCACAAGGAACAAGTACCAGGCCGAACCTTCGATCGCGGCTCCATTCATGTTCAACGTTACTGTGTACTCAGCCTGGTTGCACCCGTTGTTGTTGTCTGTACACAAACCGTTAAAGGTGATTTGTGTCGTACCGGTCTGCAAAGCACCGGGATTCGCAGATGCACTGGTCATCCAGACCATACGGCCATTGCCGAATAAGGACGGGTTTGTTCCGTCCGTCAAGAACTGGGTCGAGGTCAGCGTTTGAATCCCGTCTGCGATCTGATAAAGATCCCCATCGTCAAACACCCCAACTCCTACAGACTTACCATTGATGCTGCCAGGCCCCCCGTGATCCACAAGAGGTATGCCGTAGCGAATGACACCACTTTGCTTGAAGAACAGATCCGAAGCATGTAGCATCGAACTCACCCCACCTGAAGTGAACGAATAGGGGTTGATTGTAGAAAGATTCCCAATCGATGGCGTCTCCCCGCCATAGTTAAACTTCAATACAGCTTGAAATTCGCCCGTAAAGCCATTCGCATCCTTGATAGCATCCACGGTCACACCCTGGATCATGAAATTCTCTCGCTTGCCAACCAGATATGGGTCGAGCCCCGAGTACCAGGCATTGTTGTTGTAGGTCAACGGAACAGCCGACATCGTCGACACCAAAACACTGCAGAGAACTAGAAAACGTTGCATAAGGATAATGACTACTATTCAGTTCTACCTGAGATTTACTCTAAGCGGAACACCTTAGGCAAAACTATACCGACGAGAAAAGTACTATGAATACCAGCGAACTGTCACATAGGCCATCCAACCACACCCATAAGCTAACACTCCCATATAGCTGAACTGCAGGATGGGCCACTTCCAGCCCCCAGTCTCTCGCCGCACCACCGCAATGGTGGAGATGCACTGCAAGGCGAAGGCGAAGAAAATCATCAGGGCGACGGCGGATGCCATGTTCAAATCCTGCTGTAACGCTTTCTGGAGCCCAAGCTCGTCTTCTCCGCCCTGAATCCCGTATAGCGTGCCAAGAGTGCCTACAATCACTTCACGGGCCGCCAGCGAGCTGATAAGACCAACGCCAATCTTCCAGTTGAATCCTAGTGGAGCGATCGCCGGCTCGATCAACTTTCCCAACTGCCCGGCGTAACTCTGCTCAATCGGTGGGACAACTCCGTTCTCAAGCGGCAGGTGCGCCATTGTCCAAAGCAGGATCATGGTTAAGAGAATCGTAGTCGAAGCGCGCTTGAGGAAAACCTTGGCCCGATCCAGCAAACGGTAAAGGATGCTACTCAGCCGTGGCACTCGGTAGGGAGGCAATTCCAAAATGAAGGGAACTTTTTCAGACCGGAAGATAGTGCTTTTCAGCAGTCGTGCCGTTGATGCTGCCGCAACAAAACCGAGCACGTACAGCCCAAGCATCATCGCCGCGCGGCTTCCAAAAAATGGTCCCAGAATCTGCCGGTCTGGAATGAAAGCGGCGATCAGCATCGTATAGACGGGAAGGCGTGCTGAACAGGTCATCAGCGGCGTCACCAGGATCGTCGCAATCCGGTCACGTTTGTTCTCGATCGTACGGGTGGAGAGAATCGCTGGAATGGCACACGCATAACCGCTAAGGAGAGGAATAAAGCTCTTGCCCTGAAGACCCACTTTAGCCATCGTACGATCCGCAATTACAGCAGCCCGGGCAAGATATCCAGAATCCTCAAGCACCGCAATGAACGCAAAAAGAATCAGGATCTGCGGCAAAAATACAATGACACTGCCAACTCCACTCCAAACGCCTTCCACGATTAACGCTCGCAGCCACGATTCTGGCAGCGAAGATTCAATCCACCTGCCACTGATCTGAATTCCCATCTGCACCAGATCCTGCGCTGGCTTGGCGAAGGTAAAAATACTCTGGAAAACAGCCAGAACAACAAATAGAAAACTTAGCGGCCCCCAAACCGGGTGCAGCACAATCCTGTCCAGCCGATAGGTCCATTCCGGCGGAAGCGGTTGACTGTACCCCGCCTGTTCCGTCAACTGCCCGCTCCATTTGCGGCAACTGGGCAGGTTGTTCAAAACTGGCAGTTCAATGCGCTTCGGCTGCGGAATCGTCTTCGAAAGGAAATTGCGCACAGCATCAACTCCGCTGCCATGCACTGCGCTGGCAAGTACCACCGGCGCCCCAAGTTCCTGAGCCAGAGCCTCCGGGTCAACGCTCCCACCCCGGCGCTTCAAGTCGTCAGACATGTTCAAAATGATTAGCGTTGGCAATCCCAGGCTCAAAACCGGTGCCGCCAGCATCAGGTGCCGCGCAAGACTCGTCGAATCGAGAATGAGCAGAATCGCATCGGGGCGAGGAAGATCCGGCATCTTACCGTGCAAAACATCGTGCGTTACTTGCTCGTCTTCCGATCGGGGCTCAAGTGAATATACCCCAGGCAGGTCCACCAGTGTCACTTCGCGGGTAAGATCCACTCGGGCAGTGCCGATATGTCTCTCAACGGTAACGCCAGGATAGTTCGCCACCCTCTGTCTTAGACCCGTCAAACGGTTGAATAATGTGGACTTCCCGGTATTCGGCGGGCCAATGAGCGCAACTAGCTTATGGCCGGCCGGGTTTATGATGGGAGTGGCGGTGGTTGAAGCGCCTGCGTGACAGGGGTCCATGTGTTTATGGCTGCTCGTTTCGCACTAGGATGCTGAGGCATGTTTCTCGTCGCAGGGCGATTTCTGTGCCGTCTACCCGGTAGACGGTTGGATCCCCTGCAGGAGCGACATGTGCGGCCTCCACCACGCAGCCGGGGATCATACCCATTTGCATCAAACGCAGACTAATTTCAGCGGGAAGATCAAAGCGATCCAGGATCGCGTGTTCGCCCACACGAAGCTGCGCCAAAGATTTTGCAGGGAGACTCACTTGTCAGTACAGATAAAGTATATCTTGAATAACACCTCCAAACTACGGTTCTACAACTGTTTGGCGATTTTGCTCTTTGCAACTCACCTGCAGGGACAGGTTCTGGACAATAACTTCCTGAATGGTCGCTATGGCTTCCGCCAGGTATTGGTCTCCACAAATGCCAGTGGACAACCGATCGAGGCTCGCAGCATCGTCGGAATCCTCAGCTTCGATGGCAGAGGGAATTTCTCGTTCCAGGGCACCAGAAATATTGGCAATAATGCTCCGGCCAGCCTGAGCGGCGCTGGCTCTTACTCCGTAGCCTCCAATGGCTTTGTTGGCATGTCCAATCCCCTCGATTCAAACTCCACCCTGAACGCAAAGCTTGGCTCGGGGATTCTGCTCGGAAGCACGACAGACTCGGCAGGCAACGTTTTCGATCTGTTGGTTGCCGTTCCTTTACCCTCTCTTCCCTCATCCAACGCCACCTTCAATGGGTCCTATACTGGCGTGTCGATTGAGTTCCCCACAGGTATCTTCTTTAACATCAAGAACAGCTTCCTTCGATTCTCCGCCAATGGCGCGGGGAGCATCGGCTTGGTAAATGCCTCAGGACAAACCGTTCAGGGTGGCAAGCGGGTGCAGACCCAGTCGATTGGCCCCAGCACATACAGCATTGCCAACGACGCCTCCGGCCTGTTGATTTTCCCCGCCACCGCTCCCTTCCCTGCTGCCAGCCAGCTTCTGCTAGGCGACAAACAGATCTTCCTCAGCCCGGGTGGCGAATTCATGATCGGCGGTTCCACCTCTCAGGGTGCGCATGATCTGATCTTCGCGATGAAATCAGCACCACTTGGAGTCACTTCAAGAAGCTTTTCCGGTCTCTTTTTCGCCGCTGGCCTGAAAGTGGCCGAATCCCGCCCCCAGTCTTTCAGCGGCGCGATTAGCAGCCAGGGCACTGGCAAGGCAGTCTGGAGCCGCAGATCAAGACTGCCGGAAGGGAATGTCGATTCCACCGCTGTCAACGATTACAATCTGGCAACCGACGGCGTTGGCTCGATGCTGAACAACCGTTTCGCAATTGGAAGCTCAAACAACGTCTTCGTCAGCGCAGGCGTTTCCTTCGTAGATTCCGACAACTACGAAATTGTGATTGGAACCAAGACAAGAGACCTCACTGGTTCTGGCGTCTTCCTCAACCCTGCCGGCGTACTCAACGGGGCCAGCTTCGCTCCTGTTGGCAATCCGATCGCTCCGGGGCAATTCATCAGTCTCTTCGGCACTGGCCTCGGCCCGGCAAATGCACTCGTAGCGCCTGGCGTCCCGTTTCCCACCGCTCTCGGCGGCGTTACAGTCAGCGTCCAGGGCCGTCCGGCCCCGCTCTATTTCGTAAGTGCAAACCAGATCAGCGCACTCGTTCCCTTTGCCACCTCCGGCACTTCTGCTGACATCGTCGTCCGGCTCGGCAATCAGGAATCAAACCGGGTCACAGTCCCGGTAAGCCGCACTTCTCCTGGGATCTACGCTACTTCCCAAAACGGCATCGGCTCCGGGGCCATCCTCAAACCGGATTTCACAATCGTTTCGGCCTCAAATGCACCCCGCCGCGGCGACACCATCCTGATCTATCTCACCGGCCTCGGCACTCTCAGTCCGGCGCTAAGCGACGGTGCCGCCGCCTCTACCACCGTCCTAAGCCGCGTCGCAGACTCGGTCAATGTCTACATCGGCGGGCAAAAAGCAACCGTGAGCTTTGCCGGAGCAGCACCGGGCTTCGCTGGCCTTTATCAACTCAATGTGGTCATCCCAACCTCCGCCCCAGTTGGTTCAGCTGTACCCCTGGCCGTCGAAACAACAACCAGCTTCCATGACATGGTCGATCTGGCCATTCAACCCTAACAACAACACGAAAAGGGCAACTCCCGAAGCAGTTGCCCTTGACTCGACTCTAAATGAATTCAGCCCTTAGCTGAAGCTGGCAAGCCCGGCGGCTTCGTCATCGAACACTTCGAAAACGGTGTATAGCTTCGTGATCTGGAGCAGATCCTGAACTCGCTTGGTCAAACCAAGCAACTTCAATTTTCCACCCGCATTCGAAGTGGTCGTAAAGCCACTCACCAGCTCTCCGATCCCGGAGCTGTCGATATAAGTGACTTCAGACAGGTTTAAAAGGATCTTCTTGTCGCCCTTGGTTACCAGGTCCTTGATCGTGTCGCGAAATGCGCTGGATCCTTCGCCCAGTGTGATACGGCCAGCCGCATCGATTACCGTCACATCGCCTACCTGGCGGGTGCTCATTGTTACGCTCACAGTTTTCTCCTTCGGAAGATTAAAAAATCAGGCTGCGCCAAGACGCTTTACCATTCGGACGAGGGTTCCTTGGGGAACACGGGATTCATGTTCACATTCGTCCATAAATGCGCGCATCAGCAGCAATCCGCGACCAGACTGCTTCAGGAGATTTTCCTGGGCCAGCGGATCGGGTACATCGTTATCCTTAAAGCCATCGCCCTCATCGCCTATTGAGACTACCAGAGTCCCGGGTGCAGCTTCGAGCTTTAGGTAAACCTTTTTCCGGGCATTATATTTGTTGCCATGGGCAACCGCATTCACCATGCACTCACGCACTGCCATCGAAATGGAGTTTTGGTCGTCTTCGTCGAAGCCAACCTTTCGCGCAAGTTCCAGCGCAGTCTGATCCGCGAGCTCTACGCTATCGAGCGTCGACTCGAGGTGCAGTTCCTGCGTTTGCTGTTCAAATGAAGCGGACATACGTTCTGCCAGTATTGTAAACCCGGATTGGGTCGAATGATTAGCTTGTCAGGCAACCCGAGCGCCTGTCAAGTGCCAGATTCTGATGAAATTCACTCAATCGCTGGCAACTCACCTTCACCGGCTTTCAAACGAACTTCACTTTGCACGCTCTGAAATGCGCAGAAGGCAAAGCCGATAGTACTTCAGGTTGCATGGAATCTAAAGTTCTATAAGGCTTAAGCAACAGGATTCCAGGAAATAGGGAAATCCCTTGGAGATGCAATTTCAGGTAGTGCCGATAGCAGCTTAACGGTAAAAGACCGGCTATCTTAATGAACTCTCTCATCCCCAAACTCCTCCTTCTCTCGCTGACTCCTCTTGCATTCGCCCAAACGCCAATTCCTGGCCGCCTTTTGGTAGGCTTCCGGTCTACAGTACTTCCAGCTCAAGCCCAGTCTGTCATCAAGGGTTTGGGAGCCAGAGGCTCAAAGCAGATTGGAGCTCTGCCCGTGCACGTTGTAGAACTTCCGCCAACTGCAAACGCAAATGCTGTGGCAAACGCATTCCGAGGTAAAGCAGAAGTCGAGTTCGCCGAATCGGATATGCTCTTGCCGCCAGTGCAGGTCACACCGAATGACCCGTCCTATTCAAGCCAGTGGCACCTTCCAAAAATCCAGGCCCCAACCGCCTGGCTCACGTCCAAAGGTAGCAACGCTATCCAGATTGCCATTCTCGATACAGGCGTTGATCCAGGTCATTCAGATCTTTCGACAAAAATGGTTTCAGGCTGGAATTTCTACGACAACAATTCGGATTCACGGGATGTACATGGCCACGGCACAAAAGTCGCAGGCACATCAGCCGCTTTAAGCAACAACACACTCGGCGTGACCGGCGTTTCGTGGAACTCCCTGATCATGCCAATCCGTGTTTCAGATTCAACCGGCTACGCCACCTATTCGAGTCTCGCAGCGGGATTGAACTGGGCTGCCGATCGTGGAGCCAGGGTTGCCAATATGAGCTTCGATGTAACTGGCAGTGCCACCGTTAGCTCAGCGGCACAATACTTCCAGTCCAAAGGCGGTGTCGTGGTCAGTTCCGCCGGTAATTCCGGCACCTCCAGCACCCTTGCTCCCAGTCCCTACATCGTCACTGTCAGTGCGACAGACCCAAATGACGCAATATATTCGTGGTCAACCACCGGCCAACGGGTCACACTTTCGGCTCCAGGCTGTGTCTTTACAACCTTCAATGGCAATTCTTATGGGAGCGCATGCGGCACTTCGTTCTCTTCCCCGGTAGTCGCCGGCGTCGTTGCACTACTCTTTGCCACCAACCCAAACCTGAGCCCAGCTCAGGCTGTTTCCATTTTGCGATGTAGCTCAGACGATCTTGGAGCCACCGGCCTCGATCCGGTGTTCGGCTATGGCAGGATCAACGCAGCCAAGGCGCTCCAGAATGCGTTCAATCCTCCGTCATCATCAACTTGTTCCACCACACTGCCGATAATCCGAACCAGTGATACACAGGCTCCAGCAATTCGTCTTTTGAGCCCTTCAAATGGAGTCTTCGTGAGTGGAAATGTCGCCGTCAACTTTTCGGCAACGGACAATGTGGCAGTCACCCAGGTACAACTCCTGGTCAATAATTCTGTTGTTGGAACAGCTACGACAGCTCCGTTTACGATTCGCTGGAACACAAACAAAATCTCCAGAGGCAGCCATACGATTCAAGGCCGAGCCTTGGACGCCATGGGAAATGTCGGCCTTTCCACAACCATTCTGGTTTACCGATAAGCTGAACCCAAAAATCGGTTTTCAGCCAGAAGCGTGGCCGCCTTGACTTAAAGCTGGGCGGCTCCACAATTGACGTCAGCACACTTCCTTTGCCCTGGTGCTTGACCTCTGCATTCCTTTTCGCCCAAGTCATCTGCGTGGGTGGCAAAACCACTTCTAATCCTCCAGGTTTGCTCATTTTCGCGCCACCAGCAAACCGCCAACTCCAAATCTGGCATGAACGTACGCTGTTTTCCCGTTCAAGCCCGAGCTTCTCTCAAAAGCCTCGATGCCGAATGGCATGAATTGTACTACCTCTTTAAATCCTGACGTGATTATCTAAACCATTCCCTATCTTTCATTTACACACAAATATAGTACTTAAGTACTACGACCGCAACGAGGCCAGCTAGAACTAGAACGGCTTGCGCACAGCGTGAATAGCTACCAAAATTACAGTACTAAGAAGACCGGGCTGCAGGAAACGCTCACCTTTTCTAACGGTGGCGTAACTTAAGACACTTTCCGAAGGGCAAGGGTTTTGTTTGTAGCGAATCGGCATGAAACATTTTGGATGAAAGATTGAAGGAGTAATATGAAAATTACAAAACTAGTATTTCTGGGTCTGATTGGCATTTTGGGCACGGGTGCAGTCCAAGCCACGGTGTTTACTTGCCCTGACCCCACCAAGTGCAACGGCAACACTTTCGCGGTATCAACAGCAAATCTTGGATCAGATTTGTTTGCAATCACAGTGGCTATTGACACGACCGGTTACACAGGTGGCGCTCCTGCCGGCCTTGGCGCCATTGGCATTAAAAGCTTCACAAACTCTGCGACGTATGACTTGGCAGGTTTTATGACTACCGGTGGCGACGTTGCAAATAGTAGCGTCCCCTGGATTCTTGAAAAGTCCGAATTAAATGCTAACGGATGTGGAGACTCTCCTGCTGCCGGTGCAGCTCGTTTTTGCGCTAGCAACATCACCCCATTTCGTTTCACGGCGGGCGACATTTTGAATTTCGTCTTCAAGGTCCAGCTTCCGTCTGGAGGCACTATCAACAACACAGTTCACTTGAAGTACTTGTTCCTTGAGCAAGACATTGACGCTGGTACGCGCATCGGTGGTAGCGAGTACATCGACGATTGGAAGAAAGCTGGCAGCCTTGGCTCGTTTGACATCGCTAACGGTGGAGGCACCGGGGTTTCGGAAGAGGGTGTACCCGAGCCATCTACCTTTGCTCTGCTTGGTGGATCGCTCGTCGCTCTGGGTCTACTTCGCCGCCGCTAATATCCAACATGGAAAGGGCTATTGCCGACCTCGAGTGAGGCCGGCAATAGCCTTTTTTGTTTTTGAATCAAATGTACTCTTCGAGCAAGACGTAAACGAGAATTCTTGAGGAGCAGTTTCAAGAAGCAGTATTATCGAGGATACTCAGACTAGTGTGATCAGCCAGGTTTCAATAGACGAACTCCGCCGCTTTGCGGCTCTCTCTGACCTCACCGACTCCCAGCTCCAATGGATTCTCGACCGAGGCCGGTATCAGGCCTACGAGCCAGGAGACTATCTGGCAAAAACCGGCGACCCCGCCGATGCCATGATCTTCGTGATTGAGGGCACATTCCATGCCATCCCTGAAAACGGCGAGGCCCCAACATTCATCCTCCATCAAGGCATGATCAGTGGCTTCCTGCCCTTCTCACGCATGAAGAAATTCCCGCTCTCCACTCGAGCGCAAACTTTCCTCCGCGTATTGCGCCTCGACAAGCAGTACTTCCCCGAGCTCTACCAGGAAGTCCCCGAACTTATCCCAAAACTCGTCGCCATCCTCACTGATCGCGTCCGAGAGGCCACCCGAGTCTCCGATCAAACCGACAAACTCGCCGCCATCGGCAAACTCTCGGCCGGGCTCGCACACGAACTCAACAATCCCGCAGCTGCGGCACGCCAGGCCAGCTCCAGTGCCAAGCAAATTTTTGACTGCTACCGTTCCACCCTCGACCAACTAGCAGTCAGTTGCCTGTCGAAAGAAACCTACGGCGAAGTTCGCGCCCTCGAATCCCATGCCTGCAAATCGGTACATGAACAACAACCAATCGACTCCCTGACCCGCAGCGACCTCGAAGAAGAAATCCTCACCTGGCTGGAATCAATCGGAATCGAAGACCCCTGGCGCGGCGCCCCCGCTTTTGTCAACGCCGGCTTCACTGTCGAATCTCTCGATGCCGCCACCGCAAACTGGACACCGGAAATCCGCGAACTCGCCCTTTACCGCGTCGCTGCTGCCATCGAAATGGAACAAGTTCTCTCGCAGATGCTCAATTCCACCACTCGCATGAGTGACCTCGTCGGTGCCATGAAGAGCTACTCCTACATGGATCGCACCGGTGCCGCCGAAATCGACATCAACCAGAACCTCGACAGCACCCTCACACTCTTCAGCTTCCGCTTTAAATCCGGCATTGAACTCGTCTGCAATTACGCCAAAGACCTCCCCGCAGTTTGCGGGCATGGCGGCCAGCTCAATCAGGTGTGGACCAACCTCATAGACAATGCTCTCGATGCTCTGGAAGCAGACAAAGAAAAAAACAGACACCCGCAACTCTCGGTCTCAACACACTTCGATGTTGACCATGTTGTGGTGGAGATCACAGACAACGGCCCCGGCATCCCTGAAGATATTGCTACAAAAATCTTCGACCCCTTCTTCACCACCAAGCCACAAGGAGAAGGCACTGGCCTTGGCCTCGATACCGTCTACAGAATCGTCCGGCAGCACAAAGGCGATATCCGCGTTGACTCCGTTCCTGGCCGCACCACATTCATCGTTCGCATGCCGGTATGATTCTCCTCAACCAGGTCGCCTTTAACCGAGGCACAGCAAGTATCCTGGCCGGCATCACTCTGGAAGTTCCACCAAACCAGCGCACTGTCTTGCTGGGAAGAAGCGGCAGCGGCAAAAGCACTCTCCTGCGTTTGATCAACCGCCTCCTCCAAACTTCCAGCGGCTCCATCACCTTCAACCAAAAACCTCTCGCAGAGATCGACCCGCTCACTCTTCGCCGCTCCATTGGCTTCGTTTCACAAAACCTCGGCCTCTTCCCGCACTGGACGGCCCGCCAGCAGATCACTCGCTTCCACCATCACAAAGACAGCGTCGAATCGCTAGCCGCCTCGATCGGCCTCGACTCGACACTCCTTGACCGTTACCCTCACCAACTCTCCGGAGGCCAGCAGCAGCGTGTAGCCATCGCCCGCGCTTTGGCCAGCAACCCGCCACTGCTCATGCTCGACGAGCCCTTCTCCGCACTCGATCCAATCCTCCGGCGTGAGATGCAGGACCTCATCCTCGCCCTCGACAAGACCATCATTTTCGTCACCCACGATCTACGCGAGGCCATGCGCCTCGGCCACAAGCTCGTCTTCTTGCGCGATGGCAAGATCGTCTTCAGCGGCCCACCCCACGAGCTGCAAAGCTCCAACGACACAGAAGTCCAAGCCTACCTCCGGACGCTGAACCAATGAGCGAAAACATCCTCTCGCTCACCCTCGAACACCTCATGTTGGTCTCTCTGGCAGTCCTGGCCGCGTCCCTGATTGCAATCCCAACCGCCATCTGGAGCCAGCGCAACCCAAGAGCCGGCAACCTCATCCTCAAGTTCACCGACATCATTCAAACCATCCCCAGCCTCGCCCTCTTCGGCCTCCTCCTGCCACTGCCCCTGATCGGAGGCATCGGCGCAAAACTCGCGATCTTCGTGCTCTTTCTCTACGCCCTACTCCCCATCCTGCGCAACACACTCCTTGGCCTCAACGGCATCTCCGAGGAGATCCGCGAATCCGCCATCGCCCTCGGAATGACGCCAGCTGAAGTCTTGCGTGAGATCGAAGTTCCCCTCGCCGCTCCCTCGATCATCACAGGCCTGCGCATCGCCACAGTCACCACCATCGGCACCGCCACCGTCGCTGCCGCCATAGGCGCAGGCGGCCTTGGAGTTTTGCTCTATCGCGGTCTCGCTACAGTAGAGACAGAACTGCTCTTGGCTGGTGCCCTCCCGGCGGCAGCACTCGCCATCCTGGCAGACCAACTATTCCAATGGATCGAAGACAAGCTCTCCACCTCACCGCAGCCGCGCTAATCACCTCCTGCGGTAGCAAAGAAAGCCTTACCGTCGGCGCAAAAAACTTCACCGAACAAGACATCCTCGGTGAGATCCTAACCCAGCACCTGGCCAAACAACTCGGCACCACGCCCAAACAACGCCTTCACCTCGGCGGCAGCTTCCTTGCCCACCAGGCCCTCATCGACGGCTCTATAGACCTCTACCCCGAATACTCCGGCACAGCTCTCACCGCCTGCCTCAAGCTCCCCCTGGCAAAAGACCCGAAGCTCGTCTTCCAGCAGGTCAAAGAGACTTACTCCACCCGCCACAAAATCGAATGGGGCTGGCCACTCGGCTTCTCAAACACCTTCGCCATGGTGATGCGAAAAGAAGACGCAGACAAACTCTCAATCAAAACTCTCTCAGACGCCGTTCGTCAAAAGCCCGATTGGCGCATCGGCGTCGGCTACGAATTTGAACAACGCCCGGATGGCTGGCGCAGCTTCATCCAATCCTACCCGCTTAAAACCAGCGGCAATCTAATCACCATGGATCTCGGTCTTATCTACCGAGCCCTTGGCTCTAACCAGGCAGACCTCGTCGCCGGCAACTCAACAGACCCAGCGTTAGCAGACCCACGCTTCCTCGCCCTCGAAGACGATCTCAACTTTTTCCCGCCCTACGAAACCTGCCTCGCCGTCCGCCAGGATACCCTCCAGCGCTTGCCCAAACTCCGTACCGCCCTCGACAAACTGGCAGGCTCAATTTCTGTCGATCAAATGCGAAAATGGAATGCTCAGGCAGTGACCGAGCGTAAAAGTCCAGGCTCAATCGCCGCAGCCTTTGTCGAGAAACTTTAAGGATTAGATCTTGGCCAAACCATTCATTCTGACTGTCGATGACGACGTCGCCGTCCTGCGCGGCATTGAACGCGACCTGCGTGGCAAATACGCATCCACCTATCGAATCCTCAGAGCCGAATCAGGCAAAGCCGCCCTCGACCTTCTCAACCAGATCAAAGACCGCAACGACGACATCGCTCTCATCCTTGCAGACCAGCGCATGCCCGAAATGGATGGCGTGCAATTCCTCACCCAGGCCCGCGAGATCCACCCCGATTCCCGCCGTGTCCTGCTCACCGCCTACGCCGATACCACAGCCGCTATTGCCGCAATCAACGAAGTCCGCCTCCATCACTACCTGATGAAGCCCTGGGATCCGCCAGAGCAGAATCTCTACCCCGTCCTCGACGATCTCCTCACCGACTGGCACGCCGAATATAACCCTCCCTACCGAGGCATCCGCGTCATCGGCCAACGCTGGAATCCAGAAGCCCACCGCATCAAGGACTTCCTCGGACGCCACCACATGCCCTTCCGCTGGGTCGATGTTGTGGAAGCGACCAAAGATCCCAGCCTCAGCCAATACCTCAAGCCAGGCGCCAAACTTCCGCTCGTCGTCTTCGCCGATCAAACTTCGAACGATTGTCCAGACTCAGAGACTCTAGCCGAAAAGCTGGGCCTGCGCACCAAGGCCAGCACACAGTTCTACGATCTGGTGATCGTCGGTGGTGGCCCGGCCGGTCTCGCCGCTGCAGTCTATGGCGCTAGCGAAGGCCTCAAAACTCTGCTGATCGATCGCGATGCCCCCGGCGGCCAGGCTGCCCTCAGTTCGCGCATCGAAAACTATCTCGGCTTCCCGGCTGGCCTCAGCGGTGGTGATCTCTCCCGCCGCGCCGTCGCCCAGGCTCACAAATTCGGCTGTGAGATCCTCGCCCCTCAAGAAGCCACCAGCCTCCGCTCCGAAGGAGACTTTCGAGTCATTACACTTTCAAACGGCTCAGAGGTTTCTGGCTCGGCAATCCTGCTCGCGACAGGCCTCTCCTGGCGCAGGCTGAACATCCCGAATATGGACCGTCTCACCGGCGCAGGAGTCTACTATGGAGCCGCCACCACTGAAGCCCCCAGTTGTGAAAACGAAGAAGTCTTTGTCGTAGGCGGCGCCAACAGCGCTGGCCAGGCGGCCATGCATTTCTCCCGCTACGCTCGAAGCGTCAAGATGCTCGTCCGTGGCGATGGCCTTTCGGCCACGATGAGTCAATACCTGATCGCACAGATCGACGCCACTCCCAATATCGAAGTCATCTCGCATACTGAAGTGGTCGGCGTCGAAGGCAACGCTCAACTCGAACAGGTCACGCTAGCCAATCGGCAATCCGGCGAGCAGACAACGGTTCCGGCCCGCATGCTCTTCATCTTCATCGGTGCGCAACCCCGCACCGAATGGCTCAAGGGTTCCCTCTGCCTCGACGAGCACGGCTTCATCCGTACCGGCCCGCAGCTCAAGAAAGACGGCAAACTCACCACCAACTGGCCCCTCACCCGCGACCCGCTCCTGCTCGAAACCTCAATCCCGGGCGTCTTCGCCGCCGGCGACACCCGCAGCGGCAGCGTCAAGCGCGTAGCCAGTGGCGTGGGCGAAGGCAGCGTCGTCGTCCAGTTCGTCCACCAGTTCCTCGCTGGCCTCTGATGCTTTAAATCATCCGCCCAAACTTGATTCGCTTCGGTCTTTCTTCTGTTGCCGGGGCTGCCTTCCCAGTTCGTTGCCTGAGGCGTAAGATCAGGTTCATCACCAGCCCCTCAACCTGGTCTCGCACCTCACGGTGCACCCCTTGCACTTCGCCCACAGGGTCCCTTACCCGCCAAACCTCCGCAGGAATCTCCGAAGCGAAGTGCGGCAAACTCGAACCACTCATGTTGATCAGTAAGTTCGGCAGTGGAGTCAAAGCCTGCTCAAGCGGCTTCGGAAATTGATCCTCAAGCGAAATCCCGCGCTCCGCCATTACCGCTTTGGTATTGAGATCTACAAGCATTGCGGGTGACAACCCCGCACTCACCACATCCATCACATCATGCCCGTAAACACGGGCAAAACCTTCCGCCATCTGCGAGCGGCAGGAATTCCCAATACACAAAAACAGTACGCGTTGCTTCATCACCCTACTAAGTCTACAAAGAGCTCGTGCACACGAGTATCATCGGTAAGTTCCGGGTGAAAAGTAGCCGCCAGATGTTTACCTTGTCTCACAAGCACAGCATCCCCAAGATAACTCGCCAGCACTTCTACTTCAGGCCCCGCCCTTCGAATGATTGGCGCTCGAATAAACACAGCTTCCACAGTCCCGATACTTGAATCGATCTCGATAATCCGGGAATCCACCTGCCGCCCATAAGCATTGCGCTCCACATCGATGTCCATCACGTCGAGAGACTTCTGCGCCGGTGAACTCACACCACGAGCCATCAGAATCGCCCCGGCACAAGTCCCAAACATCGGCTTCTGCGCGCCAAAGGCTTTTAGAGGCTCAAACAGATCGTAGTAATCCATCAGCCGAAGCATCGTCGTCGATTCCCCACCGGGAATCACCAGCGCATCCACCCGGTTCAAGTCATCCAGATTCCGCACCTCACACTGCCGGGCACCAGCACCCTCAAGTGAGTGCTGATGCTTTTCAAAATCTCCCTGCAGTGCCAGTACGCCGAAGAGCTTGCTCTTACCAGCCACGGCCCGCCATCAACTCTTCAGCTTTCATCTGACGAATATCAAGACCAGGCATGCCGTCCGGCAGTTCCTCACAAGCTTCCAGCACCTTCGCCGGGTCCTTGTAATTCAGCGTCGCCTTCACAATCGCCTTGGCAAAGTTCACCGGATCCGGGCTCTTGTAGATACCCGATCCGACAAATACCGTCTCTGCCCCCAACTGCATCATCAACGCTGCATCAGCCGGAGTCGCAATGCCACCAGCCGAGAAATTCGGCACTGGCAACTTGCCAAACTTGTGGCAATACTCAATCAACTCAAACGGAGCCTGATGATGCTTGGCCGCAACCATCAACTCGTCATGAGCCATCACCGACAACTGACGCATCTCACGAATAATCGTCCTCATATGTCGCACAGCTTCGACAACATTACCCGTACCCGCTTCGCCCTTGGTACGAATCATCGCCGCGCCTTCGCCAATGCGGCGCAACGCCTCACCCAGATTGCGGCAACCGCAAACAAAGGGCACGTTGAAAGGATGCTTGTCGATATGGTTCTCGTCATCGGCAGGAGTCAACACTTCAGACTCGTCGATGAAATCAACCTTCAACGCTTCCAGCACCTGCGCTTCAGCAAAGTGCCCGATACGCGCCTTGGCCATCACCGGAATCGAAACCGTTGCCTGGATCTCGCGGATACAGGTAATCGGCGACATACGAGCCACGCCACCCTCTTTGCGAATATCGCTAGGCACCTTGATCAGCGCCATTACGGCCACGGCGCCAGCCTTTTCAGCAATCAATGCCTGTTCGGCATTTGTGACGTCCATAATGACGCCACCCTTCAACATCTCGGCCAGGCCGATCTTCTTGCGGAACGCTTCGTTCAGAATCATTTTGTCAACTCCGGGAATTGGAAATCAGACCATCGCCATCTCTGGCATCGGGTCCTGGTATCTTGAGGCGATTTTTGCCTCTTCTTCAAACAAAGGGCCAAGCCGTCGAAGCCCGTCGACAATGCGAGCGGGACTCAATCCGGCAAAACTCAAACGGAAACTTTCATTCATCGGCGTGCTGATGCTGAAGTAGCGCCCGGGCAGATAAGACACACCCTCACGCCGCGCCTTCTCAAGCACCGCCGAACTGTCACACCCGCGCGGCAGCGTCACCCAGAGGTTCATGCCACCCTGCGGACGTGTAAATCTCGATCCCTGCGGCAACACCTGCTCCAGCGTCTCCAGCGTAGTCGCCAGCCGCACTCGGCCAGCCTCCAGAACCCGCCCCAGATGCGCATCGAGGCGCCCACTGCGCGAGAACTCCAGCAGAATCGCCTGCGACAACTGGTCGGAATGCAAATCGGTCCATTGCTTGGCTGTAGCCAGCTTGCCAATCAGAGCCTTCGATCCAATCACCCACCCCACACGCAAACCAGGGAAAGCAATCTTGGAAAAACTCCTCAGCAATAAAGCCTGCGATCCCGCCCCCAAAGAACGAATCGTTGGCAACGCCTCCCCCGAATAGCGAAGCCGCGAATAGATATCCACCTCGATCAACAAGCGCCGTCCCAGCCGAGTAGCCTCTGCAATCTCGCGCCGCTCCCCCAGGCTCATCGTGTACCCAGTCGGATTGCGAAAGCTCGGCGTCACGATCATCGCCTCAACCGCCGCCTGATTGGCATCCACCGTCAGCGCACGTTGAAACGCATTGCGCAGCCCCGGATAAACAGGCTCCTCGGCATGCACCATCCCCCCGGGCCCAATCAGCGCCTTATGAATCAGATCCAGCGCCTGCTGGCATCCAGAAGTAATCAGAAGATCGTCTTCGAGCGGGTCAAACACACCCTCAGCAATCGCTTCCTGAATCAGAAATTCCCGCAACGGCCCATAACCAAGAGGCGAACCCAGCTGCAACACCTGCGCCGCCGAGTTCCGCATCACCTCGGTGGTAACCTCACGCACTTCGTCTAAAGGAAACAACTCCTCAGCCGGCCGCGAAGTAGAAAACGAAATCTCACGGCTTTCCAGTTGGGGCTTATTCTGCACATAACTTCCGCGCCCCACCTGCCCATTTACCAGCCCGTCTTCCTCAAGCAAGGCATAAGCCGCACTCACCGTAGCCCGGTTCAGATTCAACTGCAAGGCCAAATCCCGGGTCGGCGGCAACCGGTCCCCATCCTTCAGCGCACCAGCCAATATGCTGTCCCGAAGCCCTTCATAGAGCTGGCGGTACAGTGGAACCTCCGATTGGCCGTTAATTTGAGGCAATTGGATCATAGCCGGATTACATAATGGTAGTCCAATCAGGCCATCGGAGCAAGCCAATGAAATATTTCCCTGAAATCGCTTCACATAAATAAGTGATACACTGATTTATGTGAAGCCGGAAAATCACCGCAACATCACGCTCAATCTCCCTGAATCCTTGCTCAAGGACTTCAAGGTTTTCGCAGCCGAGCGCAACCAGTCCATGACGGCTTTGGCTGCCGAAGCGATACGCCAATTGATGGATGCGCAAAAGGATCGAGAAGCCACTCGCGCTCGCATGTTTGATCGAATGCGTAACGCAAAAGATCGCAGCAACAGCCCGGAAAGAACCTGGACGCGCGACGAACTCTATGAACGTTGAGTTCATCGACACGAATATCCTCGTATATGCCCACGATTCAGCAAACGAGAAAAAACACAATCAAGCTCTCGAACTCATCGAGCGTCTGGAACTAACCAACGCAGGCGCGCTCAGCACACAGGTCCTCACAGAGTTCTATGCAGTAGGCAGTCGCAAGCTCAAATTCACTCCTCAGGAGCTCAGCGACACAATCGCTGACTTCAGCCACTGGAAGCTCCATCGGCCCACACAAGCCGACATCCTGGCTTCAATCAGCTTGCAGCAAGCTGCAAAAATCTCCTGGTGGGATGCTCTTCTGCTCAACAGCGCCATCCAGATCGGCGCTACGGTCCTCTGGAGCGAAGACTTCCAGACGCACCGTCGCTTTGGCGATTTGCAAATAAAAAATCCATTCCTGGACTCACCGCTCTAAGGGGAAAGAATGCGCGTACTCATCCCCGGCGGCTCTGGCCAGGTCGGCACCCTCCTCGCCCGCCGACTCCACGCCCAAGGCCACGAAGTCACCGTCCTCTCCCGCTACCCACAAACCATGCCCTGGCGAAGCCTCCCCTGGGACGGCGCAAGTCCAGGCACCTGGGCATACCTCCTCGACACAACCGATATCGTCATCAATCTCGCCGGCCGCAGCGTCGATTGCCGCTACACCGAATCGAACCGCGCCCAAATCCTCCGCTCCCGCATCGAATCCACCCGCATCCTCGGCGAATGCATAGCAAGAGCCAAGACCCCTCCAAGCCTCTGGCTCAACGCCTCCACCGCCACCATCTACCGTCATGCCTACGATCGCCCCCAGGACGACATCACCGGCGAGCTTGGCGGCAAAGAACCCAACGCCCCCTTCACCTGGCGCTTCTCGATAGACGTCGCCACCAAATGGGAAGACACTTTCTTTTCCGCGAACACACCCAACACCCGCAAAGTCGCACTGCGCTCAGCAATGACCATGAGCCCAGACCCAGGTGGCGTCTTCAGCGTCCTCTCCAGACTCGTAAAGCTAGGACTTGGCGGCGCAGCTGGCAGCGGCGACCAATACGTCTCCTGGATCCACCATCGAGACTTCACCCGGGCCATAGACTTCCTGATCGAGCGAGAAGACTTAAGTGGCCCCATCAACCTTTGCTCGCCCCAACCGCTCCCCAACAGCGAGTTCATGAGCGAGCTCCGCAAAGCCTGGGGCCAATCCATCGGCCTCCCAGCCAAAGAGTGGTTGATCGAATTCGGCGCATTCTTCCTCCGCACCGAAAGCGAGCTCATCTTGAAGTCAAGAAGAGTCATCCCAACCCGACTGATCAACGCAGGTTTCGACTTCCAATTTCCAACTTGGCCCGAGGCTGCCCAACACTTGGTCAAAGACGCTCGCTAGAATCACATCTATGCGATTGTTGGCTGCTCTTTACGTTCTACCCCTCCTGGCGCAACAGGCCCCTCCCCCACCAGACCCCTTCATCCGCGAGAACTACTCCAAGTACGATCACAAGATCCCAATGCGCGACGGCGTCAAACTCTTCGCCAGCGTCTACATGCCAAAGGACGCCCTCACCGACGGCAAGACCTACCCAATCCTCCTCCAGCGCACACCCTATAGCGTGGCCCCCTACGGCATCGACAAATACCCGGTCAACCTCGGCCCTTCCCCACTCTTCTCCCGCGAGAAATTCATCTTCGTATATCAGGACGTCCGTGGCCGCAACATGAGCGAAGGCGACTTCACCCTCACCCGTCCCTTCAAGCCCAACAAGCAAGGCCCCAAGGACATCGATGAATCAAGCGACGCCTACGACACCATCGAATGGCTCATCAAGAACATCCCATCGAACAACGGCAAAGTCGGCATCTGGGGCATCTCTCAACCGGGCTTCTTCGCCAGTGCCGCCCTCATCGATAGCCACCCAGCGCTAGTCGCCGTCTCCCCCCAAGCCCCCGTCTCCGACTACTATCTGAACGACGACAGCTATCACAATGGCGCCTTCATGCTAGCCCACCGCTTCCGCTTCTATTCAAATTTTAAGCAGCGCGCAGGAGACCC
>JALHNH010000062.1 GCA_022843625.1 Bryobacter sp. | reverse complement strand
TGATCGTTCCATTCCTGGCAGGCCACCTCGCATGCCTTGCAGCCAATGCATAGAGTGGTATCGATGAGTTTGGCTACGATCATCAGATCTTCTCCAGATTCACAAGAAAGCCCTTGTATTCGGGTGTGCCCGAATTGGGATCATAAGCGCACGGCGTGAGGTTGTTGATCAGGGGGCCAGTAATCTTCCCGACAAAACCCCAATGGATAGGCAGGCCGACATGGTAGGTCTTCTGGCCATTTACCATCAGTGTCCGCAGCCGTTTTGTCACAAGTGCAGGCCCTTCGAGCGAGCCTCTCGCCGACGAAACTCTTACCTTGTCGCCACTAACAATACCCTTGGCCGCTGCAAGTTCAGCCGGCAACTCAACAAAGAAATTCGACTGTAACTGAGAGCTCGAACTCGTATGCTTCGTCCAGTAGTGGAAGTGCTCGGTCAAGCGATAGGTGATGGCAACGTAAGGGAAATCCTTCGCCTTACCAAAGGCCACCGGCTCGCTCGAATACGTCTTCAGCATCGGATTGGCACTGGCCTCCGGATGCAGCGCGTTGAGCACCGGAGACTCCGCTGGCTCATAGTGTTCCGGGAAAGGCCCCTCGACAAGATCGGGAGCAAAGAGTCGCGCCACGCCCTCAGGCAGCATGATGAACGCAGGCAAAGAACCAGGCTCGGCATCGGCCTTATAGTCAGGCACATCTCCACGCCAGCGCTCGCCATCCCACTGCAGCGGTGCACGAGTCTTGTCCCAGGGCTGGCCATTCTCATCAGCCGAAGCGCGGTTGTAAAGAATACGTCGGTTCGCTGGCCAACTCCACGACCATTGCGGATAAAGCCCAAGCCCGGTCGGGTCCACCTGTCCCCTGCGGGCCATCTGATTTCCGGCCTCAGTCCAGCAACCGCTATAGACCCAATTGCCACAAGCCGTAGAGCCATCGTCCTTAAGCTCACCAAAGCCATTCAGTTGCTTCAGTGTCTTCAGATCAACACCGTTTACCTCGCGAGCGATTTCGCTCAACAGAGGCATTGCAGGCTTCGCGTAGTCCCAACTCATGTTCATCAACGGAGCCGGGTTCGCCCCGCCATCTTTTTCATAAAGCCTGCGAATCTCAAGAAAGAGTTTGGCGATGATTTCCTGATCCCGCTTGGCCTCGCCCGGTGGATCGGTAGCCGCTTCTTTCCACTGCAGCCAGCGGGACGAATTCACAAACGCCCCGTCCTTCTCAGCAAAGTTGGCAGCAGGCAGCAGGAAGACTTCAGTCGCAATCCCCGCCTCATCGAGAGCCAGCGGATAATCCTTGGCAGCCAGCGTTTTGGCCTTCCAGAAGGCCGCCGTCTCGGTTTCAAAGTTCTCAGCGACAATCAGCCATTTCAGCTTCGAAAGTGCCGTCAGCATCTTCTTTGTATTGGGCCCGTTCGCAACAGGGTTCATCCCAAAGCTGATCAATCCTTCCAGCTTGCCGTGGAACATGTCGTCGAAGAAGGCACCCCACGAATGGTCACCCTTCTCATCGATCTTCGGTAGCCAGTCATAGCCGTATTGATTGGCCTCGGTCGCCTTCTTGCCATAGTAGGCCTTGAGCAGGCTCTTGAAGAACTTCGGCGTATTGCCCCAGTAGTTCAGGCTCTTGGCCTGCAACGGCTTCGGAGTATTGGCCTTGAGGTACTCCTCAATGGTCGTCAGATTGGCACGAGGAATCTTAAGGTACCCAGGCAGCATATTCCATGCGCCCATATCCGTAGAGCCCTGAATATTCGCATGGCCACGCTGTGCGTTGACACCACCGCCAGGCATACCAATATTGCCCATCAACAATTGCACCATCGCCGCCGCATGAATCAACTGCACGGCAAAGGAATGGTGTGTCCAGCCGAGGGCATAAAGCACCGTGCCAGACTTGTCTTCTGCCGCAGCAACCGTAATCAGATCGGCCGCCTTCAAAAACTCTTCTTTCGTGCAGCCACAGATTTCAGCTACCTTCTCGGGCGTATAGCGCGAGTAGTGCTTCTTCATCAACTGAAACACGCAACGAGGATGCTCGAGCTTGGGGTCGGTCTTGGCGTTGCCGCTCCCGTCCAACTCATACTGCCAGGTCGTCTTGTCGTACTTGTCGCCCTGCCAGCCAGAGAAGTGGCCGTTTTCAAAGCCGAAGCCTTCAGCGATCAGGAAGCTTGCGTTGGTGTGCTGCTCGACATACTTGCGCTGGTACTTGCCGCTCTCGACAGCATAATGAATCAACCCGCCCAGGAAGGCAATATCAGTACCCGAGCGGATCGGTACATAACAATCCGACACAGCCGCAGTGCGAGTGAATCGCGGGTCAATGCAAACGATCTTCGCCTTGCGAAGCCGCTTGGCTTCCATCACAAAGCGGAATCCAACAGGATGATTCTCAGCCGGGTTTCCACCCATCACCAGAACGACGTCGGCATTTGCGACATCGGTCCATCCATTGGTCATTGCTCCTCGTCCGAATGTGGCGGCCAAACTGGTCACCGTGGGGCCGTGTCAAAGCCGGCTTTGGTTCTCGTAGGCCAGTAGCCCAAGCCCGAACCGGAACTTGCTCAGCAGGTAGTTGATCTCGTTCGTGTCGGTACAGCCGCCAATCATGGCAACGTTGTCCAGCCTGTTTACCGTGCGGCCCTTCTCATCCTTTTCAACAAAAGCCTTGTCGCGAGAAGCCTTGATCCGCGACGCCATCATGGGAATCGCTTCTTCCCAGGTGAGGTCGGTCCATTCCTTGGCTCCCGCCGCGCGATGACGCACTTTCGTAAGCCTGCGATCACTTTGCACAAACTCTTCAAGTGAAGCGCCCTTCGGGCAAAGAGTGCCACGATTGACCGGGCTTTCGGGGTCACCTTCAATGTGTACGATGTGCGGCTTGACGTTGCGAGCCTTGTCGCCAATCGTATGAATCGTGACGCTGCAACCAACCGCACAGTAAGGGCAAATAGAATTGGTCTTCGTTGTATGGGCCGTCTTGAGGGCAGGGATGTGGGCCCCGTTGGAGATCTCACCGTTTGAGGCGGCCAGACCTGTCGCAGTTGTTGCCGTTGTCGCGGCAGACCGGGCTATGAAGTCCCTTCGGGAAGAGCGCTTAGGCATATAACCCTTGCATTTCATCACAGTTCTAGCCGCTTAGGCTAAGCTTTCCGCCGCTAAGAAGAAATTTGCATCAGATAGTCAATCGATCTGGGGATGTAGGAGGCAAATTTTGCATTTGCCTCGGGATGTCCCTTGGGCAACTTGCCGATGCGGTCCCGATACGGCTTTAGCTTTACGCCGCCAATTTCCGTAAGCGAGTTGATCGCTGACATTGCTATGTAATTGTCGCTTTTTGTTGCATCAGCAGCGGCGAGCAGCACCTCCATCGCCGGCTTCAAATCCATGGCTCCGCCGAATCGAGCAAGTGCTTCTGCAGCCAGAACACGGACATTCGCTGATTCGTCCCTGAGACTGCCGCGCAGCGCTTCTGCACAGATTTCAACAGCAGGCTTGCCCTGTAGCAGGATGCCAATGGCGCTCCAGTAGCGCACCGCGCTATCGCTATCGCTCAAATAGGTCCGAAAAATTTCAGGCTGCGTCTTTGTAGGCCCGGTAGCCAGTTCTGCGGCGTTGATCACTCGAGTCGCAGCGTAACGGCTTACATCTTGAGCCATAGTGTAGGGTGCCTCACCTTTGGATCGGGAGTGGATCTCATGCTCAGGCAGAAATCCGACATCACGGATACGAGCAGCGAGCGAAGTCTGCGCGACACGCATGCGAGCCATCTCTGACTTCTGTTGTCCTGTCGGACGCAAAGCCAGATTGTTTATTTCATCCGGGTCTGCTTGAAGATCATAGAACTCCTCCGCCGGCTTGGTCTTCCAGAAACGACTTTGAACCTCATTCGTTTTGCCAGCATCGAAGGCTTCCTTCCAGTTCCTGGTTGTGGGCATCTCGAACATGTAATCGACATGCTGGCCGTATATGCGATGCGGCATGTAGTTTCTGATGTAAACGTAGCGCTGGTTCCGGACACTGCGAACCATGTCGATCCGCTCGTCCATGCGGCCGCGGAAGCCGAAAACAAAGTCCTGCTCCGGTGCGATGGCTGCACCAAGGAAGGCATGGCCCTGATGGTATTCGGGCTTCTTGATACCTGCAAGGCTGAGTGCCGTGGGTGCAAGGTCGACAAAGCTCACCAGTCGATCTGTCCATTCACCCTCTTTGTAGTCTTTGGGGGCCAGATGCTTGAACTGCTCTGGAATGTGAACCATCATTGGCACATGCAGCCCGGAGTTGTAAGGCCAGCGCTTGGATCGTGGCATCCCGGCTCCGTGATCTGAGTAGAAGAAGACGATGGTTGAATCCTTGAGGCCGTCGGCCTCAAGCTCTGCAAGCGTCTTCTTCACCATGTTGTCCATGGTTGAGATGTTGTCGTAGTACTGCGCCCAGTCCCGTCGAACCACCTCATTGTCGGGCATATAGGCGGGTACGTGCACCTCGCGCGGGTCATGCTTGAGTTGATGGCCCTCTTTGCGGATCTGGCTTTCGTGTGTGATTACGAAATTAAAGACACTGAAGAAGGGTTGCTTGGGGTCGCGGTTGCGCCAGTGCGCCTTATTTGAGCTATCGTCCCAAACCTTGCCAGTATGGATGAGGTTGTAGTCTTCCTTGGAATTGTTCGAAGTGTAGTAGCCTGCCTCACGCAAGATTTGCGGAAACATCTTCTGCCCAGGCGCAAGCTTTGTTTCGCTCCGCATATGCTCAGAGCCAGTCGAAGGCGGGTACATGCCGCTGATGATCGTTGTTCGCGCCGGGGCGCAGACCGGAGCGCAAGACCAGGCATGCCGGTAGCGAAGGCTTCGCTTGGCAAGTTCGTCGATCGTTGGAGACTTGGCGAACTTGTCGCCATAGCAGCCCAGGTTGGGGCTCATGTCTTCGCAGGTCACCCAGAGGATATTCGGTTGCTTCGCTTGAAGCAGTGGTGCGGCACTTGTTGCCAGGAATTCACGACGATTCATTATGCCTTCTCCACCCGGTTTGTTCCGGCTTGAACTACAAATCTGGCGCGAGTCTCGATTGGTGATCCAGGACTTGTCACCGTAGGAACGATCCGATACTCACTTTTGAACTCTTTGATATTAACCGAGCATGAAACATAGCCCCGTTTAGCCAGGAAGTAATGCAGATGGGGATTCTCTTTTTTGAAGTTCGCCTCAGCGAACGGCAGGTCGATTCCATCTCCGCCCGAGCTGATGGACGTACCTACAAACTCGACTCCAACATTTGCGTTCGAGTTTGTCCTGATGTCGCTCACCCAGTTGGAATGGATGTCTCCGGTGATGATGACCGGGTTGTTCGGCTTGGCCTGATCGAAGAACTGGATCAGCTTCTGGCGCGGAACTTCGTAGCCGCTCCATTGGTCCATCGAGTATTCCGCGCCTTCGCCTGGCCTGGCGTCGATTTTCGCGAACATCACCTGGTTTGCGAGGATGTTCCAGGTCTGCGGGGCAGCCTTCATGCCTGACATCAGCCACTTCTCCTGTGCATCGCCCAGCATGGTCTGCTCAGCGCTTAGCGCTGCTTCGCATTGAGGCTTGCGCCCGTCGCCGCAGGGTTGATCGCTGCGGTATTGCCGCGTGTCAAGGACATGGAACCGGGCCAGTTTGCCGTAGTCCAGTCTGCGATAGAGGTCGAGGCTTGTGCCTCTCGGCAAAGAGGACTTCCTCAACGGCATGTGCTCGTAATAAGCCTGATAAGCATTGGCACGGCGCTCGAGAAATTGGTCGCGCGGTGCACCGCGTTCTTCCTTGTCGTTCGCATAGTTGTTGTCCACCTCATGGTCGTCCCAGGTAAGGACGAACGGGAAGAGTTCGTGGATGCGGCGAAGATCTTTGTCGCCACGATAGAGGGCATAGCGGTTGCGGTAGTCGTTGAGGGTCTGAATCTCGGGTGAGTCATGCTTGCGTGGACGGTTGGCAGAAGGCCCGCCTTCATAGATGTAGTCGCCGAGATGGACAATCAGATGCAGGTCCTCTTTGGCCATGTGTTCGTAGGCGGTGAAGTAGCCCTGTTCATAGTTCTGACAACTGGCAAAGGCGAAGCGGAGTGGGTCCTGACTGTTGGGTGCTGGAGCGGTGCGCGTTCTTCCAATACGAGACTCGACTCCGCCGCAACGGAATTGATACCAATACCAGCGGGCCGGTTTGAGGCCTCTGACATCTGCGTGGACCGTATGGGCGAACTGAGGAGTTGCGACTTCCTTGCCTCGCTTGACGATCTTCTTGAAGCCTTCGTCCTCGGCAAGGATCCATTCCACTTCAAGACTCTCGTTGAGTTGAGGAGAACTAAGGCGTGTCCAAAGGACGATGCCGTCCGGGAGCGGATCGCCTGATGCTATGCCCTGAGTGAATGGGTCGGTGGTGAAACGTGGAGCCCCCAGGAGCGGGGTAGCGAGGCTTGCCAGAAATTGACGCCGGAACATAAAGCCATTATCCTTGCTGCGGAGTGCGAGCAACGATAGCCGCGCCTGCCAAGGCAAGAATGGCCCCGGTCCAGTAGGGAGCGCCGCTGCCGAGAGCGTCGAAGACGAAGCCGGCAAACAGGGGCCCAACGATGCGGGTAGAGCTGAGGATGGCTTGCGAGGAACCGAGCACGGTTCCTTGTTCGCGTTCGCCAACCCGGCGGGAGATCAGGCCGGTTAGCATGGGAGCGGCGATGCCGTTGCCGAAGGCCATAATGGCGATCGCTGGATAGAGATGCCAGGAAGCCTGGGAGAGGCTGATGCCGAGGAAGCCGATGGACATCGCGGTCAAGCCGGTAATGCAGGTGGTGACAGGGTTGAGTGTCTTTGGCATTTTTCGGACTACAACGCCTTGCATGAAGATGCTGAGACAGCCGATGTAAACGAAGATCCAGGCATTGTCTTGCGGGCCCATCTGGAAGCGCTTGAGGGTGAAGACGGCGAAGTTCGATTGCAGGGCACTGAAGGCGACGTTGACCACGAAGATGGCGATCAGGATGGGGCGGATCGAGTCGCGGGACAGGGCTTGCGCGATCTTGAGAAATGGGTTGGCGTCGGAGAGTTGCAGTTTGACTGTGCTCCGCTTTTCCACTGGCAGGCTCTCGGGGAGCATGAAGTAGCCGAAGATTGCGGCCAGGAGGCAGAGAGTGCCGGCAGCATAGGCCGGGGCTGCGAGACTGTACGTGCTCAAGAATCCGCCAAAGGCAGGGCCGATGACGAAGCCGAGGCCGAAGACTGCGCCGATCAGGCCGAAGCGCTTCATGCGGTCTTCAGGCGGGGTGACGTCGGCAATGTAGGCCTGAGCTGTGGAGATGCTGCCACCGGTGACGCCTTCGAGTACCCTGGCTAGCATGAGCAACCACAGAGTGTTAGCCCAACCGAAGAGGAAGTACGCGAATGAGGAACCGAGGATGTTGCAAAGGATGACGGGGCGCCGGCCGATGCGATCGCTGAGAGCGCCGAGGAAGGGGCTGGCCATGAACTGTGCGATCGAGAAGGCGGCGCTGAGAAAGCCGACCGTCATGGCGTCGGTACGGTATTGCTGGGCGTAGTAGGGCAGTACCGGGATGAGGACACCAAGCCCGAGGACATCGAGGAAGATGGTTGCGTAAACGAGGATTAGGGCGCGGGACACTTGTATTAGGATGCCAGTTCTTGCTTGAGTAGCCAGAGTATTTCTGCAACGCTCCATGCCTGGGCGGGAGTGCCGCCTTCCCGTTGGGGGGGATCGCCGTCGTAAACTTCGGCCAATTGGCCCAGGCAGCCACTATCCAGTTCGCTGGTGACAAAGCTGCTGAGCAGTTGCTTGAGCCGCATTTTCTCTGCCTCAAGATTGGGCCGGATCTTCAAACAGGCCCGGGCATAGGGCCCGAATAGCCACGGCCATACTGTCCCTTGATGGTAGGCGCTATCGCGTTCGAACGGGCCGCCTTCAAATCGGGGCCTATAACCTGCTTCGGTGGGAGCAAGAGTGCGTATACCCTTCGGAGTGAGCAAGGTTCTTTCGACTGTTTCGAGGATCAACTCGCCTTTGCTTCGGATCACCAGAGGGTAAGGCAGGGAGAGAGCAAAGAGCTGGTTCGGTCGGACCTGACTGTCACCAAGGACGTCGTAGAGGCAGGACTTCTCCGGGTTCCAGAATGAGGTCGTAAAGCCTGAGATTGCCTGGTTGGCCATGCTGCCGAAATGGGACTCGGCTGCGAAGTCGTCACGATCGCGAGCCCAACCTGTCATCAGGCGTAGCGCGTTGTACCAGAGGGCGTTGATCTCGACTGGCTTGCCTGAGCGCGGTGTGATGGCGATGCCGTTGCAACGGGCGTCCATCCAGGTGATCTGGGTCTCCGGTGTACCGGCATTGAGCAGGCCATCGACCGGATCGCAATAGATATCGAAGTGTGTGCCACGGGCCATGGTCTTGAGCATTTCGACCATGGGGGCGTAGAAACGATCCGCGAAGAGTTGCCTGTTGCCGCCACATTCAAGCCACTGCCAGACGGCGATGTAGAGCCAGAGAGTCGCGTCAACGGAGTTGTATTCGGGGGTTGAACCGTCATCGGTGATGCGGTTGGGAATCAGGCCGTCGCGACGCTGCGAGAGGAAGTTGTCGATGGTGCGGCCGGCGGCATCCAGCTTGTTGCGGGCGAGAAAGAGCCCCGGCAAGGAGATGAAGGTGTCGCGGCCCCAGTCGGTAAACCAGGGGTAGCCGGCGATAACGCTGTTGTTGAAGATGAAGTGTTCGGCTGCGTTTGAGAGCCGGTCTTCGAGGCTGTGCGGGGTAGGGAAGCGGCGCTCTTTTGCTTCGATGGCCTTGAGGAGTTTAAGAGGGTCGAGGGGGCCGGGGTCGTGGTCGAGGCTGCAGACAAGATAGACCCAGGTGTCGGCACGGAGATTGAAGTGGAGGAGGCCGGGCGTCCAGAGGTCTTCTTCGAAGTCGAGGCCCCGGCTGCGGTCTACCTGGTATTGGAAGCGGCGGTACCAGTCGGGGTTGCGCTCAAAGCGGGTGGCGTCACTGCGGATGAAGAGTGTTGCCTCGGGGCGGCTGAGCTTCAGATTGCCCTCAATGGCCCATTCGTTATGAGGGCTGGCGTATTGGAGCGAGTGTTGCGGCCGGCCGGCCAGGAAGGGGCGGAGGTCGAGGGTGGCGTTCTCGGAGCAACAGTAGCGGACCAGGACGCTGGGCTCACCATCGATCAGCATGACCTCTTTGATGAGGGTAGCTTCGCCGATGCGATAGAGCCAACTTGGGTAAGGGGCGAGGCGGAACTCGCTCAGGAGTTGGTAGCCCCTGGGGGCCACAGTGCCCGGGTACTGGTGGGTAGCTAGCTCATGGGTTTGGCCATCGAGGTGGAGGCGGTCTTCGAGGCTGCTGAGCCAGACGTGAGTTGGTTTGCCTGAATTTAGCAGGCTATGGTATCGACGGGTTCGAAGGCCAGCAACAGTACCCATGGCGTAGCCACCGATGCCGTTGGTGTCCAGCCATTCGAGGGTAAAATCCTTGCAGCGGGCAGCCTCGACGAACGCATCGGAGCGCATTAGTGACCGTTGCTGGAGCTTTGTTCTTCTACGATGAGCGGCTTGAAGTCCGTCGGTAACTGGGTGAGCATCTGCTCTTTCCGGTAGACCAGAGTTGAGGTGTTGTAGCTGGCGATCTCGAAGTCGTGGCCGTGGGTGATTGCGTCCGTAGGGCAGGCCTCAACACAATAGCCGCAGAAGATGCAGCGGGAGTAGTCGATGTTGTACACGCTGGCGTAGCGTTCACCACCGGAGATGCGGCCTTCGGCTGTGTTCTCTGCCGCTTCGATGTAGATGCAGTTGGAGGGGCAGGCTGCTGCGCACAGGAAACAACCGACGCACTTCTCAAGGCCATTCTCGTCACGCTGTAGAACGTGCACGCCGCGGAAGCGTTCTTCAAATACAGCAGGACCTTCCGGATAGGCTTCCGTTACGGTGGGCTGGAGCATCTCCACGAAGGTGATGCCCATGCCTTTGGCGACAGCGGCCGCGTTGTTCAGAATTTGGGTGATCAGTGCCATCTCTACCTTTTAGTTTACTAGTTTGGCAACTGGCTTGAGCCCATGAGGAACTCATCAATCGATCGGGCGGCGCGGCGGCCCTCGGCGATGGCCCAGACAATCAGGGAAGCACCACGGCGGGCGTCGCCTGCGGCATAGACTCCATCAAGGCTGGTTTTGTAGTTTTCATCGGTGACGATGCTGCCTCGTGCGTCGAGGCGGGCACCGGTCTTTTCGATTAGGCCCTGCCGATGGACACCTGCGAAACCGATGGCAATCAGCACAAGATCTGCGTCGTAGGCGAACTCGCTTTCAGGCACTGGCTCAAAGCGGGGCGAGGGGCCGACGCGTACGCCATGAAGCTTTTTTACATTGTCGTTTTCGTCGCCGCTGAAAGAGGTGGTGGCCACGGCAAACTCACGTTGGCCGTTTTCTTCGTGCGCCGGTTCTTCACGATACATGACGGGCCAGAGGGGCCAGGGGGTGGATTCGGCACGCTCATCTGGCGGGCGCTGGTGAATCATGAACTGGTGGATAGACTTGGCACCCTGACGAGTGGCAGTACCGAGACAGTCGGCACCGGTGTCGCCGCCGCCAATGATGATGACGTGTTTGCCGGTAGCCATGATCTGACCTTCGACGGTGTCGCCGGCTACGGCGCGGTTGGACTGGGGCAGGTATTCCATCGCGAAGTGGATGCCCTTGAGATTGCGACCGGGGACATTGACGTCCCGGTGCTGTTCTGCACCGATGGCCAGCAGAATGGCGTCGAATTGTTTGCGGAGATCGCTGAATTCGACATCAACGCCAATGTTGGTATTGAGCTTGAAGTGGATGCCTTCCGCTGCTAGCTGATCAATGCGGCGGTCGATGTGATGCTTCTCCATCTTGAAGTCGGGGATGCCGTATCGGAGGAGTCCACCGAGGCGATTATCTCGCTCTATAACCGTAACTGTGTGACCAGCGCGGTTGAGTTGCTGAGCAGCGGCAAGGCCGGCGGGGCCGGAGCCGATGACGGCGATCTTCTTGCCGGTGCGTAGGGTGGGGAGTTCCGGGACGATCCAGCCTTCGGCGAAGGCGCGGTCGATAATTGATTTTTCCACCTGTTTGATTGAGACAGGCGGGGCATTAATGCCAAGCACACAAGCGGATTCGCAAGGTGCCGGGCAGAGGCGGCCGGTGAACTCGGGGAAGTTGTTGGTGGCGTGGAGCTGACGGATGGCCTCCTGCCAGCGGTTGTGATAAACAAGATCGTTCCAGTCAGGAATGAGATTGTGAAGAGGGCAACCGGTATGGCAGAAAGGGACGCCGCAATCCATGCAGCGGGCACCCTGCTCTGAAACTTTGGCGGCCGGGAAGTCCTGGTAGACCTCAAACCAGTCATTGACCCGTTCTATGACGGGACGCTTTTTGGCGACTTCGCGCCCGATTTCGAGAAAGCCGGTGTGCTTACCCATGGATGACCTCACGCTTGGCGGACTTGGCTGGTTGGGGGGGTGAAATTGCTGTGCGGGCTACGCCCAGGACACGTTTGAATTCGTGCGGGAAGACCTTGACGAACTTGGGCAGGAACTTGCCGAACTCATCAAGTACCCAGCGGGCTTTGGGGCTTGAGGTGTACTGCCAGTGGCGTTCGAGTAGCTGCTTGAGCGTATTGATGTCTTCTGCGGATTCGACGGGGTCTAGATCGACGCTGGCGCGGTTGCAGAGGTTGGTCTGGAAATCGCCGGTTTCGTCGAGGACGTAAGCGATACCGCCGGACATGCCGGCACCGAAGTTGCGTCCCGTAGAGCCCAGACAGAGGACCAGGCCCTTGGTCATGTATTCGCAGCCGTGATCGCCGACGCCTTCCACCACAGCGGTGGCACCGGAGTTGCGAACGCAGAAGCGTTCGCCGGCGCGGCCATTGAAGAACGACTCACCACTGGTAGCACCGTATAAAGCAGTGTTGCCGATGATGATGTTTTCGTCGGGAAGAAAGGTGGACTTCTTCGGCGGGTAGACAATGATGCGTCCGCCCGACAGGCCTTTGCCGGTGTAGTCGTTCGAGTCGCCTTCGAGCCGCATGGTGACGCCCTTCGAGAGGAAGGCCCCGAAGCTTTGTCCGGCGCTGCCGTTGAATTCGAAGTTGATCGTGTCGTGGGGCAGACCTTCATTGCCGTAGCGCTTGGCGATCTCACCGGAGAGCATAGCGCCCACGGTGCGATGGATGTTTCGGATCGGCAGTTTGAAGTCCACCCTGGTGCCGTGCTCGATGGCTTCTTTGGCGTGCGAGATCAGTTTGTAGTCGAGAGCCTCAACCAGGCCGTGATCCTGTGTGGTGGAGCAGAAGCGGGAGACCCGCTGCGGCACAGGAGGATTGTAGAAGAGGCTGGCGAAGCTTAGGGTCTTGCCCTTCCAGTGGGTGATGGCCTTGCGGGTCTCCAGCAGATCGGTGCGGCCAACCAGTTCCTGGACGGTGCGGATGCCGAGCTTGGCCATGATGCCGCGGAGTTGTTCTGCGATGAAGAAGAAGAAGTTGATGACGTTCTCAGGGGTGCCTTCAAACTTCTTGCGCAATTCGGGGTTCTGCGTCGCAATGCCGACGGGGCAGGTGTTGAGGTGGCACTTGCGCATCATGATGCAGCCCATGGCGATGAGCGGGGCAGTAGAGAAGCCGAACTCTTCAGCACCGAGGAGTGCGCCGATGGCAACGTCACGGCCGGTCTGCATTTTGCCGTCCACCTGGATGCGGACGCGGCTACGCAGGTCATTCATGACGAGTGTTTGCTGGGTTTCGGCAAGGCCAAGCTCCCAGGGAGAGCCAGCGTGCTTGAGGCTGGTGAGTGGGCTTGCGCCGGTGCCACCGGTGTCGCCTGAAATGAGAATCACATCGGCGTGAGCTTTGGCCACACCCGCAGCCACCGTGCCTACGCCGACTTCGCTGACGAGCTTGACGGAGATGCGCGCTTCGGGGTTGACGTTCTTCAAGTCATAGATCAGCTGGGCGAGATCTTCGATGGAATAGATGTCGTGGTGAGGGGGCGGCGAGATCAGGCTGACGCCGGGAACTGCGAAACGAACGCGAGCGATGTTCTCGTCCACCTTGTGGCCGGGGAGCTGGCCGCCTTCGCCGGGCTTGGCACCCTGGGCGACCTTGATCTGTAGCTCTTCGGCATTGACCAGGTATTCGGTGGTGACACCGAAGCGGCCGCTGGCTACCTGCTTGATGGCGCTGCGTTTGGAATCGCCATTCGCCATGGGCTTGTAGCGTTCGGAGTCTTCACCGCCTTCTCCCGTATTGGAGCGACCGCCCATGCGGTTCATGGCAATGGCGAGAGTTTCGTGGGCTTCTTTTGAGATGCTGCCGAAGCTCATTGCGCCGGTGGCGAAGCGCTTGACGATTTCAGTGGCGGGCTCAACTTCATCAAGTGAGATGGGCTGAGCTGCGAACTTGAAATCCATCAGGCCGCGGAGAGTGCAGAGTTGCTTGTTCTGCTGGTCGATGGACTTGGCGTAATCCTCAAAAGTGGAGTAGCTGTTCTGACGGACGGCGTGCTGGAGTTTGGAGACCGAGTCCGGGTTGACGGAGTGGAATTCGCCGTGGACGCGGAAGTGGTAGTTGCCGCCGGCGTCGAGGTCTGTCGAGAACGAATTGGTGGGGCGGAAGGCGAAGTCGTGCTTCATCTTCGCTTCCTTCGCGATGACTTCGAGGCCAACCCCTTCGATGCGGGTAGCAGTGCCGGTGAAGTATTTCTTGACGAAGGGCTTGCTGAGTCCAATGGCTTCAAAGATCTGGGCGCCACGGTAGGACTGCAGGGTGGAGATGCCCATCTTCGAGAAGACCTTAAGCAGGCCTTTGCCGATGGCCTTCTTGAAGTTGCTGAGTGCCTTCTCGAAGGTGACGCCTTCGGGTAAGCGTCCCTTTTGCGCGAGGTCTTCGAGGGTCTCGATGGCGAGGTATGGATTGACTGCGCTGGCACCATAACCGATCAAGAGGGCGAAGTGCATGATCTCGCGGGGCTCGCCGGATTCAACGATCAGGGCGACCTGTGAGCGGGTGCCCTCGCGGACCAGGTGGTTGTGGACGGCAGTTAGAGCAAGCAGAGAGGGGATTGGTGCCGAGTTTTGATCGACGCCTCGGTCTGAGAGGATCAGCAGGCGGTAGCCCTTCTGGATGGCAAGCGAGGCGCGACGGCAGAGACGGTCCAGTGCTTCCTCAAGGTCCTGCTCGGAGCCTGCTGCATCGAAGAGGGTAGGGATCGTAGTGGCGAGGAACTCACCCCAGCGAACATGACGTAGCTGTTCGAGGTAGTGGTTGGTGAGGATCGGATGCTTGAGCTTAAAGGTGTGGCAGTGCTCCGGGGTTTCTTCGAGGATGTTGCGCTCGGTGCCGATGTAGCTGGTGAGCGACATGACAAGTTCTTCGCGGATCGGATCGATCGGCGGATTAGTGACCTGCGCGAAGAGCTGCTTGAAGTAGTTGAAGAGCGGCTGAGGCTTGTCGCTGAGGCAAGCGAGCGGGGTGTCGGTGCCCATCGAGCCGATGGGTTCTTCGCCGGCGCTGGCCATGGGGACCATGATCATGCGGACGTCTTCTTCGGTGTAGCCGAAGGCGCGCTGCCGCTCGAGGATGGTGTGGAATTCGGTTTCGTGCCAGCGGGGTGGGGCGGGCAAGCGGTCGAGGGTGATCTGCTGCTTGTCGAGCCACTCGCGGTAGGGTTGCTTGCTCGACAGCATCTGCTTCACTTCGGTGTCGGGGATGATGCGGCCTGCGCCGAGGTCTGCAAGGAGCATCTTGCCGGGCTGGAGGCGGCCCTTTTCTTTGATGTCTTCGGGCTTGACCGGGAGGACACCGGTTTCGGAGGCCATGATAAGCAGGCCGTCATGGGTGACCATGTAACGGGCAGGGCGGAGGCCGTTGCGATCGAGGGTTGCACCGATGAGGCGGCCGTCAGTGAAGGCTACAGCAGCAGGGCCATCCCAGGGTTCCATGAGGGAGGCGTGGTATTCGTAGAAGGCCTTTTTGGCGGGATCCATGGCTGTGTCCTGATCCCAGGCTTCGGGCATCAGCATGGCCATGACGTGGGGGAGTTCGCGGCCTCCGAGGGTGAGGAACTCGATTACGTTGTCGAGGGACGAGGAGTCGCTACCGTTGGGGGTAACGATGGGGAAGAGGCGGCGGAGATCGCCGAAACGGTCGCTGGCGAGGACGGCCTGACGGGCGTGCATCCAGTTGACGTTGCCACGGACGGTGTTGATTTCGCCGTTGTGACACATGTACCGGAAGGGGTGGGCGAGTTGCCAGGTAGGGAAGGTATTTGTTGAGAAGCGCTGGTGGACGAGGCAGAGGGCGCTGGCGACTTCGGGGTCCTGGAGTTCTTTGTAGAAGTTGGCGATCTGCGGGGCGAGCAGGAGGCCCTTATAGATGATTGTGCGACAGGAGAGCGAGGGGAAGTAGAAGAAGTCGCGATCCCGGATTTCGGAGGTGGCGATTTCGTTTTCAGCTCGTTTGCGGATGGCGTAGAGGCGGAGCTCGAGGTCATCTTCGGACATATCTGCCGCGCGGCCGATGAAGATCTGCTGGATGTAGGGCTGAGAATCGCGGGCGAGGCGGCCGATTGCGTTGGAATCGATGGGGGTGTCGCGCCAGCCGAGGACGGTAAGGCCTTCTTCGCGGACGATGCGTTCGATGATGCCTTCACACTGGAGGCGTTGGGTGCGCTGGACCGGGAGGAAGACCATCCCGACTCCGTACTCGCCTGACTTGGGGAGGGTGAAGCCGAGTTCAGCGCATTCGCGGACAAAGAATTTGTGAGGGATCTGGATGAGGATGCCAGCGCCGTCGCCGGTGTCGGGATCGCAACCGCAGGCACCACGGTGGGTCAGATTGATGAGAATCTGAATACCCTTCTGGATGATGTCGTGGGATTTTTCACCCTTGATATTGGCAACAAAGCCGAGACCACAGGCATCGCGTTCGCGAGCAGGGTCATAGAGGCCCTGAGCTTCAGGGAGTCCTCGCAGCATGGCGGAATTAGGGAGATCAGTCATAGATACACCTCGGGATTCACTGAGTATAGCTAGAAGTTTCGGCATTAGGCAAGCTGAAACTGTTTCCTTGTACTATTAGGCGCGGTTATGATAAGCTGCTCTCTGTGCAGTTGGAACACATGCGGTTGTTTCGGGATATCGCGCAGAGCCGGAGCGTGAGCCGCGGAGCCGTCTTAAATAAGGTAAGCCAGAGCGCGGCGAGCCAGCATTTACAAGAACTTGAGCGGTGTTTCGGGATCGAATTGATGGACCGGAGTACGAGGCCGATCCGGGTGACGCCTGCTGGACAAGCGTATCTGGAATTCTGCCGGGAAGTGTTGCGGAAGAAGAGCGAGTTCGACACTGAGCTGGATGAACTGAAGCGATCGACGAGCGGGGAAGTGCGGGTGGCTTCGATTTATTCGGTTGGTTTGTCGAAAATGCACCGGTTGGAAGATCAGTTTCGGGGGCGGTACCGCGACGCGCATTTGAAGGTTGAGTATTTGCGGCCGGAGAAAGTTTATGAGGCGGTAAAGGAAGAACGGGCCGATATCGGCCTGGTGAGCTATCCGGTTTCGAACCGCGAGATTATGGCGCTACCGTGGCGGAAAGAGCGGATGGTGCTGGCAATGCCGCCTGGCCATTTGCTGGCGGGGATGAAGCGGGTGACGCCGGCCCGGCTGGACGGGACTTCGTTTGTGGCATTTGATGAGGATTTGCCGATTCGGAAGGATATCGACGCATATCTGAAGGAGAATGGCGCTGAAGTAGATGTAGTGATGCATTTCGACAATCTCCAGATGATCAAGGAAGCGGTGGTGCTGGGGAGCGGGGTGAGTATTGTGCCGCATCCGGTGGTTGAGAAAGAGTTGGAAGAAGGGAAGCTGCGGGTAGCAGAGCTGAGCCCAAGTCTGATCCGGCCGCTAGGGATTATTCATCGCCGGAATGCGAAGATGAGCCGGGCGGTGAAGGCATTTCTTGATTTGCTGCAGGAAGCAGCAGAATAGCGCCTGAGGCGACCTAGAATTTTGAATTCCCGGGTCGCCTGCGGGCACACTTCGGGTGCTGGTTGTTTTCTCGTGTGCTTAGCAGGATGTCAAAGAGCTTGCATGGCGAGCAGAGGATACGCATCCTTAGTGCCGCTGGCCCGTGCCCCCGGAAAGTAATTTCCGAGGCATTTTTTCATGGTCAGGAATCCTGGTCTACAGCAGAAGCTTCAGGCTTAAGTTACTTGTAACAAATGGTTTAGCTCCAATTTGGCTTTGTTCGCGATTTTTCGTACATGTTCGAGGCGGTTGAGGGTTCGCTGGAAGAGTGCCATGAGGCGGAGTTCCATAGCCTCCTGGCGAGCAAAGGACGGCTTCAGGTTTTCGAGCTTTTCCATGGCGAGGACCGTGACCTGGGTGGGTGTAGGTCTGTCTTGCGCGGGCTGGATTTGGGTTTGTTCCGTGATTACTTCTTCGATGGCCTGATTGAGGCGCATTTGGATGAGAGAAGTGATGCGGCGGCGACGCCAGACGGTTTGGATGAGTTGGTCGACCAGTTCGAGTTCGGTGGGAGTTTGGGGCTGGAGCTCATCGAGAATTTCCTGAGCCAGATTTCTGAAGATGCCGGCATCTTCGGTTCTGAGGATGTGGGTTTCGCTGCAGGCGCCGTGACGGAGAGCGTTGAGGCTGGATTTGAATTTGCCTTCGCGGGTTTTGGGGCCAGTGCTTTTTTGGGAGTTACGGCGATTCGCCGCGATCTGTTTTTCGGTTGCCATGAGGATTCGTCCTTCAGTAACTGCGTAGTTTTTTAGTTGGGCATCAGTGGTAGCCCGGGCTCAGTTTTAGCAGTTGGGCGAAATGGGGTTGGCGGGTGGTTGGCGGTAAGTGATTGAAAACAGGGGAAAGATAAATTTTTGTGTGGTGTGAATCAGAAAAACTCTCAAAAACCATTGAGGGAAATGAGTGCAGTCGGTGGGATAGTTCCGTCTGATGCCTTTCTGAAGAATAGAGGCGATTGCAAATCAGAGCGCAGCAAAGGGAACCAACTTCGACCTTCTGATCTTCTTGTCTCTGGTGAGGAGAGGAACACGGTGGACGATGCTTGTCGCTGCGATTATCTCGTCGGCGGGATCACTGGCAAAGTCCAGTTCCGTCGACTTTTGACAGATTGCGATATCGAGGGGCCAGACGTGAATTCGGGTAAAGAGTTTTGCAAATTCTGGAGAGGAGGTATCGAGCGCGATGCGTCGCAGTTGCGCCAGTTTGGCGAGTTCCCAGAGGACGATTGCGGAAACACCCCAAGGTTCGGAGGCGAGGAGGGCCTGTTCAGCGGGCTTTAGGGTGCCATCCAAGGCGAATAGGAGGATGTGGGTATCAAGATTCAGCATTCCAGCGAATCCCGGTTGAGAACACATCTCCCGACGCCTTGACCTTGCCCTTCATACTGCCGATGAGGGAAGCGCAACCTGAGTCGACGGGGAGAAGGCGAGCAACCGGTTTTCCATGTTTGGTCACGATTATGCCTTCAGGGGCGATATTGTCGAGCAGCGAAAGACACTGCTCTTTGAATTTTGAAGCGCTGATTTCCATCACAACTTATGATAGCCAATACTGATGACTAGTCAATTTGACTAGTCATTACACTGCTTGGCCAGCGTGGGCAAGATTCAGGCTTTTGGACTGATTAGGCTGTCTGCCCAGGGAATCAGTTCCAGCAAACGCCATCCGCATCCGTTGATTCACCTCTAAGGGTGAATGATGCCAGGTGGACGGAAGAGCCTCAGGAGTCTGTTCCCCTCTCCGTCCCCACGCCAGAGCGGTGCCGAATCCCGGGATTGCTGGAGCAGACATGCCCGTCACGCGCGGAGTTTTGCGCGGTATTGGGGTTTCTGAGAAATTTCAGATAGGAGGCGAAGTGTCTCATTTTGAGGCACTTGAGCAGTTACTGCGAGAATAGAACTGTCAGGCAGCGGACTGTCTGTGGCTTTGGTTGGGGGGGCAAAAGCTCAAAAACATTGCGGAAAATAGAAGGATACTGCCGGGACACTCCAGGCTGAGGACTTTCTGAAGCGGAGCATGCTGGCTGGTTTACGCAAAGGTGATGATGAGTTTTTGGGGTTGGGCGGCTGAGTTGGAGGGTTGGCATCTGGGTTTGCAGGTGCGGTTCTAAGGAATCGATGCGCCGGACGGGTTGGTCCAGACTGACAGAAGGGGCTCTGCGAGTGGAGTGCGGCCAGCGATTTCAAGCGGGGACACATCCGTCTGAAGACTGTCCACCTGCCCTCATCCTAACAAGCTGTACCGCATGCATGTCGTGAGGCTCGCTTCGATACACTGGCCCTCAGCGTTTGGGCTTACGGTTGTAATCCAGGCCATCACCGGGCCGCCCGCCACTAAGGCGTTGTACGCCTCCGCCTCCGTGGCGTTCGTCGCGCTTGATCTCGGGGACTTCGGCGTTCATCTTGTCAAAGAGCGTCTTCAATCGCTTCATAACCTCAGGGTTCTGTGGGGCAACGTTGATTTGTTCTCCGGGGTCTTTGGCAAGGTCAAACAACATCATCGGCACCGCCGCGTCGCCGCTGCGCAAGCCGGGGTGATGACTCGGGTTATTCTGCTCAAACTGCGCCAGCAGAGTCACGCCATCCGGTCCGCGTGGATCCACCCAGGTGGGCGCAATCGCTGGATCCAGATAGGCTGGCCCCAGAACCGGTTGCCGGACATGCAGCTTCCACTGCCCGGCCCGCACAGTGGCGAGGTTGGGGCCGGACATGCTGTAGATGGCCGCATGAGGACTTTTTGCCCCGGCTTCCGTCATCAGCGGCCAGATATTCCGGCCATCCAGAGTGCGGCCAGCGGGCATTTGGGCACGAGCGATGCCGCCGATTGTAGGCAGCACGTCGATCACACCCGCGATCTCGTCGCAGGTGCGGCCAGCGGGAATCTTGCCCTTCCAGCGCGCAATGAACGGCACCCGGATGCCGCCCTCGAAACTGCTGGCCTTCATGCCGCGCAGACCCGCTGTGTGGCCTCCAAACCAGGGCCCGTTATCGGAGGCAAAGATCACCAGCGTGTTCTCCTCCAAATTCAGGCGCTTGAGGGTATCGAAGAGGCGTCCGCACTCGAAGTCCAGTTCACGAATCACATCGGAATAGAGGTCCTGCGGAGTCTCGAAGGTATAGAACTCCTCAGAGGCGGCCAGCGGCTTGTGCGGCATTGCATGCGGCAGATAGAGGAAGAAGGGCTTCTGCTGATTGCGCTCAATAAACTGAATGGCGCGGTTGGTGTAGTCGCGGGTGATGGTGGTCTGGTTGACAGGGTAGACGGCGACACGCTCGTTTTCAACAATCTGCACCGGACGCATGTCGTTGGAATAGAGGATGCCAAAGTACTCGTCGAAGCCCTGAGTGCGAGGCAGGAACTTCTCGGTATGGCCCAGATGCCACTTGCCGATACAGGTGGTGGCGTAGCCTTTGGTCTTGAGCAATTCGGCAATGGTGACCTCTTCGGCGGGCAAGCCCACCTCGTTGATGCCCGCATCAGGAGCTGGGTTGAACACCATGCCGCTGCGGAAGGGGTAGCGCCCGGTGAGCAGAGAGCAGCGCGAGGGCGCGCAATATGGCGTGGGCACATAGAAGTTCGTGAAGCGAACGCCCCCGGCGGCCAACTCGTCAAGCCGGGGGGTCTTGTGGGCCTTGGCTCCGTAACAACTCAAATCGCCATACCCCAGATCATCGGCATAAATCAATACGATGTTGGGCAAGCTCGCATCGCGCTTCTCTGTGGTGGCGCTGGCCGCAGACCCCAGAGCACTGGCACCCAGCATGGAGTGCAGAAAACTACGCCGGTTCATAACGTTTCCTCCTGAAGACAATCGTGAGTCCGCTGACTCTTGTAGCCTACCTGGGAAGGTAGCTTCGCGCTAAAGCGCCACCGGCCACTGCCTCCCCGGGGGCTCACCCGGCCGTGGTAAGGCGGGCGGCAGGAAGTCCCTGGTATTGTGCATCCATTCGCTCAGCTTTGAGCGCAGCTGCTCAAACACCTCACGGTAACGTGGATCCCCCATCAGGTTATGAAACTCGTGCGGGTCTTCCTGCAGGTCGTAGAGCTCCTGCATTGGCCGGGATGGTGCAAACATCTCCATCTGGCCAGGGCTTAGCCCGCCGTTCTGACGGAGCCGCATCAACTCTTTCCAGCTGGGGGAATTCTCAAGATCCCATGCCGGGCGATAAGGAAAATGCGGGGCTGCGTTGAAGATCAGCTTGTGCCTGGCGGTGCGGACGCAGCGGATGGGATCAAAATTATCATGCCAGTTCCGCTCGGCGAAGATTTCGGTTCGCTTGCCGGTGGACCGGCCAAGCAGCACATCGAGCTGACTGATACCCTGCATCCGGGAGGGGGGCTCGATGCCCGCAGCGTGCACCCAGGTGGGAGCCAAATCCATATGAGAGATGAGCGCCTTGCTGCTAGCACCGGCGGCAATGCGGCCCGGCCAGCGGGCGATGGCAGGCACCCGCAGGCCTGGGTCGTAACAAGTGCCCTTGGCGCGAGGGAAAGGCATGCCGTTGTCGCCGGTGAAGATCACCAAAGTGTTCTCCGCAAGACCGCGCCGGTCCAGGGAAGCAAGCACCTCACCACACACCCTGTCCATGCGGGCGATGTAATCGTAGTAGTGCGCCAGGTCCTTGCGTACCTCCAGCGAATCCGGCAGGAAGGCTGGAACCTTCACCTTGGCTGGGTCGTGGGGTGGATTGAAGGCCCCATCGCGATACGGGCGGTGAGGGTCGGTAAAGCCCATCTGCAGCCAGAAGGGCTTACCGGCGGCTGCATCCAGGAATTTGTCATATTGGCTGAGGTCGCTCCCATAGAACGACAGCCGCTTGTTAAACTCGTCGCCCTGATGCACTTTGCGCAGTGCACCCGTGAAGTAGCCTTTCGCCGTCAAGGGTTCGAGAAACGTGGGCTCCCAGGCAGGCATGGGCGTGTGCAGCCTGGAGGTGCTGGTGGAATGCGGGGTGGATCCCGTAAAGATGGCGCTGCGATTGGGGCTGCACTGCGGGCTGACCACAAAACAGTTGGTGTACTTCGTACCCTGCGCAGCCAGCCGGTCAAGGTTGGGAGTAGTGACGGCATCATTCCCGAAGCATCCCAGGTCCGGCGAGCTATGGTCGTCTGAGATCAGGAAGAGAAAATTAGGCGGGCGGTCCTGAGCTTGTAGAGAGCTCAGGGCCGCACCGCCTAAAGTGGTGCCGAGAAAGGTTCGGCGGTTCATTAGAAATACATCTTCAAGGCAAGTTGAATGGTTCGCGCTTCAGCCGCGCTGCCAATCTGCCCGGCAACAGGGTTACCGATGGCCGAATTGGGAGTGCCGAAATTCACAGTGTTGAATCCGTTGTAAAGCTCCGTGCGGAACTGTAGCCGGTAGCGCTCCCCGATGGGGAAGTTCCGCTGGATGTTCAAATTGGTGTTGAAGCTGCGGGGACCAATCAGGATCCCGCGGCCCGAGTTACCGAAGGTGAACTGGGCAGGGGTGACAAAGGCGCTGGTATCGAACCAGCGGTCAATGGTACGCTGGCCAGGATCAAAGTTTCCATCGGCGGTGCGGTTCGGACGGTCTCCGCCGCCGCCAGCAGAGTTGGACACGGCACCAGCCAGGGTAGCCGTGAAGCGTTCCCCGGAGGTCGCGGTCCAGACTCCACCAAGATCCCATTGACCCAGAACCCAGGACCCAGGGCCATTGGTAAGGTATTTGCGGCCTTTCCCGAAGGGCAGTTCCCAAACGTGATTGAAGACGATGATGTGCCGGCGGTCTTCCGGCATGGAGCCCCACTCGCAGGCGGTGCAGCGCGCATCCTGTGGCGGTCCGTTACCTCCACCGTTGACGTGGTTGGTGTTGGACATGTACTTGCCCCAGGTATAGGCCAATGAAGCCGACAGGCCGGCCGTCATCCGTCGCTCTGCGCGCACCTGCATTCCGTGATACTTGGCACCCCCAAAGTTCGTCCGGTAGGTGAGATTGACAAGAGCAGGGTTCAGCGCAAAGTAAGGTCGGCGTGGCTGCTGACCACCAGCGCCCGGGAAGCTCTGATTGAGATTGATGTTGGAGATCAGTCCGTTGGTGCGCGTGCCCACATAGGCAACATCCACCAGCAAGTCCTTGATCACCTCGCGCTGGATACCGGCGCTCCACTGCATCACACGTGTGGATTGCAGGTCGTAATCCCACGCGTTGGGATTGCCGCCGGAGAGGGCCACAATGTCGCCGCTTCCGGGTGCCACAGGCGTGGGCAAGCCCTCGCGCAACAGTGCGGGTGGTGCCGCGTTCTGGTCGGTAGCTAACACTTGCGAAAAGAATGAGGGTAGGTTCTTGTAGAGTTGCCCACCGCCCTGTCCTGCTTCCACATAGCTCACACCGAACCCCGAGCGGAATACCGTCTTGCGGTCGTTGGTGAGCATATAGGTAATGCCGGTGCGGGGAGCAAAGTTGTTGAGGTCCATGTTGCGCAAGCGCCGGGACGCGCCGCTGCCGGATGCAATTTGCAACCGCGCTGTATCGATGTTGAAGTTCGACCAGCGGTTGTATACCTCGTGTGGCGGAGACTGGATATCGTAGCGCAGGCCAAGATTCCAGCTAAGTCGGTTGTTCACGCGCCATGTATCGTCAATAAACGCGCCCATATTCCAGAAGCGCATGCCAAAGGTCCCCGTAAGGATGTTGCGATCGGAAGCGCTGTAGGCGCCCAGTGCATAATCGGCAAGCGCGGAATTCGCCCCTCCGGTCCCCACCTGGCGAGTAAACTGCCCGTTGAAGGCGAATGTGCCCCGCGTAGGGAACGCGGAGAAACCATTGAACCGGTGCCGGACAAAGATGCCGCCCATTTTGAGGGTGTGGTTGCCGGCGATCTTGGTGGTGAGGTTCTCGTATTGAAACGACGTCATCTGGCTGGTTTCCGGATAGGTGGAGGCGTCGCCAATGGTCTGGTAGCCAGTGATGTTCAGGGCGGGCAGGCCTCCAGACTTGTCGTTGATGTTGATGCCAGGAATGCCAACGGAAGTGGCCGTGGCGAACTCGTTATTTAGCGGATTGATGTTCTGGTTCCAGCGCACAACGCCAATGCGGGTCTCGTTCAAAAGCGCGGGCGAAAGCACCTTCACATAGTTAAAAGTGCCAGACTGGTTGCGCAGTGGAGTCGTCGTGCCAACACCCACACCCGTCGCAGAGAGGAACTCGCCAATCGGCACACTGCCCCGGTTGCCCACGGGCAGCACGCCAGGCGTCTCAAGATTCGTATCGTCAAAGCTGTACTTGAAGAAGAAGCGGTCATTGTTTCCCAGGTTCTGGTCGATCTTGGCGTCAAACTGGTCGGTCCGCTGCTTGATCGCGGGGTTGAAAACAAAGTTGCGGGTGGCGGCCCCGTCGGTGGGCTGAGGCAGCAGGTTGAACACGGCCCGCGAGGCAGGGTCAATCCGTCCAAGAGGGATGCGATTCCCGGGGAAGGGTGTGCGCTGGGTACCGGTGAGGGTAAATGGATCGAAGATGGGGGCGCCAAGACCTGAAAAGTCACCAGTCTGTACCATCTGTCTCTGGGCGAGGGTGGGGATGGTGGACACCGTCGGCAAGGGTTGCCGGACGCGGATGCCCTGATAATCCGTAAAGAAGAAAGTGCGGTCCTTGCGGATCGGTCCGCCAACGGTCCCGCCGAACTCATTGCGGCGGAAGGAGGGTCGTGCCACGCCTGCGCGATTGTTGAAGAAGGAGTTGGAATCGAGCTTGTCGTTGCGCAGAAACTCATACAGGCTGCCGCGAATTTGGTTGGTGCCGGACTTGGTAACCACAATCGTGATCGCGCCAGCCGCGATGCCGTATTCCGCCGTATAGTTGCTGGTAAGGACGCGCATTTCCTGAATGGAGTCGATCGTGGGAACCATAATCAGGGTGCTTAGCCACAAATTGCGGTTCACCATGCCGTCGATGAAATAGCTGTTGTTCTGTGCGCTTGACCCGTTAACGCTGATGTTGGCGTTGCCTCGCATCGCGTAGGGAGATGAGGTCAGATTGCCGCTGCTTCCTGTGGTGGCGCCAGGGCTCAGCAGAAGCAGGCTCGTAAAGGTACGGCTCTGCAGTGGGATCTCTACAATCTGGTCGTTCGTTACCAGCGAGGAGACCATGGCGTTTTGCGCCTGCAGTAGCGGGGTGGATGCGGTCACCTCGACAGTTTGCTGGACGTCGCCTACGGTTAGGGTAAGGTCAACGGTGAGCGCGTCAGCGGCGGTGAGGGTGAGTCCTGCGCGGACGAGGCGCTGGAAGCCGCTCATCTCCGCAGTGATTCGGTAGGGTCCCACGGGTAGAGCATAGGCAACATAGTACCCCTGAGCATTTGTGGTGACCTCACGGCGAAAGCCGGTAGCGTCGTTGGTAAGTGTTACTTTGGCGCCGACAACCACGGCACCCCCGGCATCAAAAACCACGCCGGCGATAGAACCATCGGTTCCTTGGGCGTGTAAAGCCAACGGGGACACCCAAAAGACCAAAAAGAACGTCAACAGCAACGAGGCAATGTTTCGTTTGTGCATTTCTACTCCCTAAGCAACATTTCCGGCGGCAGCCTTGCGCCACCGCATCAAATGGGCTGCTTCGTGATCCGGACGGGTGACAACTCATCCAGATTCGACAGCCGCATACTGTGAGGCTATCGCCTTGTGCAGCGGATTACTAGTGAAACGTGCGTGAAACACACGTGCGTGACAGACGTATACCCTTGATTCAGCAAAGTTTTCCCCTTTTCAGCTCCCAAAGCGGTGCGGAAATGTTGCGTTAAGGTTACGCGTGTTCCACCAGCAAAAACTACCGATGGCGAGACAAGGGATTGCCATTACCAAAGCGTACGATAAGATAACGCCAGCTTGTATGGTGCAGATTTCAAAAGTCACGAGAGGTCCCGGGAAGAACGCTACCGCTATCGACGTGCCGCTCATGGACCAGGAAATGCTTCCGCCCGGCGACGTCCGCCGGGCTGTGCTGGAGCGGGCGCTGCAGAGCGAAGCCTTCCGGCGAAGCCAGCGCCTCCGTGACTTTCTGCGCTATATAGGCACGATGGCTCTGGACGGAAAAGCGGGCGAAATTAGCGAACTGAGTATTGGCGCCGTAGTCTTCCAGCGGCGGGAGAACTTCAACCCTCAGGACGACAACATAGTGCGCAGCACTGCGCGGTCCTTACGGCAGAAGTTGAAGGAGTATGCCGAAGGTGAGGGGAAGGGGGAAGCACTTCACATCGAGATTCCGAAGGGAACTTATGTGCCGGTGTTTCAGACGGCTCTTCCTACCGGCGGGAGTCCCTTGCCGCGACAGGGCTACAACAAAAAACTCATCTTCGCCCTGGCAGTCGTCGCACTGGTTGGCATCCTGACCTCGGGCTTCTTGCTTGCGGAGAATCTCAAGCGATCAAGCCTGGCGGCAACGATCCAGCGAGAGCGGAGCCTCTTGACCGCCCTGCTGGAGCCAGGCACCCCTCTGCATCTGGTGGTGTCCGATGGTCTCTATAGCGACCTCACCGTCGCAGTTGGTGGCATGTATCCACTGGAGGACTATGCCAGCCGCAAGATCTTCGAGCCGGCTAAAAGCCCAAGCCCCGGCAAGCTATCGCAGGACCTGTGGCAGTTGATCCAGCGCGGACACTACACAAACGTGTTTGAATCAAAGGCCTCCACGCAGATTGCATTGGAATTGGGTGGGCGGTACAACATCAGGCAGCACCATGCGCGAGGGCTTGGGATGAACTTGCTGCAGATGGGAGACAACTTCGTGATTCTGGGCGGCAGGCGGGCAAACCCGTGGGCGGAATTGTATGAACGGGACCTGAACTTCCAGATGGAGTTCCCGCCAAACGCCAGGGCCGCGATTCTCCGCAACCGCAATCCCAGAAAGGGTGAGCGGGACGTATACGAAAACATCCTGGACGCCCGCCAGACCGGGAAGACCTATGCGCGAATTGCGCTTTGCCCCGGGCTTTCAGGAACAGGAAAGGTGCTGCTGGCGGCAGGCAACTCCGGAACAGCCACCGCGACTGCGGCGGATCTCCTGATTCAGCCGCGCATGCTGGCGCAAGTGGAGGAGTTCCTGGGACGAAAAGTGGACTCGGGCCTGCAACGGCTGGAGATGATTTTAGAGCGGGACGTGGTAGGCGGGAGCACCCGGGATTTCCGGATTGTCGCCCTGCGCTAAACCAATGGCTTTATGGAGGGCTTGGCCGTACCTGGCATGTTTTTACTACAGTTTGGTTTTTGGTAGTTGTTGGAGTCACATAGCAAAGCCCGTTCCTCAAGCCCCGCTCTCCATGCCTTGCCGCTGCTTTGGCGGGGTCAGGTGACTGGTTGGCGTAATTTGTCGGTGTTGGATGGTGGGCTGCACCTTGATATTTGCTGCTATTTTCTCGACCACGATTGATGCTGTCTCTTATTTTCTCGATTTGGGTATTTTACCGATTCGCGGATCGCGGGCGATGATCAAGTCGCAGGCTCGCAGGACTGCCTCTTCGAAATCCGTTGCATCGGCGGGAAGTAGTTGCCAGCCGGTTATGCCTTTTCCGAGTGCCTGAATCGAGCGCATGTTGGGGAAGTCGTGGCGGAGACTGTTGTGGTGAGCTTCGGTGGTGGCTAGCCATACACCGTTGTCTTGAGGGTCGGCGGGTTTGTCGCGAAGGATTAGAACGATCCTGTTTCCAATATAGACAGCTAGGCAGCCGAACATGGGGCGAGTGGTGGGAGACAGGGAGGAGATTGCTTCCAGTACGAAGGGATAGGGTGGGGACTTGCGTTGCTTGACGGGGATGAGCGGGTGGCCGGTTTGCAGGAAGGGCTTCACTTGACGTGGGTTTGGCATAGATTCGCTTGGGCCTAGATTATCTCGTTGAGCGCTCAGGATTAGTGATAGCCGCGTTTGGAATTCGGTTTGTCTTAGGATGGGAACAGGATTCCAAATGGCAAGTTTAGATTGGTCACAGTGTTCTGTTGTCGAGAGCATTCCTGGGAAAGTTAGTGGGGCATGGGTGTTTCGAGGCACTCGCGTTCCAGTGTCCGCTATCTTCGAGAACGTGAAATGTTCATCGCTCGATGAAGTATTTGAGAACTTCCATGTTACGAGGGAGCAGGTGCAGGCCGTGTTGGCCTTTGCAGCGCAGAGCGCAATACCGCCTCATGAGCCAACGCAGGCTGCATGAAAATAATCCTGGATGAGAGCACGCCGCAGAAGCTGCGGCTGCTGATCGATCATCGTCACTTCGTGGTGACTACCTGGTTCCAAGGCTGGTCTGGATTGAAAAATGGTGCACTTCTGGCAGCAGCGGAAGAAGCAGGATTAGAGCTCTCCATCACGTCGGATCAAGAACTGAGCTATCAGCAGAATCTGACGAATCGCCGGATTGCGCTTATTGTTTTGAGCACTCACAGCTGGAGTGTCATAAAAGAGCAGATCGCCAAAATTCGTGATGCTATTGAGGCAACGAGGGAAGGTGACTTCAGATTCGTTGAAATTGGGCATGGGCGTGGCTGAGCGAAGAGTTGCATTTTCGCGTTTTGGACAATAGGAGAATATGAGAAGTTCTGCCATTCGGCAACTGGCTTCGTCGAGGAATGCATCGCGCATTGCTGCAGCCTTTTTCGAACAAACTGTTCAAATCTGGGATTGGCAGAGTGGTGAACAAGCCATTCAATTCGACACTGTGCTCGATTTCGGGGGCTCTCGTCTTGCTCTGAATCCAACAGGTGATCTTTGCGCAGCGGCGGCTTTGCACAAGGGCAAGCGTGGTGGAGTTGCATGCTACGACGCAGGGACAGGTGGAATATTGTGGCATCGAACTGACATTCGCCATACTCAGATTTTGGGGTTCGCGTCGAGAGGAGAGACAGTCTGGTGCGGCGTGGAATACGGTTCGCTCGTGGCGCTAAGCAGCGCTAGCGGGGTGACACTCATGAAGGGGCAGCGGGAGGAGGAGCCAATTTGGCTAGTAAAGTCGGGGGATCCATCATGAACAAAACCGGATGGCCGCATTGTCAAGAGCTTAGAGGAACTTTGTATAGGACGTTTGAAGTTTCGCTTGTTGTCCGTTACAAGCTCGGAGAGGTCTTTGTGTGTCAGCGAAGTTGCCGGGCCGGTACGTTGCTTTGATCGCATCGGTGCCAAGGAGCTTTGGCGATACCAGCCTCCAGAAGATTGCCATGTCCTGAAGCTTTCACACCGCTTTTCGGATGGTTGCTTTTATGGTGTTGAGCGGGAATACAAACGTGGGACCTCACGAGTGCTTGTTCGGTTGGCGGGTGACACCGGACGCCGCGAGGAGGTCTGTTCGTTGAGCCCTTCCTTGGAAGAGGTATTCTGCCAAAGCGGCGATATCATTGTTTGCTCTGATGGTGCAGTTGTTGACGTTGCCAGCGGCAACATTATTCGACGACTGGCCTTTCCTTTGCAAGACTATCCTGATCCGACGACGGTTGACTGAGTGGTCTGAATTTCTTGTCGGCAAATCCCTTGGGCTCAGAACTGGATGTTGTTCTTTTGCTCGTCGAGGAGCTTCGCGTTCAGGCCTGCGATCTTTGTCAGGTCTTCGAAGGTTTTGATTGGGCCGTTGTCTGTGCGGTGCTTGATGAGGGCTTCGACCTCGGCTGGTTTGAAGGAGAGGCCGGCTTCGATCTGTTTGGCTGTGGCTGTGTTGATGTTGACGGGCTTGCCGAAGTAGCGGGTGAGGTAGTTGATTACGGATTCGACTTCTTCTTCGGTGCCTTCTGCGCCTCTGGAGACCATGTCGTCGACGGTTGAGGCCCAGAATTTCTTAGAGAATCTGACCTTCACTACGCGTTCGATGGCGTGACAGTTGGAACACATCTTGACGAAAGTCTCTTTCTCTTTTGCCTCAGGGAGGATGTCCTGGGCGGTGAGGGTGAGGGCGAAGATTGCCAGCAGAAGAATGCGCACAGTTTTATTTTGTCACTGAATGTGGTTTGGATAGAATGAGCGTGCGTCTTATGAAGCTTTATTTTTCCTTTCTCGTTTTTTCTTGCGCCTTGGCTGCTCAGGTGCTGTCGAAGGAATGGCCTACGTATGGTCATGATTCCGGGGGGATGCGGTTTTCCCCTTTGACGGAAATGACTCCGGCGAATGTCGGGAAATTGAAGCAGGCGTGGGTTTATCACATGAAGCCTGCGGGTGTGAACGCGGTTGGGCCGAGATCGGGCGATGTTGAGGGTGCTGCGAGGCCTCGGGTGGGCGGGTTTGGGCCAAGCACCGTTACGCCGCTGGTGGTGGACGGGATGATGTATCTGACGACGCCTTATGGGCGGGTGGTGGCTGTGGATTCGACTACGGGCAAAGAGGTTTGGGCTTTTGCACTGCCGGGTGGCGGTGGGGCTTCAACTCGTGGCGTCGAGTATTTTGCGGGGGAAGGGAAGACCCCGCCGCAGATTGTTTTTGGGAGCGGGGATGGGCGGCTGTTTTCGATTGACGCAAAGACGGGTAAGCCGAATTTGAGCTTTGGCGATAACGGGATTGTGAAGCTGAATACGGAGGAGATCATGCGCGGGTTGCCGGGGCGGAATGGGTTGACGACGCCTCCGACGGTTTACAAGAATCTGG
>JALHNH010000061.1 GCA_022843625.1 Bryobacter sp. | reverse complement strand
GCAAAGAGTAACGGCCACAGTGCGGAGAGATGCCTGAGTGGTCGAAAGGAGCGGTTTGCTAAACCGTCGTAGTGCCTTAAAGCGCTACCGAGGGTTCGAATCCCTCTCTCTCCGCCATTCTTACCTTTCGTTACTCAATCCACACCCTTAGTCATCTTCAACCGCCTCAAGACTCATATCGCGATTGAGCCAGTCGGGGCGTTTGAGAACTTCGCGCGGCCTGGACCCATCGGGTGGCCCAATGATCCCTTCCTTCTGCATGCGATCGAGCATGCGGGCAGCCCGGCCATAACCAAGCCGCAGGCGGCGCTGCAGGATAGAGGTGGACGCCTTGCCCATCTCGCAGACTACCTTCACAGCGTCGCCGTACATGGGGTCGGCATCTCCCTCAAGGCCCTCTTCATCCGGCTGATCTTCAGGATCATCGCTGGGAGGTGCCACAAGGAAGCTCTGATCGTATTCGGGCTTGGCCTGGCGCTTCCAGAACTCCACCACTGAATTGATTTCCTGCTCGCCCACGTATGCGCCGTGCACACGATGCAGACGAGAAGAGGCTGGCGGCAGATAGAGCATGTCGCCCTTGCCCAGCAGATGCTCGGCACCCATGGTGTCGAGAATCGTGCGTGAGTCCACGCGCGTGGTTACGCGGAAGCTGATACGGGCGGGGAAGTTCGCCTTGATTACACCGGTGATGACGTCTACCGAGGGACGCTGGGTTGCCAGTACAAGGTGCATACCCACGGCGCGAGCCATCTGCGCCAGACGTGCCACGGAGGTTTCCACGTTGTTCCGTTCGAGCATCATCAGGTCAGCGAGTTCGTCGATGATGATCAGGATGTAGGAGAGTGGCCGCATGTCTTCTTCAAGTAGCGCCTCCGGGTTGTCTTCGTCGAAGAGGCTGCGGGGCTCATTGGCCATCTGCCGCATCTTGCGATTGAACTGTTCGATGTTGCGAACACCGCGCGAGGCGAGCAGCTTGTAGCGGCGCTCCATCTCGAGCACGGCGTTGCGCAAGGCGTTTGAGGCCTTCTTCGGGTCGGTGATGACAGGCGTCAGCAGGTGAGGGATGTCTTCGTAGATGCCCAGTTCTACTCGCTTGGGGTCGATCATGATCATGCGAACCTCGTCGGGAGTCGACTTATAGAGCACGCTCATGATCATCGAATTGAGCATCACCGACTTGCCCGAACCAGTGGAACCGGCTACGAGCAAGTGGGGCATCGTATCCATTGTGAAGATCTTGATGCGACCGTTAATGTCTTTACCGAGCGACATGGTCAGACGCGAGGTAGCGCTTTGGAAGTCTTCGCCTTCGAGCACTTCGCGAAGGGCAATGACTTCGCTCTTTTTGTTTGGAACTTCAATGCCGATCGTGGGCTTGCCCGGGATTCGCTCAATCAGGATTGATTCAGCTTGCAGTCCGAGACAGAGATCTTCTGTGAGGTTCGTGATCTTTGAGTACTTGATGCCAGCCTCGGGCTTGAACTCAAAGGTGGTGACGACGGGGCCCGGGTTGATCTGCACCACGTTGCCGAGCACGCCGAATTCTTCAAAGCGCTCTTTGATGCGTGAGGCTGTATCACGCAATTCCTGGGAATCGAAAACGCTACGCGGCTGCGGCTCGTTGAGCATGCCCGTTGGCGGGAGCTTGTAGGAGGTAGGGCCAAAGGCATCCTTGACCTTTGCTTTGGCTGGAGCCACGGACTGGGGGGTGGGTGCGGGCTCAGGCGGCGCTGGAATTTCTTCCAGCGTCTTGATCGGAATATACTCCTCGTTCACAACCCCGACAGACTCTTCAGCAGCTTCAAAGGAAGAAGCAACTGTTTTGGTTTCCCATGGCGGAAGATCGGCACCCTCGTCTTCAGTACGCCGGGGGGGTGTGCGGCGTCGCTGCACAATCGATGGCACTTCATCGTCTTCTGCTTTGGCGGGACGGGGCTTGGCCGGGCGACGTTTGAAGAACTCGAATTTGGGCATCCGGAATTTACGGAAGACTTTGATTAACGCCTGCAGCATTGCAGTGGGAATAGCCAGCCACTCGAGAAGAATGGCAACTGAGAAGGTTGAGATCAGATACAGCGAAACCACCAGCACGGTAGCCGTAAGCAAAGCGGCACCGGTAAAGTTCAGGTAAAAGACCAGCATGTCGGCAAGGATCATGCCGAAGACACCACCGGCTGGAATAGAACCCGAAAAGGCACGAGCACCTGGCGCTAGCGAGAAGCTGGTGCAGACACCAAACACAAAGAGCAGCGCACCCGCCACTTTGATTCCGGCAGCTTCAATCGGCTTCGATTGCATCCACTTCCATGCCAGCAAAAGAATCAATGCCGGAATGACAAAACTGGACAGCCCGAATAGCTGGAAGCAGACGTCGCTCAGGTGGGAGCCAAAACGCCCCATGAGATTGGAGGGTCGCACGACGCTTGTGGCGGTGTTCCAGCTCGGATCAATGGCCGAGTAGGAGATCAGGCTGAGCATACTAGCCAAGCCTATGAATAAAAACACGAATGCGAGCACCTCGTTAAGGCGCTTGTGTGTAGTTGGACCTAAAAGCTTCATCCGCGTGAACGGACAAATGCCAGAGCGATCACTATTATGCCAAAAATGATTCGATATGCAATGAAGGGGGTAAGTCCGTGCTTGCGGATCACCTTGAGAAAGAAGGCAATTACGCCCAATCCGACGATGGCACTACCGGCGATTCCGACCACAAAAGGCACAAGCATGCCTTCCGTCAGGCCGTGTTTTGACAGGTCGTAAATCGATTTCAAGCCAGAGGCGGCAACGATTGGCGTTGAGAGAAGGAAAGAAAAGCGGGCCGCAGCAGAATGGGTGAGGCCGCGAAAGAGGCCGGTGGAAATCGTGATTCCGCTCCGGGAAGTACCAGGGATCAGGGCGAGCGCCTGCGACAGGCCGATCATCGAAGTATCTGCCAGAGTGAGCTCGCCAATGTGCTTGAGGCGGCTCGTGTAGCGCTCTGCCACCCACAGGAGGATTCCGATCAGGATCAACATCGTACCCATGACGAAGGGGCTGCGAAGAGTGGTCTCGATCTGATCTTTGAACTTGAGCCCGATCAACCCCGCAGGGACCGATGCCAGCACAAGATACCAGAGCAGCTTCGGATTTTGCTTCAGTTCTTCATCGTGACCGTAGTTCAGGCCAAACCCTTGAGCCAGAATCTGTAACCAATCTTTAAAAAAGTAGATCAGTACTGCAGCGAGGGTGCCGATATGGAGAGCGATATCAAAATCAAGGCCCTGATCGGGCCAGCCGAGAAGCCAGGGAACCAGAAAAAGGTGGGCAGAGCTACTAATTGGTAAAAACTCAGTGAATCCTTGGACAATCGCAAGGACGATTGCCTGGTAGATGGGCATAATGAGTATTGTAAGGCCCTGTCAGCTGTTTTCAGATGAATCCCCCAAACAACCGAATGCCAAGTACAAAAATCGTAGCCACTCTGGGTCCTGCCACCGACTCGCCTGAAATGATCCGCAAGCTCCTCGAAGCAGGGGTTGATATTTTCCGGCTGAATGCCAGCCATGGCCAAAAGGAAGAACACGTCCGGAGGATCCGCATCATCCGCGAAATAGCCAAAGAAATGGGCGTTTACGCGGGTATATTGTTGGATCTCCAGGGCCCGAAGATTCGCCTGGGCGACTTCGAGAACGGCGGCTGCGTGCTGGTCAAGGGCAACGTTTTTTCCATTACAACGGATCCTGTAATGGGCAACGACCAGCTGGCATCCACTACTTACACGGAGCTTGCGCGCGACTTGAAGCCCGGCAACAGTATCCTGATCGCAGACGGTACGGTAAAGCTGAGAGTGATCTCCTCTGATGGCACCACTGCGCGTTGCGAGGTAGTGATCGGTGGCCCAATTAGCAATCGCAAAGGAATCAATCTGCCTGGCGTTGCGATCAGCACCCCTTCACTCTCGAAGAAAGATAAGGCGGACTTGCAATTTGGCCTGGACGAGAAAGTCGATTTCATTGGACTCAGCTTCGTACGACAGCCGAACGATGTGCTTCGCCTAAAGCTCTACCTTGAAGAACGTGAGAGCAAGGCACAGGTGATTGCCAAGATCGAAAAGCCCGAGGCGGTTGAAAATCTCAATGCGATTCTCGCCGAAAGCGATGGCGTGATGGTAGCTCGCGGCGATCTGGGTGTTGAGATGGCGATGGAAAAAGTTCCTGCAATTCAGAAGACCATCATCCAGCGGGCCCGCAGCATGGGCAAGTTTGTCATCACGGCTACCCAGATGCTCGAGACCATGATTGAGAATGCCACGCCTACCCGCGCCGAGGTCAGCGATATTGCCAATGCCATTTACGACGGCACCGATGCAATCATGATGTCCGCTGAAACCTCCACAGGAAAGTATCCCGTGGAAGCAACCGGGGTTATGGATCGAATCGCTGCCGAGACGGAGGCCAATCTTCGCTACCGTGGCTACCAGGAACTCCCGGCCCTGGCCAATCCCACCCATGCCGAAATCATTGCCGATGCTGCCTACAGGGCTGGCCACTATCTCGGAGTGACTGCAATCGCTGTATTTACGGCCTCGGGCTCGACAGCACGGCTGATCAGCCGCTTCCGCCCACCCGTGCCCATCTACGCTTTCACGCCTTTTGAGCAAGCCGCTCAACAGCTCTCCATCATCTACGGGGTGACTGCGATAGTGGTTCCGAACGCAGGCTCAACCGACGAGATGCTGATTCAAATGGATCAGGAATTGCAGCGGAGAGGGTATATCAAACCTCATGATCAGGTGGTCTTTGTCAGCGGACAACCTATCGGGGTACCGGGCAGCACCAACATGCTGAAGCTGCACCGCGCGGTGGAATGGCCGACGGCTTAAAGCCGGATCTTCATTAGCAAGCCTCCCGCAAACGCAATGGTGCCCGAAAAGCAGGCACACTGATGCTGACGGCTTGCTGAAGCAGTTCGAGAATACAAGTAAATTGTCAAAGATCCTGCGCGGCGGCTCGAGGACTCGTGTCCTTACGGCACTGTTGTGCTTGCTGGCACTGTCCCGCGCCCTCGGAAGTGTTACGACCGAGGCAGAAACGTCAAAATAACCCTACGCCTAGAGTTTCAAGCTACTTGCAGCAAAGGATTTAGCTCTAATTTGGCTTTGTTCGCGATTTTTCGCACGTGTTCGAGGCGGTTGAGGGTGCGCTGGAAGAGTGCCATGAGGCGGAGCTCCATAGCTTCCTGGCGAGCAAAGGACGGCTTCAGGTTTTCGAGCTTTTCCATGGCGAGGACCGTGACCTGAGTTGGCGTAGGTCTGTCCTGTGCGGGCTGGATTTGGGTTTGTTCCGTGATTACTTCTTCGATGGCCTGATTGAAGCGCATTTGGATCAGAGAAGTGATGCGGCGGCGACGCCAGACGGTTTGGATGAGTTGGTCGACGAGTTCGAGTTCGGTTGGAGTTTGGGGCTGGAGTTCATCGAGAATTTCCTGAGCCAGATTTTTGAAGATGCCGGCATCTTCGGTTCTGAGGATGTGGGTTTCGCTGCAGGCGCCGTGACGGAGAGCGTTGAGGCTCGATTTGAATTTGCCTTCGCGGGTTTTGGGGCCAGTGCTTTTTTGGGAGTTACGGCGATTCGCCGCGATCTGTTTTTCGGTTGCCACGAGGATTCGTCCTTCAGTAATTGCGTAGTTTTGTAGTTGGGCACAAGTGGTAGCCCGGGCTTAGTTTTAGCAGTGGGGTGAAATGGGGTTGATGGGGGGATGGAGCTAAGTGATTAAAAACAGAGGAAAAATAAATTTTGGCGGAGTGCGAACGCATTCCATGAGCTCGGACAAGTCCGTAGCTCACAATGCAGGATGAAAATGCCGGACCGGACCGATTGGGTACGGTCCGGCGACATGGGTGACAAAGAATTCCGGTCGAGGCGACGGATTGCGCCACAGTTCAGGGGCAATGCCCTGGAAAGAAAACGGTCCTCGTTTCCATCGCTTCACAGCTTGCACCAGAACCCGAATGGTTCCAGAATTCTTCTATGGATCTCAAAAGGGTGAATGAGGTCAGGGTGACTCAGCAGTTGCAGCGGCTGTCTTTCTCCCGAAGAAGTTATCCCGCTTCCCTGCGATACGTTTTCACTTCTCAGTTCAGTATTTGATCTTCGTGCTCGAGTTCGAGAATCTTTTTGAGGTCTCTTTTCCCATGCAAAACACGGACGATTCTGAGGGCGTCTGGATGAACGACGTAGAAAATGAGAATGTCTTCAAAGCCCCTTACCGGGAGAAATCGTAATCCTGCGAGCATCTGGTTCCTGAAATGCCTGGGAGCTCCAAGTTCTGGCATTGAGCAAATTGTTGAGATCGATTCGTCAACAGCGGACAAGAAAGAGTCTGCTGTATCGAAAGCTTCTTTCAGGAGGTAGTATCGAAACTGCCTCAAGACGTCGTCTTTGGCATTAGGCCTGATGACCTGGATCCAGCAAGTTTTTTCCTGGCCTGGTGTTTTCTGGCCAGATCTTTGGCTTCGAGCTTTAAACCCTTCCAGAACTCGCGTGTCAGTGGAATATCGTTTCCGCCTGAGACGAGGCCTTCGACTAGAAGTGATTCCAGCCTTGCTTCTTCTTCGCGGTCTTGAGCAGCGCGGAGCAGGGTGCGGAAATACTCGCTAACGTTTCCGTAGCCTTTTGTTGCTATCTGCTCGTCAATAAAAGTCTTCAATGATTCTGGCAGTGAGATGGTGACCGTTGTCATGGGTAAAGCGCCCTGCTCCTTGTATCAGGATGTCAGCCATAAGAATGAATCTCAATAGATAATAAAACCGATGGTCACTCAACGCTTACCGGGCTGCCGAGCGGCCAGGTTTGCGTGGACGGGTTTGTTGAAGTTTGGCGGATTTTTCGTACGTCGCAGGCTGCGAGTAGCGTGGGTTGGCGGCTTTGTGGTGGAGAGACCGGGTAGGGTTCAGGCCTCCCTTTATCGATTGTGGAGACGTAGCTCCCACCTACGCATTCAAACAGACTGATGGTCTTCCGAACCAGAAGGAACATTATCGGTTGACAGAGGCAGCCGCCTCATGGAAGGCTGTCCCGCACCCACGACGATGCCTGCCTTCCAGGCGCGTTCCACCGCATCGCGCAGCGGGTCCGTCTTGTAGGATTCCATGACGGGCCGCCCCAACGAAAGGTGGATCACCCGAATGTTGTAAGTGGGGTGTAAGACGATCGCGCGCGTGGAGGATCCGCTCTCTGCTTTGGCACTCCACGTGCATATTTACTGATCGGAGGCTTATGAACCGACTATGCAGATCTCGTGTTTCTTCGTCCGACCCGGCGCGACTGCGCCATCTCACCCACAGTACTGGGTGAGATGGATCTACCTTGGATTCGTTTCGCTCCTCGCCGCCTGCGCCTGGGGACAAAGCTCTCCGCCCATCATCGCCAACGGGGGCATTCTCAACGCCGCCGATTATGGTACCGCCCTCGCCCCAGGTACCATGGTGTCGATCTTCGGCACGAACCTCGCGCCTCGCACCGCTGCTGCGGCTTCCATCCCGCTGCCCATCTCGCTGGAAGGCGTCAGCGTAGAGGCGGTGAGCGGGCTCGGCTTCAATGCGCTACCCCTCTACTTCGTCTCCGCCGGCCAGATTAACGCTCAGCTCCCTTACTCGATCACGGGGACCACGCTCGAAGTCCGCGTCCGGAGCGCGGCCGGCGTGAGCGCGACCCGCTCCATTGCGCTCACTCCTCGCGCCCCGCGCCTGTTCACGAAAACCATGGACGGCAAGGGCGAGGCGATCCTCCTGCACGGCGCGAATTACCGTCTGGTCACTGACCTGGAACCGGCAACTCCGGAAGAGTACCTGATTCTCTACCTGACGGGGCTCGGTGAGGTCTCCCCCGCCGTCCAACCCGGCCGCCCCGGCGGCGATGGCGGCGCGCTCGGCCCGCTCAATCGCGTCACCGCCACCGTTACCGCCACCCTCGGCGGCGCGAACGCCCCCGTCGTGTTCGCGGGCCTCGCCCCCGGTTTCGTCGGCATCTACCAGCTCAACATTCAGGCCCCGGCGAACCTCCCCGCCGGCCGCCCCGTCGTCTCGGTCGCCGTGGCCAACGTGACCTCCCAAGCCAACGTCTGGATCAGCGCCGGCGCCCCTCCCGCCACCAACGCGGAAGACGTCCTCCGCCGCGCCCTGGAAGCTCAGGCCCGCGGGGACATCACGGCGCTCCTCGGCGAGTGCTCTTCATTCGACGGCAAGCTGGCGGCGTCCTCGACTCGCCGCGCCTTTGAAACCGTCCAGCGCGGCGTCCAGTTCTCCAACTTCCGCTTCACGCACCTCGCCACCGCTCAGGGCGACCAAGGCACTCTCGCCATCGTGCGCGCCAAGGTCAGCTACTCTGCGGTCGTGCGCGGCGTGGCCCAGCCGCTCTCGTTCGGGCTCCTCGGCGTTATGAAGAAGGAGGGCTCCGGCTGGAAAGTCGCCGCGCTCGTCCCCGATGATCTTCTCAACCTCGAAGAGTTCGCCTCGGCCAGCGGCGCTCTCGCTGCCGAAAGGCTGCGCAGCGCGAGCGCGCTCGACCTCAAGGCCGTGAACCAGACGATCACCGACGCCATGAAAGGAGGCTACGTCGACCTGGAAAAGCTGAGCGTGGCTATCACGATGGGCACGGTCGGCCAGTTCGGACCGGTGGGAGACCTCGCCGCCAACAGCTACCAGGTCTACGACACCCTCAAGAACATTAAGGAGACCGTCAGCGAAGTCTGGTCGAACGGCTTCAGCCCCATCGGCTACGTCAAGGCCGAGCAGGTCGCCATCGGCATCTTACAGATCATCTCCGAGCCCGTCCCCGGCATGGATGCCTTCGCCGACAGCGTGCAGGCCTCGCTCGAACAGTTTGGCTACAACCTCGAGATCATGCGCGGCCTGCAACAGTTGAAGCTTCAGCTCTGGAGAGCTCCCGTCGACGGCTTGCGCTTCTCGCCCCAGTTGGCGCAGCTTGAACCATTCCAGTTCAGCTACCCTGCGGGCATGGAGATCTCGGGCGATCCGGAGATCGTACATGCCGCGGGGACACCAGTGCGCTCGATCCTCTTCAAGACCTTTCATTCCGTGGGCCACCGGCTACCTCTGCGGGTGCTCGGGGAGATGCCCATCGAAAGGGGTTCGCCGATCTACTCCATCGCCGAACGCCTGGGTGGCAAGCTCCGCGGCACAACCTACTACATCCCGGTCGACGTCACTCATCTGGTTAGTAGCGAAGTCGCCTCCGGAGACATCCTGCTCGACAACTATGGCCGTTACCGCGGCGAAAAGAGCGGCACCCGCGTCCTGCTGTGGGACGCCAACTGCCGCCGCGGCCGCGAACTGCTCCGCGTTTCCCTGCGCAATGGCGAGACTACGCCCGTGGTCAACGTCGTCAACTGGTTCATGAACGTGATCACCGACTTCAGCCTGACCGGAATCGACGCGGGCAACCAGTTCAAGCTCAAAGCCGGCGAGGAGCGCGTCTTCACGGTCGGCGGCTCGTCCAGCCTGATGGAGCAGAGATTCTGGCCGAACCTCACCACGTGGTCCGCCTGCTTCGACATGGCAGTGCGGAATCCTGCCATCGCCACCCTGGAGCGCGGCACGACCACGAAGCTCAAGGGCATCGCCAAAGGAAGCACGGAATTAGTCCTCCTGCTCCCGGCTTCGGCCGGCGATACGGGCGTAAGGGAATTGATGCGATCGATTCCCGTGGTCGTCGAGGAGGCGGACACGTCGCTGCTGACTCGAATGCACCAGACACGGCAGGTGCTGGTGGTGTTCGACGGTGCGCACACGTGCGTCAATTCATCGAATACGGAAATCGGCTGCTCCCAAATGGTGATGGGCAACGTCTGGTCCGTCAGTCAATTAGGAGGTACTGCGCCCGCCAACCACCTAGCCGATCTCGTCTGGAACGGCGCGACATTCATCGGAGCAAGCGCTCCCGGCTGCGTGTACGCGGGACGCCCTTGTGAGTTCCGGGTGGAGGGAAGCATCGATCCTGCGGCCCGCACGCTCACCAGTCTCCGTGTCCGCATGAGTTTTAATTCCGGCACCTTTGTGGAAGAAGGCACGGCGGTTATCACCGGCCCGATCCCGATAATTCTGGAGGAGTATTACACTCCATCGCGTATTTCCGCAGTGATGCGCGGCCCAGCGGTTGCCGCGCGAATTACCACCTTGACACGCAGTGCCACCTGGAACGCCGGCCACCTCAATTACCGCTACCTGCGCACTAACTTTAATGACCTGCAGATCCCGCCGGTTCTGACGGTGCGATTCCAGTAATTGCAAAGCAGGAACGGCCGAGCAGGCTCAACTGCCCCGGCTCATGCGCCAGATTGCCTGCGTGCGCGCCGATCAGCGGATCGCGCGGCCGCGCTCCCAGTTTGCGTGGAGCAGGCCAAGTGGTCAGCCCGATCCACAGCTATGGCTCAGTGGTAATTGAGTGGGACGTCAGGGAGCACGTAAGCGGGCCGGCCAGTGTACGAGGATCGAGCTTGTCGCTCTGTTTCTTGCCCGCGCAGAGGGCCTTCATCCGTGCCGGGTTGCCCAAGGTCAGACGTGCGGCGTGAGGTGCCAAGCGACGATAGATACAGGGGCTCGAGATTGTTGCTTCTGAGTCGCCGCGCTCTTAAGTCACAGCACTGTTAAGCCACAGCACTGTTAATCCGTAGCGCTCTTAAGCCACAGTGCCAGGGTCCGGGGATGCTTCGCACCTATTGGTCTATGTCAAAACGGCGTGCCTTACTGCTTCCTTCGTTAAGGATCGAGCTAACGGAAGCTTTGATGCAGTAGGCAATCACTTGCTGATGGACATCGAGTTCCACATAGTATTGGTAGATTCTGGTTTCTCCAGGATCGAGATCGGGTTGGCTGCAGGCTTCCCTTTCTCGATTGTGGAGCCGTAGTTCCTGCCTACGTATACAAACAGGTTGATGGCTTGTCGACGAATTGTCCAGGCGGACGGCCTGGCCAGTAGGTTAGCCGCAGCGTTAGACAACAGGGAGATTTTGCCGACTGGGTTTGGTCCAACGCATAATGTACTCTTGTACACATGAACTCAACTCAGTTCGTCCGATGTCTAACTCTCGCCTGGCTGTTTAGTGCGCCCAGCCTTACACAAACGTTTTCTCCAGTTCCATATGATCTTGCGCAATGGACTCGCGAATGGGCCATGCAGATTGACGGGCTCAACTACCGGCTAGTTGTAAGCGCGGCGGATAAGAACGCCAAACATGATGTCTATCTAGTTCTGGAGGGCGGAAACAGTGTGCGTCTCGAAGGTACTGGAAATTTTGAATACAAAGGGAAAAAACTCAAGGCCGAATTGAAGTCTCCAACTGGTAATCCCAAAGGTAAGGTGGACCTTTTTCTATTCCTGCACTATTTCGACCGTCATGTTCTCGCTGGGTCAGTCGAGCCTAACCCCAGCTATCCCAACAGATTTTTATGGTCTCCAGTTTCCGGGAATTCAATAGTGGTGCGTTTGAAACTGCCCGCCAAATCTGCCATCGCTCCGCCGTCCAAGTAGTTCACTTGGTTTGTTGGGCAGGAGCATCCGGCGGTGGAGGGTACATTGCAACCTTGAATTTAGCGACATCCGTTGGGGGCAAGGCCTTAAACATATTTCGGCGCTGGTAGTCGATAAGGCCAAAGCGGTGAGTGCCGTACTTCTCTATATCTGAGGCGGCAAGAAACAATCCATCCGATAGATTGGCTCCTGCAGCAGTTGATCGCTGAACGAACCAATTCAGGAATCGACGGGCCGCTGATTCAGTTTCGAATACGGCTACAGCGGTCGAATCTGTTTGCAGTTCCTTAGATGAAATGTATGAATCAGTCTCACCAAACCGTATTGCATAGCGCCGAGTTGGAACCGTTGCTATAGTCACAGGCTCCAGTGGCTTTATCACTGGAATAAGAGCTACGTCGTCGTCATCGTCAAATGCAAGAGTTCGAATGCCCCTGAGATTGCTTATCTGGCGAACGAGAGCAAAGACAATCGGACGTGCTTTTAACTCATAATACGTTTCGAGGTTGAAGGGGTCCTTGGGCTGTGCTTGAAATATGTAATTGGGTACCTTTGATTTCGACAGTTTCGTAATCGTGCCCTTGTCATCGATGTTGAAATCGAACAGCAATAGCGAAACCTTATCTTCCGGTCGATACTCAAATGTTAAGACCTGTCGCGTCATTGCAGGTACTTGTTCGCTCCCATTCGTCCGATAGGTAAGCCGAAAAAGCGACCCCTCTTTTTCAATGGAGCTTGATCGGAAGGCCAATTGTTCACGAAGTTTTCTCTGCAACTGTTCTGTGTAGGTCATCTTCGCTGATGGTCCAAACTCAGATCCCCTTGTTTCTGTCAGGGGGTCTATTTTTATGACATCAGAGAGAGTCCGTTTTGCACTAATTGAAGCCTCCGCGCTTCCAGTCTGAGTTAAAGTCCCAATTTCTAGATCCTTAATTATGCTCTCCAATTGATTCGTATCAACAATTCTAAGCTCCGGGTCATGTGGGATCAGCGCGACCATGAAAATACTGATCCGATCCCAATCAGCTAGGGTCGAAAGCGAATGAGTGATTGTTAATTCGGATCGGAACCGGTATGGATTTGCTTTTACTTTTGCATTTGAATCGAAAAGCAGATCGAAGAGTGTGCGAAGTGCGGTAGGCGGTTTTGAATCCTTGGCCAAAAGTTGAGCGTAGAGCTTAACGATTTCAGCCTGTGCCTCGGGTCCAGAAGTGAAATACGCTGAAACCGGTGTCGAGGTAGGTTCCGCAGCCGAGACATTGCCTACAATTAACTTGGCCGCCTCATTACTTTCAGGCCCCTTGTCGAGAGTCCAAACCTTGTCCCCGACCCTTAACGTAGAGAACCCGCCTGTAAAGGCTTGAAGGAGTTCGGCACCTCGTTGTTTCTCCATTCCGGGAAGCTCTTTGGGCATAGCGAACGGAACAACATTTAGAGTGCGAAATCGCTTCGGACGAACACAAGCTGAAGTGGCGAGAATCGTTGTCACGGCTAACAGTACTACTGATATTTTAGTTCGCAAGGTAGAACTTTCTGATCGAACGATTGCCACACTTAAAACCTGATGCTTCGTGGGGACATCTTGGAATCGTTTCCATGGGCTCGCCAATGGATCCGCACACCAGTTGAGGGTCATGGCTGAGGCCTCGGACATCGATGCCACCGGACCGCTCAGGCGGTACGATAACCCCGTAGAGAATAGTGGCTGTTTCGGCTTGAGCCAAGACTACATTCTTTAACTTCTTTAGATCAACGTTAGGCAAGCGTTTGATTCTCCATTCTTACTTCGATGACGATAGCTATCCGTGCGCTAAGATATCACATCTATGTTACTTGGGCAAAGGGGCGAAAAAGGCTTTAGCCAAGCAAATCCACTGCTGTCTGGCAACCGTTTAGCGTTAAAGGTTTTGATTTCGAGAGGTAGGCGGTCTGAATGGTTCCGCCTGTAATTTGGGTCTGTCCCTCTCCCCAGAAGAGCTACCTTGCGGTTCTTGAAAACTGTCCTCTCTTGAACAAGCGGAGGTGTCGACGAAGGCCTTCGAGCTCTGGCGGCATTACGCAGGCCAATGGAAAGATGTCGCAACGAAGCAGGTCGGCCAGTGTAGGAGGATCGAGCTTTTCGCTCTTCTTCTTGCCCGCGCAGAGGGCCTTCATCCGTGCCGGGTTGCCCAAGGTCAGACGTGCGGCGTGAGGTGCCAAGCGACGATAGATACAAGGGCTCGAGATTGTTGCTTCTGAGTCGCCGCGCTCTCAAGCCGTAGCACTGTTAAGTCGCAGTGCCAGGGTCCGGGGATGCTTCGCACTCGTTGGTTTATGTTGAATCGGCGTGCCTTAATGCTTCCTTCGTTCAGGATCGCGCCGACGGAAGCTTTGATGCAGCAGGCAATCACTTGCTGATGGACATCGAGTCCTACAAAATATTGGTACATGCTGTTTTCTCCAGGAGCGAGATCGGGTAGGGTTTAGGCCTGCCTTTCTCGATTGTGGAGCCGTAGCTCCCACCTACGCATTCAAACAGACTGATGCCTTTCCGATGGCTTTCCCGATTTTCAGCGATTTTTTTGGGGGGGATAACTTTTTTGGAAGGGCCGCACAATAGGTGGCCATGAGTGAGTTCTTATCGAGACGAAGTTTGGTGATCGCGATGGCTGGGCTGGCCTTTGCGCAGGAAGGTCCGGCAGATCTGGACCGGGTGAAGGTGGGCGCGATGCCGCCAGCCTTTGAGTTGCCTTCGGCCGATGGCGAGAAGGTGAGCCTAGGCTCGCTTAAGGGCAAAGACGTCGTGCTGGTTTTCTACCGGGGCTACTGGTGACCGTACTGCGCCACGCAACTAGTTGAGTTGCACAAACTGATTCCGGCAGAGCGGAAGGATCGCACGGTGATTGTGGCGATTGCTCCCGATGCAATGGAGAAGCTGGGGGATATTATTCCGAAAGTGAAGGCGAAGACGGATGGGCAGTTCCTGGTGAAGCTGCTGAGTGATGCGGATCATGCGGTGATTGACCGGTATGGGTTGCTCAATGTGGAGGCGGCGGCACGGGGGAGATTTTTGCCACATCCGACGACCTATGTGTTGGACCGGAAGGGTGTCGTTCGTTGGAAGTTTACCGAGAAGGATTACAAGGTGAGGCCTACGAATGAGGTGATTTTGAAGGAGTTGCTGAAGCTGGAGTAGGTCTTGCCGGCAGAGATCTGCGATTTGGCCTGAGGCAGTGCCAATCGAGGCTAGAACTAAGGGCTGTGGGGGGCTGAACCGTCCCGGCTGCAATTTTGCGCAAAATCTAGTCGCCTCTACAAATTCTCTTACGCCATTATTGCCCACCCGAAGCCAGGACTTCGGTATGTTTTCTCGCCGAAAACCGGGATGCTCTCCCAGGTTCGATACGAGCTATCAGCTCCAAGCTTCTCGTCGCTAAGACATTCAACGCGTGCTTCACAAATCCTTCAGAACCAAACGGTTTACCGGAATAGGTGGCGCTGCGCAGGCGTTTTGTATCCGCTTCCTGAGCGTTCGTATTGAGCAGGTCTTGCCCGTTCTGAACCCCGCCCGATTGCTGCCAGAAGGCCATGTCTAAGAGGTGGCTGCTGTCGTTGCCACTGAGGTGGGCAGAATCGCTGGACCAGCGAAACCGCCTGGGAGATTCCACCAGCCCTGCACGGACAGGGTTGAGTTCGACATAGCGGATGGTGTTCCAGAGGTGGCATTCTTCCATGGCGCAGGAATAGAAAGGGTTCTGCCACAGGTGCCCGCTACGGACCCGGCGGGCGTTGTGATACTGGGCGTAGCGGCCGTGAGTGCCGCGCAGACAGATGGATAGGGAATCCTCTTCTTCGGGTACCGCGATCCGATGGTATGTGGTTTGGCATCAAGCAGTACGCGAGAATGCCGACGGCGGATTGACGGCTGTACTCAGTGAGCAAATCGAGGTAGACACGCCCGTCTCATTTGGTCTCGTTGGGTATGGAAGCCGATTTGGCGGTCGGTTCCGCTGGGTGACGTGATGGGGAGATCCGGGCAGGATGAGCCGGGCTGAACGTGGCAGACTTTGCGGTAGTTGCCTGCCGGGAGAACTTTTCTCAAACTTTTTGCGGGCGAGGCAGATCAGTCTGTTCAGCACCCCGGAAAGGGAAGGTTCGTCCGGGACGGGGATTGAGAGAAAACAGCTCGAAAACGTTGAGGAAAATGGACGAATGGCGCTGGGACACATCAGGCTGATGGCATTCCCTTGGACAGGTTGCTGCAGGGTGATTTGGGGGTTGGTGCGGGCACACCCGTCCCCACCGTGATTTGTTCAAAATTCGGGCTTTGGGGCTTTCTGCTAAGTTATAGATTCTATGCCACTTGGGGCATAGTGCCGGATTTTGTCGGGAAGTCTGGAGGGATTTTGTGGCTGAGATTGGGAGAGAAAACCTCGAAAACATTGAGGAAAATGAGAGGATGGCGTTGGGACACTTCAGGCTGACGACATTCCTCAGGCTGACGACATTCCAATGGATTTCCGATGGCATTCCCTATGGCGAGGCTTGGCGACATTTGACCCGCTTAGGGTAAGACTCTGTTTTCTAATGCCGCTTGGAGCTTTCCGCGCAGGGTTGCGGCATGGCGTTCCATTTCCCTAGTCCAAACTCCTTTACATGCGTCGCCAGAGACATAAGGAGGCATTTCTTCAATTTTGTAGCGTGTGAGAAGTGAAATCAACGCCCGTTCGACAATCATTGGTGCTTGTGGGTTGCTTCCAACAAGCCTTCTGGCAATAGCAAATTTAGCTAGAGCCTCGGAGTCTAAATCGTCCAGCTCTATTCCCTTGCCAGAAAGAGAATTCACCACATCCATAATCTTGCTCACAGGGCACCTTATATGACCGAATGAATACCAGCGCCCATAAATTTCTCCAGCGGAGAATGCTTCCTTCGCAAAGTCACTTCCGAAACGCAAGATCGCCTTTCGCATGTTTTCCTGAGTGAGTTTTTCTTTGCGATCTACCTTTTCACCCAGTTCGAGAAACTTCCGAAGTTCAATCTCCTCTCTATCGAGATAAATGGACATCACTTCGAGACTCGGCCGCAAACTGTCCTCACTCAGGGAAGACGTCAGTATCTCTAGCAAAGTAGTCATGGCTAAATCGGCGATTCGAATGAACTCCTCTGGCTCTAACTTCTGAAATGTTTTATCCTCTTTTAATTCCTTGACGAGCTCGGCAAGCGTCTTCTTCTGCAGTGAGAGCAAATTTCGAATCCTGTCCTCATGGCTTTTTTTGTAGAAAGCCTTTTCGCCGCGGGCGGCCTTGCCTTGTGAAATTTTCCGCTCTTTCTTGAGCTCTTCAATTCGGACTCTGAGATCACGAACGAGAAGTGCTTTCCCAAATGCATTATCCAGATCTTCAAACCAATCGCCGTCATCGCTATGGTCCATATCTGCCGACAGTTCACCTAAATCGAAAAAGGTCGTAGCTGCGGTTCGGATTATCGTAGGTTGAATCGACTCTGTGCTTGTCATGGCGAGGGGAGTGAGCGGCTTCCAAGCCAGATCTACTTCCCAGGAAACGAGCCTGTTTAGAACTGACTTTATACTTTTCGCCTCGATTAAATTATTTGAAATCTTTGAGGAAATGAAGCCGCAGATTGCTAAGTCCTCGCACAACAGGCTGCCTCCAGAAAATCCCTCTTTCACGCCATCGTATTGAATCCGCAAAATGTCTCCAGTAGCGGAAATTATAGACTCTGGTTTTTGAGGAACAAACCACTTCTGGCCCATTGGATGTCCCATCATGAAGACCTTTACGCCTCGATAGGGCTGGAAACGGGAAAGAACACGGAACTTTGTCGCCTGAATCGCCGTTGCCGATTCATCCGATATCTCAGCCGTGATAACCGCGAGATCCAAATTTGAATCGACTTGGTTCGAAACAAATTCCAGCACCCTGCTTGGTTGAGACATCCCACGATAAGTAAGGAAGCAGTCATCCGGGCGAAAGGAATCTACGAGGTGTGCCGAAGTCATTAAGGTCGCTATTTTTCGGGCACCACTGGGCTTCAACGAAAGCACCGTTGCAGCGCCCTGCGTGGAAAGACCCTGATTCTTGCAGTCCAAATGCGCCGTGATCTGTTCTACAAATTGAATAGCGGTTTGCCCGCGCAGAGGGCTAGTTATCGCAAACAGAACCGCAACCCATGTCGTCAGGCTAAGGCTTGAAGATGTCTTTCGCTGCATCGCGAGTTAGCTCCATTCCATAAGTTATCACTACCAACGCGTATACCAACGCCAGGCCTATAGATCCTTCTTTTACCCAACTTTTAAACCAATCGAGAGCGGTAGGCATTCCATCCTGTAACAGTTCGTAGCCAGTGCGCAGACTCGATAGCTCGCCGTGGCATCTCGCAATCAGTACACCGTTGTCCCAACGAAGCGAAGTCATAATCCCTCGAAATCGCATCTCCGCCTTTTCGTTCTCCCGCAAGGTGAGAGACATTCCCCGAATCTCCTCAAATTCGATTCTGCCACTACGGATGCCAGATCGTTCGCGCAGGACATCGATAGCGGGATTGTCTGCTTCCAATAGCTCTATCCCTTCTACCCAAATGTCACGAAGCAACTCCACTGAAGTACTTCGCGGCGTTTGTCTGAGATCGAGGGTGAGAGCTTGTGATTCAAAGCTGTAAGTAGCCGTACCGGAACCGCGGTTCGCATTCAAGGATTTTGCGATTCTGTCGCCGCTCAACACGTGGCAGTCTCTTATTGTTGCCTCAACCGGCTCAAATCGACTGTGTTGAGGACGGTTTATAGCGAATCGAAGTGTCGTGCCATTGCTCTCAGGCATCAATCGAATTCGGCTTCCTTTAGGCAAGGATGGATTGGAGATTGCGATCCGAGCTTCCCGCGTTGCGCATCCGTCGATCTGGATGCTTTCTCCTGCCTCGCTGCGGAAGCTTCGGCTGGGAGCGCCGATAAGACTGCCTTGATGCACCGGCTGGATAGCGAGCATTCGAATTTCCGGCGCTAACTTGAATAGCTTGACTTCCCCAAATACAGCCGGGTCGGGCACTAGCCACCCCAAGCTTTCTGTGCTCAGCTCCATCCAAACTGGAGTCGCCGGCAATCTAAATTGTGAAGCCGCCAAGACAATCGCTGGAACCGCCCATACGATGGCAATCCTCATGCGCCTGAAGTGAATCAGACGTGGATGTAATTGCTTCCTGGCTTCGAGGAGGCTGGCCATTGACGCCAGCTCTTGTGATTTTCGAGGGTCAACCCGGCCAAGTCCGAGCAGAGTGTCACGTTCAAAGTCCTGCAGCTTCTCCCGGAAGAGCCGCTCCAGTTCTGAAGGACGAAAATACTCTCTGACTTTGGAACAGGCCCGAATCAAGGCATTTGGAATTGCACGCATGCAAACCTCGGAAGCTCACCGCTCTTGTCGAAGTCCAGATCCAATCGATACTTTCCGGCCTCAACCCTCGAATCAATGGAAATTTGAAATCTGGCGTTTTCCTGTACACGTCCACTCGGTATATTTACGAGCGACCGACGCATTATCTGGTTGGGCAGCCGGGTGAGACGATGTGAAATCGTTTTCGCACCTCTGGGAATGGCTAGCTCCAAAACAATTGGCTGGCCGGCTTGTGCCGGGGAGAATAATGGAACGTAGAGGCGATGATCGGATGCGCATTCTTGGGCACCACCGTCTTCCCAAGCGAGAACATCAACCGTTTCAGGCGTCAATTGCAGGCGCTGGATCAGTGAACTATCCCATTTGTAAACTGCTGCGTCGACAGGCTGCAGCGTATCCATCCGGTACAACAAGTTATCCCCTTTAGCAACGACCGCAATCCGTAACTTGGAGCCGCCTTTGCTCCGCCATTCGACCTCTGCGCTTCGATTCGCCGGAACTAACATGGCACCCAGACTGCCATGGAATCCCAAAACGCGAAGCTCAGCAGTTCCACCGGAGAGGCCACTCTTGTTCAAAACGCCTTCGCAACGATCACCACGGATTTTGTATGCATCATCCAGTTTCGTCGAACCCTGTCTCAGTCGCGCCTTGCAATCATCAGGAATTTCCGCAAGGCAGACGATGGCAAGCAGGCTGGATAGGAGAAGCCTCCTCGAAAACTCGAGTACCAGAAATGGCGTCCTGCAATCAGTTTGCACTGGATATCAGCTCCTATGGTGACATTAATAATCACATCTTCGGCTTAGCGATAGCAAGCTGCTCAAGGCGAAATGGGATTGTTACCTCGCTCAAGAAATGAGTTTAGACACTGATGGCTGGCCAGCAAAGAACTACTGAGTAGCTAGCTTTAGGTTTAGGAATGGGGAGAGCTGAGCGTCGGTATAAATCGGTATGTTGTTGGGGATGAAAGAGCTCCACAGGGAAGGAGGTGCAACTCCTTTCTGACCTCGAGACCTTCCGCTCTTATGGCTCGGCGATGGTTGAAGCGTAGACGGAGGCAATGGAAGGATGGGTATCGCGCCTCAAAGATCATGAACGTCGCTGCGACCTCATGGCTGCAGTGCTGGGGCAAGAGTGTTTAATGCGTAAGATCGCAAGTCACCATTCTGCCCGGCATGGTCAAAGACCCGAGATACGACGCGAAGCAAAACGCACGGAAATCGGGAATAATTCACAGCTGTCTGACCAAGAGGTAGGCCCGTACGGTAAGAACAATAACCACAATCCAGACACACGCGCCCAAGAGGAGCCGGGCTGTGCCGTATCACTGAAAAAGCAATCGAGCTAGTGCTCTTTAGGAAGGACTCGGCGGCGGTTGACTGCCCTTCAAGTCGACTGCGGGCACAGCCGTGCCTGGTGACTCAATCTCTAATTCGGCAATCTGATATCAGTACCTCTTCTCCGACTTGAGTTACCAAATCTCAAAATGAACTATGCTCGCCACCTGGGGCGCGTCTGAGGATGAGCTTATGGAAGAGGACAGGCAGAGCCGGCAGACTAGCCGCGAGAAGAAACGGAACGCGAAGTAGCCAGCATGGAAGGTAGAGCCCTGGTGCTCGACGCCAACATCCTGATTCGCGCCGTTCTCGGCAATCGAGTTCGACGTATTCTCGAAGCCCACGCCGACGATATCTCTTTCTTCATTCCAGACTCTGCATATGCCGAGGCGGAATAGCATCTGGCCGAGCTCGTCGTTAAACGCGGTGGCGATGCTGCGCAAGGACTTGCGTCTCTTCGATCGATGGCCGCGATTGGGACGATTGTCAGTGAGGATCTCTACAGATTTATAGGGCGACTTTGAAGCTGAAGCGCGGAGACGACTGACGGAAACGACTAGGCGCGTGATCCCGAAGACTGGCCCATCCTCGCGGCCGCACTTGCCTTGCGATGTCCGATCTGGACTGAAGACACCGACTTCTTTGGCTGTGGCGTCGCCACATGGACCTCCGCCAGCATCGGCAGTTTCCTCGGAGACTAGGAGTTTATTGGCATTCCGTAGATTGACGAGTGGCCCAAGAAAGTGACTGAGGCTCGCTGGTAAAGAACAAGGCTATGCTGGCGGCGTGATGGGGATGGTCAGCAAGGAAGACGGGAACCAGAACAGGCGTGTCGAGGAATCTGGTTGCCTTAACGGTGCTCAAGCGGAGAGAGCAAGCGATGGAGAATAGCCGGGGCCATCGTGTTGTTATCGAGGGGGCGAGGATTGCCTCTTCAGACAGGCCTGTCCCGGAGTGTTCCAGGCTTTCGCGCAGCCTAAATTACTTGGCGTGTTTTCCACTTTCCGTTACGCGTGGCCTCGAAGGGTTCAGGGTTCGTCGCCCGAAAAGAGTTCACCGCTGAACGTGACAGTGCTTCCGTCGGAGCGGAAACGGATCCGTTGGCCGTTTGACAATTCCAGTGTGTAGGGTTTTGGGCTGGCGGAGGGAACCGGATTGATTGTTCCGGCATATGATTTCACACTTGCGAGCCACGTACCGCTACCTGTAGCCAGAGGTCTGCGTTGTTCGTTGACTTCATAATCCACTTCCAAACGTTCGTCTTCTTCGAGAATCACGCTTCCTCGACCTCGCATACAGGTTTCAACCTCCGTTTGTTCGAATGCGGTTTGCCGGTGCGGCAAGTCGCAAGATGATTCAGCTTAACAAATGGACTACTCCTGAACTCTCTCGCGGGCGGAAGGGCTCGTGAGGGAGCTGGGGAAAGAGACGAGTCGGAAGCGGCTCGCTTTGACTCAGGATTGGCCAAGGTTGGGGTTTGGGCTTTGAACACGATACACAGCATTTTCATGTTTCGGGTGGCTTGGGGCAGGCGACCTCGGGTCGGATCTGGGTCTGGTATTGACTTCAAAAACGAGGGCGCTGTCATTTGGAATCCCCACGCTTACGCATGGGGTTGGGCGGGGGTACGGTCCGACGACCTAGGTAACACTTTGGCCCAGGGACATGGGTAACAAATGATTGGAGGTCCGGAGTTCGACCGCAAGTGGCCATGGCCTGCGCTCACACTCAATCGGCGTTGGCGGTTTGGCGACTGCTGGCATAGCTCGCGCTTTAGTTCGGAAATTCGGCAAACTGCCGAATCTTCACTTCGCCCCCATCCGGGAAGACCGCCCGGATTTCCAACTCGGCCCCAATCGCACGCAAATAACTTGCCAGGGTACTCACATACATGTCTGTGCGGCGCTCCAGCTTAGAGACGTCTCCCTGTCCAATTTGCAACTCCTCAGCAATCTTTGTTTGCGTCAGTTCTCGCGCCTTACGCAATTGGTGCAGCGACAGTTCTTCCACCAGAAGACGGTGCTCAGCCTGGCTGGCAGCCCGTGCCACTGGTGACATTTTGCTTCTCAGCTTTTCAAAGTTTCTAGCCATGTTGTGCCCTCTCTTCTCCAAGTTCTTTCAAGTGCGCCTCAAAGAGTCGATCCGCAATCGGCACATGGGTCTTGTACCAGCGATCGTCTCCAGTCTTATCGCCAGCAACAAGAAGAATTGCCGTTCTTCGCGGATCAAATGCGTACAAGATCCTTAACGGATCGCCTGCCGCCTGGGTGCGCAACTCCCGCATCTCCGGATAGCGAGACCCCTTTACTTGCGAACTGAAGGGATATCCCAAATTGGGTCCATGCTCCATCAATAGCGTGACACGCGCATCGACCTTTCCTTGCTCGATTTCAGAAAGACTGCTCCACCAGCCCTCAAAATCATCTGTGAACTCTACGTCCCAGGCCACGACACAAATATAGCATAGAAGCAATATTGCGCGAATGCAATGTTTTGCGGTGCAACCGCTGTCTGCCATTGTCAGTACTACCTCTCAATTTCCGTTCAAAGTCTTGGAGTGTGACTACATTGCTAGAAGCCGGGGAGGCGGGCGGGAGGGGTTGGGGTAGCCGGTGGGTAGAGGGTTTTCATGCGCCAGGTGGCCATGGCTAGGGCCATCACTAAATCTGCGTTGGCGATTTGGGGGTTGTTTGCATTCGTGTCTACGTGGATTGTGGTTTGGCCGGTTTGTCGGCTGTTGGCGTAGCGCAGGCTTTTGAGTTGGGCTGTTAGCGTGGCCTGGTCGGGATGGTTGGGGACTACTTTCAGTTGACTGCTATCGATCGCCTGGACCAGAGTCTCAATCAGGTCGAGCTTGGGGACGTGGAAGAGGTCTACTGGCAGCGACGGGTGGGAGGCTCGACCGTGGGTTGCTCCGGCGGTGAAGACGATTCCCTCGAGGCGGGCTATTGGTTGCGTTCCGCGGGAGGTTAGCTCTTTGTAGAGGATCTCGAGCGTTGGCCGGCCGATGCCGGTTGCGTCGGCTAGCAGGGTGACTTGTGTGGCGGGGTGTTGCTGCTTGAAACGCTGGATGGTCTGGTGGATTTGTTGGGCTAGCGCAGTATAGGCAGTGCCGAGGGGGAAGACGCGTGTGGCGGTGAGTTGCCAGTAGTTGTAGCGGGGGTGCGTCGCGTCAATCCAGTTGTGGGGGGAGATGGTTTGGTTGACGTTGAGGAGGAGGGCGAGGGCGCTGGGGTCTTCGGATTGGCCGAGATCGAGACCGAAGATGGCCTGGGGGATTTTGGTGTGGATCATCAGATTTAGAGCTCGAAGAGGATTGGCTTGGTGGGGCCGAAGGTGTTGTGGGTGTAGAGGTGTTCGATTGTCGCTTGATTGAATACGGCTCGGTTGTGGGAGAGGAATTCGCACATGTATTCCTGGCGGAAGTAGTGGTCTGTCATGGCGGCACGTTCTTCTTCGAGGAAGGTGGGGCTGATGCGGGGGCAATCGGTGGCCTGGACAGTGATGCGCTGCCAGGGGCTTTGGCTCAACTGGGTTTGATTATTGGCCCAGGTTTGGTGGAAGAAGCCCGAGTCGCCGTTGGGCGTGGACATGACTAGGAGGCTCGCGTTGGGGGAGGCGGCGAGGAAGGGACGCACGGCAAAGTAGAGAGTGTCGGGGACCCAGGCGGCTTCGTCGATGATCAGGAGAGAGACGCGGGAGAAGCCGCGGATATTGTCGCGTTTGCCGGGGAGGGCGAGGATTCGGGCACGGTTGCTGAACTGAAGGGCGTGACGGTTGGCTCCGTCGGACTGGAGCTTTGTGTTGGTGAGGGATTGGCTAAAAGTTTTGATCTTGCGGAGGAGTTCGGCGGACTGGCGCTGGGTGGGGGCGACGAGGATGGTTTCTGAGCCCGGGTTATGGACGGCGTGGTGGAGGGCACGGACGGCGGCGGTGGTGGACTTACCCCACTGGCGGCAGCAGTTGACGAGGACACGGCGGTGGGCTGAATCGAGAACGAGGGACTGCTGGGGGTCTGGTGTGAAGGCGAGGTTGTGGCGTGCCCACTCGACAGCGCTGGCTGTGCTTGCTGTGCTTGCGGGCCGTGCGACCAGGGGGATTGCTGGTTCGGAAGTAGCGAGAACCCGCTCGTGGGTGATGTGCATATAGTCTCCTTTCCGTTTGAGATTTTGACGGAGAGGAGATTGCAGTTGCAGGGAGATGGCACTCAGGGCTAGCCAGGTTTGCGGCTAAGTGGCTTTTTTTGAGTTGGTTAGCTGGGGTTCTGATTTTATTGGAATTCTTGTGAACCGGCTCTTTGCTCTCTAGCGACGCAAAATCAGCTTGCGCAGCACGACGTTGAGCGAGGCGTCGAAGGCGCGTATGGTGACCAGGCTTTCGCCAGCAGGCAAGGTCAGGGTGGTATTGGCAGACTCTTCCCGGGAATCGTAGATGCCGTCAGAGGCATCGAGGAGAATCCAGCGCCCGGCATTGATTGAGTATTCGATGCGGCGAATGGGCGAAGCATCGTCTTTGCAGCGAATGGCGAGGGCACCGCCAGTAAGGGTTGCCTCGAGCGTGGGTGCGGTCTGATCGAGTTGCACGGGCACACTGTCAAATTCAGAAGAGCGAGCCACCGCGGATGGGTTGGACAAAGTGTCACTGGCCGTCACGCGAAAGAGGTAACGCCCGTCGGCGAGAGTATCGGCATCGAGACTGAGGCTGGTGTCAGTCAACTCCTGCTTGAGCAGCTTCCACTGTGTTTCGTCTTCTGCGCGGAAGTGGAGGCTGTATTGAAGCGTGTCGGTATCGGGATCTTCGGCAACCCAACTCAACATCAACTGCCGGCCGGCGGGCCTGGAGGCTAGCAGCGAGGCTGTGCCGGCGCTTGTCGCACTTGAGGCTTCGCCGGTATCGGTGATGGTGAGTGTGTAGGTGGAGCTGGTGGTGGCGGCAGCCTGGGTTTTGGGTGCGTTGCTGGGCACCATGAGCAGGACAGCGGTGAGCGATTTGATCACCGGCGGTTGGTTCCTCGGCAGGTAGTTGAGCGTTGCCGAATGGAGCTTGAAATCCTGATTGCCCCGGAAGCGCCACTGGATGTAACGGGCTGCCGGGCTTTGCACATTGCTTCCCTGAAGAGGCTGCCAATCGGACCAGGTGGCATCGGCTTTGGCTGAATTGCCGCTTCGGGATTCAAAGCGCAGGCTTGCAGGCGCAGTTGTATTGAGAGCGCCCCACAGAGCGATATTGGACGCCTCATGAACGGGCGACTCAAACTCATAAGGGGGTGTTGGGTTATCGGCAATCTGCAACAACTTGGGGCTGGTGGTGACAGCAGCCAGCCAGCCAGCTGGCGTGTGAAGCAGGCGGCCTACTTCCGACTCGCCGCTCTCCAGCAGCATGGTTGCAGCGCGGTCTCCGTCGAGACGATAGATGCGTCCCTGCCGATCGGAGGAGAAATAGATTTTGCCATTCCATTCCGCGATGTCAAAGAGGCTTTCTTCTTTGGTGACGAAAAGACTGTCGACGGTGAGGTCTGAATTGAGGCGGTAGATGGCAGAGCGATCGAGGCCTGGCACATCGAGCATGCTGCTCACGACGGGGGTGGCGGCGGGTGTTTGAGGGGTGGCAGGGGCAGCGGGTTTGGGCTTGAGATCGATGCCGGCCTGCGCTTCTTCCGTAACAGTAATTGTGGTTGTTACCTGGGGCATGGTTCCGGCGGGTGCAGCAGAGCCGGGCTGCGTGGCGGACTGGGAGCGACGGGCGGCAGCACCGCCCATGGCGAGAAACAAAATCTCACCGTTTTTCTGAGGAAGCACAGAACGAATCTCGGTAAAGGGAGCGTCGTAGAGCACCTGCGCTTTGCCTTTGCCCGAAATGCGGTAGAGGATTCCGTTCGGGTCGGACCCGGCCAGCAGCATCCCGTTTGAGGCCAGCGCGAGCGCCGTTACATTCGATTGCCCGCTTTCGTAGTAGACCTCGCTTACGGTAGCTGTGGTGCGAAAGATGCGGCCATCATCGCCGCCGGCAAAAACACCGCTGGATGTTGCCAGCAAGGACCATAGGAATTTCGCTCCCGTCTGAGCAAAGAGCTTTGCCTCATTGGCGCCCAGCTTGTAGATGTTTCCTCCGGGAGAACCGGCAGCGTAGACACCGCCATCGGGAGCGATCGAGAGGGCAAAGACGTGAGGTTCGGGCAGCGTAGCAACGAGTTCGAGCGACTTCGCTGAGTTTTTCCATCGATAGATGCGGCCCTTGGGGCCAGTGCCAAGATAGACGCTTCCGTCAGGCGCCGCGGCCATCGACCAGAGTGAAACTTCACCCAAGGGCAAAGCGGCTGCAATCGCAGGCCCGGGTTCGAGGGTGCCATCGCGGGTTAACGAAAGATTCTTGAGCTTGCCTTTGATGAAGTCTGCATATTGTGAAAGCTCCCAACTTGCAGGGCTGGAGGCGTAAACATGGATGCTGAGGAGCAAGGCTAGCGAAATGCGCTTCATTTTTCGATTTCCAAAGTAAAGGTGCGTGAGCCGGAGACGACGCCGTCGATGAGGCGAGTTTCACGGTCGAAAAGCCGGGATTGGTAGACGGCCAAGTAGGTGCCGGGGGTCTTTTGCAGAGTGGTAGCGATCGAAGGGGGAAGGTTGGATAGTTCCCGGCCGCCAGACTGAAAGGCCGGGCTCGACCGGAAAACCCGGACGTACATGGCATTGGCTGGATGCAGGGTTGCAAGGGTCCGGATCAATTCCGCTGTCGACCGGAACACGGGCCCACCCGGCTGATAGAAGGATCGGAAGTCGAGCAAATTTGTGATGAAGGAATCGGCAACGGTAAGCGTTAGCGTTTCTCCGGCAGGCAGCCATGAGGGAACTGTAAAGGGATGCTCCACAACCTTTTCGACACCATTGGGGCTGGACAACTGTGTGCGGATGGTCACGGTATCCCCGGGCTTGACGGTGCGGCGGGAAGCAGTGGCGGATTCAATCACCCACTGCTCATGCTTTGTATTGGCAACCAGATCAAAGGTCATCGATTCGGGCAACAAGGACTCTTCTACGTGCTGTTGGAAGAATGCGAAGGGGATCGCCGCACCAAGCGAGGCGGCAATTGGAAGATTGTTGTCCCCTGAATAGCGCCCTTCGATCTCGAGTGGCCTGGATTGCCCGGGAAAGCGGATCTCACCCTTGAGGTCTACCGTGCCGGACCCGGCGCTGCGAAAGTGGCTGTCGAGAGTCGAAAACAGTGCCATCTGAAGCAAGAGCGGGGAGAGCAAAGCGTGTCTGACCATCTCCATTTTGTATTCCTTGACGCCGGTTGCATCGCGATACCGGATCACGAGAGGGACTAGCCTGGGCACGCGGCCCAAGACTCCTTTTACCGCTGCATCCCCGTCAAAGACGATAGTGCCCGCCGGCTTGAGCGACTGGCTGATCTTGAATGGCATATTGAGATTGGGCATGGAGGTGATCACTTCCGCCTTGGCAAACGGAAACTCAACAGCCCCTCCACCGAGAAAGCGATGCCCGAAGGCATAAACCTGATTGCCCGCTATGTGGGTAACGGTACCGTCGGCACCGGAGTTCATGTCACCTCGAATCAGCTGCACTGAGATCATGTCGCCGGACCGGAGAGGAGTAGTGGCTGCATTTGGCTGGCTTCCCGAAGCACCCTGTTGCAGGACAAAGCCAAGGCTTCTCCACTGGCCGGCAAAATGTTGGGCTGTGCGCTCAGTCATTCCAGCGAATGAGATGGGCGTCAAGACTGGACTTGGCTGATTCGCTTCGCTCTGTCCTTTATGTGCAACCAATTCTGTCGAACCGAAGTGAACGCGCTCAGCCCGGACGGAAGTCGAAGATCTTTCGACTTGAAGCATTTCTTCGATCGGGCGGATTCCGGCAATGGGCTCTTTGGCGAAGGGAAAGGCAAAGGCAATGGCCCCCACCAGCTTGCCCTCAATAAATACGGGGCTGCCGCTCATTCCCTGCATGACACCGGTTTGTTCCAGCCTGGCCGTTAGAAGCCGGGCAAGAATCATGTTCTGGCCCGGCCCGCTATTCTGCAGCACGCCGAGAATCCGCAGCGGAAATTCTTCCGGGTCCTGGCCACGAAATACTGTTCTTGCCACCCCAGCCATATCCGGCCTGATTTGCCCGATGGGCATGATTCCCTGTTGGGCAGACATCTGGAGGATTGCGGCAAAGACAGCGGGTATCAAGCACCGCATTTCCTTAGTGTACTAAGGTGAAAACTTACCATCGTCCTATAACCAGTCGCACTGTTGTACCTTGAGAAGAGGCAGAACAGAATGTTCTGCTGGATGGAGTATATGGAAAGTCCAGTTCAAACCAACGTTGAGGAGAGCCCACAGGTATCGCCTGTGACTCCTCCCGCTACAAATCTTTCCGCCACATTTTGGGTGCCGATGGCCTGGATTGCTGGCCTGATGATTGCTTCCTTTTATCCGATGCTGGAGCGACTGGTCAATCAATGGATGAATGACGACGATATGGGGCATGGATTTTTCGTTCCCGTTGTTGCAGCCTATATCGCCTGGCAGCGCAAGGATGAAATCCTGTCGGTTAATCTGACCCGAAATTACCTTGGCTTAGCAGTAATGCTCTATGGTGCAGTTCAATACATTCTGGGAACTATTGCCGCCGAACTTTTCCTGACTCGGACCTCCATCGTGTTCTCCATCGCGGGCATCATTCTTTTCATTGGCGGAAAGCAACTGTTTAAATTGCTGGCTTTTCCAATCTTCCTGCTTTTCTTCATGGTTCCGATTCCAACCGTTATTTATACGGCGATCACTTTTCCGCTTCAGATCTTTGCCAGTATAGTCGCCGAAAAATCTCTAATGCTGCTTGGAATTCCGGTATTGCGAGACGGCAATGTACTGGAGCTAGCTCAGCATAAGTTGTCTGTAGTGGAAGCTTGCAGCGGGATCCGGTCGCTACTTTCTCTGACCTTTCTTTCGCTCGTTTACGGATTCTTTTTCGATACTCGACCCTGGATGCGTACCATCCTGTTGATTGCAACAGTACCTATCGCAATTGCGGCGAACGCATTCCGGGTCAGCATGACCGGTGTGCTTTACGAATACAAGAGTGAGTGGGCTGAAGGGTTCTTCCATACTGCAGAGGGCTGGGTGATTTTCATGATTGCACTCAGCATGCTGCTTACTTTCCATCGCTTCGCCAATTGGTTTTCTCAAGGAATTTCAAATGCAAGATCCCAAGCAAGTCAAGAACCGCTCACTTAACTCGACAGTTCTTATCATCAGTGCAGTCATTGCAGTCCAGACAGCTGCCTACTATTCGTTCACGAAGTCCGAAAAGGTTGCCGCGGTGCGGCCGCTGGTTGGGTTGCCAGAGACCCTTGGAGTTTGGCAGAAGACACAGGAAGGTGTTGTCGATGCGGAAACCCAGGCCGTACTCAAGGCCGACGACACGCTCAACCGTTCCTATGGCAACAATTCTCTCGGCATCGGTGCCAATCTATTTGTCGCTGCATTCCGCAGCCAACGCACAGGTGCAGTACCCCACTCGCCGAAGAACTGCCTTCCCGGAGCTGGCTGGACGCCTGTTGTCAACGACCACATCATGGTCGCCTTGCCTGGCAGGAGCGAACCGATTGAAGTCAATCGCTACATCATCCAGCGCGGGGATAGCAAAAGTCTGGTTCTTTATTGGTATCAGAGCCGCGATCGCACGGTAGCCAGCGAATACAAGGCCAAGCTCTACACGATGCTTGACGCCATAAAGGACAACCGGACAGATACGGCGCTGGTCAGAGTTGTGATTGGCTTGGGCAGCAACGACTCAAACGACAAGGCTCAGGCGGCAGCCGAAGACTTTATTCGTGCTTTCTATGCACCGCTTCGCCAGTTTCTGCCGTCTTAAGTTTAGCCCTCGACTTTTTGCCTGAGTGATAAAATTCAGGAAATCGATTCTGGCAAGGCATTTTGATGAAAAGCAGATCTGCAGTAGCGTCATACTTTCTCCTGGCTATCCTGGCGCACTCCTTCACGTCTGCACTCACGGCGTTTGAACAGGCCAAAAAGAAGACAGAGACCCCACCTCCGCCTGGACGCGTCAACATTGAGAGGCGTGAAGGCCGCCCGATCAAGCCAGAAGATGCTGACTTTTCCAAGGGTGCAAACCTGCGAATCGATACAAATCTTGTGTTGATACCGGTTTCAGTCACCGACCCTCTCAATCGATTCGTAACTGGCCTCGAGCGGGAACACTTCAAGATTTTTGAAGACAAAATGGAACAGACGATTGCCCAGTTCGCCAGCGAGGATGCACCCCTCTCTGTGGGTCTCGTTTTCGACACGAGCAACAGTATGGGCTCAAAACTTCAGAAAAGCCGTCAGGCCGCAGCGCAATTCTTCAAGACAGCCAATCCCGACGACGAGTTCTTTTTGATCCAGTTCAACGACCGGCCCGAGATGATTGTTCCCTTCACCAGCAATACCGAGGAGA
>JALHNH010000060.1 GCA_022843625.1 Bryobacter sp. | reverse complement strand
GTGACCGACACGGGTTCTGGGATTCCTGAAGCAGAGTTGTCGCGTATCTTCGAGCGGTTCTATCGAGTTGATGCATCGAGAGATCGAAAGACCGGCGGTTTTGGGCTTGGTTTGGCCATAGCGCGCCAAATTGCTCAGGGACATGGCGGAGATATCGTTGCTACCAGCACCGAAGGGGCCGGCAGCCAGTTCGTGCTCAAGTTGCCAAACCGACACGTCAACTAACGCTCGCGGATAACCGGAATCCAACTGATAGAAGTTGCGAGGAAGCAGAAATCTCAATTAGCCGATAGTGATATTTGTTCCTATTGGAGTCCGCGTATTCCTCGCCTTGCAAAGGTTTGAGGCAACGCTTCATTTGAGCGCAACCTGCGGGGACGCCACCATCTGCAATTGAACCCAGCGATACGTGCACATCTGCAATCCTGACAGCCATTCAGTCGGACAATCGCTGCGAATCAAGCGAAGTTCGTCAACAGAATATGAAGCCAACTGCTTTTGTTCTCTCGAACGATCCATGTATTCCTGCAATTCGCCCGAGGCATTCGCCATCGGCAGGTAGAGCCAGGCCGGAGTGAGGACGAACGCCATCTTGTCTGCCAGGCAGAGGCGGCTGATCGTACGGCCGTTCAACCGGCACCATAGCCGAGAGTGGCGATAGCACTCATCAGAGTACCGATCCCCGCACAGACGCCGAACGATCTCGGCGCCTAAGCGTACATGGTTCTCGCTCCCCTCGCCATCCATTTCGTCGAGGCCCAGATAGCCGACGTCGTGCAGCAGGAAGCAGATCCACAGTTTGGGGTCGCGCGGGGCGCCCCATAGGTGCCACCAGCCCCGAGCCACCATGAAGGGATGCAAAAAGAACGCATGTGCACCCCAAAGTAGGCTTTTCGTTCCGAGCTTCATCGAGTCCTCCTTAGCGTGGAGGAATTGCAGCTTCTGCTTCCTCCACCGCCTCATGCCGGCGTTTTGATCCCGTAGATGTCGGCACGTATCTCAAGTAAATTGGCCACAGCAAGACCGTCCCCGTTGTGGCTCCAACCAAAACTCCCAATTCATTCGTGCGACCGGAAAGCATGGCCGCCAAGAACAGAAACAGGCAAATTCGTAGACCAAACTGTCTCATCGGTTGGCTTCTCCTCTTAGTCGTTGATCCCATCGGGGCGATGGGCCTTCCTGAAATCCCATGGCGTGACCGGGCGCGGATCCGCCCAAAGCCCGCGCCGCGCAGCTCGAGCCCTTGATTCCAACTCGGATAGGCGGCGGTCATTCGAGTACCTCGTATAGTGCCAAGCCCAGCCATTCTCAACGAGGCGTTCATTCACGGAACTGCCGTACATGAGCCGTACAATCCCTAGCGTCCTTTCGTAGCGGTCCTTGCCGGTGCTGACCACAGTCACCTCCCGGCCAAAGATCATCTGGCTCAACGCTTGCTTTGACCGTTGACCGAATGCCTGGCCTTTCTCAGGCGCATCCACACCCGCCAGCCGGACCCTTCGTTGTTCGCGGCCGACGAGCACGGTAATCGTGTCACCGTCCATGACGCCGACAACTCTGCCGGAGAATTCCCCGGCGATTGCAAGACTGGAGAGCGTTACGGTGAGAAGACCAATTCGGAGTAATGCATTCATTTCGGTTACCTTTCAGGATGCGGCAGTTGCCGGCTCAACCACATCAATTGCCGGCCGCTCGATCAATCCATGACAGTGCTTGCAGTTCAAGCAAGTGACACCGGCCGTGACCAACTTGACTCCGCTTCCGAAGGGATCGGGGATCGGTTTCACTTCGCCGCTCCTGGAGAAGAACTCAGGCGCTAGGCCTTGTCGCCTGAGCTCCTCGGACAACTGACCATCGATGCCGCGGAACAGAATCTCGGCTTGAATTGCCGGCTTCTTGTTCTTCTGTATCTGACCCAGCGAGTGGCGAGTGATCAACAACTGATACGTCTGCCCGATGCGCGCCATCTCTATGCCCACGAATTCGGGAGCAACGATTGCGGCGTGGACTCCGTTTGACCCGATGCGATCCATCTTCTGCAACCAAGGCAAACGACTGCCGTCTGTGGCAAAGAAGGAAATGTATCGTCCCACCTCTCTGGTGCTGCCACCGCTCTCCACTCCGCGCAACACCCATCGATCTGCGCGCGCCTGCCTCTCTACTGTCACCCAAGTCTGACAATAGATTCCGGCTGCCTCCATTTTTCGAAGCATAGCCTGTGGCAGAACCAAACGAGTCGGCTGATCCATCTCATCTCCCTGATTTCGAATTTGTGGCTGAAGCCGGCGCGCCGAGAGCGGCGCGGATTTGCTCCTTGGTGCAGCCAGCCCAGCAAAGGTACTTGCGAGGTTCCTCCACCGAAATGGCTAAATTGTCTTTTGCACGATCGCGTCCTTCTGCCCCGCAAGACGGACATTGAGTGACCCAGTTGCGGCCGACTCTGCGGCACTTCTGGAAATCAATATAGTCCCCGATCCGGAATTTCCGACGCCCAGAATCAACTGGCTGCCGCTCGGCAATTATCCGAGGGGCCGAGTCGGCGGGAAGTCCTGACACTAGCTCGATCAGTTGGGACTGGGTGACTCTACGAAGGCTGCGCAGATAATCCATCTGGGCTGGCAGCTCGTAGGAAGCGCCGTAGAACCAGTACCGACGATTGGCGGCACGATGAAGCCCAAGGGGAGCGCGTAGGGCATTTCCAAACTGGCCGACATCCAGACGATCCTGCTTGGGGAAGAGTTCAATCCCGTCCACCAGGCCGACGCCCTTGATCTGAACTGCGAGGCGCGAAGCTAAATGGCATATGAAGCGCCGCGCGTGTATCGCAAGAACCGGTTCATCAAAGAAGAGCCACAAGTGTCCACCGCGACGGCTCTGCTCCAGCGCCGCCTGGATTCCGGCTTGGCCGAGTTCGTACTGGAGTTTCAGCAAGTCTTCGAGCGCCGTCTTGTAGTCGGCGTCGATTGCCATCCATTTCGACATTTGCGTCTGAGGATTGATCGCGTACAGACCGATGGTTATCTCACCCATCAAGTGGCGGCTGAGATCGTTCACCGAGAGAGGAATCGCCTGGCCATCCGATCTTCGCGGACGGTAATAATAATGACGGCCCGATTCAGGATGCGGCGAATCCGACTGGCGGGTGTATGCGCGCCGGTTCACGAACCATCGCGCATACTCCTCAATGTGTTCAATGGTCGGCTTTACCAAATCGGCCATATCCATTCCTTACATTGCTTGCCGCAGATCGCAAAGCGAGTTTGGCACCCTGCCGGGCATCGCCAGCTTCGCCGGGTTTTCGGCGAGTTCGAGCAACTGAAACTCCCGGATCTTGGATCTCATTTGCTCGGTTGAGTATCCGCCGAAGACGCAGTCGGGCAGTTCGAGCAACCAGAAGCTTCCAAGTCTACGGTCGTAAACGTAGAACTCACCGGATTTGTCGTCTCCTGGCGCCATCACGAAGAGAAGCAATCCTTTTGCATACTCGACCCAATGGGCGACCACGCTTTCGCCGACTACCAAGAAACGGCCGATAATCTCGCACAGATCCTGGCTGGGCCGCATGTTCATGTCTTTCGTGCTGAGTACTTCACTCGCGCACACAGTGTTCCTTTGCATGTTGTGACTCCTTTTGGATTGAAGAAATAGAAAGCAGGCACACGTCGTCTTCCCGTGGGGGAACACGTCGGGTACCTGCATGGATTTGTGGGTGGGTGATGCCAACCAAACGGTTGACTAGAGGAAAGTGCGAGACCGGACTGAAGTCAATCTGGTCTGGGCGAGCAGGCAGACTGCATCTGTTGCTCGCCACGCAATTGTTCGTTGTTTGGCACGTGGCGCAGCAAGGTACGCTGGAAACGCACCGATAATGAAAGCTAGCGGGGGCCGCTCTCGATGACTGACACACAGGCGTCGACGGTGGCTGCGTCGGCGTCAGTGAGGTCCTTCAGCTTTTCGAGTGTCAGCATTCCGCCCGACGCTCGAAGAATCACTTCGCCCAACTTGCGCGGCCAACCGCTACGAGAATTCTCCGCTGCCTTCCTTGCTGCCTGAAGTAGGCGACCGCGAGATTCACCGATGCGCCCAGAGCCGGTAGGGTTTCTCGCGGGGTTTGCACCGTTATTTGCGCCGGCACTCTCCGCTTCTTTCAGCAACTGCCGCAGAACTTGTCGATTCGGAATGTCATCCAGTGAGTCACTGGCGAGTTCCAGCCGCCGACAAATCTCCGAGTAGCGTTCGGGGCCCAGAGTCGCCTGCGCCTTCTTTAGACGCGTCACGCCATTGGCCAGATCATTGAGCTTCTCGCAAACCGTTGTGAGCTTCGCAAAACCGAGCCGCGTCGGATCCGAAACTCCTCCGTAAACGCTGAGCGCGAACTGGGACAAACTGTAGCCCACTTCCGCGCACAGCTTCTTTACCGTCGACAGCAATTCCTGCTGCACCAGGCTTTCTCGATTCTGCGTTGTCGGTCTTCGAGAAGGCGGGGTTGTTGGCGTCCGTCCACTGTCGTTGTTGCCCGGGCAAGCCCATTCCGGCAAGCGAGGTGTTTCCAGCGGCCGATTGTTTTGGTCCAGGTCCACCCACATCTTCTCCAGGTCGTAGAGATAGCGACCAAGACCGAAGCAAGCACAGGCTCGCTTGAATGCTTGTGCTTCGGCGCGCGTCGCCGCATTCTCGTCGTCTGCCCATTCTTCACCAACGCCTGTGTGCGTTCCGAGCTCGTGGATGGTGACTCGCGACACGACGACAACCTTTGCGGCAATCGCCGATTGCGATTTGTCGTTGTTGGTTTTCCTTTCGAAGTTCTGCGCGACTTGCACATCATATGCGCGAGTCCAGCCCCACTCTCCAAAGATCGCATTCAATCTGTCCGTATATGCCCGCTGGTCGGCGTAGGCGATCAGTTGTCCGCGCTTCTGTGGGCCGCGCTTATTTTGCTGCATCGAAGTCGCTGTCACACGCCACTTGATCTCTCGGGGATCAAATGGCTGCTCCAGTTCTCGCTTGATCTCTGCGCGCCGCTCTGGCGAAAACTTCTCAGCTTGTGCGTTGCCGTCAGCAAATTGGTTCATCGCCACCGGCGGGATCTCTGCGGTCTCATGTACCGCGCCATTTACATAAGTCATCTCGTTCTTCTCCGTTGTTTAAAGTTGTTGTGGAATCACCATGCAACAGTGCCTCTGCGCTGCCGCCGTTTTCGCTTCTGCGTGGGACCTCTGTGTTTCGCTGCCTTCAATCGCAGGCATCTCTCCCACCCACCACCCCGACCCTCGCCTCAGCATTCATCCGAACCGTTAGCTCTCGTCAATCGGCTCACGACATTCGGACTGAGCACCGCTCACATTTCCGTCGGACAGCGACTGTTCCCACACTCGCTTCTGCTACTCGCCGCACCTCGACATCCCATCACCCACCTCTCTAAGTTTCTGACATCGGGCTGGAGTATCCACTGGCAAAGACCCACCTCGTCCGCTCTATTGGCCACTTCTCCACTTCAAATGCCTGCTGCCACCGTCACTTTTTCTAAACTTCGATCTCCCAATAGCCCCTACACTCATGGATCCGGGCACACTCCCTGCACCGCCCCAGTCCGTCCTTCCACATCCCAACTCAAACACCCAGACACCATCCCACCGCCCTTTTTCCGCATGGAAAAGGCGAACAGTGCCAGCCTGCTCACAAGCACACACATTTCACGGGATGTCTGCTCGTAAAGATATGAAAAGAAGAGCTGTTAGGGACGGAGAAAGACGGAAATGCGACACCCTCACGACATCAAAGCGGCACCAAATTGACGATTGGAATAACGCGACTAGAATGCATCCGCCAAACGAAACTGCCTTCGAAGTCGTGTGTCGAGCAAAATGGCGTTCTGGGGATCGGCTGCGAACGAGTTGGCACGCGCGATGTACATGGGATACGACGCACCGCGCAAAGCGTGCGCCAGAAAAGATTCCATGTGCAGATTGCAAACCAAGTAGATGACACCAGCCACGCGCGTCTCTCTGTTCACGGTAGCGACGATTCGTCCGTACTCTCGCGAGGTCTTGGGCGTCCGCTCATACTCAAGTGCAATCTTTGCTGATTGCTGACCGCGCTGGATCGTCATGACGGCGTCGTAGTCTTTGGCATAGCCGTATGTAGTGAAGTCATTGTCCGCGCGAATTTCTGACTCGAATTGCCAGCCAGTCACAATCCCCGACTGCATCAACGCAAGATGCAATTCAAACAACTCCACATCGTGCAGAAGTTGATCCCGCTTACCGTTTCGTGGACTTCTAGAAATCGCTTCTACCATCGTTCGAGATCTCGATCGCAAGTGATCCTCACCGGCTTCACCCAGAGAAACCACATGGCTGTCCAATGCGACCGCCAGCTGCCGCACCAAAAATCCATGCCCCGCCAAGATCCGTGTACGCCGGTTGAAACTGTCCCACTGATTCTTGTCGAATTGCGGCATCAGTGCCCGATACAGTTGTCGCACCGTCGCATGGCCAGCTTGGTGCACTTTACGCAAAAGTGGAATGTCTGTTTCGGTCGAGATTGAGATTGTTCCCGGAAGAAAGCGCATCACTGCCACCTCTGGATGTTCCATGGGTCATCAATTCGACTTGGTGTAAAGACGGCGGACCCCATTTGACCGGCGATGGATGCAAAGTTGCGAGCTAGCAACATCGCTTCCTGTCGTGAGCCGCGCTCGGAGAATGAAATCAGGCGGACAGAATCTGAAGCGATCGAGCCTGCCAACATTGTGCCGACCAGTTGCTCGGAGATGGTCACGACGTACAGTTCGGGTACCTCTCGACGCCCAGCGGCTACCGAACAGTGAATCATGTTGGCGTTAGAACTTTCACCAACATTGGGCGAGTTCCATTTCGAACCCAGCAGCTTCCCGGTGGCTAACAACCGGTGGAGTGGAACGCTGTTAAACCGGATGTGTCCGAATACTTTTGCGCGGCTCGCGACTTTTCCACAGCTTTCAATGCCGGTAGTGTTGAACAAATGATGGCGTGTGCTCTCTTGCCAGAGGCTGCCCAGGGAAACGATTTGGAGAATCATTTGGCAGCCCTTCGCGGTCCTTGGTTGTTCAATTGCGCTTCGGCTCGCTCCAGACGGGCAATCAATTCGGCTTTGGAGCTATCTTGCGATTGCGCCACTTTGGTTTCGATGGCTTGAATGCGAACTTCCTGCTTTGCCAGCTTCGCATCTCGATCTTGAATTTGAGCGTTGAGCCGCTCCACTTCCGCTCGAGATGCTGCCAAATCGTTTTGCAGCTTTTCCATCTCGAACTTTGGCCCGTAGCCAATCGCCTTGCCAATACCGGACGTTTGCGCCTCCACCACCCGGTTGCATGACTCCATGTGCCGGTTGTGCGCCGCGATAGCATCCATCGCGCGTTGATCCGACATCTGCTTTGCGTTGATTGCGTCGGCTAGCCATTCAGCGGTAATCCATTTAGTTTGGCGGAGTTTGTCCCACCAACCCCAGCAAAGAGCAAGCAGCATGAGGATGACTCCCATCTGCACCGCGCAGAACCGGAAGTAGGGATTGCGGATGGAATGATCGACGAACTGTTCAATTCGTTTATCGATCTCATCGCCCCAGTGAATCTTCCGGGGGTTCAGTGCCTTGAAATAGAATTCGAAGATTGTCTCCTGCGGCCGCGACGGGCCAACAGGAATCGGCCGATACGGCCGAGCTGGATCCGCGGTTACAGCAGCTTGCTTGTTGACCGATCTGCCTCTTTCTGTTGTCGGCGACGTTGGCTCCTGCGACGACATGGTGGCCGGCAACAGAAAAGTCGCAACGAAAAGCGCAAAGTTGATTGAAGCGCGCACAAATCCTCCTATCGCCGCGGAATCACAATCGTGGCGGCAAGCTTTTGGTCCTTGAAACGTAGATGGGCGCCGGCCTGGTCGGTTCGCGAACCCAGAAGCTTTGGCAACAGCGGTAGATCCAAACACGGAACCCGCACCTCGGCGGGTGGCCGCACATGGAGACGACCGTGCAAAGTGCCTTGCACCGGATCGGTCATCAGGATCTCCATCTTTCCTTTACCGAGGTTCTTTATGTGGTGGTCGAGCGCGCGGTATTCCAACTGCTCGCGCTCCGTTGCGTTCATCGCCTTCTGGAAGTTCTCGAAACCAAGGAAATCTTTTCGCCAAAGTTGCTGCGTACGCTTTTGTACCGGGATCTGAGACGACGCCTGCTTGAAGTATTTGGCCGTCTCCTCATCTCGCGTTTGGAGCAGCATTGTAGTTCCCGGGGCCGAGGAAACATCCTGCTGGAATCCTTTCCCGACTTGAAGCAACTGCGGCAGAGATTGCATGGAGAAAAGAAAGGCTGTGTTGGTTCCGCGCGCGGTGTTGAGGATCTGCGCAAAGTTCCGGTATCCGAACGGCGCGAACTCATCCATCACTACCGAAAAGAGAGGCCGATTCTTGCGGTTGCGTTCCGATTGGGACTCGTAGCGCTTGCCTACAACAAGTTGCAAATTCTGGAGGAGCATTTTCCCCAAAGCGCGCACCGGCGCAGTGTTCTTGTTGATATTCAGGCTGACGAAGAGAATAAGCTCCTGGTCGATGACTTCGTTGATCGAGAGCAGATTGTCGTAGGGACCGGTGATGGTGCTCAGTTCGTCATCGAGGAAGGTCATGCACTCGTTGATCAAGCCTTGAATCTTCGGGACGCGGTCGCGATCTTGAAACGACTGATAGAGGTTCTTGACAGACATCTCGAAGTTGAGACGCCGTTGGGTGGTCATCTCCGGCAAGCGAGCGATGTTGGTTCGCGCCACGGCCACCTGCTCTTCGATCACAGCTTGGTCCAGCGCCATCACCATCACGTCATAGAAGTTGAATCGCTTACCGGTGTAGTGAAGAACACGGACGATGTCGCCCATGTAGTTGAGCTGATGTTTGGCAAAGAATTCGTCCCGGAGATCGAAGCTCCCGAAGATCATGGAGACCTGCGCGGCGTAGTTGTCGTCGTCCGAGGCGAAGGGGTTGTACTGAACGGAGAGATCCGGCCGCGACGGATTCAGTAAGCGGAGATCGTTCATTCGTCCGGCGCGGTTGATGTAGGGTAACAGCGACTCGAAGAACTCGAGATCCCCCTTCCCGTCGAAGATGATCATCGGAATCTTGTGCCGATCCGTCGCCGGCCCCATCTGGCGCATCAGGTCCTGGCTAATGATGTTGCGGAGCAACGTTGTCTTCCCCGTGCCGCTTTGGCCAAGGACAAGGGCCTGCATGACGCGGGTTTCATCATTCCAGAGCCACGGCTTCCCATGGATGTCATATCCGAGCACGACGGAATTCTGGCGCCAGGCGCTCTCGACGATGTCCTTCTCGCCGCGAACCGGAATCGTCGGCAATTGCTTTGGCCACGCAGCTTCGCGATCGCTTTTCGATTGCGTCAACTGATAGACGGCGAAGTACAAAACGACGGCCGCAAGCAGGAGCCAAAAGACTCCTTCCACCAACTGCCGGTCGTGGATGTACCAGGCGTACTTCGCAACGGCGGCAAAAAGGACGAAGGCAATGAGGACCAGCAGTCCGACCAAGATGACAGGATTCTCTTCGATCAACGAGGGTCGATATTGCGGATTGGATTCTTCAGGCATGCGTGCATCTCCCTATCGCAGATGTGAGAAGTAAAAGACGAGAGCGCTGAGCGTCGTGACTCCGAACAGTAGGCCGACCCAGCGCTTCGGCTGTCGGCGGGTTTCGATGCGGAATGGGTCACGAGGTTCCAGAAGTAGATCCCCGACGAGATTCCGAAACCCCATATGTCGTCTGTCCGACAAGTGCTTTTCCAACTCAGCGTGAACTTCAGCGACTGAGAGCGGCTTCAGCTGTTTGTCGAGCATCCGCACTCTCCTTGGCCTTCGCCCTGTTGAGCTTCACCACGAGCACCGCTGCTACGTCGGCGGTGCGATCCGCCGCGAACTGAACCTTCAAAACGGAGACGGCTTCTTCATTCACGGTTGGAAGTTCAACGGCAAGCCACCCCATTGCGCGTCCGCCGGCTTCTATTTCCCGCACGGGGCTTTGGTCGACCACTGAGACCTGCCTCGCGACCTCGAATCGCAGTCCACGGCTGATGCGTTCGCCTAGTTGATGTCCATCGAGAGCGACTAGCGACCTCGCGGACTTCGCTCCTACAAGATGAAGAGCGGCGACCTGACCCTGTTGGTATCGTTGGGCGCTGCGATTAAAAAGTGAGTATCGAAGGTAGAGGCGGCCGTCGCGCTGGTAGAGATCCCGGACGGTCACTTCGGCGCGACCATTTGATTCGCGTGTTCCAAACAGCGCCACCGGGACAGCATCGGTCAACATCTCTTCCGGCAGAGATGGTGCAGGAGGGAGGTTACTGGCCATTGGCGGTGGGGGAGGTCTTGGCGCGGCGCCCTGATCGATTGCAAAGTGCGATTCCGCAATTGCCTTGGCCGGTAAGAGCTCGTAGACGTAGCGACCGGCAGGCGTCCAAACGAAGAGATTGGTTTGTGAGCCCTCCTCCACGGGACGAAGGAAAACCTTGTTCTCGCGTCTCTCCACTTGGTAGGCATTCTGGTTACCGACGGCAACCATGAGCACGGGTTCCCCAAACTCGATCACCGTGAGGTGATCCGGAATGGTCTCGACGCGGGTTACCGACTTGTGATCTGGCTTTTGGGATTGCAGCTTTTGTGCAGCAAGAGGAAAGAGGAAGGTGAGGCAAGCCACAGTGGATATGGCGAATGCAGTCCGACTCATGCGTTGGTCTCCTTGGCGATTGCTTAGAAGCAAGCGCTCGACTGGACCAGGACCCTCCGGTTGGAGGATCCTGCTTCCAGTGCATTGGTGAGCTCACGGCGAGTGAGGCGCGGGCTCGTTGGTTACATGACCTTCTTGGGCACAACCACCTGAGGCAATTGACGAGTATTCGGAAGCAGAAGCTTGCCGTCGCGAATCTCACCAATACCCGCAGCGTAGGGGAATGGATGCATCCACTGTACTCGGCCTTTGTCGTAGACAACTTTTCCATCCGGCGTGACCGCCATCAGGAAAGTTGCCTTCACGTAGCTTGGCCCGTTTTCGCTCATGATGTTCTCGACCAGGAAGCAACGGCCTTCCTCGTCGATTTCAACCATTCCGTCGCGAACTTTTGGGACGGCCAGTTGTACCGGTCGCCCTCCAGTTCGCTCGACAATGGCTTTCAGCATTTCGTTGGGAAACGCATAGAACGGCAGTGCACCAGAGGCCTGATCTGACCGAGTGCCGCAGACGATCGTATGAAGCGCCTGCAACCATCCCATGCGGTTCTCTTCTTTTCGTGCAGCCCATGTCCGAACGAGCCATATCAATGACCGGATCTCTTCCTGCCACTGTTGGTCATATGCGGACAAAGCTGCACGTGCCTGGCATAACGAGTGCAAGAGCTTCGATCGGCGTTCCTTGTCTCTGTCGTCCTTGAAAGACTCAAACGCCGTCTGCGTCTGTTGCACGTTGCCAGCAAGCAATTTCTTTTTCTCGATTCCAGCCTGGATCGTAAGGGCCCAAGACCGATTTAGTCGCCGGCATTCGTCAGCCATCTCCTGGGTAAAGTCGTTTCCCTGGACAAGGCCTCGGAATTGCGCGATCGGCATCCGGTTGGTGAAAAAGTCGGTGAGTTCCTTCCGGACCAGGTTGTACATCGACCCGATCCGGTCTGACGCAGGGCATTCGAAACGTTCGGGCAGTTCCTTTACGGAACGTACGCGTTTCGCACGAAGCCACTGCGCGGCTGGCGTTTCCTTGATCAGTTCGCGGATGGAACGAATCTTTTCCTGGTCTGGGGTGACGCCATGCTTCAGTTGATCCAAGGCCAGTTGCAGTTGCTCAACCAGCTCTCGATGAAGGTCCTCACGCCCAGCCGCTGTGCACTGGGTCATGAGATCGGTGATTGAGCCGATCTGATTTCCCATCGCACCAATAGCGACTTGGGGCAAGTTCCACCAAGGAGATCGAGCTTTCTTGGCTTTGATCTTTTCAATCGCACCCTTTCCTCGGTAAGAGAAACAGTCTCTAACGAATCGAGGGAAGCGATCATCTTCGACCACACAGACGAAGTCGAAGTCGAAATCTCCGCCGTTCTTCGCTGCTGTCTTCGAATGGAGGGTGAACGTGCCAACCAATTCGAGCTGTTCCTGGGCAATTTGATCGACAAGTGCTTCGGGAACCGGAACGCCTTGCTGCCTCAGATCCTGAATCAGCAATTGGCGCAACTCTGCAGCGCTGATCTTTGTGTACGGGAGCAGGTCTTCCTTCATCCGGACCGGATAGCGCACTACAAGTCCGCGGCTTGTGGCCAGGGAGTTGATCGCGCGATCCAGCGGGAGCCAGTCGGAACCAGCGCACACTTTTCCGTTGTACAAAAACAGGTAGCCGTCATCCGCAAGCGCGAATGCTGGCATTTCGAAACCGCCTGCTGTACAGACTTTGAACGCCCACTTGGCCAGCGTCCTCTCCAGTTGATTGTTGACCCACGGATGCTGGACGAGGTAGCCGGTTGGATCGGCTTTCAGAATCGCTTCCAGAACAGTTCGCTCCACCGAAGTCGCATCATCTTCCTCGGCGGGCCTTTCATTCTCTATTGCTGTTTGCGTCTCTGAAATGCCAAGAAGCTCAAAAAGCCCGGTAAAGTCTCTCTCTTCCAAAAGCGACTTGAGGCGTGCGGTTTGAGCGAGGGCGTGCGGCTTGATCTCAAGTTCGAACGAGTCTTCCGGAGCGTGCTGGATAACCGTGTACGAACTATCGAATTTCAACGGCCGCGAACATTCACGAATTCCAAGGATGATTTCTCCGGCGAAGGTACGAGCCTCACCAGTGAGCCAAGCGATCAACTTGGAGGGTCCTTTGTATTCTGGTTTGACCGAGGAAACAGGCAGAACAATGTCGGTGTCGAGGGCATCAGCCGTTTCATCCGACATGACCTTGAATGAACCCTTGGCCTGTGTGTTTGAAAACGCAAGCCGGAACTGATAGAAGCGGCCGCTTGGGAGATTTAGCTGGTCAAACAGAGACCGGCGCAACCATCCGCGGCAATCATTTGTTCCCAATTGATGATCGGGAACTACTGTCACGCGACCATGTGGAACCTGCATTCGCACCTGGCACGGTGAAATGAGGATTCCAAAGTACGTCACAGCAGCTTGAGGCCAGCCAGAGAAACGGTCCGCGAGCGGGGCTTCGTGGCGGGCATCAACGGCATAGAACTTTCCGTTCTTCGCCGACCCTGACGCGCCGATGAGTCTGAAGTCCGTTCCATCGATCTGGAAGCGTGACAGGGCGCTTTCGACTCGGGCACGTTCAACCTGATCGAGTGGTTCCGGCGTCACAGTGACAGAGGCCACCTGAATCCCTGGGTGTAGGGCTTCCAGCAGCGTGTTATTCAACTGTCCCTGTGGACTCACGTTGGGCATTTTGCGTTCGATTGTTCCTTCCTTGGTGACCATCAGGTTCAGAACCTTCAGGCCGGAGTTTTTAGTAACGGTTGTTTGGGGCGTCATGAGTTTGTCCTTTCGAATCGGTTAGTCGAGATAGACAACAAGCCGTTCGCGAGGGTTAGCTCACGCACCTGGGTCCCCAGATTGGCCTGTTGCCGAAACACGTAGGTGTTTGGGCCAGGCCTCAGTTGGGAGACCGACCATTTCCGTTGTGTTGCCTATTCAGCCGAGACTGAACAGGTTGCCTGGATGAACGTGGAGATCATCACAAGCGAACTCCCACGAAAGTCGTGGGCGCCTTCTACTCAACTTTCGTTGGCTGTAGAAACTCGTTGACTGCCGGCCGCCGGAGTCTTCTCTAGGCAGACCCTTCCCCTTTCGATCTTTTGTCCGACCTCATATTCGTGGACCACGAAAAGGCGGGCGTCCGTTTTGAATCCAATCACAAGTCCCTCGGCTTCGCCGTGAACTTCTTGGTCCAAACTCGGCTTTGCTCCTCCAGGCTTGCCGACGAAATACCGTATGGATTCCGAAGGACTACTAGACCGCTGACGCTTAGCCTGGTTCTTCCTCTTGCCGACATGCTTGGTGGCGCCATTCAGCACTTCTTCATTCGTGATGGCCATTTTCTTCTCCTGTTCTGCGTCCACTAACGCGCTGCCATTCTTCTTCAAAATCAACCTCCTCGAAGCCTTTCTCCGTCCGCACGACACATGCCCCGCCCTGCCCCAGCAATAGGTAGCGACGAGTCTCCCTATGCTTGTAGTGCTCGACACCTGCCTGCCGGAACATCCACATGAACTCTGCGCATAGAGCCGGAGCGATTCTGCACTCCAACGGACTCCAGTTCGGCGTGAGCTCAATGTCACGCCTGGCAGAGGCGCCCGTATCCCCCGTTGGCACCGCTGGGAAGGTCATTTCGACTCCCTCTCAATCAGTGCGCTTCGTTGTTCAAGGTCGATATCCCGCTCGCCTACCATTTGCTGTTCCCAGAACTCCCCGACAAGCAGTCCGCTTGGGTAAGATTGGGTCCGGCCTGTATAAACCAAGCGAACTTGGTAGCGGCAAACCATTCGCTCCGTCTGCTCAATTCGCTGATTGTTGAGCCGGTGGATCTCTTTCGCGGCAAAGACCTGATACGTCCATGGCATTCCGGCTGCTGGTTCGATGGAGCGAATTCTCACGCTGGAAGTAATCGAGTCAGCTTTCACCTTCCCAATCGTGTCCTCCTCCCGGAACTTGTTCATCGAAAGAGTCCGGAAGTTGAGCGTCATCATGTTGAGGGCTTCGGCATACTGCCGCTCGACATTGGCCGGCGTGTATGTGAGATACGTTGCAAGGAATCTGCGAACGACCGCGCGACCCTCGACATCAGACGGTGCGGCCGCGCCCAAGCCATTCGTCGCAGCTCGGACTGGGCTAATCCGTCCTGAACCCAAGTGCACTGATTCGCCCCCGACAACGGTCGCTTCGCCCTGTTGATCGACTCGAATCACGACAGGCGGCTGAAGCCGAACATACGCAAATAGCCCAAGCGCCCCGACGGCGAGGACGCCGCATGTGATGCCCAGGACCGCCATTCGATTTGCATACGCACGGAGGGCGCCATCCATCTCGTAATACTTCGATACCTGCGCCTTTTCGGGCAGTTCGCTCCGCAACTTCTTAGTGGTTCCAAACATAGCCGAGTTGCCTCCTCGTATCAATCTGAATCCGATTTACCGGATAACCCGAGTCGCTGTGCGACCTGCTGTCCGCCCTGCACGCCCAGCGCCGTGGCAGCGCCGGCCATCCAGCCAATTGCATGCGGGACGTTAGGTGGGCGGAATTGCCCCATCCCTCTCCCCCCAGGCGAGGGACCTGCTGGTGCTCCGCCGCTTACGCCTGCGCTCGTACTCGAACCCGCGCTGGCATTCCCTGATAAAGATTCACCGGCAGACGATGGACCCGCAGGTGGGCCACCAGAAGAAGTGCCACCGGCACCCGATTCGGAAGATCCTTTGCCTGCAGATGCCGAGGCGACAGCACCAAACCCATCCCCAGGGCCTGCGGCCACCGAGAGCATTGCCTGCCCCATGGAAGCCGCAGTGCCGAGAACGGCGAACATGCTACTGCCAACATCACCCTCGACGATTCGCTTCGCCAGCATCGGAATCAACAAAATGCAAACGGAGAACAGAATGCTCGCGACAGCTAGGAGAATCTCGGCCGATGCACCACTCAGCGCACCGGCAAAGCTCCCCGCACTGGTAATGGCCGTCATGCTGTTGATGTTGAGAGCCATCAGTAACCGGCAGAAGATCCCATAAATCAATCCCCATGAGGCAAACACAAACAAATTGACAACGTATCGGCGGGCCAAGCTTCCGATGCCAATCGAGGGAAGAAGGGCGAGAACGAGTGGCCCGGTTACATAGAGGATCGTTCCGAACAGCGAGTAGAGGATCGCGAATATCAAGTAGGAGACTGGATAAACGATCATGGCTACCAGTAGCAGTAAACTGCTGAGGACTCCGGCAGTAAGGCCTGTGACCCAATTCAGGACTGTTGTTGATCCGCTTGCTGCGTTCCTCAACTCGGAGATCCAGGCGGCAAACACATCACCTGGGCCAACGCCTGCCATGCTGTGCGCCAAGGAGTTGAACGCGGCAACCAGTCCCTGGAAGACGGACTGATAAACCGTTCCGTTGTTCAGGAACAACATGCCTATTGCGACATACTTGATCGCGGCGATGCCCAACGAACGAACGTCGCCTCCCCGGGCCCACGATTCGTAGGCCGAAAAGAGCAGCGATGCCAGCAGTATTCCGTAGGCTGTCGTGAGAACAAGGCTCATCAGCCCTGCGCTTGCAATGCCACTCAATGCCGTATTGAACATTTCTTCAAATAGAAACATCTGTGCCCCTATCTCCTATTCAGTTCCGTCAGCTTGTCGCGAGTCTGGCGGGTATATCGGGCCGCTTCCTTGACGCGAGCTCCTTGGCCAGCCAGTTCGATTGCACGCAATCGCATCACCTCGGCCAGCGCCTGCTGCGTATAGGCATTCGACCTCACCAGCCAAGCGCCGGCTTGCGCACCGATCATCTCCGCCGTTCCGGGGGCCGTCCCGGCTAAGGCGCTGAGCATCTGCTCGGCGGCGTCTAATTCACGGTCGGCAATCGCATCAATCGCAATTGCACGCTTCATGGCAGCTTGAGCCGCAGCGTCGGCGCTGTCTATCAAATCCCGCTGAGAGCTATGGGCCTCATTTGGAGCTGGCAGGGCCGTGTAGACGCTCCCAAAGCTTGCCGACACTCCACCTATTTGACCGGGATTTTTGGAGAGAATTATGGCTTCCAAACCTCTTGGATTGGGGAGCGTTGCGCTTTGAACGACCGTCGCCCAAATCCCGCGAATCGAGTTGTAGATTCCCATTACTTGCCCAACTAATCCCCGCGCACGATTGATGGCTTCCTCGGGGTAGATCACGTTGCGCTGGAAATCAAAAATCGCGTTCATGATTTGCTGTACGGCTGTCATCGTGCTTTGGATACCTTCGAGAATTGGCCCGATTACATTGCGCAGCGCGGTGTTGACCGAGGCCATGACGTTATTGAGCGATCCGAGGCCGCTGCTCACCAGATTGAGCAGCGACGTCAAGAATCCAAGTTGTGCATTCGCCGGCGGCGGGGCAAGAAGCATCACCACAAGCAATAGGGCGATGATTTGCACTCTGTGCGAGCGGAGGAACGTCCAAAAAGTTTTCAGGTTCAGCATGAGAATCCTCGTTACCGATTCATTTGAGTAAGCTTGCTTCTGGTCTCGCTCGCAAAAGACGCCCCACGTTTGAGAAGCATCGTTTCGTGAGCAAGTCGAGCCGCTTCCTGCCGCAGTTGGCCAGCGATCATCTTCTGCATGTGGGCCTGGCTCTGCACGGCCGCTATGTATGCCGCCGCAGTGGCATATGCGGCTGTACCCGGAGCCATTCGAGTTGCTTCTTCTTCGATCGCCTCCGCGGCGCGAAGTGTCTGGTCTGCCCCAGCGTCAGCCTGTTTCAGCGTCATGAGCTGATTGATTGCCATGGCGTCGTCGACATCAACGAGATTGCGCTCTTCGGCATGGGCTTCACCCGCGGCAGGGACCGCACCATAGGTTCGCGTAAAGGCCGTAACCAGCGAAGCATGGTCGGCTATTTGCCGATTCCTGATCACACTTTCAAGGCTTGCCGGATTTGGCAATTGAGCGCTATGCACTCCGAGAAAGTACAAGGAATTCATCTGGGCCCGAAAGGTGCCGATCAGTTGCTGTGCCAGCGCCCGTGCGCGGTTGATCTCGCGAATGGGCCAGACAATCTGCTCCCAAAGATTTTTCAACTGGCCAAGGAATGACTGAAGCTGGTTTGACGCAGTGCGTATCCCATCAAGCAATGGGCGCATGGTGTTGTTGATGAAGCTCAAAATGTTGCTGGCGACACCATTGATCACGTCGAAAATCGCCGTGAGTCCCCCAAAGCCCTGGGCATAGGCAGGCTGCGGGGAAACCATTCCGCAAAGCAGGATTAAAGTAAGCAAAAGCAGAACTAGCTTCGTGGTCATTTTGTTAGGCTCCGTTCCCCGCAGCCAATGGATGTTCCCGCCGGCTGACAGTTTGCTGCACCTCGCCAGTGGCCTCTTCAGGCAGCACATCCACATCGGCCAAACCATTGGGAAAGCGCTCGGCCAGCTCGCAGTAGAGTTCAATCAAGGGGCGCTTTCGATTGCGATCAAGCCGGAGGAAGTACGTGCGATAGGCGCGCTCTCGGGGGTATGTTGTGGCCACCCAGTAGTCAACTGGGGTTGGCACCAGCCGGATCGTCTGCGTTGTATCCGATTTTTCGCCTAAGACCAGAAGTACTTCTGCCGACCTTCCCTTGCGAGGGGCAGCGAATCGTTTAATCTCGTTCAGCGCCACCGCATTGAGGCCGAGATGGTCAACCAACGGGGCAACGTCGCCTGGCTGTTGGCCGATGATCTTCACAGAACTGTTTCGAAGGATGCCTGCGCCGTGCTCCTTTGGTCGCTGGGTGGTGCCGACGAAGTCTTCGAGCGTTTGAGAGATGCCCCAAACGCTTGCGCCGCGCTTTCTGGCAGTACGGAACAACTGCACAACACAGTCGGCGAGAACCGGCGAGTCCAGCAAAGCCCAGCATTCATCGAGCACTGTGATCGATGGCTGGCCTGACTTCCCTGACGCTCGCTCGGACATGGCCTGCGCCACCAGCATGCTCATCGCGGTTTCCAGTCGCGAATCCGAACTGAGGCCTTCAATGTTGAAGAAGAGCCAATTCGCGTCTGTTCGAATTGTGGTGTGGCGATCGAAGAGCCTCGAATACACGCCTTTTTCGCCGGTCCATTGCCTGAGGGCAATCGAGGCAAGTTGCGCTAGCTTGCGAATATGTTCGATCCGCTCCTCATCGTTCCAATTCGAAAGCTCATCGCGAAGGTCGGAATAGGTCGGCGTCTTCACGTCGGCTCGAATCGCCGCCCGCTTATAGACCTTGGCGATTGCCTCAGACAAGATGTTGTCGAGCAGCGAAGTATCGGTCTGCCCCAAATCACCGATCATGTGCCGGGTTAGATTCTTGAGAAACGCAATCTTGTCTTTGGTGGGCTGAACTTGGCTCGGCGGCAGATCCCATGGATTCAGAGTTTCTGCTCCTTCGAGATCGACTTCAATTACTCGACCTCCCATCAATTCGACGAGCGGACGGTAGGAGTCTCCGCGTTCTACGATCGAGATCAATGGATTGGAACGCGCCATCATCAGCAGAAACAGTTGCGCCATGAAGGTCTTGCCACCGCCCGATTTGGCCATGAACAGCATGTTGGCGTCCCCAATGGAGGGGTCGTTGGGCGAAAAGGGGATCAACTGCCGGTAGGGGGTCTCAAGCAGCATCAGCGGAGACTGGGGAGTGCCCTGCCAAGGCATTTCGATCGGCAATAGATCGGCGGCGTGGAGAGTAAGGCAACTCAATTCCCTCTTGTTCTCTCGGGCCATCCCAGGAAGGCTGCCGATAAATAGGCGCCGCTGCGCCAGCGATTCTGGGATGGCCCGGGCACCGTTCATTCTGGTTACCGCGTGCACCACTCTTTGGCGGCGATCATTCAGAATCCTCTGTGCCTCCTCCAGTTCTTTCTGGCTGTTGACGGGGGAGGATGTCCGCACGGCGATCACCATGGAGTAGTCGCAGACCTTCAAGGATGAGGAGATGACCGCTTGCAAAATGTCCTGCAACTGGGCCTGCGCAACCTGGGCCTCTATGTTCACCCTGAATCCGCCTTGCGAGTCACGCTGCGCCGCTTGCATGCGCCGAAGGCGTCCCTTGAAGTGCTCCAGGATCTTTGTTTGATCGGGGATCGTAATCTCGGCATTCACGACGATGGGAAAGTCGAGCACCATCAGTTCGCGGAGTATTCCAGGGAATGTTCCGTCTGGCAGATCCTTGAGCGAAATGAACGTGTACAAAAGCCCCCCGACTCGCACCACGTTCTCTTGTTCGTCTTCGATGCTTGTGTTTGTGATCTGGCTGCGTGCACTCCGGTACGTCAACGAGTAGTCGCCCCGGCGGTAGGGGCTCTGGTCATCAAAGACCGGGTTCAACCCTCGCTTCGCCTCTAGAAACAATTCGTCGTCCGATAGTCGCCGAACTCCCATCTCCGTTGCGATAAGTGTCTGCTCAACGCCGGCAAGCAAACTGGAGAATTCCGAGAGAAGATCCTCATGTTCTCGCCGCGCCCGATCCACACATTTCTCCACGGAGAGACTGAAAGCACTCTTACTCCTCCTGCCCGCCAAGCGGTCTGCCAATTCATGATGAATCCGGGGATTCCAAATGAAGTACGCGTGGAGGAGATGACGCAGGTAATAGCCCTCTTCGCTTCTGCGATCCCAACGGCTCATCCTGTGGCGATCGATCTCTTGCAGCACGGCGCTCTCGCTTTTCTGGAGCCTCGGGTACTCCGTACGAGCTGGCCCAATGCCTTGGGCGATCTCAAAGCGCATCTGGAGGCGCATAGACCGTTCCGGCAATGACCGAATTAACGCTTCGAGGGAATGCTTCGAGCGATTCCGCATTTCGTCATCGTGGTAGAAACTGTTGAGCCCAGTGAGCTCATATCCAGCCACGAGGCTCCCATCCACCTGCACCATCACGCCATCCAGATATTCTCGAACCGGAAGCAGTTCGCACAGCGCTGGCTTCCGCAAGGACTCTTCGTACCGTTTGCTCGATTGTGGGTTCATCGCAGGAACTCCTTCGTAAACTCGGCATCAGCCTCAAGGCCGCAGTAGATTTTGGGTTGGACGTGCCAGGTCCAGAGATCACGCAGGTATCCACGGGGCTTTCCGTATTTGAAGAGCAGCAAGACCGGGACCGCCGCGATGGGCACGGCGTATTGCAGCACAACGTTGAGCGGGATGCCATTGATTTCGCGGTTGAGGAAACGCCCAAAAATGCTCATGAAGGCAGCAAGCCCTATGACCACGAACAAATCCTCAAACTCGAGGGAAAAAAAGGTGACCCGCTGGTGCAGGTTCCGATGAACTGGCGTCACTTCCAATGCCATAACAGCCTCCTTCTCAACTCAATCCACCTACGCCTTGAGCAACAAAGTATTCAGCCATGCGCAGCAACCCAGAAAGCCCAAAGCAGGCCATGGCCGACAACGCGTGTCGTGCCCACGGGGCTCCCGGATAAATTCGAAACCCGGCACCGCCGTAGTGCAAGATCGCAACAAGCACTTGCAGGACGCCGTAGAGCGGCAGGAATACGTTGGCCGACCAATTCACAAGTCCCAACAAAGTGATCCACACTCCATCGGGGTCATCCCAAGCGCGCTGGCTAGCGAACGTTTCGACTGCCCGAAGAATCCCAGAGACCATTAGCGCGGCAAAGCCACCGTACATCGCGTATTGGAACGGGGCGTTGCGCGAAAGCCGGAGCACTGCGATGACGAACATCAAGCCCGCGAGTGTTGGCATGATGACGTTCGCGACCCAGTTCGTGAGATTTGTGAGTCCTGTAAGAAAGTTCACGATAAGCTCCTACATCATTCGCTGGATCAAGATCCACAGCGCGCTGGTTGTCAGAAAGCATGCAGCGCAAAGAATCAACCGCAGATACCCGGGCCGATTGAAAGCAAACTGAAGAACGGCACCGCAGATGGCCAATCCCGCCGCGATTGGCAGAATTCGACTAGCCAGGTAATTCCACATCGCAGTCAGTCCCACCGCTATCGAGAATCGGTCGCCCCCGGGTGTCCAAGCATCGATCAATGCGTGGGTGTTCGAAACGGCCAACAAGAACATCGCGCTCAAGATCGACGGCAATGGACCGGTTCCGCTTGCTGTATCCAGCACCGAGCGAATCACAAAGAACGCCGCCAATATCGGCGCCAACCGGTCCACCACGAATGTCTGTACAAGAGTCGAGATGCCTTGTTGGATCGAAGCCAGCCAAGGCGTGCCAATCGTTGAGCCTGGAGGGAAGAATACAGGGATACCGAGAAATTGAAACCACCCAAGCGTAGGCTCCAGTGCCAAAAAGATGACGGCCCACAGCATGTGTTTCGAGAACCCGCCACCAACCCAAAACACCGTGCCACCTTCGCGGCGGAGAGCAATGCCCGCCAGGATCAGGCATATAAATGCCGCTGGAGCACTGAGCAGAAGAAACACCCGAATGATGTCGTAAAGAAGGGGTGGCATATCGATGAACCCATGACCTTGAATAGGGCGGCAACATGCATCACCGCCCCATTGTGGTGTACGTTGGTTGGGCTAAGACACACCTCCACCACCCTGCTGAATCCAGAATTCGAGCAGTCGCGTAACGCCCGATACGGCTAGGCATCCCAACGCAGTCACGACGTATCGCATGACTCCGCGCCCCGATACGTAGGAGACCAGCCCACCCGCGAGGGCGAGGCCGGCACCCACAGGGGCAATGACGTTGCCGATCCAGTTCACCAGATTAAGAAATGCGCCCTCCGGTTGCGCGCCGGTCTGCCCTTGGACGGCGACGTTGACCTGTGGCGCTCCGCCCAAGTTCTGGGCCATGACGGCCACATTCGCGCTGACGATGATTAACAGGAAAACGGTGAGCACCAACGCCGCCCGCCGCTTGATCTGCAGTCGAAACTGCTGTTGCATGAGAAGAACCTCCCAAATCTAGATTCGGCTTCGGTACCGGACCGAAGCTTGAAAGTAGATTAGGGCAGTTGGCGACAGTCCCCAAACGAGTTGGGTGATTGTGATGGCGTTACGCTCCGCGCGACTAAACGCGATGATCGATCATACCTACACTTGGGGGCGAACGCGCGCCAGCGCATTCTCTAGGTCTTCGAGGCTCACAGGCGGCAAAGCAGCCTGCTGACTTGTCATCCGACGCAAGGCCAATCGCTTCATGGCTTGAATCGTTGCTTCAAGGTCGGCCGGGGTCAGGTCCCGGATTCGATCAATGACGACGCCAAGTTCGAGGTTTGGGTCGAGTCTAGCGTTTCCAAGATATCGCGCGATCAACTTCCGATAGCCGGCGTCATCAGGCAAGCCGATGTGCAGCTTTTCACTGAAGCGTCCCCCTCGCAGAATTCTTGGGTCGATTCGCTCCAAGTAGTTCGAGGTACCGATCAGGAAGACATTGTGCTCCGGTCTCAATTCGCTAATCTCGATAAGTCCTTGCTCTACCAACTGAACATCGTGTTGGCCAACAGCGATTGAAGGAGCTGGAAAGAGGCCGTCCATCTCGTCGAAGAAGAGAACTGAGGGGGCATTTTCCTTGGCCCGGGTAAACACTTCCTTCAGCCTCTTGACGGACCCACCGACCACCCCAGACAGCACCTCACCGGGAGAAATCGCATAGAAACTCCGTCTGACCAGGGAGGCGATCAAGCGTGCGGTTAGTGTCTTTCCCGTACCTGGAGCACCCACCAGGATTAGCCCGGTCGGTGGTGAAATTGACAACCGCTCCGACTCGCCCGGCTCCATCAATCGGATCAGTGCTTTAATCTCGTCAACGACGACCTCCGGCAAGACGACATCATCCCAATGGACTGGATCGAGATTTGGCCGGTCATTCCCGCCGATGCTTTCGATGGTCGCGAGCAAATGTTCCTTGCTGATCGGTTGGCCATTCGACATCAAAACAGAGCGGTCCACCATGGCTTTGAGTCGCGCCGGGCTCCAGCCAACGGTCCGACGAATTACTCGCGAGAGTTCGTGGGATCGCCAGCGGGTCTCCTTTAGGATCGACAGGAGCACGCCCCTCCTGCCCTCCTCAGCGGGCAAATCCAGCCTCAGCTTTGCGTCGAATCGGCCGTCCCGGATCAGTGCGGGTTCCAATGTGTCGATATGATTGGTGGCGGCTACGATCAACAAGCCTTCAATGTTCCGGCATTGGTCGATCGACTGCATCAACTGGGTCACGATCGTGTTGTACTCCCGGCCGGCGCCGCCCGAGTCGCTACCGCCTTGTAACGCCTTCTTGCTACCAACAGCGTCAATCTCATCGAGGAACATCACGATTGGTCGATGGGCTCGCGCCCAATCGAATGCTCTTCGAATCTCGGTGGTTGTCGAGCCGATCATCGGCCCCAAAAGCTGCGGACATCGAACGTGATACCAATTGGCCCCAAACTCACCAGCCGTAGCCTCCGCCAAGAAATTCTTTCCCGTTCCTTGTGGACCATAGAGAAGCACTCCGTTGCGGACAATGCCACTAGTATTCGCCAGGAACCGATTCTCCGCGACTATCCGCATCTCCGACTTCTGTTGGTTGAAACCGCCGACGTCTTCGAATCGAATTGCAGGTACCTGAGCCCATTTTTCGTCATTCAAATCGCTGGAGGTACCGGGAGTTGCCTCCTGCCTTTTGCGCCGTATAAATGTGGAAAAGGGCCAGAGTAGAAGCGCGCTACATCCCAGCCAAAACGGCAGTGCCATGATCTTGTCCCATCGGTTAGCCGAACCTGGGAAGACGCTTGATGGCCAACCCGTCGCAATCGTCCAGCACATCGCACCCGTCACGGCGACGGTCATTCTGGAAGCGAAGAGGACGAATTGAGGAGTGGGTTGAGGTAGAAGCAGAAGGCCCGCAATGCTAACCCCCAGCGCTGCAAAGCGGTTTGCGCTTAGCAAGCCCATGAGCCACCAAGTGGCCACTAGAACGCCGATACCGATGAGCAGATTCTTTTGAGCGCCAAGCCCCCAAGAGGCACCTGCGGTGTCGGTCACACGTCTGCCTGTCCGCAATCGCGGGGCAGTAGTTCGATCACTCGAATTGAATCCAAAAGGCGGCATTGACGCTCTCCTGGGCAGGTAAGCCCAGAGTATCTGATTTCTATGCCGCGCCAAACTGATTCAGAAAGAGTTGCCTTCTAAAACGGTAGCGAAGGATTATTGATTCTCCGGACTGAGAACCGCCGGAGGTGTCGGAGAGTTCGCATAAACTCACCAAAAACGTCGACGGTGAGGCGGAGCGTGTGCCGCGCCTATTGGAAGAGCATCGGGCCACCGAGCGGCGTATGTAGTCCGGCATGTCGTCGAATCAGATAACATCCGGGGAGGTTACGGCATGGTTCATCTGCACACACTTCCGCTCGGTGAGACCGAGAATTTCCATGATCTGAAAGCGAGACTGATCTGGCTGAAGGCGTCAAGCAGGAACTACGAAACTTTTCGCTTGACCCTGGACCTAGGTCTAGGGTCTATGCTGAAGGCATGATGGGCTTGACCATTGGAAAAGTCGCTGAACACGCGGGAGTCAACGTCGATACGTTGCGCTATTATGAGCGCCAAGCCGTAATCGGTAAGCCAGTACGCAATGGCTCGAACTACCGTTTGTACCCGGAAGACACAATCCGGCGTGTTCGTTTTGTGAAGCGAGCCCAAGAACTCGGGTTTTCGTTAACTGAGATCAAGGAACTCTTGGAACTTCGGGTGAGCAAAAACGCCAGCTGTGCCAATGTCCGCGACCAGGCTTTGGCGAAGGTTGACTCGCTCAACGAAAAGATCCGCTCGCTGCAATCGATGCGGCGCGTCCTCGTGAAGCTCGCGAATGAATGTTCAGATGACGGACCTGTCGGCGACTGCCCAATCCTCGATGCTCTGGACGAAAAAGGAAGAGTGAGATGAAAGAGAAATCCTTGACCTTGGCGTCAATTCTAGCTGCATCTGGGGCGTCGCTCTGCTGCATCGGCCCAGTGGTCGCGGCGGCTCTTGGCTTGGGCACCTTCGGTGCGGCGGGCCTTTTTGAAAACCTTCGTCCCTATCTTTTGGGAGTTACCGCTCTCCTCCTTGGCTCAGCTATCTTCCTTCGAATTCGATTTCAGCGAAAGACCGCCTGCGCCGGGGCAGAGTGCGCGCCAACTTCTGCGAATGGATCCATGTCAATAACGTTGCTTCTCACCTCAATAGCGGCAGTCGCCCTGCTTGCGGCTGTTCCACCACTTTCGACTGCATACGTCGGCGGGAGGGTCGGTGCTGACTCGACCTTTCTGGCGGCGAAAGGCGGGGTCGGGCAAACAGTCGCGATCTTCAAGGTTGAAGGGATGACCTGTGCTGCTTGCGCCTCTGGCCTGAAAGCAACTCTGGTTAGAGAGAAAGGGGTTCTGGCTGCGGAGGTCGATTATGAGAAGACAACAGCCAAAGTCAGCTTCGACCCGGCAAAGACGTCCGTTGAGAAGTTGATCGCCGCGATCGGGAAGCTCAGATATGTTGCCAAGCTGAATGACGGCAAGTGATGAAGATCGAACTCTATTACTTCGGCGGGTGTCCATCGTATATCGAAGCCGTCAACAACGTACGGGAGGCGCTGCGTCTTGAGGGGATTGCGGGCGATGTTGAGCTTGTGCCAGTTGAAAACGAGGCTGATGCACAGACGACGCGTTTGATTGGATCACCGACCGTTCGCATTGATGGCCGGGACCTTGAGGGCGCAGAAGCGGACGAACGTGGATACGGCCTTGGCTGTAGGATCTACCAAGACGAACAATCGATTGCCGGCTGGCCTTCTGTTGCGCTGGTCCGACGCGCGCTTCAGATCGCAGAACAGATGGGCGCTATGAGCCACGAATCCGACGTGCCGCACCAAATGACTCCGATTTAGGCCTGGGCTTCGGCCTAAACTGCCCTAGGTCCAAACAGGATGACACCCACGCCAGCGAGGCAGAGAGCAGAACCGACTACGTCCCACCGATCGGGCGGAGTGTTCTCAACGGCCCAAAGCCAGAGCAACGACGAAACGATGTAAATGCCTCCGTACGCGGCATAAGCTCGACCAGCAAAGTCGGCTTCAACACGCGTCAGAATCAAAGCAAACGCGACCAGTGAAAATGCACCTGGGATGGTCCATAACGGACTCTTCGCCATTCGGAGCCAGGCCCAGAAGGAAAAGCATCCGCCAATCTCGAAGCAAGCTGCCAACACATACCAAACAAGCGCCTTCATTGCTGCGTTGTACCCATCACCGAAGCAGCGATTCTTCCGCACTGCGTCAAGTCGGCACATTGACAGCCAGCTACGGAATCAACAAGTTTGCGCATTGTCTTGAGCCGAGAGATCTTCTCGTCAATCTCGTGTTGCTTGCGCACCGCCATTTGTTTCCAGCGGCGCGAAGCGGGAACGCCGGGACTGAAACCATGCAGCAAATGCCGCATCTCGTCAAGCCTGAACCCGCATTCCTGCGCAAGCCGCAACACGGAGAGTTGATGAAGGGAATCTGGAGAATATCGGCGTTGCCCGCTGGCACGGATTGGCTCCGGCAGAACACCGACCCTTTCCCAGTATCGAATCGTGGAAGCGGGGATGCCGCTGCCGACGGACAGTTCGCCAATTGTCATATCAATTCCTTCTTGACTTAAAGTCTACTTTAAGTTTTAGAGTGGGACAGTGAATCTCAGAAAAGTGCTTTCCACATTCATTTTGATCATGGGGGTTGGGATGTCGCAGGACGCAAAACAAGTTGTCATCGCTTGCAATCTGAACGCGATCAGCAAAGCCGAACGCCCTCGCTATTCCGAGCTGACCAAGAAATTGCGGGCAGGCGTGAGAGATCGTGCTGAATTGCCTGACGGCTATTCCTATAATCTCGACGGTTCGGCCATACTTCTTAGTCAGGTCGGCGAATGGATTTCCCTCGAACGGCTATGCTGTCCATTCTTGACGCTGACGATCTCGGTTGCCGGCGGGGAAAGTGACTGGCTTTTGACACTGACCGGCCCCAAGGGCGTAAAGCCCCTATTGATGGAGGAGTTCCCGGACCAACAGAGGACTAGGCAAGAATACGGAGCGCGACAAAACTCAATGGGTACATTTACCATACCTGCGCCTAAGCGATCCTCATGAGACACCCTTCATTCCGCTCTTTTAGGCATGGGGCGATCTGCTGCTATCGCGCCATATGGCCCACGAGAGCGCGGACCGTTGGATGGAGGGCCTAGCGACCAGATGGACAGTGCAGACGGCATGGGCCTGCTTTGAAATGCCATGCCACTTGGCGCTCGGGCTAGATCCGCTAGTTAAATCGCGACAGTTATCTCCAAGGTTTTGGGTGAAGCTCAACCAGGAACTCGCCCAACGAGGTCCTTCGCTAGAGCCAATCGACCATTAGGCGCCGCCTTGGGATGATTGGCGCTTGGTCCAAAAGAAGTAGCATTATCTTGCTTCCAATAGTAAAGGAGACGAACGTTCCCCGTGAAAGGACAACGTCGATCTCGTCGCGGAACAGGCTGAATAAGCAATTCGTCGGCTCCAGAGTCTGGTCGGATTTCTGACCCAGATGGCCAAGGATCATTGGGGCGTCCCGTTGGCCGGAGGGAAGTTCATCTGGCGCAGCTCGTTTCGAAATTGTCGCAGGTCGCGAATCTCATCGCCAGTTAGAGCCTCTTGTGTTCTGCCTTGAGAAAGTCCCGAAGTTCGCAACTCCATTCCGTCAGTCGTAACGGTGCGTCTTGCGCCTGCGAACTGCCGCGAGTCCTGCGCGTGAAGCACCAAAAAGAAGCGCGTGTTCGCCGGGACCGTGACCACGATGTTCTGCTGGTAAGCCAACAATGCAAGTTCCTGTTCTCCGGCCATTGCGATATTGGATGCGAGTCTTTCTCTGAGCAGAACAGAGCTGTCGATTCCAGCAGCGCCACTACCCAATCCGCGGCCACCCACAGCGTACGCGGCAATCGTGCCGACGCCCGTTAAGGCCCGCGTTAGAAACTTCCGCCCACTGTTCCTCCCGTTCACTTCGCCCTTCAGCAATCCGCGCTCCATACTCAATGCCGAAGCGGTGATCTCTTCCTGCCGCCCATCAGGCCATTCCAATGTGTGGAATTTGAAATTGACCCAGCCTTGCGGAGTCGCCTGCGACAGCTCGCCATAGGCCTTCGATCCCGCTGGGACGACCACCTCTCCATCCTGCTCGTAGTTGTACTCAATCACCGCCACGATTGGCACTTTGGCCGCGGAACTAACAGAATGCTGCAATCGGGCGACCAGGACGCTGCCTTGCGACAGGAGAGGATGCCCGCTTTGAGGCCATTCCTGTCGGAAAACTGGCGCAGCAAGGGGAACCGTTGTGCTGCTTCGTACGAAGACGATGGATGACTTTTTTAAGAGATCCGCGGGGTTTGCCGCGGAGGTTTGCGCCGAGTTGGGCGCTGGCGCCGGTTTCGTATAGACCTGTTGACTCGCCTGATGATCTTCAATGGCCTTATTCCAATCTGTTGCCTGGACCGCACGTTTTGGTGGCGCTGTCCCGGCCCGACGGTACGCATCTGCCAGGGCCGGGTCGTCTACGTCGATCTGACCAAGTTCCTGCGCGGTTTTGGACTGTCTTGTGCCAGACTCTTTCGTCATGGGCTGATCGGTGCCTCGATTTCGCATCGTCCCGAGGACATCTTTCTCAGTCAGCTCGCCGGACTCTTCCCCTTGAGCAGGATTCACGCTGAGCTGCGGCACTGTGGAGCGATTGGCCACATCAGCGTCTGCTTGCGGTTGAGCAGGGCGACCTAGGCTCGGCCCACTCGGGCGCGCCTTCTTCGATGAGTCGATGTCTGTGGTGAATAGGCCAAAGAATAGGAAGATTCCACCGACGGCAGTGAGCCCAAGCAGCACCAGTCCTCGTGTTTTCTCGGTGGACTTTGCGTCTCGAGTTTGGGGCGTTTCTTTTGGTTGTAGGCGGTCGGCCAACCGTGTGAACCAGCCCCTTTGTTCCTCGGGCGCTAACTCGTCAGCCGAATCGGGCCTATTTGCAGCATCGCCGAAGACATCCTCTCGGGCCAGTGTTTCCTGGTGGGCGGATGCTTCAAGATTCGTATCTCGCTCATCATGGAACTCCTCGTGATTACTCATCGCTACGTACCTCCGTACGAATGGAAGACACCCCAAATCCGATTGGGGCAAGCGCAGGCCTATCCACTGCTCCGCTTTCCGCGATCTGCAAGAACACTGCCTCATTCGATTGCTTGAAGTTCGGCCTGTCGAAAACTGCCACACCGTCTGCCCTCTCGCCTGCCCCAAGTCTTCTATGGCTGAGGCGGAACTCTTTGACGGCAAGTTGCTCACTGCTGCCCCAGCGCCTTCGCTTGAATAGAGTTCCAGACTGTATGCGTCCCGCCAACTGTATTTGCGGGGCAAGTAGTTCGATGGCTTGGCTCTGCGGATTCACAACCGAGAAAAGCACCAATACCTGCCGTCCCTGGTCGATCACTTCTGAAACCCCTGCCTTCACGTAGTCCTGCTTCTGTTCAGGCGATGGCGAACGCTGCCCGTAGAGGGGCGGCAATACGGTCCGCATTTGCCTGTCAAGCAACGCATCCAACGGATTGGCTGGTCCCTTTTGATTGGCCGACTTGGGTGCCTCGTCCATCTGGACTTTCCGCAATGGCTCGGTCCCGGCGACCTCAAGTGTCCCATGTCCAATCTCCTGCACTAGAAAGCTGCCGGCAGTTCGAAATCGCACCGCGAAGTCAACCGAACCGCTTGTTGCCCCGACATTTTTCAGGACGAAGCTGATCTGTTGGCCGCGTGACGTAATCAACAGCAGGTTCGACTCGCACGGATCCTCCGTGATCGGTTTCACGACAACAAGAGAGGGCTCCTTGTCTGAATGTTCGGCAAGGAACTTTGAGGGATCGCCGATGATGACGGAGCTAATGGTTTCGGGCACACGAATGGCCGTCGCAAACCGCGGTGCCAACCGAATCACTTGCACCTTGTCAGTGATCTCGCGTAGGGTGAGACTTGGCTTTACCTGGCCTTGAACTTCCAGCAAGGACAGTGCCATCAATGCTGTAAAGCGCCTCCACATGGGCCGCATTAGTTTGATCCTCCTCGGAATGGGGCTTCCCGCTGAATTCGTCTATAGATCGCCAGTACGCGCCGCACGTACGCGGTCACCGGCTCAGAAGAGTATCGAAGTCTCTTCGCCTGTACTGCCCCTGGGCCGGCGTTGTACCCCGCCAGAACAAGCCGAATATCCTCTCCGAGAATCGACCTAAGCGATGCTAGATAGGCGACTCCGCCACGAATGTTTTCGCACGGCTCGAATCGATTCCGCACGCCAACGGAGGCAGCCGTGGCCGGCATTAACTGCATCAGTCCTGCGGCGCCAGCCACCGAAACAGCGTGGGGATTCCACGCGGATTCAGCTTCGATGATGGCGTACACAAGCTGCCTATCAATCGCGAACGATGTCGGCCATTGGTCGGCGCAGCGCTTCTGCTCAGATGGCTGCCCGAGGCAACACAGAGGGAGAAGCATGAAGATGAAACTCAGCCTCATGAAAGTTGGGCCTCCAAAATTGTCTTTCCGTCTCGCATCACAGCCAGCGCCCGCTCTTGATACTCCCGCGCGGTAGCGACCAGACTGCCGAAGCCATCCCTCAGCAACAGTCGCTTCACGTCTTCCTCCGTTTTGGCGAGGAACGGCAATAGAACATCGCGATCCTCCACCCTCACCTCAGTCCGTCCAAGAAGTTGAAGTGCCCTAACAAACTGAACGATCTCGTCGATGGACGGTGGCTTGACCAGGTTGTACCCCCTCAACGCCTGAGCCAAACCGACTGCTTGTGCCTTGAGTTCCAGCGGAGCGTTGGCGGTACGGATGTCCAGAATCTCGGCTTCCTTTTTCACATCGGGATGTTCGATGCGTTGATAAAGGCTCCTCCGCCTGAGTGGATCTCCCAGCCGACGCTCCTGATTGGACGTCATCACAACGAAAGGAACGGTCGTGGCCTTGACAGTGCCGAGTTTGGGAATCGTGATCTGCCAATCGGAGAGGATTTCCAGCAAAAGAGCTTCAAACTTCTGGTCAACTTTGTCCAATTCATCGATCAGCAGGACCACACGGCGAGGTTGCAGCACTGCCTGTAGCAATGGGCCGTGAGTGAAGAAGTCCAATGAGTGGAGGTGACTGCGAAGGCTCTCCCATTGACGATCGATTACGTCGGCCTGAGTTTCCAAAAACAACCGTTGTAGCGCTTCATCAAATGACCCAATCGCCTGCCGCTCGGTGATGCCTTCAAAACATTGGAGCCGGATGAGGTCGGTCCGAGCCGCTGCCGCAAACGCCTGCGCCAAGAATGTCTTCCCTGTACCAGGTGGGCCCTCAATCAAAATCGGCTTTTGCATTTCCGTCGCAAGCCAAATGATTTGAACCAGTACTGGGTCGGTTGCGTAACCCGCTGATCGTAGTCCGATCGCTACTTCCTCAGGTCCTGAGAACATGAAAGCAGCGTAGAGCAGGTTCGGAGTTCCAAGAAGTCACCTGAGCGGTGCCTGCTGTTACACTCCTGGGCCGGCAAAAGGCAAAGCGGCTCTTCTGCCATTCTTCAAACCCAACTTTGAGCCATCCCACAAAACAGCGGCCTGTTATGGCCAGCCATCCCATAAGCTCGTCGAACTCGCTGTGAAGAATCGCAAATGAAGATTAGATTCATGCCATGACTCAGCAGATTGACCCCGCATCCTTGGCGGGCATTCTTCGGAACCGGCCCGCGATTACGCTGGAAGAACTCGCCCTCAAGTCCGTTGCCCTACCCGGCGAGGAATACTTGTCCGCGGCGATCGAGAAGCGCCAACTGCCAGACGGTGGATGGTCAGAGCATGCTGCCGTACCACTACCCAA
>JALHNH010000059.1 GCA_022843625.1 Bryobacter sp. | reverse complement strand
AGAAGACCGCAGCCGACGCGGCCAGGCTCTTCAGTGTGCACCCGGCGACCATCTCCCGAATTCTGAGGCGGTCGAAGACCTCTTAAATCAGTTTTCTGTTCCGTTGCTCCCCAAACCCCGAAATCGACGTGTTTACAAGGCTTTGACGGCTGATTTGCCGATCGCGCAGAAGAAGCTCTTGGACAATCTGCTGGAACCAGGCGATGAATCCGCCGTCAGCAAGCTGGCGTGGCTTCGGCAGCCGCACGGATTTCCGAATCCAAAGCATGTCCTGGTCCATATTGAGCGCCTGCGAGCCATTCAACAAATGTCTCTGCCGGAGGGCCTCAGTCAGCGCATTCACCAGAATCGTTTATTGAAGCTGGCTCGTGAAGGAAGCCAGATGACAGCCCAGCATCTCCGAGATTTAGAATCGACCCGCCGCCACGCTACGGTGGTAGCAGTGCTGCTGGACGCCCAGGCCACTCTGACAGATGAAATCATCGATATGCATGACCGGATTCTCGGGGCCTTGTTCAATCGCGCCAAGAAATCTCACGCTGAAAGATTTCAGCGGTCGGGAAAGGACATCAACGACAAGCTGAGGCTCTATTCACGAATCGGCCGTGTCCTGCTGGATGCGAAGCAGAGCGGCAGCGATCCTTACGCAGCCATCGAGACTGTGCTGCCCTGGGACAGATTCAGTGAGAGCGTTACCGAGGCGGAAAAGCTGACTCAACCGGTGGAGTTCGACTATCTGCCCCTGATCGGTGACGGATTCACCCAACTCCGCCGGTATACGCCCATTTTGCTGGAGACGCTCTCGCTTAAAGCAGCGCCTGCTGCTCAGGCCATCGTCGCCGGCGTGGAGACTCTTCGAAGCATGAATCAACGCCAGGCGCGAAAGGTACCGGAGGATGCGCCGACCAGTTTCGTTCGGAAGCGCTGGGAAAGCCTTGTCCAGAGTGATGAGGGAATCGATCGACGGTTTTACGAGCTCTGTGTGCTGTCTGAGCTGAGAAATGGCCTTCGCTCGGGGGACATCTGGGTCCAAGGCTCCCGCCAATTCAAGGATTTTGAAGAGTATCTTCTGTCTCCAACCCGCTTCTCCACGCAACTTGGCGATGGCCAGCTGGGCCTGGCGGTCAATCTGAATTGCGAAGCTTTTCTGGAGGGCCGCTTGACGCTGCTGAATGAGCAATTGGCCAAAGTCGAGAGTCTCGCTGCTCAAGACGAGCTGCCTGATGCCGTGGTCACTCCCGCTGGACTAAAGATTTCTCCTTTGACCAACGCAGTTCCCGACGAGGCGGATACTTTGATGCGGCAGGCCTATGCACTACTGCCTCATCCCAAAATTACGGATCTCCTCGTCGAGGTCGACACCTGGACCGACTTCAGCCGGCACTTCACCCACCTCAAGAGCAACGAACCCGCCAAGGACAAGAACCTGCTTCTGACGGCGATTCTGGCCGACGCCATCAACCTCGGACTAACAAAAATGGCCGAATCCTCGCCTGGCATGACTTACGCCAAGCTGTCTTGGCTGCAAGCCTGGCACGTGCGCGACGAGACCTACTCTGCAGCGCTGGCTGAGTTGGTGAACGCTCAGTTCCATCAACCATTTGCAGACTGGTGGGGCGATGGCACCACCAGTTCCTCCGACGGCCAGTGGTTCCGGGCCGGGGGAAGCGGCCAGGCAGCGAGCCACTTCAACGCCAAGTATGGGAACGACCCGGGCGTCACCTTTTACACTCACATATCCGATCGTTATTCGCCTTTTCACACCAAAGTGATCAGCGTGCCCGTGCGCGATGCGACTCACGTTCTCGATGGTTTGCTCTACCACGAATCAGAGTTGGCCATCGAAGAGCACTACACCGACACGGCCGGCTTCACTGACCATGTTTTTGGTCTGATGCACCTTTTGGGTTTCCGCTTCGCCCCGCGCATCCGGGGCTTGAAAGACAAGAACCTTTTCATTGCCGGAGACGCCAAAGCGTATCCAACTCTAGCGACGGCCGGGCTTCTCGGAGAGAATATCAACGTCCGACTCATCCGTGCCCATTGGAACGAGATTCTCAGATTGGCCGCTTCGATCAAACAAGGCACCGTAACGGCCTCCCTGATGCTTCGGAAACTGGGAAGCTATCCTCGCCAGAACGGGCTGGCGGTCGCCTTGCGAGAACTTGGGCGCATCGAGCGGACTCTATTCGCTCTGGATTGGATTCAAAGTGTTGAATTGCGCCGTCGCGTCCAGGTTGGTCTGAACAAAGGGGAAGCCAAGAATAGCCTGTCTCGAGCTGTCTTCTTCAATCGCCTGGGCGAGCTGCGGGACAGGAGCTTTGAGAACCAGCGCTATCGGGCTTCGGGCCTGAATTTGGTCGTGGCCGCGATCGTCCTGTGGAACACGGTCTATTTGGAGAGGGCGGTGCAGGCTTTGAAAGAGCATGGCGTGGCGGTGGACGATAGCCTGCTGACGCACCTGTCACCGCTCGGTTGGGAGCATATCAACTTGACGGGAGATTACGTGTGGAAGCCAAGCAAGCTTCAACCTGGCAAATTCCGGGCACTGAGGCCGTTCCACAATCCTTAGCGTACGATTTTTTCCGTTTCGTGAGGTGACCCCAATATCTTAGGATGCCTTCGTAGGTGGACCGGAAATTGACCCGGTTAGAGACAGCTGACCAAATATTGGCCGATCTTTTCAGTCAAGCCAGCAAGCCAAGACAGGTGGAAGCGCTTGAGCGAGCGATTCGGGAGGCACTCCTGAAAAATGACGTTTCGCTACATACAGAAATGGAGTCACTTCTGGCGGACTCGATGACAGAGAAGCAGATCGGTGAACTGGGCCCCGCGTGCCGGCGGCTCAGTGATGAGTTCGATAGCTTGTATTTCGACCAGGAAGAGGCCGGCGAACCGGAATCGGTCTGGGGCAAAAGCTTTCAAAAATCGAGAGCGTATGCCGCGATGGCGGAGCTGTGCGAAAAGCGGTCGGATGAGGCGCTGTACGAAGCTCTGCTCTCGCTCGATTCGAACGAAAACATGATTGCCTGTTTGACGGGACGTCTTAACCAGTAAGGCTACGACTTTGCCCAGAGGTTTTGCGGCTTTGCGAAGGTTTAACCCACCACTATATACAATGGTGGATGAGTGGCTCGAATCAAAGCGACATTCTACCTTCCGGTCAAAGGGAATAACGGCGAGGACCTGCAGGCTGAAATCAGCCGGGTCGAAGACTTGTGCTTCGAGAGGTTCAGTGGTTGGACGATGTCCGGCTACTTCAAGGGAACTTGGCGGATGGCCACCGGAGAACAGGCCCTCGATACCAGCGCGGTCTATCAGGTTATTCTCGAAGAGAAGGAAGTCCCTGAGCTGGAGAAGATTCTACGCCGTTTCAAGAGCAAGACCGGCCAGGAAGCTATGTATCTAGAGCTCGACCGCAATGTAGAAGTTCGATTTCTGTAGGAGAACGACATGAAGGCTTCAGATAAGGCACTGCAGAGCGAAGCGAAAAAAATGCTGAAGAGTGGGGTCACCGCCCCCGAGTTCTCTGCACACTTCTTTGGGCCGGCGGGAAAGCTCACGGCTCAGTGCGCTACGCCAGCTGACCGTAAGCAAATGATTTCCTCTGAAATCTACCGATGGCTCCAGCAGCAGCTGGGCGTTCTCAGAGCTCAAGAGGCCGAAGCGTTTAACCAAGAGACCAAGGCTCTCTCTGGCAGAGTAACCATCGTCATTCCCCGGAGCCTGCACGCAGCGCTCAAAAGAGAAGCGACCAGTGAGGGAGTTTCTCTCAGCGAGCTGATGAGGCTAAAACTGGCGGTCAAATTTTCACAGAGTGCGAAACGCTTAACCAAGCGACGCAAATCTATCGGTGGTTGAGGCAGCCTGAATGGCAAATGACTAATAGCTGTTTTCATCAGGTCTTTGACCTTCAGCATTGGATTCAAGTGTTTCCCCTGGATCGCTTGCGCCGCGAGGCCAGAGAGTTTGTTGTCGAGCGCCATCGTACGAGCCCCGAAAACTATTCGGATGAGACCGATGTGGAAAGACACGTTGAACTGATGTCGCCCCAGGGTACCACTCTGGTAGGGCCAGAGGACCTGGCAGTGGTGGAACAACTGCGGCAGGAGCTTTTTGCTGGTAAGCAGATCGAAACCGCACCTACAGCAGTTTTTGTTTTCGCCCATGGAGAGCCGCCTGACCGCCGAATGACTAAACTGGGCGGTTTACCGTTCCGAAGCGCCGATAAGGCGTGGCCCTGTGACAACCGAGGACAACCCCTCATCTTTGCTGGACAGCTGAACTTCATCGACATCCCTGCTGCTGCCGACCCACCCTTGCCTGCTGATATACTTTTGGTATTTGCAGACCTTGACGATCCGTTTGACGCCCGTAATCTACGATTCGAGTGGGTTGAAATGGATTTTACAGGACCACTCATACAACAAGCTCCCGGGCACGTCCTCGAGGCTCTTTTTGGAGTTATGCACAAAACCTGGGATGTCGCTGCGCTGGATGAGGCAGACGTTGACCAAATTGAGCAGTACAGGCGCTACTGGTTACTCCTGGAACTGGAGGGGACAAAAATTGCGGGCTGTCCCAGTTGGATCCAAGGCGACGAAACTCCCGACGACGATTCCCTTTTTATAGGTTCCCTCGGCTCGATAAGTCGCGCACCAGATCAACGATGGCCGTGGGTCAATGCAGAAAAGCTGATCGGTGACTCGGGTGGGGACGAGAACTGGTTAATGTGGGGCGACATGGGTTGCTTATATCTCTTTTGGAACGGTCGGGAGGTGCTTCCGGTCGTGCAATGTTACTGATCCTCCGTTGCTTGAGAAAGTGTCAAGTTAGAGTCTAAGGCTGTCACCGTTGGGTGTCAAGAAATTCAATTTCCGGGTCTACTCTGACGCCAAAACCCCACGCCGGCTGACGTGGGGTTGGGGTGTAATCCAACTGGACGCGCCAGAAACGAGTTTGAAAATGGGTGAGTGGCTAAACTTGCGCCAAAAAAACACGAAACTCCGCGCGCAGTTCTCGGACGTTAGGCGCAGTCGCAATAAGGCGCCACTCGACCTGATAGAAGTATTCGTCCACGGCCTCCGAGGTTTGATTGTGAAATAGCGCGGAAAGAACCGCACTCCCGGACTCGCGTAGGATGGAGAGGTTCAGCATGCCATTATCCATCTGCTGCACGGTGCATTGGGCAACCGAGCCTTGAAGCGGACGAGTAAGGCCTTCAGCCTCTATAACAAGAGTCGCGTATGGCTTTCCTGTTGAGGTCGGGATGTAGAGCCCCTCGCAAGCATCCCTTCGGGTGAAGATCAGTAAGCCCTCATCCAAGAGCCTGACGCTGGACGGGATGCTTTCCACCAACTCTATTCGCGTCGCTCGTCGGCCTTGCACAAAAACGGCAAGATTCACGGTCGTCGTTGGCCTGGCATCGTCTGGACTGACCGTAGTCCAGCTATGTTTAATGAAAACGCTGGGAGCAAACGCCATCTCAGGGTCTATTTGGAACACGCCTTCGCCAACCGGGGCTACCAGCGTAATTTCAAGCCGACCCAACTGCTTGTCACGAATGAGTGAGGGCGGCCCAGCTGTAATCAGTCTTTCGCAGGCAAAGTCGCTATTACACGCGACGGTAAGGGGCAGGCCACCCAGAGCTGCAATATTGAGGGTCTTGGTGTCCGGAGGCTCTAAAGACACTGACTCCTCAAAAACAAGGTCGGCGGTGGATGGTATCTCTATGTTTCTTCGCTGCTCCACGTTCTTGCTCTCCTATTTGGTGGCATCCTTGAGCTGCTTCTTCAGCTCCGCAAGCTTTTCAGATCTGACACGCTCTTTTTCCGCCGCCTGGTCGCGCTGGGCTTTCATCTTCTCGCGGAGCTTCCGATCACTCTCGACCTGCGCCTTGGAAATATGCCACAAAGCACCTAGCGGTATCTTAACAACCGCCCAGGTGATCTTCATAAGTCCTGATGCGACTCCCCATATAGCTCGAAAAGGCCGGAGAGCCGCATCCCGCTCTTTCTTCATATCGGCTTCAATCGCGTTGATTTCCGCCCTCAGCTGTTCGGGTGTTTTATCGCTCAAGTATCCACCAATCCGTCCGCTCCAGCCCGCAATCATCAGCTCAAGGAGCAGTTTGAATGCTCAAGCCAGGCCCGTACACCTGAGGGGATTCGCTCAGGATCGCTCTCGCCCAGCCCCACCAGAATGCCAGGTCGATCGGTCAAAGAAGTGGCCGTCTCAACCTGCACCGGCCTCACTGTAACCGTCCCCCCGGGACCCTCGAATTTCAGAACAAGCCCTTCCCGCTTCAGAAACGCCGTCACCTGTTCCCAACTGTATCTGGGATCCGGGATATACTCGACATCCAAGAGCGGCCCGGCTTTCGGGTGATCGGCTATCACGCTCTTGGTTTTGCAGAAAACCTTCTCCATTTCAGCTCCCTGGCGTTCGTGAATCTAAAAGCAGCTTTGCACACGTAGTCTCCACTGATTCGATGTCTCGCGTCTGATTCGGCACAGACCGAGGTAGGAACCTGCTTTTGTTCCCTGGCTAATTGCCCTGAAGCGTAATGTCTAGCCTCTGCCCGTTCTCTAGGAAGCTGTCTACGGTCGGACGCCCTCCCTTCAGCACTGGGTTGGGCAGGGACCAGGGACAGGCCTTGAAAGGACCCTTCTCAACACCTCCCCAAGTCAGCTCTGCCTCCGACACCCAGGCGTGCCCCGAAGGCATCACCGCTAAGATGAAGCAATTACCGAGGATCGCGGTAGGAGCTATGTCCGCAACCGCCGGAAACCGGCCGTCCTCGCTTACCAGGTGTTGGAGTAACTCCGTTTCTGTTAGCAGAGCTTTGCTCAACCCGGATAGAAACAGCTGGTAGCAGACCGCATAGTCCTCCAGCCTGATCGCCAGCTCTTGAAGATTTTGAGCAATCTCGGTCCTGGCGACTCGCAGCCAATCGGCAAGGAGAATCTTGGCGCTCACTGGTGTTTCTTAATCTTTCCGAACTGTCCGAAGTCGTCCATATGAACCGTCCACACCTCGCCCTCACCAGGTAGTTCGCCCAAGCTGTGGGCGTATTTCCGATTGATCTGCGAACTAACCACTGTCCGCGTTTCTCCTGAATTGAACGGTAACTTCCTCCAGGCCTCGACATCAGCTCGGCAGCCAGAGAACCATTTGACCTCAGCCCCGTTGGGCGCCTGAGTAAACTTACCGGTCCTGCTGATACTTTCCAGCTCAGCCGACCCCACCGCCCGCCATAGACGAATATTCTTCCCCGGCAACGAGCCGATCCGTTTTGCCAAAGCCTCCTTGGAAAGAGCGCGAGCGAACCCCTTCCAGCCGCTGGAAACGACGGTCGTCATCTTGGGCAGCGGTGCCAGCGTCAAACCGACGTTAGTCAAACCCGACCCGGTCATCTGGCCGCGTTCGCGATTGCTGGCGTTTAGAAAGTGATTCCACTTACCTTCGATCGCCTCTCCCACAATCTCCTCGGAGTTTTTCGAGAACTCCGACAGCGCCGGGCCCGATTTCATGACCGCCTGGCCCAGCTGGTCCGCACACTGAATGGGATGTCGAATCAGCCTGGCCGTCCCCACGGCCGTTGATTTCAGAGTTTGCGCCCCGCCCTCCACTTCGCCCAACGCAAAATCTGCGATGTCTTGCGCTGATTCCCCACTGCGAACATAGCGCTCCATCTCGGAAGCCGTTTCCATCCATCCAGAAGACGCCGGCGGAGCCAACTGACCATTCCGCCTCGGCCGCCAATGAGACTGGCCATCGTCTGAGGACGAACTGTAAGCGTCCAGACGGTTCGTCAGCTGCTGCGTCGCAACCGGAGCAAAGGCCCGGTTCTTAGTACAATGAAGGGGCACGGTAATCGTGCGCTGCTCAATTTTTGGAGGTGCCATGACCCAACGGTAGCGGACTGATTTCTACCAAAGTACTCCCAAGGGGCCAATTCTGTTAACTTTTTCGTTCAGCTCCGTCCCACAACTGGCCCGGTTAACATAGCTCGCCGATCGCGTCCATGGAACGGAAACATCTGGCCGTCTTGGTAGAAATTTCGTAGAAATCGGACCTACAAACTAGGCCCATGATCAGAGCCTACCTTGTAGACCACTTCCATCATCCCGAGACAGGGCAAGTTCTCCTCGTTAAAATGACGGGACTCCCCGAACTCAGCCGCTCCGTTTCACGCGTGCTCGCCCACGGGGACTGGGGAGAGTGCGAATTCCGAATCACCAGCTGCCGCTGGCCCGATCAGCCCAACCCCACCTGGGATATTGCCCTGACTACCCAGACGCGATTGGACTGGAATCGCTGCCAGGAGTTGATTCTCTATTTTGACTGAGACTCAGGGGCAGGCCAACAGTGCCCTATTAGGAAAAGGACTCTTTCGTATGAATTCATCGCAAGCCGAAGAGCTGACGCCGGTCTGCTGGGTCATCGGGCCAAATGTGCCGGAATCGTCACTGGACCACCTTCGCAGTCTGGGAATTCAGGTAGAAGTTGCCGACGAAGTCCCCGACCACGCTCACTGGTTCGTCCCTGCGACCCTCCTCTGCTCCCGCCATTTCGAGTCGGCCGTCTTCCGGCGTTGGCGGCCAACAGCCAGTTTCGGACGGATTGTCCTACCCAGCGGTCGCCTCTCGCACTACTGTAAGGGCAGCTGGCGCGAAGACACCGACGGGCGAACCGTCTCCGCACTCAACCACTGTGCTTTTGCCACGAACCCCCATTGGCCCGCCACCGACCCCTTTGAGGCGCCTCTCAACGAAGAAGTCTCCGCCCCTCCCGCCATCTTTCTACTGACGGCGGATTGGGCGGAAGCGGACCAACTCCTGGAAATAGCTATGAAAGCAGACGTTTCTGAGATCATCCTGGCTTCCCCAAGCATTCATGACCTGGCCGAACTGACCGCTCGATATAGTGCCGTTGCCACCATGGTCTCTCCTACCCGAATCGCGGACCAGCGGTTGCCCTGGGTTTCATCCGACCCACAAACTCTCACTCTATCACCGATCGATTATCGAAACGCTCAAGCCTTCCGCAACGCGGTCGGTCACTCCATCTGGCTCCGAGAAAACGGTCTGGCGAAACAGACACGGCGGCTGCCGGTCAAGCGAAAGGCTTGGGGCCATCTCCAGAACTTTCATCCCCTCCAGGACCAGACCCGAGTGGGCCTGTTCTTCGCCAGTCCCAAGGACGCGGAGCTCGGCCGGGAACTCGCCACCCAACGTTCCGAAATGCTCGTGTTCTCCTGGGATCTCGAAGCCTTCAGCAAGTTTGTTGTTCTGATGAACCCCACCGCCCTATTTTTCGACCCCCAGCTGGTCCATTTTCCAGACCAGCCGGAAATTTCGCTCCAAGAGAACTCAAAGCTCTGCGCGCGAATCAACAACAGCCTGAGCTTTTCCAAAGCCCGGCTGGGACTACTACCGACTCAATGGAAGGCAACCGGCCTCGACGCCATCTTCCAAGACCTGACACTGCCACCAGATAAAGATCCATCACAAATTCAAAAGGTCTTCGCGCTGCTCCAGCAGGCTCTCTCAACCACCGAACAATGTAGCTTTCAGTTCCATCTGGATGGAGGCTGGACGGTGGAAGCCGACGGAGCAACCCTCCAGTGGTCCCCATCCCGCCAGCTCTTGCGTCTCTACAATCGGGGAAACACGAGCAATGTCTCCTGGAACGGCCGAATCTACTCAGAGGTTGCCTCCGACTGGCTGCACATCTCCACGCATTTCCCCCGGGAGCTTGGAGAAGGCGAGTTCGTGATCGCTGTCCACCAAAAATTCGAGCAGTTCGACTCGACGCCCAATCTGATCATCTACAGCAAGCCGGTGTTTTGATGGAATCCATTCTCGTTCTCGAAGACGACGACACCTTCCGCGAGCTTGTCGCTGACACTCTCTCTGACCATGACTATGAAGTGACCCAGGCAGCTTCCGCTGAGGAGGCCATCGCTTGCGCCCAGAAACAGCCGTTCCACCTCATTCTGAGCGACGTTCGCATGGCCGGCCCTCTCGATGGTGTCGGCGCCATCGAAAGGATCAAGACTTTCCGCCCCCACATTCGGAGTATCGTCCTGACCGGTTTCACAGACCAGGACGCTCCACTGCGCGCTGCCAAGATCCAGGCCGACGATTACCTCTTCAAACCCGTCGAAACGTCTCAGCTCCTGGCCGTCGTCAGGCTCACCCTCGACCGCGAAAGCGACATCCTCAGCCCTCTCGCACAATTCTTGCAGACCCCTGGAGCCTTGGCCCAGAAAGCTCTCTCCTGGCTTTATGATGGCCAGCTCCAGCAGCTCAGCCAACTCCGCGAACGCTGCTTCCAGCGTCTCTTTGTATTGCTTCGTTCCAACCGTCTCAGCGCTGAGGATGCTTACCCCGTTTATCTGCATCTCTTAGAAGTCGAGTCCGGTTATCATCAGGCCAAACCGGGCGACTGGAGCAAACTTCTGACCAGTTACACCACAGTGGAAAGCCGGATTCTGGCGGCCGCTGCCCAGGAAACACTCTCTCGGCCCGATAACCCCGCCCTGGCCTGGCCAAAATTCCAGCGCCTCTGCCAGGTCCTCAAACAAGGCGAGATTTCTGCTGAGCAGTTCCAGCAATCGGTCCTGCTGTTTCTCGACCCCGCCTTTCGCCGCGCCAACCTGGCCAACTACCTTGCTTACCATAAGCTTTGGGCTACCGCGGAAGCCTCTTCTTCTCAAGTTACCGACCCGTTACTGGGAAGGACTTTCGAAGGCTACACACTGCGCAAATTGCTACCAGAATACAAGGAAGTCCGAGTCTACTCCGCCACCAACGAATCCGGCTTGAAGCGACAAGTCATGGCCCTTCCCGCCGGAGCCAGCCAGGATTTTGTTCAAACCTCGATACAGACGGGCAAAGCTGTTTCTTTAGGTGCGCACGGCGACTTCGATTTGTTTCTGCTTCAGCAGCAAAGCCATCCCTTACGACATCAACTTCCACCCGGCGGACTTCGTCCCATCGAAGCCTGGAAGCTTCTCAAGCCCATCTTTTTGCAAGTGCAGGCCTACCATGAGCGAGGGCAATGCTCTGGCAGCATAAGCATCGACGATATAGAGATGATTCCAGGGCAACCGGCCACTCTAAATCGCTTTAGTCCAGATTACGCAACCTCGTTGCTTCAGCAACTCCAAGAGCTTAAAGCGCGAGGTCCTCTCGAGAAGCAGAGAATGAATTTAAGCTGGCTTGTTCCCATCGAGATCCAGTTTGCACACATAGAAGAACCCATCCCCGAATCGGATCAATTCATGCTCAGCTACTTATTTACTCGAATCTTAAGAGGCCTTGAGACTCGTTTCGCATTGCTCCACTTTTCCGTTTCCACGGTGAATCAAGAGCGCCTTGAAACAGACCCTCATTGGTCTCACCTCCGTGACTGGCCTGATCTTCGCAACGTTCTTGTAAAAATGGGTAACCATGACTACACGCTGCGTTACCGAACTCTCAAAGACGCCATCGAAGCAATTGACGCCGCCTTTGCACCCAGGACTCTGAGTAGCCTGATTCCGCCTGAAGGGATGCCCTTGAAAAAGGCCTGGCCTCTCCTCCGGCCAATCTTTCTCCAAGTCCAAGAATATCATCGCCAGGGCCTCTGCTCAGGCTGCTTCACAATCAGTGATATTGAGGTTTTAGCGGACGGTCAGCCACGGCTGATCCGATTCGACGCAGAAGCAAGCCTTGCGCAGATTCAAGCAGCACGAGGCCTACAGTGCCAAGAGATCGCGAAAACGTTTAAGTTCCCCTGCGAAGTCCGCTTTGGCCAGGTCAGCGAGCCGCTCCCTGCCTCGGATCAACCTCTCTTGGGGCTTATTTTTGCCCAGATGCTAGCTGGCCTAGACCCAAGAAAGTGGAACATGTTCCTTGTGCACGACTTGTCGGAATCCCAATGGATCGAGTCCTATGCGCCGCTCTTCGGAAAGGCAACTCACTGCCTCAGCAAACTTACCAGGCCCCAGCCAGAAGAGCGTTTCTCACATATATCTGATGCAATCATTGCCATCGAGCAAGCCCTTCTGACAGACAGATGAGGTCCAACGACTTGAATAGAAGGCACAAACATCACCGCCGCCCTCACATTGACCACCATGGGGCTGAGGGATGGTGGCTCGCAAAACCCCATCGGCTGGCAGCCAGCTTCGCTCGTGCTTGACCCGCGCAATCACGGCCGCGATGCCAGACTCGGCCAGATGCTCCGCTTCCGCCGTTTCTTCAAAATGACGAGTATAGCGGTCTAATCGTCGATTATTGGCTCTTCGCAAACCCGAAGCTCTCCACCACTCGAAAATTCCTAACTGTCAAGGGACTCTTGTCAAAAAGGATCTCGAAAGAAAGTACGAAGAGCCCGCCAGCACCAGATGTCAGGTCCGGAGGTCTCCCATGCGCCATATCGCCAAAGCACTCACTCTCACCGCCGCACTCTGCGCGATGGGTTGCGGTAGCGACGACAACAACTTCTCGTATGGGCCCTTTCCCAATCCCACCACCACACCCATCAACCCACCTACCGCCGTAGCCGATTCTTTCACGACCCTCGGCAACTCCGTGCTCACCGGCTCGGTCACCGCCAACGACACCCTCAACGGCGCCACCGTCACCGCCTTTCAAAACCCCAGCAACTCGGGCGGTTCTGTCGCGATTACGGCCGGCGGCCAGCTCACCTACACCCCGCCGCTCAACTCCGCCAACGTAAACGACACTTTTACGTATACCCTGACCAACAGCGCCGGCTCGTCCACCGCCACCGTCACCGTGCAAATCGGAGCCCGAGGTTTCTTCGTAAAGAACGACGTCACCACCACCGGCACGGGAACACAAAGCAATCCGTTTAAAACGTTGGCAGAAGCGGTCACGGCGGCCGGCGTCAACCCGGCCGAAATCGTCGTCTTTCAAGGCGACGGAACCAGCACCGGCTTAAACACGGCCGTCGCGCTAGCGACCAGCCAGGTTCTGCGCGCCTTCGACGGCAACGCCCCCGCCCTGACCGGCCCGGTGACCATGGCCAACAATACCACTCTGTCTGGTGTGAAAATCAATGGCAGCGGCAACGTCCAGGCCACCGGTTCGCCGCGCAATTTTACGGTGCAGAACTGCACGATTTCCAATACCACCTCCGATGGGCTGGCCTTCACGAATGTGGTGGGCAACGTCAGCCTGCGCAACAACGCCCTGACCAACAACGGAGGACGCGGCCTGGCCGTGCGCAACAATGCCGGCCTTTCGAACTTCACCATCGCCAACCAGACGGTGAATAACAGCACCACGGATGGCGTGCTGGTCAATATCACAAACACCGCCAATGTCACCTGGAGCGAGACCAACACCACCATCAACCGGGCCGGCAACGGCGTGGCCTTCGCCGGCAACAGCTGGTCGGTCAACACCACCCAGACCAGCGCCTTCAACGCCACCCTGACCGGCTGCCTCAGCGACAGCCCCAGCCTCTTTGGCCTGCTGGTGGATTCCTTCAACAGCAGCAACGTCACCCTGGTCTTCGACCAGGGCATCGTGCGCAATGGTCAATTTCAAGGCTTCCTTCTCGAGGCCCTCGACAGCTCCACCTTCAAAGCGCGCATTTCCAACACCCAGACCAACCAGAACGGAGCCGGCTTTGGTTTTGAGGCCGATAACGGAGATTTTGCACTGATGTGCCTGCGCCTGGTGAACGTCACCTCCGACGTCTATCGACTGGGCAATAACAATCCCAGCGCCCCTTACAACATCGAGAACTTCGCGGGGTTTGCCGCGGAAAACACCGGTTCTATTACCCAGCTGGGCACCATCAACAGCGTGCCCATCGGCTCCTGCGGCATTCCCTAGAGGCGGCCCAGTTTTACCACTCGTAGCCTGCCGGCCGTCTGCAGATACTTGTTCAGATCCAGCTTAAAGGAAAGGCTGCTATTTTCCGCGGGTGGCTTGTCTTTGGCCGCCTGCAACGCGCGATTGTAGGCCAATCCGGCAATGCCAATGGCCGTGCGAACCGACGCCTGAGAGGCCCCTGCAGCCAGCGCTTCCTCCGCGCTGGCATACCACTTGCCGTTGATGCGCAGTTCCAGGCAGGGAAGCAGGGCCAGCTCCAGCGGAGAGAGCCCGAGGGGATTGGCCGCGTCCGGAGAGGAGCGCACATTGGAGGGAATCTGCCAGCCTCTGTCCTCGTCATAAAACGAGGACAGCGGCAGCGGCTTCTTCAAACGCGCACTCCGAGCGGCGTTCCCATCATCCACCCCCGTCGCGGAAAGATCGACCGTCTGTGAAACGCTCTGCGACTGAAAAGCCACCGTAGCCCGTTCCACCTGCATCGGTGCCCCCACGCCCGGAGAAACCTCGCCGGCGTTCAGCACCGTGCCCACCACCGTGCAATCGGAAAGCGAAATCCCTCGAGATCCTTCGGCATAAATCAGCCCCTGGAAATAAGAGCCCTGGCCGCTGCCCTTCACCGACACCGACCCGGTCGAGACGATGGCACACTGATTGTCCGCCGAAAGCCCCGCGCCCCCGCGCAAGGTCACGTCCCCCTCCACAATCAAAGCTCCGATTCCGGTCACCGGCCCATCGATCACCAGATTCCCCTTCACCCGCAGAGTGGCTCCATTCAGTTGTACACCGCGCGCAAAATGCAGGGACTCGCCGCTATACTGCAACTGGCCACTGAGCTTCTCCAACTCAGAAAACTCGGCGCGGGGCAGGGTCTGAATGTCGCCGGCCTTGGTCAGCTCGGCCAGGGGAATCTTGGGCACCACCTCCTCGCTCACCCCTTCCAGTTCTTCCGGCGCCGAGGCCTCGTCATCCAGGGTCACCTCAATCGAGCCGCGGCTGCGGGCGGTGCCCACGATGGTGTTCTTGCCCCGCAACCAGAGCGCCGCCCCCTCCCCGTCGTCCTGTCCTTGGGTCATCATCTCGGCCTTGCCCAGTTTCTTTAAATCGAGCACCCCGGAGGCGGGGTCAAAACCCGGGGGAACCGCGCCCATGACCATGCCGTCGCGAGAGCGAATCGTCCCAGAGGAAGCGATGGAATAGGGATAAGGGGGACTGGCCACGAGAGCCGTCACGGTCGCCAAATAGCCATTGCAACTCCCCACCGACACCACATAAACACAACCCTGCGGACAAATCGGCTTTTCCAGCGGCAGCGGGGTATCGCCCTTGCTATTGTTGATGCTCGCTTCGGGTCCAAAACGCACCACAAAACCGGCCTTCGCGTCACTGGGCTGAGGGATGGTGGCTCGCAAAACCCCATCGGCCGGCAGCCAGCTTCGCTCGTGCTTGACCCGCGCGATCACGGCAGCGATGCCTGACTCGGCCAGATGCTCCGCCTCCATCGTCTCCTCCAGTTGACGAGTATAGCGAATGCGCACGATATGCCGCTCCATCACCAGCAGGCACAGTCCCGCGCATAAACACGTCAGAACCAGCACCAGCGGCAAAACCCCGGCTCTTCGCTGGTTTATCATAGCCGATAGCCAACCTCTCCAGACAAGGTTTGCTCCTCTCTCGTGCCATCCCAGCGCCGTTGCAGAAACTTGACCGAGAATCGAACCACGTCCCCATGCAATTCCACCCTGCCCAGTGCGCACCCCCGAAAAGCTCGGCGCTGCCATCCCCCCTCACCCCGCAGCGCCGCTTCCAGACGACCTGGGTCCCAGGCTGGCGGACTGACGGAAGTGATTGGCGAAGAAAAGTTCTGCAATCGCATCAAAGTCCCGGCACGGTTCGCATAAACCACGGGAAAAGCCAGCCATCGACGCTCACCGCCACGAGCTGGCATGGCTTGCACTCCTAGCGCAAGGACATCGGCCGGCCCTGCAAAAACCGCCTCCACGGAGCTCTCTCGCAAGTCCGTGCGCACGCTGGCCAACGCTTGCATGGCCAGAAGCTGCCGATCCGTCGCCTCCTCAATCCAAAACAACTTGCGCAGCACGAAGACATACAACAAAGTCGCCGCCAACATCACAATCAAGCCCAGAGCCATGGCGACCATCAATTCCAGCTGGGTCACCCCTCGCCTAAAAAGTGGTGCCACTGACCCATCCACTCTGCTCGGTAGAGAACGACTTCCACACAACTTTCACCGTCAGCTTTCGCAAATCCCTCGGATCGTAACTGGGGACCGCCTCAACCTGAATCGAAGTTGTAAAAAGCACCCCCTCCCACTGCTCGCTGCTGGCCGGCATCACTCCTACGGGCAAATTCTGGGCTTTCCGCCGCGCAAATTCCGCCGCCGCTCGCTGAATGGCTTGCTCGCGATAAACCATTTGCTTCTGGGGCTGAGCACAAGCAAGCATCGTTCCCAGCGTAACGGTTGCCATCAAACCAACCAGAACCATAGCAATGATGACCTCCACCAAGCTCAGCCCGCGACGTCTCATAAAGCTTGAACCACCATCACCAAAGGATACATCATCACCAAAACCAGAACTCCCATGACCGCGCCCACGAAGAGGACAGCCAGAGGTTCGAGCAGGGAAACAGCTGTATCGATGGCCAGCGACGCTTCCTCGGCCAAAAACTGGCCATACTTCTTGCAGCCCTCGGAAAGGGTCCCCGTCTCTTCCGCCGTCTCAATCATCTGCAGAAACATCGGCGGGAAAATTCCCGGTGCCGCCAGCGCCTCGTAAGCTTTCTTGCCCTCGCGGATGGCTTCCGTCATCTGCAGATGATGCATAAAAATGAGCAAGGAGCCGCTGGCGACCGCGGCTGGGCGCAAAGCATCGGTCAGCTTTCCGCCTGCCTCCAACTGAGCAGACAAAGCAGCCGAAAACTCAGCCGTTCGCAAATAAAGAATTGCCCGTCCCCAAACTTCCCCCAGCGAACCCGATAAGAACAAAGCTTCCAGTCCGGCTATCAGGCTCTGCCAACTGCTGGCGGCACCATACAATCCACCAAAATAGGGCCCATAGCCTGGGATCTTCGCCAACACTAAGAGCAGCGACCGACAAAAGTTCTCGCGCTGGCCCGAATGAAAAGCCACGAATCCAAACATCCCTAGTAACAGAATACAGCTGAGTTGAAAAATGGGACTCTGAGTCAGCCGCATTCCCGCAACCAGAGTTCCAAACCATCCCACCTCTGGCACCTGAAGGCCCGACAAAAGCTGCAAGTAGGCTGGGAAAATGCAAAACGGCAAAAACAGCACGCTCAACAAGAACACCAGGACGAGTAGAAACACCGGCATCATCAGACTTCTTTGAAATTGCTGGCGAAGGCGAATCTTTCGCTGCTCCGACTCAGCCAAAGCGGCCAAAGCGGCCTCCACTCCCGGTCCTGATTCCCCCAACCGGATGGTAGCCACCTGATAAGGACTGAAGACTCCGACGCAAAGTGACATCCCGGTGCTCAGTGAGCGCCCGTTCAGAACCTCCGCTAGAATTGTCTGGCTTGCCTTGCGTAAAACCAGATCGGATCCCATGTCGAAGCTTTCTAAAGAGCGCACCAGCGAGAGCCCGCTGCTCTGCATCGTGGCCATCGCCTGGAAAAACCACATCAATCGTTCGGGGCGCCCCATGAGAAGAGCTTCTAGTTCACCTTAGGAGGCCCTGGACCGAAAGAAAAATCGTCCGGGTCGAGAAGCTCCCTATCATGCGCCGAACGCTCTTGTTCCTGCTGTTGGCTACTGGCCTTCCCGCCCAACAGCCCAAGCAAATCCGATTGCACACCGACCCTCCGGAAGTGCAAGTCTATCTCGTCGGCACATCCAAAGACGGACTCATTCCTTGCCCCGTATCCCGCTCCGTCGTCGAGATTCCTGACGGCGACTTCCGCCTGGTTTTCCGGGCAGATGGATATACGGACAAAGAAGAAAAGTTCGACCGGTTTCAGTTTCAAGCCGGCCTGAACGACTGGCCCAAAGATCGTCTGCTGGTGCTCCAACCGAAATCAGCCAGTGCGACTTTAAGCCAGACTTACCGCCTGCACCGCTCTGCAACCCTCGCACTGGGGGCCACTCTCGTCTTTTTGAGCACCGCCATTGCCATCTTCTCCTGGCGCCATCTGCGTAACCAGCGAAGACAAAAACGAATCCTGGCGCTGGGCGGAGATCCACGAGAAGCTCCCATCGGACCGTTTGTTCCCCTGAGGGTGGTCGGCGGAGGAGGCTGTGGTCAAGTTCTCCTAGCCGTTCGCGATAAAGAACTCTTTCACGCCAGCCCTCAACGCTTCGCTGTGAAAGTAATTCACCAATCCCTGTTGGAAGAAGACAAAGAACAAGAGACCAGCCAGGCTTCGAAAGAATCCTTCTTTAAACGATTTCGTCGCGAAGGCAAAACGCTCGAGAAACTCGATCATCCTAACATCGTCAAGCTCCTGGAATACGACCTGGATGCTACCAAGCCTTATCTCGTTTTGGAATTCATCGACGGCGAGGACTTTCATAAGCTCCTGCGCCGCTACCCGCAAGGCATGCCGCCTCAACTTGCCTTAGAACTTATTCTCCCTATCTGCGACGCCCTAGCCTATACTCACGGCCAAAAAGAGCCGATTGTCCATCGCGACATCAAACCGGCCAACCTGATGGTAACTCGGGAAGGAGTGGTGAAGGTCACGGACTATGGTCTCGCTTATGTATCCAGCGAAACTCGCCTCACTGGCGGAAATTTCATTGGCACCGCTCAGTACGCTCCGGTAGAAGCCTTTCAGTCGATGCCGACCCCGGCCACCGACCAGTATGCCGTGGGCCTGGTTCTCTACGAGATGCTACTGGGCCGACCCGCCAACCCGAACGACGATGGCAGAATGGCTGCCAACACGGCAATCACGGGAAGACTTCCCAAACTTTCGCGAGAAGCTCCTGATCTCGGCGAGCTGGCCAAGGTCGTGGAACGGATGTACGAGCATTTACCCGAAAAACGCTTTCCGACCATGCGCGCGGCCATCTTGGCACTGCAGGCTACCCAAATAAAAGGCTCCAAGTCTCCTGGTCCCCCTTCGGACCCCCCTGCCACAACATCGGCGCGCCAATAAATCGAGCCAGCTCGACTTTCCCTTGAGCCACTCCTTGATAAAAGACCGACACTTGGGACAGCCCGATCTCGCCAGCTTGACGAGGGGAAGCCGCCGTCCATTTGCGAGTCCGCGCCCATTCCTCTGCCTCTTGCTGCACCAAAAAATATCGGCTTCCCAAAGCATCTGCCTCCGGACCCGCCACCTGCATCAATCGCTCATACTCCAGCTCCAACGGCATCAGCCGGTCCCACAACGTCAGAACCGTCTGTTGCACCAAGTTACCGGATTGAATCCCAATGTAGATCGATTTAAAAAGGCGATAGCGAATGGCATCCAGCGTCTCCTCTTGACGTAGCACCTCACCCTTCAGAGCGTACAAAAAACGTCGCGCCCCCCTAAAGATCTGACTCAACCGACCCTGGTAGGTTGTGTGATACTTCTGTGTATCCAAGACCATACGCACCGCGTTCAAAAGCCGCTGAGGTTGTTCCGTCACGGTTTCCTTGAGAAGATAGAAATCCACCCCTTGCCTCATGGCCCGCGAAGGCACCAGATCATCGGCGTAGCCCGTTAAGACGATCGTGTAGATCGACGGACGCCGCTTCTTAATCTCTTCCACCGCGGCGATGCCATCCATCGCCCCGCCCAGACGAACGTCCGTCAACAACAAATCAAAAGAACTGAACTCCACCATGGTAATCGCGTCCCTGGCCGACTCCACCGCTTCCACCTCATAGAGCTCATCGACCAACGTGTCTTGGAGTTCTAATCTTAGGATTTCCTGGTCCTCGAGGATTAAGATCCGCTCCCTCCCTGGCTGCATCTAGCCTTGACTCACAGAGAGAGAATCTGAACCTTGCCGTAGCTACCGCTCAAAGAACCGACGTCGTCGTCCAGTTTCTGCGGCCCAAAGGTGCGCAGCCTCCCATCCTCGAGAGCAACTCGAAGCAATTGAAGACCCTCACAGTCTTGACTCAGAAGGTAGATTTGCTGATTTTCCGGATTGCTCACGGCCTTTCTTAGATCAGGAAATCGCGGCGCCATCACTTTCGTAGAAGTCGCCGTGGGGCGATCATCCCCTGGTTCCAGGGTGAAGAGCCGAAACTCCGTCTTATCCGCGGACGGTTTCAAGCCAACGGCGTAGCCCGGCATCATCTCTTTTAAAAAGAATCCTTGAGTCGGCCAGGAGTAATAATGGAGAATGCGGCCCTGCTCATCGAGAGCGAGACCTCCCCAACTCCTGGGAAACCAGCCTTCATAGCCATTCTCTCGAAGAAATGCCCCTGATGAAGCGTGAACCCGGAAGGTTCCTTCGCCTGCACTCACCTGGCTATCGATCTCAAAAGAGCCGCTCGGGAGCACCTCACAGTGATAAACCGTCCTGCTGTGACACGATTCGGATGTCGTGACATCGACATAAAGGTCATTGCTCTCGGCTCGACCCGGCTCAAGACTGATGCTGTAAAACTGATCTGTACGAAGGTCGAGCGATACCTGCATCCTCGGCTCCTCAATGACCCCACGAGAGTCCACGCGAAAGTAAGGAATCTGCGGACCCTGCCCGGTCGCTCCGCCCCAAGACCCTTGTGTAAAGTAAAGGTAAGTCCCGGTAGCGTCCAGGCAGGGGTCGATTCCTTGAGCGCCCCCGCGAAAATTCAGCCCTTGAACATCAAACACAAAGGGGGACTGGACGAACCTGGTGAGCTTGCCCTTCTCATTGAAGGAATAGGTGTAGATGAGCAGCTTTTTCCGGTTGGCATCCAGACTGCACTCGTAAAGAACGTTCAACCGAGGATGCACGACCAGCTTGCTGCCCTGATAAAAATGGGCCAGCCCCGGATCTTGAATGGAGCTCAAAGAAAGAACATCAGCCGGCTCTGAGGCAACGCTACCGTCCGGCTCTATGGAAAACAAGCTCAGTCGTGCCCCGGTGTTCACAGCAAGGAATCGTTTCTTGGCCTTACTCTTAGACAACACACCCATCTTGGCGGGCTTAGCCCGCTCTATTGTGGCGGAAACGTTGAAAGGGGCTGTTTCACCCGCCTGTTTCAGAGCCGACCGCTTTTCTGCAAAGGGGCCGACGAAAGACTCAAACGAAGTGACGGTCTTCAGTCCTACCGGTAGAAAGACCGCTATCCCCGCGAAAAAGCAAAGACACTGCTGTCGCAAAGACTTGTCTTTCCAGAAGCCCCAAGAATTAGCTTGAATTTGCTCCCCCTGAGAAGAAAAGGTCCCTATCCATTCATCCCAGGCTGCTGAGTCATCCACTGAAGCCATTGCTAGAATCTTCAATGTCTCCCGGACTTTCCCTCGGCATTGATATGCCTCGGCGGGAATAAGCCGGAGCAGGATCGTTTACAAAGCGCGGCCAAAAACTCTCGGTGAAATTCGACCCCCGCGAGCACTGGCGCTATCCCATCGCCCACGAACCGCCCACTTGCCTGGTGGAAGGCAAAGGCTCCGAACCTGCCGCCGCTGACCTGCTTCGCCAATTAGGCCTGCAGGTCCATTGGGTGACCAAAGCGCCCGTTGGCAGTCCATGGGTGGTCAAAGCAAGCATCGCCGACGAGATTCATGGGATCAAATTCCACGGAGCTGCTCAACTGCTTGACGGGCAGTATCTGGTTACGACCTACTTTCTCGGAGCAAAGCGTTTCGCGGCCACCTGGCTTGACCCCGACAGACCTTACGAAGACCCCGAACCCGGCTCTCTTCCCGAGTACATCGAGGGAGCTGTGAAAACCATTCCAAAAGAAGCTACCTCCGTGCGAGACTACTTTGGAAATTTCTGGTTGACGAAGCCAACCGCTTCGAGGGGCGGTCCGCATCCCCACAACATAGCGCGAGACGGTTCCGTGAGACCGTTCTGTAACCGTCTCGCGAAACGGTCTCGCGAAACCGTTCCGTTTTTAAAAATTTTCATCACCTGACAGGCTCAAGCCCCCCCTTTCAGGAAGTCTGGAGCATGGAACACATGACCATCCGCGAAGCTGCTCGCGAGCTAGGGATCACCCCCCAGGCCCTACGCAGTCGCGCGAAGCATCGAGGCATCTCCCTGAAAAAAGCACCTGGCCCCCACGGGGAACGGTATCTTGTAAGAGCTGCCGACCTTTGTTTTTTGGGTGACGAGACGGTTCCGCAGAACCGTTCCGCGGAACCGTCTCGCGAAACCGTTCCGCAACGCCACGAGACCGTCTCGCTAAACGAGACGGTCTCGCAAGCAAACGAGATCGTTCCGCTGGCCGCTCATCTAGAAGTGCTCAAGCTGTTGCGCGAGACTCAGCGCACTCTTCAAGAGGCTCAAGAACAGAGGCACCAATCGCAAGAAACAATGCGCCAACTCGAGCGTCAAGCGATGGCCATGCAGTGGGAGTTGACCGGCTACCGCCGGGCGCTTTCTGAAAACGCGGAGTCTTTGGCGGAGCAGGCTGCTCGGACTCGGCAAGTCGAGCAGCAAATGGAGCTGGTTCAGCTTCGAGTCGACCAGGCCGAGGCCGAAAAGGTAACGCTGGCCGAAGACAATCAGCGCCAAAAAGAAGACTTCGAACGGGAGAAGACGGCCTTAACCGAAGGGCTCAAAACTTCTCCACCACGAGCCAGCTGGCTCAAGCGAAACACTCCGGCCTGGGTTCACCGAATGTTGGGGGCTGGATAGATCGCCATGCTTTAAATCGCCACACACGGTCCGTGACAAAAGGACCCCTCCCCCGCTCAGCCAGAACCGTCCGTGAATGAAGCTTACCTTCCTGGGCGGCGCCAACGAAGTCGGCGCCTCCTGCACCCTGCTCGAAGTCGCCGGCAAGCGCATCCTCATCGACGCCGGTATTCGCATGGGTGCCAGAGAAGCAGACCGGCTCCCCAACCTCTCCCAGATCCAGGACGGCGGCCCGCTGGACGCCATCCTGCTCACCCACGCCCACACCGATCACATCGGCGCCCTCCCCCTGGTCCACATCGCCTACCCGCGCATCCCCATTTTTACGACGGCCCCCACCAAGAGACTCACCCAGATCCTGCTCAGCGACGCCCTGCGCATCATGGAGTCGCGCTGGCAGCAGGAACAAGAGCTCCCCCTCTACCCAGAGCACACCGTCACCGCCATGCTGGCTCAATTCCAGATCGTCGAGCCTGGACAGCCTTTTGCCGTCTGCAGCCCCGACCTGGTGGCCACCTTTGCGATTTCCGGCCACGTCATGGGGGCCTGTTCCATCATGCTCGACACCCCCGACGGCCGTCTTTTTCATACCGGGGACTACTCTCTCGATCGTCAGCAAACCGTGGAGGGAATGGTCTTGCCCAAAGCCCGACCCGACCTGGTCATCACCGAATCCACCTACGGCAACCGCATGCACGCTAACCGCCAGGTCGAAGAGCAGCGCCTGGTTCAGTGCGTTGCTGACGTCATCGCCCACCAAGGAAAAGTGCTTATACCCGCGTTCGCCTTGGGCCGCGCCCAGGAAGCCATCTTGTTGTTGGTCGAAGCCCAGCGCAAAAAGAAAATTCCGTCCTTCCCCATCTACGTCGACGGAATGGTGCGCACCGTCTGCTCCGCCTACGCCAGCTTTCCTGATTTTCTCAATCGTGATCTGCGTAAGCGCATGCAGAAAATCGGCAATCCCTTCTTTCACGAAGGCGCCCACACCATCGCCGTCCAGGCCCCTCAACAACGCCAAGCTATCCTCGACAATCCAGAACCTTGCTGCATCATCAGCTCCTCGGGCATGCTCACCGGCGGCCCCTCCCAGTTCTATGCCGCCGCTCTGGCCACCGACTCGAAAAATGCCATCTACATCACCGGCTATCAGGACGAAGAAAGCCCCGGCCGGCGCGTCCTCGACCTGGCCGACGGCAAAAGTCGCACCATCCGTTTTGGTGATCAGGAAGTCGAAGTCGCTTGCAAGGTCGGCCGCTACAATTTGTCTGCGCACGCCGACTCTGCCCAGATGCTCGGCGTCTTATCCAAGCTCGGTCCCAAAGACGTCTATCTTGTGCACGGAGACGCGGGCGCCCGCTCGAGCCTGGCCGACGCCGCCGGCAATTCGGCGAAAATCCACCTTCCCAATAATGGCCAGAGCTTTGAGCACAACTACAAAGCCCGCAAATTTCTTAAAGTGGTTCAAGAAGCCGTGGGCGGCGGCGCTGTCTTTGATGCGGAACAACTACGCCAGCACCTGGGCACCCGGTTTTATTCGATTCAGGAAATGGCCAGACTTTGGCACGGTGACGACTGCACCGCCGAGCAGCTCCAGCTCGCACAAGCCGCCTTCGACCTCAAGCCGCCCGGCTACCATCACTCCAACGGACTCTACCGCCGCATCCCCGACAGCCCGACCAGGCCCAAGCAAAAGCGATGGGAGCAAAACCAGGCCCTTCAGCTGGTGGAACAACTCTTTCCCGGCCAGCCAGACCTCTATCGCAAGGGAGTGCAAGTCGCCCAGGGCGAGCTGATCCTCTCTTTTCACTTCCCCAACGTCGCTCTCCAACGCTATACCGACCGTTTCCAAAAGATTCAGGAAGAAACCGGTTGGAAGGTTTCCCTGACTCCCGGTGTGCATCAAGGCGCGCTCGTGCTTGCCGTTCAGTCCATGCTGCCCGCCGACTGCACCCTGCTCAAAACGCCGTCGCTGCATCTGCAAGAGAACCGCGTGGTCGCCAAAGTTCACGCTCAGGACACCGACTTCGCACCTATTCAGGCCCGCTTCTTGGAAGCCACGGGCCACCAGCTGCAAATAGAAGTTTCTCAGAACTCACCCAGCCCTGCCGCCTCCCAACCCAAACTCGAAAAGAAACTCGAGATCAACCAGGCCTTCGCCCGCATCCGCCAGGCCTTCTTGGAACGAAAGATCCCGCTCTTCCGCTGCAGTCTCAAGGAAGACAGCTGGATCGAACTCGCTCTCATCTCTCCACAAGTGGCCCAGCGGCACCAAGAGCTGCGCACTCATCTGGAGAGCGAAGTCGGCTGGCCCCTGCGTTTCGCCAGCGAACCCAATCAGGATCTGATCAAAAAGCAGGTAAAAACCGCCATCCCCAGCGCCTGGGGTTTACGCAAAGAGCCCGCGTTTTTCAAAACCGAGGGCCTGGTCCAGGTCACTCTCAGCCAGCCCCCGCCCGCCGAAGCTTTTCAAACCTTAGCCCGCGCGCTGGAAGAAGAGACCGGCTACCAGCTGGACTTCAAGGTTCGCCCCTAAACAAAAGTCATATTGAAAAGTTTTCGACCCTTTGTTCGCTGGTTGAATCGCTTTCATTGCGCTAGGATGGCATGTCATGCTCTAGCCAGCTCTCTTCGGCATGCCTGTTTTCCACACACCGGGAACACAGCAACTCACAGAAGAGCCTAAAAAATGGAAAAGGCCTCGGGTGGAACCGAGGCCTGAAACCACCGGGGAGCATCCCTGCCACCCGAAAACCTGAATAATAAGCAAAGTCAGGTTATCACAAGGATGCTCTCGGGTCTAGTGGGCTATTGCCCAAGAGAGTACTTTTTTGTGAAAAAACTTCAGAACAGGTTCCGGACCTCCTAAAACCATGATGGCCGGACTGGAAGCCCTGCGGCAATCCGGTAAGCTCCTCAAGGCCAGAATCGTTGGCTACAAGGGGGGCTCTAAGCTCATTTCCTGCTGCCCCTTCCATCAAGAGAACCACCCCAGCTTCGCCGTCTTCGAGGGCGGCGGCTACCATTGTTTCAGCTGCGGCGTCTCCGGCGTGGTCTGTCGCCATGACGGCAGTGGCGACGACCTGCTGACCCATCTCAGCCTGGACCGCCCTTCCATCCCTCTGCTTTCTTCCAAAACTTCCACGGAGCCCACCGCTCTTGAACCCGCTATCCTGGACCGCGCCTATCGCGCCGCCCTCCAAGTTCTCTCGCTCCACCCCCCCGAAATCCGGCACCTGGCCGACCGCGGCCTGTCTCCTCAAGACATCCAGACATGGCAAAAAAGAGGCTATCGGAGCGCACCCACTTCCTGGCCCCTCAGAGCCGCCGTGGCCGACGCCGTCATCGCCGAGGTAGGAGAGCAAGCCGCCCTCTCCCTGCCCTTCCTACAGCCCTCTCAGAGAGCTTCTGGCGGCCTGATCTGCGCCAACCTCCCCGGCCTGCTCCTACCCATCTACAACTCGGCCGGCCTCCTGGTCGCCTGCAAAGTGCGCCTGGTCCAGCAAAAAACGCGCTTCCTCTGGTGGAAAGCCAAGCACAGCCAGGCCAGCACCGGCGCCCCCCTGCACCACCACACCTCACCCACCGCCACCCTGGCCATCGTCGTCGAAGGTCCCATCAAAGCCGACCTGGTAGCCACCCTCTGGCCCCGTCTCTACGGCGAAAGCGTCACCGTGCTGGCCATCCCCGGCGCCACCGCCCACGCCGGTCTTTCCGAATCGCTTTCTCAGCTGGGGATTCGCCGCGTTCTCCTGGCGCTTGATCCCGACCCGGCCGGCCAAAAATCCACCCAAGATCTAAAACCACGCCTGCACTCAGCTGGTTTTCACGTAGAAACCGCCTGCTGGCCCCATCCCGAATACGGCAAAATCGACGATTTCCTGGCCCACCCTCAGGCTCCTCACTCCCAACTCACCTGCATCCCCTACCAGCCCGAGCCGGAGCCCATCCTCGAAAAACCCTTTGCCACCCTAGAAGAGGCGCGCGCGGCCGCCAGACCCTGGCTCCGAGCCGCACTCCTGGCCGAACGCAGCAGCGTCCATCACCTGGCCTTAGAAATGGGCGGCGGCAAGACCCACCTGGCCATCGAACTGGTCAACGAACTCTACGAGTCCCGTAAACTCAAAGGCCAGATCGGCCTGTTCACCACCCGCCACGAGCAAGGAGAACAGTTCGCGGGAACCAGCGCCTGGGCCCGCCACTACGGCGCCACCTACGGTTTTAACAATGGCGAAGCGACGCAAAAATCGCCATGCCGAGAACCACGACGCATGTTGACAGTCATCAACGCGGGAGCTCCCACCAAGCTGGCTTGCGAGTCGTGCCCCCAACATGCCGAGTGCGCCGGCAATTTTGCGCGCATCCCGGAAAAACCGTTCCTCCTAGCCCAAAAAGCCACCACCAAAGACCGCCATCTTTACAACGCCAACTCCCTGCGCGACCCTTCCGTGATCGCACGCCTCTCCACCATCCTCCTCGACGACCTGGACCTGGAGAAAACCCTGGTCGATCAAGTATTTTTAGACACGGAAGAAATCCGCAAAGCGATTTTATGGTCCCAGCGCGATCCAGACTACGCCAACATGCTTCCCCTGCTCCAGGCTCTCTGGGCTCTCTTGCCCACGGTTCCCTCCAAGCGCTTTCTTTATGATGCTCCGCGCCTGAACGCCGAGCCCCTTCAAGACGCGCTGGCCATCCAGCTGGGCAGCCTGGAAGAACTGGATTTCTATCTGACCCTGGCCAGTCAGGCCAAAGACCCCCATCCTCTGCATCACGGCAGCGGCGACGTGCGTTCCGACGTTCCCCACCGTGCTTTCTTACGGCTGGCTCAAAGACTCCATCAAGAGCTCAAACAACGCGGCCAGGGCAACTACAACCCCATGGTGCATGTCAAACAAAACGGCATCTCGTTCTGGACCCGCGCGAACCTCGACCTGGCCGGCAAAACCGTCATTCTCCTGAACGCTGGCAGCGCAGCCCATCAGTTCCAGCGCCTCTTTCCTGAAGCCAACATCCATGTTTTCCACGGCCGCGTCACCATGCCCAACCGCACCAAAGTTTCCCAGGCGCCCTCCGGCCCCTACACGATGAAAGCTACTTCCAAACTGGTCGAGCTCATCAGTCAGGCTCTAGAAACCAGACAGGCCCAACATCCTGAAGAGTCTTCTTCCGACTGGGGCCTGGTCGCTGGTAGCGCCGTGCGCCAGGCCATCGAAAAACGCTTCCCCGGTATCAACGCCCGCCACTACGGCAACCAGACCGGCTCCAACGAAATGCAATCGGTCCAGTTCCAGATCGTGGCGGGCGACTTCAAACCCAATCCTCACAGCTTCCTGGAAGAGGCCCAGGCCCTCTGGGGCGATGCACCGCGCCTCGTCACCACCAGCCGCATCTCTCGAACCGAAATCCAGGACAAAACCGGCAAATCCCTACAGCAAGGCCGTCGCGGCTATCTCGACCCCCGCCTCGACGCCCGTTGGCAAGAAGTCACCTTGGGCGAGGTCCGCCAGGCCGTCGGCCGTAGCCGCCCCTGGAACACAGGCAATGACCAGCATGAACAAGGCGAGTTGTTACCCGAAGAATCCACCCCGGTGCGCCGCCTGGACGTCTTGATTCTCTCCTCCTACACACTCGATCACATCGCCCCAGACCAGCTCACCGGCCCCCGCGCCGACCTGGAAGACGTGCTCACCGCCGCTGCCCTCGAACTCCGTCGCGCCGGCTGCCCGGTCACTCTCACCGCCCTGCGCGCCAAAACCGGCATATCCGACCGTCAAATCCGCCAACGCTTCAACCGCGTCAAACTCCGCGCGGAAGCCGAGTTTTTTACCATCCAGGCCGCATTCCAGACCCTCCCCACGCTCCACTGCGCCCTGCAGGTCATACTGGAGACTTCCGATGCGGCCCTACCCACTTCATTCGACGAAAACAGCTTGAGCCGCCGCGGCCCTCCCCTCTCCCTCGGCAGCCTCTAAACCATCCTCTATCACCAACGTCCCAGCCACACCTGGCTTCGCCATGCCTTCCCGACCGCCAAATCTCGCCTTTTTGTCCTGCAATCCCTCCACTTTCTCATCGACGTCGGCCCTGACGCACATCCGATGACCTGGCCGCGATTTTCTCAAAGCCTCACTATGCGCCTCGAACCACTAGGCGGGGGGCTTCCAGCAGCTTCTAAACACCCATGATCCCTTTAACAGCTGCCTCAACTCTTCAATGGTATACCCTACGTTCTATTCTAAAGCTCTTTTACAACGTTTCTCCCCGCTCGCGTTCAACCTTAAGAGTCATCTATTAAGCGCGAACGCCGCCCAGCTGCTGCGCGAGCAAGTGCTTTGTGCAGGGGAGTTCTGACGCGTTGCCTTACACAAACGGTCCCTATCGACTCCTGATGTAAGCGAGTCGTTCAGTCCGAGCCCGCCTGCTAAATTGGGCCGCTCAGAGCGGTTCCGTGCACTTCCGATAAACCGCTTGGTGCCGCTCAAAGTGCTGGGCAACGTAATCGTTGGTGGTGGCCAGGTCGGCATGCCCCAGCAGTTTTTGAATGTCATAGAGGTTCATACCGGCCTCATAACAGTGGGTCGCAAATGCGTGTCGAAAACAGTGCGGCGAGATACTCCGCCCCAGCGGCTCCGCGATGGCCTGCAGACCGGAGCGCTCGCCCATGTCGGAAATCAGCCGGTTCATCTGGCGCGTGCTGATCCCGTCAAACAAGCTGACCCGGATTGGCTCCTTGTCCTGATACATCCGCAACATCTCGGCCGTGCCCTGGTCGAGCAGCACATACAGGTCCACATCGCCCTTGGCCTCCCGCAAAAACAGCCGCCGCTCTCCATAGAAAATGTCCAGATAGCAAAGCGCGGCCGCCGAGCTCACCCGCATCCCCGACGCATAAAAAAGCCGGCTTAACAGGATTTCCCGGTCATCCCTGGCCGCCTTAAACAGAACGGCAATGTCGGCCAGACTAAGGTCCGCCGGTTTTGCCTTGGTCGGCTTCTCGTCTCCCGGCTCTGGCGAGCGCGTATCCCGCTTCGGCTTGATCGGAGTGGCCGGCACTTTTGCCAGCGGATGAAACCGCTCATAGCTCTCTCGGCACAACCCCACCGCCATCTCTGCGACGCGAAAAGACGTATAGATCGAGCCATGCCCCAGCAGCACCTTGATCGCAAAAATATCCATGCCGTTCTCGACCAGGTGCACCCCGCAAGCATGCCGGAACATCGCCGGCACCAATTTACGATTCACGCCCTCGTAGCGCTTGATGAGACCCGTCGCCCTCGCTCGGCCTCTCAGCCTTTTGCGCAACTCCGCCACATCCCATTCGAAGAGACGTTTTTCCGGCAGTCGGTGCAACTCGCCCAACGTCTCCTCGCGGATCAACATACGCCGCCCGGCCACCTCCAAGAAACCATCTCGCAATTGCTCGCGGTCCAGCTGCAAAAACTCGGCCTCGCGCAACCCCGTTTCATAAAGTGTCCGGAAAGCCAGCCCCTCCAAAGGGTCCGGACTGGCAAGCAGCTCGGCAATCTCGACCCGGTCCGGGATAATCGGCATCCGGTCGATACTCGGAGTTGCCACCTCGCCCCCCAGCTCGAGCGGCCACTCCTGATCGAAACGAAGCAGACCGCTTTCGCCCTTCGCCCCCTCTTTTTCGTCTTTTGAAGGCTCTTTTCTGTTACCATCCATACGCTAGAACCCGAACTCCTGGAAACCTTTTGCCGACTGGCCCCGCTTTTTGGACATGTGCCAGATCTTATCCATGCATGGCCGATCTCGTACACGCGCAAACCTAATAGCCAAGCCACATTGCGCGATCGATCTAGGGAAATTCAAGCGACTCACTTGGACGATGGCCGGGGCCGCGGCTTCGGCCAGGGCGGTTTTTTCGTGGTCGACTCCGGTGGGATGCCCAGCACCGCCTGGCCCTCGCCTTCCTTCTCCGCCCAATGATGGAGAGCCAATGCAGAAGCGCGCGTGCGGTCGCAGCTCAAATAAAGATCCCAGAGATACTCCTGAATTTGCCGAATCTCTTCCGAACTGCCGGCCGGTGGTGGGGGAGTAGGACCAGGCTTTTCCTGTTGCTCCTCTGACGGTTGCGCGAAGTAAGCCCGCAGAGCATCGGTGACCAGATGGCTGACCGGCACGTTCTCAGCCTCCGAGCGAGCATCCAGCAACTCTTTCAAGTCGTCCGGAATCGAGATGGAAAGCTTTGCCAAGAGTAAGACCGCCTTTCCTACCGTATCCCACCACCTTCTAAATCTGCCCCGGCCGGTTCCTACTTTGGGGGGCTACATCGGAACAACCGCCCCGGCGCCGGTGTGGCGCGTTCGTCCCCGCTTGAAGCGAGCGGAATTGGCCAAACCGAGAACCCTGAGGCGGTATCAAATGCGCCGTTCCTACCGCGTCATACCTGTGTTTCCGCTTTACCCGGAAGCTTGAGAACGAGTGGACTTTCGCGCACGGCCTGAAGACACGGAACGCGCCTCCAACACTCCTAAGGCGTTCGGTTGATGATCCAACAAAACCAGAGCACTGCTGATGGCACGAGAAGGCAAAAGGTCACCGCTCTCATACTTCTGGAAAGCTCGAGGTCCCCCACCGATCAGTTCGCCTGCCGCTGCCTGGCTCAAGCGAAGCCGCTTTCGAATCCGACGGATTTCTTCTGGTTCTAGTAAACCTTCCACTCGAGCTTTGAGGCGGTTCAGAACTCGATCCGAGACTTTCATATCTTCGCCCGAATGGATACCTTCTTCCGCGGTCTGGCTATACCAGCCGGGCATGTCAAAGGTGATGCTCTCGCCTTTATAACGAAGGGTCAGTTGCTTACTCCCCCGGACCATAGGGGTACCGGTGGTAGGGCAGAGCGGATTAGCCATGGTCTTTCTCCTTGAAGGAAAGTAGAAGGAATTCTGTGATCACATCGGCAGTGAATTTGACGTAGAGAACACCTGCCGACGAAGGCACGTGATAAACGTCTTGCCAGGATCGATGGTCGGCGACTGCCGTCATCGACTTATAAAAGTGGGTGGCTCTCATGGTTTGAATAATCTCGACCATCTCTCGTCGCCCAAAACCAAGACCTGCAGCTGTGAGGAAAGCGGTCGTTGTCGCAAAGATTCGTTCTTCCGAGGAGAAGGCTGACTGAAATGCTTCCAGATCGTAAGTCGGCTTTCTCTTTTCAGGCACTTTGCCAGTGTGACCTTTATGGTGTCATTTCGTCAAGTTCGCTACGAGCCAGAAGAGATTGCCTTAGCGTCGCCCTGCGACTATAACACTCCGTCTCGTTTCACATGAAACGGACTCAATTCGGCTCCTGACGGCGGTAATAGCGAGTATCCTTCGCGTGCTGACGCCGCAAACTTACGGATCGGCAGCTTCGGATCGACGCGTCGCCCACGCCGGAAAAGGAAACCGAATCAAAATCGGCACCGGCACCTGAGGCTGCGCAATCAGCATGTTGCCTGGCTTGAGCATCGTGGCCCGCTGTCGCAACACCGGCGTGAGCCACCCATAACTGCTGTCCTCGGCCTCAGAACACTCCAGCCGCCCGACCACTCGCACGGCGGCGTTGCCCACCACCCGCTCCTCCACCTGACTGGCGGTCTGCTGAGCGCCAATCAGAATGATGCCCAGACTTCGGCCTCGCTCCGCCACGTCCAGCAGCATCTGACGAATCGGACCGCTGGCCTGACGCGGCGCATACTTATTGAGCTCGTCCAGCACCAGGTAGGTGGTCATGGGCGATTCAGCCTTCTCGCGTTCCGCAAACAGACTCTGCAGCACCGAACCCACCACAAACGACTTCGCCTTGTCGCTCAGCCGGTGCAGATCGATCACACTCAGCTGGCGATCAAAGTTCAACCGCCCTGTCGAACCCACCAGACCTTTCACATGGTTCGTCGCTCCTTTCAGCCGGCGAACCACAGCGCGACGCGTGTTGGTGGCCGCACCTTCAAACCAGTAGCTGTCGTCGTCTTCCGTGCCGCAGATGGCCTTGCACAGTTGGGCCAAGCTCTCCATCCGGGTTCTTCCCAGCACCAGTTCTCCCGGAGGTGACTCTGTCGCCGCCTCCTTCAGTAGCTCTGCCAACCGATCGACGCAAAATTCGATAGCCCCGGACTGATCCGCCTCCGTAAAAAAATACCGAATTAGCTCGCGCTCGGCGAACTCTCGAAGGGACCAGAGCGGACCTTCCGCGCCGTAATAATCGACGTCCCGAAATGGCCCGCAAGGAAGGCCCAGGGATTCATAGCGGTCACGCTCCGACGGCTTCAAGAGCTTGTTGCCGCGATGCAAGTGCAGCAAATCGTCACCCTTCACGTTGAAGACGATCCCGCGCGAAGTATCTGCCGCTACCGAGTGAAACAGGCTATAGAGCAAAAACAACGCGTAACTGGTTTTGGTGGCCACCCCGGAAATGCCCGCGATGTTGACATGAGCCCCTTTATCGCCATTCAGGAAGTCCAGATTGAGGAGATAGTTTAATCTGGAATAAGACAAACTGCCCGCCGGAATCGTAGTTCTCATCTCATCAAAATGCAGAGCGATCTCACCTGCTCGCCCGGTTGCCGGCACCACCGGACTACCTGGTTGCGGAGGGAAAAAGACGTCCGGTTCGATGCGAGTCACGCGGACGTGGGCCAGGTAATCGCCAGTCAGGTCGACTTCGTCCACCACCCCATAAAAATGCACGTTGCCCCAGTGGCCGATCTCGCGGGACGCGCACACCAACTCTCCCAGAGCCAGCTCGGCTCGTTCACCCACCTGCACCGTAAACTCCAACGGTGAGCAGGGCGCTTTAGCGGCCACCGTCATAAACACTTCATCGGAGTCAGACACGCCCCGAGGTTCTGTTCTTTCTCAGCTCCTCCTCGTTTCGTCGAACTGTTCCCGTGTTGCCGCCACCACCCCGTCAATTGTTGTAGCTGCTAAAACGAGATTGCCGGACCCAAGCAGACGGACCGGACTTTCCTGACTGTTCCTCGCATGATCGTTGCCGGACCTCCGCAGTGGGGGAGGGCAGGTGGCGCCAGACTGTTCGGTGCTCGTAGAACTCGCCCCTCACAGACTGGCGCTCCCTGCCCCCCGGTTGACCTCTCCTGGAACTGAAAGGGTGTGGGGCCGGGGCCACTCGGTCTTGAACGTTACGGGGCCCCGGCCCCACACCAAGGCGCGATGGCGCTTGTTCCTCTACGGAAAGAGCCAACCTCATCCTGGCGCCATCGCTGGATCCGAGCTCTGCTGGACTTCGCAAGCTCGCCGATACCTGCCCCTGGTTGCCGTCACTTGAACGTGACTCTCGTGACGGCGCCATCGCTGGAACTGTCCGCAGCTTAACCGCAGCAGGCCTGCCCTGTACCGGAACTGTTCCTGGCTGACCTGACAGATGGCGGGGTGGTGGCGGCAACACGGCGGTCAGTCGCCGGAGGCTCCTTCCCGCCGGCTTGCCGCTCCCACCCCGCCCGTAGGACCCTGACAGATCGATACGGGGCCGGGCCACTGAGTTAACCGTGACAGGGCCCGGCCCCCACATCAAGGCGCGATGGCGCCTGGTCGAGTGACTTGAACGTGACTTTACCTGACGGCGCCATCGCTGATAGGTTTCCTGACTTAACCGAAGACTGGGGGGCAGGTGGCGCCAGATCGTTCGTCGCTTCGCTCCTCACGGACTGGCGCTCCCTGCCCCCCCGGAAGGACCTGACAGATCGATACGGGGCCGGGCCACTGAGTTAACCGTGACAGGGCCCGGCCCCACATCAAGGCGCGATGGCGCCTGGTCGAGTGACTTGAACGTGACTTTACCTGACGGCGCCATCGCTGATAGGTTTCCTGACTTAACCGAAGACTGGGGGGCAGGTGGCGCCAGATCGTTCGTCGCTTCGCTCCTCACGGACTGGCGCTCCCTGCCCCCCCGGAAGGACCTGACAGATCGATACGGGGCCGGGCCACTGAGTTAACCGTGACAGGGCCCGGCCCCACATCAAGGCGCGATGGCGCCTGGTCGAGTGACTTGAACGTGACTTTACCTGACGGCGCCATCGCTGGATCCCGAGTTCTGCTGGACTTCCGCAGTGGAAGGGGGTGCGACAGGGCTCGCTACGCTCGCCAGGGTGGGCCTTTCGGCCCACCTCAAGCGGCGCCGCTGACGCGGCACCTCGCGCATCGGTGTGCCTCGACTCGCTACACTCGCTGCACCAGGGTCGGGTGTTGGCGGGCGGCCGGCTCGCGGGGCTCGCCCGGCCACCCACCAACACTCCCACCCACCCACCCCCACCACCGACCCGACCGATTCGCACGGCCGCTACGCGGCGTGCTCTCGGTCCGAGCTGCCCTTTCAGACTCGCTTCGCTCGCCTGAAGGCGGATCGTACAAGAAACCATGGTGCCCCGAATCAACACGAACGCGGGAGCTGAATGCCCGGGCGAAGCCCGGAACAGGGTTTTACCGTACACGGAACGCCGGGTCTGGCAACCCGGCAGCGCGCCCTTTGGTCCCAAAGGCTGCTTCGCAGCCCTTCGGGGCGCACTACCGGGAACAAAAGCTTTTCCGTACACCAACCTGGAGAGTGGGTGGCGGTGCCGGCTGAAAGGGCGGTGCCCAAGCGCCGCGCCAAAGGATTGGCGCAGCGCTTGGAATCAAGCGGATCCCAAGATGGTGGGCCTTCGGCCCACTTCGATACCCTTGCTGGCGGTGGCCGTGGCCGCTTCGCGGCTCCGGCCACCGCTTCGTCACAACCCTGGTGAAGGTTGGCGTCGGCGCTTGGTGTCGGGCCGGCTCGCTTCGCTCGCCAACCCGCCACTGAGCGCCGCCGCCAACCTGGCCAATCGGTGTGCCTCAGCTCGCTACGCTCGCTAGACCAGGGTCGGTGTTGGTGGGCGGCCGGCTCGCAAGCGA
>JALHNH010000058.1 GCA_022843625.1 Bryobacter sp. | reverse complement strand
ACGCCGAAAGGACGCGGCCTCCGGGCCGCTTCCCCATACTTAAGCGGGCTCGCTTTTACTCTCAAAAGTGTAAAGGATGCTCCCGGTCCAAAGTGTAAAGGATGCTCCCGGCCTCACATTCTCGCTCGACGATCGCGAGATGAAGCCAGAGCTGATTCTCGAACAGATCAAGCTGGATGATTATTGGTCAAATTACTACAACATCCTTGCACCCTACTTGGATTCAAATGGCGTACTTGTTGGTGCCAATGCTACTCGGACCTGCTACATCGGTTTCTTCCAGGCCTGCAAAGATTTTGAAGGTAGCACTTGGCGAGGCATCCAATTCCGTGGCAACTTCACCTTTAGCCCTAACCGCCGCTATGCACTCAATAGCATCTGGGGTGGACTGAGCGATTATGGCTTCACGCTTTACGAAATGGCAACAAACCAGCGTCTTGCCACGGCTGGTGGCTTCTCGGGACAACAGGTTGTGACTAACGAGGGAGTCGTTTGGCGCAATTCGGTTGAGGGCATAGAGCGGCTCAGTTCTAGCTCAACCGCCTTTGAGAGCTTTTTCCGCGACCGAAGCCGCTATCTCTCCGGAATTGCATACAACGCCTCCCATGAAACCATACTTTCATGGGAGGCTAATGGTTCAAATTCGCAACTGTTCGAAATCGATACCAAGACCAAAGCCCAAGTCCTGGTTGGTCCGCAGTTGCAATCATCTTGCTCTTCAATCGCTGCCGCTGCCACCGGAACACTCATAGCCAGTTGCAGCTTTGAGCAAGCCACCAGTCTGCTCCGTCTTGATTCCACTCGATCCGAATGGCGCACGATTGCTCCGTCGATCAAATCCTGGACCCTCTCGGGCGATGGCAATGTTATCTGGTATCTGAGCCCAGACAACGCCTTCCACAAAGTGAACTTGCTCGCCGAAACGGATGAAACCCGTCTTCCCCCTATCGGCGGGTTAGACCCCGCTTACTTGCAGGCATCTCCGGGAAGTCTTTTCTATATTGACGGGGAGGGCATTGGCGACGCCACGCTCTTTCTCCTACATGGAGCCGAATCGACAGAGCTCATTCCTGTCTCCCGCAGCAATAGCCAGCTTGCCTACCTGATCCCCTCAACATTCAATTTTCCGCTTCATGAATACAGTTTCGAAATTCAAAACGCCGCTCCATCTCACTTTGAAATTCGTCTGCCCTTTGCTGTCGGCCTTGAACTGGTAAGTCCCCTTTTCTACACCACTCCGGCCGGAAAATTTCTTCCGACTCCAAAGAGTCGCGCCGAGTATCCCATAGCCGCAGAACTGGATTTCTCCCGCTTGATTACTGCCCAGAATCCCGCCCGGCCCGGTCAGATTATTCACTTGTGGGCAGTAAATCTGGGTCCCCACGACCAAGGTAGGCTCACTACTCCAGGCTTCACCTGCTTCGGCAACGACCAACTCACTCAAGTCAATCCCCAGATCCTCTATGCAGGCCCTGCGCCTGGCATCAAGGGGCTCTACCAGGTTTCGATTCGCCTCCCCGAGAGTTTCCCCCCATTTAATCCCAATGCGCCCACCTATTACTTCTCATGCGGTTTTGGCGGTACCTATTCCCGTTTCGCGAACATCAGCTTGCCCGTCCGCCCCTAACCCGCCAAATCCAGCGCCAGTGGCAACTCCACCTGTGCCTTCGCCCCCGGAAACAAAAACTGCAACATATGCGGTGCGCGAGCAGCCCAGGCCTTTTCATCATGCCCACCCTGCGGGTCTTCGTAATAAAAAAGGCTCACCCCGGGCTTCCAGCCCTTCCTCACCAAAACATCCCGCAACAGCCGCACATCCCGCAGCGTCCCGCGAGGATTTGACCCCTCATGGCAACCCACATCGAGCCATACCCTCGCCCGGTGCTTGTGTGTCACCGATACGATCTTGCGCAATATCATGCGGTAATCCCACCATACCGACGGCGACATCACGGCCAGTTTCCCGAAATGCTCGGGATAGCGAATCCCAAGGTACATCGTCACCAGGCCGCCGAGTGAGCTTCCACCAAGGCCCGTATTCTTCGCCCCCGGCAATACCCTGTATTGATGCTCGATGAACGGCAAAATCTCCTCAACAAGCATTCGGCCATAGAGCGCTGCCTGGCCTCCGTAGTTATTCTGCGGATTACGGCTTGGCGTAAATTCATCTACCCGCCGGTCGCCCCCATGAGGAATGCCTACCAGAATCATTGGCTTCAGCCGCTCGGCCAGAATCAATTTCCCCGCAGTTTCCCCAATCTCCCAATAGTTTCCTGCGACAAAAGCCGTATGCGCCTCAAATACGTTCTGGGCGTCGTGAAAGTACATCACCGGATAGCGTTGCTGCAAATTCTCGTCGTAGCCGGGCGGAAGATACACTACGAGCTCACGATGCCCCGCAAGGATGCGGGAGGCAAAGTCTGCCCTTTTGTGAAGTTTGCCCTGGAGACTCTCTCTCACGATTCTTTCTCTATCTTCTCATCGAATTGAAACCCCATTCGGCCCACAAATTTGCATAAAATGAGGACGTTTGACCCGAACCTTTTGGCCTCCTGCGCGTACTTGATAGCGTAAGGAGTCGATTCGATATGGCAAGCATGGTCTTAGAGGCCCCCGTTTTGGAAGAAACCAGTCACGACGTAACACAACTTTTGCAGAGCTGGTCCCATGGGAACCGTGAGGCACTGGCCGACCTGCTTCCGCTGGTCTACGACGAATTGCGACGCCTTGCCTCCAGCTACATGCGCTTTGAATCCCCTGGCCACACCCTGCAGGCCACTGCGCTGGTTCACGAAGCTTACATGAAGCTCATCAATCAGCGAGATGTCAGCTGGAAGAGCCGGGCCCACTTCTTTGGAATCGCGGCGCAAATGATTCGGCGTATCCTTGTCGACCATATCCGCGCCACCCGCGCGCAAAAGCGTGGCTCCGGCTTTGCCGCTCTTTCTCTGGATGAAGCGCTCGGGGTGGGCGAAAAAAAGAATTGGGAAATCATCGCGCTCGACGACGCCCTCAAGACGCTGGCCAAGGTAGACCCACAACAGGCGCGCATCGTAGAGCTGCGCTTTTTCGCCGGTCTTTCGATTGAAGAAACAGCAACCATTGTGGGCATTTCTCCAGCGACGGTAAAAAGAGACTGGGTTACGGCCAAGGCATGGCTCTTCCGCGAGTTGTCTCGCACCAAGCCCGGTGAGGGCATAGGAATGTGATCGATCGCTGGCAACAGGTCAAAGAGATCCTGCACGACGCCTCGGAGCTTCCTCAGGCTGAGCGCAGTGCCTTTGTCCTTAAAGCCAGTGGCGGCGACCCGCAGTTGATCGAGGAAGTCGAAAGCCTGCTCAGCAGCTTCGATGACGCCGCTGATTTTCTCGAAGATGCTCCCGTTCAGTTGAGTGGCCTCGGAGACAGTCTCGAGGGCCGGTGGGTTGGCGAATATCATATTGAGAGCCTGATTGCCAAGGGTGGCATGGGCAGCGTTTACCTGGCACAAAAAGAGATGGACGGCGTTCCGATGAAGGTCGCCCTTAAAGTCATCCGCTTTGCTGCAAGCCAGGTCTATCTCGCCCGCCGCTTTCGCTTGGAGCGACAGATTCTCGCCCGCCTCACGCACGAGAATATCCTCAGGCTTCTCGACGGCGGAGTGACCGCAGAGGGCCTTCCCTACATTGTTACCGAATATCTCGATGCCCAAAATCTGGAACAATGGCTCGCAACGCAGCCCACTCTCTCCATGCGTCTCAAAGTCTTTCAGGGCATTTGCGACGGTGTCGCCTACGCTCATCGCAACCTGATCGTTCATGGAGACATCAAGCCCAGCAACATCCTGATCACCCGTGAAGGAGTACCAAAGCTTGTCGACTTTGGAATTGCCCGTTTGCTCTCAAAGCAGGAAGATAGCGACCCCGAAGGCGGCCAGCTCACCATCACGATGACCCCGGCGCTTACCCCGTGGTGGGCTAGTCCGGAGCAGTTGCGCGGCGAGCCGCTCACCATCGAAAGCGATTGTTACGAGCTGGGGCGAATTCTGTTCTTCTTGCTGACAGACCAAAAACCCTTCGACTTCGCCGGTCTTGGCTCTCAGCAGATTCTCGACAAGCTAAAACGCGAGCAGCCACCCAAGCCGAGCGCAATCACCGGAGATGCCAGGCTCGCCGGTGACCTCGACAACATCACCCTCAAGGCGCTTGAATATGAACTCGGCCATCGCTACCGCAGCGTGGACGCACTCGCCGAAGACATTGAGCGCCACCTTGCGCTACGGCCCGTTTTAGCCCGCCGCCAAACCAGAGGCTATCGTCTACAGAAATTTGTACTTCGTAACAAAGGGCTGGTCAGTGTTGCCAGTATTGCAAGCATTGCGCTGATCCTCTCGATCGGCACTGCTCTTTATCAGGCACGACAGGCTCGACTTAGCTACGACAACTCCCGCCAGCGCTTCGAACAACTTCGAACTCTGGCCAACTCATTGATCTTTGAAACAGACGAAGCACTAGTGGGCCTACAGGGTGCCACCAAGGTTCGCATGCGGCTGGTGCGAAGCTCCCTTGGTTACCTCGATGAGCTAGCAAAACAGGACACGACCGATCCTCAGCTGAAGGAGGATCTTGCCGCTGCTTACGAGAAGATTGGCGAGATTCAGGGCGGAAATAGTTCTCTCAATCTGGGACAAACCAATGAAGCACTGGCCAGCTTCCGCAAGAGCGAGGCTCTGCGCGAAGCGATTCGCAAAGAAGCTCATTTGGCTCCTGAGTTTCTCGCTGCAAGCAATCATCTGGCGCGGATCTATGCCCGCATCAGCGCTGCCCTGCGCGATGTAGGCGACATTGAGGGGGGCCTCGCCTATGAGCGGAAAGCTCTGGGCATCCGGCAGGCTCTATTTGAAGGCGATCCCGGAAACCTTACTTTCAAGAGAGCGCTCGCCTCGAGCCTCACCACCTTGAGTGGCAGCCTCTCCCAGATCGGTGATTTTGCCGGTGTTATGGAAACCCGGCGTGAAGCTCTCAAAATGCATGAGGAGATCGTTGCAAGCAACTCAAAAGAAGCCGCGGATCTTCGCGGCCTGGCCTTGGCGCTGGCCCGTCTGGGCTCTATCGAGATGCATGAAAATCTGCTCAAAGAGAGCCTCGAACACTACAAGCGCGCCCTGGATATTGATCTTGGCATTCTCGAACGCAATCCCACCCATGTGCCTTACCTGTTGAGTTCAGGATGGTCGCACAACAACTACGGGGTAATCCTGGTGAAGCTGGGTCGAGCCGACGAAGCCCTCGGCCACTACGCCAAAGCCCGCAAACTTTTTGAGGCTGTTTCGTTTGCCGATGATCGCGATGTGAGAAGTAAGACCCTGCTCGAATCCTGCCGCATTCGCACGGCTGAGGCTTTACTCAGCCTTGGCCGCAACCTGGAAGCCCTGCACTTTGTCCACACTGCACTCAGCGGTCGTCAAAAATTGGCTGCCCTGAATAGAGCCAGTGCCGGCGTACAGGGGGAGGTGGCGGAGGCACATGCCGCTTTGGGCAATGTCTATGTGGCTTTGCGTCAGCCGGACAAGGCTCGGATTGAGTATCACACCGCTCAGGATATGCTCGAGTCGATCATCCAGTCCAATCGAGGCAATGCCGCAATGAAAGAAGACCAACTGGCGATCGAGAAGCGTCTCAAGGCGCTTGGTGAGCCAGTCCGGGCGGGATATTCGCCGCGTCCCAGTGCGAACTAGCCCAACCCCAAAGTGTTTCAAGGCTTAATCCAACGGGGGGCTCATGTCCCAAAAATCGCAGGGCCTGATCGAGTAGCCGGTGCGGTTCTCCGGCGTCGAGCGCTGGGGCTAGCGTCTGCTTGGATAACTTCTCTCCATCCGGGCCAATCGCAACCGGAACATGCATGTATTTCAAGTGCCGGTAGCCCAGCAGCTGCTGCAGATAGATTTGTCTCGGCGTTGAATCCAGCAAATCAGCGCCACGTACCACGTGCGTTACGCCTTGCGCCTCGTCATCCACCACTACAGCCAACTGGTAGGAGAAAATTCCTGTCCCGGGGCGCAAGAGCACAAAATCCCCAGGATCGTGTTCGAGATTTGCCCGGTATCTTCCCTGCAAATCATCCTCAAACTCGAGGATCTGATCGGCGACTCGCAACCGAATTGCGCGAACCGGTTTTCCTGCCTCGATGCCATTGCGGCAAGTACCGGGGTAGCGCCCTTCGGCGCTCTCGCTGATTTCTTTGCGGCTGCAGGTACAGGCGAAAACATGAGGCCCCAGCCGTTGCAGCTCTTTTCGGTATAGCTCCGTCCGCTGGCTCTGGTATTCCACCTCTCCATCCCAGCGAAACCCGAGTTCAAACAATACGCGGACGATTGCCTCGGCCGCAGTTGCGCTGCAGCGGGGCGTGTCGGTATCCTCCATTCGCAACAGCCACTGGCCGCCGTGACGGCGGGCTTCAAGATAGCTGGCCGTAGCAGCGACAAGAGAACCAAAATGTAGGGGACCGGTTGGGGAAGGGGCGAATCGTCCACGATACATGGATGGCCACAATTCTGAGGATGGTGGGCGCGCAGGGACTCGAACCCCGGACCCCCTCGGTGTAAACGAGGTGCTCTAACCAACTGAGCTACGCGCCCGTAACAGCAGCTTCGCCTTCTAGTCTAACATCGACCAATGGCATACCATGAGGGGTGCGGTCTCAGATGCGTCTTTTTTTGATTTTGGCAATCGCTTGCGTGCTCAGTTCCTGCACCAGCAAGTTGGTGCAGGCCAGCGGCCATACAGAAGTCCAACTCAGCGGAGTGGCTTCTTTGCGCCTGCCCGCTCAGTTTCTGCCCATCCAGCAGCCAGTTTCTGCCGAGCGTCCGCAACTTGGTGTCGCATTCCTGGGTGATGTAGCCGGTGACCCAACAGACCAGAACTTCTGGGCGATCACACATGCTTTTGCTTTCCGCGAAACGCGTTCTCCCGAGGGGCTGCCAGTGTTTCCCGCCATGTTGGTGGTCAGCCGGGTCGCCAATCCGCAATCCTTCGCCTCTGCCCAGCGCTACTACGAAGCTTCGATCCGCTTCTCTTCCGATCCACGATGGAGCACGCCGCTGCGCCTCGAATGGAAATCCCGCCAGGTCTCGAAGTCTCTGTCTATCTTTGAAGCAGAGCTAACCCCAGGCAAACTCGGCTCCAGCGTCATGGTGATGGTAGACCGGGAATCTCTCCTCCAGGCTCTGCTGCTCGGTGAGCGAAGTGTTCTTGAGGCAGAAGTTGCCCGACAGGTATTGAGCGACCTCCGCTCCGGCTTCCGCCTCGACAAGCCGCTCGATGACTACTTCCACAAGGTCAACCAAGCGGTTCAGGCTAGTGCCGATCTGCGGCGAAAACACTACCTCGCTTTGCTTGAAATGCTTCAGAAAGAAGAACTCGACTATAGCCCCACTCCCAGGGTTGTGGTGTTTAATGCAAATCTTGCGGGGCAATTCTGGTGGCCGTTATTTGATCGAAGTGGCGTCCCTTCTCACTTTGCCATCGCCGGGCGGCTCGGCAACCTCAAGAAGCCCGACACTGCCGTCTGGCAGCGACTCGAAGCACTATTTCCGAACATGCGTCTGGCTTCGGCTGAACAGGAGGCTGAAAAATGGCAATGGAAGTCTCTCTCCGGGGCCGGAGCCGTAAGCGCCAGAACAGCTTCGCTCCTGCTCGATACTCGCTGGGCCGGGCAGAGCGAGAACAACGCCAAACAGGCATTCGCCACCCTGGAGTTTCCCTTTACCAGCGAGCCGCCCAACCTCTCAGACTGGCTCACCGCCCTTGAGGCTGCCGGCAAGCAGGCGATTTCGCAAGGGCTCGTCTCGGTCGATGAGCTCCGCTAAAGGGAGCGCGCAAACACGATCGTCCAAATCGTGACCACTAGTGAATGCGTGATCATCGCAGCGCGCAGCGAGTTTGCTTTCTCAAAAGCAAGCCCGTAAAAAATGCTTGCCACAGTCGATAGCAGCGCAAATCGCCAGTTCGGAAATTCTCGAAACGGCAAATGAACCGACCCAAAGCAAAGGCTCGCCAAAATGAGCCCCGTCCATTTGCTTCCAAGGCCCTTGATCAACACCTGCTGCAAGACGCCACGGAACATGAACTCCTCGAGCAATGCCAAAAAAAGGTACACGCCTAAAAAAGTTCCCACGGCAGCAAAGGGAATTACCCAGGTGCTGAGCTTCGGAAACTGGATCCGCAGGATGTTGAAATAGAAGCCCACTGGCAATAGGATGGCGAGGAAATACAAAAACTGCTGAGTCCCTACCCACCAGTCCTGCCTGGTGGGCATCAGCCCGAACCCTGGCACCTTCATCCGCCGCAGATAGAGAAAAACGCTAATGCCCACTCGCATCCAGAGCTGTTTGTTGAGAAAGCCCATCTTTGTAGTTCCTGGGGGAGAAGGGAACATGTCCTTAAACCAGGGCAACAAAATGAAAGCCCCCAGCAGGGCCAGCAACAGAATGTCCGCCATTGGTTTGTGGGGCAAGACTAGAAACCAGATACAGACGATGGCAAGCGCCACTGCTAGCAATGCAAACTCGTCCGGTACCAGGTCCTGCGCCCAGTGAAGCAACAGCATCGGCGCGATTCCGCTTACCCAGATCAAGATTGCCTGCACCGGCCTGTACAACTTTTTGAACCACTCGGAAAATTTCGGCCACAGAGGAAGAAAGTAAAAAACTGCTTCCAGCAGCAGCGCGGGGAGAAGAATCAAGGGGAAATTGTTCAAGAGACTCTGGAACCTTCCTCACGATGGTAATAAAGACGAATCAGCACCAGCAAAAGAACACTTAACAACACCATGCAGGGCAGCCCGCCTTCTGGCCCGTAACTGCCTCCGGTCCAGATCTCATCCACTTTCCATCGAATTGTAAAAGGCACCACTGGGACGGGCATCCCGCTGACGTTCAGGCCGAAAAGTACACACGCAAAATTCCATCCGAAATGCGCGCCTGCAGCCGCCCAAAGGCTCCGCCTCCAAACCATCAGCATGCCTAGCGCAGCGCCTGCCAGAAAGGTGTTCACCATTGTGTATTCGTTGGCCCCGGGATTGTTCCAGTGCAGCGCTGTAAACGGAGCACTTGTTACAAGGATGGCTCCCAGCATATGGATCGGCTGAACCAGTGTTTGAAATACATAGCCGCGCAGGATCAATTCTTCGCTGAAGGCGGCAATGAACATCATCACCATCAATACCACCAAGCCATAGGGGCCGCGTATTTTGGTCTCTGCGCTTACAATCTCGCCCATTCCCCCAACTACAAATGGAACCACGAGCAGCGCTATCATCAGCCCTCCAGCCAGCATCGAAACCAGAGTTTCGGTGATGGCACTACGATCCAGCCGGAGGCCCAAATCACGCAATTTGGCCTTGTGAGCGAAGCGCAGGAGCAACCACGAGATCAGCAATCCCATGATGAGGTCGGGTATCGACTGCAACAGATTCGCAGCAAGCTTCCTCGGCATCGGTACCAGGAATCGCAATTTTGCAAGAACGAGGCCGAGCAGGATCGCACTGGTCCCCATCGCCAAAAAGGCACCTGTGCTGCGCATCAACGCGGCAAAGGCCACCAGCGTACGAAAGATCCCCCCTTCAGGGATCGGTGGCTGCTGCGGATGGTCATAAAGCACTTTTTCCAAACCTAACACAGCAATGTGCTCTGAATCGGAAGAAGAGCTTATCGGCTGTCAAAGAGGCGTGCAGCACCTTCTTCTATGGGAGGCAAGGCAATCGATCGGATCTTCGGTTGAGCGGTAGTCAGGAAGAGGCTTACCGGGAAGACCAAACAGACAACGGCGAAGCAAATCACCAGGGCCTGTTCGAGAATCGAATAACGGTAGAGCTGCGGGAACCAGCCCATGAACACATAAAAAAGCAGCACCTGCCACGCAAAGACCGGCAAGGCATAATGTCCCACCGCGACGAAGACTCTTCCCTGCCGCGCCAACCTCAGTAACGGCCCAGGTACCAGCCACAGAAAAGCCACCCACAGGTAAAGATTCAAAATCACCAGCGGTCCGGCATGGCTTCTATCGATCCACCAGGCCGGAATGGTCTGCGCGAATCCCTCAAGGCCGAAGATCTCCGCATGCCTGAGCATCACCAGTGTGGTCATACAGCCGAAGAGCGCCAGATTGAGCGTCTTGCTTTCTTGCGGCTTCTCAAGCGGCTGCGTGGCCTGTGTGAACCCAAGGTAGAGCGAAGTTACATACAGGAACTGCCACCCCGCGCTGTCGAAGACCGTTGTGAACGGTGGCAGCGGCATGCTGTAGCCAGACTGAGCAGCCAGCCAAAGAAGAAAACTCGGGCCAAGAATCGCTTTCTCGTGGCCGCCCTGAAATCGTTTCAGGATCCAGGGCGTGCACAGCAGAAAGAAAATGTACATCGGTAGAAACTCAAGCAAAGGCGCATCCGAGTTGAGGAGAGCGGAACTCATCAGCGCCTTCCAGGGACGATTCACCGCGCCCTCGACTTCCCTGCCAAAGGGAGCATATACGGCTAGCGCCAGCGTGATTACCGTAACGCAGAGATGCAAGCCATAGGCCTCGGCTGCACGGCGCCAGATGTGGCGATAAATGCTGAAGGGGTCTGGAGCGCCCAGGTAGCGAGTGTGATGCCTGGCCAGAGAGAAGCCCGAGAGAAAAACGAAAACCGCCGCTGCGCAGAAGAAGCCGAGTGGGCGGTAGGTGAAAATCGCAAGCCAGTGGTTCCGCAGATGATCAATCATCATCAGCGGAAGGCACAACCCACGAACGAAATCGATCGTGAGATCACGTGCACCGTATCTAGGCTCCTGGAGATCCATTTTTCCTATCCATTGAATCGGCGTGGCATAGAATTACAGGCTGGGTAAAATAGCTGATTTTTATATCGCGTCTACCTTAGCGGGAATGGAACATAATCAGAGAGGAACTTCAAACCCTTTCTTTCTTATGGAACCTACCACCCCCTTTAGACTCGACGGAAAAGTTGCGCTCGTGACCGGCGGCGCCAGCGGTATCGGTGAGCGAACCTGCCGCGCCTTCAGCCAGGCCGGCGCGAGTGTGATCGTCGCAGACATCGATACAAACAAAGCCGAGGCTCTCGCCGCAGAACTGCCCGGTAGCCGGGCGATGCATTGCGACATCACCAGCGAAGAATCAGTGAAGCATGTCTTCCAGCAGATTCCTCATCTGGATCTTCTGGTCAACAACGCTGGCATCGGCCTCGTTGGAGGCGTAACCGAAACAGAAGTCTCTGATTTCGAGAAGATCTTTAAGGTCAATGTCACAGGCATGTTTATCGTGACCAAGCATGCCGTGCCACTCTTGATTGCCAGCCACGGCTCGATGGTGAACATTGGCAGTGTGGCCGGCTTGATCGGCGTTCGCCGCCGCTTTGGCTATTGCGCCAGCAAAGGCGCTGTGGTTGCAATGACTCGTCAACTGGCCGTCGACTATCCCACTGAGTTCCGCGTCAATTGCATCTGCCCAGGCACGGTCGACACTCCTTTCGTTGAAGGCTATCTCGAGAAGTATCACAAGCATGAAAAGGACAAGGTTCGCGGCGAGTTAAACCAGCGCCAGCCGATTGGCCGCCTTGGCAAGCCCGACGAAATTGCCCACCTTGCCCTCTACCTTTGCTCGCAGGAAGCAGCCTTCGTCAACGGCAGCGTCATCACCATCGACGGCGGCTGGACCGCAGCTTAAGCGAAACAGATCAGCCGTGAGGCTCGTCTTTCTAAAAAGAATTGCCTATGAAATTACTACTGTTTTCCCTTTGCCTCGGACTATTCGCTCAGGATCCTCCGATTGTCACTTTTAAGACAGAGGTTGTTGCCAAAAGCACGAAAGCGGTGAACTACCGCCACCGTATGGGAGCGACCAACGTCGACTTCAAAGGCACTGCGCAGATGCCGCAGGCACTGGGCAAGGCCAAAGTAGAAAGCAAGGCTGGGCGAATCGAGATCGATTTCGAGATTCGCAACATGGAAGGCGCAACCAAATTTGGCAACGAGTATCTCACCTATGTTCTGTGGGCAATCACCCCTGAGGGGCGCCCGCAGAACCTGGGCGAGGTGCAGCTCTCGGGCGGCCGGGGCAAGCTGAGTGTCACTACTGAGTTGCAGGCCTTCGGTCTGCTGGTGACGGCGGAGCCGTACTTTGCCGTCACGATGCCAAGTGACCTGATTGTGGCCGAAAACGAGCTTCGGCAGGATACTCTCGGACGCTTTGAGACGATCGATGCCAAATACGAACTCCTCCAGCGCGGCGAGTACGCCAAGATGGCGAATCCGATCAAAATGACGCTCGACCCCAAAGTGCCACTGGAACTCTACCAGGCCCGCAACGCCCTGCTGATCGCCAAGAGCGTCAAGGCCGATAAGTATGCGCCTGAGGTAATGGTGAAGGCCGAAGCGAGTCTGAAGCAGGCCGAAGAATACCAACTGCGCAAGCGCGAGGCCAAGCCCACCGCAATGATGGCCCGTGATGCCGTCCAACGGGCTGAGGATGCCCGGGCAGTGGCAGTGAAGCGTGCCGAAGAAGAGCGCCTGGAGGCCGAGCGCGCCGCTGCAGCAGCGCGTGAAGCCGCAGCCAAAAAGGCCACTGAAGAAGAAGCCAAACGCCGCGCTATGGCCGAAGAACAGCAGCGGCAAACCGAAGAGCAACGCAAGCTGGAAGAATCCCGGCGCGTTACTGCCGAACTCGAGCGGGCCAAGGCCGAAGCAGCCAGTTTACGCGCGCAAGCAGCGCGTGAGGCAGAAGAGCGCCGCCGCGTTGAAGCGGAGCTGGCAAGCGCAAAACTCGAACAGGAGCGCGCCCGCCTCGAAGAAGAACGCCGCAAAGCTGTTTTGCAGGAGGAAGCTTCGCGCAAACTGGCCGACGAAGCCCGTGCCCTGGCAAGCAAGGCAGAGGCTGACAAAGTGGCACTGCGCGAGCGGCTCTTCGCTCAGTTCAATCAAGTGCTCGAAACTAAAGAGAGTGAGCGGGGCCTTGTCGTGAATTTGGGCGACCTGCTTTTCGATATCGGCAAAGCAACTCTGCGGCCCGACGCTCGCGAGAAGCTGGCCCGGCTCTCCGGGCTGGTACTGGCTCACCCGGGCTTGAAACTCGAATCAGAAGGCCACACCGACGCCACCGGAAGCGACTCAATGAACCAGCGTCTCAGCGAGCAGCGGGCCGAGGCTGTGCGGGCCTACCTTGAAACTCAAGGCATCGCTGCGGCCAACTTGACGGCCCAGGGCTTTGGTAAAGAGAAGCCGGTTTCAGACAACACCACCGCCAAGGGGCGCCAGCAGAATCGCCGTGTCGAGATCATCGTCTCCGGCGAAGTCATCGGCACGAAGCTGCGCTAGAGCGGCTTCTGTCCCAAATGCAAGGCGACTATGCCTGCATCAAAATACCGGAAGCTCACTTGAGTAAACCCTTGCTCGCCCATCATCCGCGCTAGCAAGGGCGCGTCGGGAAAGCGGGATACGCTCTCGGGCAAATATTGATAGGCGTCCCCCTGGCCGGAAACCAGCCGCCCAATCGGGTCCATCACATAACGATTCCAGAAGCCCATAAAGCCGCGAACCAGCCTATTGGGTGGCTGCGTAAACTCAAGGATTGCCAGATGCCCGCCGGGCTTCAGTACCCGCAGCAGTTCCTCAAGGCCACCTCGATAATTGACGAAATTCCGGAAGCCAAACCCAATCGTGACCAGATCGAGACTATTCGATTGCAGCGGCAGATGCAGGCCGTCGGCCTCCATCAGCGGTGCGCTGGACTTCTCGTTGGTTCGCACCAGCATCGGGAAGCAGAAGTCTGCTCCAATGTAACGGGCAGGTGCAACTGCTTCGAGCGCAACCAGCAGGTCTCCCGTTCCGCAGCAGAGGTCCAGCACGCGGGCTCGGGGGCCGAGCCAGGGCTTCAAAATTCTTGCCGTGCGCCAGCGCCACACCCGGTCAATCTGCATGCTCAGGATGCGGTTGAGCAGGTCGTATCGCGGCGCTACCCGGCCAAACATGTCCCGCACCCAGGCTGACGATTCCGCCTCGGTAAATTCAGGCTTCGGCTTGGTACCGCTTACTGCCATCTAGCTCGCCGCCAATGCCGCCGCTGTCGCTTGGCGAATCAATCCCGTGTCAATGCCAGTAACGATGGTGACCTCTCCGATGCGTGTTGGCAGCACAAAATGCACCTTGCCGTGCAGCGTCTTTTTGTCGGAGGCGAGGCGACCAAGCAGCATGTCTGCCGAGATCCCTTCCAGCTTCGGGATCGGCCCAAAGAGTTCGATGCAACTCAGGATCGAGTTGCAATCCGCCAGCGGCAGCGTGCCATTCAAATGAGCAAGATGTGTAGCAGCGTTCATGCCGAAGGCAACAGCTTCACCATGCAGGAAGCGCGTGTATTTGGTCTCTGCTTCCAGAGCATGTCCGATCGTATGGCCGAAGTTCAGGATACGGCGCAGGTCGCCTTCCTTTTCGTCAGCTGTGACAACTTCGCACTTGATACGAACACTTTCGCAAATGATCGATTCGACGATTCCGGGGTGTTGCCCGAGAATATCGGCAGATTGAAATGCCATCTGATCAAAGAGGGTCTTGCTGCGGATAACACCACACTTGAGAACCTCATAAAGCCCAGCCCTGTATTCGCGTTCCGGCAACGTGCGCAGTACCTCCGGGTCAATCAGCACGGCCAGTGGCTGGTGAAAGCTACCAATCAGGTTCTTGCCCGAAACAAGGTTTACCCCGGTCTTGCCGCCGACGGCTGCATCCACCTGCCCGAGCAGCGTCGTAGGGATCTGAAGCACGGGGATACCGCGCAAAAAGATCGCAGCAAGAAAGCCTGCCACATCGGTGACAATACCGCCACCAAAGCCGATCACCAGGCTCGCGCGGTCAGCCCCTGCCGCCATCATCTGTTCTGCAAGAGCCTCAACTTCGCTCATCCGCTTCTTGTCTTCCCCGCCAGGAAAAAACAGGACATGGTGCTTGCGCCCGTCGAGCGCGTCTTCCATGGCCTTGGCATGATAATTCCAGACGTCGCGAGTTGTAACAACGAAAATCTGACTGATCCTGGCTGGCAGGTATTCCGCGAGGCGCGAGAGGATGTTGCGCTCAACGATTGCATCGTACTGCGCCGTGGAAGTACGAACGGTATAACTAGGCATCTTTATTTCCTTTTACCACTTCGACAATAGTGCGAGTCCCGAGGCTGTCGGGCAGCTCATAACGCAGGATCTCGCGGGCCACAAGGTATCGTTTGCGGGTCTCCGGCATCGCCGTCTCGATCTCGTTCTGCACTTCAGGCCCCTTATAGAAAAGTGCCCGCGAACCCTGCTGGATGGCCAGCCCAAAGAGCGGGATCGCTCGCTCCAGTGGCGCTACAGCCCGTGCCGTGATGATGTCGGCGTGATGATACTTAAGCCAGTCTTCGGCACGCAAAGGCACAGCTTCAACATTCTTGAGCCCCAAAGTCACGATCGCTGACTCCACAAAGCGCGTCTTCTTTTGCACAGACTCAAGCAGCACAAATTTAGTTTTCGGCAGTACCAGCGATAACGGAATTCCAGGCAACCCCGCGCCAGTTCCAGCATCCACCACAACCGCAGCGCCCTCAAACAGTCTCCAGGGCAGCACCGAGTCGAGCACATGCTTGATCGCGGCCTCCCTCACATCCAGAATGCGAGTGAGATTGAGTGTCTTGTTTGCCTCAACGATCAGGTCGAGGTGCCGGGCCGAAAACGAGGCGACCTGCGCGCGATGCGGCAGGTCGTCAGGTAAAAGCAGTTGTAGGTGGTTTTCAAATGTCATCAGAACTGATAGCGAAGGCTCAACTGGAGGCGGCGCACATTTGTGCCGTCCGGAAAGCCGCCGCTCGCTGTACCCTCGGCGTAATTCGCAACCGGGTTGAGAATATTGCCTCCAGATACATTGTAAAGCTGATTGCGGCGAGCCGTATCAGCGGGGGTGTTGAACACGTTAAAGCCTTCGAAATTGAAGGTCAGTACTTGGCGTTCGGTGACCTTGAAGAGTTTGGAAATGCGAGCGTCAACGCGACGAACCTGATCGATGTCCAGCAGGTTACGAGGCAGAAAAGGCACCCGGTTATCACCACCAAGACCATTGAGGCTTGCAGTAAAGGCAGCCGGCAAACCAGGGATCACGATGCCCGCACCATTGATGGTCGGCGTGGTCCCAAACGCGCTGGCAAAAGTTCCAAGAATACTCAACTGCCAGTCGTTCACAACATACTTCGTAAACGCGTTATCTGCCTTGAACGGCTTGTAAGCGAAAGTCTCTGCCACCACCAGACGATGCCGCTGATCGAGAGTCGATGAACCTTTCTCCCCACGGTAGTCGCCATTGACGAAGGATGTTGGCCCGCCCGAGAAGAAGGTATTCGAGCTGGCACCGCCAAGGTTCTCATCGATCGTGTGTGCCCATGTATAACTGATGTTGCCGGCCATGCTCAGTGGGCCCTTGCTTAACTTGCGGTTCTGAAATTGAACAAGCATCGCGTTGTACCAAATGTTGGAAGCGGCTTCAACGATATTCACGCGCTGGAAGTTTCGATCCACACGATTGGCCAGGCGATATACCGGCGTCGTGAAGGTGCCCGTCTGATTGCCAGAGGCGTCGTTGATACGGTAAGTCACCGGGTCGCCCTGCGGCCCAACATTCGCATCGCGTATGCTGATCATGCGAAGGCCGCGGTTGAAGGCCCAGCTTACGGTAAGCGAAGTCTGCCTCGTGAGTGCCTGTTCGATGCCGAAGTCGCCCTGCATCGTATAGGGCGTACGGAAGTTTTCACCAGCATAGGAGATGCTGCGTGTGCCGGAGGCAAGCCCTGCGCTCGAGCTAAGAATACTGGGGAATACAGGCCCTGAGGCAAGCGCCGCAGCATTGTTGGACTGCAGGTTGAAAGACAGTTGCTGGATGTTTGCGATGTTGAGGTTGGTAATCAACGCTCCAGGAAAACGGGCGTAGAACATACCCCACGAAGCACGCAGCACCGTCTTGTCCGGAATCACATTGAACGCGATACCAGCGCGTGGTGCGAAGTTCAGCTTGGGCTCTGGAATCTTTCCGGTACGGTCGTAGCCAGCGACAGCGCCCTTGGGTTGGGTGAACTGCGCAAACTCGTAGCGCAGGCCATAATTCAACGTCAGCCGGGGATTCACGCGGAACTGATCTTGGGCAAAGAAGTTATAGTCACGGATCCACACCGTAGACAGCGGATCACCAAAGTTTTGTGTATAACTCTGCCAGCGCTTGGCACCGGTTGTGTTTCCTGTCAGATCCAGTGCGAAGTTGGTGACATTGGCATAAGTGTAGGAGCCCCGGGAATTCAGAAGCTGATCCTGAATGTCGCGAGTCTGGGCGAGGTCTGCGCCAAATTTCAGAAGGTGGCGGCCCCATGTAATGGAGACGTTGTCGGCAAACTGGAAGCGATCTTCGGTGGGCTGTACACGAGGGAGATAGTTAGGGGTCCCCAGATTGGACACACCATTGATCGTCAATGTACCCGCAAAGCCGGTGAAGGGGAGATATTCACTGGCGTATTCGTCAGCCTGCCGGTCTTTGAACCAGCCAAAGCGGAATTCGTTAACCGTTGTGTTGTTCACCAGCGAGGTCAGCGCCGCTCGACCGTTTCGGGCACGCACGGTGGACAAGCCGTTGTTTCCGACTGCACCGCCGTTATTAAGAACCGCTGCGGTCTGGATACCGTTGGGGCTGAGCCAGCGAAGGTAGTTGAAGCTGGTGCTGAGCGTATGACGGTCATTAAGGCGATAGTCCAATTTGCCGAAGAGCAGTTCCTGATTGGAGGTGCGCGGCACCACCGTATTGAAGCGATCAATGAAGCGCCGTGCCGCATCGCACTGTGCCGCAGACGCCGTGCAAGCTGCGACGTACTGTCCGTTTGAACTGAACAAAGGCTGGCCGGTGTGGCTGGAGATCAAGGGGAAGTCGCGGCGCGTAATCTCAGTATTGAAGAAGTAGAAGAGCTTGTCCTTCTTGATGGGCCCCCCGATAGAGCCACCCAACTGATTGCGGCGCTCATCAGGCGTAAAGCTCGCATAGCGGTCGCGCGCGTTAAAGTCCTGATTGCGGAAGAACCAGAACGCCGTCCCATGCACGCTGTTGCCACCAGACTTGGTCACCGTATTCACCACGCCCCCAGAGGCGCGCCCAAATTCAGCCGATCCACCCGTGATTACCTGAAACTCCTGAACCGTGTCCTGCGAGATATTGGCTGAGATGCGAGTCCGCCCCGCGTTTTCGTTGTAATACTGCTGCGTGGAATCGTTGCCGTCCTGCAGAAAAGCATTGCCGCCAGGAATCCCGCGAAAGGTGATCGCACCAAAGGTGCCATCATTGGTCACGCCCGGTGTAAGCAGCACAAAAGAATCCACCCGGCGGCCATTGATCGGCAGATTCAGAATCTGGCTTTCATCAACCACCTGGCTCACGCCAGTTTTGGCCGAATCCACCGCCGGCGCTTCTGCCGTCACGTCCACTGTCGCTGCCGCACCCGCAACAGTGAGAGCAAACTTGAAGTCCACCTGCTGGCCCACCTGCACCGTAATGTCTTTCGATTCCGAGCGATTGAAGCCGGTTTTCGAAACTGAAATCCCATAGCCGGAACCAGGAACGAGCGAGCCTGCAAGGAAAAGTCCAGCAGAGTTCGACATCAGAGCACGGCGAACACCCTTTTCGGCATTGGTGATGACAACCTCCGCATCCGGGACACGAGCGCCAGAAGCATCAGTGACTACACCGGAGATTGAGCCAAGGCCAGCCACCGATTGGGCCGAGGTAGAGGAAGCAAGGCAAAGAAGCAAACCAATTAAAACTCTCATTGTCTTAAGGATGCCAATTTGAGACCAGAAGATGGTGACAGTCCTGTTTCAAAATTTCGCGCTACAGCCGAAGTGCAGCTCCAAGTGGTTGATTCGATGGAAGGTCTGCATCTTTTTTTCTTGAAGATAATTTTCCATAAAACGATAAGATGAGCTCCACACATGCTCACCCATCCGCTCGTTTTGATCCTGGCCGCAGCAGCTTCCCTGGCCTTCTCCCAGGAGATCAGAGTTGAAGCCGAGACTTTTGCTTCGCAAGAAAAAACTTCAATCCGGAAATGGGAAACCAAAACCGGCCTTGATGCTAGCGGTGGTTCCTATCTGCAAGCCCTGCCCGACACTCGCCTCACCCACGACGACAAATTGATCAAAGGCGAGAACTTTACAGACGAGCCCGGCTTGATGGCGGTGCTGTCTTACAAAGTGAAATTTCCAGCTCCAGGCCGCTACTATGTCTGGGTGAGTGCTTATTCATCGGGCTCGGAAGACAATAGCATCCACGTTGGGCTCAACGGCACATGGCCCGCGAGTGGACAGCGCATGCAGTGGTGCGAAGGGAAAAACAAGTGGACCTGGGCCAGCAAACAACGCACAGCCGCCAACCACTGCGGCGAGCCCGGCAAGATCTGGCTGGATATTCCGGTAGCAGGGGAACACACGGTTTAGTTCTCCATGCGGGAAGATGGCTTCCGCTTCGACCAATTCCTTCTCACCACCGATCCCAACTTTAAATAAAAGCCCCTCGTTTTTCTCGTGGCATCCCACCTCATGCGGGCCCACAGGCAAATCGAAGAAAAAATAATTTAACAGACTGTAGCTAATTGGAGTCCAAACGAACCTTACTACTCGCCTTGAGTCTTCGTGGGGAAGGGTCCTCAAGCAAAGTAGAAATTCAACAACATTGATTAGTACTTTAGTTTAGTACTTTGCTGTACTTTTGCCGTACTTGCAGGACTGTCTACTATTCTTTATAGGTGCTACAGTTAGCCCAAAGCTCACTCTGCCAAAAGCAATTGTCCCTGCTTTTCCCATTCGTTTAGTGAAGCTTGGAAGAGGATCCAATGCTGAAATCGACACTAAGTCACCAATATCTATCAATTGCTGCAGCTTTATTCGCAGTAATTCCACTCAACGCGCAAGTCAATGCCGCTTCAAAGAAATACACAACCAACGCCGATTTTGCCCTCGGCTCGACTTTTAATCTGCAGACAACCCCGGCCGACCAACTACAGATTGCCACTGTTACCTCCACCTTTAACCTGATGTGGATCGCGAATGCCGGCGAAGATACCGTCTCAAAAATTGACACAACTACGGGAAAGGAATTGGCAAGATACAGGACGTTTTTCAATGGCGGGGCTGTATTTCCTCCGCCTAACCACGGTGCCTATTCAGGGGCTGCACCTTCGCGCACAGCGGTGGATTCCGACGGTAACGTGTATATCGCCAACCGCCACTTCGACGGCCGCCCTCCTTCAATCATGAAGATCCTGGCCGCAGGTGGAATTGACCGCAACGGCAACAGTACCATCGATACTTCGACAGATCTAGACAACAGCGGAACCATCAATGCTCTTGCGGAGTTGCCAAATTTGCTCGATACCAACGGTAATGGCACCGTTGATGTTGCCGAGATTCAGGATGAACGCATTGCCTGGTTTAGGCAACTTCCAGCAGCTGCCAATAACGGATTAGGGCGATCTCTTTCAATCGATCCAGACGGCAACATCTGGGTAGGTCAGTATAACCAGCAAAACTATTACAAGCTGGATGGAACCACCGGTGCTATTCTCGGCGGGCCGTACGCCCTACCCGGAGGTCACACCCCCTACGGCTCGGCAATCGACGCCAACAAATTTCTCTGGGGCGCTTCGTTATCTAATAACTTGTTGAAGTTCAACACCGCTACCCCGGGCACGCTGGCTAACCACACCACTTTCGCCCAGCCTGCGAGCAATTATGGAATTGCCCTCGGCCAGCAAGCCGGAGTTCTCCATGTGTATACCGCAGATCTTAATGGACTAAGCTACCAGGATCACAATACGCAAACAAACGTTGTTACGCGCCCTGCAGCGGTTGGTGCCCGGTATTCAGGCAGAGGCGTTGGAACTGATGGCAGCGGTAACATTTATGTCGGCCACACCAATGGGATCGTGAAGTTCGCCACCTCCGGCGCAGTACTTTGGCAGGCTGGCGTGCAGCCCGGGTTTGCCGCAGGCGAAGGCTATGGAGTCGTGGTTGACGCAGATCAGAACGCTTGGCTCATCTCCGGCCCGGGCCTATCTCCCGGCAGGATTGCCAAGTACAACGGAACCACTGGTGCGTTCATGGGTGTCTTTCCTGTTGGTGCCGCTGCCTACACCTACTCCGACGCAAGCGGCATCGGCCGCTTCACTTCCCAGCCGCAGGGCCGCTTCACTGTGACCCAAACCGCTGGTATCGCGAATAATGCGTGGAAGATGAGCTGGAACTCAGAGCCCCAGGGCAATGTTCCGGTCGGCTCGACGCTTCTCGTCGAGGCCCGTACTGCCGCCACTCAAATTGGTCTGGACTCGGCTGTCTTTGCCGCCGTGCCCAACGGGGGCAGCGGCTGTGTTCAGGGAGAATTCATCGAAGTACGAGCAACCTTGTCAACCACCACTACCACCCCTGTACTGAGCGATCTTACCATCGGGGGCAAATGCGACGTCAACGGTGACGGCAAAGTGTCTCTGCTCGATATCAACGCAATCAATTCCGCCAGAAACACCCCCTCATCCGGTGCGTGTGATGCGCGTGATGCCGATGCTAACGGAATCATCAACGTAAACGACTCCCGCCAGTGCGTCCTCAAATGCACCAACGCGAGCTGCGCAAATTAATTGGCCAAGTAATTAGGAAATGAGTCTATTTATGAAAAAAACAATTTTACTCCTGGCCCTTGCCCTATCCGCTGGGATCCAGGGTCTCACTGCCGCGACCATCGCGGTCACCCCAGCCGCTCAGAATGTCACCCTTGGCTCACAGGCAATCGTTACCATTGAGTTTTCCGGTGGTTCTGTCGGTGATTTCGACGTTGATGTTTACTGGAGGTCTAGCATCCTTAGCTTGGATAGTTTCAGTTTTGGAACGCAGTTAGGTGGGCCGTCCGACTCGTTTCAGTCCGATGGATCTGCTTTTTTCCCAGATCCAAATCTGCTTGGCGGTGACAAGGGATTCTTTGAGGTGTCAAACCTCTTGTCGGCTCAACTTCTTGCGCTTCAGCCTGGCTCGGTCACCCTGCTGACCCTTGTCTTCAATACCTCTGCCGTTGGCACGGGTGAAGTAAACCTTGGCCTCAACGCTATTGGAGATGCAGATGGCATTGGATATTCCCTCACTGCCCTCACTCAAACCAATGGTGTGATCAATGTAGTTGCTGGTGGGCCGGACGTTCCCGAGCCATCCACCTGGATGCTCGCAGCTGCCGGTGTAAGTGCTCTGCTTTTCAAGCGGAGGCTTGCTTCCTAACTCTCGTGAATCCGGCTGCGAGCGGTAAAGCTCGCAGCCGTTTCCGGTTTTACTGGTATGAAACTAAAAATTGCTTTCCTGCTCTCAGTTGCTGGTCTGATTGCTGACCAGCGCATCAGCCCCCATGAAGCCCTCTTTCCCATCGAAATCCAAGGCAAATGGGGTTTTATCGACATTCAAGGCAAGATAGTAGTAGAGCCAAAATACGATCAAACTTCAGCATTTGCCGAGGGTCTTGGCGGTTTTCGCCAAGGTGACAAGTGGGGCTACCTCGATGTCAAGGGTAAGGTCGCCATTCCGGCCAAACTCCAGCAAACGACAGCAGAGCCCTTCTCTGGCCCTGGAGCCCTCGCTTATGCAGGCCCAGGGATTATGGGTTTTGTAGACCGCGCTGGCACCCTGATTCTCAATAAAGCCTGGGAGAAAGCCTCTTCGGTTGGCGAAGGCCTGATGGCCGTGCGCGAAAACCGGAAGTGGGGCTTTCTTTCTACCACTGGCCAAATGGTAATCCCACTCAAATTCGACGACGCACTCACCTTCACAGATGGCCTCTGCGCGGTTAAACTCAACGGCAAGTGGGGCTTGATTGATAAGTCGGGCGCCTTCGTTCTCGAGCCGCGCTTTAAGTTCCTTTCGCACCCTAGCGGTGGTCTTGCTCCTTTTCTTGGCGACAACGAAAAATGGGGAGTTGTCAATGTCAGTGGCAAGGTGGTTGTGGAGCCGACCTTTGCCGAAGTGATGTCTTTTTCTGAGGGCCTCGCCCGCGTGCTCATCGTTGGAAATGACAAAATCACAAGAACTGGCTTTATCGATGCAACAGGCAAGCTCGTTGTGGCTGCGATTTACCCGGCCGCAAGTGACTTGATCGACGGTAGGGCGATGGTTCGCGTCGGTGAGAAATACGGTTATATCGACAAAACGGGGAAATTGGTGATTCCCGCCATCTATGACTATGCCGCTCAATTTGATTCCGGGCTGGCCTTTGTCCAGACCTTTCAAGACCCCAAAAAACCAATCAAATACTACGTAAACCCGGCCGGCAAGATTGTCTGGAAGAGCCGTTAAAAGGAGTTCGCCGTGAATCAGCGCTTTCTGTTGCTGGGTTTCCTTGTCAGCCTAAACCTTGTTGCCTTGGACCCCATTCGGGGCACGGTGATAGATCCCTCAGGATCGCCCGTTTCAGGTGCCCGACTCACGCTCTTCAGTGCCAGCGCCAGTGTGATCGCCGATGCGCGTTCTGCTAGCGATGGCTTATTTCAACTACCAAATCTGGTCAGGGGCTCTTACCGTCTACGGGTAGACGCCCCCGACTTTAGCCCTGTTGATCTCGTTCTCAACTACCCTGCCGCATCCGAAGCTCCTCTTTCTATACGGCTGGAATTGCAGCCGATGAAAGATGGTGTAAGTGTTTCTGCTACACGTTCCATCGTCGACGATCCTGGTAATTCACCCTATGTTGTCAGCATCCGGTCCAAAGAGGATCTGCAATCCCGTCCCTTGACGACACTTGGCTCCGCCATTCAAAACGCTCCTGGAGTACTTGTCCAAACCACCACGCATGGCCACGTGTCCCCGGTATTGCGAGGCCTTACTGGCTATCAAACCCTGATTCTGTTTGATGGCATTCGCTTCAATACGAGCGTGATGCGTTCTGGACCCAACCAATATCTTTCCTACCTCGACCCGGCCCAGGCCGGCTCGCTCGAAGTGCTGCTCGGGCCCAGCAGTGCTGCTTACGGCAGCGATTCGCTGGGTGGAACCCTTTCCGTCCTGAGTGCTGACCCCCACTTTAATTCCGATCCAGGGCTTCAACTTCGTGGCGATCTCGGTTTGATGGTCGCCTCCGCAGATGCCTCCGGTCGCACAAATGGCCAGCTTAGCCTTGCCACCCAAAAAATGTGGTGGGGTTTTAGCGGTTCCGGCCGCAGGTTAAACGATCTGCGCGCTGGTGGTGGCCAGGATTCGCACAGCGTTTTCCGCCGCTACTTCGGCATGCAGCCTGATCAAATCCAGACGCTGATCGGCAACCGATTACAGGATTCTGCCTTTTCACAATTTGGCGCACAAACCAAGCTCGCTCTTCGGCCAACCCAGAAGCAAAACCTTACTATGCTGTACCAGCGTTCCGACATTTTGGGTTTACGATCCTATCGCGATCAACTCGGCGGCCTCGGTCGGTTGCAGGCGGGCTTCCTTCCCCAATATGGCCAGCTTGCCTACGCACGATTTGAACAGCAGCAAGTCGGCTTTCTCGACTCAGTCTCTGCGGGATTCTCCTTTAATTCCCAAGCCGACGGTAATCTTCGTCAGGGTTTGAATTACTCCGATACGATAACTCGCGATCAAACCCGTGCCGACGCCTACGGCACTACGGTTCAGGCCACAACACACCTCGGTCGCCGCAATACAACCTTATTTGGCGGGGAAATCTATAACGAGCGTGTCAGCTCCGCTGGCTTCAATCTCCTTCCCTCAACTGGTGTCGAGCGCCAGGTCCGTTCTCCTTTCCCCAACGGTTCCAGGTACGTCACCTCAGCTGTTTTCGTTCAAAACACGATTGAATTGCTCCCATCCAGACTCCGAGCCGTTTTTGGGGGCAGGTGGACCAACGTCGACTTCAGTACCCGTGCAGACCGCAATCTCGATGCACAAGGTAGATCCTTGGGAGTTGCCGATAGTGCGCAGACCTTCCGCAATTTCACGTTCAACGCAGCACTTAGCTATCAACTTACAAAATCGCTTATGCTGCACGCCATCGCCGGGCGCGGGTTTCGAGCACCGAATGTGAGTGACCTCGGTAGCGTCGGATTGAGCGGTCTTGGCTATGAAGTAACCGCAGCTGACGCACTTGCCGCCAGGGCTCTGTTGGGCAATAGCGCCGGTGAGGGCTCCTTGCCGTCGCAACGTCAGGTGCAAAACCTGCGGCCCGAAACTCTGCTCAACTACGATCTCGGCCTCTCCTGGCGAACTTCAAGGCTATCCGTGCGAGCACAAACGTTTCTGTCGAATTTCGCCGATCCCATTATTCGTCGTACCTTGCTTTTCGATGCCAAACAGCCCCCCACCAGCGTGGCTGGTTTGCCTGTTGTGGTTGTCCCCCCCACCCCCGCACAGCAGGCTGCCGGTGTAGTCAGCGTGGCACCCACTATCGACCCGCGCTCGATGAAGACCATCGGCAATGACGGGGCCTCCCGCTATTCAGGATTTGATTCAAGCGTCCGGCTACAACTCACCAATCGCTGGACTCTCAACGGAGCCTATAGCTTCCTGGCAGGACGGGTGCTCGATCCCAATCGACCCGTTCGGCGTCTTTCTCCGCAACAGGGTTTCACCAGCCTTCGCTATGTTCCAAGCGGTCGCAGACTCTGGTTTGAGTTGGCTGGCAACTTCGCTGGCCCGCAGAGCCGGCTCTCCGCCGAAGATATTGATGATGAACGCATGGGTGCATCACGGCGTCGCTCTGATATCGCTTCCTTCTTCAATGGCGGCCTAATCAGCCCATATCTCTCCAGAACCGGCAACACTCTTGTTTTCAGCCCAACCGGAGAGTCTCTCCGCCAGATTCAGGACAGAGTGCTTCCTATAGGCACAGCTATCAATGGTGTGATGATTCTAAATGATTCTTCCCGTGTGCCAATGCTCAACCGCACCGCAGGCTACTTTGTTGTCGATCTTCGTGGCGGCTTTCCAATCAGCGAAAACTGGAATCTAAGTTTCGGCGTCCAGAACCTGACAGATAAAAACTATAGAATTCATGGGTCCGGTGTTGACATGAACGGAATCAACGCATTTATGGGCGTTCATTTTACCTTTTAGTCCCTCGGTCATTAGGCCGTTCCCGCCTGATTGCACCACCAATAATTACTTTTCCTCGTGACAGGTGGTGCATTCATTCCGCGCCTGGCGCTCGGTATGACATGCCATACAAGCCTTCATCGTGTGAGCCACTTCTTTGGTGATCACGTCGCGTTCACGCACTGCTCCGTGGCAGGTCTCACAACTCGCACCTGCCTTCACATGCACCCGATGGCTGAAATACACGAACTCAGGTAGCTTATACACGCGCTCCCACTGGATCGCTTTCATCTGCCGGGCCGCCGCCGCAAGCTTCTGGATATGAGGGCTCTCAGTCTTGATGGCCGAATGACAGCTCATACAGAAATTCTCTTTGGGCAAGCCCATCGCTTCACCCGGGTCTGGATTCTTGTGACAGGAATTGCACTTCAGCCCCACCGCTAAATGCGTCTTGTGACTGTAGGGAAGCGGCTGCTCTACTGCGAACAAGCCGCTTCCCAGGAGCACAAAAAACAGCACTTTCATCGCAAGGGTCACTTGGGTGTAACGTGAATCATGGCTCCGGGATTAGCGTCCTCGAGAAGCCACAAAGAACCATCTGGAGCCTGCGCTACATCACGAATCCGCTTGCCAATGATCCAGCGTTCTGCAGTTTTGGCACCGCCCTTGCCGTCAAAGAGAATCCGGTTCAGCGACATGCTTCCCAGTCCGGCGATGAAGCCGTTTCCATCCCACTCCGGGAAGGTCTTCTTGCCGCGATAGAACATCAGATTGCCGGGTGCAACCACGGGAACCCAGTACAGAACGGGCTTTGCGAATTCCGGCCGCGAGTCATGACTCGGAATCGGCACTTCGTTATAGTTCTTCCCGAAAGACACCACTGGCCAGCCATAGTTCTTGCCCTTCTCGATCAGATTCAACTCATCCCCGCCGCTGGGGCCATGCTCCAGCTCCCACAACTCGCCGTTGGGTGAAAAGGCAAGGCCGTAAGGCGCACGGAAACCGGAAGCCCAGGTTTCAGCTGGCGTCTGGTTTGGGCCTGGGAAGGTATAGTTGCTGACTACTTTTGCAGTCTTGGCAACTTCGGTATCACGCGGCGGATCAATCAACGCAACCGTTTGTGCGCCAGTTTTGCCGAAGTTGGGATTGTCGGCGGCGGGTTTGCCGTCGAGCGTCAAGTGCAGGATCTTGCCCACAGGCTGATTCGGGTCCTGTGCCGGTGTCATCCGTTGGCGGTCGCCAACGGTCATAAATAATGACTTGCCATCGGGCGCAAACGCAATCTGCCCGCCGGCTTGGCCGCCTTTGCCACGGGGCATCTGGCGCCAGATCACTTCAAAATTTTCGAGCCTTGGAATCTTGCCCAGGTTCAGCTTGGCCCGAGCCAGAGCCTGTCCTCCGCCGTAGTCACCGGGTTCGATGTAGGTAACGTAGACACTCTGATCAGACGCATAGTTAGGCGAAACGTAGATTCCGAGCATGCCGTTCTGGCCCTGCCAGTAAACAGGCGGTGTACCACCCAGCGGCGCAATCTTGTCCCCTTCGGAAGACACCAGCCAGATCGGCCCGATCTTCTCCGTAACCAGCATTCTGCCATCCGGCAGAAAGGCAATCCTCCAGGGCAATCCAAATGTGGCCGTAGTAGTCAGCTTGAAGGGCAATGAAGCTTCAGGTTTGTGTGCACCCACGTTCGTCTGCGCCCAGACTGACGTTGCGCAGATGAACAGTGCTGCTCTCGCGATGGTCGTGATCATGCTTGTATTCTCTCTCAAAATGGATCCATTCGAGAGGATGCTGGAAACGAGCGGAAAATGCAAATTTGAAGACCCCTGAAAAAATGGGTTGAGGATGACTGAGCTTCCAGAAGCTTGGCGCGTGCATTAGTGAACTCCGAGCGGAACTCATCTCATGTTGGCGACGGCTGCCTTTTTCATCGCTGCGTGATCCCGGCAGGCTTCGCCTTGTCAAACTTGCCCGGTGTGACAGGTGCACGGCGCGCCGGTAAATCCATCGTTTGAGCGTAACGCTCCGGGTGATCAGTGATGATCCGGATGTTCTTGAACCGGATCACATTGCGCGTGTCGCCGGGCTTGTCGCCGAGCGAATGAATCTTGAGTGCGATTTTGCCCTCAGCATATTTTTCGTCCACAAGATGGATCGTGGGGACTCCGTTCACCCACACCTTGATCGTTTGCCCGATGCATTCAATGCGGAAATGCGCCCACTCACCGAGCTTGAAGGCGGCGCGGCCCGCTTCGTTGTCCGCGAGGTCGTGCAGCCAGCGCCAGGAATCACCGAAGTCATCAAAGACCCCGCCCGTCCAGGCGCGAGCCGTATTATCAATCTTCACCTGATAGCAGTTGAGCCGCACCTTGGCATCGGCAGGTGCGTCCATGCACCGCAGAAGAATGCCGCTGTTAAATCCTGGATCGTCTTTCAAATCCAGTTCGAGAATGAAATCGCGGTATTTCCCCATGGAAGTAACGAAAGTGTGCTCGGCAGTGTTGATGCGCTGCCGCAGCAGCATCGCGCCGTCTTCAATCTCGGCCGAGGCAAGATTCGCTGGCCCGACGAGTTTCCAGCCGATGTAATCCCGCCCATTGAAAAGCGAGACCCACGGCGCGTCTGACGGCGATTGTGCGCGGGCCATGAAGACTGTCATCGCCACCGCAAACCCGGCTGTGGTTATTCTCATGTGGTTAGTATATTGCTCGTTTTTGGCTCTGGTGAGGCGGCTAAATGGAAGAGGGGGGCGGGTTTTCCGCACCGGCGTCAATCTTCGGGCATCAACCACTGACGATCTGCTCGAGGATTTACGCACCAGACGAGATCGCGAAAATGGTGGAATACCTCGTTGAAGCAATTGTTTGATACCTCAGTCCTGGTCCCTGTCTTTTATGGTGATCATGAGCGATATTTATCCAGCCTCAATGTTTTCAATATTGCCTCAGTCGAACAACCCGTTCACAAAAACTTTCAAACAATCTAAGTCCTTCCCTCATAAAGGCTTACCGCGAATCCCTGGCACCGGAATTTGGTCCAGCCACCGAATAATAGTTCGAGTGGTGGGCCCGCACCCATTCTCCAGTTCTTCGACACCTGAATATTCCGAAAAGCAACCGACGCCACAAGTGTCCCAGCGGCAGCCCCTCTCATCTGAAGGGCTGCCGCTAGGCACACCAGAAAAATCACGAACGAAACCAATTTCGTACTTTTCTAATTAAAATCAACAGCATAGCGCCAACAACGAATCCAAGACCAAAAAGAACCAATTTCCCTTGACGACGTGCCTGAAACAACTGTACACTCGAATCAGGACGATTTCAGTCCGCAATCCTCCATGCTCAAGCTCACCAAAAAAGCCGACTACAGCCTGATCGCCCTCCGCCATCTTGCCCTCGCTGGTGAGCGCGCCGCCAGCGCCAAAGAAATCGGCGATACCTATCACATTCCTCTTCCGATCCTTTCGAAGGTCCTCCAGAAGCTGGGCAAGGCTGGCTTCCTCTTGAGCGTCCAGGGCACCAACGGCGGATACAAACTCGCCCGTGATCCTAACCTCATTAGCGTTCTCGAAGTCATCCGCGTCGTTGACGGGCCCGTCATCCTCACCGCCTGCTTCACCCACGACAAGTGCGACCAGTCCGGCCAGTGCACTGTAAAAGAACCGCTCCGAAAAGTACACGAAGGCATCTTGCGCCTCCTCGAGGGCATCACAATAACAGCGCTTACAAAAGACGACCCGCTCCCCCAGGGCAACCCACCTCCCGGAGCAGTCTTCGGCGGCGGCCACCTGACCCAGATCCTGCCGAGCTAGCCCAAACAAGGAAAAGTTTCAATTTATGAAGTTACCGATCTACCTGGACAATCACGCAACTACCCAATGCGATCCCCGCGTCGTCGAAACGATGCTCCCTTATTTCTCTGAAAACTTCGGCAATGCCGCCAGCCGCAACCACAGCTTCGGCTGGGTCGCCGAAGAAGGCGTCGAAACCGCCCGCAAGCAAATCGCTGACCTCATCGGTGCCAACTCCAAGGAAATCGTCTTCACCTCCGGCGCCACCGAATCGAACAACCTCGCCATTAAAGGCGTGGCCGAAATGTACGCCGAGCGCGGCAACCACATCATCACCGTGGCCACCGAACACAAGGCCATTCTCGACACCTGCAAGCACCTCGAAAAGCAGGGCATCCGCGTCACTTACCTGCCGCTCCAGGGCGATGGCCTCGTAGATCTCGACATGCTCCGCGATGCGATCACCGACAAGACGATCCTCGTCAGCATCATGTACGCCAACAACGAAATCGGCGTCATTCAAAACGTCTCTGAAATCGGCAAGATCTGCAAAGAGCGCGGCGTCCTCTTCCACACCGACGGCGTCCAGGCTGTAGGCAAGATCCCTGTCAACGTCATCAAGGACAACATCGACATCATGAGCCTCACCGCTCACAAGATGTACGGCCCCAAGGGCGTCGGCGCCCTCTACGTCCGTCGCCGCAACCCACGTGTTCAGATCTCAGCCCAGATGGACGGAGGCGGCCACGAGCGCGGCATGCGCTCCGGCACCCTCAACGTCCCCGGCATCGTCGGCTTCGGCAAGGCTGCCGAGCTCTGCAATCAGCTTATGGAAACCGAGATGGCCAAGCACCGCATCATGCGCGATCGCCTAAAGACCACCCTCGAAGGCGCCCTCGAAGAAACCTATATCAACGGCTCGATGACGCACCGCCTGCCCCACAATCTCAACATGAGCTTCGCCTACGTCGAAGGCGAATCCCTCCTGATGGGCATCAACGATATCGCTGTCTCTTCAGGCTCTGCCTGCACCTCAGCCACCCTCGAGCCCAGCTACGTGCTCAAGGCCCTCGGCCTCGGTGACGACCTCGCCCATACCTCGATCCGCTTCGGCATCGGCCGCTTCAACACCGACGAAGAGATCGATTATGTAGCCAACAAAATGATCGAAGTGGTCAACAAGCTCCGCGAACTTTCACCCCTCTGGGAAATGTTCAAGGATGGCGTCGACCTGTCCAAAGTCGAATGGACCGCGCACTAAATTCATAGGATCCTTAGGAGAAATCAAAAATGGCATATTCCGAAAAAGTTGTTGATCACTACTCAAACCCGCGCAACGTTGGTTCGATGGACAAGAACGACCCGAACGTCGGCACCGGCATGGTCGGCGCCCCCGAATGCGGCGACGTTATGAAGCTCCAGATCAAGGTCGATCCGATTTCTGGCATCATCGAAGATGCAAAGTTTAAGACCTTCGGCTGCGGCTCGGCCATCGCTTCGTCTTCCCTCGCCACCGAATGGCTCAAGGGCAAGACGGTCGATCAGGCCATGGAAATCAAGAACACCGAGATCGTGAACGAACTCGCGCTTCCCCCGGTCAAGGTTCACTGTTCTGTTCTTGCTGAAGACGCCATCAAGGCCGCCATCAACGACTACAAGAAGAAGGCTGTCCCCGCACACGCCAACGCATAAATGGAAACTGCAGAACTAAAGATCGACGTAACCCCCAAGGCCGTCTCGAAGATCCGCCAGGCCTTCGCCAAACAGGGCGTCTCCGGCGGTCTGCGTCTCGGTGTCCTCGGTGGCGGCTGTTCCGGCTTGAGTTATCAATTCAAGTTCGACACCAAACCCAGGGCCACCGATCACGTCTTCGATTACGAAGACGTCAAGGTCTTCATCGATCCTAAGTCCATGCTCTTTCTCAAGGGAATGATTCTAGACTACAAAGAGAGCCTCATGCAGTCCGGCTTCGAGTTCATCAACCCGAACGCTACCAAAAGCTGCGGTTGCGGCACTTCGTTCTCTAGTTAACCAATGGATTACTATCGCGTTCTGGGTATCGACCCCAAGTTGCAGCTCAATCTCAATGAGCTGCAACAACTGTTTTATGGCCGCAGTCGCGAGCTTCATCCTGACCGTTTCGCTCGCGCCGAAGCTAGCGTCCGCGACGCCGCATTGCAGGAAAGCTCAACCCTCAACGACGCCTACCGTACGCTCCGCGATCCGCTCCAACGGGCGGAGTATTTTCTCAAGCATCGTGGCTTCGACATCGGCGAACAGGGTACCAAGGAAGTTCCCCCAGAGCTGCTCGAAGAAGTCTTCGAACTCAACATGGCCCTTGAAGAGCTCAAGGACGGAGACGAATCCGCCCGCCCCCAGCTAGCCACTGCCCGCGATCATTTCGCAGCCCTTCTGGCTCAATCTGACATCGAATTAGAGCACCTCTTCGCCGCTCACGACGCGACACCTGGCGAGGACACACTAAAGCAAATCCGCGGCTTGCTCAATCGCCGCCGCTACATACAAAATCTCCTTAGGGACGTGAATGGGTACCTTTCAAATTGACTTCGGCGACGCCGCCCAACCAGAACGCATCATTGGCATCGATCTTGGCACCACCAACAGCCTCGCTGCCTTCATGGACCTCACCGGCCCTGAAATCATCGCCGCCCCCGACGGCGCGCGCATTGTCCCGAGCGTAGTCGCTCTCCTCGAAGACGGCTCTCTCATCGCCGGTAACGCCGCCAAGGCTCGCCTCGCCCAGCACCCTCTCGAAACGCTCTACTCCACCAAGCGCTTCATGGATCGCGCCGCTTCTCCCCTCAAAATCGGCAACCGCGAACTCACCCCGCCCGAGGCCGGAGCCCGCATCCTGCTCGAACTCAAGAACAACGCCGAAGCCTTCTTCGGTGAGCCCATCACTAAAGCCGTCGTTACCGTCCCTGCTTACTTTAACGATGCTCAGCGCCAGGCCACCAAAGACGCCGGCCGCATCGCTGGTCTCGACATCCTCCGTCTCGTGAACGAACCCACGGCCGCCGCTCTCGCCTACGGCCTCGACAAGCGCAACTCCGGCACCATCGCCGTTTACGACTTCGGCGGCGGCACCTTCGACATCTCCATCCTCAAGATCCAGGACGGCATCTTCGAAGTCCTTGCCACCAACGGCGACACACACCTCGGCGGCGACGATATCGATAGTCTCCTCATCCAGATCGCCCTCGAAGACATCGCCACAGAATGGGGCGCACCCATCAGTGACGATTCCGCCGCAGTGGAAACCCTCCGCCAGGCGGTCATCAAAGCCAAGGAGCAACTCAGCTTCGCCCTCTTCACCAACATCGACCTCGAATACAACGGCAAGCGCTACCAGCGTGAAATCACCCGCGACCTCCTGGAGCGTCTCATCGCCCCGCTGATCGAGCGAACCCTCGCCCCCTGCCGCCTCTGTCTCGCCGACGCCAAACTCACCTACGAAAATATCGACGAAGTCGTCCTGGTCGGCGGATCCACACGCATCCCGATGGTTCGCAAAGCAGTCGAGGCTCTCTTCCGCTCCAAGCCCCATACCGAGCTCAACCCCGACGAAGTTGTCGCCCTCGGCGCTGCCATCCAGGCTGGCATCCTCTCCGGTGAGGTCAAAGACACGCTCCTCCTCGACGTCACCCCGCTTTCGTTGGGCCTCGAAACCATGGGCGGCGTAGTGACCAAGCTGATTCATCGCAATTCCACAATTCCCGCCAGCGAAACCGAACACTTCACCACCGCAGTCGACGGCCAGACCAACGTCCTCATACACGTCCTACAAGGCGAACGCGAACTTGTCAAAGACTGCCGCTCTCTGGCTCGCTTTGAGCTCACTGGCATCGAGCCCGTCCCTGCTGGCCTCGCGCGCATCGAAGTCAAATTCCTGATCGACGCCAACGGCATCCTGAACGTCTCGGCCAAAGACACTCGCACCGGCAAAGAGCAAAGCGTCGAAGTCAAACCCAGCTACGGCCTCACCGACGAGCAGGTCGAGGCGATGATCCTCGAATCCCTTACCAACGCCGAAAACGACATCCGTGAACGTCAGGTCCGCGAAGCCCGCGTCGAGTCAGACCGTATCCTAGGCGCTCTCGAAAGCGCCAAGCAAAGCGACGCCTGGTTCGAGCTTCCCGAAGAAGACAAAGCCGCTATTCAGACCGCCCACAACGAGCTGCTTCTCGCCTATCATGGAGACGATCACAGACTCATCCAGGCACATATGGATAAGCTGGATAAAGCCAGTCTCAAACTAGCCGAAAACATGATGAACTCCGCCGTCCGCGGCGCCCTCAAGGGAACCAAAATATGACCATCAAGCTCACCTGGGACAAAGCCGAAGACATCGGCATCGAACTCTACGAAGCCAACCCTGACATGGACCCTCTCCAGGTCCGCTTCACTGACCTCCACAAAATGGTGATCGAACTCCCCGGCTTTGCCGACGATCCCCTCAAGTCCAATGAACCCAAGCTCGAAGCCATCCAGATGGCCTGGTACGAAGAATACAAGGAAGGTCAGGAATAGACCTCCAGTTCATCTTCGCTGTCATTAACATCATCATTAGTGACATCATCCTCGCCGGTGACAACGCTGTTGTCATCGCGATGGCCGTGCGTTCTCTCCCACCGAAAGAGCGCCGCCTGGGCTCGATGCTCGGCGCCGGCCTCGCCGTTGGCCTGCGCATCGTACTCACCTTCTTCGTCGCCCAGATGATGAACCTCCCCTGGCTCCATCTGGTGGGTGGCGTCCTGATTCTCTGGATCGCAGTGAAGGTTCTGATCGATTCAGAACCCGAAAGCGCCGATCACGTAAAGCCAGCCAATGGCTTGATGAGCGCAATGTGGATCATCCTCGTAGCCGACATCACCATGTCGCTCGACAATGTTCTCGCAGTAGCCGGAGCCTCCCACGGCAACATCTGGCTCCTGATCTTCGGCCTAGGCTTGAGCATCCCACTGGTTGTAGGAGCCAGCGGCATCCTTTCCAAGCTGATGGACAAATACCCGATCATCGCCTACATCGGTTCAGCAGTGCTGGGCCGCGTAGGAGCTCAAATGATCCTCGAAGAAAAGATGGTCAAAGAAGCCCTGCAACTCGGACAGTACAGCCAATGGGCCATCCAACTGGCCTCTGCCATAGCCGTAGTAGCAATTGCCAAGCTCATTCTCAAGCGCCGTTCGCTTCCTTCCAATGCGTAAGCTTCAGGAGAACCTTGCGAAATACGGGTCGCTCTTTTTGGTGCTGTTCAATGGGGCCCTCCTCATCTGCAACCCTCTTCCCTTTTGCATCGCATGCGAGCCTCAGCCCGAGCCGGGCCGGTTCGACTATTTGGTTTGGGCCTCACTACTATTCAGCCCATTTCTGGCAGGATGCTCTAAGTTTTCTGGTCGATCTGCAGTGCCGATTGCCGTAGTGTTCGTTTTGGCTATGAGTCAGCCAATCGGTGGAGTCACCTTAACGGATCTTGTGCACAATGAGGGGCCTTTCATCCTTTTTGCCGGTTCGATTGTGTCGGGTTCCCTCTATTGGTTGGGGAAGCTATCGCGCTACTCATATAGTGCTTCCCTTGCGTTGCTGCTTGATCGTCCATTGAATCAAACAATGCCTAAGTCGTAAGCTCGTAACCCCGAGGGGCGTTGTTCGATGTTTATCTGGTTGAGCTATTCCAAAGTAGTAGCTTCATCTGGGACAGGCTTAGCGTTCAAATGTAAGCGTCGCAGTCCCGGCAGCACCCGAGTAAATCAACTCCAACTGCCGGATCCCCTCATCCTTGCCGCGATACTGAAAGAACACCAATCCCGCTTGTGGCAACGGTCGCTCTCCCTCAGCCAGCACCGCTTTGGTCACCTTC
>JALHNH010000057.1 GCA_022843625.1 Bryobacter sp. | reverse complement strand
AGCCTTGTCGCCATCCTTCTGGACGGCAGCGAGGATGGGTTCGACCACTTTGATTGCGTCGTCCATCTGAACCTGGCGGCGCTTCAGCAGACTGGAAGCCTTGGTGCGTGGAAGGATGCGTAGGGTTGCCATTAGAGGATGATCTTGTTTAAGGGGTATTCGACGATGCCCTGGGCACCGGCTTCTTTGAGTCTGGGGATGATGGTGCGGACGGTGGTTTCGTCGAGGATGGTGTGGACGGCCACCCAGTCTGGATCGGAGAGCTGGCTGATGGTGGGGGTCTTTAGAGCAGGCAGAGCGGCGATGACCTTGTCGAGATTTGCTTTTTCGACGTTGAGGATGAGACCAACCTTACCGAGGGCGGCGATGGCGCCATCAAGGAGGAGCTTCATGTCGGCCAGTTTGCGCTGCTTCCAGGGGTCTGAGTAAGAGGCTTTGTTGGCGATGAGCTGGGTATTGGATTCGAGGATGGTTTCGACGATGCGGAGTTTGTTGGCGCGGAGGGAGTTGCCGGTTTCGGTGACTTCGACGATGGCATCGCAGAGGATGGGAGGCTTGACTTCGGTAGCACCCCAGGAGAATTCCACTTTGGCGGTGACGCCGTTGCGCTCGAGGTAGCGCTTGGTGGCACCGACCAGCTCGGTTGCGATGACTTTGCCCTGGAGGTCTTTGACGGAATTGATGGTGGAGTTTTCGGGGACCGCGAGAACCCAGCGGACTTTGGAGAAGCTGGCGCGGCTATAGATCAAGTCGGCGACTGCGACAACGTCGGAGTTGTTTTCTTCCACCCAGTCGCGACCGGTGAGGCCGGCGTCGAGGATACCATCTTCTACGTAGCGTGCCATCTCCTGGGCGCGGATGAGCATGCACTCGATTTCGGGGTCGTCAATTGAGGGGAAGTAGCTGCGCGAACTTGTAGTGATCTGGAAGCCGGCGCGGCGGAAAATGTCGATGGTGGCGGACTCAAGCGAGCCTTTAGGGATACCGAGTTTGAGCTTCATGGCTAGTGTTTGTAGACCTCTTCGGGGTTGTAAGACTTGGTGTCGACGTAGACAAATTCGTTGTCTGGATTGAGTTGCTTGGCGAAGCAGGATTCGTAGCCCTCGTGGCAGACGCCAGGGCCGACGGCTTCGGCAAAGATGAGCAGAGTGTCAAAGTCGCAATCGGTGCGGATTTCTTTGACAACCAGGAAGTGGCCGGAGGATTCACCCTTGAGCCAGAGCTTGTTACGGGTACGTGAATAGAAGCAGGCTTTGCCGGTTTCGAGGGTTTTGGCAAAGGCTTCTTCGTTCATGAAACCGACCATGAGGACACGATGGGTTTGCCAGTCCTGTATGACGGCGGTAATGAGGCCATCGAGTTTGGAGTAGTCGAGTTTTGGTATTGGCATAAAGAGTCCTTAAACAGAAAGCCCGCCGGGCTGAGATTCAGCGCGGCGGGCTAATTTAGGAGAAGTAGATCGCAAAGATCACAACATATGGGCCGGCCGCATCACAGGATGATGGTGGTGATGGAGACGGTGGTGATGCAGCCCAAAAGCCATGAACCATCAGATTAACATAGGCTCCTTAATTGTGGAAGCCGATGTGCGACTTATTGATTGCAGAAATTGAAGTGGTGCCGCATTGGGTCATGGCGAGGCGGAATTCCCTGGTGAGAATCTCGAGGACTTTGGCGACGCCGGGTTGGCCGTAAGCGCCGAGCGCCCAGAGGTAGGGGCGGCCGATGCAGACGGCGCTGGCCCCGATGGCCATCGCTTTGAAAATGTCGGTGCCGCGGCGGAAGCCGCCGTCGATGAGGATGGGCATTTTGCCGTTGACTGCGGCAACGATTTCGGGGAGGACATCGAGGGTGCCGAGGGTGGAATCAGAGGCACGGCCACCGTGGTTGGAAACCACAATTCCGTCGATACCGTGTTCGACGGCGAGGCGGGCGTCCTCGGCGGTTTCAAGGCCCTTGAGAACAATTTTCATTTTAGTGAGTTGGCGAAATTTCCTGATGGTTTCCCAGTTTTGGGCGGGGTTTGCGGTGGAGAGACTGTCCAAAGGGAAACCTTCGAACATGACGATCGGACGACGGCCTTTTCTGCCCATCTTTGGTGCTGGATGGCAGACGGAGCAATCGCGGGAATCGAGGTTGTAGGAACGGGCTTCGGTTTCGGTGTTGCGACCACCCTGAGTGTCGACCGTGATGACCAGGGTAGGACTCCCAACGGCTTCTGCGCGACGGACCATGCGTTCTGTGAGGGCCCAGACGTTGGTGGGATAAAGCTGATACCAGATTTTTCGCTTGTGGAGCTTGGCTACTTCTTCGATTGGAGTGGAAGTGATGGTGGAAAGAATTTGCAAGTGATCGGCGGCAGCGGCGGCGCGGGCGGTGGCGGATTCGCCTTCCGGGTGGTAAGCCTTCTGGCTGCCGGCTGGGGCGATGATTATGGGCGTGGGCCAGGACTCGCCGAAGAGCGTGACCGAGGTATCGATTTTAGAGATGTCGACCATGCGGCGTGGCCGCAGGTAAACCTTGTTGAAAGCGGCCCGGTTGGCACGGAGGGTACTGTCATCGTCGACGCCTGTAGAGAGGTAGCCGAAGTGCGCTGGCGGGATAGCGACGCGGGCTTTGGCTTCAAAATCCATGACATTGAAGACGTCCTTCATGTCTTTTGGATCCTCTGCGGCGAAGAGGGGGCTGGCAGCCAGGAATTGCAGGAATTGACGGCGGTAGAGCGCCTGTTTCATGGGTGGAAGTTTATCACGCTGCGTTCGTTTTGGGAGGCTTTACGCGTGTCGGATCGATGGGGGCCCAATAGGAGTTGGCGGTTTTGCGATTGTCTTCGCGGCGGCGGTCCTCGGCGGCTCTGGTGAGCTGAGTGAGCTTGGATTCATCGAAAATGCTGTCGGCGACAAGGCCCATGGAGAGCGCCTTGGGGAGTTCGTTTTGGAACTTTTTGAAGTCGCGCAGGATGGCGCGGACTGGCAGAGTGGGGGCGAGGATGGTGTTTTCGGGGAGGGTGACCTGTTGCTGGATGAAGCGGTTCTCCTGGGAGGTGCGGAGGTCACGAAGGGCGGTGGAGAAGCAGCGCTCGTAGTGGCGGCGGTATTTGGTGAAGCGCTCGAAGCGTTTTTGGAGTTCGGGGTCTTCGGGGGCTTGCATGAAATCGGAGAGGGCGCGGTTTTCGGCGGCCTGGGCCTGGTCCAGACGCCAGGCGGAATTGACAATTCGGGAGAAACAGGATTCTTCGAATTGGTCTTGTGGCTTCAAATCTTCACGCAAAAAAGCAGATAGCTCATCGACTTTCGCCTGCTCGTCGGCAGCGAGGATGAGTTTTTCTCCAGTCAGGCCGTGGGTACGGGCATTTTGTGACGGGGGAGTGGACTTTGGCTCCATGGGAATATATTGCATGATATTTACGATTAATTCAATAAATAATTATAAATTAATTGGATGAATATTTTTCGATTCTGTACAGTTGGCCGTACACCCCGGCCATGAGGCTAAACGTGACAGAAGTGAGGCGCAGGAGATGGATGCCTATTGGATTGCGCTTGCCGGGGTGGAGAAGGCGACGCTTGTTACGCTTGACAAGGGGATGTCGAAGTTGGCGGCGCAGACTGGGGTGGATTGCCGGTTGCCGGTTGCCGGCTGGTCTTGAGTGGGCTGCATCACTTACTCGAAACGCTGCCTTCCCAGATCACGGTTTGTGGGCATCCGCTCTCATTGTGCCCCTATCTTTGAAAACTGAAGGGTGACCAAAGGATGCCGGGCGCGTCCATCTATTCTCAGTTGGAGATTTCGCGAACCAGGGAGGTGATTTTGTGTTTGTCTTGTTGCTTTTGTTGCAGGCGGGGGAATTGCAGCAGGCTGCCGGGAACTGTAAGTTGGAGCGGATGCAAGAGATTCTGGCTAAGAAGCCTGCCCTGAATGAGTTGGACGAATCGGGGAGGACCGCTTTGCATATTGCGATCGAGAGCCGGCAGATGACTTGTGTCTCTATGCTTCTGGTGGCGGGGGCGGATCCGAAGACTGCTGACCGGCAGGGACGGACTGCCTACGATGCGGCTGAGAAAGCTGGAGACCAGCGGATTCGGTTTGCGCTTAAGACGTTGACACATAAGCCGGGTGTTGGAATGCAAGGACCCGCGCCTTGGACTCTTGAGTCTTCTGTGAGCCGTAAGCAGGGTGATGTTACGAAGATGCTGCTGGCGATGGGTGTTGATCCGAATCAAGCGGGGAAGAATGGCGTCTCGCCACTTGCTGAGGCTTCGCTTCAAGGGGACATTGATGCTGTTCGAGCATTGATTGCCAAGGGGGCGCGACTCGACACCGTGAGCCCTGCGGGTACGCAGCCCATTCATGAGGCGGCGCTGGGGGATAGCGGGGATGTGATTCGGGAACTGGTGAAACATGGGGCGGAGCTGAATGTCCGGACACGTGATGAGGGACAGACGCCTCTTCACTTTGCGGCTGCGATGGGGAAGATGCGCGCGGTGGAGGCGCTTTTGAGCCTGGGAGCGGATTTAAAGGTTCGAGATTTGAAAGGAATGACTGCACTTGCGGTGGCCGAGCGGGTAGGGCTCGACGAAATCGCCGTAGTACTTAGGCGGGCTTTGTCCCAATAGACCCGAGACGGCGTGGCTAGTATGATGTGCTTCATGCGCCGTATTTCACTTCTTGCTTTTGTTTCTATTGTTGGGTTTGGGCAGCCAATGACCCGGCAGATGCAGGTGGATAAGATTTTCTCTTCCTTCAATACCTACACGCCGGGATGTGCGGTGGGAGTGTCTCAGGCTGGAAGAGTCGTTCTGACTGGCGGCTATGGAATGGCGGACCTCGAACGGGGTGTAGCAATCACGCCGGGGACTGTGTTTGAGAGCGGGTCAGTGGCGAAGCAGTTTACGGCGGCGACTCTGATTCTGCTGGCGCAGGAGGGGAAGATTTCGCTCGACGACAAGATGGGGAAGTATCTGCCGGAGTTGACCGGAGCACCGGCCGGGGTGACGATACGACAGGTGATGAGCCATATCAGCGGGATGCGGGAGTGGCGGCCGGTGGCTACCTTTAGCGGACGTGATGAGAACGATTTTGTGTTCTCCAATCGGGATCTGCTAGAGCTTGCTTCCCGGCAGAAGTCTTTGAATTTTGACCCGGGTAGCGCCTATAGCTACTCCAATACCGGTTACAACATTGCGACGATTCTGGTGGAGCGGGCACTCGGCAACGGCACCACGTTTCAGGCGTATACACAGGAGAAGATCTTTGGGCCGCTGGGGATGACCAATACCAGATGGCGGGATAACTTTCGGGCAATTTTCCCGGGCCGGGCACTGGCGTACACGAAGCGGGCCGATGGGATGCTGGAGCAGGCTACTCCAATCGGGAACATCATCGGGGCTGGCGGACTGCTTACGACCGTTACGGACTTGCTGAAGTGGAACGAGAATTTTGTCGAGCACAAAGTGGGTGGCAAGGAGATGGTGGAGTTGCAGCAGAAGCCTGCGGTGCTTACTAGTGGGAAGACGATTGCTTATGCGGCTGGATTGCAGGTAACGACGGTGGATGGGCTACGGGAGGTGGCGCACTCCGGGGCTACGGGTGGGTACCGGACTTGGCTAGGCCGGTATCCGGATCAGGGACTTTCTGTGGCGGTGCTTTGCAATTCGGCACAGGCAGTGCCGACGAATCTTGGTCGGGATACAGCACGGCTTTGGACTGGGGCGGTGAAGCTGAATGCGACTCAGACGAACAGTATGAATGTATCGGGCATGGCCGGGCTTTACCGGAAGCTTCGCGATAACTCGGCCGTGGAAGTGAAGGAGAAGGATGGCCGCCTGGTGTTGCCTAGCGGCACTACGTTGACGCCTGGTGAGGGCGGCAAGCTTTTGATTCCTGGCGAGAACGGGGATACGGTTTATGAGAAGGTAGAGGCGGCCAAGCCGATGGCTCGTGAACTGGCTTCGTTTGCGGGTGAATACTCTACGCCTGAGACGGGTTCGAAATTGATTGTGGCCGTGAATGCTCGTGGGCTTTTGACAATGCGGATTGGCGGGGGTGAGCGGATGGTGCTGACGCCTACCTTCCAGGATGCCTTCCGATCTGGTGAGGGGTCGATCCTGTTTCGGCGGGATGCGACGGGTAAAGTAGTGGGACTGAGTGTCGGCGACGACCGGGTTTGGGATTTGCGATTTGAGCGGGTGAAGTAGTGCGTCTGCTTTTGTTGGTAGTTTTTGCCGGGCTGGCTATTGCTGGAGATTTGCCGTGGAGGGTTCAAAAGGCAGAGAGCTGGCCAGCTGAAACGGAAGAGGCCGGGGTGCAAGCCGTCTGGATCGCAGGGCCTTTGTATCAGGGGAAGCCGACCCGGGCTTTTGCCTATTATGGTGTGCCCACAGGTGGGGCGAAGGTGCCAGGAATGGTGCTGCTGCATGGTGGAGGCGGGACGGCTTTTGCCGAGTGGGTGAGGATGTGGAATGCGCGTGGGTTTGCAGCAATTGCAGTGGATACGGTGGGGACGCGGCCATCGAGGGCTGAGGCTGGGCAGTTGTGGAATCCAAAGCGTGTGCGGCATGAGTTTTCAGGGCCGGCAGGGTGGGGTGATTTTGCGAATGTCGACTTGCCGCTGACGGATCAGTGGACCTATCATGCGGTGGCTGTTTCTATTGCGGCGCATTCATTTTTGAGAGTGCAGCCGGGTGTGGATGCGGGGCGGATCGGATTGACCGGGATTAGCTGGGGTGGGTATCTGACGAACATTGTGGCGAGCGTGGATTCGCGCTTTCGGTTTGGAGTTCCTGTTTATGGGTGTGGGTATCTTGGGGAGGATTCTGCCTGGTTGAAAGATTTTGAGAAGTTGGGGCCGGACCGGGCGGCGAAATGGTTGCAGCATTGGGACCCTTCTGTTTATCTGGCAAAGGCGAAGCGGCCTTTGTTCTGGATCAATGGGACGAATGATTTTGCTTATGTGATGCGGTCATGGCAGAAGTCTTACCGGATGCCGCAGGGAGAGCGGCTGCTGAGTTTGCAGGTGCGGATGAAGCATAGCCATCCGGATGGGGCAAAGCCAGAGGAGGTGTTTGCTTTTGCCAAGGAGCGGTTGATGGGTGGGCCGAAGCTAACGAAAATTTCCAAGCAAGGGCCCGGGTGGGCGGTTTACTCTCGTGATTCGCGGCCAGTGAAGGCCGAGCTTTGCTTTACGCGGGATATCGGGCGGTGGCAAGACCGCAAGTGGGAGACGGTGGCGGCCAGCCTTGATGCAAGGAAGCGTCGGGTGAGTGGGGTGGTGCCGGATGGGGCTACCGTTTACTATCTGAATCTGGTGGATGCTGCGGGCTTGATTGTGTCTAGCGAACATGTGGAATTAGCGTCACAGAATCGTTGACGCGCAGGTGGCCGGGCGTGATTACGGCTGTATCGAGGGCCATTACGCCGTCGAGTTGCTTGATGATGCGGCGGAGGACGTTGATGTCCTGGACTAGAGTGTCGGGATCATAGGTGGTCATGACGCAGCGGCCGCGGAGTTGGGCCGGAGCGATTTTGGTGTTTCCGATTTGCAGGGTGCGCTCGGGCCAAGTGCGTTCTTCGAGGCCTTCAACACCGCCGATGATGAGGTTGGGGCGGAGACGGCGGGAGTCGATTTGCATGTAGTCGATTGCGCCGTCTGTTGCGACCAAGAGGGGGAGAATGTCGAAGCGTTCGGGGCCCTCGTGGCGGATCAGTTTGACGGGTTGGTTGAGGGTGTCACTGACAAGCTGGGCGGCTTCTTTGGAGTTCCAGAGCAGGCCGTTGATGCGGGGTTGATTGTCTTGATCGAGGGTGCCTTTGAGGCCTAATAGTTTGTGGTGGGTTCTTGAGGTGAGGATGCGGCCGGTTGAGGCCTGGACGAGGATCTGGCGGTCTCCCGCCAAACCTAGCTTTGTGAGCTCGACCTCTTGCAGTGGTTCGCCGGCCATTGATTTTACGGGGTAGCGCCAGAGCTCTTTGAGGTACATGTTAAAGGATTCTTCTTTCTGATTTGTTGATCGGTGCGTCGTTGATGCTGGCGAGGCGGGTTTGCATGAGGCCCTCGTCGTTGAATTCCCAGAGCTCGTTGCCGTAGGAGCGAAACCACTGGCCTTCTTCGTTGTGCCATTCGTATTCGAAGCTGACGGCGATTCGGTTATCACGGAAAGCCCAGAGAGTTTTCTTGAGGCGGTAGTCGAGCTCGCGCTCCCATTTGCCCTTGAGGAAGGCTTTGATTTCTTCGCGGCCGTTAAGGAAAGTGTCCCGGTTGCGCCACTGGGAGTCTGGGGAGTAGGCGAGGGCGATGCGCTCGGGATCTTTGGTGTTCCAGGCCGCTTCTGCGGCCTGGACTTTCTTGAGTGCGGTCTCAAGGGTGAAGATCATTAGAGGTTCACCGAGACCTTGGGGAAGTCTACTTCTGTTTGCGCTACATGGTTGAAGTAGTTGGTGAAGATGTTGAGAGCGACGTTTGAGACGATCTCGGTGATCTCACCTTCCGAAAAACCTGCGGTGCGGACGGCATCAAGAGCGGCGTCTGAGACGAGGCCGCGGTGGATAACGAGGGACTGGGCGAACTTGAGGCCGGCGTCGAGTTTCGCGTCAGTGGACTGGGAGTGGCGGCTGGCGGTGATCTCCTCGGGCTTGAGGCCGTTCATCTTGCCGATGGTCGAGTGGGCGGAGAGGCAGTACTCGCAGGAGTTGGCCTGGGCTACAGCGAGGGCAATCTGCTCGCGGAACTTACCGCTGAGAGTGCCGGTGGCGAGGGCACCTGAGAGGCTGAGGTAGCCTTCGAGGGTGGCCGCAGACTGTGCCATGGTCTTCATCATGTTTGGAGTCATGCCGATCTTGGCCTGGACTGCGTCTAGAAGCTCTTTGGCTTTGCCGGTGGCTTCGTTGTTCTGGATAGGTTGAATGCGTGACATTTGATTGTTTTCCTTTGTTGAATTAGCGAACGTTCTTTGCGAGAAATTTGAGGACTAGGTTCGCGATCTGGTCACCTTCTTCTTCAAGGGCGAAGTGGCCAGTATCGATAGCGTGGAGTTCGGTTTTGGGGACGTCGCGTTTGAAGGCTTCGGCACCCGGGAAGCTGAAGATGGGGTCGTTCTTGCCCCAGACGGCGAGAATCGGAGGCTGTACCTTGCGGAGCATGGCGTGCCACTGGTCGTACTGCTTTACGTTGGTCTGGTAGTCGTAGAAGAGGGCGAGCTGGATTTCCTGGTTACCGGGACGGTCGAGGATTGCCTGAGCGAAGGTCCAGGCGTCGGGGTCGACGTGCTCAGGGTTCTTGAAACCGGCGGTGTACTGGAGCTTGGTGATTCCGATGGTGAGAAGCTGGCGGGCTTTGGCTTCGGTGGTTGGGTTGCGGTCTTTCCAGAAGGGTTCGAGGTATTCGGCCCAGAAGGGGCTGAGGCCTTCGGCGTATGCGTTCCCGTTCTGGCTGATGATGGCCTGGATGCGTTCGGGGTGCTTCATGAAGAGGCGGAAGCCGACCGGGGAGCCGTAGTCCTGAACGTAGATGCTGTACTTCTTGACGCCGCGCTGATCGAGGAACTTTTCGGTGAGGTTGGCGAGGTTGGCGAAGGTGTAGTCGAATTCCTGGAGGGTGGGTTGGCTCGAATAGCCGAAGGAGGGGAAGTCTGGGGCGATCACGTGATAGTGAGGGGCCAGCTTGGGGATCAGGTTGCGGTACATGTGCGAGGAGGTGGGGAATCCGTGGAGGAGGACAATGGTGGGCTTGGTGGGGGAGCCGGCCTCGCGATAGAAGATGTTTACGTTGTCAACTTTTTCGATTCTGTAGGTTTGGGCGGAGGCGATTCCGGCCAGGAGTAGGGTTGTGAGAAGTAGGTTCTTCATGATGGCTCTAAAGAGTGCAAGGCAAGGGCCAACGCTAAGTTGTTGATTTAAATTGATTTTTAACTCATGAAATTTCATGATTCGTGATTGTTCGCTATTCGTTCTTGAAATTTCGCGAATATAATGAGTTATGGACTTGAATTTGCTGCCTTCAATCCTGCTGGCGATCACGCAGGAGAGGTCGCTGGATGCGGTGCTGGGGGCGATCATGGACGCGGTGAGCCGACAGGAGGGGGTGGCGCTGGCTCGGCTGTGGCTGGTGGAGAACGGGGAGAGTTGTCCGCATTGTGCGGAGACGGACCCGAGGCCGGAGATGGCATTGCACTTGAGGGCTAGTGCCGGGATTCGGCCGGAGTGGTCGAGGATTACGGGGAGCTTCCACTGGGTGCCTATCGATGGAGCGCTGAAGATCGGGAGTATTGCGAAGACTGGGGATCCGATCCGGATTCAGCGGCTGGAGGAAGACAAGCGATGGGTGCGGGAGCCGGAGTGGGTAAAGGCGAACGGGCTGGTGGGGTTTGCGGGGAGGCCGTTGTTGTTTCGTGGGAAGGTATTGGGGGTGCTGGCGGTGTTTCGGACAGTGGAATTAACGCACGGTTGCTGGGAGTGGCTGGGGACGGTGGCGGATGCGGCGGCGGTGGCAGTGGCGAATGCGCGGGCGTTTGAGGAGGCTGAGAAGTTGAGAAAGGAGTTGGAGCTGGAGCGGGAGTATTTGATGGAGGAGGTGGATGAGGTGGGGTCTTTTGGGGAGATCCTGGGGCACAGCCCGGCGCTTGAGCGCGCGCTGAGGCAAGTAGAGATGGTGGCCGGGACGGATGCGAATGTGCTTGTGTTGGGCGAGAGCGGGAGCGGTAAGGAGTTGATTGCGAGGGCAATCCATCAGCGGAGCCCAAGGGCACGGAAGCCGATGGTGAAGGTGAATTGCGGATCGATTCCGAGGGAGTTGTTTGAGAGTGAGTTTTTTGGGCATGTGCGGGGGGCGTTTACCGGGGCGGTGAAGGACCGGGTGGGCCGGTTTCAACTGGCGGATGGGGGGACTTTGTTTTTAGATGAGGTGGGGGAGATTCCACTGGAGTTGCAATCGAAACTGTTGCGGGTGTTGCAGGAGGGGGAGTTTGAACGGGTGGGTGAGGATCGGACGCGGCGGGTGGATGTGCGGGTGATTGCGGCGACGAATCGGGATTTGCGGCAGGAGGTGGAGAAGGGGCGGTTCCGTTTGGATTTGTATTACCGGTTGGGGGTGTTTCCGCTGGAGTCGCCTCCGCTGCGGGAGCGGCGTGAGGATGTGGCGGAGTTAGTGCGGCATTTTGTAAGGCAAGCGGCGATGCGGTTTCATGTGCCGGAGCCGAGGGTGACGCAACGGGAGATGGAGCGGGCGCAAGGCTATGATTGGCCGGGGAATGTGCGGGAGTTGCAGAACACGGTGGAGAGGGCGGTGATACTGGCGCGGGGTGGGACGCTGGATCTGGATTTGCCCAGCGGAGTGAAGAGTGTGGTGGCTGTGAAGACTTCGCCGGGAAAGGTGATTCCGGAGGTGGAGTGGCGGGCGCGGGAGAAGGCGAATCTGGAGGCGGCGCTGGAGGCGGCTAAAGGGAAGATATCGGGAGTTGGAGGAGCGGCAGAGTTGTTGGGGGTAAATCCGGCAACGCTCACATCGAGATTAAAGGTGTTTGGAATCCGGTGATATGAGCATTTTCTCGAGGCCGTCGAGGATCAGGTCGAGGCCCAGTTCGAGTTTCTGTATTCCGTCGTGCTCGCCTTTGACGACTTGTAGCGAGAGGCCATGCAGGTAAGGGTATTGGCTGGCGGGAATCAGGGGAAGAAAAGATTCGGCCATCTGGGCGTACTCTGAGGGCTTGAAGGGGAAGTTTAGTTTCTGGAGGGTGAAGCCGTAGACGTAGCAGTCGATGGCGTTCCATGCGTGGTCTGCCATGGGGTAAGAGAAGCCCGCTTCGCGGAGGCAACCAATTGTCGCGTCGATGTAGCGGAGCATCGCCCCACCAACGTTTGCGCGGGAGACGATCAGCATGGTTGCCCAGGGGTGACGCAAGAGGACGTAGTGTGCGGAAATGGCGCGGCGGCGCATTGCCTTTTTCCAGTCGCCACCGATCACGGGCACTTCGATTTCAGCGGCTACAAGATCGACCATTCCGTCGAGGATCTCGTCTTTGTTGGCGACGTGCTTGTAGAGCGACATGGCTTCCACGTTGAGAACTTCACCGAGCTTGCGCATGGAGAGGGTTTCGATGCCGAACTCATCGGCAAAGGCAAGGGCCGCATGGAGGACGCGGTCTCTGTTGAGGGGCTTGCGGGGTTGATTCGCTTTTGACGGCATCGACTGGCAGACTCTTATTCTGACCTACTGAGATAGTGCTTGCAAGATTCTAGGCTTACAGCGTAAGCTTGAGGCATGAAGCTTAGGAAATCAATTCGCTCGTTAAATCTGGCAACCCTTGTCGCGCTGGGTTTCATTGGAATGGCTGAAGCAGAAAGCTTCGAATACCAGGTGGTGAGCACGAGCAAAACTTCGACTTTTGAGAAGGAGCTTAATGCTGCGGCTGAGAAGGGCTTTTATTTGAGTTCGATCATGGGCGGGGAAACGACTTTCGGATGGAGAGAGGTTGTAGCCGTAATGCAAAGGGGAACGGGGGGAGGAACGAATGCAAGGCGAGTGTACAAACTGCTGGCCACAAACAAGACATCGACGATGGATAAAGAGTTGAGGGAGCTGGGAGCAGCTGGCTTTGAGTACCGGGGGCAAACCGCTTTTGCAACTGCATTTCGAGGAAGAGAAGTAATTGTGATTCTGGAAAAAGACGAGGCCAGGCCGGCCAAGAAAATCGAGTACAGGCTTCTGGCGACAACAAAAACTTCAACGATGCAGAAGGAATTGCAAGAGGCTGGGGCAGAGCAATTCACTGTGGTGGGCATGACCGTTTGCAAGGGGTTCGTGGATGAATTTGAGATCGTGACGATTCTCAAACGGACGGAAGATGCCCAGGGGAGTGGAAAGAAGTGAAGGCGATCTTTCAAGAGAAGTACGGCTCGAGTGATGTATTGCAGTTTCGGACGGTGGAGAAGCCGACCGTAAAAGATGACGAGGTGCTGGTGCGCGTAAGCGCGGCGGGAGTGGACCGGGGAGTGTGGCATCTGATGACGGGCAAGCCGTATGTGGCACGTTTGGTGTTTGGGATCTTTGCACCAAAGAATCCGATTCCTGGAATGGATGTGGCTGGGCGAGTAGAGGCTGTGGGCAAGAAAGTGACGCGCTTCCAGGCGGGAGATGACGTCTTCGGAACGTGCGAGGGATCCTTTGCAGAGTACGCATGTGCCAAGGAAGATAAGCTTTGTCCGAAGCCGGCGCGACTGAGTTTTGCGCAGGCAGCGGCGGTGCCCATCTCGGCCTGCACTGCGCTTACGGCAGTTCGGGATATCGCGAAGATCGAGCCGGGCCACCGGGTGCTGATTCTTGGGGCGTCGGGAGGCGTTGGAACTTATTGTGTGCAGCTAGCGAAGGCGTTTGGAGGACTGGTGACCGGGGTGTGCAGCAGGTCAAAGCAGGACCTTGTCCTGGCGTTGGGCGCAGACTGTGTGATCGACTATTCGCGCCATGATCTGTCGCAGTTTAGAAATAGCTATGACGTGATTCTGGACATTGGCGGGAATCGCTCTTTGACAACTCTACGTCGCTTGCTGGCGATCGACGGAACCCTGGTGATTATTGGGGGAGAGGGTGGAGAATCGTGGTTTGGCATGGGGAGGCAATTGCAGGCGCTGCTGTTGTCGCCCTTCACGAGGCATAAGCTCCGTTCGTGTATTTCGCTAGCGTCGAAGGAGGAATTGCAGGCGGTAGCCGAGCTGATTGAGGCGGGCAAGCTGACGCCGGCAATCGACAAGATGTACCCGCTCGAAGAAGCGCCTGCAGCGATTCGGTATTTGGAGTGCGGCCAGGCCAGAGGGAAGGTTGTGATTGCAGTGGTTGGTGGCTTGGTAGCCTGACAGGATGACGCGAATTGCTCTTCTGTTTTTGACCTTGCCGCTGCTGTCGCAGGACCTTTCGAAAGAGATTGCGAAGATCGCTTTGGAGGCAGAGGGGAAGGTGGCATTGGCTTGTCTGCTGCCTGGGGTGAAGCTGAAGTGTGGGTTGAATGAGAAGTCGCAGCCGCCGATGCAATCGGTGTTTAAGCTGCCGCTGGCGATGGCTGTTCTGCATGCAGTGGAGCAGGGACAGCTTCAGGTGCACCAGCCGATTCGTTTTTTGAAAACCGACCGATTCTTCCCGAAAACACACAGCCCGCTGCAGGATAAGTACCCTGAGGCGGATGTGGATGTGCCGCTGTCGGAGTTGATGAAGCTGTCGGTTTCGGCCAGTGACAATGTGGCTGCAGATGTATTGTTGCGGGTGTTGGGCGGGCCGGAGAAAGTACAGGCCTTTATGGATTCGCTGGGGGTCCAGGGATTCCAGATCAAGGACGGAGAGCGTGGGTTGCACCGGGACAATCAGTTGCAATATCGCAACTGGTGGACGCCAGAATCTGCAGTGAAGGTGCTGATTCGTATTTCGGACAAGACGCCGTTTAACGCAGAGAATACGAAGCTGCTGCACCAATGGATGCTTGAAACTGAGACGGGCCTCAAGCGATTGAAGGGCGAATTGCCGGCAGGCACAGCGGTGTATCACAAGACCGGGACGTCGGGGACCGTCAACGGGGTAGCTTCAGCTACCAATGACGTTGGGTTTGTCCAACTGAAGGATGGACGGCGGGTGGCGATTGCAGTGTTTGTGAGTGACTCGCGGGCACCGGTGGAGAAGCGTGAGGCGGTGATCGCCAAAGTTGCCAAAGCAATTTACGATGCGGTTGGCCACTAAGATGGAGTGAGATGCCAATCGCGCAGGAAACACCAGAGGTACGGGAACGCCGGATTGGGTTTGAGCAGGCAGGGGCAAAGAAGAAGCATTCGATGCCCTCTGATTTGGCGGGCATGGCTGCGAAGCGGGTTGGCCTGGCGGGACTTACTTTTTCGACCTGTTATTTCATTTTTGAAATTGTCTATCAGGCAACACGAGCAGCGGCTGTCGATCATCTTGCGCTTTTTTTCCTTCTAAACTCCATCAGTGGAATACTGAGCGGGCTGGCGATTTACTGGGCGAGCCGGAGGTGGAAGGCGGAACCAGAATTTGTGGTGAAGCTCGGGCTGGTGTTTGAGGTTGTGTCCAGTTTCCAAATTGGTGTTGCCGAGGGGGCATTGCCGTTTACAGACAACTTGTTGATTCATGGGCATTCGGCTATTGCGATGTGGATCATTTCTTTTGCGCTGCTGGCACCAGCACCGTTCCGGCTGGCGCTACCAGCGGCTTTGATTGCGGCTGCAATGGCACCGTTTGGAATTCTGGTAAATGTCTTGTTGAGGGGGAACCCTATACCGCCCTTTGCTGTCTGGGCGATCTGGTCTGCGGCGCCGCTGCTGATGGCATTTATTGGAACGTGGGTCGCGCAGTGGATATACAAGATGGGCGAGGAACTGGAAGCCGCGCGGGAGATGGGGAGCTATGTGCTAGTTGAGCCTGTGGGACATGGCGGGATGGGGGAGGTATGGAAAGCGAAGCACCGCTTTTTGGCCCGGGATGCGGCGGTGAAGTTGATCGGCAAGAAGTTTTCTTCGACGCCCTTACAGCAGAAGCGGTTTGAGCGAGAGGCGCGAGTAATTGCAAGGCTGGAAAGCCCGCACACGGTATCGATCTTTGACTTCGGGACGACGCCGAATGGAGAGTTGTATTTTGCGATGGAGTTGATTCGGGGATTGAATCTGGATCAGCTTGTGAAGCGGTTTGGGCCCCAGCCGGTGGGGCGAGTGAAGAATATTTGGGTGGGGGTGTTGAAGTCACTTGATGAAGCACACCGGGCGGGTCTGACCCATCGCGACGTGAAGCCTTCGAATATATTGCTGGCGCGACTGGGGCTGGAGCATGACTTTGTGAAGGTTGTGGACTTTGGGCTGGTAAAGGCACGAGGCATCGAAGAACAAACACAGTTGACGATGGAGCAGACAACGGTTGGGACACCGGCTTATATGGCTCCAGAGCTGGCTGGTGGGGATGAAGAGAAGATAGATGGCCGGGCGGATTTGTACGCCCTTGGATGTGTGACCTATTTTCTGCTTACAGGCAAGACAGTTTTTGAGGGACCATCGGCGATGGCTTTGATCCTGAAACATATACAGGAGCCGGTGGTGAAGCCGAGTGAGCGATGTGAATTGCCGATCAACGAGGACCTGGAGAAGCTGGTTATGTGGTGTCTCGAGAAAGACCCGGCAAGCCGCCCGCAGAATGCAGGCGAATTGCTGGAGAAGATCGAGGCACTCGAAATCGAGGAGTGGTGTTCGAAAGAGAAGGCGCGCTGGTGGCAGACACATCTGCCGAGTCTGGCTTAAGGAGAGATGGCTTTGATTGAGTATCGGGTTGGGAATGAACTGGATCTGGATGCGGTGATTGAGCTGTACCGGGCATCGACACTGGGGGAGAGGCGCCCGGTGGAGGAGCGGGAGCGGATGGGGTTGATGGTAGCGAACGCGAATCTGGTGGTGACGGCGTGGGATGGGGATTTGATGGTGGGCATTTCAAGATCGCTGACGGACTTTGTGTATGCGACTTATCTGGCGGATCTGGCGGTGCGGTTGTCGCATCAGCGGTTGGGAATTGGGAAGGAATTGATTCGCCGAACACAGGCTGAGGCAGTTCGAGCGAACATCATTTTGCTGGCCGCGCCGAAAGCAGTAGACTACTACCCGCATATTGGCTTTGAGCAGCACGGATCGGCCTGGATACTAAAGGCGGCTAGCGCGTTGCGGTAGGCCAGACCACACCCTGGTCCTTCTTCGTGACGGGTGCGATGCCTTTGAAGTGGAATTTCTGGAGGCGCTGGCCGCGATACGTTTCGGTGGTGTAGATGTTGCCTTTGGAGTCTGTCGCGATGGAGTGGACGGCGTAGAATTGGCCGGGTTGACGTCCGCCGTCACCGAAGCTGGTGAGGACTTCAAGAGTATCGCGCTTGAGGACGTGGACCTTCATGTTGGAGCCGTCGGCGACATAGATATAGTTCTGGCCGGGGTCTTTTGAGAGGGCGATATCGAAGACAGAGCCGTCGCCGAGAGTGTTCTTTTCGATGAAGACTTCTTTGACGAAGGTGCCGTCGGCTTTGAAGACCTGAATACGGTCATTGGTGCGGTCGCAGACATAGAGCAGGTTGTCGTTAGCCAGGGCCACACAGTGGACGGGAGTGCGGAATTGTTTGGCGACGGGGGCGGCGGGATCGTAGGCAGGGAGTTGGGTATCGTCGGGCTTTGAGCCGTAGGCACCCCAGTGGCGCTTGTACTCGCCGGTGTCGGCATTGAAGACGATGACACGGCGATTGCCGTAGCCGTCGGCGACGTAGAGCTCGTTCGTTTTGGGGTCGACGATGGACTTGGCGGGGAGGCGAAGGTTCTTTGTATCGTTGCTGCCCTTGCTCATGTTGGGCTGGCCAATCTGCATGAGAAGCTTGCCGGCTTGGGAGAACTTGAGGAGCATGGAATCGTAGACGGGGCCGGCGTCGGCCATGCGGTCTTCGTTGTGAGCGATGGGGGCGGCTTGTTTGCCGCGGCCATTGCCACCGATCCAGACGTTGCCTTTGTAGTCGACGTCAATGCCGTGATTGGAGGAGGGCCAGTTGTAGCCGTTGCCCGTGCCGCCCCAGGAGCCAACGAGGTCGCCTTGTGGATTGAATTCGAGAACGGGAGGAGCAGCGGCGCAGCAGGTGCTGGCTTTGGGCGTCATGGTGGCGTATTGTTCTTTGGCTTCGAGTGAGGCCTGACGGTGAAGGATCCAGACGTGGTCGCGTGAGTCGACCGAGACACCGATGACTGGTCCAACGACCCAGTGATTGGGGAGTGGTTTAGGCCACATGGGGTCGACTTCAAAACGTGGGGCCTGGGCCGTGGCGGCCTGAACCTGGGGACGCTGCCAATAGGTGATCAGGGCGAGGGTGGCGATGATGCCGAAAAATAGGATCCGATTCACAGTGGGACGATCATATCGAATTTTGGCCGCAATGCATTGCTATGATGGCGGGGTTGCAGTGGAAGTGGCTGGGAATGATCGCGATTGTGTGTAGCCTTGGGGCACACGAGATCCCGCGCGACGTCAAGGTGGAAATGTGGCTGCGAGCCAGCGCGGGCAAGATGACAGTAGCCGTGCGCGTGCCCTTGAAGGCGATGCGGGATGTTGTTTTCCCGGAGGTAGCGGGCGGTTATCTCGATGTAGAAAAATTGGAGCCGCGATTGCCAGAGATCGCGACAACGTGGGTATCGAATGCGATTCTTTTGCGAGAAGGTGAGCGTGACCTGGGGCGGCCGCAGGTTGTGGAGACGCGGCTTGCGTTGCAGTCTGACAAGACGTTTGAGGCTTTTGGACGTGGGGTGAAGACTGCGTTTGGGAGCGAGGCCCGAGTGGTTTGGGATCAGTTGTGGCTGGATGTGTTGATGGAGATTCCGGTTGGGGATGCGGCTTCAAGGTTTGCGGTGAGGCCCGGGATGCAGGGGCTTGGCTTGCAGGTGTTGACCGTGTTGCGATTTGGCGAGCGAGCGTTTGAGTTGCATGGGGATGCGGGTTGGGTGGAGCTGGACCCGAGTTGGTGGGGTGCTTTTCGACGGTTTGTGGTGTTGGGGTTCTGGCACATTCTCGACGGGATGGACCACCTGCTATTTTTGTTGTGCCTTGTGATTCCGGTAAAGCAATTGGGGCGACTGGTTTGGGTAGTGAGTGCTTTTACAGTAGGGCATTCGTTGACATTGATTGGAGCGGCACTGGGGCTGGGGCCGGATGTTCTTTGGTTCCCTGCCCTGGTGGAGTTACTCATAGCAGCTTCGATTGTATGGATGGCGCTTGAGAATGTTTTTGAGCGCGGCGGACGGTGGGTGGTGGCAGCGCTATTTGGGCTGGTGCATGGGTTTGGATTTTCGTTTGCTCTGCGAGAGAGTTTGCAGTTTGCGGGATCGCATTTGATCAGCTCTCTGGTGGCATTTAATGTGGGGGTGGAGTTGGGCCAGTTGTTGGTGGTGGGTTTGTTGTGGGGTTTGTTTCAGGTAATGAAGCTGGAGCGATTGGGTGTGATTGTGTTGTCTACTCTGGTAGCGCATACAGGGTGGCACTGGATGCTGGAGCGGTGGGAGATGCTGGCTAAGTATTGGCGTTAGGCAGTTGGGATTTGAGCCAGAAGAGTTGCTTGGAGCTGATGAGGAGATTCTCGATCAGGGTATCGGTAGAGTCTTCGGCGACCTGATTCAGGTTTAGCGTTTGGAAGTCCTGACACTTGGCGCAGTATTTAACATCGACGGTCAAATAGTTGGAAGAAGACTTGGTGTAATCCGGCGGCACGATGAAGGACTGAAGCATGTGGAGGTCTCCGCTTTGGAGACTCTCGAGAAGCCTCGAAAGCGTTGCTTCGGATGGAGTCTTGAGAATTAAGAGGCTCGTGTTGTCCTCAGCCCACAAGTTACAACGCTCGCAAAAGACATCCTGCTTTGAGAGGGCAAAGATCATGAGCATGGAAATTGCGAAGCAGAGGTATTCGGGGATGGATGGGCCAACGAACAAGAAAATGAGCGATGAGGTGATGGCAAGAGAAGCCATGGCAATGCGGTTGCGCAGCTTGGTTTGAGTGATGGCAACAGTGATCGCCGCGAACATGATCAAGCCGTAAACCAGGGCCAGCACGGGATTGATTGCCCAATGAAAGAGGCTGTGCAGCTTCTCGTATGGGTAATTGAGACCGAGGGTGAGCAAGCTGATGAGGAAGAGGGCGAGGAAGTAGCGTGGCCAGGAGTAAAGCCCGGATTGAGCGTAGAAGCGAGTGATGCTGGGACGGAGTTTTGAGATGTCACCGCCTTCGAGCGCAACCTTCACGAAGTTGATGGAATCTTTGACGCTGGACGGATTGCGGTCAATGGAGGCGGCGAGCTTGTTCATCCTGGAGCGAAAGGCGGCGGCTTCGGCGGGGTCCATCTTTGTATTGAGAATTCTGGCGGCATCGAGAAGGCCAATGGCCGCCGGGCGATCATCATCGATAAAGGCGTCAATGTCTTTTTTATCTTTGAGGGCACGGAGCTCTCTTGCAGTGAAGCGGCCGTCGGCACCAGCAACGGTGAGCAGGATCCAGTATGGGACGAAGGCGAGAGTTGTGGTGTCCCAAAGATCGAGAAGGCCCGCATCGGTTTGCGACGGTGGACCATCGGAGCTGTAAGAGTAATCGCCGGGCTGGAGAGATGGGTCATCACGGTGGGCACGAGTGAGGAGTTGCAGGATGCGATTTTTCTCCCGCTGGTTGCGGTAGAAATTGCGGAGAGCCCATGCAAGGGAAGCCCCAAACAGAGCTGCAAAGACAAGACCCATCAGAAAGACGATCTCGTCGGTCCCGCCGAACAGGACAAAGCCGACTGCCCAGATGGCAATTGCAGTGACGGTGCCGGCTGCGATGGTGAGTGAAGAGGCGTAGCGCTCCAGACGCAACTGATCGGTTAAGCGCTGCTTGTGCTCGAGATCGAGGTTGATGCTGGCATTGAAGAAGGCGGTGGAAGGGTCGTCGAGCTTGCCCGGGTCAATGCCGCTGGTGGCTCTTGCCAGTTCGTCGCCGGTGAGGAGATAGCTTGAGTTTTGACCGTTGCGGAGCCAGATACGGACCGCACGCTCGAAGGGTTTGAGCGAGGCATCGAAGGCGTCGTTGCTGATGGTGACGGAGTGGACGAGACGGTCGTGTGAGAGTTCAAACCAGATGGAGTTGGCGCGGTGCTCGCGGCGGAGCAGAAGAGCATCGACGAGAGCATCGAGGAAGTAGTTGGCAAGACCTTCGGTTTCTTCTGGAGCGAGGAGGACCTGTCCTCGCAGACCGCCGGCGGTGATGAGATGTTCTTCGATCCATTCGCGAATATCGGCTTCAAGGGTTTGATCGCCATCGGCAATCTCACGCACGCGAGCAGCGTAGTAATCAGCCATGGCGGTGGAGACATCGCCTGCGGCGATGATGTCGTCTACGTCGATGGTGATTTGATCGTCGGGAAGCTGAAGCCAGAGTGCGCTGCAGACGACCTGGAGATGCGCTGTTTCGACGGTGTAGCCGGTGATGAGTTCGCTGGTGCCGTCGGGTTGCTGCACCTGGATGGTGGCGAGATCTTCGATGAGATTGTCGAGGGCGGGTGCTGTGAATGTGCGGCCGGCTCTGGCAGCGGGCTTGGAGATGGCTTCTTTGGCGGCGTCGAGAGAAAGGTGATCTATGCGGAAGCGGTTGTTGAGCTGAGTGGGGATGGAGTTGCGGTAGGGATCGAGAGCGCCGAGGAACTCTTCGCGGATGAGAAAGAGGGCCCAGATGGAGGGGTCGTGCAGGAGGTCACCGAGTTGTTCGAAGAAGCCTTTGATGGCATCGAAGTTGAGCGGGTCTGTGGTGAGAACTTCTTCGAACTGATCGAAGATCAAGAGGACGGGTTTGGTGTTGGTGCGGCGTTGCTGTGCGTAATCGGCGAGGGTTGTGGCTGTGGGGGATTCTTCGAGGCAGCAAAGGGTGCTGTAGGTGAAGCGGTTGGCGGCAGGATCGGTTGCCGGCTCTTTGACGCGCACGGGGCCCCAGATGTCGAAGAGGTCTTTGAGTTTGGGAATGAGGCCCGCCTGGACAAGGGAGCTTTTGCCTGCGCCAGATGGGGAGTGTAGAACAACGATGCGGCCCGAGACTAGGAGGCTGTAGAGGCTTTCGATCTCTTTGGCGCGGCCGTAGATGCGTTCGCCCGTCTCGAAGGGACGTGGGCCCTGGTATGGATTAGCGGTCGGCATACTCGGACTCTGTCTGGGTGTTTGAGAGGTTGGGGCGTTTGGCCAGCTCATCGGTGAGCTGGTTGAGGAAGTCTACCGAGGAGCCCCAATAGACATCGATTTGTGGTTCGCCGCGAGAGCCGCGCCGGGTGGAGGCGAAGTAGTTGATGAGGTATTTGCGAGCCCGCTCGGGATCGGTGAATCTGGCATCTTCGGGGTCGAGCTGGACACCGATGTGAGTCTTGCCCTGTTGGAGGCTGATGCCTTCCTGCATCATGATCATGCGGAAGAGTGCGCGGAAGATCCAGGAGTCTAGAGAGAAGCCGAGGAAGAGGAGGGAGCGAGTGCAGAAGAGGCTGCTGACGTGCGGGGGGATGAGTTTGTATTGGGAGGCAGAGACGGTGAAGTCGAAGAAATCGTCTTCTGTGAGGACCCAGTGATCGGGTACCTGGCAATCGCCGAAGATGCTGTAGACCAGAGGACGATCGACTGAGAATTCGCTGGCTTCGATTTGCGGGGCGACGGGGCTGGGATTGGTTGGCGTGCGGCGCCATTTGCTGAGGATGGCCAGAGGCTTCTTGTTTTGGCCTTTAAGGGAAGTAAGGATTTTGCCGTGTGCAGTTGCGTTGATGAAGGCAGAGAGCGGGAGTTTTGCAATGGGGTCGAAGTTGGCAGGCTTCTGATTGAGGATGGCCTGCTGGATGGCGTTGCGGGTGTAATCGATGCCCTTGGTGATGGCGAGGTATTGCGCTACTTTTGCGAGATCGTTGCGGTCTGCCGGGGAGAGGGGGAAGCCTTCTTCAGTGGCAAGCTTGAGAGCGATCTCGCTAGAGGCGCCGACGACGAGGTCTGGGCCAATGATGGGGAGGGCGTTGCCCGCATGGATCTGGAGGCAGAGGTCACCCCAGAAATCGTTGGTGGAGTTGGGGGCGCTGAAGCCGGGGTCGTACCAGATGCGGCCGGACTTGAGGCGAAGGAGGAGGACGGGCATCCAGGCGTCGTGATTGTCGCGGACTTCGAAACGGGCGGTGGAGAGGGCACGATCGATCTGGCCGTCTTTGAGGAGTTCTTCGAAGAAGAGCGGCATTGCGGCCTGGATGGAGGCCATTGAGATGTTGCCCTGCATGGCGACTACCGCGGGGATGCCGGCGGCAGCGAGGAGGGTGGCGAGAGTTGTCTCGGATGGGGCGGCGCTTTGGCAGGAGGCCAGGACGACGAGGCGCGGAGGCGGATCTAGCCGAGCGATTTCTGCTGCCAGATCTTTGGCTGCGGTGATCGAGGCAAGGCCCTGATCGTCGGCGAGGCAGAGGATGGGGTTGTTATCGATGACCATGCCGTGGCAGACGAGGTAGAGGATGTCGGGCGAGGTTTGGAGGGCTTCGGTGAGGGACTTGAAAGTGAGCGGATGAGGGAGAAGCGTGGTTTCGACATCTTTAAGGGCGGCGAGAATTGGCTCAGACTCTTTGGCGATGTCGATGGGGGCGAGATTCAAGCTTTCTTGGAGGTTTGTGGGGGCTGCGATGGCGATGGTTGCTTTGAGGCCCTGGCGGGGACAGAGCTTTACGTTGCGCCAGTCGCGGCTTGAGAGGAAGCGGGAGAAATGGATTTCTTTGGAGGTGCTCAAGGCGAGATCGCCATTGAGATCGGTAAGGAGTTCCCAGCGAAATGACTGTAGGGTGATGTCGCCTGAGGCGAGGCGGAGGCGGAGGCGGATCTCGAGGTCTTTGGCGCGGAAGGCGGCAAGGGCTTCGGCCCAGTCTTTCTGGACTTCGGGTGTGGAGAAAACTTGGGTGGCGAGGAGCCTGCCGTATTCGAGGGGTGTTGTTTCGAGGTCTGCGAAGGTATCAGGGTTGAGGGTGGCGCGACCCTGGGCTGGAGACCGAAGGGCATCGGTAGTTGGGTCTGTAATGCGGAGCTCCACCTGGTAAAGGCTTTGACCGAGTGGGTTGAGGGAGAGCTCTATTTCTGCGTACGGCACTATTGACTAGGTTTGTATCGTAGCACTGCTCAGGCCATTCGTGAGTTGAGCCATTCCGCCTGCTTGGAATTGATGAGCAGACGGTCGATGATTTTGACCTGGGCCTTGGTCTTCGCATCGGTTCGGGTGATGGAAAGAGCGTGGAAATCCTTGCAAGTTGCGCAGGAGAGAAGGGTGACGAAATACGATTGGTTGAAGTTTGGGTCTGTAGGGGACGACAATCGGGCCGAATCGAGAAATTCGATATCTCCGTCTTCGAGGTGGTGTCGTAAGCCTGATTCGAAATTAGGGTCTTGAGAAGCAATGTAGAATCCTTTGTTGTTCTTTGAGGCCCATCTTTTGCAAGTACTACAGAGAGTACCTTTAGAGACTCTGCTTAAGATAAGGATTTGTATCAGTGTGGTCGGCAATATAACAAACCATAAATATGGAGCTCCAAAAACAAGTGCATTAACCAGAACAAAGACGACAATGGGTAATCCTGACGTAATAACGAAATGCCATACTGAGGCGTTCTTTGAGGAGTGCAGCGGAAGCAATCCAGTATGCCAGCCAATAACTAAGGCCAATTGAGTAATCGGAAATATCCACCGAATAAACTCACTAGATGCTCCAAAAAAGAGGAACGCAATACATGTTGGAAGCATGCTAGCTAAAATGTAATTTCTAGTAATAGGCTTAAAGACTCCGAATTTATCTAAATTGCGTGCGACTGAAGCGTCACCATAGTAATTGGTGAGAGACTGAAAGACTCCACTATCAAAGTTTGCCGCAAACAACTCTTGGACAAACTTGACCGAAGAGGCAGCAGCCGAATCTCTTTGGGATATTTCGCGTGCAAGAAGGATCATACTTGAGCCAAATTTCTTGAATTCGGCAGCCGACTTCTTTGCCCTATAGATGGCGACAACATCGGCGAGGCCGACTAGAGCCGGACGGGTATCTGCGAAAAACTGATCGAGAATAAGTAGCCGTTGCGATATTCCCTTGCGGGACAAGAAATTGGAGTGAGCGTTGAATTCCATCGGCGTGATGACTTTATCTCCGCCGGCAACGATAAGGAGAATCCAATAGGGGGCGAATTCCAGGGTAATCGATTCCCACTGATCCAAGACTTCGGAGCTGCCTGATCTATTCGGAGAGTAGCTTGACCTGGCATTGCCCAGTGTTGAGCTCTGAAGAGACGGATCGATGCGGCGCTTTCGGGCAAGCCGGCTTAGCAGAAGTTTCATACCGGAATACCAGCGGAAGAGTTGAAGACCGACAAACGCCGCTGCCCCCAAAAAGAGGCTAAAGAGGAAGAGCATGATAGAGAGAATCCCTAAGCCCTCACTAGTACTAATGCTGTTTTCCAGCAGAGTTTTGATTGCCCAAGAAAAAGCGGCAATACCTGGGGGGCCCAGAAGACCGAGAAGCACTACCACGATGGTGGTGAGCTGATTCAGGCGGTGTTGTGATCGTTCCCTTTGAATCTGCTCGGCGTCGGCAGTGTCGCAAGCATCAAGAAAGGCACGAGAATCAGGCTGTAGAGAGACGAAATCGAGGTCCTTTTTCAATTGTGCAAGTTCGAGTCCCACGACAAGGAATCGGTCTTGACGGTCACTGCGAATCCAGCTGCGAGCAGCGCGCTGCAGTGGGAGCTGGCTATCGAACCATTCTTCGTTGTTTCGAAGGACAGCAGGGATGAGGCGATCGTGAGCAAGTTCAAACCACTCCGAGCCGGCACGAACGTCACGCCTGATCAGAAGTGCCTTTGATAGTTCTTGAACGATTGCATTGTCGAGTCCATCGGTTGCAGTTTGGCCTTTTAACACTTGACCACGACGATTGGCCGGAGTTATTAGCTTCTCGCCGAACCACTCACGGATTTCTCCCTCAAGACGATGGTCTTGCCCAGCGAGGCCAGTTAACCTTGAAGAGTAATAGGATGACAGGGCATTTGAGACGTTACCGAGAGCTCTGACATCCTCAAGATCAATGGACAATTTATTTCTGTTCTTGTCGGTTGCCAGTTTGGACCAAAGGTCCGAGCAAGCGACCTGCAAATATACGGGTTCAATGAAGTCACCGACTTGAGCGAGGGTTGAGCCGTCAGCTTGCAGTACCTGAATCGAGGCAAGATCCCTGGCAAGCTGGTCGACTGCTGCATCGTCAAAGGGATAGTTTGCAGATTTAGGCGGATTTGAAATCGCATCCATGGCGACCTTGACTGTAAGCAAGTCGATGCGAAAGCGGTTGTTGAACTGGGTTGGAATGAATCCCCGGTACGCCTCAAGGGCAGCAAGGTAGTCTTCGCGAATCATGAAGAGGGCGAAGAAAGAAGGATCGTGAAGCAAAGTACCGAGCTGTTCGAAAAAGCCCTCAATGGCTTTTCTATTCAATTGGTCTGCAGTAATAATCTCTTCAAACTGATCGAGAACAAGGACGACTGGGTCGGTATGGGTGTGGCGCTGAGTGGCATATGAGACTAAATCCAGACTGGAGAGATGTGCCCCTGCGCTTGATTCGAGGCTGCGAATCAAGCTTGAAACATATCGATTTGATTGGGGGTCGTCAGAGGATTCATGAACGCGGGCTGGCCCCCAAACATCAAATTGAGCTTCGAGTCTAGGCAGCAATCCTGCCTGAACCATGGAGCTCTTGCCTGCACCCGATGGAGAGTGAAGAACTACAATGCGGTTTGCACAAAGTTGGTTATAGAGATCATAAATCTCGCGGGTGCGGCCGTAGATCTTGTCGCCGTATTCGAGAGGTCGCGGGCCCTTGAATGGAGAGGGCGGGAAGGGCTTAGCTTCTGACATTGCGGCCTCGCGAAGAAATGGTGGGGAGGTGGTCGTTCTTGCGCTTGTCTAGCTCTGAAGAGAGTTCGCGAAGGAAATCCGTGGAGGAGCCCCAGTAGACGTCGATCTGAGGTTCGCCAACACTGCCGCGTCGAGCGGAGTTGAAGTATTTGATCAGGTATTGACGAGCACCCTCAGGATCAGAAAAGCGGGAATCTTCGGGGTCCAACTGGACACCGATATGGGTCTTGCCATGCTGGAAGGCGGCGATCCCTTCGTGGAGGACAATCATGCGAAAGAGTGCGCGAAAGATCCATGAGTCCAGGGAGAAGCCAAGGAATAGTAGTGAGCTTTGGCAAAGGAGTCTTCTTACCAGAGCCGGGATCAATTTGTATTCAGAAGCCCGGACCGTGAAGTCGAAGAAGTCATCCTCAGTAAGCACCCAATGCTCAGGAAAATCGCAATCACCGAAAATCGCGTAGTGGAGTGGGGTAGCCGGAGAAATCTCGCTGTCATCGATTATGGGTGGCATAGGGCTTGGGTTGCCCGGAGAAGGACGCCATTTACTGAAGACGTCAATTGGGTTCTTGTTGGCTGACAGGAGAGCATTCAGGAGGAAGCTGTTCGAACTGGCGTTGACATATGCAGGGAGATTTAGATTCGCCAGGATCGTCATCGAGGCTGTGGGATCCTGGCGCTGCGATCCGGCAATATCCTGCAGAATGTCGCTCAAGTTATCCTTTGCAGCAGTGGAAGGAAAACTGGCTTTAGCCCGCTGCATCAGTTGCTTTTGGACCTCAACCCGAGTGGATTCGATACCCTTGGTGATCGACAGGTATTGAGCCACTTTTGCAAGATCTGTGCGGTCTGCTGGGGATAGGGGAAAGCCTTGCGCCTCCGCAAGGGCAAGGGCGATATTGCCAGAGGAGCCAAGAGTAGCTTCGGCCAGATCAGGACCGACGATGGGCAGAGCGGTACCTCGACGAACCTGAAGGCAGATTTCGTTCCAGAAATCGGGAGTGCCTTTGGCGGTCTTGAAGCCTGGATCGTACCAGATTCGCCCGGATTTGAGCCGGAGCAAAAGGGCCGGCATCCAGGCATCGGGATTGTCACGAACCTCAAAGCGTGCGGTGGCCAGGGCCCTGTCGATCTGGCCATCTTTAAAGAGTTCTTCAAAGAAGCGCGGAATCGCCTGGTGAACCGACTTCATCGAGACATTGCCCTGCATTGCGATTACGGCGGGAACACCGGCAATCGAGAGAAGGGTTGCCAACGAGGACTGGGCAGAATCGGCGAAACCGGCACTCTGGCAGGAGGCGAGAACAACTAATCGGGGCGGGCTGTCGAGGCGGGCAATGTGATCTGTTAGTTTTTTCGCAGGAGTCAGGGCAGTATTGCCTTCGGCATCGCAAAGGAAAAGCAATGGTTCGTCGCCGTCGAGGATTGTGCCGTGACAAACGAGGTAGAGGATGTCGGGGGATGAATCGAGCGCTCTTTTGAGAGCATCGAGCGTAAGTGGCTGAGCGATAACCTGAGGAAGCAGCGGTTGCATCGCCGCGACTACTGGTGCACTTTCGAGGTCAGGCAAGATAGGGGCGAGGTTGTATTTCTGATTGAGGTCAGATGGAGCAGCAATAGCAATGAGTGCTTCCAGATTGCCCTTGGGCTGTAGCTTGATGTTGCGCCAGTCACGACTGAAGAGGAAACGAGAGAAAAGGATCTCTTTAGACGTAGCAATCGGGATGTTGGATTTGGGATCGGTGAGAAGTTCCCAACGGAAGCTGTGCAGCAGAACGTCGCCTGGCGTGAGGAGGAGCCGGAGACGAATATCAAGGTTCGACTTTTGCAGCGCGGAACGGGCCGAGAGCCATGCTTCGCGGATTTCAGGATCTTTGAAGAGCAGGCCGGAGAGAAGTTGGCCGTATTGGGCGGGTTTGGATTCGAAGTCTTCGAGAGCTTCGGTGGTTAGAGTGGCCTTGCCGAACGCGGGTTGGATGACGCCTTCGCTTGTTGGATCTGTGACCCTGAGGCCAACCTGGTAGAGGCTTTGACCTAGTGGATGGAGTGCGAGTTCAATTTCAGCGTAGGGCACGATAGAGTGCCTCATAGCGTAACAGGTTGTTAGATTGCTCGGGGTTGATGTCGAAGTATTCTCTGCTTAGGCAGGAAGTTCATTGATCTTTGCCGGCTGGATTGCCCCCAATTGAGTCCGCATTAAAACGCCGATTGCACCTTGAGGGCCATTAAGGGATGACCGGGAGGATGATGTGTGAGGGGTGCTGGGGATCCAGATAGATGGTGTTGGTGGCGATGCGGGTGCTTCGGTTGTTGTTGAGGGGCTCGCCTGTGTTTGGGTTGATGTCGAAGCGGGGGAAGTTGGAGCTTGAGATGTCGAGGCGGATGCGGTGGCCTTTCTTGAAGACCAGCGATGTTGGGTACATCTCAATCGTGTACTCGGCAGGCTGGTTGGGCTTGAGGAGGGTTTGCTTTGTGAGGGTCTCGCGGTAGCGGGCTCGAATGATGCTGTCGCCGATGTTGAGGTCGACGCCGGCGGGGAAGTCTTTGCTGGGTGGGTAGACGTCAATTAGCTTGGCGGTGAAGTCTGTATCGGGACCGTCCGATGAGGCCCAGAGCTTGACTACGAGACGGCCGGTGACTTCAATGTCTTTGTCGAGTACGGGAGTTTGGAAGACTACGATGTCGTTGCGGGAGGAGAGGGGTTTATCGTCTTTGCAGAGCCAGAAGCCGGTGCGGCACTTCTGGTCGGCTGCGCCCTGGAACATGAGGGTGCCTTGGGAAGAGACGTTGCCACCGAGGGTTGGGACGGGGTTGGCCGGGTCTGCCTGATAGGAGATGGGCGGGTTGTTTGATGGCTTCGCTTGGGTGAGTTCGTTTTTGGCGTTGAGGTAGAAGGGGGTGTACTTTGTGCGGGCTAGTGGCCATTCGTTCTCGGTTCGCCACTGGCCGCCTACGAAAATACGGCCTTCGGGGGTCTTGTGGGCATCGCCGCCGCCCATCACATAGATGCGGACGGGTGGTTCTTTGTCGACGCCGTTGTCGATGTTCTTGAGCCAGCGGTCGTACCAGCGGATGTGGAAGGCGTTGAGATCGAGTGAGGCGTCGGGGGTGAATTGGGCCATGCCGGCGTGGTCGAGATTTTCTGAGCTGTGGATCCAGGGGCCGACAATCAGGCGCTGGAGGCTCTTCTTTGTTTTGGTGAGTTCGATGAAGTTTAGGTTGGCAACGGAGGTGCCCCAGGAGTCGTACCAGCCGGTGGTGTGATAGGCGGGAACGTCTTTGTATTCCTTGAGATGGTCGATGACGCTTGAGCCGTGGTCTTGCCAGAACTTGTCGTGATCACTGTGGCTCATGGCTTCGATGAGCCAGGATTCGTAGTCGGGGGCGAACTTGAGGGGCGTGGTGCCGGGGCGGAGGGGTAGGGCGCGGACGTATTGCTGGACTTGATTGCCGAAGTCGGCGAGGGCTTGTGCGGCCTGGGGGTCTGTGGTGGCCCGTTTGGCTGCTGGCATGGCAAGGGAGGTTCCTGCGGCGTTGCCGAGAGTGGCGACCCAGTTGAACCAGCGGAGCTCGAAGGCGCCGTTGTGGCGCATGCCGTAGCGACCGAAGTTGGTCATGGCGTTGCGGGGGATCATGGCCTTGATGTTGGGGGCGTTCGCGATGGCCATGGCGTGTTGGGTGGCTCCGCCGTAGGAAGAGCCAAAGGTGCCGATGTTGCCGTCGCACCAGGCTTGTTCGCCGATCCATTTGGCGGTGTCGAAGCCGTCGTTTGGATCGTCTTTGATGGGGATCCAGTGGCCTTCGGAGTCATAGCGGCCGCGGACGTCCTGGATGACGACGGCGTATCCGGCGGCATTCATTGCTTTGCTGAAGGCGTTGGCGCCGCGACCCTTGCTGTAAGGGGTTCTGGTGAGGAGAACCGGGAATTTGCCTTCACTTTTGGGCAGGTAGATGTCGGTGGCGAGTTTGATGCCGTCTCGCATGGGGACCATCTGGGTGGTTTGGGCGATGGCGGCAAGAGCAAGGATCAGGAGAAGGGTGGCGCGGCGCAGCATAGAGTGATGCCACAATAACAGAAAGGAGTTTGCCAATGGCTATAGCGATGACGCTGAACGGGAAGCCCGTCAGTGTTGAGGTTCCAGCGAACATGCCACTTTTGTGGGTGTTACGCGATGAGTTGGAAATGTGCGGCACGAAGTTTGGGTGTGGTGCTGGACAATGCGGTGCTTGTACTGTACATCAGGATGGGGTGCCGATTCGCTCGTGCCTGACGCCTGTGTCGTCGGTGGCTGGCAAGAAGATCACGACCATTGAAGGGCTGTCGCCTGAGGGGGCACATGCACTGCAGAAGGCGTGGATGGAAATGGATGTACCACAATGCGGTTACTGCCAGGCGGGTCAATTGATGACTGCGGCAGCGTTGCTTGCGAAGAATTCCAACCCGACCGATGCCGAGATCGAGAATGCTCTCGATGGAAACCTTTGCCGTTGCGGAACCTATACGCGTATCAAGAAGGCCGTCCATCTGGCGGCTCGTTTGATGCAGACCTCTAACGCATCGGGGGCTAACAACAATGAATAGCCGTCGCTTCTTTCTGAAGGTGTCGCTGCTTAGCGGTGGCGGAATGTTGATTGGCGGGCATGAGGCGCTGGCACAAGGTCCTCGCCGGGCACAGGCTCCGCTGGATCCGAATGCATTTGTGAAGATCGCGCCGGATGGCATGGTTACGCTGACGGGCAAGAATCCGGAAATGGGCCAGGGCATCAAGACCGCGCTGCCGATGATTCTGGCTGAAGAACTCGATATCGACTGGAAGCTTGTGCGCGTTGTGCAGGGCGACCTGGATGAAGTGAAGTTTGGTTCGCAGTCTGCTGGCGGTAGCCGGTCTACTCCGAACAACTGGGATCTGTTGCGGCAGGTGGGTGCGACGGCGCGTCTGATGCTGGTGCAGGCCGGGGCGGCGAGCCTTGGTGTGCCGGCGGAAGAGTGCTCGACCGAGATGGGCCGCGTGCTGCACAAGGCCAGTGGCAAGAGTGTGAGCTATGGCGAGATTGCTTCGAAGGCCGCTGCGCTGCCGATGCCGAAGCCGGATCAAGTGAAGCCGAAGGATGCCAAGGATTACAAGATCATTGGCAAGAGCATGCCGACGATCGATCTGCCGGCGATGGTGACCGGTAAGCCGATCTACAGTATCGACTTCAAGCTGCCGGGCATGCTGTTTGCGGTTTACGAGAAGTGCCCTGTTTATGGTGGCAAGGCTGTTAGCGCGAACCTCGATGAGATCAAGAAGATGCCTCGCGTGACGCATGCGTTTATCGTCGAAGGCAATGGCGATGTGTCGAGCCTGGCGAGCGGTGTGGCGATTGTGGCTGAGAAGTGGTGGTATGCCAATGAAGCCCGCAAGAAGCTGAAAGTGGTTTGGGAAGAAGGCCCGACGGTTTCGCATACCAGCGTTGGTTACGATGCCAAGGCTAAGGAATTGTTTGCGGCCAAGCCTGCGTTTGCCATTCGTAAGGATGGCGATGTGGAAGCTGCCATCGCTGGCGGAGTGAAGAAAGTGGATGCGAAGTATCAGTATCCGTTTATCTCGCACGCACAGATGGAGCCGGGCAATTGCGCGGCACGCTTTGTGGACGGCAAGCTGGAAGTTTGGGCTCCGAGCCAGACTCCGGGACGCGGCCAGCAGATGGCAGCCAGTGCGCTGGGCCTCAAGCCGGCCGATATCACCGTGCACCAGTTGCGCACCGGTGGCGGCTTTGGCCGTCGTCTTGCCAATGACTACATGATTGAAGCGGCATGGATTGCGAAGCAGATTCCGGGAACGCCGATCAAGCTGTTGTGGACCCGCGAAGACGATATGCGGCATGACTTTTATCGCCCTGGCGGGTATCAGCATATGCGTGGAGCGGTGGATGCCAGCGGCAAGATCGTTGGATGGCACGATCACTTTGTGAGCTTTGGTGAAGGCGAAAAGTTTGTGTCTTCGTCGAACATTTCACCGGGAGATTTTCCGGCGAACTTTGTATCGAACTTTGGCCTGGAAGCAACACTGATTCCGACGAAGGTACCGACGGGGCCGCTGCGTGCGCCGAGGTCGAATTCGCTGGCGTGGGTGATCCATTCCTTTATCGATGAGCTGGCTCATGCTGCGGGTAAGGACCCTGTGCAGTTCCGTCTGGACCTGCTGGGTGACCAGCCTGTTGTGGGCAAGGGAATGGAAGCTTATGATGCAGGACGCATGAAGGCTTGCCTGCAGTTGGTGGCCGAGAAGAGTGGCTGGGGCAAGCGCAAGCTGGCTAAGGGCACGGGGATGGGCGTTGGCTTCCATTACAGTCACAGCGGGTATTTTGCCCAGGTGGCTGAGGTGAGTGTCGATGCGCAAAAGCGTGTGAAGGTACACAAGGTTTGGGCAGTGGGTGATGTCGGTAGCGAGATCATTCACCCGAGCAGCGCGAAGAATCAGGTGGAGGGCGCAATCATCGACGGCATGAGCGAGTTGATGGCGCAGGAAATCACGATTGATCGCGGCCGGACCGTGCAGACCAACTTTCATCAGCACCAGATGGTGCGGATGAAGCAGGCACCGCCGGAGATTGAAGTGCACTTCATCAAGAGCAAGAATTCACCGACTGGATTGGGTGAGCCACCATTGCCGCCCGTGCTGCCTGCGATTTCGAATGCGATCTTTGCGGCGAGTGGGATTCGTGTTCGGACCTTGCCGATGGCGAAGGAAGGATTCAAGTGGGCCTAAGGCTGGCTTGAACAGAATCATTGGAAGATGGGGCCCCAGAAATGGGGCCCTGTTATTTTGGTGGGATGAATGAAGAGGCGCTCACGCGGCTGCATTATGAATTGGTGATGGGGCTGGTAGAGGATGGCGTTTGCCCTTCGAATGCGGCCCTGGCTTCGCGGCTGGGGGTAGAGGATGTTGAGGGTTTATTGCGGGGGCTATCGGACATTCATGGTGTGGTGTTGCATCCGCATGTTTGTGAGCCCTGGGTGTTGCATCCGTTCTCGCTGACGCCGACGCTGAATTGGGTGGAGGGTGAGAAGAAGAATTGGTGGGCACCGTGTGTGTGGTGTGCGCTTGGGGTTGCGGTGGTGGTGCGTGGACGCGTGAAGGTGCATACTCGCTTTGGTGCTGAACGGGAGGCGCTGGTGATTGAGGTTGTGGATGGTCAGGTGGTGGGTAGCGAGGAGATTTGGGTGCACTTTGCGATTCCCCCAGCGAGGGCATGGAATAACGTTCATCAGCATTGCTCGCTGGTGTTGCCGTTTCATTCGCCTGAGGAGATTGCGGATTGGTGTGGGCGGCATGGAGTGGCGATGGGTGAGCCGGTGCCGCTGCAGCAGGTGATGGATTTGGCGCGGGTCTGGTATGGATCGCATGCGAGCCCAACGTGGAGGAAGTGGAGCGTAGCGGAGGCGCAGGAGATTTTTGAGCGCGTTGGGTTGCTGTCGGAATTTTGGCGGTTGCAGTCGCGGGAGGGGAAGTTTTAGGGCGGCAGAGCGATGCGTAGCCGGTTTGGGTGTGGCCCGGTTGGATTGACGAAGGAAGCACGCACCAAGCTTTGGCCCAAAAACCTGCTTTGTGACGCTGGTGTAGTGAAGGCGGTGTGTTTTGACTTATCTGAATCAGAGCTTGGGCTTTGATGAGGTTCGCTGGGCGACTACGCGGAAGACCAGCTATGATTCGCTGGTGGCTTTTGCGGGGAACCCGGTGAAGCAGGCGCTGCCGGTGGGGACGAGGCTCTTCCGGTTGTTGCGGCTGGCTACGGGTGCTTACTTTGACGGGGTTTGGTGGATGCCGGAGGATGTGTTTACCGAGTTGCAGAAGGACGCCAAGGGGAGTGGGCGGCTCTTTCGGAATTATGTGGCGCAGTTTATGGCTTTGCCTTCGGGGAATTCGCAGTTGTGCGTGGTTGAGATTGAGTTGACGAAACAAGTCTATGGTTGGGTGGGGAAATCGTCGCCGCTGTTTGGCCGGCCGGGCGGGATGGAACAGGTTTTTCTGCCGAATCTGCAGGACCGAGATTATCCGCGGTCAAGCCTGCATGCCAAGGTGGTGCGGACTTATTGGTTGAAGTTCTGAACCTGCTTCTCTTTTGCTTTCAGGTTTGCGAGGGCGTGCGTAAACTCGGCACCGAGGAAGAAAATTTGGGACGAATAGTAAACCCAAACGATGATTACCACAAGGGAACCTGCGGCTCCGTATGCCGATCCCACCGCTGCCTTGCCTAGATAGAGCCCAATCAGGAATTTACCAATGGTGAAGAGTAAAGCAGTAAGCAGTGCGCCGACCCTGACGTCTTTCCAGGCCACATTCGCTTGAGGGACGTATTTGAATATCAAAGCGAAGACAAAAGAAATGGACAGGAAAGAAACTATTAGGTTCACCGCCTGCAGAACCCATTCAGGCGTAGGTAGAAATCCACTGTAAAAGTTGCCAAGCGCTGCGATGCCCGCGCTGAAGACAAGCGATACAAGCAGAAGGAAACCTATCGCCAGAACCATTCCAAAAGAAAAGAATCGCTCCCTGATGAGGGCTAGGATGTGGCCGCTGCGCACCGGTTCCACATTCCAGATTTTGTTTAGCGCAGATCGCAGTTCTTCGAATACGCCAGAGGCGCCAAAAAGCAGCATAGCCATTCCGAGAAGTGAAGCAGTGATGCTGTCAGAGGGCTTTTGGGCCTTTTCGATAATGGACTTCACGGCATCTGCCCCCTCCTGCCCTAGCATGCTGCTGACTTGATACAGGATTTGAGATTGAGCTGAAGGAAACCCAAAGACAAAAGCTCCCAGAGCAACGATCAAAATCATCAACGGGGCCAAGGAAAGAAGAGTGTAAAAGGCGAGCGCCGCACCCAAGCGTGGGGCTTCGTGGTCGACCCAGGATGAGAAGGTATTTCGGATCAATGTCAAGGCTGACATGTCAGATAAAGTTTAGGCTCTTCTTTTTGTCTCGGCGGCACGAATCTGCTCTTGAAAACCTGGAATGAATTCGCCTACGAAATCCTTAACACGAGTTGCGGCCACCCCGATCAATGCACCTTTGACGGTATCCCAAGTCTCCTGAATCTGGTCGTAGTGCGGTGAAGGAGCGGCTTTTTCAAGATTTTGATTGATCGAAATATGCCTTCGACGACCGCCGCCGAGCAGACCCGCGAGAATCAGGCCCCCGCCAAAAGCTAAACCCAACATAGCCATGGGCCGCTTTTGGAAATGAACTCGCCAGTCGGTTAATTCTTTTGTTTTGGTTTCAAGCTGCATTAAATTCTTACCGAGTTCCTTCCGCTGAGATTCAATCTCTTGTTCTATCTGGTCTGTGCCTTGGCCCATGTTATGTTCTCTTTCACTGAAGCGATCGCCTTGTCCGGAGAGGTATGGATCAGCTTCATTTGTTTTGGCTCAGAGTGAAAATGAGGATTGGAGAGTGGTGGAAGAGGGAAGATTCCGCCCTGCGGGCGGGGATTTTCAAGGCATAGGGGTCTATCGATCCGATAGGGGGAGTTGTGGGT
>JALHNH010000056.1 GCA_022843625.1 Bryobacter sp. | reverse complement strand
GGTGGTGGTGCGGGTGCGGCAACTGGTGCTGGAGGAGGGGGCGGGGGAGCCGGGGCGGCGACAGGTGCCGGGGCAGGAGCGGCGGCAGCGCCACCTTCTCCAATGCGGGCAACGACGGTGTTGATGCCGACTGTTGCGCCTTCCTGAACCAGCACTTCGGCCAGTGTGCCTGCAACGGGCGAAGGAATCTCGGTGTCTACTTTGTCCGTCGAAATTTCGAAGAGCGGTTCATCTCGCTCTACCTTATCGCCCGGCTTCTTGAGCCATCGCGTGAGGGTTCCTTCGACAATGGACTCGCCCATTTGGGGCATCACGACATCAGTCATGGGTGCGTCTCCTGTAAGTGTTCAATTGAACTAGTGAATTCGTGGTTGAAGATTTCCGCCAGGTGCCGCGCAACCAGGCGCATTACCTCTTGCCGGTCTGCGCTCACGCCCTGTTCGGCCATGGAAGTGACCGGAAGGGTAAGACCGCAGGGAACAATATGCTGAAAATAGCGGAGGTCTGGATTCAGATTTAAAGCAAAGCCGTGGGAGCTAACCCAGCGGCTGATGTGGATACCGATAGCGCAGATTTTGGCGGGGGTGCCGTCTGCTTGTGTGACGTAGACGCCGGTTTCTTTGCCGTCGCGGGTATGGGAAACAATGCCGTACCCGGCCAGGGTGCGAATGATGGCTGCTTCGATGGCCTGGACAAAGGCGCGGACGTCTTTCTTCCAGACTGCGACATCAAAAATCGGGTAGCCAACGAGTTGGCCGGGGCCATGGTAGGTAACGTCGCCGCCGCGATTGGCTTCGTGAACGGTGATGCCAAGTTGCCTGAGGCGATCGGGGGCGGCGAGGATATTTGATTCCTGGGCGTTGCGACCGAGCGTGATGACGTGCGGGTGTTCGACAAAAAGCAGCGTGTCCGGTGCTTGACCGGCCTTGCGCTTTTCGACGTAATCCTGCTGGATCGACCAGGCTTGCTCCCATGGGAGATGGCCCAGGTCGACGACGTCCAAGTTAGGCATTAATCGCCATTCCGTAGACGGCGTTGAAGGCTTCGCCGACTGCTTCGTATTGGGTGGGGTGGGCGTGGATTGTGTTGATCACGGTGTCGACGGTTGCTTCGGCTTCCATGGCAAGTACTGCTTCAGCGATTAGCTCATAAGCATGATGGCCGATGATGTGTACGCCGAGGATCTCGCCAAACTTTTCGTCGCTGACAACCTTGACGAAGCCTTCGTGGTGGCCGACGATGGAGGCCTTGGAGTTGCCGGCGAAGGGGAACTTGCCAACCTGCACCTTATAGCCAGCTGCGCGGGCTTGTGCTTCGGTAAGGCCGACGCTGCCGATTCCGGGGCTTGAGTAGGTTGCGCCGGGGATGCGGTTCTTCTTGATTGGAGTGACTTCCGTCTTGGCGATGTGACCGATGGCGACCATGCCTTCAGCAGTGGCTACGTGAGCCAGTTGTGGAGTGCCGAGGACGACGTCACCGATGGCGTAGACGCCGGGTTCGGCCGTCTGCTGGAAGCCGTTGACTTTGAGGAAGCCGCGATCGCTTTCGATCTTCGTATTTTCGAGGCCGATGTTGTCGGTGTTGGGCTTGCGGCCGACGGCGATGAGAAGGCTTTCGACTTCAATTTGCTCGACTTTACCGTTGGCAAGGGTGGCCTGGAGCTTGACGCTGTTGGGGCCGACTTCAATGTTTTCGACCTTGGTGCCGGTCTCGATCCGGATGCCCTTTTTCTTGTAGGTGCGCTCGAGTTCTTTGGAAACTTCTTCGTCTTCGACGGCAACCAGGCGGGGGAGCATTTCAAAAACGGTTACTTCGCTGCCGAAGCTGTGGAAGATGCTGGCGAATTCTACGCCTACTGCGCCAGCACCGATGATGCCGAGGGATTTGGGGACGCTGGGGAGTTCGAGGATCTCGATGTTGGTGAGGATGCGTGGGGACTGGGCCTTGAGGCCGGGAATCATGCGGGCTTCGGAGCCGGTGGCAACGACGATGTTCTTCGATTCGATGATCGACTTCTGACCGTTGTTGTCAACCTCGACCTTACCGCCGCCAAGGAGACGCCCGTAGCCGGGGATCACATCGACCTTGTTCTTCTTCATGAGGAAGTCGATGCCTTTGGCGTGCTTGGAGATGATCTTGTTCTTACGATCAATCACGTTAGGGAAGTGAAGGACGGGGGACTGGCAACTGATGCCCTCTTCTTCAGGGTGCATGAAGTAATCCCAGACGCTGGCGGTGTGGAGCAGCGACTTGGTTGGGATACAACCTACATGCAGGCAGGTGCCACCGAGTTTGGGGGCTTTCTCAATGAGAGCGGTCTTAAGACCAAATTGGCCGGCGCGTACGGCGGCTGAGTAGCCGCCGGGGCCACTTCCGATAATAACGACATCGTAGGACATGGGAACTCTTTAAGTGTATCAAGTAGGACAGTTGCGACATCTCAAATGATGAGACAACATGGCACTTTTACTGGCTACTCTTTGGATGCTGGACATTGGCAAGTCGATGCCGGAACTGAAAGGCGAGTTCCTTTCGGGCAAGAAGGCTGTGCTTCCAGATGCGGCCAAGGGCAAGGTTGCGATGTTTCTGGTGGGGTTTTCTTACGAATCCCGCTTTGCTGTGGAGGCCTGGGCGGCCAGATACAAGAAGGATTTTGGGTCAAATCCGAAGATCACGTTTTTTGAGGTGCCGGTGATTGGCGGGTTGGGGATGTTGGGTAAGCCGTTCATTGACCGGGGAATGAGGAACGGGACGCCCAAAGAGTTTCACGAGAATGTACTTACTGTCTATGGCGGTTCGGGTGAGTTGCGCAAAGCCTTTCGGGCGAAGAACGATAAACACGCGGTGATTGTTCTTTGCGATCCGCAGGGCCTTGCGCAATGGACCTGGGAAGGCATGATGGACGAGACGAAGTACCTGGAGATGAAGACGGTGGCCGAGCGGCTACTCGGCAAATAGCTCGGCGAGAGGGATCGTGAGGCGGTTGTCAGGGGTGGTGAGGATGCCTTCGTGTACTGCGTGGCTGAGGCAGTCTCCGTTTGTGCTGCGAGTGTGGATCCAGGCTTGTTCGGTGGCGGGGTCGATTGTCCAGATGCATGGGACGCCGAAGTCGAGATACTCTTGCACTTTTACGAGAATTCGGGCATGGGTGTCTTCTGGGGAAAGAATCTCAATGCAGAGTAGCGGAGGAGTCCGAAGGATCCGTTCTATATCTGTGCTTGAATCTTCGATCAGGACGTCAGGGACTCGATATCGTGAAGCACCAGTCTGAAGACGAAATTCGGGTTTTACACGAATCCTGAGTTCTTTCCTTCGGTGCATAAAAAATGCGACTAACATCGCCTGCACAGTGCTGTGCCCACGTTCACCCTTAGGACGCTCCACAATTTCACCGTCTACGAATTCGCAGTCTGGATCGCTGGTGGTTCGTAAATATTCCTCAACGCTCACTAGTGTCGCTGGCGGCATGCTTTTAGTTTAGCTCCTGTCCGCAACCAAACGCGGGCCAGCTCCGTCGGAGACAATGACAGTATTGGCATGAAACTACTAATCTTTGCGCTCTCACTCGGTTTCGTTGCGCTCTCTCAAACTGCGAATACCGCCTTTCCCGTGAAGGCGGTGCTGGTGAAAGGCAACAATCTTGTAAAGGCGGAGCAGATTGTTGCGGCTGCCGGCATTCTGCCGGGTACCAGCGTGAAGCCGGCTGACATGGATGCGGCGATGCAGAAGTTGCTGGCTTGTGGGTATTTTGATCGCGTCTCTTATCGCTATGAGCCTCGTGAGCAGGGCTATGCCATTGAGTGGGATGTGACTGAAGTGACTGTTTTCTACCCGATTGCTTTTGAAGATATTCCAGCCAAAGCGGCGGAAGCGAAAGCGATTTTAGCGAAGCTGGATCCGCTGTTTGGCGAGAAGATCCCGGCAACGCAGGAAGTTCTGAAGCGATATGAAGAGGCCCTCAACAACAAATGGAATGTGACGGTGCCTGAAGACCGGATTCGCGGTGCTCTTGCTGCCGACGATAAGGGTAATTTGGTGGCGCTGTTTCGCCCGCGGCGTGTGCTGCCTTCGGTTTATCAGGTAGATTTTGTGGGCAATCAGTTGCTGCGATCGGAAGAGTTGCGGCCTGTGTTGTCGGCAGCGGCGACCGGGGTGATCTACAAGGAATCTGATTTTCGTGACATTCTCGATATCAAAATTCGGCCGATGTACGAGGCCCGAGGCCGATTGAAGGTGAGTTTCCCGGAGATACTGACCGAGAAGGCGCCTGAGAATCTTGGGCTCAATATCAAGGTGAAGGTAGTAGAGGGTGAGGAATTCGCTTTGGGTGAGATCCGGTTGGAGGGCGAATCTGGCCGAACGGAAGACTGGCTGCGCATTGGAGGATTTCGTCAGGGTGTGACGGCGAATATGGGTGAAGTGGATGAAGGGCGGCGCAAGATGGAACTGGCCGTGAAGCGCAACGGGTTTCTGGATGCCAAGGTGATTGCCAAGCGGACACTCAATGAGGAACGCAAGACCGTTGATATGGACATGACCATCGTGGCCGGCCAGAAGTATAGCTTCGACAAACTGGATATCAAAGGCCTCGATCTTATTTCCGAGCCTGAAGTTCGAAAGATGTGGGGGATGAAAAAAGGGGCGGCTTTCAATCCGGATTATCCCGACTTCTTTTTGAACAAATTGCGCGAGGACGGTATCTTTGACAATCTCGGTGACACCAAGAGCGTTGCCGATGTGGACCGCGAAAACCGGCTGGTTCAGGTGACGCTGATTTTCAAGGGAGCACCGCCGAAAACCGAAGATAAGGCGAAGAGGCCAGGGTTGCCATTTTAGCCTTCATTTTGATTATTAGATAAGTCTGTTAAAGCATAGAACAGAAAGTAGTTGTTGTTCTCTATTGGATGTTTTTTCTGGTTTGGAATCAGCCTTCGATTGAAGTGAAGGTACCGATTCTGCGACTGGTCGTGGTACTTTACGGAGTAGTGTCCTCGTTCCAAATCCACCTCCAGCAATACGAGGGCCCTCTGGACCTCTTGCTGGACTTGATCCGCAAACAGCAGATCAACATTTACGATATTCCGATCTCGAAGATCACCTCTCAGTACCTGGAGTACATGCAGAAGGCGATGGCGATGGATATTGAACTGGGCTCGGAATTTGTTTACATGGCGGCGACCTTGATCCATATCAAGAGCAAGCTTCTGTTGCCTCGTGATCCTGAGCTTGAGAAGATCATGCCCGAGGAAGACCCGCGCAAGGAACTGGTAGACCGGTTGCTGGAGCATGAGCGTTTTCGTGGAGCGGCGCAGATGCTGGAACAGAAGCGTCTGATTGAAGAAGCGATCTGGACCAATCCTCAAGTGGAAAAATTGATGGGTGAGGATCAGGATCCGGGGCTATCAGTAACGCTTTTTGATTTGGTAAAGACGCTTGAGGCTGTGCTTGAGCGTGCGAAGAACCGGCCGATTTACGAGATCACTGGTGAAGAAGTGACTGTGCCGGAGATGATCCAGCAGTTGCGGAATGTTTTTGATCGGGTGGAGACGGGGAAGAGTTTTAGTGCCCGTGAATTGTTTGAGAAGCAGAAGAGCCGCCGGGCGATGATCTGCCTGTTTCTCGCTATTCTTGAGATGGTAAAGCGCCAGGCGATTGAGCTGGCGCAGGATGAGATTTTTGGCGAGATTGTGCTTGCCCGCAGCGCGACGTTCGGCGAAGCTTTCCCGAATGAAAGCGACCTTGAAGCGGTTGAAGAAGAATACAAATAAGAATTCAGACGAAGAGCAGATGGAAGAACAGAATTTAGTAGTTGAAGAAGTCAGCTTCGACGCCAGCCAATTTGTCCAGGAGACAAAGACTCTTAGCGAAGAGGACCAGCTTAAACCGATGATCGCGGCAATCCTCTATGTGACCGAGGAGCCGATGTCGAGCATGGAGATTGCGCGTGGGCTGGGCCGAGAGCCTGAGTTGATCGAGCGTTTGATCCAGGAACTGATCGGCTTCTATGATGAACCTCAGCATGGCTTTCAAATTCATGCGAAGGCTGGTGGCTATTACTTTGGTACAAAGCCGGAATTTGACGAGGCGTTGCGCCAGTTCTTCCAAAGCCAGAAGCAGCCGCTGAAGCTGTCTGCTGCAGCAGTGGAAACGCTTTGCATCATTGCCTACAAGCAGCCGGTAACGGCCCCTGAGATTGCACAGATTCGCGGTACGCAGGGTGTTGGTTCTCTCAAGCCGTTGCTCGATCGTAAGTTGATTACTACAGCCGGGCGCAAGGACGTTGTTGGCAAGCCGGTGTTGTACAAAACGACGCCTGAGTTCTTGCTTCAGTTTGGCCTTAAGGACCTGAAGGAACTGCCGACCTTGAAGGAATTTGAAGAGCTGCGGCGTCTGGCAATGGATGACGATTTTGTGGCGCCAGCAGTAGTAGCCGCGGCTGACCCTGCGATTACTGAAGCAGTGATCGTGCATGAAGCCGTAATTGTTGAAGAAGCTGTTGTAGTAGAAGAAGCAGCTATTGTAGAAATGGATAGCGCTAAAAGCGCGGAATAACTAAAGTGGCCCTAGAACGACTTCAGAAGATTATGTCGCAGGCGGGCGTTGCAAGCCGCCGCAAGTCCGAGGAGATCATCCTTGAGGGCCGAGTAAAAGTGAACGGCAAGGTTGTGATGGAGCTGGGTGCCAAGGCTGACCTTTCTGTCGACCACATCAAGGTGGATAACAAGTTGTTGCATGCCCCCAAGAGCATGCTCTACATTGCGATGCACAAGCCTCACAGTGTTGTTACCACGATGAGTGACCCTGAAGAACGCAAGACGGTGACCGAATTCTTGCGTGGTGTCAAGGAACGAGTCTATCCGGTGGGAAGACTCGATTACGCCAGTGAAGGTTTGTTGCTCTTTACCAACGATGGTGAGTTTGCCAACCGGATCATGAGCAAGCGGCAGAATATCATCAAGACCTATGTCGTCAAAGCGAATGGGACCTTGAGTGACGATCAGCTGGATGAGTTCCGGGCTGGTATTCCGCTTTTTGGCAAGAAGACGAAGCCTGCGATTATCAAGCCTTTGAACCGGGCCGATAACCCCTGGTATGAGATTCAATTGACGGAAGGCCGGCAGAACCAGATCCGCATCATGTTCAAGCACTTTGGTTTTTTGGTGGAGAAGCTGAAGCGGGTGAAAATTGGGTTTCTGGAACTGGCGACGCTTAAGGCCGGGCAGATTCGTCATCTAACTCCGGCAGAAGTCTCAAAGTTCAAGCATTTACTGAAGATGGAGCCCAAGGCTGATGAGGACGACTGAGCAGATTCTTCGCGAGACGAAAACGATTGCTGTCGTAGGGCTTTCCAGTGACCCGATGCGGCCGAGTTTTGGAATCGCCAAAGCGCTCCAAAGCTACGGATACCGGATCATTCCAGTGAATCCAAAAGAGACCGAAGTGCTGGGTGAGAAGGCTTATGCCAGCCTCGGTGAGGTCCCTGTGCCGGTGGATTTGGTGAACGTGTTTCGGCGTCCGGAGCAGACTCCCGCCGTGGCGCGAGACGCAGTGGCTATGGGTGCAGAGGCGCTGTGGTTGCAGTCTGGAATCGAGAACGATGAGGCGGAAGCCATTGCTGTTGCCGCCGGGCTGGACTACGTGAGCGACCGCTGCATTATGGTGGAACACCGCAAGCTAGGGCTTTAGTTTTTGCTCGGCGGGACCATGATCTGGTCGACCTTGGGGCGGATGCCGTAGATTTCGCCTAGCGTTCGGAAGTCAATGCCCATGCGGCCATTCCAATCCCAGGCAACCTCGCCACCCTTCAGCGTCATCTCACAGAAGAGCCTTTCTTTGCTGGTGACGCGCCCCTGGTTGTTGTCCCAATAACCGAAGTCCCCTTCCATGATGCGCAACATGGCGACGTCGGCAATTGCGCCAACGCCGAGGTGGCCGAGCTCAGGCCGCTGGATGATCTCGGCTGGCGTCGATGTGGTGGCACGGATCGCTTCTTTGAGAGGCAGGCCCAGTGCCATCAGTTTGGACATAAGGGCGGGCAGGTCCATAAACGATCCATTCATGCTGCCGGCGTGAAGGTCTGAAGAAATCGTATCGGGGTAGAAGCCGTTCTTGATAGAGCCTGAGGCGTTGCGCAAGACAAAGCTGCCTCCGCCGTGGCCAACATCAAACTTGATGCCGCGCTTGCGCGCTTCTACGAGGTAGGGGTAGAGTTTGCCTTCCTTGTCGACAAAGGGTACAGGGGCGCGGAACATGTGTGTGGAGATGTCGCCAGGGCGCAGGTGCTTGCCTACGAGCTCGTAGTAGGGGCGTTCTGGGAGGAAGTAACCGAAGTCCACCATGACAGGGATTTTCGCTTTGGTACCGGCAAGAACAGCATCGTCTACGCTGTCCCAGTCGGGCTTCTGGTAATGAGCTGACTTTACGCCCACGATTACGTCTTTATGCTTCAGCGCCAGTCTTGCTACCGCGTGAGGATCGAAATCGCCTTGCTCGGTGGCGTCTGAGATCATGCCGAATCCGGCGATATTCACCATGGCAAGCACCCGAGTCTTGGATCGATCAATGACGGTAGAACGGAAGACCTCAAAATTGCGCCAGCCAGCCGAGCCTGCATCCACCATTGTCGTAACACCGGTGCGGAAGCTGTGGGCGTCGGGTTGGACGCTGAGGTCTCCCGCCCAGGCACCGGGGTTGCCGGCGGTATAGAAGACGTGGGCGTGAATGTCGATCAGACCAGGCGTCAGGATGAGGCCCTTTACTTCGACAGATTTTTTGGCTCGTTTCGGGTCGATCGTTGTTTCAATCGCAGCCACCTTACCCTGACGGATCGCAAGGTCAAAGATGCCATCGCGCCCGTTGCGCGGGTCGATGATTCTGCCCCCGCGCAGCAGCAAATCGAAGTCCTGGGCAGAGGCGAAGAGGCAGAGAGCCAGAAGCAGCCAACAAAGTCGCATCTTGGAATTCTACTCTCCCCGGAATCCCCCCTGCTGACAATCTTTGATTTTATTAATCAATCCTTGTAGCCTAGTATTAACCACTTCAGGAATCACAATAAATGCGTACACTTTTACTTTTTGGCATTCTCAGCATTCATGGCTGGGCTCAGACTACGCTTGGGACGCTTACCGGCAGGGTGACCGACCCGAGCGACGCAGCCGTTGCCGCTGCCACTGTCACAGCCATCAACACAGGCACCCGTCTGGAGTTCCGCACCGCCACCACGGCGTCAGGCAACTACGCCTTGCAGCAACTCCCGGTTGGCCTCTACGAACTCACCGTGGAGTCTCCAGGCTTTCGTAAGTCCATCCGCAAGTCCATCGAGCTCAACGTGGCACAAACCCTCAGCGTCGACGTACGCCTGGAAGTAGGCCAGGTAGATCAAAGCGTCGAAGTGACCGGTGAGCTGCCTTCGCTGCAGACGGCGACCTCAGACCTTGGGACTACCGTCAGCCGCGCCAAGCTGATGGACCTGCCGCTTTTTGTGGGAGGTAACGTTCGAAATCTAGAACAGTTTATCTTTCTTGCTCCGGGTGTCACTGGTGATACAAACAACACTCAGATCTCCGGTTCCCCTAGCCGTGCCAAAGAAGTCCTGCTCGACGGCGTAGCCTCCACTGGAATCGAGAGCGGTGGCATCATCGCCGGCAACGCACGGCCTTCTGTCGAGACCATCGGCGAATTCAAGATGGTACGCGCCAACTTCAATGCTGAATACGGCCGCACCGGCGGCGGCGTGCAGTTGTTTACCACCCGCAGCGGCACCAATGAATTGCATGGCGCGGTCTTCAATTACCTGCGCAACGACAAGCTGGATGCACGAGGATTCTTTCAGCGCACACGCCAGGTGAACCGCCAGAATGAGTTTGGCGCAACCCTCGGCGGCCCTGTCTACATTCCCAAAATCTACGACGGCAGAAACAAGACCTTCTTCTATTTCGTCTACGGCGGCTATCGCTTTCGTCAGGGCTCGCCCAACACCTTGCAGAGCCTGATCCCGCTGGACTTCCGCCAGGGCGATTTTTCGCGCGCTGCCGCCGTTTACGATCCTTCCACCAACCGCAGCACCCCTGCTGGAATCGTGCGAGACCAGTTTCCTGGAAACCGAATTCCGTCCAGCCGCTTCTCTACCGTTTCTCGCAACATTCTACCGCTGCTGCCAACGCCGGATAACGCATCGATTTTTAACAACTTTCTGTCTACGGGCCGAGGGCAGACCGATAGTAACCAGTACAACCTGAAGATGGATCATGCGTTTTCTGACCGGAACCGCATCTCCGGTTATTACTACAACGACTTGAATGAAATTCGCGATCCGGAACTGGTGCCTGGCCCCACGACTCCGAATCGTTCGACCTCCAGCCGCAACAACTGGCTGCGGGTGAGCCACGATCTGGTGATCAAGCCGACGATGCTGAATCACGTCACCCTTGGCTATACACGAACGGCGGTGAGAATTGCTGCCTATAGCCTCGATCAGGATTGGCCCAACAAGTTGGGCCTTACCGGTGTGAATCGTGGCCCGGACAATACCTTCCCCTGTATTGAATTCATTGCCTCTGGTTTTTCCCGCCTGGGCGATCAGAACTGCAATAGCCGCGTCTTTCAGACCAACAATGCGTTTCAGCTGGGTGAGAGTTTTTCCTGGGTGCGCGGGAGCCACAACCTGAAATTCGGGCTCGACTTCCGCTTTATGGAAACCAACGGAATCGACCCATGGCGCACAATGGGATGGTTTCAGTTCAACGCGCTTGAGACTGCTCTGCCTGGGACTGCCAATAGCGGCAACGCGATTGCCAGCTTCCTGCTGGGTGGTGTGAATCGTGGGCAGTTGCAGGTCTTCAGTTACTTTCCTCGCAACCGTTACCAATACTTTGCCGGTTACGCGCAGGATGACTGGAAGGTAAGCCGCAAGCTGACCCTAAACTACGGCTTGCGCTACGACGTGTTCATTCCTCGCTATGAGAATCGCGATAACCTTTCCACTTTTGATTTGAATCTGCCGAATCCGGCTGCTGGAAACCGCCCTGGCGCGATGGTGTTTTTGGGTGATGGGCCTGGCCGAAGCGGTTTGCAGCGTTTGGCTGATACCGACTTCAAGGCCTTTGGGCCGCGGCTTGGGCTAGCTTACGCGCTGACTCCCAAGACCGTTTTGCGCAGTGGTTATGGCATCTATTACGCGCAGGGTAATGCCAATGCCGGTTTGCGCGATTCGTTGCAATCGAGTGTTGGTTTTGTAGCTCAGCCAGTGTTTCAGAGCCTGGATGCAGGAGTAACGCCGGGTTTCAACTGGGATGGAGGCTTCCCTCAGAACTTCGCACAGCCGCCCTTCATCAGCCCCTCGGCTGGCAATGGCTCGGATGTTCGCATGATGTTGCGCAGCGACGGGCGTGCGCCGTATTTCCAGAACTGGTCGTTCACAATCGAACGCGAATTGATGCAGCGCATCAACCTGGAAGTGACTTACCTCGGAACTAAGGGCACCCGCCTTGGCAATGGTCTGGTGCACTGGAATGAACTCAACCCTACCAATCTCGCTCTTGGTTCTTTGCTGACGCGCAATATCAATTCGCCTGAAGCAGTGGCGGCTGGCATTCGTGCTCCTTACGCTGGCTTCACAGGGTCTGTAGCGCAGGCGTTGCGGCCCTACCCACATATGCAGGCAGTCTGGAACCGTAGCAACCCGGCGGGGTCTTCTACTTATCATGCTCTGCAGACGCAGTTGCAGGTGAGGAGCTATCGTGGCCTCGACGTGCAGATGGCTTACACGTGGGCCAAGACGATTTCGGATTCAGATATTCTTGCCGGTGGTGGCCCTGCCGGGCAGACGACCTACAATCGCGGTCTGGAGAAGGCTATTGCCACTACGGACGTTCCGCATGTTTTTGCGCTGAGCTACAGCTACCAGATTCCTTCTTTCAAGAATGCAACGCGGCACCTTTTGGGAGGCTGGACCTTCACGGGCATTCACCAGTATTCCGTGGGTACTCCGATCACCCTCACCGCAAACAATACTCTGCCTCTCTTCACTTCTGCCTTGCGTCCTAATGCGCTTTCGGACAATCGGCGAGTTGAGGTAGATAACTTCGATCCGGCTCGGGATTTGTGGATCAACCGGGCTGCGTTCAGCGCCCCTGCGGCTTTGACGTTCGGATCAAGCGCGCGGGCGTTTACGAATCTTCGCAACCCGAATTTTCTCAATGAAAACTTTGGTCTGATCAAGCGGATCAGGCTGATGGACCGCCTGCAGCTGCAGTTTCGTGCAGAGTTGTTTAATGCCTTTAATCGCACGGTGTTTGCTGCGCCGCAGGCCAATGTCAGCAATGCCCAGTTTGGCCGCATCGCGGGCCAGTCGAACACGCCGCGTCAGGGGCAGGTTGCAATACGGGTCGAGTTCTAGTGATCGCTTTGCGCTGCCTGTTGCTTCTTGCCTTAGCGCTAACGCTGAACGGAGAATTTCGTGCGGGTGTTGCCCGAGTCAAAATCACGCCGGAGACTCCGGTGTGGTTGATGGGCTTTGGCGCACGTACGCATCCGGCGGCCGAGGTCGGGCTTGATCTTTACGCCAAGGCTCTTGCGCTTGAGGATGGCGCCAAGGGGCGCGTTGTGATTGTCACGGCGGACCTGATCGGATTCACTGAGCGGAGCACGAACGAATTGGCTCGCCGAGTAAAGACCCGACATGGTTTGAGGCGGGACCAGATTGTTTTTCTGGCTTCGCATACGCATTCCGGGCCAGCGGTGCTGGATAGAATGACGATCAGTCAGGGCGAGGGCCCCGCCTTTGACCGGGAAGCGGAAACCTACACAGTCCGTCTGATTGATCAGTTGGAGCAATTGATCTCTGCCGCCCTTGAAAAGCTTGAGCCGGTAAGTGTATCCAGCGGTTGGGCTGAAGCGGGTTTTGCGTTCAACCGTCGTACTGAACAACTTGCGGTGATTCGACCGGGTGAGACATTTCCAGCACCGGTGGACCATCGGGTACCGGTGCTTCGGCTGAAGGGAAAAGATGGCCGGGATTTTGCTTTGCTCTTTGGCTACGCCTGTCATCCGACGGTGTTGACGGGTGACACCTATGAGGTGAGCGGAGACTATCCGGGCTATGCACAGGCAAGCGTTGAGGAGTCTTTGCCTGGAGTGACGGCCATGTTTATTCCACTGAGTGCCGGCGATCAGCGCGCTACTCCGCGTGGGAGCCGCATGCTTGCGCAGAAGCATGGCAAGAGTCTGGCGGAGGCCGCAATGTCGGCAAAGCTCGCCCCAATTACAGGCTTGATGCAGACTGCGATTGAGGAGATTCGTCTGCCCTTTGCATCGCATACCAAAGAGGCTTACGAGGCTGAGGCATTGAGCACGGATCGATTTGCAGCACGCAGGGGTAAAGCGATGCTTGCGGCGATGGCGGCCAAAAAGATGCCGCTCGCAACGGCTTACCCCATTCAGGCCATTCGTATCGGGCAGATCACCTTGCTTGCTTTGCCCGGTGAAGTAGTGGTGGATTACGCTCTGTCCTTCAAGGCGAGGTACGGAAATCGTGTCATTGTTGCGGGTTATGCGAATTTTCTTCCCGGGTACATTCCCAGTTTGCGGGTGCAGCGTGAGGGCGGCTATGAGGCAGGCGACGCGATGATGTACTTTATGCAGCCGGGCTGGTTTACCGATGAGGTGGAGCCTCTAGTGCTTGGGAACGCTGCGCGTGTGCTTAAGTCTATCGGCCTTTTGCCGTCTGGTTCCACTTCCGGATCACGCGGTTCTCTTTCTCCCAACCGAGCACGCTGATCGAGGCTGTGCTGAGCGCAAACATGCGGGCGCTGAGAGCAGGAATGCCGAGGTACTTGCACGCCAGAAGGCGCAGGAGATGGCCGTGGGCGAATAGAAGGACATCGCCTTCAGCCGCGAGCGCAGTTTCCACGACATTGCCGCAGCGCTGGAAGACCTGATCCATGGTTTCGCCGTCAGGTGTGCCGTGGGTCCAGATCGACCAATTGGGGATTGTGAGTCTGATCTCTGCTGCTGTCTTGCCCTCGACTGAGCCGTAATTGTACTCACGTAAGTCATCGAGGAATTTGGCTTGAGGGCCGAAGCCTGCCAGCTCACAAGTGCGGCGGGCTCGTTGCAGCGGGCTTGAATAGACAGCTGCAAAGGATTCGCCTTCCAGTGCTGTCTTAAGGTCAATGGCCTGCTTTTCGCCTCCTTCGGTTAAGGCAAGATCGGTCCAGCCGGTGTGTTGGCCGCTCAAGCTCCAGGCGGTTTCGCCGTGTCGTACAAGCCAGATTTCATGCTTGTTCATTAGAGGGCTTTTCGAATGGTGAAGTCATAGGCAGCAGTTCCTACGATACCGCCAAGAAAGGGTGCGAAGAAGGGGATCATCCAGGCTGAGGCACCATCGGTGAGGCCATTGTTCCTGAAGCCGGCGACGACTGTGAAGAGGCGTGGGCCGAGGTCGCGGGCCGGGTTGATCGCATAGCCGTGCAGGCCACCAAAGCTGATGCCGATGGCAACTACGATTGCACCTACCAGGATGGGAGTTAGCCAGGAGGGGGCGTTGAGGTTGTTTTCGTCTGTAAGGGCCATTACGAGGAAGAGAAGGAGGGCTGTGCCTAGTACCTGATCGATAAAGCCAGCCGACGGTACGTCGGGGAAGGCCGGGAAAGTGCAGAAAATGCCGGCTGTGTGGTCGAGGTTGGGATCCTGTTTGAGGAAGGCTGGGCGATAATTGAGGAAAACGAGGGCTGCGCCGCAGAAGGCGCCGGCCATTTGCGCCAGCATGTAGGGGGCAACCTTGGCCCAGGAGAAGCCACGGAAGATGGCGACCGACAGAGTGACGGCAGGGTTGAGATGGGCACCGCTCACTTTGGCGCTCACAGCCACCCCCATCATGACGGCAAGGCCCCAGCCGAGGGTGATGTTGGTGTAGCCCCCGTTGACGAGCTCACCGGGGCTTCCTGAGCCAAAGAGCTGGACCATTGCCACCACTCCCCCACCGAAAAGAAGAATGATCATAGTGCCGAGAAATTCAGCGGCGAGTTCATAGAGCAGGGTTGCGGGCATCCTGCGATTCTATAATGAGCGTTATGCATTTGGTATTGCTTCTTTTCTCATTCGTGCTTATTGCCTCATCTCAACCGATGACGCCGGCCGCTCTGGGCGAGTACGTCAAGGCGAACTATACGAAGTACGAACACCGGATTCCGATGAGGGACGGGAAAAGGCTTTTTACCAGTGTTTATGTGCCTAAGGATTCGCTTAAAACTTATCCATTTTTGATTAGTCGTACGCCCTATAGCGTTGCCCCTTATGGCGTGGACAAGTATCGCCCCAGCCTTGGCCCTAACGAATTGTTTCTCAAGAGTGGATACATTTTTGTGTATCAGGACGTGCGCGGGCGTTATTTGAGTGAAGGGGTTTTTGTTGAGATGACGCCGCACCGGGCGGTGAAAAAGGGTTCGCAGGATGTTGATGAGTCTTCAGACACCTTCGATACGATTGATTGGCTGCTGAAGAATATCAAGGGCAATAATGGCAAGGCTGGGATAGTTGGAATCTCTTATCCGGGCTTCTATGCGGCGGCTGGAATGATTGAGGCCCACCCGGCACTGAAGGCGGCCAGCCCTCAGGCGCCGATCATCGACCTGTTTAAAGGTGATGATTCCTATCACAACGGTGCGTTCTATCTTGCGGCCAACTTTGGTTTCTATGCCTTTTTTGGCAAGAAGAAGACCGAGCCCGAGTTGCCGGATCCGAATGCACGGCGCTTCGATTTTGGCTCTCGCGACGGTTATGACTTTTATAAGAAACTTGGTGCGCTTTCCAATGCCGACGAGAAGTACTTCAAACGGGAGAGCTCCTATTGGACTGAGCTGCTGTCTCACACGACTTACGATGAGTTTTGGAAGGTGCGCAATCTTGAGCCGCATGTGAAGAATATCGGCCCGGCTGTACTCACGGTTGGTGGCTGGTTTGACGCTGAGGATTTGCAGGGGCCGTTGCGGCTGGATGCGGCTCTGGACAGGCAAAGTGCGGCGACCAGGCACACGCTGGTGATGGGGCCGTGGGTGCATGGTGGCTGGGCTCGTGGAGATGGCGACAAACTGGGAAGCGTTAACTTTAATCTAAAAAGCTCGGTGTGGTTTCGGGAGAACGTCGAGTTTCCGTTTTTTGAAAACCATTTGAAGGATAAAGCGGACCCGAAGTTGAGCCGGGCTATTGTCTTTGAGACGGGTTCCAACCGCTGGCGCAAGTTCGACCAGTGGCCGCCGAAGGGAACGGCAAGCAAGCTGTATTTTCATGCCGGAGGCAAGCTGAGTTTTACTGCTCCCACGCAGGCGGAGAGTTTTGATGAATACATGGCTGATCCGGCACGGCCCGTGCCCTTTGTGGGTTACACGACGCTTGGCATGGCGCAGGAGTACATGGTGAGTGATCAGCGCTTTGCCACGTCCCGCCCCGATGTTCTGACGTACACGAGCGATGTGCTGGAGAAAGATCTGATTGTGGCAGGGCCGTTGAAACCGAGTCTGTTTCTTGAGTCGTCTGGCACCGATGCTGATTATATTGTGAAGCTGGTGGATGTTTATCCGGACGACTATCCGGAACTGGGAGGGTATCAGCAGTTGTTGCGAGGGGAGCCCTTCAGGGCAAAGTTCCGGGACAGTTTTGAAACGCCCAAAGCGCTGGTGCCGGGTAAACTATTTGAAATTAATTACTCGATGCCGGATATCTGCCATGTGTTTCGGCGTGGGCACCGGGTGATGGTTCAGGTGCAGAGTTCCTGGTTTCCTCTGGTGGATTTAAATCCACAACGCTTTGGCGATATTCCCAATACAAAAGCCAGTGATTTTGTGAAGGCGACGCAGCGGCTATTCCATGACAGCAAGCGGCCGAGCGGGATTTCCATCCTGAAGATCGAAATGGTGCCATAGTGGGCAAAGAAAAAGGCCAACCTTTCGGCTGGCCTGTTTCTTAATCTATTGAGGTAAATATGGTTAGGCGCGCATGACGTTTTCGGCCATGAGCCCCTTGGGCCCCTGCTTCACCTCGAACTCGACATCGACGCCTTCGTCGAGCGAACGATAGCCGTTCATAGCAATCGCCGAGAAGTGCACGAAGACATCCTCGCCTGTGGAACGCTGAATGAAGCCGAAGCCTTTCGCGTTGTTGAACCACTTTACTTTACCTTTTTCTTTCACCACTGTTCTCCTGACTCTACAGGTCTCCGGAGGTGAGACCTGCTCTAAAACTTCGCTTGATTCTCTCAAATGAAGATTTTTGGCGCAATAAAAAAATGAATCCAAATTTCATTAAAGTACTCATCTTTCGATCTTGATGGCGATGAAATAGCGAAACGACGGGAAATGCCACGAAAGTTTGCTACATTTTTGTAATCCGCAGTGAAACAGGATAGATTCCAGTTCGTTGCGTCTCCAGCCTGCGGCAACGCTTTTCATGCCGTCTTCGATAGTGATTTTGTTCCATCGAAAGAAGAATCGAGTGCACGGAAGGAAGTAGTAGGAAATCCAGTGACGATGTAGATCCTGAACCAACACCAACTTTGAAGCGACCCGATTCATCTCTCGTAAAAGAATCCGGGTGTCGTCCGAATTGAAGTGATGGAGGAAGAGAGAGCAGTGGACGACCTCAAAGGCCCCATCGCGGAAGGGAAGATGGAATGCATCTGCCTGGATTCTATAGTCCGGGGCGAGCTTCAGATTTCGGAACTGGAGGTCGAGACAATAAGGGGTGGAGCGTTTGAACCGTGCGGCGATCGCGCTGGCGAGATCCCCTGAAGCCGCGCCGACGTCGAGAAATCGAAACGTTGCTTCCTGGCTGAAGTATTGGCCGAGTTGGCTCAGCAACTCTCTTCTGGCTCCGGTAAGCGAGTTGATCCGGGTGATGTCGCGAAGATTTAGAGCGGCCTCTTGGTCGCTGGCGGAGTCGAGCATTTCCTGTTCGAGAATTCGTTCTTGCACACTACTCATGTAACACTAACGCGTATGGACTTTTTGGCAGGCAACATGGGATGGATCGAAGTTGTGTGCGGGCCCATGTTCTCAGGCAAGAGCGAAGAGCTGATCCGTCGCCTACGAAGGGCGATGATTGCCCGCAAGCGAGTACAGGTTTTCAAGCCTGTCATTGACGATCGCTATTCAAAGGATGAGATTGTCAGCCACAGCTCACAGAGTATTCCTTCTACAGTGGTCAATGATGGCAGCGAGATTTTGAAGTTGCTGGACTGGCGCACACAGGTGATTGGGATAGATGAGGCAAATTTCATGGGTCCGGGGTTGGTGGAAATATGCAACCAACTGGCGGATTCCGGCAAGCGCGTCATTGTAGCCGGTCTCGATACCGACTATATGGGGCGGCCTTTCCCGCCGATTCCCGATCTGCTCGCGATGGCCGAGAGCATTACCAAGACTTTGGCCATCTGCATGAGATGTGGAAACCCCGCAAAACAAACGCAACGTCTTTTCGAAAGCGCGGATCTAATCGTTGTAGGAGACGCCGGGATGTACGAAGCGCGCTGCCGGGCTTGCTTTGAAGCGGGTTGTTCTAAACAGGAATACTTTCCGTTCGCAAGACCACAGAAATAGCCCAAGGGCAGAAGTTTGATACATTTGTTGAAAACAGAGGAGAATCGAAAATGTCGGATGGAAATATGTCGCAGCCAGATTCTGGCGGCAGTGGACTCAAGATCCCAATATTGTTTGGAGCAGTGATCGCGCTGCTTGCTTCCAATGTTTGGCTCTTTTTGCAGTTGGATCGTTTACGCGGCGAAATGGACCGGGTTCAGGTTCAGCTGGAGGAAAAGTTGAGCGATGTGCGGCAGACCGCGACTGCCAGCAACCAGACGAGCCGTCGCAATCTTGAAGCAATGCAGGAACAACTTGAGACGGCACGGCGGCAGGCTGCTATGGCAGTTGGTCAGGCGAAGGTTGAAGCAGACCAGAAAGTTAACAGTATGGCTACGCGTCTCGAAGCAGAACAGCGCAAGACCAAGGAACAGCTCTCTACCGAAATTACGCAAAAGGTGGGCGAAGTATCCGCTGCTGCTGAGACCAAGGTAAATGAAGTGAAGACTGAAGTCTCTGCCGTTCGGACCGACGTGTCGAATACCAAATCAGAACTTGAGCGCACCATCACGGATTTGAAGAAAGTAACCGGCGACCTTGGTGTACAGAGCGGCTACATTGCTACCAATGGTAAGGAACTGGACGCGTTGAAGCGACTGGGCGAGCGAAACTACTACGAGTTCAACCTGGGCAAGACCAAGAATGCTACTCGTGTCGGTGACATCATGATTCTGCTCAAGAAGACGGATCAGAAAAAAAATCGCTACACGATTGAAGTAACGGTTGATGACAAGCGTGTTGAAAAGAAAGACAAGACCGTGAACGAACCAGTTCAATTTTTAACTTCAAAAGCGCGCCAGCCCTATGAACTGGTGGTAAACGAGGTGAAGAAGGACGTTATCGTTGGCTATCTTGCGACTCCCAAGGTGATGGAACCTCGCAAATAGTTTTCAACATTGCTGAGCCATTTGATGCTGAAACGCCGCTCTCATTCAGAGAGCGGCGTTTTTTTTCTGTGATGCAGCTTTTGGCACTCCGATTGCAGCATAAATATACGTCGGGAACTTTTTCCTATGGCAGTTAAAGTAATAGTACGAACATCGTTTGGCCTTGAATGGCCCGAAATCAAGCTGGGCGCTGGCTGTATCGAAGCCTTGGAACTGGTGGTGCACCTCTTGAAGCCGGCCTCGCTGGCTGCGTTTTTGCTGGCATTCTGGCGTGTTGGGGCGGATCTTGGGTGGACCGCAGAGTTCATCATTACAGATGGTTTGATGCGCCATTGGCAGTTGTGGGTTGCGCTTGGAATCTCCATGATCGCCAGCGAAGGGTATTTGTCGCGCCGCTTTATGCGCGTGCAGTCACGCTAATGGGGACACATCGTGTGTCGAAAATTCCCACCTCTCGATCGTAGTCCGGCTTTGATATCTTGAAATAACATAATGCGTTATCCGGGTGGCTCCTCTTATTCGACGTCTTCCATGTCTGTCCCGCCGGGGGTGAGATGGCTGTTGATTGCCAACACGGCTATATTCGTTGCCTATTTTTTGGCCTACAACCTTTTCGATTTGAAAGGGATCTTTGCACCGTTCCGCTTGATTCCAGAACAAACCGTCCAGGAGTTGCATGTCTGGCAACCCGTCACCTATTTATTTCTGCATGATCCAACCGGTTTCAGCCACATTCTTTTGAATATGCTGTCGCTGTTCATGTTTGGCAAGACTTTGGAAGAGACTTGGGGTACGGAGCGGTTTCTTCGCTTCTACTTTATTTGCGGTGTTGGGGCAGCCTTGTGTGTGATCGTTGCAGGGTATCTTACGGGAACGCAGTTTGTCCCCACTATAGGCGCCAGTGGTGCAATTTTTGGTCTTTTGCTGGCATTCGGGATGTTGTTTCCAGACAGCATTGTGCTGATGAGCTTTTTCTTCCCGATCAAGGCGAAATACATGGTGATGATCATTGGGGCCATCACTTTTCTGAGTTCCCTTCAGGTGAATAGCGGGGTGAGTCATATTGCGCATCTAGGTGGCATGTTGGTGGCCTTTCTGCTGCTGAAGACGACGCAAGGTCAATCGGCGATGCGGCGTTCGTCCGGGCCAACGCTGAAACGGCGGATGGAACAGGCTTGGGCAGACTACAAATTGCAGCGGGCAAAGAAAAAGTTTCAAGTTTACATGTCGAAGCAGAACCGCAAGGGCGGCCCGTACGTCAACTGAGATAAAGTGATTCACATGAAGTATTCGGCATTGATATCTCATCCCCTTACCGCGGCAGCATTGGTTGGTGTTCTTTCTATGAGCACTCTGAGCTGGATTGAACCAGTGTTCGCTCAGGGAGGCCCCAAGAAGGAGAGCGGTGAGACCGTCGCTAAACCGCGCAAGAAAGCCAGCCCGGATGCTCCTCCAGAGGAAGAACTACAGAAGATCCCTTCGAAGCTAAATAAGAAGGGTCAAGTGGATTTGCCCGAAGGGGTGCCGACTTTTCGTACGGATACGACCAGCGTAAATGTCGATGTGGCCGTGCTGGACAACAAGGGACGGTTCATCCCGAATATCCCTGCTGGTAATTTCCGGGTTCTCGAAGATAATGTGCCGCAAAAGATCGGCAACTTCACGATGGGTGAGGCTCCAATGACCATCTGCATGGTGATTGAATTCTCAAACCTATACCAACAGTATTGGACCAGTAGCTGGTATGAGACCCTTCAGGCTTCTTACGGATTTTTGCAGACGCTAAAGCCGGAAGATTACGTTGCGGTAGTAGCCTACGACTTGAGGCCGGAGATTCTGAGCGACTTCTCGGCCGACAAACGCAAGGCACAAGAAGCGATGGCCCGTTTGCGCATTGCAGCCTTCAGCGAATCGAATCTATACGATGCATTGACCGATACGACCGAACGGATGACCGAGATTGAAGGCCGCAAGGCTGTTGTGTTGATCGCATCCGGCGTCGATACCTTCTCGAAGCAGACTTTCGATCAGGCGCGCAAGAAGTTGCAATCTGCCGGTGTGCCGATTTATGCGATTGGGATTATGCAGGCATTACGCGAAATGGTGGATGCCCGTGGGGGCATGGGCGCGATTCAGCGTCTGGATTTTTTGCAGGCTGACAACCAGATGAGAACATTTGCCAAAGAGTCTGGCGGGATGAGCTTCTTTCCTCGCTTCTTTGGAGAGTTTCCCGGCATCTATGGCGCGATTCATCAGGCTCTCCGCAATCAGTATTCGATCACTTACGCTCCTACCAACCAGGCCAAAGACGGGAAGTTCAGGAAGCTGAAGGTAGAACTGGTAAATCCTGCAACGAATGAACCGCTGCGAATCCTTGATGAAAAAAACAAGCCGATCAAGTATCAGATTGTCTCGAAGATCGGCTATACGGCTCCACGCGAAGTGGAGTAAGGATGTCAAGCAATAAAAGACGCTTTGAATGAAGCGAATAGAGAAGCATTGACGTGGTTGAAACAAGTTTGCTAAGTTTCAATGGTTCTCATGAGAATTGCCAAGTCCTCCACCGCGTCTCCCTCTGCATTCATATTACTGGTGGATGACAATAAAATGGGTCTGGCTGCCCGGCGTGTGGTGCTCGAAGAGTTGGGTCATACCGTAGTAACCGCTGCGAACGGGTTGGATGCTTTAACCGCTATCGAGGGGCAAGTTTTTGATCTTTTGATCACAGACTGGAAAATGCCAAAACTGGACGGGATCGAATTGATCCGCCGGGTTCGCGAGAGCCAGAACGCGGTACCCATTATTTTGTTGTCTGGTTTCGCCGACAATACGGGGATGAGCGAAGACAAAACTGGCGCTGACGCCGTCGTGCAGAAAAGCGCCAATGAAATTCAAGTGCTGCTTAGCACTGTAAAGCGATTATTGACGCGTAAGCCCGTCCGCAAGCCGGCTGGATCGCAGGCTGCTTCGAAAGCAGTGAAACCCAAAACTAAACTCGGTTAGCGCTCCCGTTTGTAGTTCAGATTCACCATTCCCCGATCATAGCTTTTACACTCTGTGAGGATGAATTGCCGGTCTGGAAATTTGCCCGGGAAAGCGGGTAATCCGGAGCCTAGCAAGACAGGTAAAACGCCAAGGTGGATCTCGTCTACCAGGTCTGCCTTGAGGTAAGCGTTTGCCAGGTCACCGCCGCCCATCAACCAGATGTTCTTGCCTTCCGTTTTTGAAAGCTTTCGAAGGAGAGCGGCTGGGCTCAGGCGAGTGAATTCTACGCCGTCGCGTACGCCAGATTTGGCGGATCTGGAGCAGACCAGTACTCGCGTTTGTGGCGTGGACCTGAGTCCGAAACCCATCTTCACTCCGTGCTCATATGTTTTGCGCCCGGCGATGATAGTGTCGATAGATTCGAGGAAGGGCTGCATGGAAAAGTTCTTTGGCATGAAGAGGAAGTCGATCTCCCCGTTTTTGCGAGCAATATAGCCGTCGAGACTGATGCCAACACTGTAGATTAGTCTTCGCATAGAGGCATGATAGGCGATATATTGAGGCTTGCCCAGTATCCTGCGATTTCTCATTCTTAGCCTGGCATGTGCTTGCGTTTTTGCTCAGAAGGGCAAACGTTCCGTCAGACCAACAGTTGTGCCGATTCAGTTTCCTCGCGCTACTCCCGTTGAGGTTCGCAATCTGATGCAGCGAATGACGTTGCGCGAGATGGTGGGGCAGTTGGTGATTGTTCCTTTCTACGGCGAGAATCCAGCCAGCAAGCGACGTGAGTATCAGGAGTACTTGCGGCTGGTGAAGCAGGCTGGGGTAGGGGGATTGATTCTCTTGAACCGGGTGCAGGGGGGAGTGGTTCGCAACGCCGAGCCTTTTGCGCTTGCTTCGTTTCTGAACCGGATGCAGAAAGAAGCGAAGGTTCCGCTGATTGTGGGTGGTGATTTTGAGCGGGGATCTTCCATGCGTGTCTCCAATACGGCCAAATTTCCGCACGCAATGGCCTATGGTGCGGCCAATGACCTGGAATCGACCCGGAAGACCGGAGCGGCGACGGCGAGAGAGTCACGGGCGCTTGGCGTGCACTGGGTCTTTGCTCCTGTTGCGGATGTGAATAACAATCCTGAGAACCCGATCATCAACACGCGCAGCTATGGTGAGGATCCGAAACTGGTTGCTGCCCACGTAAAGGCTTATATCGAAGGGGCGCATTCCCTGAAGCGAGGTGGAGTGCTGGTGACAGTAAAACATTTTCCAGGGCAGGGCGACACGGCGGTGGATACGCACATGGGAATCGCCAAAGTGACCGGGGATCGCGACCGGTTGGATTCGCTGGAGTTGTTGCCGTTTCGTGCAGCCATCGCGGCAGGGGTGGACGGTGTGATGACCGGGCACCTGGCTGTGCCGGCAATTGAGAATCGCGAAATCCCTGCGACCGTTTCTTCGAAAATGATTCAGGGGCTGCTGCGGAAGGAGCTTGGCTTTGAGGGTCTGGCTGTGACGGACGCGATGGATATGCAGGGGCTGACGAAGCAGTTCCCTTCAGGCGAAGCTGCTGTCCGAGCGATTGAGGCCGGGGTGGATGTGTTGCTGATTCCGGCTAGCGCCGATGCGGCAATCCGTGGGTTGATGGAGGCTGTGGCCAGTGGCAGGATTACAGGGAACCGGATACACCAGAGTGTGGCCAAGATCCTGAGTGCCAAGCACAAGCTGGGGCTCTTTCAAAACCGGCTGGTGAACCTTGAGGCAATCAGTGAGCAGATCGATTCACCGGAGTTTTCCGATCTCGCGCAGACCGTGGCCGAACAGGCTTTGTCGACGATGAAGAATGAGAAGGCGCTGGTGCCACTTCGCGATACATCCACTGCCTGCCTGATTACGCTGGCTGAAAACCGGCAGTCGAGTTCGGGGAAGCGGATGATTGAAGAAGCGCTGGCCCGGGCCCCGAAGATGAGGACGATCTGGCTGGACCCGACACTGAAGCCCGCTGACTTTACTGAGACGGCGGGGCAGTTAGGGAATTGCTCGACGATTGTGATTGCAGCGTTTGTGGCGGCGGCTTCGTTTCGGGGCGATGTCTCGCTGGCACCCGTATTTGCGACCTTTGTCGATGAAGTGATGGCACTGTCGAGGCCGGTGGTGTTCTGTGCGGTGGGCAGCCCCTATCTGTTGCGCAAGGTGCCGATGGCCGATGCTCAGGTGGCGACGTTTTCGACCACGGTAACCAGCGAAGCCGCCCTGATTCGAGGATTGTTTGGGGAAGTACCGATGGGAGCACGGTCTCCTGTCACGATCAGCGCTCCTTGAGCGACAATGGGCGAATGATCTCGCTTACCTGGCTCGGCCATAGCTCGTTTGAACTGGCGCTCTCTTCCGGGGAGAAATACCTTCTCGATCCGTGGTTGGAAAACCCCAAGGCTCCCGCTGGCTACAAGCCAACTCGCCTGGACGGAATCCTTTTGTCCCATGGGCACTTTGACCATATTGCCAGCGTGCAGCCGCTGGCTGCGGAGTTTGGCTGTCCGGTGGTGGGTATCTATGATTTGACAACCTGGCTGGAAAGCAAGGGTGTGAAGAACACCGTAGGGATGAACAAGGGTGGGACCTTCAAGCTGGGCCCAATCACCGTGACTTTGACACACGCGTCGCATTCCTCCACGTTTTCAGAGGATGGCAAGTTTATTCCGCTGGGTGAGGCTTGTGGCCTTGTGATTGGTTTGCCTGACGGGCGCTCCATTTATTTTGCCGGGGATACCGATGTCTTTGGCGATATGCGTTTGATTGCGGATTTGTACCATCCCGAGATTGCGATTCTACCTATCGGAGATTTGTACACGATGGGGCCGAAGCAAGCTGCGATGGCCTGCCGTTTGATTCGACCAAAGATGGTGATACCGATGCATTACGGCAGCTTCGATGCACTTACCGGAACTCCTCAGGCATTGATTGATTTGATTCCGGACATCAAGGATCTTGCGGTGCTGAGCCCGCTTCCCGGGAATACAGTTAGTATCTAGCTATGTGGATTATCCTGTTTCTCGTCGCGGTGTCGCTTGCATCTGCTCAGGACAGCACCATTCGGGTGAACGTCAACCTGATACAGATTGACGTTACTGTGCTGGATAAAGCTGGCAAGCATGTGCCGGACCTCACCATCGACGATTTTGAGGTGACCCGGGAAGGGAAGCGGCAGGTCTTGAAGAGTGCGCTCTGGGTGCCCGGCCAACGTGTTGCTCCTGCAGGGCAGGCTGTGGCTTCTGCCTCGCCCACCGCCGCTAGTAAGACCATACGCCCCCAGGATGTAAGACGAACAATCGCCCTGCTGGTAGATGACCTGAGCCTCTCTTTTGTGAGCAGTCATTACGCTCGCAACGCTATGAAGGACTTTGTCGAGAAGAATATTCAGCCCGGGGATTTGGTTGCCTTGTTTCGCACTTCCACTGGCCTTGGCGTGTTGCAGCAGTTTACAACCGACAAACGGCAGTTGCTGGCTCAAATTGATGCCACTCGCTTTCGAAGTATCAATTCCGTAGACTCGCTGGCTCCTGTAACGAATAATCCGCTGGAGGATTCGGGAGATCCAACACTTGCGGCAATGGCGATGGAGCAACGCCTGCGCGATGAGATCAACGACCGGCAACGGCAGGATATGGTCACCTCGACGATGCTGACCTCGGTGCAGTTCGTTGTAAATGGCTTGCGAGAGTTACCGGGCCGAAAGTCGCTGATTCTTTTCTCGGAAAGCATGCAAATGTTTGATGCTCCGCGTGCGATGACGAATGCCGGGATGACCTCAGACATGATGCAGATGCCGGGTGCCATGGGCGGAGCACGCGAAAGGACTGTGGTTGCAATCCGAAAGCTGGTGGATGCCTCAAACCGGGCTGGTGTGGTGCTTTACACAATCGATCCACGCGGGCTGGTGTACACGGGTATGACAGCGGCGGATGCGCCATCGGGCAACAGTCGCAGGGCCATGGGCCAGATGCAGCAGCGGCAGATGGACTTCAATCAGTCGCAGGATGGTATGGCGATGCTGGCTGAGGAAACGGGTGGGGTTTTCTATCGAAACACCAACGATATTTCGGCGGCGTTGACTGCTGCGCTTGAAGATCAGGAGGGCTACTATCTGCTGGCCTTTCAGCCGGATGATGCCACTTTCGAGAAGTCCAAGGATGGCCCGAAGTTCCAAAAGTTGAACGTCAAGCTCAAGCGCGGAGGCCTTAAAGTTCGCTACCGCCAGGGGTTTTATGGAGTGGCCGATGAGGCGTCCCAGCCAGCTTCTGAAATCATTAGAGCAATGTCTTCGCCATTTCAGGCCGTGGAATTGCCTCTCAAGATGACTCCTATCTTTCTGAGCGATGGGGCGGGGAAGCCGCTACTTCGCACTCTGGTGCACATCGACCCTTCGGCATTCTCGTTTCGTGAAGCCAAGGCCGAGGCTACCGACAAGAATCAGGAAGCCTGGAAGCTGGCGGTGATTGATCAGTTAGTGGTTCTCTACAATCAGAACGGGCAACCCGTGAGGCAGGTATCGAAGTCTCATGAAGTGCGGCTAAGAGGCGACGGCTACGCGAAGGTGCTGAAGGCCGGTTTGGCTCAGGAAATGGAGATGGAAGTTCCCGGGCCAGGGGCTTACCAGATTCGTACAGCCATTCAGGATCAGGGATCGAAGAAGACGGGTTCTGCAACGCAGTTTATCGAGATCCCGGATTTGAAGAACAAGCGGCTGGCGATGTCCGATCTTGTTGTGTCGAGTGAAGGCTGGATGGAGCGCAATGAGACTGAAGGCGGCCCCGCGCAGCGGATTGTGCGGCCTGGGGCGAAGCTGTCCTATGGGGCCATGGTTTACAACGCAAAGTTGCCGAAGGGCAGTAGCGCGGCGAATCTCGAAACACAGGTGGTTCTGTTTCGCGATGGCAAGGTGGCTTACACCGGGAAGAAGACTCCGTTTCAGCCTGCTGGCCATAAAGAAGGGGAGAGTCTTTCTGTGACTGGAGCCTTGCAGTTGGGTGCCAAATCAGCGGCAGGCGAGTATGTGTTGCAAGTGGCGGTGCGGGACCTGGATGCTCCGAAGAAGTATCAGATTTCGGTGCGGTCGGTTGAGTTTGAAGTACGGCCCTGAGGGCAAATCGTCACAACCGTGATGTCGTCGTTCTGGCCCCAGGCTCGGGCGGCTTCGGCGAGTTGCGCTGCGGGGAGAGTACTCATGGTTTGGGTACGATCAAAACCGAAGAGTTCGCGCCGGGGGTTCTCAGCCTCAACAACCCCATCTGAGAGAAGGACGAAGCGGCCTGGTTCGGCCTCGACCTGGTCAAAGCTGGCTTCGGCCACAACGCCCAGCGGAAGGTTGGGCTGCATCTCGATTTCTTTGCCGTCGCGGTAGACAGGACAGTGGCCAGCGTTGGCGATGCTTGCGCTTCCATCCGCTTCAAAGATGAGACTGCAGGCAGTGACGAAACCGCCTCCGGTGTGGCCTACCAGGCCGGCATTGAGGGCTTTGAGAACAGCGGCCGCCGATGAGGCTGTGGCAGTTCGCAAGATGCCCACCACTACCGACACCAGCATTGCTGCTCTCAAGCCCTTGCCGCTGACGTCCCCTACTACCACCAATAGACGGCCGCCAGATAGGGCTTCTACGAAGTAAAAGTCGCCACCCACCTGCCGGGCGGGAAGATAAGAGCTTTCGACGAAGAAACCGGGAGTAGCGATATCAGAATCTGGTAACAAAAGGTCCTGAACTTGCCTGGCTGCTTCCAACTCTGCGGCCAGCATCTGCTTTTCCTGAAGCAACAGGTAGAGGCGTCGCGCCAGAATGCCGACCATGATGGCGCCGCTAATCATCTCGCCCACGTTTCGCAGATCCAGCCTGAAGGGATCTTCTATCAAGCTCCAAGTGCCGCCCACTCCGATTTGAGATTGCTTGAGCAGCCGTTGGATGATGCTGGCGTAGAAGATGAGTGCTCCCATCGTTGCCAGTAAGTAGCCAGCGAAAAACCATAAGACCCAGATTTCGCCATTGCGGCCTCGCCGCCAGGCATCGATGCCATTTCGAATCAACATCAGAAGATTTGCAATGCTCAGCGAAATAACCACGTAGTTCCAGGCGATGAGTTCGAAGCGACCCAAAAATGAGATCAGGAATAGTGCTCCGAGCATTGCCAAATAGGGTGCCTGTTTTTTCCACGGTAGAGACGGTGAGCCATTGAATAGGCGCCAGGCACCCCACAGCGAGACGACCAGTGCACTCCCCGACAGCAGGGTCCAACCCTGGAGCAGACCCAGCCCGCGAAAGGCTTCGATATCACCGAAAAGGTAAGCGAGAAGAATGAGGGCCACCCAGAGTGCTTCGACTCGATCCTGCTTACCTTGCCAGAAGACGAGGGCCAGGAAGACCGTTCCGAAAACGATGATACTCATAAAGATGCTGACGATTGAGTCGCGATAAGTTCGCATCAGCTCAAGTTTGTGCTCGGCGGAAACAGCGTGCCAGGAACCGATGACGGGCTTACCGGCGATGCCGGGGCCGGAGATTGTTCGATTGACCCGGACGGCGATGTGTAAGAGGTCGCCGCTGTGAAGATTGCTGGGCAAACGGAGCGGATCGACCAGGTCTCGCCGTTCGAGGTACCACTTTTCGAGTGAGCCATGGTTGCCGATCTTCTGGCCGTTGACGAAGAATTCGGCGGACTTCAGTACGTGTGGAATCCACAAGCCCAAAGGGGAAGGCACGTCTGGAATACGCACGGTCATCCGGTACCAGACGAGGCCATTTTGGACTGGCAATGCTTTTTCTCCCAGCCATGAGGAATCATCGAAATCCGGCTGGGCTCGACGGAGGTCATCGCCCGCCTGCGCCTTCCATGGGGTATTGATCTCAAATGCTTGGCCGAGCGGAGTTAGAGGCTCGTCTGCCCAAAGTATGGCAGCGGCTAACAAACAAAAACAACTTAGTAACTTCATGTATTCCTCCGGACGGTAACAACGGTGATGTCATCGGTCTGGCCCCAGGCCTTCGCCGATTCGGCGATCTCGGCGGCGGACTTGGTGCTGATTTCGCGGGTGCGGTCGAAGCCGAAGAGTTCGCGCGTAGAGTTCTCCGCCTCGACGACACCGTCGGAGACTATCGTGACTTGCGTTCCTGGCTGCAGAATGATGTGCGTTTCCTCCCAATCTGCCTCAGCCACGACTCCAAGCGGGAGCCCTGCTGAGACTTCCAGTTCGCGTCCTTCGCAGTAGGGTGCGGGATGACCTCCGCTGGCTACTGTTAGCTCACCTCCGGGCGTGTACCTGATGCAGCAGCAGGTGACGAAGCCGCCTTGACCTAGAAGGGCTTCATTAAGCCCGGCCAGGATCGCTGCTGGGGATGAAGACTTCTCTCTGCGCAAGGCGCCAATGGCGACCGAGACCAACATGGCGGCTTTGAGGCCTTTGCCACTGACGTCTCCCACCAGCGCCACACGTGAGCCGTCGAGGCGGTCGAGGATCTGATAGAAGTCGCCGCCTACCTCTGAGGCTGGTTGGTAGACAGCTTCGATCGTTGTTTCCGTTCCGCCCTGCGCCGAGCCTGGGAGCATGAGCGTCTGCACTTCTGCGGCCGCAGCAATCTCGCGGCTTAAGCGCTGCTTCTCGTTGGCGAGGTTCGCAGCGCGCCGATTCAACAGAATTGCCATCGCAAAGGTCACCAGCAGTAGCGTGATCAAGCGAATCGTTTGAAGCCAAAGGCCCTGGCTCTCGGTCAACTGCAGGAACCGCACAGCGAAATGTTGAATCAAAGTACCCGACATATGGAATAGCAGGACGGCGTGCATGGCTGGCAGTTGGCCGCGAATGGTCGAATACTGCCAGGCGAAAGGGAAGTAGTAAATAAACCAGACCACGGTGGCACCGAGTATCAGCATCCGCTGGGTTTCAATCGACAGCGGAACATCGAAGAGCTGGCTGGCCATGGCGGTGCAGGCCATCGTGTACATGAGCACGGCGCCGAGCCAACCGATTAATGTATGGCGGGAAGCGAAAAGCTCAATGAGCAAGAATGGCAGTACCAATGCGCCACCGGAAAGTGAGATCGCCATGCCGAGGTTGGAACTTACTACACGCTCGAGTCCGAGGCTCTCTGGATAAAGTGGGATCAGCCGGAAGCCGAGGCTTCCCGCGAGGAAAAGCCCGAACCAAAAGTACTCCAGTGAGCCTCGGCGAGAGAGCGGCAAGGTAAGAAAGAACAGCACTGCCATCACGATGGCAGCAGAGATCAGCAGCCCGTAAAGTCGGCCCTGAAGCCGGTCTGCATGCCAGAGCTTTTCTTGCGTGCGCACGCCTTCGAGAGTGCCGATATAGGAAGCGCTGGCCTCAGTTTCGGCAGGAATTGTATAGGCAGAGGGAATGCTGCGAACTCGAAAGGCGAGCACCAGCTTGGAGCTGCCCGTCGTAGGTAGGGGATAGACAGCGACTGTTGGCAGGTGGAGCTCTGTGGCACCAAAGCCCCCGAGGGATCCGATCTTCTTGCCGTCTGCGTAGACTTCATAGGCGAAGGCTGCTCCGAAGGGCCCGGCGAGCAGCCCAATCGGCTCGTTGACGCCAGAGGAAGGAAGGCTCAAGTGGACGCGATACCAGCGCCAGCCGAATTCCTGGTTCACCTTGTCGGGCATGGCGATGGTGGGCCATTGGGAGTCGTCAAAGTCTGGCTGTGCCCAACGCGGGTCGTCGCCTTCCTGGAACTTCCATTGGCCGGTGAGGGGCTGTGGCTGCGAGAGGCTCTGGATCGCAATCGGTTGCGCGTTGAGGAGTGTGGCCAGGAGGCAAAGGTAGAGCAGCTTCATGAAGTCCTTCGAATTGTAACTACGGTGATGTCGTCGGTCTGGCCCCAGGCGCGAGCGGCGCTGGCGATCTCTATTGCCGACCGGGTGCTGATCTCACGGGTGCGTTCGAAGCCGAACAGTTCACGTTCGCCATTCTCCGCTTCGACAACTCCGTCAGAAACCAGAGTGACTTGAGCCCCCATAGGCAGTTGCATCCTCATCTCCGGCCACTCTGTCCCCGAAACGACCCCGAGAGGCAGCCCTGCCAACACTTCTACTTCTCGACCTTCGCAATAGGGTGCAGGATGTCCGGCGCTTGCCACCGTGAGATCACCGTCCTGCGTGTAGCGGATGCAGCAGCAGGTGACAAAGCCGCCTTGTCCGAGCAGGGCTTCATTGAGTCCTGCCAGAATTTCTGCCGGCGAGGATGACTTCTCCCTTCGCAAAGCGCCAATGGCTACAGAAACCAACATGGCTGCCTTTAAGCCCTTGCCACTTACATCGCCCACCAGCACTACGCGTGAGCCGTCAGGACGTTCAAGAACCTGGTAGAAGTCGCCGCCGACCTCCGAGGCTGGAAAGTAAGTTGCTTCTACGCCTGCGGTTGCAAGTCCTGGGAGAAGCAACGTTTGGACTTGAGCTGCGGCCGAGAGTTCCTGTTGCAGCCTCGCTTGTTCTCGTTCTGTGTCTGTCTTGCGCTTGTTCAGCACCAAACCCATGGCAAAGAACATCAGCAGGATGGGAAATCGAAGCAATATGTAGGAAGCCGAAAGCTCAGATGTCGGTTGTCCATTTAAGTTCATGCTCTTATCGAATAGTGCCCAAAGGTTCTGGAACGAGTTTGTAGCAAGGTATGTGATCAGCGTTGCGTGAGTAAACCATTCTGACTTCGTTCGTCGCCTACGCCAGTGCCCCAACAGGAAATAGTTCAAGGGCAGCGAAAATGCCATCAAGTTGGCATTCAATAGCTGTGTTTGAGCAGAGTGAGTTCGCAGCCATTCAGAAACTATTTCTAAAGGTACGAGAAGCTGGCCAAGAATCGCTGCTGCAGCAGTCCCCCAAACCAACAAACTGGGGCGACGCTTAAAAAGCGAACTTAGCAGCAGGATCCAAAAAACACTGAAGCTGGACTGCGTAATGAAATTCAAAACGCTAACTACACCTCGACTCTGGATCGAAATTGCGTCAGGGATCTGATAGAGACGATTCATCATTGCAGCCAGCAACAGCAAACCACACCAAAGAAATTCTCTGTCGCCTTTCTGCGACAGCGAGAGCATTACGAAGAAGAGGCCCCCAAAGCCAAGCCCGGCACAAAGCACCCGCAGCCAGTTTGCACTCTCTCTCTGCGTCAGTTGGAACGCGGCCAACTTGAGCTGGATGTTTTCCTGGCTGCCAAGCCAGGATGTGCCTGAGAGGAGGTTCCCACCAAATTGACGTCCAAAGATCAGCTTGAATTCATTGCTGCGTATGGCGATCAAGAGTCGCGATTGTCCCTTTGGCAGAGGGAAGCTCGCAAGTCGGGCAAAGTGCTGTCCAGAAGCCGAACGGAGTTCCCCGCCAAATGATCCAATCTTGATGCCATTGGCAAAGATTTCATAAGCTGCGAAGTGTGGTGCGATGGCAATGGAGAGAGGAATATCTGTAGCAGGGATTTCGAGATGGATCCGGTGCCAGGTGTAGCCATATGCACCGGGAACAATGGCCTTTGGCATCGTGACGCGCAACCAGGAGGAATCATCAAAGCGAGGGTCGGCGTAACGAGGATCGTCTCCGGTTTGCTGGAGCCATTCGCCATTGAGTGGCGTAACCGAATCGAGGTTGGTGACGTGGATTACCTGACCAGAAAGTTGCGCAGCCAGCGTCAACCATAGAAGGACCTTCATCATGTTCTCCGAACCCTAACTACGGTGATGTCGTCGGTCTGGCCCCAGGCACGGGCGGCCTCGGCGATCTCTTGCGCAGACTTCATACTGATCTCTCGCGTTCGCTCAAACCCAAAGAGTTCGCGCTGGGCGTCCTCTGCCTCAAGCACTCCGTCGGACATGATCGTCAACTGGTCTTCTGGCTCCATCTGGAACTCGTAGCTTTGATAGGCTGCATCTCTTACGACACCCAAGGGGAGCCCCGCTTCGAATTGGATCTCATGCCCGCGAAGGTAGGGAGACGGATGGCCGGCGCTGGCAACCCAGGCGCGGCCACTGGCTTCGATGCGGACGCAACAGCAGGTAACAAACCCGCCACCGGTGCGATCCATCAATGCGAGGTTTAAGCGCTCCAGAATCATTTCCGGCATCAGTGATTGTTCGCGCTCGATTGCGCCTATGGCAACCGAGACAAGCATGGCTGCCTTCAAGCCTTTGCCACTGACATCGCCGACCAGGGCAATGGTGGCTTTATCGTGAGTCTGGAAGGCCTGGTAAAAGTCGCCACCGACTTCCGATGCTGGAAGGTAGGTTGCTTCTACGCCTTCGGTTGCGACACCCGGAAGAAGCAGCGCTTGAACTTGAGCTGCGGCCGAGAGCTCCTGCTGTAGCCGGGCTTGCTCTCGTTCTGTTTCTGCCTTGCGCTTACTCAAGACCAGCCCCATGGCAAAGAACATCAGCAAGATAGGAGATCGCAGCAGAATGTAGGAAAGTTGCACACCACCAGACTGAAACGAAGCCTGGCTAAACTCCATGTTGAAGAAGCCCAGGATGTTCTGAGTAGCGTTTGTCGCCAAATAGCTGACCAACGTAAAATGGGTGAACCATTCCGATCTGCCTGGCTGTCTTCTCCACCAGCCGAGCAGTAGATAGATCAACGGCATGCAAACGAGATAAGAGAGAACCCAGACTGGCCGAACCGGATGGATTCGCACCCATTCAATTTGAGTTTCAAAAGCCATTAGAGCCATTCCGCTCATTGCGCCAGCCGCCGCGGCCCAAACCCACTTTGATGGGCGGCGATGAAATAGCGCGCTGAGTAGCAAAACCCAACAAATAATGAAGGATGTTTGTGTCAGGCTATTCAGGATTCCAATCGTGCTGCGGCTCTCGATACCAAGCACGTCGGAGATGGTATATACGCGGTTCATCATCGCAGAAAGCAGAAGCAAACCGCACCACAGGAATTCCCGGTCCCCCTGCTTGGTCAGTGCGAGCATGACGAAAAAAAGCCCTCCGAAACCAAGACCGGTACAGAGTATCCGCAGCCAACTGGAACTCTCCACCAGCGCAATCCGCTCCTCTGCCAACTTGAGCTGGATTGCATCATCCATGCCGATCCAGGAGGTGCCAACCACGCTTGAACCACTCTGCACTCCCAGGCTCATTTTCCACTCGCTGCTGCGGATGGCGATTAGGAGGTGGGGCTGTCCCTTGGGCAGAGGAAAGCTTGCCAGCCGAGCAAAGTGCTGTCCTGAAGCCGCACTGAGTTCTCCCCCAAACGATCCAATCTTTACTCCATTGACGAAGATTTCATAGGCTGCAAAGAAGGGAGCGATTGCAATCGAAAGCGAGCGATCCGTCGCGGGAATTTCAAGATGAATCCGGTGCCAGGTGTAGCCATACGCGCCGGGAGCAATACCTTTCGGCATCGTGACACGGGACCAGGCGGAATCATCAAAGCCGGGGTCGGCGTAGCGCGGATCGTCGCCGGTTTGCTGGCGCCATTCGCCATTGAGTGGCTTAGCGGTGTCGAGGCTTGTCACCTCGATAGTTTGGGCGGCGAGTGGGCCTGCAAGTATCAGCCAAAATATGAAGTTCATGCGCCCATGCTCGATTCGAGGGGTTGTTTGATGGTTATGGTTTTATGCAAAGCTATATTTATGCGAACTACAATCGATCTTCCAGATGCACTCTTTCGCAAGACCAAAGCGAATGCTGCGCTCAGGGGCACATCCATGAAGGAGTTGATTGTTGCAGCACTGGAAAAGGACCTCAACGCGACACCTCCGAAGGAGGCCAAGCGCCTGACGCTGCCTTTGATCCGCATGCCCAAGGGAAAGAAGCTAAACCTGAAGGATCTTGACTTTGATGATCTACTTGCCTGATGTCAACGTCTGGATCGCTCTTGCGGTGGACGCGCACCCGCATCATCTCGTGGCCAAACGCTGGTTTGAGGCCCAGGGCAGGGACTTGCTCGTATTCTGCCGGGTTACCGAAACGGGCTTGTTGCGGCTGCTTACCAATGCGCATGTGATGAATGGTCACCCATTGTCGGCAGAAGCGGCGTGGAAAGTCAGAAAACAATTTGAAACTGACGCCCGCGTAAAGTACGCAGCGGAACCAGATGGGTTTGAAGAGGTCTGGAGGGCCACTGCCCGGGCGGGAAAGGTAAGTTCTAATTTCTGGACAGATGCTTATCTCTCCAGTTTCTGCGCCAGCGCTGGGGCGACGATGGTAACGTTTGACCGTGCTTTCGGCCGCCGAACTCCATGTAAAGTATTGCTGCTCGATGCAAGCTGAGCCAGGGGTCTGAGCACCGAAACTCATCCATTCCTCCGGACGGTGACAACCGTGATGTCGTCGGTCTGGCCCCAGGCTTTGGCGGCGCTGGCAATATCCTGGGCTGTCTTCATGCTGATCTCGCGAGTTCGGTCGAAGCCGAAAAGTTCGCGCTGGGCGTTTTCGGCCTCAACAACACCGTCGGATAGGAGCGTGATGCTGGATCCTTGCCGCAATGTCAGGCAAGTCTCGTCGTAACCCGCTTCAGGATCGAGGCCCAGCGGCAGACCTGTATCCACCTGGGCCTCGGCGCCATCCAGATAGGGGGCGAGGTGCCCGGCATTGGCGATGGAAAGTTGGCCGTCCGGTTGCAAGCGAACGCAGCAGCAGGTGATGAAGCCGCCCTCCATTTGCCCGGCGACGGCGCGATTCAGTGCCGAGAGCAGCGGGCCGGGATTGCGGTTCGTGCTGTTGCGTAGAGCCCCAATCGCGAGCGAGACCAACATGGCCGCTTTGAGGCCTTTGCCGGAGACGTCACCCACGAGGATGGTCTGCCCATCGAGGACGTAGTAGAAGTCGCCGCCGACTTCCTGGGCCGGCATATAAACAGCGTCCAGCACAAAGGCTGGATCCTGCAGTTCGGCCTGATCGAGCAGAAGGCGTTGGATAACTCGCGCTGCTTCGAACTCGCTGGAGAGGCGCTCTTTCTCGCGGCGGTCCGCCGCCGTTCGGCGCAAGAGGCTGACAAGGATCACCAACGCGAGCGTGGTGAAGATTACCTGTTCGCGGTCTACTCGATAAGTCCCGATTGGGAAGGAAACGGGAATCCAATTACCGACCCCGAGCAAACGTCGCGTGAAATTCTCGGAATGGAGGAATGCGAGAGTGGCGATCGCCAGGCTGACAATCCAGATCTCGGAGGAATATCTCTCCGCCCTGCGACGATACCAACAGAGCAAAACCATGATCAAGATAAGCCCACCCATCAACGCTGCAGCCCAATAGAAATTTCGCATTGCGAAAATGGCAGTGAACGTGAATGCGAACAAGGCCCAAAGCCCCGCACGCCACCACTTGGGGCGAGGCGGTGCGAAGGATGCAATTGCGAACTCCCCAAGAAGAGGCCACACTAGCTCACTGAGTAAAATTTGAAAGAGTGTGATTCCAAATCGGTCAACTGGCTGTGCGCTGACGTTCAACTGAGACAGATTAAGGCACTCGGCACTGGCACGGGTGAGGGCGGCGAGCGCAAACCATAGCAACTCGAGACGGTTGCGATCGTTGGTCCAGGCCAGGAAGCTGAGGCAGGAAATGGAAAGCAGAAGCGTGCCGAAGACGAGTCCCAATGACAGCTCACCGTATCGCTCCAGAAGCTGAACCGCCCCGAGATCCACCGGCAAATGGCCCTGGTAGGTGAGAAGATAGGGACCGCTATCCGGCATGCGCCATTGCGGAGGAAGCGCAAGTTTTCTATGAACACGCAGGGCCACTTGAATTGAGGCTCCTGCCACGGGGGGCAAGGCGAAGGTGCGAGGCCGGGGCAGTTGGGCGTCTTCGAGTTTGTCGAAGCTGCCGGTCGAAGCGACGAGCCTTCCGTCCAGGTAAACTTCATAGCCATCGCGGAGGAGGCCAATACTGAGTGCCAGGCGGGTTCGGTCCGTGCCCGCGGGCAGCTCGACGCGGCGCCGAAGCCAGTAGATTTTCGAGATACCGGGGATGGCCTGGGAATCAGTTGGGCTGGCGGGAATGGGAACCGCGAGGGTCCGCCATTGGCTATCGTCCAGCTCGGGTTGGGCGTAACTGGGATCATCGCTCGCCTGGAGGCGCCAGGGCCCGGAGAGATCGAGGTAGAGGGCGTTCTGGGCCAGAAGGGGTAAAGCGGCCAGCACCAATAAGCAAAAGCGCATGTTAGGAATTCCTCCGGACGGTGACCACGGTGATGTCGTCGTTTTGTCCCCAGGACTTCGCCTCCTCGGCGATCTGTGTTGCAGCCTTGGTGCTGATCGCACGGGTGCGGTCGAAGCCGAAGAGTTCGCGTTGTGCGTTTTCGGCCTCAACCACACCGTCAGAGACAAGCGTCACCAGATCTGCGTGGTGGATCGACTCAGGGTAAGTAGCGTCGGGCATGATGCCTAGTGGCAGTCCGGCTTCCACCTCCAACTCCCGGCCGTCGCCGTAGGGTGCCGGGTGCCCGGCATTGGCGACGACCATCGAGCCTTCGGCTTCGAAGCGCGCACAGCAGGCCGTGACGAAGCCGCCGCCTGTGTGTCCTGTGAGTCCTTCATTCAACGCGCCAAGAATTGCACACGGCGACGAGGACTTCTCATTCCGCAGGATCCCCACCGCCACCGAGACAAGCATCGCGGCTTTCAAACCCTTTCCGCTGACGTCGCCAATCACCACCACCAGGGCACCGGTGGGCTCTGTGCGTGTCCAGTAGAAGTCGCCGCCCACCTCGAGTGCGGGCAAGTAAGTCGCATCGGATTGCCATCCGCCGCCCTTGGCGGCAGCTTGCGGCAGCAGGAGTTGTTGCACTCCGCGCGCGGCCTCCAGTTCGGAAGACAAGCGCTGTTGCTCCCGTCTGTCGGCTGCGATCCAGCGAAGCATCAGTACCGTCATCGTCAGGGCAAAAACGATTTGGATCAGGTTACTGACAGCCACTCCGGCGAGCCCAACAGAGAAGACGGCGGGAAAGAGCCGCAACGCAGCTGGCATCGTGTTGTTCAAAACCGCGAACAAGTACGCCAGAATCGGCAGCGCAAAGAGTTTCCTGCCTTTCGGAGCGATCCAAGCCGCGCGAATGCAGAACAGGACCAGCAGCAACAGCCAGGGTTGGAGATAGTTCCTGCCCAGACTGGTCGACCACGCCATCATAAGAGAGACCGCGACCAGCGCTGACAGCGCCCACACAGGTGGGCGCGCAACACGCATGACGTGAGCGACAAACAACGTTTGGAAGAGCATCACCAGGACGCCGTTCGGACGGTAAAAAATAAGCTGACTGAGCGAAGATGAGTCCATCAGCAATAACATCATGCCGACTGCCGTACCTATGGAGAGGAAAAAAAGATAGAGAGCAAAGAAAAGCCGGTCGCGTTGGTCCCGGCCGGAAAGCCACAAGGCGAAGAAAAGAATCGCGACGCCTGCCTGGATGGTGACCATCAGCGTTCCGGGCGCCAGCGCGAGCAATCTGCCCCGATGAGCCGACTCCACCAGAGCTGCAGCGTGAGCTGGCTCGGCAACCCAATAAGGGCCGCGGTCCATGATGGCGCTTTCGAAAGCTCCCCATGCAGAGACGTTTCGCATATCTTGAACGCGCAACGCCAACACTGCAGGGCTTCGCTGATGAACCAACGTCGCCGGCACAAGAAACGAGCGCGGTCGAACTGGATGGATATAAGGTCTCGCCAGATCACCAGTGTCGCCGATCTTCACTCCATTCCAGAAGACCTCATAGCGTTCTGAAACCAATCCGACAGTGACCACGACATCGCCAACGAGAGCTGGAGCCGTGAAGTCCCGGCGGAGCCAGTAGACCGTTTCCGGGCGCGGATAGCGGCCGGGCAAATTCACCGTCGGCCAGGCGCTCGCGTCGGTTTCAGGCATTGCCAGACGCGGCGAGTCCGTCGTGTTGTACCGCCAGGTGCCGCTCAGGTCAAGCGGTTTGGCGGATAGCGCCCCGGGCAGAAACAGGAACAGCAATAGATGCTTCACGAAGACCTCCTCTGAACGGTAACCACCGTGATGTCGTCGTTTTGGCCCCAGGCGCGGGCGGCATTGGCGATCTCTTGCGCTGACTTCGTCGAGATTTCGCGCGTACGTTCAAATCCGAACAACTCTCGCTGCGCATTCTCCGCCTCCACAACTCCGTCGGAGACAAGCACTAACGCTTCTCCAGGTGCCAACTGATCCACGACCTCCTCATAGCTCGCCTCAGCCGTCACACCCAGCGGAAGCCCGGGCGGAACTGTCCATTCTCTACCAGCCAGAAAAGGCGAGGGGTGGCCGGCACTGGCTACGGCAACGCTTCCATCGGGGGATATCCGTGCAATAACGCAGGTCACAAATCCGCCCGCCTTACGCTGCACAAGAGACCGGTTTATCTCAGCAAGTAAATCCGCTGGGGTAGATGAGTGCCGGTTGCGCAATGCACCGAGCGCGAGGGCTACTACCATGGCGGCTTGCAAGCCTTTGCCGCTGACGTCACCCACCACTACCAGCATGGTTCCGTCTGGTGCGGCGATCAATTCGTAAAAGTCTCCCCCAACTTCAAGCGCGGGCCGGTAAACAGCTTCGGCACTGCAACCCGCATGATCCAGAGTATTCACCGACAGCAGCGAAGTTTGGACTGCGCGCGCCGAATCCATCTCTGCGGCCAGGCGGTCGCGTTCGGCGCGCTGGCGTTTCAATCTTTCTAGATACTCGACTGACATCCAAGCGGAAGCTACAAGATAGGCGACTGGAGTTACTGGAAAGGAGAAACCCTGCCACTGGATCTCGCTAGCCCCAATGCCAAACAACCTGCTTACTGTGTTAACGGAAAGACTGATCACCCCGGCGGCCGAAACGAGTAGCGCTGGGCCTATGTAGGTCCCTTGCCAGAGCCGGACCGCCGCAAAGCCTAATGGCAGGCCCAGTGGGAGCAGGTCAACAAAGGAGAGGTTGGCGTTAAAGTTTGGATCCACATAGGGCAACAGATGCGTTCCAACCATGATCACGGCCAGCGGCGCAATTACGTAGCGCACGGACAGACGTGAAAAGCCAAGGAAGTCTACCGAAGTGGCAAACCAGGCAATCCAACCTGCCGAATTAGCCAGGTAAAAGAGCGTATGCCAGTGGCTACCTATATGTGATTCATACCCCCTCAGGTGGCTATAGAAGGACATCAGCCCTCCCCATGTAACAAGAAAGAAGCCCAACCCAAAAAGGTCTCGCCGCCAGACCAGCAATAGATAGAGCCCCAGGGCGACTTGCGCTACCGAGATCAGCAGGCGCGGGTAAGCGGAATCGCGGCTTTGTATCCAGAAGCGATCCAGTGCCGCCGTGGCTGTTGCCGGAGTGCCCAAATGATAAGGACCGGCATCGAAAAATGCACTGGACCAGACCTTGATCTCCCAGCAGCGCAAGGCAATGGTGACCGGGCCGGAAGGGAGTCCGCCGGGCAGACGAAACTTGCGCGGTTGCCAAACTTCGATAATACGGCTGCCAAAGCCGGGCGGGCCGCCGATAGGCTGGCCATTGACGTATACTTCGAAGCTCGCTGCTACGCGGCCCACCACCAGCGTGGCTTCCGGCAGCGCCGTGTCCAGCGTCACCGTTTTGCGCAGCCAGAAGATTCCGTTGGTGGAGCGTTCCTTCCAGGGCAGTTGGACCTCGGTCCAGTCGCCGTCGGCGGCTACGAGCAGAGCGAAGGAGGGCGAGTCCTGCCGGGTCATCCGCCAAGGGCCTTCGAGTGAGACCTGCGCGCTAAGAGAGGCTGCGATCAATAGAAATGGTAAGTACTTCAAGAAAGTCTCCGAACCGTTACCACGGTAATGTCATCGGTCTGGCCCCAGACGCGAGCGGCCTCGGCGATCTGCTGAGCAGACTTCGTAGAGATCTCGCGGCTGCGGTCAAAGCCGAAGAGTTCGCGGTTGACGTTTTCGGCCTCGACGACTCCATCGGACAGCACCGTTAACTGGTCGCCTGGGCGAAGCATGATCGCGGTCTCTTCGTACTCGGCATCAGCGACGACACCCAGCGGCAATCCGGGGGCGAGAGCCATCTCCTCGCCGTTCCAATAAGGCGTCAGGTGGCCGGCGTTGGCCACTGTCGCACTGCCATCGGGATCGAGGCGAATACAGCAGCAGGTAACGAAACCGCCGCCCTGTCGCGTAGCCAGCGTTCGATTCAACCCGGACAGTAATGCGGACGCGGAGGTAGAGTCGTCACGCTGGACCGCGCCACAGACCAGTGACGCCATCATGGCCGCCCGCAACCCCTTGCCGCTGACGTCGCCCACCACGACGATCGTTGAGCCGTCGGGTCGTGGGAGGATCTGGAAGAGATCGCCGCCGACTTCGAGCGATGGTTTATACACCGGATCGATCCGGTAGATGCCTGTTTCTACTACAGCAGTCTGCCCCAATAGAAACAATTGGGCCTCACGGGCGGCACTCATTTCCGATAGCAGCCGGAAGCGGTCCTGGCGGTCCAGCACCACCTGCCACAGCACGGCGGAAAGCATGGCGATCGCCATGCCCAGCGTTGCCAATTCTCCCGAATTAATGACGTAGCCATTCACTTCAACGGAGAAGAAGCCTTGTACGCCTGTTTCGCCTCAGCTGAAACCGGAGGAAACGGTTAAAGCCGAAAGGAAATTGGTCGAAGAGGTCTTTGGAGCGAGACCTTGAAGAAAGAAAGACGGCATTGGAGCGCGGACGACAAGAT
>JALHNH010000055.1 GCA_022843625.1 Bryobacter sp. | reverse complement strand
ACAGCTCGTCCAGGACCTCGGGTTTAATGTCCATCGCTTCTCCTCTTTCATTGTCGGAGAACTACGTTTACACAAACCTTTTTACACCCTCCTTCGAGTCAAACCATTACGAACAGGCTTTGAGTCTGGCATCCAACTTTGGACTGGCCGCTTTCGATTCGCTTCACCTGAACGCTGCATTGATTTCCTCGTGCGATGAATTCATCACTACGGAGCGCCCCACCTCACCACTCTTCCGCGTCCCGGGCATTCGGATCATCACGCTAAGCCCCCCAGTCGTCCGCTAAATTACCAGCACCAGAGCCGCAGCCTCACTAAGACTCACTCAGCATTTAAGCGAATGTAGTCCTTCACAACCTCAACATCTGCATCCACCACCACGCTCCGCTTCGGCGCATCTTCAATCCCCGCGTACTGCAAAGGCCTCTCCGGCGCACGCCCCAGCGCCTCCTGTATCGTCTCCTCAAACTTGGCCGGCAGCGCCGTCTCAAGACAAACCAGCGGCACCCCCTCTTCCCGAAACTCCATCCCCACCTTCAACCCATCGGCCGTATGCGGATCCACCACCAACCCATAGCGCTCCCAAACAAGCCGTATCGTATCCAGACGATTGCAATGCGTACTCACCCCACTCACAAAACCAAACTGTCCAATACCCTCCCACTCCGCCGTCCCCCGCAGATCAAAGAATCCCTGCGTATCCACCTGCTTCCATAGCTCCCGCACGAGTCCAGCATCCCGCCCCAGCAGGTCATAAACAAAACGCTCAAAATTCGACGCCTTGGAAATATCCATCGAAGGGCTCGACGTCTGCCTTGTCTCTGCCGTCACGCGAGGCCGATAAACCCCGGTCCGGAAGAACTCATCCAGCACATCATTCTCATTCGTCGCGAGAATCAACCGATGGATCGGCAAGCCCATCATCTTTGCAATATGCCCCGCGCAGATATTCCCAAAATTCCCCGAAGGCACCGCAAAGCTCACCGTCGCACCCACCTCCTGCGCCACCGCAAAGTACCCCTTGAAGTAATAAACCACCTGCGCCACCACTCGCGCCCAGTTGATCGAGTTCACCGTCCCAATCCGGTAACGGCTCTTAAACTCAAGATCGTTCGACACAGCCTTCACAATGTCCTGGCAATCGTCAAACACCCCCCGCACCGCCAGATTATGGATATTCTCATCCAGCAGCGAAAACATCTGCGCCGTCTGAAACGCACTCATCTTGCCGTGCGGCGAAAGCATAAACACGCGGATCCCACGCTTGCCACGCATCGCATACTCAGCCGAAGATCCCGTATCCCCACTGGTCGCCCCCAGAATGTTCAACGTCTCGCCATTCTGCTCCAGCGCCCATTCAAACATGTTCCCCAGCAACTGCATCGCCATGTCTTTAAACGCCAGCGTCGGCCCGTTCGACAACTCAAGCAGCCACACCCCAGCCTCAAGCTCCCTCACCGGCGCAATCGCCTCAGCTTCCCCAGCCACCCGCCCATTCGAATACACTTCCGCCGTATACGTCTTCTCGATCAGCCTCTGCAATTCCCCCTCAGGCATGTCATCGACAAAGAGCCGCAGTACGGCAAACGCAAGCTCGCGGTAATTCATCTGCTGCATCGCCTGCAGATCAGCCAGACTCAGTTGCGGATATCGAACCGGCATTGCCAGCCCACCATCCCCCATCAGCCCACCCAGCAAAATCTCCCGAAACCCGCTCCCGAGGTCTTCCCCCCGTGTACTTACGTATCGCATCAAGTTTCAGCCTAACAGTTTCCTTGGCCCCATTACCCGCTACCCTATATAGAATGGGTCTTCTTCTCTCGGTCCAATCGCTCTCCAAGCAATTTGGCGCCACAATTCTTTTCCAAAACGTCTCACTCACCATAGAAGACAACCAGCGCCTTGGCCTCATCGGCCCCAACGGCGCAGGTAAATCCACACTCCTCAAAATCCTCTCCGGTCTCGACGATTCCGATGCCGGCATCGTAGCCCCTAAAAAAGGCCTTAAGATCGCCAACGTCCCCCAGGACCCCGTCTTCCCCAAAGGCAGCATCGTCAAAGACTTCCTCTCCACCGACAACCCCTGGTTCGGCCTCGCCGGCTTCTCAGACGCAAACCAGGAGTGCAACAGCCTCTCCGGCGGCTGGAAGAAACGCCTCGCCATCGCCCACGCAGCCAGCCAGTCCCCGGACCTGCTCTTCCTCGACGAACCTACCAACCACCTCGACCTCGAAGGCATCCTCTGGCTCGAACGCTCCCTCCAGCAAGCCCCCTTCTCCTGCGTCCTCATCTCCCACGACCGTCAGTTCCTCGAAAACACCGCCACCCACGTCGCAGAACTCAACTCCGTCTACCCCGACGGCGTCTTCCGCGTCGAAGGCAACTACACCAAATTCCTCGAGCGCCGCGAGCAATACTTCGAAGCCGAACGCCGCCGCAAAGAAGGCCTCGAAGCCGTAGTCAAAAAAGAACTCGCCTGGCTCGGCCGCAAAGCCAAAGCCCGCACCCGCAAAGCCGCCGCACGCATCAATTCAGCCCACGCCCTCATCGACGAACTCAAAGACATGGACGAGCGCGCCCGCGTCTCCAGCACCTCCATCGACTTCACTTCCTCCTTCCGGCAAACCAAACGCCTCATCGACGCCAAACAAATCTCGAAGTCCATGGGCGACAAGCTCCTCTTCAAAGACCTCGACCTCGTCCTCGTCCCCGGCATCAAACTCGGCATCGCCGGCGCCAACGGCAGCGGCAAATCCACTCTGCTCAAAATGCTCATGAAGCAACTTGAGCAAGATTCTGGCGAGATCAAATGGGCCGACAACCTCAAGATGGTCTACTTCGACCAGCAGCGCGAACAGCTCAACCCCAAAGCCACTCTCAAAGAAGCCCTAGCCCCCAACGGCGACTCGGTCATCTTCCAGGGCAGCGTCATCCACGTCAACGCCTGGGCCAAGAAATTTCTCTTTGAAGTCGCCCAGCTCCAGCAACCCGTCCATCGTCTCTCGGGTGGCGAGCGCGCCCGCGTTCTGCTAGCGAACCTAATGCTCCAGCCCGCCGACGTCCTCTTCCTCGACGAACCTACCAACGACCTCGACATCCCCACCCTCGGCGTCCTCGAAGAGTCACTAGAAGAATTCCCCGGCGCACTCGTACTCGTCACTCACGACCGTTACCTCATGGACCGCATCTCAACCCACGTCCTCGGTCTCGACGGCAAGGGCGGCGCCACCCTCTTCGCCGACTACGAGCAATACGAGCAAGACCTGCTCAGCAAAAAAGCTCCCGCAGCCAAGGCGAAAAATACCAGCAACACCCAATCCAACACAGCCCGCAAAAAGCTCAGCTACACCGAGCAGCGCGAATACGATTCCATGGAAGCCACCCTCGCCGACGCCGAGGCCCGTCTCGTCGCCAAGCAGGAAGAATCCGAGCGCCCCGATGTAGTCAGCAACCACGTCCGCGTCCAGCAGGTCTTCGCCGAGCTAAGCGTCATCGAGCAGGAAGTAGACACCCTCTACGCCCGCTGGGCCGAGCTCGAATCCAAACAGTCGCAAGGATAATCCGCATGCAGCAGGTAAACATCGCAATGCTCGGAGCCGGCTTCGTAGCCGAGTTCTATCTACAAGGTCTGGCCAACGTAGCCGGTCAATCCGTCAAAGCCGTTTACTCAAGAAACCTCGACAAAGCCCAGGCCTTCGCCACCCGCTGGTCCATCGATCAAGCTACATCCGATCTCGACACCCTCATCGCCCGCAACGACATTGACCTCTTCATCATTGCTCTCCCCAACGAAGCCCACCTCCCGGTCTCGCTGGCTCTGTCGAAAGCAAAGCGCAACCAGGTCTGCACCAAGCCCCTCGGCAGAACCTCCGCAGAGGCCCTCGAAATTTGGCAAGCCGCCAAAGATTCCGGCATGATGCACGGCTATGCCGAAACCGAAGTCTTCGCTCCCTGCGTCGTCAAAGCCGCAGACATGGTCGCAACCGGCGGCATCGGCCGCGTCCTCTGGGTCCGCTCGCGAGAATCCCACAGCGGCCCGCACAGCGCTCACTTCTGGGATGTAGAAAAAACCGGCGGCGGCGCAATGAACGATCTCGGTTGCCACTGCATCTCTGCCGCCCGCCTCTTCTTCGGCAAGCACGACCGCGTCGAAAAAGTAATGGCCTGGGGCCGCCGCCTCGTCCACCACGACAAAACAGAAGGCGAAGACAACGCTCTCCTACTGCTGCAATTCGCCAGCGGCGGCCTCGGCCACTGTGAACTCTCCTGGACCACCAAAGGCGGTCTCGACCTCCGCAACGAAGTCCACGGCACCGACGGCAGCATCTTCACCGACGTCACCCGGGGCACCCCCATCACCGCCTACACCACCAAAAGCGCCGGCTACATCATCGAGAAATCCGACACTGATTCCGGCTGGACCCGCCCCCTCCCCGAAGAAGCCTTCGCTTACGGCTACCAGGCCGAAATGCGTCACTTCGTCGAATGCGTAAGAGACAAGCGCGTCCCAACGGAAACCTACGAAGACGGCTACATCGTCAACCGCATCCTCGACGCCGGCTACGAGTCGATGCGAAAAGGCGAGTGGGTGAGCCTCAGCGATGAAAGAAGGTCTTTGCCAACCCGCTCCCCATCATCCCTAGCACCTGCACCAACTGAAAAGAAGTAACAGCAAGCATAACGATTCCAGTCCCGGCACCAAACCGCCCCTCTACCTCGCCCACCTGATAGGCCCAGTACAGCAGCCCGGCACCAACAGCCGCACCAATCACAAGACACAATTTCGCCACCAGCACCGGTGCCGAACCAAGCGAATAACGCCCAAACAGGCTGCTCACCACAAAGTACAATCCCAGCATTCCAAAAACGCCAAACATGCAATAGAAATTAACTTTCATGGCTCGCTCCTAGTTCCACTTCACATTCGTGAACATCAACATGCCAGCCAGCATCATCAGCCCAAACACCACCATCCCCGTCACCGCCAGCCCAATCCCAACAACCCACTGCTCGCCCATATGTCCTGCCACAAACGACCAGCCAAAAAAGCCAAGCCCGGTAAGCCCGGCAACCACCAGCACCGTTCGTGTCACCCAGGTTTCGGAAGGGTTGCTGGTATTCAGCAGGTTCCCGATAAAGAACAGTCCAAACATCAGAACGCTTACCGCGCTCACACCGTAGTAGCCAACCTTCAATATAAAGTCCAACGCAGTATCTCCTCCCCAGATACTGCGTCATAACCAAATCGAATCGATCAAAGAACTAAAGCAATTTCGGCTTCATCCCAAACTCTCGCCCAACTTGCTCCAGCCACTCCTCGTCACTCTGGGCACCATAATTCACCCAGGCTTCATCCGTCATCGCCGCCCGCCATCCCAGAAACGGAACTGCATCAGGCCCAGCTGGATGCCGCAGTGTCCAGTCATCGTTCTCAATCACCTCGCGAACCTTCTTTGCCACCAGCGTCGGCCCATTCCCCATCTTCAGCGACTCCACAAACAAAGCAGCCATCCGGCGCCCTTGAGGATACTTCGATTCTGCATCTATCACGGGAATGTTCCGTGCCATCCGGGTATCAATGATCCCAGGCTCCACAATGGCGACCCGGATTCCCAATGCCTTCACTTCCTGCGCTAGACACTCACTCAACGCCTCAACCGCAAATTTCGATGCCACGTAGGGAGTCATTGGAGCAGAGGCAATCCGCCCGGCTACCGAAGCTATATTCACGATCACACCGCTCCCACGTTCCCGCATCTTCGGCAACACGGCTTGAATGCAACGAATCACTCCAAAGTAGTTTGTCTCCATACAAGTGCGAAAGTGATCGAGCGGCGTTTCCTCAACCGGCCCCACCCGCTCCACCCCCGCATTGTTAACCAGCACGTCAATCTCTCCCCCGCTGGCAAAGATAGCGGCAATCGCATCGGCGACGGACGCATCAGAATCTACATCCAGCGTATGGATGGTAACCGGCAGTCCCTCTGCCGCCACAATCGCACCAAGCTCAGGCGATCGCTCCGGGCTCCGCATCGTAGCGTATACCTGATGCCCTCCCCGAGCCAACTCCAGCGCTGTCTCCATTCCAATCCCCATGCTTGTGCCTGTAATCAATACGGATGCCATGCCAAACATCATACTCCGGTTGTACAATGCAACCCATGTACAAGTTGCCGGTTACACTTCTCTTCGCTTGCCTAATCGCTTCCGCTCAAGGCACCCGAGCCGACTACAACCGCGCCTTCGGCCTTGCAGAAAAAGCCCGCACCGCCCCCTACGCCGGTCCCGCCACTGCCATCAACGACACCCCGCGCTACTGGTACCGCCGTGGCAACGACTTCCTCATCATCGACGCAAACAAAGGCACAAAGGCCCCCGCCTTCGATCACACAAAACTTGCCGCAGCCCTCACCACCGCCACCGGTAAAGAGGTCAAGCCAGACCGCCTCCCCTTCTCCACCCTCACCTTCAACAAAGACAACAAATCGATCGAGGTCGTAGTCGACGAAGCCCGCTACCGTATCGATCTCGATACCTACGCCACAGAACACCGCCCCGCCCTGCCACGCGACAGCCGCTACCCCGTCTCGCTCCCCGCTCCCACCGTCCCCGGTCTCACCACTCCGCTCAAATCCCCTAATGGCGAAACCGAAGCCTTCATCCGCAACCACAACCTCTGGGTCCGCCCTGTAAATTCAACCACGGCCACCCCGCTCACCTTCGACGGCTCAGAAGACAACGCCTACCGCCTCGCAACCAAATCCTGGGCCCCAGACTCGAACAAACTCGCCCTCTACCGCGTCCGTCTCGGCCTGCACCGCAAGATCGCTTACATCGAATCCTCACCCGCCGATCAGGTCCAGCCAAAGCATTCCATGGTCGAATACGCCAAGCCCGGCGACACCATCGACATCCCGCGCCCTGTCCTCATCAACCTCAAAACCAACAAACAAATCGAAATCGATCCCGCCCTCTTCGCCAACCCCTACAGCATGAGTCCCATGCAGTGGCACAAAGACTCCAGCGCCTTCACCTTCGAATACAATCAGCGCGGCCATCAGGTCTATCGCATCATCGAAGTCGACGCGAGCAGCGGTACACCCCGCGCGGTGATCAGCGAAGAATCCCCAACTTTCTTCTGCTACTATTCCAAGCGCTTCACCCATTACACAAGTAACGAAAAAGAGATCATCTGGATGAGTGAGCGCGATGGATGGAATCATCTCTATATCTACGGCCGCAATTCTGGCCAAGTCATAAACACGATCACTTCAGGAAATTGGGTGGTTCGATCCGTAGGCAAAGTCGACGAGGCAAAGCGCCAAATCTGGTTTTCCGCCAGCGGCATGCATGCAGGCAAAGACCCTTATTATCAACACTGGTTCCGCATCAATTTCGATGGCACCGGCCTTACCCCAGTAACAAACAATCCGGACGCCACACACTCATTGGCTTTCAGCGAGGACTTGTCTACCTTCGTCGACACTTACTCCAGCTACAATCAGCCACCCACTGTCGAGCTCCGCAGAACCTTCGACTTAACCCTCATCGCAACGCTCGAGAAACCAACCCTGCCACCCAACTCGGTGCTTCCCACTCCCTTCACCGCCAAAGGCCGCGATGGCTCAACCGACATCTGGGGACTCATCTTCCGCCCTTCCAACTTCGATCCATCCAAGAAATACCCGGTCCTCGAATACATCTACGCCGGCCCCCACGATTCCTTCGTCCCTAAGACCTTCAACGTGGCCCACCCCATGCAGGCCGTAGCCGAGCTCGGCTTCATCGTCGTCCAGATGGATGGAATGGGCACCTCCAATCGCTCCAAGGCCTTCCACGACTACGCCTGGAAAAACATAGCCGACGCCGGCTTCCCCGATCGCATCCTCTGGCACAAAGCCGCGGCAGCACAATACCCCTGGTACGACCTCACCCGCCTGGGAATTTACGGCCATTCCGCCGGCGGGCAGAGCTCCCTCGGCGCTCTCCTCTTCCACGGAGACTTCTACAAAGCCGCAGCCTCCTCTGCCGGTTGCCACGACAACCGCATGGACAAGATCTCCTGGAATGAGCAATGGATGGGCTGGCCCGTAGGCCCCGAGTACACAGCGTCATCGAACGTCGAACACGCCGCAAAGCTGAAAGGCAAACTCCTGCTGGCTGTAGGAGAGATGGACACCAACGTCGACCCGGCCTCAACCATGCAAGTAGTCAACGCCCTGATCAAGGCCAACAAGACCTTCGACTTCCTGTTTTTACCGGGCAAGAACCACGGAGGCTGGGGAGACTACTACGACCGCAAGCGAGCCGACTTCTTCGTCCGCGAACTCCTCGGCGTCCAGCCACCCGAATGGAACACCCTCTAAGCCATCAGCCAAAGTGTTACCTAGGTCGTCGGACCGTACCCCCTTCGAGCCCCATCCGTAAGGGTGGGGATTCCAAATTCAGCGTCTGTGTAGCTCGGCCGAAGCGTTCATAACGCGTGGCCATGAAGCAATCAGACTCTACTTCGTGGTCCTTGGCGCAGAACGATGTCCGGCATCGGTATTGCGAAAGAATGAAGTAGAACTGCCGGAATGAATCCTATTCCCGAACACTCCACCGTCGAATAGGTCAAGCCTGCTGGACTCGACCAGTGCCGATTGCGACGGCAGGACCCTATACTGAGTCTAGAATCATGGAAATTTCGCTAACTTCGCAGGAAGCGTCACTCATCACCGCATTTCGCAAGCTAGCCCCGGATGCCGCTGGCGAGTTAACTCGACTTATAGAACGGCTCGGCGCACTAGCCCCGGAACGCAAGATCGACTGGTCCGATTCCTGGTCCGATGAAGACTCGAAGGATTACCGCGCCGCTTCGATTCGCCGGCTTGAGGAGAGAGAAGCCGAGGAAGCGAATTGAAGCCTGGAGACGTTGTTGTTGAGGTCCTCGAAGGCGCAGTAGAGACGAAAGTCCGGCCCGCGGTTGTGATCGCCAGCACAACCTATTTGACAGAACGTCCAGACGTTCTGGTAGGAATTCTGACCACACGCGTGCCCTAGCCCTCAGCCTCGTCTGACTGCGCCATCCAGGATTGGCAGGTAGGGGGGCTCCGAGCGGAATCTTACTTTCGTGCCTATGTCCTGACCGTGCACCGCACTCACCGTCATCGGACATCTCAGTGATCGCGATTGGAACAACGTGAAAGTCTGCGTAGCCAGTGCGTTCGCCACGTAGAATCGGATTTCGAGATTCAGCCGTCGGGCACATTCCACAATAGACTTCGAGGCACTAGAGGCTACAGCAACTCGATCCATCTTCCGGGTAGCGCTTGATCCGGGAGCGGTTTCGCATCGCTCTACACTGCGCGACTTTGTGAGTCCTACTTTTTCTGATGCGTCGTGGACTGTGATCACCACCGTAATCATATTGACACATTGTATAACTCCTTATACAATTTGTTTACTAAATGCAGCAGAGCGAAGCCACCACTGGCCAGATGTACAATCGCATCCCAGTGCTTCGCGCGGAACGAAGCATGAGCCGGCAGGATCTTGCCAAGGCCCTTGACGTCAGTTATCAGACGATAGGCTACCTGGAACGCGGGGACTTTAATCCGAGCTTGGATCTAGCCTTTCGAATCAGCGAGTTCTTCCAGTTACCCGTCGAAGCGATATTCTCACGAAAACCGTTTAAACCAATGAGCAACGCTCTCTACCCAACAGGAGGTGAATGAAGATGACCGGCCAGAATTTCTTCCGGCTGCCGCTGGACACGAGATCTAACCGGCGGATTGCCGTCGTCGCGACCTACGCGAGCTACTTGACTCTGTGCATCTCCGCAGGACTGGCTCAGCGCGGCGCTGGGTTGGCGAGGAATGCGATCGTCGTGGCTCTTCTTGGGATCGCCGGCATGGCGTTGTTTGCTGGCTGGCTCTCAATGGTCAGCCTTATGCGAGAGTACGGGTTTCCGGGAGACTCACGCCTATTCACCAGCCGGGATGAGCGTCAAACCGGTGTGCGGCACCGGGCGTTTGTGCGCGCCTATGGGATTCTCTTTGCGGTGCTTTGTGTCGGCTCGGTCTATGGGGCGATTGCACCAAGCCTAGGCTTGTGGGAGATCAATTCGGAGTATCGCACTCAGATCCTTTTTGGCGCGATCTTCTTTGCTGCGACGCTGCCGTCGGCCGTTGTTGCCTGGACAGAGCCGGACGCGATTCCGAACAACCGTGACTAGAGACAAGCACCATGCGCTCCGCGATCAAGAGATCGGGGAGCCGAATGGCCTCATGCCTTTTTCCAGAACTGTCTTCGGAAATTGGTCTGTTCCGCAGAGGATGAATGAGCCGAAGTCCTTGTACCAGTCACCCGTCGGCGCAATAGGACCCGTCTTCACCCATTCTTGGAGGGCCATCAAGTCCGCAACCGAAATCCGCCGCTCGTCTACTCGTTGCAGCAGGTGCTGCCAGAGCGGTCGAGTCAGGTTAGCGAACTGAATCTTCGGCAATGGCTTCCGTCCCGAAGATCGCCCGGATCAAATCTCTGCCGGCTTCGTTCTTAAGCGCCGGATCGTTCTCGGCGACAAACCGGTTGTAGCTGGCCTTGAGTTGCTCCTTCGCCTCAGCCTCTGCACGCACTCCGCGTTCGGCCAAGGCAACCAGGGCCCGGCTCATGGTCAGGTGCTGTTCCTTGGCCGTGCGGCGGACCGCTGCAACCAGTGTCGCCGGGATCGTCACGCTCTGTCGAACAGATCTTGCCGGAGCCATTTTGCGTTGGGTTGCCATGTCCTCAGATTAGCATCGATGCACCACTGTGGTGTAGATAGCTCCCCCTAAACGGCAGAGTGTAGCGGAGACCGGGACCGTCATCCGTTTCCTACCACGGCTCTCCCGGTGGATGGCACGAGCGCCAGCGTGGTCCCGGTCTGCCCGACCCATTGCGACAAGTCGCGTGAATTCACTCGGCCGTCGGCTAATGTGTCACAAGCACATCGAACTGAAAGAAGCCCTCCTGTTTTTGAAACCCAGGGCCAGTTCGGCCATTTACGGAAAAGTAGGCTCGGCCTCCCAGACTCTTCGTGACTAGAGCTCCAGCCGCAGCTCCCTTCACCAGTAGATCGGAGTGCGTCTGCTTGACTTCTCCCCCAGGTCCGTTGCAGACGCTGGCTATTCCTGCGTCGAGGCAAACGGTACCGGTTGCTTCAGGGCGCACTGTCAGCCTGACCAGTCCCTACAGCCTCGACGCATTTCGCTCAATGTTTTCGGCCCTCCCAGCAGGCAGACAACACAACACTTTTGAACTCGCCCCGCTAACCACTTTCGTGACTAATCATTAAACCGGCTTCAAATCAATCACTTAGCTCAAACCCCAAGCCCATTCCGAGCGCCCAAATGTTCGAATTTTGTGCGGAGGGACACGTACACCCGCACCGGCCGTGAAATTCTCCTCATTGCATAACAAAGCCAAGGAGAATGCGACTCTGCGCTTCCCGCTCGCGTCAAAAGGAGCGCCTGGGATAAGACCGAATCGTGTGCTCAAAATGCGAACATTAAGCTCGGCAATTCCCTACAACGAGATTCTGATGAACAGGCACATCTTCGCTTTCGCTGTCATCAACTATGGGCAAGCTCAAATTCCTGAGACTATTGCCTAACCTCGCTCCCCTGTTGGACCGCCGCCCTAGCCTGTTCAGAACAGTTGCACCATTCAATCGGAAAAAGCGTTCTAGCTGCCGACATTTTCCGCCTTCACTTCTTCAACCGCGCGAAATTGGTTTAGAGCTTTTGCCCTTTAGCAACTTGCCCGCTCAGCAAGAACGTCTTGGCTAAAGCCCCTGGCCACAGATCTTGAACGAACCAAAATCTTTGAACCAATCACCCTCAGGTACATCCGGATTAGTCTCGATCCACTCCCGAAGCTGGTTAAGGTCCGAAATGGAAATCAGTCGATCACGCATACGATCGATAAGATGCTGCCGCACGCCCGGCGGGAACTTGTCCCAAAGCTCAATTTTAGGCATTCAACTGCCGAAAACCATGCGGCCCATATCGTCACCTAGGCGTTTGATCTCCTCCGGATCACTTGCACTCCGAAATCGCTCAGCGAGATCGAAGAACTCTTGCTGCTTGCGCTTCTCCGACTCTATGCCATTCTCGATCAACTCAACAAGCATGCGTGTAGCACTGAGTCTTCTCGACTTTGCCATAGCCCGCACCTGCGTCGCAGTCTTGACTGGCAGGCTAATGCTCTGCCGCACGGTCTTCGCTTGAGTTCCCACAGCACCATTATGCACCAGGTTGGTGCAGCAAGTTTCGAGTGACGAGCTGCCCATCTCGCCCATTCGTCCAATGCGAACTTTATCGTTGCCAGAAACTTTTGACCTAAATTCCAAATCCTATCAACAACTTACAAAAACCATGGTTCGGAATCGACTTTTGAAATGTTAGCTTCTACATCGGGAGGCGCTCCGTGCGCCTCCCTTTTTTATTTCAAAACAGAAAAGGACAAAGCCCCATGTCAACGCAAGCCCAAATCGATGCCAACAGGCAAAATGCCCGGAAATCCACCGGCCCAAAAACAGCCGAAGGCCGCGCCAAATCCGCAGCCAACAGCACCCGTCACGGCCTCCAGGCCAACCCCACCACCATCTTCGAAAACAACCCGCACGAACGAAGCCAATACGATTCCCTCAAGGCCAAACTCCTCAAGCAATGCCTCCCCGAAGGCGAACTCGAGCTCCAGGCCTTCGAGCGCTACGTCTTTGCGCTCTTCCAGGCAGACCGTGCCAGACAGATGGAAGCCGAAGCGCAAGACCGCTGGTCAAACGAACCCAATAACGAGACCCTCTTCACGCAAATGGAGCGCATCCAAAAACTCGGCGCAGCCCAGGAGCGCCGTGCCGACAAAGCCCTCATAGAACTCACCAAACTCCAGCGGGACCGTATCTTGGCAATGGACATCCACACCGAAGTCTACCTGCTCGACAAAATCCTCGACATCCCCGCCACCTTCCCCATGTTTGAGGTCCGCAAAACCGACCTCTCCAAAACCACCGCTGGCCTGCTCGCGCTCCGGCTCATGGCGCTAATGCCAGAAGCCCGCGAAATTGTAGACAAACATCGCACCTCAAAACTGGCTTCTTAAACATCCACAACAACTACGGCTCAACAGCCACAAGATCCTTGAAATCCGAACTCGTATTTACACTCACTTGGGACGACACACTAACTGTCTCCTAAATTGGAAAAGGGCAGTTCAGTACCATAGGTACCGCTCTGCCCTCCGGGTAAACGATTAGTTAATATTAAGCGGCTGAAGCTTTACTCTGCTGCATGCTCACTCGGTTAGAACTCTGCTGGTTTGCGGTATTGCTGGATGACTGAAGAGCTGAAACTGGCGAGGCCTCTAGCTTCTGCAATGCATCCAGAACAATACTGCGCTCCTCGGAGCGTCCCTGCTCCTTCAGTTGATTGTCGAATTGCCGAAGCAATCCAGACAGCGCCTTTACGTCGGCGCGAACGGGTCGTTGGTTGGACATATCTAATGCTACTAGCGTCTTTCGAATTTGGATTGGCTCATTTCTCAGATTATTTTTTTCACGCCCTAAGTAGTTTTAGTCGAGCCAAACGACTTGTAGCCCCTACTTCAAAGCTGGCCTTGGTCGATTCTCCAGAGCGTTTGCTGCCTCAAATTGGATAACCAAATGGACATATGTCCATGGCGTATAGCGTCACCCCCAGGGCCTGTCCACTGCTTGGTCACGGTATTCGTTTTTGCATCGATGAAGGTGATTGGGATCTCGAAAACAGTCACCCAGAGCCCCCCTCCACCGAAGCTCACTTCGCCTCCGCCACCTGGTATCCCGGCTTCGATCCTGGCAAGCACAGCGTCCGTTTTTGCATCAACACGGGTTACTGTGCCGTCTCCCTGGTTCACCGTCCAAACACTGCCGCCTCCAGCGGTCAGAAAGCGCGGCTGTGGCCCTACTTCGATCTCCTTAAGCACCTTGTTTTTCTTGGCATCCACTTTGATCAATTTGCCGCTCTTGTTGGCCGTTACCCACACTGCTCCCTCGCTGTATTCCACTGCAACGCTGCCAGCCGGGACGGTGATTTCAGCCTTCACTTTGTTCGTCTTTGGATCGATTCTCGTCAGCACACCCTTTGCATCGCTAACAATCCAAACAGAATCCTTGCTAACAGTCACTCCGCCTTCGCTGTCGGCGGGTCCAACCGGGATGGTGGCGATCACCTTGTTGGTCTTCATATCAACTCGCGCCAACCCCTTGCCTTCACCTGTTCCACGAGCCCCGCACAAAGGAACCCAGACACTTCCAAAGCCTGCCGTGAGTCCAGAACAAGGCCGTGGCCCAACCTCTACAACAGCCACTACCTGGTTCGTTTTGGCATCAATCCGGTGCACTGTATTCTTGGGTCCATTGGAAACCCAAAGCGCATCTGCTGTGACCACTTGCCAGTCTGGTACTCCCGGTACGCTGATCTCTGCAACGGGCTTGATTGTATCCATGCCACGTTTAACACCAGGAGTACTAACACCTGGTTTTGGAACCCTCGGGCCGCCCGGTCCTTTCTTCTTCGCAGGAGGGTCCTGAGCGAACATCAAGGCACCCATCAGGCTAAACAAAAACAAGTTTCTGAACATCAATCTAGTCTCCATGAGCCGCTACGGCTTCTTTAACTTCCACCGTCCGGCCAAATTTCATCACCACTACAAAAGCAAACCAACTCATCAAAGGAGGAATCATCGTGTCAAGACCCGCCCATTCCGGCGGCGTCACCAGGTGAGCAATCAGCCGGCAGGAAGTCCCAATCACGATCGCCGCCACAGCAGCCTCTGCTCGCGCTGCTTTTGAGTGCACGCCATAAAACAGCGGCACAACACATCCCGCAAACACGATATCGAATGCGATCACCAGCAGGATGCCCGGCTCAGGTTTCCACCAGGCCATCAGCCCTGCAACGATCGCTGTAGGGATAGCCATGAGTCGCGACAGCGTCAACATCTGCGCATCGCTGACCGGAGTTTCACGGTAGCGCTCAAACAGGTTTCGTGCAGTAACTACACTCATCACCAGCATTGCCCCGTTGGCTGTAGACATCGAGGCACCAAGCACTCCAATGAACACCATTACACCAACCCAGTAAGGAAGAATGCCATTGGCGAGCATAGGCAAAACCATGCGGGCATCGTCGGCCTTGGGCACCAGGCTGACGCTGTAGATTCCCATCAGAGTTGCACAGCCGCCAACCACAAGAGTGAGCACTGCTGCGTAGTAGCAGGCGTTCTTTGCGGTCTTGCCACTTTTGGCACTAAACACACGCTCCATGAAATCGAGCGCCATCGCGTTTCCTACTGCAAGCGAAAGGAAGTTAGCCCAGTTGGGCAAAGCACCTGCAGAGATTTTGGTTAACGCACTGATGTCGAGTTTGCCGGCATCCACAGCCGCCGTCATCGGTGCGGTGCCATGGTTGACAACCAGATAGACAGCGGCAGCTACAAAGCCGATCAAGGCTACGTGAATTTGAAAGAAGTCTGTCCAGATTGCTGAGTACAATCCGCCTGCCATCGTGTAGGCAAGGATCACTGCAGTGCCGATCACCAGGGCCTGTGTGTAGCTCATTCCGCTGACGACGCTGAGGATCCAGGCTACGGCACTCAAATTCCCTGCAATTAATACCGTAAAGCAGACCAGTGTGACGATGCTCACCAACAGTTCTGTCCCCTTGCCATAGCGGCGATAGAAGAACTCGGGCAAGGTCATGAGGTCCATTTCATTCAGTGGAGCCGCAAGATATTTGCCAACCAATACCAAACTCACGGCAAGCCCTATCGGGATGAGCAACCCACCCCAGATATTACTGGACCAAACCAGCGAAACATTTCCTAGTGTTGCGTTTCCGTCCACTGCCTGGGCCAGCAGTGCAGTCCCCACCACAAGGAAGGGCATAGACTTGCCGCAGACCGTATACCGCTCGCTTGAGCCACGCACTTGAGTGTACGTGTAAAGACCAATAGCCAATGAGATGGCCATAAAAATGACCACCGGCCAGAACATAACTGTCATGAGATGCGCGCTCCTGGATGGATTCCAACAAGGGAAAGAAGCGCTCAGACGGGGAGACGGCTGTGTCTTTCTAAATTAGCAAATCAGGGCGCCAAACGACGAACGGAATGCAGTTCGTCGATAATTTGAAAGCGCTTGTGCCCGTCTTTGGCCAAATGGAGAGAATCCACCTCGACAACCTCCAACAGCACTACCGCAAAATTCGCATACCCAGCTTCGCTCTCCTCAAACGTCGGCCGCCGCAGTTCGAGGCCAGCCGGGAACAAGCTCTTGATTTCCCAATCCACCTCAACACCCGGCGCTTCTGTCGTGAGGTATGTTCGCTTCCCCATGGGGTGAGTTGTATCCCAGGCAGCCCTGGCCACATCATCGTCAAAGTGCACGTCTATCAGGCCCTTTACCCTGATCTGCCACTTTGCAGGACCGTCGTAGAAAACCGCCGCAGCAACGGGTTGCCTCATCCAATGCGCAAATTTCGGGCTGCGCCGGTCCACATGAAACCGAAGCCTCGCATTCTGCCTGTCCACTGCACGCAAGGTCAAGACACGCCCCGAGGGATACCCTTCCTCGTCGACACTCATCACCACGGGTTGCCGAAATGCATGAGCCCGCTCCCGGGTAGCCCGCTCAAGCTCAGCCCAGCACAATTCACGCTCGTCTGTTGTCATCGCCGAACCGCCTCCCCCATCAGATGTGGGCCTGCCAGTCCAAGTGGCAAATCGAATCGCTCAATAAACTTGATATCAAAACCTGCCGCTGCGATCAATACAGATGTCTCCCGATTTGGATGACAGCCGCCAGCGCAACACCGCCAAAGTGGAAGCCACCAATCCTGCGCAGCTCGCAGTCGAGTCCCTTTATCGGCGGCCACGTGCTCCAGAAACAGAAAGCGCCCCCCCGGCTTCAGGCATCGAAACAAGCCACCAAGCACCTCCCCCGGGTCCTTTACGCTGCAAAGCACCAGACTGCAAATCACCGCGTCAAACTCGCCAGCCTGGCCTCGATAACTGTCCACAATCAACTCACCGCCCTGGGGCACTGCGATCTTCGCCGCAAGGTGGCGGTTTGACTCATACCCGGTCCATTCCACCCCGGCAGGAAGGTAATGGAGGTTCACTCCGTTCCCTGCCCCAATTTCTAAAACTCGCCCCGACAAGCCTGCAAAGAGTGCCCGTTTGCGTTCGGCCACCATCGGCTCATGGAAGCGGCTCGCCAGTTGCATCAGCCATGCGAACCACATTTACTTCAACTCAAGGGTAATCGTACGATAGGGAGTTTTGCCCTGATTGGTCAATTGCGGGGCTGCCTCGCCCTTGTCATGCCAGATCACTTCCCCGGATTTACGCTTCCGGATCGTTAATTCTCCCGTAACCGGATCTTTTCTTTCGTAAGCGCAATCTTCGAGAAAAACAATCACCTGATCGCTCTCCCGCACTCCCGCTTCCCTCGCAACTCCAGGTAAATAAGTGGTTTCCACTGCTTTCACCCTTTTGTTATCGAGGACGGTTTTGACGGGTAAAGCGGCGTTGAGCAGCCATCCGCCCATAAAGGCTACAAATAGACATACAACACGGTTTTCCATATCGGTTGCGTTTATGCTAACCTAAAAGGCGAACAAAAGGTTGATTAAGGAACGAAGAGGAGTACCCCCCTTAAAATGGCATTGGCAGTAGAAGCGAAAAAAGAAATCGTGGCGGCAAACGCCCGTCACAAAAAAGATGTTGGTTCGACGGAAGTGCAAGTGGCGCTGTTAAGCGCACGTATCACGCAGCTCACCCACCACTTTCAGACTCATAAAAAAGATCACAGTTCCCGTCGTGGTCTTCTGTTGCTCGTCGCTCAGCGGCGTAAGCTGCTCGACTATCTGAAGGGGCGCACCCCTCAGGCTTATCAAGCGCTGATCGCCAAGCTCGGGATTCGCAAGTAACCAATTAAAATTAAATTTGCAGCCGGAAATCGCTTCTCCGGCTGCTTCCGTTTTTGGGGTATTGCCTGATCTCTGTCCCGGAGGGCAGAGTGCACAATCAGTATTCAAATCGTCTCCTTGATCTTGTTTCAAGATCACCGCGTCCTATAGTTGTGACGCGCTCAGGAGGAATCAATAGATGATTCATACAGTTGAAATCGATCTCCATGGTCATATCATTACCATCGAGACCGGCAAGATGGCCAAGCAGGCCAATGGTTCTGTCGTAATCCGTTGCGGCGATTCCGTAGTTCTTTCCACGGCTTGCTCGAATGCAAAGCCCAAAGACACTGCAAGCTTTTTCCCCCTCACTTGCGACTATCGCGAGTATACTTACGCAGCCGGCAAGTACCCTGGCGGCTACATCAAGCGTGAAGGCCGCATGAGCGAGAAAGAAACCCTCAATGCCCGCCTGATGGACCGTCCGCTCCGTCCTCTCTTCCCCGAAGGTTATTTGAACGATACCCAGGTTGTTGGCCTTGTCATTTCGGCCGACCCGACCCGCGACCCTGGCATCCTTGCGCTCTCCGGTGCTGGTGCTGCTCTCGCGCTGTCCGACATCCCCTTCCACCACGTCCTCGCCGCTGTGCGCGTTGCAGTTCTCGATGGCAAGTTGATTGCCCTCCCGACCTATGACGAAGCCAAGCGCGCCGAGATCTCCATCGTGGTTGCCGGCACCAAAGAAGGTGTCGTCATGGTGGAGGCTGGTGGTATGGGCGCTCCTGAAGAAGATGTTCTGCGTTGCGTAGAATTCGGCCTTGAGTGCTGCCGTACGATCATCAAGGGCATCGAAGAATTGGTTGCCAAGGCTGGCAAGCCTAAGCGCGCTTATACTCCCCCCGAGATGGACAAGACCATCTACGCCGCAATCGAGAAGGCTCTAAAAGCAGACCTGACCGACGCCATGGACACCAAGAAGTATTCCAAGCTTGAGTCCTATGCCAAGGTTGACGAATGCAAGGCCAAAGCAAAAGCATTGTTTGAAGGCACCACCGACGAACTCAAGGCCAAGCAGGTTCTGGCTGGCAAGTACTTCGACGTTCTCAAGGAACAGATCTTCCGTGCTGAAATGCTCGACAAGCGTCGCCGTCCCGACGGCCGTGCCTTTGACGAAATCCGCAAGCTGGAAATGGAAGTTGGCATACTGCCCCGCACGCATGGATCCTGCCTCTTCACCCGCGGCGAAACCCAGGCTCTGGTAACAACCACCCTCGGCACCAGCGACGACGAACAGAAGATCGAAATGCTCGACTTCACCGAGACCAGCAAGCGCTGGACGCTGCACTACAACTTCCCTGCCTTCTCGGTTGGCGAAGTCGGCTTCATGCGTGGCGCAGGCCGTCGCGAAATCGGTCACGGCAACCTTGCAGAACGCGCCCTCGCCGCTGTACTGCCTCCCGCAACCGAATTCGGCTACACGATGCGTTGCGTATCGGACATTCTGGAATCCAACGGCTCTTCTTCGATGGCCAGTGTCTGCGGCGGCTCTCTGTCGCTGATGGATGCCGGTGTACCGATCAAGGAACCCGTTGCTGGTATCGCCATGGGGCTCGTGAAAGAAGGCGACAAGTACGCCATTCTCACCGACATCGCTGGTGCTGAAGATCACTACGGCGACATGGACTTCAAGGTAACCGGAACCCGCAAGGCAGTCACTGCCCTGCAGATGGACCTCAAGATCCTCGGCGTATCCAATCAGCTTCTGACCGAAGCTCTCGAACAGGCCCGTCAAGGCCGCATCTTCCTGCTCGATGCGATGGACAAGTGCATTTCTGAGCCGCGCAAGGAAATGTCGCAGCATGCTCCTCGCATGTACATGGTCAACATTCCGACCGACAAGATCCGCGAGCTGATTGGCCCCGGTGGCAAGGTCATCCGTGGCATCGTTGAACAGACTGGCGCCAAGATCGACGTTGAAGATGATGGTTCAGTGAAGGTGTTTGCCTCTGACGCAGTTGCTGCGCAGAAGGCCCTCACCATGATCAACAACATCTGTGCTGTCGCTGAAGTGGGCAAGACCTACCTTGGCACGGTGACTCGCATCGCCGACTTCGGCGCATTCGTGGAGATCATCCCCGGCACCGATGGCTTGTTGCACATCAGCGAAATCAGCGAAGCGCGTGTCCGTCAGGTACGTGATGAACTGAACGAAGGCGATCAGATCATGGTCAAGGTTCTTGGAGTTGAAGGGAACAAGATCAAGCTGAGCCGCAAGGCACTGCTTCGTGAGCAACGCGAGAAGCTCAAGGGCGCTGGAGCCGAATAGGTTAGAATTGTCGAAGCGCACCTGTAGCTCAGCTGGATAGAGCATTTGGCTTCGAACCAAAGGGTCGGGGGTTCGAATCCCTCCGGGTGCACCATAGATCCAAGAGCCCGGCGAGAAATCGCCGGGCTCTTTCTTTGTAGACACGCAAACAGAAATCTGAAATAATCTTTTGGCAATGACTATACTCAGATTTCTCCTTATCCTGTGCAGTTTCTCGCTGTTTGCCCAGCAGGATGGGGGAACGATTTCCGGCTCAATTACCGACCCTCAGGGGGCGTTGATCGCGGGGGCTCGGGTGGATGTAATCCAGGTCGATACTGGTGCGAAGTTTCGGGCTACTACCAATGAAAGCGGCAACTACACCGCACCTGGGCTTGCAGTAGGGCGCTATGAAGTGCGCGTGGAGCAGGCAGGTTTCAAGAAATTTGTACGGTCGGGACTGACGCTACAAGTAGGACAGAACGCACGAGTCGACATTCGGCTTGAGTTGGGGCAACAGGCTGAGACGGTAACAGTGAGCGCGGAGACTACCATGGTGGATACCGGCAGCGCGACGCTGGGGCAAGTGGTGGATAACCGGCGTTTGCAGGAGCTACCGCTCAACGGGCGAAGTGCTTTGGCGTTCACGTTTCTGACTGCTGGAGTTGTTTCGAATTCGGGGCCCGCGCAATCGGGCTTCGGTGACCGCGGCATTGCACTTTCCTCGGTGAGCATCAACGGAGGGCCCAACGCACTGAACTCGCAAATGCTTGATGGCAACAACAATACCTTGAGCTATGTGGGTGAGGTTTCAATTCCACCGGCAGTGGATGCGGTGGAGGAATTCAAGGTGCAGAGCGGCCCGATGTCGGCGGAGTTTGGCTTTACCGCTGGCGGGGCGATCAACCTGGTGACCAAGTCGGGCACCAACCAGGTGAAGGGTACTCTTTATGAGTTTCTGCGGAACGACAAGATGGATGCTCGCAATACTTTTGCACCGGTAAGGCTGCCGCTGCGCTACAACCAGTTCGGAGGAGCAGTGGGTGCGCCGATCGTTAAGAACAAGCTCTTCGGATTCATCAACTATGAGAAGTACCTGCTGAGACGGTCTTCCCCACGTTTTGCTTCAGTGCCGATTCAGGAATGGCGCGATGGTAATTTCTCGAACCTGCGCACTGCAGCGGGTGCATTGATCCCGGTTTATGACCCTGCAACGACGATCCAGAATCCGAATGGTGCCGGGCTGGTGAGGTCCCTCTTCCCTGGCAACATCGTGCCTTCAAGCCGCTTTGACAAGGTAACTCCGAAGATACTCGCGTTCTTTCCCCAGCCAAACAAAGCGCCGATCAATAACTTCACGCAGCAACAGAACTTTCAGGACGGTAACCCATCGCGCATCAACTGGGAACAGTGGAATGGCCGGGTGGACTATCGATTGAGTGACCGCCACAGCGTCTTTGTCCGCTACACCCAAGCGCAGCATGACCCCTTTAATACGAGTATTTTTTCAGATCAGACGGTGGGAGACGCGCGCGATGACAACCAGACCAATCGCAATGCAGTCGCTACGCATAACTTCACCGTTTCACCGAACACACTGAACAACTTGCGTGTCGGGATCAACCGGCAGGCCTTTGTCTTTGCTTCGCAGAGTTCGGGCGACTGGTCGGGCAAGCTGGGGCTGCCGGCCAACATGGTGGGCATCGCATTTCCGCAGATGGATTTTGGATTTGGCGCGATTGGTGGTGGAGCGCTAGGCTTTCGCAGTTCTTTGAACTGGGATATGCAAGATATGCTGACGAAGATTATTGGCAATCACACGATCAAGTTGGGAGTGAACTTCAGAGCCCAGCAGGGTAACAATCAACAGGGAACCAATCTCGGAGGAAGCTACAACTTCGGGGGGCTGACGACGAACCCGCAGATTCCCGCAGGAACCGGATCGGCGCTTGCCCAGATGCTACTTGGTGAGGTGGCGAGTTCTGGGGCTCAACGTGTGAGCGGTGCGTCGTGGGCAGGCAATAGCTGGAGTGGATTTGTACAGGATGACTGGAAGGTGACTCGCCGTCTGACGCTGAATCTGGGGCTGCGCTGGGACTGGCAGCAGCGGCCTATTGAGCGTAACGACGGGCAGATCAATTTCGATCTCACACAGCGCGACCCGATCAGCGGCCTGGCCGGTGCGATGGTCTTCGCAGGCAAAGGCGGACAGCCACGGTCCTTTCTGGAAGAGAGCTACCGTGATTTCGCGCCTCGCTTCGGTTGGGCCTATGACTTAACGGGAAGAGGCAAGACGGTTTTACGCGGCGGCTATGGCATCTTCTACCCGAGTATTTTCTGGCGACCGTTCTTTGGCAACACGCAGTTCTTCTCCACATCCAATACGAACTATGCAGCGCTGGCACCTGGCAGAAGGGCCTTCCGGTTTGAGGATGGATTGCCATTCGAGCCGATTGGTGTACCAGGCGCAGCAACGCCAGTTGGGGCGTTGCTTGGGCAAGGGATCTCGATACGCGAGAAGGAGAGCCCAACTCCGATGACACAGCAATGGACGGCATCGCTGCAGCATGAAATGGCAGGGTGGTTTTTCGAAGCCGCCTATGCGGGCAACAAGGGCAACCATTTTGCGTCGAGCAGTTATAACATCAATCAGCTTTCGATTGACCAGCGCCGGCAGCTTGGAAGATCCTTGCAGGACATCGTAGCCAATCCGCTGGCAGGCCGAGTGCCTGGAGGGCTTGGGGCGGCTACGGTGACAAGGGAGCGGACGCTACTTCCCTTCCCTCAATATCAAGGGATCAGCGTGCTGAATCCGCTGCTTGGCAACTACAACAGCCACCAATTGCAGTTGACCGTCAGGCGCAATTTCCGGTCTGGCCTTTTTGTAAATGTGGCCTTTAGAGGAGGCAAGAAGATGAGTGACAGCAACCTGTCACCGACCAATGATTTCGGCTTCGAGGCTACTGGTGAATCGGGCTTTCAGGATGGTTACTTCAATCGTCAGTTGAACCGGTCGCTCGACCCCAATGACGTGAGCAAACGGATGGCAGTGACGCTGCTGTATGAGTTGCCCTTTGGCAAGGGCAAGAAGTATGGTGGCTGGCAGGTGAATTCGATCGGGATCATGCAAACGGGATTGCCTCTGATCATACGAGGCGCCAACAACTTTGTGTCGGACCGGCCGGACTCGACAGGTAAGAGCGCAAAGATCGAGGATCCAACGCGAGCGAGATGGTTCGACACAACTGCTTTCTCAAACCCTGTTGAGTTCTTTCTGGGCAACGTCGGCAGGACGTTGCCTGATGTGCGAACACCAGGGACGATGAACTGGGACTTGTCTTTGCTCAAGAGCACACGCATCCGGGAACGGTTTAATTTGCAGTTCAGGGCGGAGGCGTTCAACTTTATGAACACTGTGAACTGGGGCTCGCCGTCGGGGAGTTTTTCACCTGGACCGGATGGGAAGAATATCAGCGCGACCTTTGGAGCGATCTTCTCGGCTCGTGATGCTCGCGTAGTGCAGTTAGGCCTGAAGTTGCTGTTTTAAGAAAATCATGAAATTTGTACTGCTGATTGTTGCCTTGCCTTTGCTCGCTGCTCCCCCTCAGGGGCAGGATGTGCGGGAGCTCGACTTGTCTTCGCGGTTGGGTGTGTTGCCGGAGTCGGGTAAGTTTGTGGACCCGGATTACTATATCTGGTGCGGCAGTGCCATGCGAGGGGATGATGGCAAGTATCATCTCTACTATTCGCGTTGGCCGAGGAGGCTTGGGCATTATGCCTGGGTGACTCATTCTGAGATTGCACATGCGGTTGGGGATTCGCCGGTGGGTCCGTTTCGGCATCTAGGTGTGGCGCTGAAGGCGCGCGGTAAGGAGTTTTGGGACGGGCTTTGTACGCATAATCCGACGATCCTGCGAATTGGGGCAAAGTATTACCTCTACTACATGGGGAACAGGGGTGATGGGGTTGAGATGACGACTCTCAACTGGACACATCGGAACCAGCAACGGATTGGAGTAGCCGTGGCCGAGAGCCCGAACGGACCGTGGCAACGATTTGACCAGCCAGTGCTCGATGTGAGCAGCGACCGTGAAGCTGCGGATTCACTGATGACCTCAAACCCGAGTGTTGCGCGGCGGCCGGGTGGTGGAGTGCTGATGATCTATAAGGCGGTGGGGCAGAAGCGGCCTTTGCCTTTTGGTGGGCCGGTGGTGCATTTGACGGCTACGGCGGAATCTCCGACGGGGCCGTTTGTAAAGCAGAACAAACCGATCTTTTTGGCGGCAGGCGTGGACTTTCCAGCAGAGGATCCGTTTGTCTGGTTTGACTATACGGCGCAACGTTATTACGCAGTGGTGAAGGACAATGCGGGGCACTTTACGAAGGCTGGCAAGTCGCTGGCTTTGTGGGAGTCAGCGGATGGGTTGGACTGGAAATTGGGGAAGAATGCGCTGGTGAGCCGGACAGAATTGCGGATGCCGGATGGGAGTGTTCGCAAAGTGAATTCGCTCGAACGGCCGCAATTGATATTCAATGCTGCTGGTGAGCCGGTTGCGCTGCTGGCGGCTGTGGATGAAGATGCCAAGCGCGGGCATTCTTATAACGTTCAGATCCCCATACTGCCTCGCTAATTGTGAAAGAATCAAAACGAAATGATTCGAGGCTTATTCGTTTTTGGCATTGCCGTTGGACTCTTTGGGCAGGGGCCTGAGTTTAACCGGCAGGTGCGTCCGATATTGTCGGATAAATGCTGGACCTGTCACGGGAGTGACGCGGCGTCGAAGGGAATCAAGCTGCGGCTTGATAAGGAAGAGACCGCGCGTGCTGCACGTCTGTTGATCCGGGACCGCGTTGCGGCGAAGACAATGCCACCGAAGCATCTTGGGAATCCCTTGAGTGAGGGTGAGATTGCGACCCTGACCCAGTGGGCTGAGGCTGGGGCACCCTGGCAGATGCATTGGGCTTATTTGCCTCCGGTGCGGGAGGCTGGTGGGAGTATCGATGGGTTTGTTCAGGCGAGACTCAAGAAGGAAGGCTTGAAGCAAACGCCTGAAGCTTCACGAGAAACGCTGATTCGGCGGCTGAGCCTGGACTTAACCGGCCTGCCGGAAACGCCACGGAATGAGCCGTATGAGGCTACGGTGGACCGATTGCTGGCATCGCCTCGTTTTGCAGAGCGGATGACGGCTCGGTGGCTGGATGCGGCACGGTATGCCGATACGAATGGTTATCAGACCGATGGCGAGCGGATGATGTGGAAATGGCGGGACTGGGTGATCGAGGCCTTCAACAAGAACATGCCTTTTGATCAGTTCATTGTGGAGCAGATGGCTGGGGATCTGTTGCCTAACCCAACACTGTCGCAACGGATTGCGACTGGCTTTCAACGGAATCATCGCGGAAACGGTGAGGGTGGCATCGTAGCGGCGGAGTATCTGGCGGAGTATGCGGCAGACCGTGTGGAGACGATGTCGACTGTTTTTCTTGGATCGACGGTTGGGTGTGCGCGCTGCCACAACCATAAGTACGACCCCTTTGCGCAGAAGGACTTCTATCAGTTCTTTGCTTACTTCCACAATATTGGGGAGCGGGGGCGGTATTTCAAGTACGGCAATACGCCACCTTTTCTTCATGCTCCTACGCCCGAACAGGAGGTGCGGCTGGCGGCTCTAAAGAAGGCGGTGAAGGTGGCGGGGGGGAAGATCCAGAAGGGCGATTCGAAGTGGAAGCCGACGGCGGATCTGATTCCGCTGGAGAAGGCGGCACCGAGTTATACCGACCGGTTTACTGTCGCTGGTCAGATGACGATGAAGGACGGAGTGGTGGTGGCGAAGACGGTGGCCGGGGATGAGCCGATGGGGTTTGGCTTCCTGGTTACGAAGGGACGCTTGCAGGTGAACCTGGTACAGCGGTGGCTCGATGATGCGATTCGCGTGGAGACGGAAAGGGTGTTTGCGCCCGAGGAAACGCATCATGTTGCGTTCACGTTTGATGGTTCGAAGTTGGCTGCGGGGTTGAAGGTTTATGTGGACGGAAAGCCCGAGAAGCTGCGGATTCTGGTGGATGAGTTAAACCAGGATTTTGTGGTGAAGGAGCCGATTCGGGTTGGAGCCAAGGATGCCAAGATCTTTGGCCGGGTGTTGCCTCAAGGTGAGATTGCGATTTTGGCCGGGGTGGCTACAGGAAGTGAAGCCTGGACTGAGCTGGCGCAGCGGCAGAAGGAACTGGATGCGTTTCTCGATCAGATTCCGACCGTGATGGTGATGCGTGAGACCGGGCAGCCGCTGGAGGCGCACGTGCTGATTCGTGGGGCCTATGATCGTCCGGGTGAAGTGGTGCAACCGGGTGTGCCGGCAGTGCTGGGCAAGATCCCTGAAGGGTTGCCGAATAACCGGTTGGGGCTTGCGCGGTGGCTGGTGGATCGTAAGAATCCGTTGACGGCACGCGTTACCGTGAACCGGTTCTGGCAAGGCTTGTTTGGTGTTGGGCTGGTGAAGACGAGTGAGGATTTTGGGGCGCAGGGCGAGTGGCCTTCGCATCCTGAGTTGCTTGACTGGCTGGCGGTTGAGTTTATGGATAGTGGCTGGAATGTGAAGAAGCTGATGAAGACGATCGTGATGTCGGCGACTTACCGGCAGGGTTCGCAGATAAGTCCGGAACTGTTGGCTCGTGACCCGGAGAACCGGTTGCTGGCGCGGGGGCCGCGGCTGCGGCTCGACGCCGGGCAGGTGCGGGATCAGGCGCTTTATGTATCGGGCTTGCTGGTGGAGAAGGTGGGTGGGCCATCGGTGAAGCCGTATCAGCCGGCAGGGCTTTGGAAAGAGCTTTCTGGTGGGGCCGATTATCAGATGGATCAGGGTGAGGGGCTTTATCGTCGCAGCCTTTATACGTTCTGGAAGCGGACTTCGCCGCCGCCTTCGATGGCTAACTTTGATGCGGCGGGGCGGGAGACTTGTGTGGTTCGCGAGTCTCGCACGAATACGCCGCTGCAGGCTTTGAACCTGATGAATGACGTTACTTTTCTTGAGGCTTCGCGGAAGCTGGCCGAGCGGGTGATTCACTCTAACGGGGGCTTTACGTTTGGCTTTCGATTGGTGACGGGACGTGCGCCGAATGCGCAGGAGTTGGCGATTCTGGATCGGGCTTATGGGCGGCATTTGGCTACTTATCGAGCGAGCCCGGAAGAGGCGAGGAATCTACTGGCACATGGGGATTCGCCGCGGGACACTAAGATTGATGTTGCGGTGCTGGCGGCTCATACGATGGTGGCCAGCATGATGTTGAACCTGGATGAAGGGATCACGCGAGAATGAGACGGCGAGATTTTTTAAGTACTGCGGCGATGGCGAGTCTGGCTGGCGCGCAGACGCAGTTTGCCCCGAAGGCGAAGCGGGTGATCTACCTGTTTCAGAGTGGTGCGCCTTCGCAGATCGAGTTGTTCGATCACAAGCCTGGCCTCGCCAAGATGCGTGGGGTAGAGTTGCCGGATTCTGTGAGGCAGGGGCAGAGGTTGACGGGGATGACAGCGACGCAGACTAGCTTTCCGCTGGTGGCTTCGCAGTTCGAATTCAAGCAGCGCGGGCAGAGCGGGGCCTGGGTGAGTGACCTGATGCCGCATGTGGCCAAGATCGCTGACAAGCTTTGTTTTATAAAGTCGATGCATACCGAGGCGATCAATCACGACCCGGCAGTAACGTTCTTTCAGACGGGATTTCAGTTGGCTGGGCGCCCTTCGATCGGGTCGTGGTTGTCTTATGGATTGGGGACGGAGAACCAGGATCTGCCGGCCTTTGTGGTGATGATCTCGCAGGGGACTGGGAATGTTTCTGACCAGCCGCTTTATGACCGGCTTTGGGGTAGCGGGTTTCTGCCGACCAAATATCAGGGTGTGAAGTTTCGCTCGACCGGCGACCCGGTTTTGTATCTGAAGAATCCGGAGGGGGTGAGTGCCGGGACACGGCGCGGGTATCTGGATGATCTGGCGGCGCTGAATCAGTTGAAGCTGGACCAAGTTGGGGACCCGGAGATTGCTACGCGGATGGCGCAGTATGAGATGGCGTTCAAGATGCAATCATCGGTGCCGGAGTTGACAGACTTGTCGAAGGAATCGGCTAAGACGATTGACCGGTATGGGCCGGAGGCGCGGACGCCGGGATCGTATGCGTCGAACTGTTTGCTGGCGAGACGGTTGGCAGAGCGGGGTGTGCGGTTTATCCAGTTGTTCCATCGTGGTTGGGATCAGCATAATCATCTGCCCGGGCAGATTGTGAATCAGTGCCGCGATACGGATCAGGGGACGGCGGCGTTGATTGAAGATTTGTCTGAGCGCGGGTTGCTTGAGGATACGCTGGTGGTTTGGGGTGGGGAGTTTGGGCGTACTGTGTATTGCCAAGGCAAGATGACGGCGGACGATTACGGGCGGGATCATCATCCTCGATGCTTTACGGTGTTTATGGCTGGGGGTGGGGTGAAGGCCGGGATGAGTTATGGGGAGACGGATGATTTCTCTTACAACATCGTGAAGGACCCGGTGCATGTGCATGATTTGCATGCGACGATTTTGAGGCTTTTGGGTGTGGATCATACGAAGCTGACCTATAAGTTTCAGGGACGGCACTTCAGGCTCACGGATGTGCATGGGAACGTGGTGAAGCCAATTTTGGCCTGAGGCCTGTAGACCCATTGCTCGGCCGAGGCCTCGAAGTGCAGAGCCGTAAGATCGAATAAGCCATCCTAAAGGCGATTGCGCTCATCTTAAACGTATGAGCTGGATTCTGAGTGCAATGTGTTTTTTGCAGGCAGACCTCGATGCCTACCGCTGGAAGTCCCGTGTCCTGCTCCAATTCGGCGACCAACCGAAACTTTCGTCTCAAACCCGATCCGCTTACAAAGAACGAGACCTGGTGCTCCTCCAGGCCAACACCCCCCAACTCCGCAAATTCTTCAAAGTCAATTCACCCTACGCCCTGATCCTGATCGGCAAAGACGGCGGCGAAAAGGCGCGCTGGCTCACTCCAATCGATCCTAAAGTCATCCTGAACCTCATCGACTCAATGCCGATGCGCCAATCAGAAATGCGCCGCCAAATTCAGTAACATAGAGCCATGTGGCGAGCCATGTTATTAGTAGTAGGTCTGGCATCGGCTCAGGAAGAAGTCGTCTTCCGCACCAACGTAGAACTGATCCGCGTCGACGTAGAAGTTCTTGATGGCGACCGCCCCGTAACAGGCCTCAAGCGCGAAGACTTTCTCGTCTTCGACGAAGGCAGCTCCCAACCCATTCTCGACTTCGCCACCGAAGACCAGGAACTCGATCTGCTTCTTGTTCTGGACGTGTCCTTCAGCATGGGCCGCATGCTTCAAGCGATGAAGACCCAGGCCCGGGACGCTCTCGCTAAACTCTACTTCCGCGACCGTGTCGGCATCGTAGTCTTCGACTCGACGCCCTATCTGGTGATCGCTCCCACCTGGGATCGCGAGGCTGTCGATGCCGCTCTCCAGGAAATTCCGCTCAGCCGAGGAGCAACAGAACTCAACCAGACTGTCTTGATGGCTGCAAAATATCTCCGTCAGCAGTCCCGTCCACAAGCCCGTCGCGGCATCATTGTCCTGACAGACAACCTAGGCTTCAAGGCGCTCCCTGACTCCGTAGTCCGGGATAGTCTCTGGGAGTCCGACGTCGTCCTCAGCACAGTTTTCTTCTTCTCCGGCTTCACGCGCATGCCCAACTACAAGGCCAACCTGGAACCTTTCGCCGACGCAACAGGCGGTGATGTTTTCAAAGTCGACGACTCGAATTTTAATCTCAACGAATCCCTCCAGAGAATGCGCCAGCGCTACAGCCTGATGTACCGCGCTCCGGCCCACAAACCAGGCAGTATCTGCCGAATCAAGGTCCAATTGAGGAATCCTGCTCACAAAGGGTTCCAGATCCGGGCCCGCTCCGGCTATAAAGCCGGTATCGCCGGCAGCGAAGCCCGTCAGAAAATGACCCTCAAGTAATCTGGCCCATTTGGGCAAAAACTGTCGCTGTTCATGTTTAGGAAATAAGTATGAGCTACCCGCTTCTTAGACAACATGACAACCTCCCCGCCGTGGGCGTTTTGCAAAAACTACTCAAGCGCACCGGTGCCACGATCGATTGCGACGGTGCCTTTGGCCCGCGTACCAAAGCCGCAGTCACACAATTTCAGTCCAGCAGACGCATGAGTGCAGACGGTGTGGTTGGCGAGAACACCTGGCCCAGAGTCTCAGCAAATGCAAGCTTGCCCGTGGTGGATTGCATTGATGTATTTGATCCATCTCTGGCGGAACTTGAAGAGGCTGACATCCGTCGCGCTGGTGGCAACCCCATCACCCTAGGCGGCATGTCCAACGGAGTCGAACAGGCGGTAAACGAAATCCTCCGCAATGGTCGCAACATTTTCCTTCTCCGCTTCCATGGTCACGGCTCCCAAGGTTCAGCCGGCATCTCCAGAGGTCACGCAGACCTCGATCCTGGCCGCGTCCACAGAGCTGGAATCGAGCTGGCCAACATCGAAATCTTCCGCCCCATCCTGGCAAGGCTGAGGGGAGCTTTTGGGCCCTATGGCTGCGTGCAATTTATGCACTGCGAAACTGGCGGCGGCCCCAATGGCCGGGCTCTTCTTCAAGCGATGGCAAACGAGCTCCGCGTACCCGTTTCAGCAGGGGTCAACACCCAATACGGTGGCGGCTCTAAAACCTTCCGTTTCGAAGGCCCAACCTTTACCGCATTACCCAGCGGCTCGCTGGCGGATTGGTGCCGCGCACTGCCAGATTTCGCAGGCTTTTCCCCCAGCTAGCGCTTCACCCGCACCACTCGAAATCCGAGGATCGGTGCCTTGAAATCAGGCTTGTCCCCAAATCGCCAGTTTGTCGAAAGCTGCATCCCAAAGGTCTCATAGCTCCCACCACGGGAAATCTTGATCTCGCCAGTCTTTCCTCCCAGTGGATTCACCGCCGGAGAGCTTGCATAATAGTCCTGCTCAAACCAATCAGAAGTCCACTCCGACACATTGCCCAACATGTCATGCAACCCGTATCCGTTAGGCAGTAACTTCCTTACCTCTTGCTTCCTGTCTCCGCTGTTGTCGTGATACCACGCTACGTCCATCGAGTTCCGTGGCCGGTCTACCGTCGTTTTCCCCAGAGCTGCGTACTCCCATTCGGCTTCGGTGGGCAGACGATAGCGAAAGCCATCGTTCTTCGCGTTCAGCTTCGCGATAAAAGACTGCACCTCATTCCAGCTCACTTCCGATTTTGGGAATTGACTCCCCGTCTCTTTACCGGTCATCACCGCATTCCACTGCTTCTCGGTTGTCTCGGTGACAGCCATTTCAAAGCCCTGTGTCAGCCTCACCATATGCCGTGGCTTCATCTGGTCTTCATCCGTATCGGACCCCATCAGGAACTGCCCAGCCGGTATGGGCACAAACTCGATCCATTCCTGTTTGGGCTCAAGTTTCGGCTCAACCTTAGGCACAACCGGTGGAGGCGTGTATTCGAGCTTGGCTTGTGGCACCGTTGCAGGAGCAACAGCGACGGGCGCTTCCTGCTTTGGCCGCAGAAAGGTCCAATAAAGCCCCATTGCCAAAACAGAAGCAACTGCTACCAGCAACACCATTCGTGATCGCGGTGCAGCAGCAGCAGGCACCACAGCGCTTTTCCCGGTAATGGGCGCCGCCCCGCTCAGTGACTCTACAAACGCACTGCACGATTCAAACCTATCTCCAGGCAGCTTCGCAATCGCCCGCTCCATCGTCGTCTGCATTACCGGGCTCACCACGCCAGTCAACTGCGGCGGTGCATCATGAATGATCTTGTACGAAAGCGCGATCCACGTATCGGCTTGAAACGGCATCTCCCCGGTGAACAGTTGGTAAGCGACAATTCCGAGTGAAAACTGGTCCGCCCGCCCATCCACAGCCTCCCCGCGAATCTGCTCCGGTGCCATATAGCCAAGCGTTCCCACCGTCGACCCCATCCCCTGCGACATCGTCTCGGTGGCTCCAGCCGTTGTGATCCGCGCAATCCCGAAATCGGTGATCTTGATATTTCCCGATTCATCAATCAGGATGTTCCCCGGCTTAATATCCCGGTGCACAATCCCCTGTGCGTGCGCTGCATCCAGCGCCGAGGCCGCCTGCCGCAGCACCTTTAGCATCCCCTGCGTATTCTGCCGGTTTCCGCCAGCGATCATCGCATCCAGCATCGATCCCTTCACGTACTCCATCACGATGTAGGCGCGATCTTCCACCCGGAAGAAGTCATAAACCGCCACGATATTTGGATGCTGCAACTTGGCCGCCGCACGAGCCTCCCGCGACAAGCGCTCTTCAAGACTGGCCCGAGCCGCCTCATCCACCCCATCGAGGCGAACGCTCTTGATCGCAACTTCGCGGTCGAGCGTCGGGTCATACGCCCGCAGCACAACCCCCATGCCTCCGCGACCCAACTCACCGCGAATCTCGTACCGGCCTAGCTTTTCCATCCTCAAAGCTTATCGCGAGATCAGGCCAGCTTCCAAGGCTTTCTATACTTACGGCTCACCAGCTTGTTAGCCACTTTGTCGTCCACGATTTTCTCCGCCGCGTCATCCCACTGAATCCGCCGCCCTGTCCGCAGCGCGATGTTGCCCAGCAATCCACCCTTGGTCAACATATGTCCATATTCAACATCGCAAGTAGTCAACTTACGGGACTTCACGCTATCGAGAAACTCCCGCAGGTGTCCCGGGCTATCCGGAATCGAAGCAGTGGGCCTCGTAAAGTCCATCACCTGCTTGCCCTTACGAAACACCTTATGCTCGCCGTAATTCGTAACCAGCGTCCCTTCGCTGCCTTGAAACGCCGCACCGATCCCCCAGTCTTCAAATCCAGGAGGCCCCTGTGGATTCATACTCCACACCATATCGAGACCCGGATACTCATACTGCACTTCAAGAAAGTTCGGAGTCTCGCCGTTATCGTCGGTCAACTCACGCCGCCCCGTCGCCGCCACAGCCTTCGGTGCCTTCAGCCCCAATGCCCAATAAACGATGTCCGTAATGTGACACCAGAAGTCGATAAACATCCCGCCGCTGTAATCCCAGAAGTATCGATAATTGAAATGACTCCGGTTCTTGTTGTAGGCCCTTACCGGCGCGGGCCCCAGCCAGAAGTCATAGTCAAATCCCTGCGGCGGCTTTGAATCCGCTACCACTCCCAGCCCCTTCACTTCTGACGTCTTCCACACCGATACCCGGTTCACCTTGCCCACCACGCCGCTCTGAATCAACTCCACCACACGCCGGTAATTCGGCAGGTCGTTGTGAATATGGTTCCCCATCTGCGTCACGCGCTTGTGTGCCCGCGCCGCCTTCACCATCTGCCTCCCTTCACCGATCGAATAGCTGAGCGGCTTCTCAACAAACACATCTTTGCCAGCCGCAGCCGCCTGCACCATCGGCAACGCATGCCAATGATCGGGCGTCGCAATACACACCGCGTCGATATCCTTCGAGGCAAGCAACTTCCGATAATCGCCAAAGGTCTGGGCACTCACATCACGCTGCTTGCGAATCTCCGCTACCGCCTGCGCCACATGAGTCTCATCGAGATCACAAACCGCCACCGGGTTCATGTCGGTATGCTTCAGAAACCCCCGCAACCGATTCATGCCCATCCCGCCCACACCAATGAAGCCGACGTTGATGCGGTCATTTGGGGCGGCGAGTCCAGAACGCAAAAAGGCAGGAGCGCTGCCTGCGAGTGCAATTAGTTCACGACGAGTCATAAACAATGATTTTAAGCCCTAGCGCTTTGCAACGCTCCTGCTCTCGGTCTTGTATTTTTCCAGCAACGCCCGCATCTGCTTCACCCTCTCAGGCTGCTCGGCGTAAAGATTCTTCGTCTCCTTCAAATCGTCTTTCAGGTGAAACAGCTCACCGGGTTGCGCGTGCGCTTGCACGCCATTGCGTTCTCGCCACCAATCCGGTTCTGCCGCTGCATGGGCACTCTTCGGCGAATCGATATAAACCCAATCCCCTTGCCGCAACGCATACTCATTGTTCATGCTGTGGTGCACCGTAGCTTCGCGAATCGGCTTCGCCCGCTTCTTCCCAAATAAAGCAGCCGAAACATCATAGCTATCCTCGGCGCAATCATCCGGCAGCTTCGATCCCGTAATACTCGCAACCGTTGCCATGATGTCGGTCAAACAGATCACTTCGCTTTCTGTCTTACCGGCCGGAACTCGCCCCGGCCCCCAGGCCAGAAATGGAACCCGGTGTCCGCCTTCCCACAACATCCTCTTGGCCCCGCGCAACGGCCCCTGGCTTGCGTGCGCATACTCCTTCAATACCGGATAAGTCAGGTTCTCCGGCCCATTGTCGCTGGTAAAAAGCACAATCGTTTCATTGGCCGTTCCGGAAGCCCGCACCGCATCCATCACCTGCCCCACCACCGTGTCTACCTGATAGACGAAGTCGCCATACTGCCCCGCCTGGCTCTTACCCTTGAACTCGGCCGCCGGTGCAACCGGCGTATGTGGTGCCGTAAATGGGAAGTACATGAAGTAAGGCTGATCCTTAGCTGCATTCTCCTTGATGTAATCCACTGCCCGCCGCGCAATCTCCGGGAAAACCTCTTCCAGCTTCCAGCCCGGCTTCATCGCTCCCGGCCACCCAAACATAGCCTCCGGCTTCTGCTCTGTTGGCTGCGCAAGAATCCGGTCGTTCTCAATAAACGTGTAGGGCGGGAAGTTCGGTAAGTCCACCCCAAAGTAATAATCAAAACCCCGCGTCGTTGGCCCCTCGCCAATCGGCTGGTCAAAGAGAATCTTCTTCGCATGTTCGTTGCGAATCTCGCGTTGCGGGTCGCCGATCCGCACCCTCGAATTCACCTTCGACCCATCTGTAGTGGCCCAGTCCCATCCCATATGCCACTTCCCGAAGCATGCAGTCTTATAGCCGGCCTGCTTCAGCATTTGAGGCATCGTCAGACGGTCCTTCTCAATGAGCGGTTTGTCCCAGGGCCACAACACCTGGCTCTTGAGCTCGCCTCGCCACGGATAGCGCCCCGTCATCAGACCGTAGCGCGTCGGCGAACAAACACCGCAAGGCGTGTGGGCATCGATAAACCGCACGCCCTCGCGCGACAGCCGGTCCAGATGCGGAGTGGGAATCTTCGATTGCGGGTTATAGCAACCTACATCGCCATATCCAAGATCATCGGCGAGTAGAACGATGATATTGGGCCGCTGCCTGGATCGTGGGGCCGCCATCGCCGCCGTGGCTGTTGCCAGAAAAGATCTGCGTGTGATCGACATTTGGTTTGCAGTCTATCGCAATAGCGTTCTGCAATACACCGCCGACTTGATGTCTCCCCGGCCAGCCTTCTTCCGCCCATTCTCTTCAAACGCATCCCACCCCGTATTGGCTAGAAAGCAAAACTCATTGCCTACAATCGCCCCATGCGTGGGCTCCCCGAGGCCTTCCCACTGCGTCTCTAGCACCTCTTGCTTCGACAAATCCCGGGCAAACTTCACAATGCGCACTGGCGTCACGCCATTCTGCACAGCAACAAACGAATCTCGCCATACATACAACCCATCAATCCCGTTCACAATCACTCCCGGCCCGGGCTTCAGCCATCGGACAGCTTTAGTGCCCAAATCCAGAGCCGCAATCCCACGTCGGTAGTCGGCCACATAAAGCGTCTTGCCATCAGCCGAAAGCGCTGGTGTTTGCGGAGAAGGAAACTCACCCGACTCATCGAGGCGCTCCAGCTTCAGCGTCCCCGCCAACATTCTGTAGACCGCCCCTGCTGAGTTATTGGTCACATAAAGATCCCCACCAGCCGACACCACCATATCCCCCAACACGCCACCTACGGGCGACTCCACCCGGTGCTTCTCATCGCCAGTCTTCAGGTCGTAAGCGATCAGCGCCGATTTGCCCTTATCCTCGAGCCGGCAAATCTCACATTGCGGCACCCAACCCACACTGGCCCAAAGCAGTCCATGTTTGGGGTCTACTCCCAGTGCAAAAACACCCATCCCGGCATGAGCAAAAGCGCGGCCGTCACTTTCAATAATCATCCCCCTCCGCACGCTGCTAAACAGCCACTCCTTGCCAACAAATACGAGGTCCTCGGCAATCCAGTCTTCCCCTTCGATCGCCCCCAGCAGCTTCGCCTGCGTCACCGGCTTTGCGTTGACCTGAGGCAACCGCCCAAGGGCCTGCAGGATTCGCTCATTCCCGGGCACCAATTCATTCAAAGCCTCAAGCGCCGCCTTCAGTTTCTCACCCTTAGCCCCCTTGGCCTGGGCATTCAACTCTCGCCACTTCAGCTCAAAGTCGTTGCAAAACGCGCCAAGAGCCACAAACAAAACCAGGGCTATCGTCTTCATTTGTCTGCGATTCTATCAGCAAGAGATCAAAAATGCGCCAACTGATTGAATACCTCAAGGCCAACCGGGATCACCTCATGATCGACGCCGACGCCCACGCTACCGACATCGTCAAATGCCCCCGCCGCAACACGCCACACTACTATCATGGTCGTCCTCTCTCAGCCGAAGAACTGATCGAAGAGATGAACCTGGCCCAGGTATCGATGGCCAACATCTGGCAAAACCCCGCCTCCACTCTCTACACAACAGACCCCGAGGAAAACCACTCGAACCTGCTCGAAGCCAACCGCTACATCCACCAATCTGCCCTCAATCACCCCACCCGTTTCATCCCCTCCGGCTGGACCGACCCCAAAGCCTGCGGCATCCCCAACGCCTGCCGCATCGCCGAAAAGTGCGTCACCGAATTCGGCTTCCTCATCGTCAAGATGAACCCAGCGCAAAACCAATATCCAATCGACTCACCCGCAGTAATCGAAGTCCTCGATTGCATCGTCGAACTCGGTGCCATCCCCGCCTTCCACTACGGTGCGGACTCGCCCTATACCCCGGCCTCAGGCCTCGCCACAATCGCCCGCCGTCATCCGAACCATCCTGTACTTGCCGTCCACATGGGCGGGGGAGGCGCGGGTTACGTTGAAGCCGAAGAGCAATACCAACAGTCCCGCGAACTCGGGCTTCAGCAACCCAACATCCACTACGCACTCAGCGCTCTGCGCGACACTCATATCGAATCCAATATCCGGGCCTACCGGGGCGAAGCGAGCCGCCGACTCTTCTGCGCCAGCGACGCCCCCTACGGCCGCATGAGCTGGAATTTTGGAGGCTTCCGGGCCATGCTTAAAACAATGAATCTCGACCCCCAACCTTACCTCGGCCAGAACTTTGCCGACTTCATCCTCGCCGGCTACGAACATTTGCACTCAAAACGCAAATAGAATAAACGGCATGATTCGACTCATCCTGATTCTCGCCGTCTCCCTCAGCGCACAGATCAAGCAATCCGGCCCCATCGTTGCTCCTGCTACTAAAGGCGACAACAAGCCGCTTGATCCAAAAGTGCCCGAAAGCTCGGCTATCTCCACTCAGTTCGAGCGCGTGGTAGTGCTCCGCCTGAAGCACCAAACTGATATTCTGGCCGCCATCGAGCAGCAGGTAAAAGACCTCAAGATCACAAACGCGGTCATCCTCTCCGGCTTCGGCTCAGCAATTGCGACGCACTATCACGTAGTAGCCAACCGCACCTTCCCCCCCAGCAACTACTTCATCGAAAACGAAAAAGACAGTGTAGACATCGTAAACATCAACGGAGCAGTCTTCGGAGGCCGGGTCCACGCCCACGTCACATTCTCAGACGACAAAAAAGCCTTCGGAGGCCACCTCGAACCCCGCACCAAAGTCTTCACCTTCACAGTAGTAACCCTAGGCGTCCTCCCAGCAAACTTCGACACCAGCCGCTACGACGACAAAGACCTCCGCTAGGCCCAGAGCTCATGAATGGGCCCGTAGAGATCCTTGTCGGAATGGGGAATGTACGGAAAGCGGCCGATCGGCGAATCATTGAGCACCGTGGTCCAGTCGATCCCAAGTGCAGAATAGATAGTTGCCTCGATATCTTCAATACGCACGTCGCGCTCGCGGGACCAGCCGTACTCGACGCTGAAGTCACCAGTGGCATCGGTGGCACCGAGGGCCCGTCCTCCACGAATGCCGCCCCCCATGAGCAGGAAACTCTGCTGGAGATTATGGTCGCGGCCCCCGGCACTGGTCAACGGCCCAGTGGTGCGGCCAAACTCACCACCCGCCACCACGAGGGTCTCCTCCAGAAGCCCTTCCGTCTTCAGATCGCTGAGCAACGCGGCCAGTGCATTGTCAAAGATCTTGCCAGATCCGAAGATGCTGGTAGGCGTGTTGGCACTGTAGATGTTCGAGTGGCTGTCCCAGCCGCCCAGCCGGATCATGATCGCCCGTGTCCCTTGGTCTGAGGTGAGCGTCTGCTTCGCCACCAGGCAGGCATCTCCAAAGGCGGAAGATCCGTAGCGCGCGCGCTCCTCCGCCCCCACTCGAAACGCCCAATCCACCACGGGGTTATGCATCATCCTGGTAGCGGCATCATAGAACTCGGCGAGGTCAGCTCCGACCGCACCAAGAGGAGAACCAGCAGATCGCAATCTTCCGTCGAGTTCGGCGAGCGCCTTCAAGCGCACCGAGAGTCTGGCCTCGCTATCGCGGTGCGTCGTATCGGGCACCCCGCTGCCCGTCGGCGAGTACTTGAAGGGTGCATAGCGCGCAGAGAAGTATCCGTTGCCTGCCGCCTCTCTCACGTCCAGAGCCAGGAAGGGAGGGAAGGCATCTGACGCCCGCCGCTCCTTTTCCTTCTCGAGAGCGATAATGCTGCCAATGTGGGGAGCGACGCTACCTTCCGAACCCTGGGGATTACGCCCGATTTGCAACCATTTCACACCGGTCTCGTGTACCAGCGCCCACGCACGCATGGATCGGACGATGGCGATGGAAGGAAGATGCTCCACCAGTTTCGGAAACAGACCTGTAGGCCAATGGATTCCGCTGATGTGCTCGGGCGCAAGTTCCAATGGGCTCACGCCATTCAGCATCTTAAGGTCGAAGGTGTCTACCTGGCTGGGTCCTCCACTCATCAGTATGAAGATCAGGTTCTTCGCTGTGCCCTTCGGCGAGGCGGCCAGATTTTGGGCCACCGCAGGACGCAAGCCAGGAAGCAGGAAAGAACCGGCAAGTCCTGCGGCAGACCGGAAGAGGCCGCGGCGGCCCATGTGTTGGCGGGCAAAGCACGCCCGATGCTCTTGTGGAAAGCGTTGCTGGAATTGGTCAAACTCATGTCGTTTCATTCTTGGTAATTCCCTTAATAGTTGTAGATAAAGTCGGCTTTGTTAAATAACGACCAGAGCAGATTCGAGGCCTTCCCTGCACGATCGCCTGCATTGAGCAAGGCAAGCGATGCCGCTTTTTCAGCCGCCGACGGCTGGCGCCCCAACACCGACAGAAACAGGTCGTCGATCAATTCAACGTCGGTTAAGCCTAACCGCTCTGGCCTTAGTTGAATGCGGTCGAGCACAAACGGACTATTCATTAGCCGCAATGCCTGCTCCACGTTGAACTCTCCTGAGCGAAGTTGATCGACGCGATTGCCGCGCAGAAACGCGTCGAGGAATGCGGCAACCGGATCGGCTGGGGCGAAGCCAACGGTGATCCCGCCCGGGCCTGATGCAGACGGGCCGCCTTCCAGTTGCATAGCGATGTAGGTTGAGGGTACGCCACTGGCTTGCGCGATAGCGTCGTGGATCTCTTCTGCCCACAAGCGCCGGACATACTTGCGGGCAAACAGTGGTTCGTATTCCGGTTTCCACTCGCCTTCATAGCCAGACGAAAGCTGGTAGGCCTGCGAGGTCGCAATTTGTCGCATCAGCGATTTCAGATCGAACTTCGCGTTGGCAAAGTCCGCTGCGAGATCTCGTAGCAGCTTGGCATTGGTGGGTTGTAGCGTCCACGGCGCAGGCGGAGGATTGTCTGGATCCAGCCGAGCCAGATCGAACTGATTGGCGGGCTCCACCATCCCAATTACGAAGAACTCTCTCCAGATATAGTTCACCGCTGCCCGGGCGAACTGTGGGTCAGAGGTGAGCTGCCGTGCAAGAAACTCGCGATAGTCTTCCCCTTCGGCAGGTGCCTCGTTATTGAGATAGCGAGGTGCCACTATGCCAGAGCCAGCTCGCGCCGGGCGGTCACCTTCCGTAGTGCCCAGTTGATAGCCAGCCTTGGCAGGATTGTCTCGCAGGAACCAGGGTGCCTGCCTGGGCCGGCCATCTACTTGGCCACCCACCAGACCCATGGTGGTCTTACCGAAGAATGCCGAAAACTCCCATGCCTGCCGGCGCAAAGTCTGCCGGCCCCACAGGCTAATGTCGTTCAGATGCCCGCGGCCATTGTGGCAGAGCAGACAATCCATGTGGCTCAAGCCAAGAAAAGTATCAGCTACATGAACCGTGTGCAGGTCGATCCGGTCCTGGTCGAGCTGAATCGCGAGTCCCGCCCAGGAAAGGAATCCTAACCGCCCGTCTTCGAAACTGCTTTCGCCCTTGGCCGTAATCAACTCTCGAGCCATTTCATCGTACGGCTTGCCGGCTTTGAGGGCGGCTCTCACCCAAGCGTTGAGCGACTGTCTCTCCTGCGTTGCTCGTTGACGTCCGAAGTTGACAGAGTTTCGGAAGAGATCTCCGAAGAACATGGTCCACTTGTCGCCCCACTCCGGTGTGGCGAGTAGTTCATCAACGAGCCGTTCTCGCTTGTCAGGCCGCTGGTCGGCCAGAAACGCCTCCACCCGAGTGCGCGTGGGAATGCGGCCCGTCAGGTCCAACGTGGCACGGCGAAGATACTCTTCATCGGTGCAGATTCCGGCTGGCTGTACCCCAGCCTCTGCCATCGCCTCGAATAGATGACGGTCGATCGTGCCAGTGGGCGCTTGTACCCGCCGGCCTGAATGCTGAGCGCCGATACTTCGCCTGACGACAGGCGTGTTGGCCGACGTCCGCAAAGAACGCTGCAGTGTTGCCGGCCGCGGACACTCCTCGGCCCATCCGGCCAGTGTGGTGAACAATAGAAAACCAATTACTTTACACATGATTCCTCTCCAGTATTTACGAGCACTTGAAAAACGAAGCTAACGAAGTGTAACGAGTGGCGATATCGCATCCCTTGCTGCGTCCTGGTGAAAGGATGCTGCCACGGCCCCTTGGGTTTGTTGCGAATTGTTACAGATGCACTATGCTCTGGCGTTCGCTGTATTGCTTCCTCTAGACTTGAGAGGACCAGCATGCAAGGCGCGCCACCACTTCGGTTTTTGATCGTCGACGATGATCGCGAATTAGTAGCCCTGTTGATCGAGTATTTGTCCGGTGCCGGCATAACGGCAAGCTCCGCTGCCGATGGAGCAGCAGGCTTAGCGCAGGCCCTGGAGGGCTCTTTCGATTTAGTGATTCTGGACGTGATGCTTCCTCATCTGGACGGTTTTGAAGTTCTCCGACAACTCCGGAAGCGAAGCACTTTGCCCGTAATTATGCTGTCGGCGCGCCGAGAGCGTGAGGATCGCATCAACGGCCTCGAAACCGGCGCAGACGACTATCTCCCCAAGCCATTTGATCCAGACGAACTCCTGGCCCGTGCACGCGCCGTGCTGCGCCGCGCTAAACACTCAACCTCACCGGTGGACGAAGTGATCGAAGTGGGCGAGATCACCATCAAGACTCACCACCGCGCCGTCCTTCATGGCGACCGGAACCTCGACCTGACAGGCTTCGAGTTCGAGATCCTCGATCTGCTGGTGCGGCCAGTCGGCCGTCAGGTTACGCGGGATGAGATCTCCGGAGTGCTTTATCAGCGTCCTGCTCAGGCCTACGACCGTGCAGTGGATGTCCATGTCAGCCGCTTGCGCCAGAAATTACTCCCTGCTGGCGTGCGCATCAAAAGTATTCGAGGAGTCGGATACATCTTGTCGTCGGCGTCGGATGGGAATGCATGAAGTCGCTCTACCAGACCATCCTGTTGTGGTTCGTATTGCTGCTGGCGGCCTCCCTGGCGATTATCCTCTTTGCTTCGCCGATGATCTCGACGCGTTTCTCCCCGCGTGGCGGGCTTATGGATCGCATGAATGCCGTCTTTTTCCGGCAAGCCCTTGAAGCGTTTGATCAAGGCGGGGCTAGCCGCCTAAGCGCTTACCTCACTAAAATTGAATCCCAGCTTCCCATAAGGTACCTGCTCGTGGACGCGAGCGGCCGAAACCTTGCCACGGGAGAAGATCATCGCTCACTGATCGCCAGCGCGACCTCGGTTTTCCCGGTGAAAGGCCAATTCGCCCGCCTCTACTCAGAGCGCGGGTTCCAGTTTGTCGTTCTGGCCCGGCCAGGGGATCTTCGTGAGGGCAACCCGCTATTTATTCTCTTACTGACGGCCGTGATCGCGTTGCTTTGCTGGCTTTTCGCCACACGCTTGGCCTCCCCAGTGCTGAGCCTTGCCCGCACTATGGAACAGTTCGGCGCGGGCGACATTTCCTCTCGGTCTACAATCCAGCGCAAAGACGAGATCGGTGCCTTGGCTCGATCCTTCAATCAAATGGCTGAACGCATCACGGCGCTGGTCACTTCGGAGCGTCGCCTGCTCCAAGACGTTTCCCATGAGCTTCAATCTCCTCTGGCTCGAATGGCCGTGGCTGCCAAGCTCACCCGGACAGCAGAAGACCGCGACGCGGCTGCCGCCAGGCTACAGACCGAAATCGAGCGAATATCGGAGATGGTCTCAGGCTTGCTCGACATCACACGCGCTGAGGGCGACCCCTCAGCATTGCGGCGCGACCCGGTCGACCTGCGGGAATTACTAAGCGAGATTGTTGCCGGCTGTGAGTGGGAGGCAAGCGAGAAGCAATGCGATCTGCGCCTCGCTCTCGACGACGCGATGGTACGCGGCAACGAAGAGCTTCTCCGTCGAGCTATCGAAAATGTCTTGCGGAACGCCGTGCGATACAGTCCGGTGGGCGATGCGGTGGACGTGTCTCTCCGGTTGAGGAACACCGAAATCGAGGTAGTTGTTCGTGACCGTGGCCCTGGTGTACCCGCCGGCGAGCTGGAGAAAATCTTCTTACCTTTTTACCGCGTAGAAGCCGCCCGCGAACGCCAATCCGGAGGCACCGGACTCGGTCTATCCCTGGCACAACGTGCTGTACTCCTTCACCAGGGAACAATCCGCGCGGAGAACGCAAGCCCAGGGCTTCAGGTTGTCATTTGCCTTTACTCTTCGCGGTAAAAGCAGCATTTTCGCCGGGGCCCGCCCGCCTCAAGTACGATAAGAAACGCATGAACCGCCGCAACTTCCTCGCCTCCATCGCCCTTTCGACGCAACCCTCCAGCTTCGCCACAGGCACAAGAGTAGGCGAGGTCACTCACAACTCCGCCATCCTCTGGGCCCGCCTCACCAGCCCCAATCTCGACAACAAACTCGAAGGTGCCTGCCCGCCCGCCACCGGTCGCATGCGAATCACTTACTCCACCAGCGAAGACCTCAAATCCTCCACCAAAACCAAATGGGTCAACATCCCAGCTACCGCCGACGGTATCCACCATTTCCAACTAACGAAACTAAAACCTGCCACCACTTACTACTATCAGGCCGAATCTCCAACCAGCACTTTCCGCGGTCGCTTCCAAACCGCCCCCAACCCAAACCAGTCCACCCCTATCCACTTCTGCGTCATGACCTGCCAGGGCTTTCCCGATCGCGGCCACGTCGACGGCCACCCCATCTACCCCTCGATGCAAGCGCTCAACCCCAACTTCGCCGTCCTCACCGGCGACCTCGTCTACTACGACAACGATCCACCCGTTGCCACCTCCGTCCGCCTGGCCCGCTACCACTGGGAGCGCATGTTCAGCCTTCCCCGCCTGATCGAATTCAACCGCAACACCAGCACCTATTGGCTCAAAGACGATCACGACACCCTCAACAACGACAGTTGGCCAGGCCAATCCCAGGGCGATCTCACCTTCGCGCAAG